>NZ_VFUO01000003.1:0-804299 GCF_006440875.1 Mesorhizobium sp. B2-5-7 | reverse complement strand
GTCCAAGGAGACGATCTCGTTTGCAGTCGACTGGCCGCTGGTGATCGCCTGCGGCGTCATCGGCGGCGGCTTTGGCGCCTTGTTCTCGTTGCTGGCCCTCAAGGCGACACGGCGTATCCGACGCTGGAACGCGCTGCAGCCGGTGTGGCGCGCGCTGCTGGTGGCCGCGATCTGCGGATTGGCGGTCGCGGTGATCGGCATCGCCTCGGGCGGGCTGACCTTCGGCACCGGCTACGCGCAGGCGCGCAGCGCGGTCGAAGGCACGCCGCTGCCCTGGTTCTTCTTTGCCGAGAAATTCGCGGCCGGCCTGCTGTCGATGATCTCAGGCATTCCCGGCGGCATCTTCGCGCCCTCGCTGGCGGTCGGCGCCGGCATCGGCAGCTCGCTCGGCCTGATGTTCGGGAGCAGCGCGGGCGTCGCGGCCCTGCTCGGCATGGCGGGCTATTTCGCCGGCGTCGTGCAAGCGCCGATGACGGCTTTCGTCATCATCCTCGAAATGACCGGCAATCACGACAATGTCATCGGCCTGATGCTGGCTTCGATGCTGGGCTACGGCACGGCGCGGCTGATCTCGCACGAGCCGCTTTATCACGCCCTGTCGCGGGTGTTCATCGCCGAGGCGATCCGGCGGCGGCGGGCGGAGGCCGCACCGGAATCAGGGCTGGGCTGAAAAAGCAAAGGCCGGGCGTTACGGCCCGGCCTTCGGTTCAAAAACGAAGATGGCCTATTTGCACTTGGCGATCGAGGACAGCGCCGCCGAAATGCCCTTAAGCGAGAAGACATAGTTCGTGGGATTGCCGCGGCCCGACTTCGCCGACACCTTCATGTCGGTTCCGGTCTTCATCGCGGCGATCAGCACTGGCTCTTCCGCCGCGTTCTCGACCCAGGCCGATTTCCCGCGCGTGAACATCGAGAAGCTCTTCTTGTCGATGGTGACGGTGGCCTTGGAACCTTCCTGGAAATTGTAGCCGGCGATGAACTGAGGCTCATAGGACACTTGCTGGCCGGGCCGCTGGCTGACGAAGAAGAACATGTCGCCGTGGTCGAGCGTCGGCGGCTGCTTGTCGGTCGGCACGGTCAGCACGTAGCAGACCTTGCCGCCCGAAGCCTGGTAGCTGTAGGTGCCCCAGGCATTGTGCTGGCCGATCTTGGTCGCCTGCTGCGCCAGCGCCGGCGCCGCCGAGGCCGCCAGGACCAGGCTCGAAACTAGTGCAATCAATCCGCGCATCGTTTTTCCCGTATTCCAAATGGTGCGGAGGCGGGCCGCGTGGCGTCCTGCCGTCGCTTCATTTTGATTTAATCTGGGTTACCAAACGGTGAATTTCCCAAGAGAAAAGGACCTTCACCCCAGGAAACCGCCGCCATTTCCGCGCCGCCGCCTTGTCAGCGGCCGGCTCGGTGTCCCTTTGGCGACTTGGAGGCCACGAAAACGGCAAGAGTTTGACTTCTAACCCGCCGCTGAACGCCCCTGTCCAGCGGTCGAGCCGTCGCGGCGGGATTCGGCCGGCGGGACTTCAGCTCTTATCGGCGATGGCGTCCTTGGCGGCTTGCCGGTGCGCGGGCGTGATATGGGCGCTGACGGCGGTGATCGCGGCGGTCAGCACGGCGATGTCGTCGGTGAAGCCGAGACCGAAGATGAAGTCGGGGATGAGATCGACCGGCAGGACGAAATAGCCGAGCGCGGCCACCAATATGCCCTTGGCACGCAGCGGCGTCTTCTTGTCCATGGCGCAGTAATAGGCGGCGACGACATCTTCCATGAACGGAATCTGCCGAGCGGCCTTCCTGGCCGTGCGCCAGAACTTTTCGCGCACTTCGCCTTCGCCGGCCAGCTTGTCGCCAAAGCCGAAGAAATCAAAACCGGATTCTTGCGCCATCAATCTCTCCTTGCGGGCCTCATGCGCGTCTCAGCGCACGTCCGCCGATCAAAATGTGGTGAAAGCTTAACCCGGCTGCAAGATGCGGGCGCCGATTTGCCGGGTCCGCGCCGGGCCTGGACGTTGGACAGCCCGTGTTCAGCCGCCGAAATAGCGGTTCATCTTCTTCGCCAATTCGATGTCGAGCGCCGTCACGCCGCCGGCGTCATGCGTGTTCAGGGTAACGCTGACGGTCTTGTAGACATTCGACCAATCGGGATGGTGGTCCATCTTCTCGGCGGTCAGCGCCACCCTGGTCATGAAGGCGAAGGCTTCGGAGAAATTGGCGAAGGTGAAGGTGCGGCCGATCGAGGCTCCGTCGTCCGCCAGTGCCCAGCCATCAAGCCCTGTGAGCGCTGCTTCGGCGGCCTCCCTGCCCAGTTTCTCTCTCGTCATGTCCGCTTCCCGTGCTATTGGGCTGAAGTCGTCACCATAGCGCCGGATCCATGATCGCGAAGCCCATAAATTCCATTCTTTTCGTCTGCCTCGGCAACATCTGTCGGTCGCCGCTGGCCGAAGGCATTCTTGGCGCCGTGCTGGCGGAGCGCGGATATGGCGGCGATATCGTGCTCGATTCGGCCGCGACCAGCGGCTGGGAGGTCGGCTCCGCTCCCGACCCGCGCTCGATCGCCATCGCGTCTCACCACGGCATCGACATCTCGCGACAGCGGGCGCGCAAGATCATGCCGGAGGATTTTCACCGCTTCGACCTGATCTTCGGCATGGACCGGTCCAACGTCGCCGACCTGAAGGCGCTGGCGCCGGCGGCGGTGCGCGACCGTATCCACCTGTTCCTGGAATTCGCCGAGGGAAGGCCGCGCGATGTACCGGACCCCTACTATGAGGACCAGCAAGCGTTTGCCGAGGTCTATCGCATGATCCGCGAGGCGTCGGAGGTGCTGGCGACACGGCTGGCGGCACGCGTATCGACGCCGGACAGCGGCCATGCCTCCTCGACAATATAGGGGCCGCCACCCACCGAATCGCGCGACGACATCAGCACGAAACGGCCGATGCGGAACGGCAGCGTCGAGAAATTGCCGCGCGCCGACAGATATTGGGCGACGTCGAGCGGGCTCGAATTGCGCAGCCGCGCCAGCGTCACATGCGGCATGAACCTGCGCGGATCGGCGGGAATGCCGAGCCGCTGGCAGATGCGCTCGATTTCGGCCTGAAGAGCCGCCAGATCGGGCGAGGACGAAGCGCCGGCCCACACCGCATGCGGCTTCTTCTGGCCGAAAGCCCCGACACCGGACAAGGTCAGCGAGAAGGAAGGGCGATGCACCCGGTCGAGAGCGTTGGCGATCTCGTCGGCGACATGGCCCTGGACGTCGCCGATGAAGCGTAACGTCAGATGGTAGTTTTCGACGTCGATCCAGCGGGCCCCGGGCAGGCCGCCCCGGAGCAGGGACAGCGAAAGGGCGGCATCACGCGGAATTTCGAGGGCGGTGAAAAGACGCGGCATGAAGAGCCTCCCTTCCTCGAATCGAAACTGTCATCCCTAGCGAATCATCGATAATCAAATGGAGCAAGTGGTTTGTTGGTCCCGGATGCAATCTAGATGCAATCTAAAGCTTCCGCGGCGGAACCGGTTCCATCCGACGTCACGATCCTCCTGGCGCCGCCGCCATGGCCTTCTCGACGGTGGGCAGGATGCGTTCGACCATCAGGTCGACGCCGCGAGCACTCGGATGCAGGCCGTCCTCGAGCTGCAGGCCGGGCTGGCCGGCGACGCCGTCGAGGAAGAACGGATAGAGCGGAACATCGTATTTGCCGGCCAGGTCAGCAAAGATGGCGTCGAAGGCGCTCTGGTAGTCGGCGCCGAGATTGGGCGCCGCCCGCATGCCGGCCAGCAGCACGGCAATCTTGCGCTCTTTGAGCTTGCCTAGCATCTCGTCCAGGTTCCGTTTGGTGATGTCGGGCGCGACGCCGCGCAGCATGTCGTTGGCGCCGAGTTCGAGGATCACCAGCTGCGTGCCGTCAGGCACCGACCAGTCGAGCCGCGCCAGGCCGCCGCTGGAGGTGTCGCCGGAGACGCCGGCATTGGCGACGACGACGTCATGGCCCTTGGCGCGAAGTGCTGCCTGCAATTTGTCGGTAAAGCCCTCGCCCGGGCCAAGGCCGTACCCCGCCATCAGGCTGTCACCGAAGCCGACGATCTTGAAAGGCGCGGCGCGCGCCGACGAGATGCCGCCGCAGATGGCGAGGAAAACGACCAGGCCTGCGGCAAAGCGGCGTTTGAAAGACATGCGGCAGGCCCCATATGACAGAGAATTCTTCCGGCGATGGCTTCCGACAGGCAGAGCCTCCCTTTCCATATAGGACGCTTTCATTTTGACAGAAGCCGTCATCGCGCTGAAAGACATATCCCTGACACTCGGCGAAGGCGCTTCGTCGGTTCATGTATTGAAGGGCGTCAGCCTCGACGTCGCGCGCGGCGAGGCGACGGGTATCGTCGGCCCGTCGGGGTCCGGCAAGTCGACATTGCTGATGGTGCTGGCCGGGCTGGAGCGGGTCGATTCCGGTACGGTGCGCATTGCCGGCGAACTGCTCAACGGTAAAAGCGAGGACCAGATCGCTTCGTTTCGCGGCCGAAACATTGGCATCGTGTTCCAGTCCTTCCACCTCATCCCCAATATGACGGCGCTCGAAAATGTCGCCGTGCCGCTGGAACTGGCCGGCCACGCCGATCCCTTCTCGGTGGCGGAGCGGGAACTGGCGGCCGTCGGCCTCAGCGACCGCGTCGCCCATTATCCCGGCGAGCTCTCCGGCGGCGAGCAGCAGCGCGTGGCGATCGCCCGGGCGCTGGCACCATCGCCGCGCATCCTGATCGCCGACGAGCCGACCGGCAATCTCGATCAGGCGACGGGGCGGCAGGTCGCCGATCTGCTGTTCGCCAAGGCCGCCGAACGCGGCATGACGCTGGTGCTGGTGACCCATGATCCGGCGCTCGCGGCGCGCTGCTCGCGCCAGGTTTCGATGCGCTCCGGCCGGATCGAGGCGCCGCCGCCGGTCAGGATCACCGCCTGATGCCGCTGGCGCGGACCTTGAAGCTTGCCATCCGCTTCTCGCTGCGCGAGATGCGCGGCGGCCTGTCCGGCTTCCTCATCTTCCTCGCCTGCATCGCGCTCGGCGTGGCGGCTATCGGCGGCGTCAATTCGGTGGCCCGCTCCATCACCGCCGGTGTCGCCGATCAGGGCCAGACGCTGCTCGGCGGCGATCTTCGCTTCCAGATCAACCAGCGCGACGCCAGCCAGGCAGAACTTGGCTTTCTCGACGGGCTGGGCGTGGTTTCGCATACCGCCGGCATGCGCTCGATGGCGCGCCTGGCTGACGGATCCGACCAGGCGCTGGTCGAGGCCAAGGCTGTCGACGAGGCCTATCCGCTCTATGGCGCGCTGGAAACCGAACCGGTGCTGACGAAGCAGGAACTGTTCGGCGGGCAGTTCGGCGTTTTCGGCGCCGCGGCACCCGATCTCTTGTTCGAACGGCTGCATCTCAAGATCGGCGACCGGCTGAAGCTCGGCACCGCCACGTTCGAACTGCGCGCCAGGCTGGTGGCCGAGCCCGACGCGGTCTCCGACGGGTTCGGCTTCGCGCCAAGGCTGATGATCTCGACCGAGGGCCTGGCCGCCACCGGGCTGATCCAACCGGGCAGCCTGGTCGAGAACGCCTACAAGGTCCGGCTGCCCGCCGGTGCCGACGAGGCGCGGCTCAAGGCCATCCAGGACCGGGCGGCCAAGGATTTTCCGCAGGCCGGCTGGTCGATCCGCACGCGCAGCAACGCCGCACCGGCGCTATCCTCCAACATCGAACGCTTCTCCCAGTTCCTGACGCTGGTCGGGCTCACCGCGCTGGTGGTCGGCGGCGTCGGCGTCGCCAATGCGGTGCGCGCCTATCTCGACGGCAAGCGCGGCGTCATCGCCACCTTCAAGAGCCTGGGGGCGTCCGGCGGCTTCGTCTTTGCCGTCTACCTCGTGCAGATCCTGATCATCGCGGCACTTGGCATCGTGCTCGGCCTGGTGCTCGGGGCGCTGATGCCGTTCGCGGCGAGTGCCGCGCTTCAGTCGGTCATTCCGGTGCCGGCGCAGGGCGGCTTCTATCCCGGCGCGCTCGCCATGGCGGCGCTGTTCGGCCTGCTGGTGACGCTGGCCTTCGCGCTGTTGCCGCTCGGTCGCGCCCGTGACGTGCCGGCAACCGCGCTGTTTCGGGAAATGGGACTGGAAGGCCGGGGCCTGCCGCGCCCCGTCTATGTCGTTTGCGCGCTCGGCATCGCGCTTTTCCTGGCAGCGCTGGCGATCCTGTTTTCGGGCGACCAGCGCATCGCCTCGATCTTCGTCGGCGCCACCGTTTTTGCTTTCCTGGTGCTGCGTCTCGTCGGCGGACTGGTGCAATGGGCAGCCCGGAAAAGCCCGCGCGTGCGCTTTGTCGCGCTCAGGCTCGCCATCGGCAACATCCACCGGCCGGGGGCGCTGACGCCCTCGGTGGTGCTGTCGCTGGGGCTTGGGCTGACGCTCTTGGTGACACTGGCGCTGATTGACGGGAATCTCAGGCGCCAGATCTCCGGCAGCCTGCCGGAGCGGGCGCCGAACTTCTTCTTCGTCGACATCCAGGGCAGCGAAGTCGATGCGTTCTCCTCGCTGATGGCGAAGGAGGTGCCGCGGGGAACGCTGACCAAGGTGCCGATGCTGCGCGGCCGGGTCATGGCTCTCAACGGCGTCGATGTCGACAAGGTCAAGGTGCCGGCCGAGGGCGCCTGGGTGCTGAAGGGAGATCGCGGCCTGACCTATGACACCAGGCAACCGGAAAACGCGACGCTGACAGAGGGCAAATGGTGGCCCGACAACTATGCCGGCGAGCCGCTGGTTTCGTTTTCCGACAAGGAAGGCAAGGAAATCGGGCTGAAGCTCGGCGACACCATCACCGTCAATGTGCTCGGCCGCAATGTCACCGCCCGCATCGCTAATTTCCGCCAGGTCGAGTGGGAGACGATGGGCATCAATTTCGTCATGGTGTTCTCGCCCAACACATTCGCCGGCGCCCCGCATGGCTGGATAGCCACGCTCACCGAAAAGAACGCCTCGGCGGCCGACGACGCGCGCGTCCTCAACGCCGTCACCCGCGCCTTCCCCGCCGTGACGACGGTGCGGGTCAAGGACGCACTCGACATCGTCAACCGGCTGGTCGGCCAGCTCGGCACGGCGATCCGGGCGGCGGCCGGCGTGGCGCTGATCGCCTCGGTTCTGGTGCTTGCCGGCGCGCTTGCCGCCGGCAACCGGGCGCGCATCCACGACGCTGTGGTGCTGAAGACGTTGGGCGCCACCCGGCGAACGCTGATCACGGCATTCTCTCTGGAATACATGCTGATCGGACTGGCCACCGCCATCTTCGCGCTCGCCGCCGGCAGCGCCGCCGCCTGGTTCGTGGTCGCACGCATCATGACGCTGCCATCGCATTTCATGCCCGAGGTGGCGGTGGCGACGATTGCCTTTTCGCTGGTGATCACGGTCGGCATCGGCCTTGCCGGCACCTGGCGGGTGCTCGGCCACAAGGCGGCACCCGTGCTGCGAAACCTCTGATTCGCCGGCGGGCGCCCGCCTGCCCGGGTTAAATCTTGGTAAGAATGCCGTCCGAAACGGCCGGCGAAGCGGCATTTGGCCTGTCACGAACCGTTACACCCGGTTACGGTCTTGTTCTTGACGCGAATAACCATCATATTCCGCGCAGGCATGCTGGAGCCCCCCAGCGGCGCCTGGGTCCGCAAGAGGCCCGACACCGGACGGGGCAGAAGCAACGAGGATTTCCAATGGCTGATCCCATTCGCAACTATCAGACGTCGGCGGTGCCCGGCGTCCGCGCCGACATCGACCAGGGTCTGCGCGCCTACATGATCAAGGTCTACAATCTGATGGGGCTTGGCCTGCTCATCACCGGCCTTGCCGCCGTCGGCACGATCATGCTGGCCACCACCACCGATCCGGCTTCGGCCGTCGCGACGCTGCCGAGCGGCGAGATGCTGACCTCGTTCGGCTACGCGATCTTCGGTTCGCCGCTGCGCTGGGTTGTCATGCTGGCGCCGCTGGCCGCCGTGTTCTTCCTGTCGTTCAGGATCCAGTCGATGAGCGTCGCCGCCGCGCAGACCACCTTCTGGGTCTATGCCGGTCTGGTCGGCCTGTCGCTGTCGTCGATCTTCCTGGTCTACACCACGGCAAGCATCTCGCAGACCTTCTTCGCCACCGCCGCGGCCTTCGGCGCGCTGTCGCTGTTCGGCTACACCACCAAGCGCGACCTGTCGGCGATGGGCTCGTTCCTGATCATGGGCGTGTTCGGCATCATCATCGCGTCGGTGATCAACATCTTCCTGCAGTCGTCGGCACTGACCTTCGCCGTCTCGGCGATTGGCGTGCTGGTCTTCGCCGGCCTCACCGCCTACGACACGCAGAAGATCAAGGAGATGTATTTCGAGGGCGACGCTTCCGATGTCGCGGGCCGCAAGGCCATCATGGGCGCGCTGTCGCTCTACCTCGATTTCATCAACCTCTTCATGTTCCTGCTCCAGTTCATGGGCGACCGCCGCTAAGCGGTATTGGACCATCGACTCCTGGAAGGGCGGCCCAACGGCCGCCCTTTTCTTTTAAGCGGGCCTCTGCTGTTATCGAAAGCACCAAAGAGGCTTGCATAAAGAATGAGCAATATCGCGATCAGGCCGGCGACCCCGGCCGACCTCGACGCCATAACCGAAATCTACGCCGACGCGGTTGCCAACGGCACGGCGAGCTACGAACTGGAGCCGCCTAGCCGCACCGAGATGGGGACGCGATTCGCCGCACTCGCGGCCGGCGGCTTTCCCTATCTGGTGGCGGAAAAGGCAGGCGCCGTGCTTGGCTATGCCTATGCCGGCGCCTTCCGGCCGCGCCCGGCCTATCGCTTCATCGTCGAGGATTCGGTCTATGTCGCGCCTGACGCCAAGGGCCAGGGTGTCGGCCTGAAGCTGATGCAAAGCCTGGTCGCGGCGGTCGAGGCGGCGGGCTTTCGCCAGATCGTCGCGGTGATCGGCGATGGCCGCGCCGACAGCGCCTCGGTCAGGTTGCACGAGAAGCTCGGCTTCCGTCATTCCGGCCGCCTCGAAGGCTCCGGCTACAAGCACGGGCGCTGGTTGGACACGGTATTCATGCAGCTGTCGCTCAACGGCGGGGCATCGCTGCCACCTGATCCGGATTCGCTGCCGGAGCGGAAGTTCCGGAAGGGGGAACTGAAGAATTGAGGAACAGGACACGCGGCGCCTGACGTAAGCGCCCCTTGTCCTTCGTTCCTCAATTCTTCAGTTCGCAATTCACCCCTATACCAGCTTCAGCTTGCTGTCGAAGACGCCGAGCACGCGGCCAAGCTCCTGGCCGCGTTTGAGGATGCGCCCGCCCGCCGCTATGACGGCGAAGGCGCCTTGCTTGCGCGCCAGTTTGGGATCCTTGACGATCTGGAACAGCGGCACTTCGCTGGCACGTCGGAAGACGGAAAAGACAGCGCGGTCGGTGAGGTGATCGATGGCGTAGTCGCGCCATTCATTGGCCGCGACCATGCGTCCGTAAAGCCTGAGGATCTGGTCCAGTTCGCGCCGGTCGAAGCGGACCGGCTGGTCGAGGCGTGCGCTGCGCGCCTCGTGCAGCGGGATCAATATTGCGGATGCGTCTCCATCCCCCATCCCGCCGCCGTCATCGATCATGCCTGCCTCGATCCTTCAAAATGAATCTTTGCCAACCAAAGTTGGCCCCTTCGCATCGCAATTGCAAGAGCCGGAGAAGCGAAGGCAGCGGCGCGCCGTTTCCGTTGCGTCCAGTCACGTTTGTGAAACGCGTGTTGGAATTGGTGATGCTTCGCCACATTTCCGCCTTTTTTTATCCGCGCTCCTGCCCCAATGTCCGACGAATTTACCGTCGTTGCCTGAGACGGTTCGGTCCGGCACCGGCTCGTAAACCCCAAGCCCCCCGCCCACGGGTCTGCGTCGGATCGAACCAACCTCGGCCTTTCCTCGGAAAAGCCAGGTGCGACGATCCCAAAACCTAAATGACCGACGTCAGAAGCAAGCTGACGTCGGTTTTTTCGTTTTTGGGCCTTGCACCCGGGACTGCGCGCCGACGGCATCGGCGTAGGGCCGAAAGCGGCCAACCCCGCGTCGCCATTCAATTCTGCCGACCGTGCTTGCCATTTTCCGTTTCACTTAATAGGGTGTTAAGTGGAAACGGAGACGACAATGCCACACGCATCGGACTCCCCAGTAAAACAGTTGAATGGCGGGGCGGCCGTGCCGGAGGCCGGCGGCGTCGGCCCCCGTATCAAGGCACTGCGCACGGCGCGGCGCGTCTCGCTGCGCCAGCTTGCCGACATGACGGGCACCACGGCGAGCTTCATCAGCCAGCTCGAGCGCAATCTGTGCGGCGCCAACACCGGCACGCTGCTCAAGATCGCCGCCGCTCTCGATCTCGGCATCAACGATCTGTTCGAGGACAATGCCCGTCCCCTGCACAAGGTGCTGAGGCGCGAGGAGCGGCCGGTCGTTCCGGTCGGCCTCCAAGGCCGCAAGATGCTCCTGTCGCGGCGGCCGATCCATCAATTCGAAGTCTATGCCGGCCATTTCGAGGTTGGCGGCTCGACCGGCGACGAGACCTATGTGCATGGCGGCGAACACGAAATGTTCATGGTGCTCAAGGGCACCGTCGAACTGACGCTTGCCGACGAGCGCCATCTGATGCGCGAAGGTGACAGCGTCGAATACGCAACCTCGGTGCCGCACCGGACCGTCAATGTCGGCGACACGCCGGCCGAGGTGCTCTGGATCATCGCGCCGCCGACCGCCGGCGCGCTCGAACTCGATCGATACAGGCCCGGAAACCGCTCGCATCCGGGTGAATGAAAACAATGCGAGTTCTGCAAATGGGAGAGATGATCATGAAACTGAGATTTGGACATGCGGCGGCCGTCGCCGTGCTTATGGCGGCGACCGCCGCGCTCGCGCAATCCAAGCCGGTGGCGGGAGAGGTCGCCGAAGGCTCGCTGAAGGGCAAGACGCTGACCCTCGTTTCCTATGGCGGCATCTACCAGGACGGCCAGGCGGCGGCCCTCAAGGAGTTCGTCGACAAGTCCGGCGTCAAGCTGCTCAATGACGGCCCGACGGAGATCGCCAAACTGCAGGCGCAGGTCGAGTCCGGCAATGTGACCTGGGACGTCGTCGATACCGACGACCTGCCGCCCTATGTCTATTGCGGCAAGCTGTTCCAGAAGCTCGATCTGACGAAGCTCGACGTCTCGAAAATCCCGGAAGGCCAGGTCGGCGAATGCTCGGTGCCGGCGATGAACTACGGTGTCGTGCTGATGTACAACAAGGAAAAGTACGGGGATAATCCGCCCAAGAGCTGGGCCGACTTCTTCGATACCCAAAAATTCCCCGGCGTGCGTGGCATCGACGGCTCCGGCAGCCCGACCGGTGGCCTGCTGGAACAGGCTTTCAAGGTTGCCGGCGGCGATCCGAAGGCGATGACGGTGGCCGATATCGACAAGGCCATCGATGTGGTCCGCAAGCTCGGCCCCGACACGATCTTCTGGAAGACGGGTGCCGAATCGCAGCAGCTCGCCGAATCCGGCGAGGCCGACATGCTGATGATGTGGACGGGCCGCGCCATGACGGCGGTCAAGAACGGCGCCAAGTACGCGCCCGCCTGGCAGGATTGGCTGGTGGTGATGGACCAGATGACGATTCCGGTCGGCGTCAAGGATACGGATGCGTCCTACGCGCTGCTCAATGCCTATCTCGGCAAGCATGCCCAGGAGATATTGGCGGAGAAGACCTCCTACACGCCGATCAACAACGACGCGCAGCCCAAGGTCGACGCTTCCGTCGCCGCCTACCTGACCAATACGCCTGAACGCCAGAAGCAGGGCTACAAGCAGAACTTCAAGTTCTGGGTCCCGAACTTTGCGGTGGCGCAGGAGAAGTGGTCGGCGCTGATGGCCGGCAACTGACCGGCTGACGGGAAGCAAGGGCCGTGAGCGCGTCCGAGCCAATCATTCCGGCCGCCGAAAGGCGCAGGGCATGGCGGCCGTTCGCGCTCGCGTTGCCGGCCCTGGTCCTGCTTTTCGCGGTGATCGGCTATCCGCTGCTGACCATCGTGCTGCGCAGCCTGTCGGAACCGGAGTGGGGAGCGCAGAACTATGTCTGGTTCTTCAGTGCGCCGATCAACCTTGTTGTGCTCCAGCGGACCTTCGTCATTTCGGCGTGGGTGACGCTGGTGTGCGTGGTTTGCGCTTATCCCTACGCCTATCTGATGACCGCGGTCGGGCCCCGCGTTCGGCTGGTGCTGCTCTTGTGTGTGCTGATCCCGTTTTGGGTGAGCGGCGTGGTGCGCACCTTGTCCTGGGTTATCCTGCTCCAGGATTCAGGCGTCATCAACTCGGTCCTGCGGTCGCTCGGGCTCGGCGGCGTCAGGCTGATCCGCACCCAGACGGGCGTGGTCATCGGCATGGCGCAGGTGCTTTTGCCGTTCATGATCCTGCCGCTCTATTCGGTCATGAAAGGCATCGATCTCAGGCTGATGCGCGCGGCGCAAAGCCTTGGCGCGCGGCCGTCCCGCGCCTTCTTCACCATCTACCTGCCGCTGTCGCTGCCGGGCGTCTATGCCGGCGCGATCATCGTCTTCATCCTGGCGCTCGGCTTCTACATCACGCCGGCTTTGCTCGGCGGTCCGCGTTCGACCATGCTGTCCACCCTGGTGCAGACACAGGTGCTCAGCCTGCTGCAATGGGGCCGTGGCGGCGCCATGGGCGTGGTGCTGCTGGTCACGACCTTCGTGCTGCTGGCGCTCGCCGCGCCCGTCATGCGGTCCCGGTACCGGGAAGCGGAGCGGCGCTGATGGAGATGAAGCCGCTCACCCGCGTCATCCTCGGCCTTGTCTGCCTGCTGGTGGCCATATGGCTGGTGGCCCCGACGCTGGTCGTGGTGCCGATGTCGTTCAACGAGAACAAGTCGCTGGCGTTTCCGCCGCAGGGCTTTTCCTGGCAATGGTACCAGAATTTCGCCACCAGCCCGGACTGGTCGAGCAGCTTCCTCAATTCGCTGAAGGTCGCCTCGATCGTTGCCGTGCTGGCAACCGTGCTCGGCACGCTTGCCGCCTTCGGCCTCGACCGCATGAAGGCGCGGCCGGCAAACCTGCTGCGCATGCTGATGTTGACGCCGATGGTGGTGCCGGGCGTGGTGCTGGCCATCGGCATCTACGCGGTCTATCTCGATACGCGGCTTGTCGGCACGCTGCTCGGCTTCGTGCTCGCTCACACCATCCTTGCGCTGCCCTTCGTGCTGATTGCCGTCTCGGCCAATCTCGAAGTGTTCGACAGGAGGCTCGAGACAGCCGCGGCGAGCCTCGGCGCCAGCGCGCTCACCACCTTCCGCACGGTGACGCTGCCGCTGATTGCACCCGGCGTGCTGTCGGGCCTGCTGTTCGCCTTCGCCACCTCCTTCGATGAGATCGTCGTGTCGCTGTTCATCACCAATCCCTACCTCAAGACATTGCCGGTGCAGATCTTCGCTTCCATCACGCGCGATGCCGACCCGACGGTCGCGGCCGTCGGCACGATCCTGTTGTTTGCCACCACGATCCTGATCGGCGGCGGCATGCTTCTTCTTGGCCGCGAGCGGAAAGGACGCCAATGACCTCGGGGCAAGAGAGCAGGGGCGCGGCGATCGATCTCAGGTCGATCAGCAAGGCCTATGGCAGCTTCAAGGCGCTGGACGGCGTGTCGCTGCACATCGAGGCCGGCGAGTTCATGACGCTGCTTGGACCAAGCGGCTCCGGCAAGACGACGACGCTCAACGTCGTCGCCGGCTTCACCGAGGCCAGTTCCGGCGCGCTGGAAGTGGGCGGCAAGAGCGTCGTCGGCGTGCCGGCGCACAAGCGCAACATCGGCGTCGTCTTCCAGCATTACGCGCTGTTTCCCCATATGACGGTGAGCCGCAACGTCGCCTATCCGCTCGCCTTGCGCGGCGTGGCGGGAGCCGAGCGCGAACGCCGCGTGCGGCAGGCGCTCGACATGGTCAAGATGGCGGATTTCGGCCATCGCTTCCCCAGCGAGCTTTCGGGCGGCCAGCAGCAGCGCGTGGCGCTGGCCCGCGCCATCGTCTTCGATCCGCCGCTGCTGTTGATGGACGAGCCGCTCGGCGCACTCGACAAGAAACTGCGCGAATGGCTGCAGCTCGAGATCAAGCGCATCCACCGCGAACTCGGCACCACTTTCGTCTATGTAACGCACGATCAGGAAGAGGCGCTGGTGCTGTCGGATCGCATCGCCGTGTTCAACCGGGGCCGGATCGAACAGATCGGTACCGGGCGCGAGCTGTATGACGAGCCGGCGACGCTGTTCGTCGGCAAGTTCATCGGCGATTCCACCGTGCTGCGCGGGGCCGCCGCCACCTCGGGCCAGGAGACGGCGATCGAGATATCAGGCCAGACGGTGACAACCGCCAAGCGTCTCGCCAATGGCGGCAGGCCGGTCATGCTGCTGCGCCCCGAAAAGCTGGCGCTCGCCCGCCCTGGTGCTGGCGGCGACGGCCGCAACCGGCTCACGGGCCGTATTGGCGAAGCCATCTATCTCGGCTCCGGCTCAAAATACGAGGTCGACCTGGCCGACGGCTCGAAAGCCATCGTGCGCTCGACGCTGGAAGCAGACAGTTTCGCCATCGGGGACGAGGTCGAGGTGCTGTTCGCCGGCGCCGACGTGAAGCTGCTCGCCGACGACGACAAGGCTGACCTGACGCTCACCTGATTTCGGAACGGATTTCAAAAAATGCAAGCCAAGCACAATGGCGACGTGTCGTTCTGGTATGCCGATATCGGCGGCGTGCCGGCCTATCGGCCGTCCTTGCCCGGCGATATCGAGGCCGATGTGTGCATCGTCGGCGCCGGCTACACCGGCCTGTGGACCGCCTATTATCTGAAGAAGGCGCAACCTGCGCTGCGCATCGCCATGGTCGAGAAGGAGTTCGCGGGCTTCGGCGCGTCGGGCCGCAATGGCGGCTGGCTGTCGGGCGGCTTCAGCTGGTCGCGTGAGAAATACGCAAAGACCTCCTCGCGCGGCGCGGTGATCGATATGCAGCGCGCCATGTTCGGCACGGTCGATGAGGTCATCGCGGTGACGGAAGCCGAAGGCATCGACGCCGATATCCGCCGCGTCGACAACATCACAGTCGCCACCAACGCGGCACAATTGCAGCGTGCTAGGGCCGAATACGAGGAGCTGCTGCGCTGGGAGATGCCGCCGGAGCGGCTCGCCTTCCTCGACGCGCGGGAGGCGCGCCAGCGCATCGCCATCGACAAGGTGCTGGGCGCCTTCGTCGTGCGCAACGTCGCGCGTGTCCAGCCGGCCAAGCTGGTGCAAGGCCTGGCGGCGGCTGTCGAGCGGCTTGGCGTGCCGATCTACGAGCAGACGCAGGTGCTGGCGATCGAGAAGGGCAAGGTCACCACCAGCAGAGGCATCGTGCGGGCAGGGAAGATCGTCCGCGCCACCGAAGGCTTCACGGCTGGCATTCCCGGCTACGAGCGTCTCTGGCTGCCGCTGAACAGCGCCATCGTGGTGACCGAGAAGCTGCCGCAAGAACTGTGGGACCAGATCGGCTGGAACGGTTACGAAGTGCTGGGCGATGCCGCCCACACCTATTGCTACGCGCAGCGCACGCGCGAAGGCCGCATCGCCATGGGCGGCCGTGGCGTGCCCTACCGCTTCGGTTCGCGCACCGATGTGCGCGGCCGGACCCAGCAGGCGACCATCGACCAGTTGCACGAGGTGCTGACCAGGCTGTTGCCGCAGACCAAGGGCGTGCGTCTCGACCATGCCTGGTGCGGGACGCTTGGGGTGCCGCGCGACTGGTGCACCACTTCAGGCTTCGACCCGGAAAGCGGCATCGGCTGGGCCGGCGGCTATGTCGGGCTCGGGGTTTCCAGTTCCAACCTGTCAGGCCGCACCTTGCGCGACCTCGTGCTCGGCCACGACACCGAGTTGACCCGGCTGCCCTGGGTCAACCGCACGGTCAAGAAATGGGAACCGGAACCACTGCGCTGGCTCGGCGTGCACACAATGTACCAGCTCTATCGCATCGCCGACCGGCGTGAAGCAAACGGCCTGGACCGGACCTCACGCCTTGCGGCCTTCGCCGATCGCCTGACCGGACACTGAAGCATTCGAGCAGGATATGTAGCGGTTTCCGTCTGGAATTGCGCCGAACCCGTGACCTTACAGCTTACGATCGAGGGAGGCCTCGGATCCCGGTTTGTGGATGAAAGCCGCACCCAGTATGGGGCCTGGCAGGCCATCCTTGCCGACCGACTGCAAAAGCACGGCGCAGCCGCCTTTCTTGGTGATCTCGCTCAGCGGCAATTCGTAGCGCTGCGCCTTGCCATGCCACATGCCGGCGGTCTGGATCCCGGTGACCGCGTTCCAATAGGTCATCTTGCGGCCGGAGTTCTCGCCCTGGCCGATCTTGACCGTCTGCGGCGCGTCGAAATAGACGATGACGACATGGGCGTCGTTCGGGCCGGTGCCGGCGTCACCTGCGTCGATGATCACACGGTCGCCGGTGCGGCTGACCTTGATGGGCACACGCATGCCTTCGCCGGCACGGGCCATGCGGGCAAGCGCGCCGTCGACCTCACCGCGATTGGCGCCGTTGACATGCATGCGGCCGTTCAGGACGGCCTGCGGCGTATAGACCGAACGGCTGCTGAAATAGCGCATATAGTCATATTGCCGCTCGGTGTTTTCCTTGTGGCTCAGCGTGTCCTTCCAGCCGAGATAGTCCCAGTAATCGACGTGATAAGCGAGCGCGACAAGGTCTTGCCTTGTGGCGAGTTCGGCGAAGAACGCGTCCGCCGGCGGGCAGGAACTGCAGCCCTGGCTGGTGAACAGTTCGACCACGCCGAGCGGCCTGTCGGATTTTTCGGCCTGGGCCCTTTCGGGCTCGCTGGCATGCCCAGCGCCGGCAAAAGCCGAGAAGGCCAGCGCGAAGGCTGCCAGCCACAATGATCGTCGCGAGGCCATGACCATTCCAATTCCCGCCGGTGATGCCGGCTTTGTTCTGCTTTGCCGAAATATGTGGCAGAACGGGAAGTCAACGGGAAGTCACGTTGCGGTGAAATTTTACCGCTGCAATCGTGAGGTAAGGCCGCAATAGGAGCAGCCGCTGCATTTCAAGGCGTGGTTCGATTGAGCGGCGGCATCATCGCCATGCGGCAGGTTCTCCTCACCGACATCGATCTCTATTGCGAACGCACCGGCCCTGGACTTTGGTCCGGGCCGGTCAATGCTTTGACGACCTTGCCTTCATCGCGGCAGGACTGTGCGGTATGCTGGTCTGCTGTGCCGCGGCAGGGGAGTAGTGAGTAGGGGCGTCCCTTGCATCCCACTCGCTACTCACTGTTTTCTAGGCCGCCAGATCGCGCAGCACGTACTGCAAGATGCCGCCGTTCTTGAAGTAGTCGAGCTCATCCAGCGTATCGATGCGGCAGATGATCGGCACGTTCTTCACCGTGCCGTCGCCATAGGTGATCTTGGCGGTCATCGTCTGGCGCGGCTTGATGGCGCTCAATCCGTCGATCTCGACCAGCTCGTCGCCCTTGAGGTTGAGGGAAGCCCATGAGGTGCCTTCCTCGAAGACGAAGGGGATGACGCCCATGCCGACCAGGTTCGAACGATGGATGCGCTCGAAGGACTGGGCGATGACGGCACGGACACCGAGCAGGTTGGTGCCCTTTGCCGCCCAGTCGCGCGACGAGCCGTTGCCGTATTCGACGCCGGCGAAGATGACCAGCGGCACGCCTTCCTTCTTGTACTGCATCGCCGCGTCGTAGATCGATTCCTCTTCCTTGCTGGGATAATGGATGGTGTAGCCGCCCTCGCGGCCGTTCTCGCCCAGCATGTGGTTGCGGATGCGGATGTTGGCGAAGGTGCCGCGCATCATCACCTCATGGTTGCCGCGCCGCGTGCCGTACTGGTTGAAGTCGGCGACGCCGACGCCATGGTCGGTCAGGTATTTGCCGGCCGGCGAGGCGGCCTTGATCGAACCCGCCGGCGAGATGTGGTCGGTGGTGATCTTGTCGCCGAACAGGCCGAGCACGCGGGCGCCCTTGATGTCGCCGATCTTGCCGAAACCCGTGGTCATGCCGGCGAAGTAGGGCGGGTTCTGCACATAGGTCGAATTGTTGTCCCAGGCATAGGTCTGGCCTTCCGGCGCCTTGACGTTCTGCCAGTACTCGTCGCCCTTGAAGACGTCGGCATATTTGCGGGCGAACAGCTCGCGGGTGACGTTCTTCTCGATGAACTCCTGGATCTCGGCCGAGCTCGGCCAGATATCCTTGAGATAGACCGGATTGCCGTTCCTGTCGTCGCCGAGCGGCTCCGTGGTCAGGTCCTTGGTCACGGTGCCGGCCAGCGCATGCGCCACGACCAGCGGCGGCGACGCCAGGTAGTTCGCCTGCACGTCGGGCGAGACGCGGCCTTCGAAGTTGCGGTTGCCGGAGAGCACCGCGGCGGCAATCAGGCCCTTGTCGTTGATGGTTTTTGAGATCGGAGCGGGCAGCGGTCCGGAATTGCCGATGCAGGTGGTGCAGCCGAAGCCGACCAGGTTGAAGCCGATCTGGTCGAGCTCCTTCTGCAGGCCCGACTTTTCCAGATATTCCGCCACCACCTGGCTGCCGGGGGCCAGCGAGGTCTTTACCCACGGCTTCTGCTTCAGGCCAAGGCGGTTGGCGTTGCGGGCAAGCAAGCCCGCGCCGATCAGCACTGATGGGTTCGAGGTGTTGGTGCAGGAGGTGATGGCGGCGATGACGACGTCGCCATGGCCAAGGTCATGGTCGGTGCCTTCGACCGCATAGCGCTTGGAGATTTCCGCCGCCTTCTTGTATTCGGTGTCCATTGCCTTGGCGAAGCCGGCCGGAATGCCTTCCAGCGCGACACGGCCCTCGGGGCGCTTGGGACCGGCCATCGACGGCACGACGCTGTCCAGCTCCAGTTCGAGCAGGTCGGTGAAGACCGGGTCGGCGGAGCCGGCCTCGCGCCACATGCCTTGCGCCTTGGAATAGGCCTCGACCAGGGCGATGCGGTCCTCGCTGCGGCCCGACATTGTGAGATAGCGGATGGTTTCGGAATCGACCGGGAAGAAACCGCAGGTGGCGCCGTATTCGGGCGCCATGTTGCCGATGGTGGCGCGGTCGGCCAGCGTCATGTTGGACAGGCCGGGGCCGAAGAACTCGACGAACTTGCCGACGACGCCCTTCTTGCGCAGCATCTGGGTGACGGTCAGCACGAGGTCGGTGGCGGTGACGCCCTCCTTGAGCTTGCCGGTGAGGCGGAAGCCGATGACTTCCGGCAGCAGCATGGAGACCGGCTGGCCGAGCATGGCCGCCTCGGCCTCGATGCCGCCGACGCCCCAGCCGAGCACGCCAAGGCCGTTGATCATGGTGGTGTGCGAATCGGTGCCGACGCAGGTGTCGGGATAGGCGGTGGTTTCGCCGTCCTCGGTGTTGGTCCACACCACCTGGCCGAGATATTCGAGATTGACCTGGTGGCAGATGCCGGTGCCGGGCGGCACGACGCGGAAGTTGCGGAACGCCTGCTGGCCCCATTTCAGGAACTTGTAGCGCTCTTCGTTGCGCTCATATTCGAGCTCGACATTGCGGGCGAAGGCCATCGGCGTGCCGAACTCGTCGACGATGACGGAATGGTCGATGACGAGGTCGACCGGCACCAGCGGGTTGATCTTCTGCGGATCGCCGCCAAGCGAGGCCATGGCGTCGCGCATGGCGGCGAGGTCGACCACGGCCGGGACGCCGGTGAAATCCTGCATCAGCACGCGGGCCGGGCGATAGGCGATCTCGACGCCGGCGGTGCCCTTGTCGGTCAGCCAGCCGGCCACCGCCTGGATGCTCTCCTTGGTGACGGAGCGGCCGTCCTCGTTGCGCAGCAGGTTTTCCAGCAGCACCTTCATCGAATAGGGCAGCTGGGCAATGCCGGTGAGGCCGTTCTTCTCGGCCTCGACGAGGTCGAAATAGACATACTCGGCGTCGCCCGCTTTCAGCGTGCGGCGGCAATTGAAACTGTCGAGGGATTTTGACACGTGCGATCCGTCCTTGTCTGTTCAGCCTGAAAGGGAACGGACGCCGATGGCATGCAATCACGCGCAAAGGTGCGGGTACGGCCATTTCCGCTGTCCGTTCCCAAGCAACCCGAGCCGTTCAAGGCGGCGCGTGCGCTGGTTCGGCGCTAATTCTGTTCCCGCGCCGACCGCTGGCACGGATGCCCCGCATATAGAGAATTTTCTGGAATAGTTCTAGACAGTTGCTGAGCAAATTTGTGCGATGCGGCAGCGCTCGCGAAACATTGATTTCAGGGCAGGCGAGGGATGCGGCTTATCGCCGAAAATCTGGGCGGCGAACGCGGCGGCGAGCCGGTTTTCTCCGGCATCGGCTTTGTGCTCGATCAGGGCCAGGCGCTGGTCGTCACCGGGCCGAACGGCTCGGGCAAATCGACCTTGCTCAGGGTCGTGGCCGGGCTGCTGCCGAAAACCGAAGGCCGTCTGCTGCTCGAGGGCGGCGGCGACGAGTTCCCCTCGATCGGCTCGGCCTGCCACTATCTCGGCCACCAGAACGCGATGAAGACGGCGCTGAGCGTGACTGAGAATTTGCGCTTCTGGCGGGAGTTCCACGGCGAAGGCCGGCTCGATGTGGAGGAGGCGCTGGAAACGGTCGGGCTCGGCGGCATCGGCCATTTGCCGTTCGGCTATCTCTCGACCGGGCAAAGGCGCCGCGCGGCGATCGCGAAACTCTTGGTCGGCCATCGGCCGCTGTGGCTGCTCGACGAGCCGACGGCAGGGCTGGACAAGGCTTCGGAGGCGCGATTCGCGGGGCTGATGCGCGGGCATTGCGAGGAAGGCGGGATGATTGTGGCGGCGACGCATCTGCCGCTGGGATTGGAAGGGGCGAAAGAGTTGGCGATGGGGGAGGCCTTTTGATGACTGCACCCTACGGCGCGCCCCTTCTTCGTCAGGGGACCACATCGTAATGTGGTCCCTCTTCCTGCGCGACATCCGCCTCTCTATCCGCGCCGGCGGCGGCGCGCTGACCGGCGTCATCTTCTTCCTCGCCGTCATCGCCACCATCCCTTTCGGCGTTGGGCCGGACCTGAAGCTGCTTGCCCGTATCGGCCCGGCGATCCTGTGGATCGGGGCGCTGCTCTCTTGTCTGCTCGGCCTCGACCGGCTGTTCCAGGCCGACCGCGAGGACGGCTCGCTCGATCTCCTGGTGCTCGGCAACGACCGCCACATGCTGGCGCTGACGGTGCTCATCAAATGCCTGGCGCATTGGGCGGGCAGCGTGCTGCCGCTGGTGGTCGCGGCGCCGCTGCTCGGCCTGTTCATGAACATGGAGCCGGTCGCCATCGGCGCCACGGCGCTTACGCTGCTGGTCGGCACTCCGGCGATCACATTCATCGGCGCCGTCGGTGCGGCGGTGGCGGTGGCGCTGCCGCGCGGCGGGCTGCTGATCTCGGTGCTGGTGCTGCCGCTGACCATCCCGGTGCTGATCTTCGGGGTTTCGGCGAGTTACGGCGCAACAGTCAATCCCGATCCGTTCCTGCAGCCTTTCCTCATTCTTGCCGCGCTGACGTTGTTTCTTGCCGTGCTCGGGCCGCTGGCGGCGGCGCTGGCTTTGCGCCATGGCACGGATTGAGGCGGCCACGACGGTAGAGGCTGCGGCGCGGCAGCCAATTGCGCGGTAACCGGCGCGGGGCTAAGGGAAGGCATGATCGAACGTGGCGGAAGGATCGAATTGGCGAACGGCATGCCGGTGAGGCAGCCGACATGAGCCCGCATGCGCTCTACGTCGCGGCGGCCTACGCGATCACCGCTGTGGCACTGGCCGGGCTGATCGGCTGGATCCTCATCGACCAGCGGGCGCGCAAGCGCGAACTCGCCGAACTCGAGGCGGCCGGCGTGCGCCGCCGTTCCGACAAGGCAGCCAAGCCATGAGCACAGGGACGGAAACGCCGGCCCGTCGCCGCCTGTTCGTATTTTTGCCGCTGCTGGTCTTCCTCGGACTGGCCGGACTGTTCCTGTCGCAGCTCTTGTCGGGACGCGATGTCTCGGAAGTGCCGTCGGCGCTCATCGGCCTGCCGGCGCCGCGGACCAACTTGCCGCCCCTGGAGGGCAGCAATCTGCCCGGGCTCGATTCGAAAGCCTTCGCGGGCAAGGTCACGCTGGTCAACGTGTTTGCGTCCTGGTGCGCACCATGCCGCGAGGAACACCCAGTGCTGCTGGCGCTGGCGCAGGACAAAAGGTTCGCGATGGCGGCGCTGAACTACAAGGACCGGCCGGAAAACGCCCGCCGCTTCCTCGGCGACCTCGGCAATCCGTTCCAGGCGATCGGCGTTGACGAAGCCGGCCGCACGGCGATCGACTGGGGTGTCTATGGCGTGCCGGAAACCTTTGTCATCGGCAAGGATGGCAAGATAGCCTACAAGCATGTCGGCCCGCTGACGCCAGAGTCCGCCAGGGAGCTTCTGCTGCCGCAGATCGACAAGGCGCTGGCCAGGCCGAGCTGAGGCGACGTCGCGAAGACCTGATATCCCTTGGTTTGTACACGTATATGGTTGAAGCGGAGCGGATGGCTCCGCGCCACCTCAATTCGGCCCACCCGGCCGTGGCGGCGACAGTACATCCTCGGCCGAGAGCACCCGCGCTTCCGAAGGCAGCATGATCGGGATGCCGTCGCGCACCGGATAAGCGAGCTTGGCGACTCGCGAAACCAGCTCGCCGCGCTCGGGGTCCCAGGCCAGCGGCCCCTTGGTCAGCGGGCAGGCCAGGAGTTCCAGCAGCTTCGGGTCAACATTCGTCTTCTTTCCGTCGCGCCCATCCGCCATTGGGTCCTCTTCCGGTTTCACGCCAAGCATGTCAGCCAGGATGCAGGATCTGTCGAGATCCGTCAGGCCGTTATTTGCAGGCCGGCTGGATATCGACGCATTCCTACTGCAGGCTCGAGCCAAAATCCTCATTCTCGCGCGCCAGCGTCATCTCGGTGATGGCGATCAGCGTTTCGGCCCTGGTTTTCAGGTCCGCGGCCTCGAGCAATGCCTGCTTCTCGGCCGGTCCATAGGGCGCCATCATCGACAGCGCGTTGACCAGCATGGCGTTTTCGGCACGGCTGACGCTTTCCCAGTCGGCTTCCAGGTCATTGGCCTGCAGATAGGCACGAAAGGCTCTGAGCAGCGCCGGCCGGTCGATTTCATCAGCCGCCTGCTCTTCGTCGAGATCGGCGAGGAAGGGCGCCGGCTTCGCCTGGCGGAACGGCGTCTTGACCGTCAGCTCGTGGGCGACGCGGAACCGGCACACGCCTTGCAGCGAGATCAGGTAGCGGCCGTCGCCGGTCTCGGAAAAGGCGATGATGCGACCGATGCAGCCGACGTTGCAAAGCTCCGGCTCGCCATCCTCGCGCAATGCGCCATTGAGGCTGGGCTGGATGACGCCGACGAGCCGCGAGCCGGCGACGGCCTCGTCCACCATCTGCAGGTAGCGCGGCTCGAAGATGTTGAGCGGCATGCGGCCGCCCGGCAGCAGCAGCGCGCCTTCGAGCGGAAAGAGCGGGATCGTCGATGGCAGATCCTTGGCGAGCCGGTAATGCGCGTTTCCCGCTTGCACCTCGTTCCTCCGATCGCTTCCCTTGCGAAGCGTCAATCCTGCCCTGTCCTATCTGGCGCACAGGCCTGGCGCCACAAGCCCTTGCGACAAAACAACCGTAACCGGCTCAGGAAAACAGCAATGCCGACAATTTGCGGCGCGCGGCAAGCGTCGCCTCGTCGGTCATGCCCCAGGCCTCGAACAGCTGCAGCAACTGCGTCCTGGCGCCATCCTCGTTCCAGCTCCGGTCGGCCTTGATGATGGCCAGCAGATTGTCGGCGGCCGCCGTGCGATCGCCCATGGCGTTCTGGATCATCGCCAGGTCGAAACGGGCCTGATGGTCCTTGGGGTTTTCCGCAAGCCGCCGCTCGAACTCGGCCGGATTGCCCAGCGCCGCCGCCTGCGCGGCCAGCGCGATCTTGGCGCGCAGGGCAGCCAGCGGCGGTGCGTCCTTCTTGGCCTCCGGCGCCGTTGCCAGGAGCGCCTCGGCACCCTCGGTGTCGCCGGCCTCGAACAGCAGGTCGCCCAGCCCGCCAATCGCCTCGATCGTTTCCGGCGCCTGCGCCAGGATGGCATCGTAGATATCGGCCGCGGTCTGCATGTCGCCGGCGTCGCGCGCCTCCGCCGCCGCGGCCAGGGCCTCGGCCACCGGCGGCGCGCCATTGCCCTTGCCGCCGACCTTGGTGATGAATTCGTTGATCTGGCTCTCGGGAACGGCGCCCATGAAGCCGTCGACCGGCTGGCCGTCCTTGAAGGCGATGACCGCCGGTATCGACTGGATGCCGAGCTGGCCGGCGATCGAGGGATGGTCGTCGATGTTCATCTTGACCAGCTTGACCTTGCCACCGGCGGCCTTGACCGCCTTTTCCAGCTGCGGAGTGAGCTGCTTGCAAGGTCCGCACCACGGCGCCCAGAAGTCGACCAGCACCGGCTGGCGGCGCGATTCCTGGATGACGTCGGCGGCAAAGGCCGCGGTCGTCGTGTCCTTGATGACATCGCCGGTGGTGGGGCCGGCGGCTGGGGGCGCTGACGTCTCGCCGAATCCGGCTTTGGGCTCGGTTCCGCCATACTGCACCGTGGTGGCATACTGGCCGCCCTTGTTTCCGAATGATCCGCCAAACGGATTGTTGTCGCTCATCTCGTCACCCTTTCGGTCGCGCGGCCGGCCCGTGGCCCGGCGCCCTGTCTCAATTGGAAATCGGCTTTGCCACCCATGTGGCGATCATGCCGAGACTTTCAAGATAGCAGCATCATGCCCGGTTGCCTCGACGAATCTGATGAGATCGGCGGCCGCGATCGATGTCGTCGCCTCGTTGGTCAGGGGATGCGCATTGATGACGGAATGGTCCATCAGATCCTTGTCGAGCACCAGTTTGACCCGGTTTTCCCTGTCGTTGACGATGCCGAACACCGTGACCGCCCCCGGCGTGACCCCCAGAAGCTCCATCAGCATTTCCGGCTTGCCGAACGAAACCCGGCTGGCGGCGCCGATCAGCTGATGTATCTGCTTGAGATCGACGACCGCATCCTCGCCGACCGTGACCAGGAAGAAATTGTCCTTCTTGTCCTTCAGGAACAGGTTCTTGGTGTGCCCGCCGGCGATTTCGCCGCGCAGCGCCTGCGAATCGGCAACCGTATAGAGCGGCGGGTGGCGTATCGTCGAAACCGCGATGCCGAGTTCGGCAAGAAAGGCCATCAGGTCAGCTTCGGTCTTCGGCATGGATCTCTTCTTCGTCGGTTTCTCGGCCTTGCCGTTTACGGCCAATGAGGCAGCCGACACAAGACCGTCGCGCCAGCGGCGATGAAATCGGCGCGTCGCGGGCGGTTTGCCGGCATCGCTCGGAAGGTTGCAAAAAGCCTGCTATTTCCCTGTTGCAATCGCCGCGGTCTTCAGCCATATAGGCCCGGCTTGCGGCCAAGACGCCGTGTGAGCGGGTGTAGCTCAGGGGTAGAGCACAACCTTGCCAAGGTTGGGGTCGAGCGTTCGAATCGCTTCACCCGCTCCAGTTTCCTCAACGGGAATCAAGCATCGAAAAGCCGCGGTTCACCGCGGCTTTTTCGCGTATAAAGCGGATTGGTTCAGAACACCGCTACTGGGAGATAGCTCGGAAAGCCAAGGTTACACGTGGGTTACCTGTCGCTGGTTCGACGCAGAAATGGCCGCAATAGACTCGGCATCTATCGCCGATAAAACGGAATGACAGTCCCCGCACGCCCAACCCGGACCGCTTGCGGTGCCTCCGAAACCTTCAGGTGAACAAGCTTCCCTTCCTTCTCGACAAACCAGCCGGGCGGTAGGCATGCGAGGTGTTCGACATCCTCCGCCGAAATCGTAAATTCGACAGCAAGGAGGTCGCTTTTGGTACGAACTCCCGAACTTACGATCAAATTGAGCGCATCGCGAAGAAGACGCGGCTCAGACAATTGCCATTCACGATCTAGAGGCTCCTCCCTCGTCCATCCCTTTGCTGAGTGCAACTTATAGAGGTCGATTACGTATTCGGAAGGGATAATTTCGAGGTCAGCTAGGCGATGAATTTGTGCTTTGATGGAAACTCGCCACCTTTCTTTCAGGGAAAGAAATGATGAGAGCGATGGCCTCCGTACTTCGTGTGGATAGCTGGTTGAAGGCATTAGGAACGCACTGGCCAGCCGGAATGCTTGGGTCTCGATCTCCTTGAGATTCGTCACCAACTCTTCCGGGGTGACGTTTCGGTGGAGAACGGCGTGAGCAAGTTCGTGCGCTCCGTCCATCTGACGACGCGGAAATGACATTTTGTCTGTCGCAAGGAGGACGTGTGGGCGCCCCTCGCCGACTGACCAATTGCACAGCCCATCCAATCGAGATGTACCCATTTCAATAGTACCGACGATAACACCGATTCGCTCCAGCAACGCGACAACATCCCCGCATGGGCCATCGCCAATTCCCCAATGGCGCCGGAGCTCAAGTGCGATGCGCTCAATGTCTTCCTCACGGAGTTGCTTCCAAGACGCACCTCCAAGCACGTCAGGAATGTCGATCGAAGGAAAGTCCACATAGTGCTGCAGGATGGAGCTGATTTCTTGCAACCAATTCATTTGGGAATGCTGATATCGGATATCAGCCACGAGCGTGTTCGAGAGCTGCCGATGAAACATCGGCCGATCCGATTCAAACACGGGACGGAGGAAAAACTCGCGACGTACGCCAAGATTGTCTGCAAGCGTGGATAGGGCACTCGCGTCTGGCGCGATGTCGCCATTCTCCCAGCGGCTTACTGTGCTAGAAACCACCCCAAGAGCTTCCGCCAATTTCTTCTGTGTCTTTATACGGCGAGCGGCCCGAGCTTCTGAAAGCCGGGCCGGCACAAATCCGGGCGTTCCCACGCGCATGTTTTAGATTTCCTTACTTTAACACTTTCAACGACACTCTTTTCCTCCAGGTCAGGAGAGAGGTTACTCCGTCCCCGTCTCCTTTTTCCCAGAGGGGGGCGCCTCGGGCGGTACGAACGGCGCCACTCCTCTCTTCAATTTCACCTGCGGCGAGGAAGACAAAGGCGGCGCAGGACGCGGCCGTTCAGTATAGTCGGTTAGGAATTTGTCGAGTGGTTCATAGAACAGGAGATTCTCATATTTGGAGTCGATGATCCCGATGGCTATTTCCTCGATCTGTCCTACGCGCTCGCGATGGCGCGACACCAACAAAAGCACGAAGATGTCACCAATCTTCGGGCCGGCTGCATCGAGGCCCAAACGCGGTGTGAGGTAGTAATTCAAGCTCACGCCGGCTATACGAGATTTATTTTTTGACGGGATCGCCTTTGGCTCAGGCATCGCAGCCAAACCGAAAATAATACCTTGCCCTTGCACTTCGAACCGAACAAACGGTTGAAACACCTTCAGGTCCGTCGCCGGAATCACGCCGCCTTCGAGAAGTTGCCCACCATAGGATTGGCAGACTTCCTCGAAGCGCTCCTCCATCATTCGAAATCGAAGCTGACCCTCGCCGCCTCTAGCCCGGCGCTTATCCTTCAGGCCGCTGTGGTCACGAATGATTTCATGCGCCTTTAGGGCCTCGGCCCGGAGGCTGTCCTCCAAACTGAGCAGCAAATCTTTCGGAAGTGCAGAAACGAGCTTGGCTTTGACTGATGTCGACATAGAGCGAATCTCACCCTGTTGCGCGCGAGCCGAAAATTGGCAGAAAAAATTGCGTTAAGCAAGAGGCGAGCTACGCCCTTGTGCCTAATTACGCATAGCCGCGCGCATTATTGCGTGTGGATCGGGCGCCAATTGCGTTCGCCACTGCAACAAATTCCGCCAAGAAGGCCGTCGGCGCTATCTGCCATGCGCCCTGGCTTCTAGTGGAGACCGGGATCGCCAAGGGCAGCCGTCACCTCCAACAAGTCGGTCAAGACCGACGTCACCAACGCCGGCGGTCTTTGGGAAGACAGTGACCGATCAGGGGCTCGTCACCAGCCGGTGATCTCGATGCGTTCTGCGACAAAGCGGAGCGTCAGTGTTTGGTACCCGCGCTGTCGCCAGCGGCATCCGCGCCTGGTTGCTTTCGTCCGGCGGTCAGCCGGCCGGACTCGAACTCCTCGACCGCCTTGTCCCAGCAGGCCTTCTCACGGTCGGGCATCAAGCCTTCCCGTTCCCAGAGTTCGCGGGCCCGCTTGCTGATATGCGCGACACGTTCTTCCTGGCTGATCACCATGGCCGTCTTCCTTCCCTGAGGAAGCAACCGGACAGCGCATGAAATGTTCCAATTTGGATGTCGTCGACCTCGGCAGGTCGGGCAATGCCGTCAGGTACTCTTCGCGGTCTCCGCCTTGCGAAGCGACGCCTGGTGCACCAGCGAGGTCCAGCTGTTGGTCGAGGCGAGGTGGCAATAGAGCAGGCCGAGCGCGCCGGATTTTCTGAGGTCGAGGAAGGCCTCGTCGCTCAGTTTGTTGAAGGCCGCTTCGTCGATCACCTGGAAGTCGGTGAGGTTGAGCACTTCGCCGCCTTCCAGCGTCACCTTGCTCTGGCGAGGCGAAAACAGACCGTGCGCGTCGATCTTGTCGACCATCTCGCGGGTGGCCCTGAAATCGATCTGGAACTGGTTGCAGAAGGCGAGCGCCTGCCTGGTCGCCTCGGTCGGTTCGTTGCCGCCGAAGAACGGCAGCACCTTGTCGTCGCGGAAGGGCGCCATCAGTCGGTCGACGACACGGTCGCTCGCCCGGTCGACGCACAGCGTCAGCCGGCCGGCCGAGGTCGGATCCTCGGCCAGGATGAAAGGGTAGCGGCGGACATAGGCCGGGATGTAGTGCGGCGCGTTCCACTTGCCTTCGGCATCGACGAACAGGTTCTCGTCCTGGCGGACGCCGGTGATGATGACGGGCGCCATGGCGGCGCCGATGAAGACGATCGGATAGGAGCGCATCGCCGCCGGCATCTCCGACGCCACCACCGGGATGGCGTGCGCCGAGCGCGCGAAGGAAAAGTCGCTGCGCGCGGTCAACCCCAGCGAGCCGTGCCGCGCCGGATTGAGCGCCTCCGGCCTGGAGTAGAAAAGCGGCATCGCATCGGCCCCTGCTGTCGCCGCCGTCCCTGTTTTCGCACCTTCAGCCATCGTCGGTCCTTTTTCTCCGGCAAGCCGATCAGGCCGGCCAATCCGCGTCCGGCGCCGGGTTCGTATCGAAACAATCCCATGCCGAACAAAGTACTACAGTGTCACCGGCGCTCATAAAAGGATGCGTTGCTGTATTTTGGGGTTTGCGGCGACGAAATGTCTTGCGCGCCAGCGCTCCGCGCCGATGCGCCAATTCCGAGGAAAGTGGTCGACGGTTTCCTGGGAATTTTGGTCGGACAAAGAGCTCTGGACAGCCCGCGACGAAGCGGCGACAGTGCCGCGCAAACGGCTTCGAGGCGACAAAATGGCGGCGGCGGCGGATTTCGAACAGGCGATCGGACAGGCGTTCACCATAGAGACCGGAGCGGGACGGATCTCGCTCGAACTGAGCGCCGTCAACCGCATCGCGGCCAGCCCCCGCCCGGGCGGTGGTTTTTCACTGCTGTTCAGGGGGCCGCGTGAGATCGCGTTGCCGCAGGCGACCTACAGCCTTGCCGGCGCCGGCGGCATCCACGACATCTTCATCGTACCGGTAGCCGCCGACGCGACCGGTCGGACCTACGAGGCGGTGTTCAACTGATTTTCGGCGGTCCGGCCGGTGAGAGCGACGGCCAGATCACGGGCGGTTCGGAGGCGCGGCTCGACACATGATCGACCATATCGAAATCGCCGACATGTTTGACGAAGCAGCATGCAGCGCGCTGTGCGCGGAAATCCGCGAGGCCGGCGGTCGTCCGGCCGGCCTGCTGGGGCGTACTGACCAGAAACCGGCGTGGCCGGAAGTGCGCAGGACCAGGCGCGCCGAGGTCTCGGAAGCGACCGAAGCACGGGTGAACGGTGTCTTGGCGCGGCAGAGGCCCGTCCTGGAACGGCATTTCGGGCTCGCGCTCGGCACTTGGGAAAGGCCCCAGTTCCTTCACTATCGCGAAGGCGATTTCTTCGTGCCGCACCAGGATGGCAACACGCCGCTCATCCACGACGAGTCCCGGTTCAGGAAGATCTCGGCAGTGCTCTTCCTGAACCGTCAATCGGACGATCCTTCGCCGGCAAACTATGCCGGCGGCTCGCTGGTTCTGCACGGACCGTACAGCGGCCCGCACCTGCGGGTTGCCATGCCGGCGCTGCCGGGCACTCTGGTCGCCTTTCGTTCGGAAACGACGCACGAAGTCACCCCGGTCACCTGTAACGAGCGTTTCACGATCGTCTCCTGGTATCGCGACGCTTGAGGACCGACGCTGCAAGCAGCGCTTATTTTCGGTGCCGATATCGGCAAGTGATCGCGAAATCCAATCACTCTCTTTATGAGCAGGCAAATCGCGTATGACCGCGCCAGCGCCGTAATGCGATTGGTCTGTCCGCCGCACCAGCGGCGGCTTGAAACCCCGGCATGAATCCTCCGCGCGGCATCGCTACAGTCGTTGCCTCGCGTGCAAATAACGAAGACCGAAAGGCGCGTCTGGCAGTCACGGATCGGTCGCGCCACTCGCCATCAGGGGTGGGCACTCCATCAGGTCATAGACGCCTCTGTCCTCGGTGACGGTGAAACCCAGCCGCGTATAGAGCCGTCGCGCCGGGTTGTTCTTCTCGACGTGGATCGAGACGGGCTTGCCAGCGGCGGCAGCCTCGTCGAGGAGGTCTCTAAGCAGTGCGCCGCCACACCCCTTGCCGCGATGCGTTGGCAGCAGCGAAATGTCGACGATGCAGTGCTGGCTCGGCGTGCGCTCGATATAGAGACGGCCGATGTCCTGCCTGGCCTGCTCGATCACCAGCCACTCGGCATCGGCATAATATTTCTGGTAATGGGCGTGCTGTGCCCGGAACTGCATGTCCAGGAACGCCCTCTTCTGTACTTCGGTCCAGGATGTTAAGGCCAGTTCCTCGGCACGCGTCGAGGCATAGACCCGCGCCAAAAACGGCAGGTCGGCATCCGTCATCGCCCGAAACGTCAGGCCGGTCCCAGCCGCACGCCTCCACCCCGCCGTCCCACGAGAGTCATCCATCTTGAATCAGGGACGCTGCGGGAAGACGCCCTGCAACGCGATACAGAAATAGCAGGTGAGATAGGGCTGCAGGTTGTTGTGGGGCTGGCCGCCGCCGGCGGGGGTCAGCGCGTTGCCCGACATCGGGCTGACCGTGAATGTCGGATTGTATGCAGAACCACCATTGGACCGGGCAAGCGAGCGGGCCGGGCTGGGAATCGGCTGGTCGGCGATATCCGTCATCGCACGCAGGGTGTGAAGATGCGACGGCATTTCGGATTCCAGCAGGGTCACCGTATCCGAACCGCCGGTTTCTCCCAGATCATGCCAGGAAAGCCCCGGTCCTTGCCCCGGATGCATGGGTGCACTGCCCTGCAGGTTCGGCAAGGCAAAATTCGACTTGCCGTCGCCACCATATGTGGTGCCAAGCAACGAGAACAGGGCCGTGTTCTGCGATATTGGCAGCAACTGTCCATCGCACCATGCCCATCCCTTGGGCGCGAAATTGAACGGAAAGATGCGGATTTCGGCGACGAACGGGTTGGCCATGACGGACCTCTTAAGTCTGAGACGGGAAAATCCCGAACAGCGAGATGATGAAGTTCACGCACAGATAGGGCTGGAAGTTCGCGTGCGGCTGGCTGCCGCCGACCGGCGAAATCGAGCTACCACCCATATTCACCGTCGGCACGTCCTCTGCATAGAGTTGGACCAGGGTGTTCTGCGCGGCGACGTTGCCTCCGGGATTGGCCTGGTTTCCCGGATTGGTGGAAGCCAGGAAGGCATGCGTGTGCGCGGCAATCTGGCTGACGGTAAGCGTGATCTCTTCGGCGCCTCCCGTCTCCGCCAAGACAAAGGAGTTGCCTTGATGGATGGGAAGGCGGCCACGCAGATCGGGCAGCGCGAAGGTTTCCTGACCATCGCCGCCATAGGTGGTCCCGATCAGGTTGAACAGGGTTTCGTACTCCGAGATCGGTATTAGCTGTCCTTCGCAGAACATCCAGCCATTTATTGGAAAATTGCCGGCGAACATGCGAATTTCGCCAACGTAGGGTTGTCCCATGGCTGCGCTCCCTCAATTCTGAGACGGAAAAATGCCCTGCAAGGCGATGCAGAAACTCAACGTCAGGAAAGGCTGCATGTTGAGGTGCGCCTGACTGCCGCCGGCACTGGTAACGGTCTGCGCCGTAAGCGGCGTCAAAGCGGCTGCCGACCCATAGAGCGATGCAGCCGGGGCAAGATAGGCGTTGGTCGGCACGGGCTGCGGGCTGGCGGTTGCCAACGTGCCCTGTGCCAGGTGAACATGCGTTGGCAGTTCGGCAATTGAAAGAGTGTGATTTTGTTCGCCGGCACGCTCGCCAAGTGTATGGCCGCTGCCAACATGAATTGGGGTACGCCCCCGATAATCGGGCAGTGCGAAATTCACACGCCCGTCGCCACCAAAAGTTGTTCCGAGCAAGGAAAACAGGGCTTGATTTTGGTTAATAGGTAAGAGCTGGCCATCGCACAGCGCCCAACCTTTTGGCGCAAATCCGAAAGACATGATCCTGATTTCGGCAAGAAACGGTTCCGCCATAATCTCCCCCTCGCCTTGTCAGGTAACCTTACGTCAACTTACTGGAAATTCAACCGCTTTTTTGACTCAAAAAAATAATTCACGAAAACAGCCTGTACTTTCTATCTACGCATCGTTAGCGCACATGGAAAGATTCTATTCGGCGTGCGTATTAACTATACATGACGGTATATGATTTTCCTCAGACTCCAAAGCTCCATCTGCTCGCGCAGGCTCCGTTACGGACCAGACTGCCAGGTTGCCGACCCTGAGCCATGGCTGGTGACGACATGCGAGTCCTCCCCACCCGAGGTGCTGAGGATGTTGTTGTTGCCAACCCAGGTCGAGACGGCCGCATCATCGGTGGGGCTGCCAGCATAACCATTCAGGTACGTCGTCGCGCTGAACCGCATACGCATGCGTACTTCTTGCGAGTAGGCACCGGCTTGACCGGCGCTGGTCGCAAAATCGTTCTGCAGAGCGCCCGCGCCACCCAGCGTCAGATGAACGATCGAATGATCGCCGCCAGCCTCGCCGGAACTGGTCGTGCCATTGTTCAGTTCGAACGCCGCGTTCGGGAAGCCGCCAAACGCGTCCTTGACCGAGTTGCCGGTGACGGTCGCGAAGATGATGCCGTCCCCGCCTGACGTGTTGTCGCCGTTCTGGATATAGATGCCATCGGTCGCCATCTTGGTGATGGTGTTGTTGGTGATTGCGGTTGCGTGGGTCCCACCCCCGGCGGTGATTATGGCGATGCCGTTCGCGCCACCACTGGTCGCATTGCCGATGATGGTGTTGTTGTTGATGAAGCCGCTGTACGAGCCCGCGGCGGTGCTGCTCGCCATGCTGACATTGATGCCCGAGCCCACCATGCCGTTGATATTATTATCATGGATATTGTATGTCAGCGCCGGATGATTGCCCGTGCCGCCGCTGGTAATGAAAATGCCCGCGGCACCCGAGATCTGCGATGCAGCACCCGTGATCGTGTTGTTGGCGATAACCACGTCGCCCTTTGCGGCGCCGACATTCGAGGTGTCGACGCCCATCGTGTATTGCATGTTGACCGAGCGCGAACCGGTGAACGTCGAATTCTGAACTGTCATGTTCAGTGTCGCGGTACCGAGCGCGACCGCGTTGATCTGCTCGTTGCCGAAGCTGGCGCTATTGGCGCCGAAGGCAACGTTATCGACTGTCAGCCGGTTCAGAACTCCGCTGGAATTCTGCACATGCAGATTGTCTTCCCAGGCGCCACTGATCGAGCTGTTTTGGATGGTGGCGCTGCCAAGCAGTTGCTGCAGCCACACCGAACCCTCGTTGACGACGTCGTTGTTGCCGTTCACGCCGTTAATCGTGGTGTGGTCGATGATCAGGCCGGTGACACCGCTGCCAAGAACGGCGTAGTTCGTAAAGTCGTTGAGCTGCATGCCGTTCAGCTGGACGTCGCTGGTGTTGCGCAGGAAAATGCCGACGCCATCTGTACCGGTGATGACGGCGCTGCCATCCGTGCCTTGCGAGTTGATGTCGCCGCCGGTCTTGCCGGATATGACACCACCGCCCGTCGCGCCAATGTTCGACCCACTGCCAGTCACGTGCAGACCGCCGCTCGAGCCGGTGTTGTCGAGAACAATGCCGGCGCTGGCTCCGCCGCTCGAGCTGATTTTCTGGAATGTGAGATCGTTCACACCGATCGTCGTGTTGACGATGTTGAGCGCCGTGCCGGTCGTGGATGTAATCGTGTTGCCAGAACCCGTCACCGTCACCGTGCCGCCGGTGGTTGCTGCCGGACCCGCGCCGGTGGCGTCGAAGCCGGTGCCGCTGGTGGTGCTGATGACCAGCCCACCATTGCTGAAGTCGATGATCGCGCCGGCATTGTCGGTCAGGCTGACGCCGGCCGCGCTGCCCGACGTGATCGACTTGGAGGTGCCCGAGAAGGTGATGGTGCCGGCGGCGTTGTCGTCCAGCAGGATGCCGGTCTGGCCGGCGACATTGTGTGTGATGGTGCCCGACAGGGTGATGTTGCCGGCGCCGGCGGCGCGATCCTGGATGTTGACCGCCTGGCCGGTTCCGCTGGTGATGGTGCCGGCATAGCTGAAGGCCACCGTGCCGCCGCTGTTGGCGCCGCCGGCACCGTCGCCGATGCGGATCGCCGCGAGGTTGCCGCCGACCAGGGCGCCGGTGCCGAGATTGATGGCTCCGGGGCCGGCGACGGTGTCCAGTATCACGGCGCTGCCGCCGCCGCCGCTCGCGTTCGTGGAGGCGAAGCTCATGCCGCCCGCGCCGATGGCGACGGAGTCCAGATTGACCGCGGCGCCGCTGCCGGCCGAAATCGTATTGCCGGAGCCGGTGACGCTGACCGTGCCGCCGCCGGTGGCATTGAAGCCCTGGCCACTCGACGTGGTGATCGCCAGCCCGCCGCCGGTGAAGTTGATGGTCGCGCCAGAATTGGCGGTCAGAATGACTGCGGCGTTGGCGCCGGTCGAGAGCGTCTTCGACGCGCCATCGAAATTGATCGAGCCGCCGGCATTACTGAGGGCGACGATGCCCAAGCCGCCATCGTTGCGGGCGATGGAGCTGGCGGAGTCGAAATTGACCGAGCCGCCGGCCATGCCGCGGATGTTGGCGACATTGCCACCAGGGTTGGTGATGTCGACATTGTTGAGGTTGACGGTCGCGCTCACGTCGTCGTTGGCCGGCGTGCCCTGATCGCCATCGACGACGAAGGCCGTATTGGTGGCGCCCGCGGCGGTCTGGATCGCGACATTGTTGAAAGTGTAGGTGCCGGTCGCGTTGTTCGCCGCATCCCCAAGGATGGTGATGCCGGCCGTTCCGGTCAGGCTTGCATTGTTGACGGTGACGTTGCCAGCGGCGCCATCGATCAGGATGCCGGTGCCGGCGGTATCGTTGAGGCCGTTCGCCACGGCGGTGGTGAAGTTCACCGTGCCGCCAGTGGTGTTGGCGACCGCGATCAATTGCTGGCCGGCCATCACTTGTGCGATCGTGCCGGCATAGGTGATATTGGCCGAGCCGCCGCTGACGTTGAACGCCGTGCCCAAGGCACCGCTCAGCGTACCCGTGCCCAGGTTCACCGTGCCGGTGACGTTCGTCAGGCTGACATTGTTGGCGCCGCCGCCTGATGTGGTCGAGGTGAAATTGATGCCGGCGGCGATGCCGTTGAGGTTGATCGCCTGGGCGGCCGTCGTGCTGATCGATCCGGTGGCGACATTGACCGTGCCGTTACCGGTCGCGGTGAAGGCCGTGTTGCCACCGCCCGTCGTGATGGCGAGGTTGGCGAAGCTGACGGTTGAGGCCAGGCCGCCATTGTCGATCGAGACAGGGGTGCCGGTGTTGGCGGTGAGATTGACCGCGCCGGTGAAGCTGACTGTGTTTACGCCGGTTGCGCCGGAGATGGCGATGCCGCTGGCCCCGGTGCTCGTCCCGATCATGCCGGCAAAGCCGAAGCTGCCGCCGGTGCGGTTGGTGATGCGAATAGCGGTGCCGACGACGCTGGAGACCGAGCTCGTGCTGTCGAAGCTGATGGCCGCGTTGCCGCCGGCGACGGACAGGCCGCCGCCGCCCGACGTGACGACTTTGGTGGCGGTGACTGTTCCGGAGGCAGCACCAAATTTGATGGCGGTGCCGGCCGCGCCCGTGGAGAAGAGCGAAAGATTGGTCAGCGTCGTCGTGCCGGTGGCGCCGGCGCCGAAGTCGATATCGGTGGCGGTGACGTTCTTGATCGTCATGTTGCGGATCGTGGCGTTCGCCGTTGCGCCGCTGATGCCGATCGCGGCATTGGCGCCTGTGCCGTCGCTACCGTTGATGGTAAAGCCGTCGATGATGTTGCCGCCGCTGCCCAGCGTGATGATGCTGCTGCCATCCGCGCTTGTCAGCGCCGCCGCGCCGCCGGACGTCTGATCGACGATCGAGACGTTATTGCTGGCCAGCTGGATCGTCGACGGCACGGTCAGCGCCAGGTTGATGGCGCCGGCACCGAAGCCGCGCACCTGCTCGCCGGCCTGCAGCAGCAGCGTGTTGTCGCCTCCCGCCGCTGTGATGACGCCATTGTTGACGAGAACGAGGATGTCGTTTGGCCCGGCCTGGAACTCCGCTGCGGCCAACGTCATTAGATTGCTCTGGTCCTTGCCAAGGCCATCGCCGGTCGCGGTGGCGCCGACGAAATAGATCTTGCCGATACCGAAGCCGAGGCCGGGGCTCGCCTGGAAGTTCACGTCCTGGACATTGTAGGTGCCGGCAGCCGGCGCGCTGGAGGCGTCGATGCCGACATTGGCGCTGATGGTCGAGCTCTGGTCGGTCGATTCGCCGTCGCCATAGACAAAGGCAAGATTCGTCGCGCTGTTCAGGAATATGCCGGTATTGACGCCGGCGATGCTCGAACTGTTGCCCGCGATCACGGCGTCGCCGAGCCGCACCGTCGAGCCGCCGGTCGAGCCGCGCAGGTCGACGCCGATCGAGGAGCCCGCGCCCACGGCCGCATTGGTGACGCTGAAATCGTTGGCGGTGATCGCCGCGTTGATGATCGCGCCATTCAGGTCGAAGGCAGCGGCCGAGCCGCTGTTCAGGCCGATGCCCAGATCCGTGAAAGACAGGGCCGCGCCAAGCGTGCCGGACACATCGACGCCGCGCGAGGTTATGCCCTGCAGGTCGACCGCGCCAAGCGCGATGGCGCCGCCGGAGACGTTGTTCAGCGCGATGCCGGTAGCGGCGCCATTGGCCGAGACGCTGGAGAAATTCACGCCGCCAGCACCAACGGTCGTACCGCTGAGATCGAGTGCGGTTCCTGACCCGGTCGTGATCGTGTTGCCCGAGCCGGCGACACTGATCGTACCGCCCGTCGCGGCTATGCCGGCACCGCTCGTTGTGTCGATGTTGGCGAGGCCGGTGACGTTGAGCGTGCCGCTGGCCCAGCCGATGCCGCCGCCGGTCGTGTTGTTGACCGTTACCGCGTTGAAGTTGAACGTGCCGGTATTGGTATTGATGGCGCTGATGCCGGCGCCCGACGTGCCGGTGATGCTGGTAGCGCCGGTGACGGCGAAGGTGCCGGCAACACCGTCGAAGATGATGCCGCTGGCGCCGCCGGTGGCGGTGACGCTGCCGAGCGTCATGTGGACCGTCAGCGGGTCGAGATTGATGGCAGTGCCGTTCGTGGTGTCGACCGAGCCGCCCGAGCTGTTCAACGTGAAGGTCGTGCCACCCTTTTCGTTGACCAGCAGGCCCGTGCCGCCATTGTTGGCAATGCTGAAGGTGCCAAGATCGAGCGTGCCGCTGGTGTTGAGCAGGTTGAGGCCGTCGCCCTGCACGCGCGCACCAGTTGTGCCGACGGTGAGGGTGCCCGCGCTGACGGTGCCGCCGCCGCCCGTCGAGTCGAAAGTGGCACCGTTAAAAGCAATGCCGCCGCCGGTGCCGCCGATGACCGTATTGTTGGCGAACGACCGGATCGCGATCGTATTCTGAATGGCGCTGACGCTCTGGCCGAGGAAATTGGCGGCAAGCGCGGTCCCTGTCGACTGCAGCGTGTTGCCGTCGATCGAAAGCAGGAGCCTGTCGGCAGCCGGCGCGCCGCTGGTGGTAAAGTCGAGCGCCCTGCCGCCGGCGGCGATGTCGTTGTTCCTGAGGAAGAAGCTGGAGGCGGTCGCCACGCTGCCCGAGACGCCGGTGCCGCTGCCGGTGTTGCGGATGATCAGGTTCTCGATGCCGCCGGTGAGGACGCCGGTGCCGGTCGTCGCGAAATTGACCACCGAGGTGGCGGTGTTGCTCTGCAGGATCGGCCGCAGCGTATCGATGCCGCCCGGCGCCGAGATGATCGGCGAATTCTGCACCGTGGTGAAATGGAATGCCGCCGAGGCGCCGCTGCTGGTGTCGACACCGAGCTGCGAGACATCGACGGCCGCATCGCCGCTCTTGAAGGCTAGCAGCACCTGTCCGTCGTCGAGTTGGAACGAGGTGCCGCTCAGGTCGATCGTCTCCTGGCTGCCGGTGCCGTTCTTGTCGATCAGCACGATGACATTGGCCGTGGAATTCTGGGCGTTCGCATAGGTGCCTGGATTGAGCAGGCTGCCGTCGCCGAGAGCGCTGGCGTCGGCGGTGACATAGTAGACGCTGATCGCCGACAGGTTCGAAGTGTCGCCGGAGAAATTGACGTCGTTGAAATTGTAGTCGCCCGCTGTCGGCAAAGTGTCGGTGGCGTGAATGACCTGGCCGCCGGTGGTGGCGATCGAAGATTCGGCCGGACCTGCCCCGTCGCCGAAGACCAGCTTGGCGTTGGTGGCGCTGGAGAACTGGACGCCATAGCCGACATTCTCGATCTTCGAGGTCTGGCCGGCTGGGTTGTTGTTGGTCGTGTCGCCGAGCTGGATCGTGCCGGTGCCGGTCGTGCCGGCCATGTCGATGCCGATCGTGCCGGCGAAGCTGCCGCCGTCGACGTCGAAATCCCCAGCCGTGACGGTGCTGGTGCCGAGCGCGGCGCCGTTAAGATCGAGGCCGATCGCATTCGCCGCGCCGAGCCCGATGTTCAGGCTGGTGAAATTCAGCATCGAGCCGAGCGTGCCGGAGATATCGACGCCATGCGAGGTGATGCCCAGCAAATTCGCGGCGCCAAGGCTGACGGTGCCGCCGGAAACATTGTTCAGCGCGATGCCGGTCGCCGCCCCGTTGACCGAGACGCTGTCGAAAGTCACGCCATCCGGGCCGACCGTCGCGCCGTCCAGGTCGAGCGCGGTGCCGGTCGTCGTGGTGATGGTGTTGCCGGTGCCGCCGACGCTGACCGTGCCCGGGCCGGTGGTGCTGGCGGTGAAACCGGCGCCGCTCGAGGTGGTGATCTTGAGGTTGCCACCGGTGAAGGCGAGCGTGCCCGTGCCTTCGCCCTGGCCGATGCTGGGGGCCTTGACGATGGCGCCGTTGGCGCCGCTGCTGGTGTTGAAGATCTTCGACGTGCCGGAGAAGGTGGCCGTTCCCTCGGACGATCCGTCAAACAGTACGCCGATGCCCTTGCCGGTATGATTGATCGTGCTCGAAATGTTGTAGGCGCCGTTGGCGTTGCCGGTGAAGGTGAAGGCCGCCGTCCCCGCCGCCGCCGCGTCCGTGGTCGAAACGACCGAACCGCTCATGTTCAACTCGGTCCAGTCGCCGCCGGCGGCTTGCAGCACCGTGCCCGTATCGACCTTGATCGAACCGTTGTAGTTCAGCGTCGCATTAACAAGGTCGTTGCCGCCGGAGAGAGCTATGGCCGACCCGGTGGTGCTTGTCGTCGCGCCGATGCTGGCGACGCCGCCGTTGCCGCCGACATTGACGGTCCCGGTCTGGAGGACGGCAAACGCAATGCCGACCTCGCTGCCGTCGATGGTCAGGGTGGATCCGGCGACATTGGCGATGTTTATGGTGCCGACCTGGCCGCTGATCTCGAACCCTTCATGGCTGGTGTCGAGATCGTTCGTGCCGGTGAAATTGACCACGCCGGGGCCGGACAGGCCGGACAGCGAGGCGCCGATATAGCCGGTATCCTTCAGCCCGCCGATGTTGACATTGCCCGCCAGGTTCATGCCTGACAGGAACACGCCGGCGCCGCCGCCCAAGGCGCTCGTGGATACCGCCGAGATGCTGTCGAAGGTGACACCGCCGACGCCGGCATCGGCGCCGACCGCCAGGAGACCGTTGCCGCCGGAATTGATCTTGTTGCCGCTGCCGGTGACGGTGAAGGTCGAGGAGCCGAAGTCCCCGATGGCTATGAAGCCCGCGCCTGTTGTCGTCGTTATGTCGAGGCCGCCATTGGTGAAGTTGATGGCGGAGTTCGTGTTGGGGGTCGGCGTGCCCGAAGGCCAACCGCCGGGGAGGCCGAGATTGACACCATCGGCGGCGCCCGAGCTGATCTGCTTGGTCGTACCCGAGAAGGTGATGGTGATGGAATCGTTGCCGGCAACGAAAATGTTGCCGCCGGCCGCCGCATTGCTGTCGGTCAAATTGCCCGACAGCGCCACCGAGCCACCGGTCATGCTCTGGATCGAGACGGCGGCGCCGCTGCCGTTGGTGGCGATCGTGCCGCCATAGGAGATATCAGCAGTGCCGCCGCTGGCGGTCGCCGAGCCGACATTGAACGACGTGCCCGCACCGGTGTTGGTCAGCGTGCCGGTGCCGAAAGCGGCCGTGCCGGCCAGGTTCTGCAGGTCGATGCCGTTGCCGGCGCTGAACGTCGCGCTGGTGGACGTGAAATGAATGTCGGCCGTGACGTTGTCGAGCGCCGCCGCTTGCGCGCCCGTGGCATTGATCGTTCCTGTGTCGACCGTGATCGTGCCGCCGTCGATGGCGGTGAAGGCCGTCGCTCCATTGGTGGAAACGTCCAGATCGGCGAAGGTGATTCCCGCGCCGCTGTTGTTGGCCAGCGATACGCCATTGCCGCCGATGGTCGCCTTGTCGGTGAAATCGACAAGGCCGCCGGTGCGGTTGACGATCGAGACGCCGCCGCCGGTCAGCGTGCCGGCCGGCCCGCCATTGGGCAGGTTGCCGCGCGTGAGCGTGATGTTGCCGTCGCCGCCATTGGCGTCGAGCAGCGTCCCGGCGACGTTGATGTTGTTGTCGATGATCGAGACGTTGCTGGTGAGGCCGTCGACCTTGAACGCCGTCTGGCCAACGGCGACATTGCTGACCGTGACGCCCTGGATCGTGATGCCGCCGGTGTTGTCGAAGCCGGCCGCACTCTGGTCGATCAGGAAGACCGAGCCGCTGGCGCCAGTGAAGTCGAAGGCGGTGTTGCGCACCTGATTGCTGCCGAGCAGATGCATAGCGTCCGCGGTGCCGGTGACGACGCCCTCGTCGCCGGTAACGTTGCCGCCGGTGGCGCCGAGATTGCCCTGCACGTTCACCTGCTGGAAGGTGCCGGACACGGCGATGACGTTGCTGTTGCCGAAGCCGGTGATCGACTGGCCGGAATCGAGCGTGAACGGCGTTGCGCTGAGATCGACGGTGCCGACGAAGGCGAAGGTCTGCGTGCCGGTCATGAGATCGGCGTCGGCAAGCGAAATCGTGGTCACCGACTGGCTGAGGCCGTACGTGCCGACGGCGATGACGCCGCCCGACTGCGAGACCATCGTCACCGCGCCGACCGCCGAGGGCAGATTGGCGCTGCCGGTGAAGAACACGTCGTCGAAATCATAATTGCCGAGCGTCGGGTCGAGCCCGACCGTGTTGACGGTGTAGCCGCCGGGCGCGGCGCTGATCGAGGATTGCAGCCCGTCGGATGAAGTGCCGTCGCCGAAGGTGAAATTGGCGTTGGCCGAAGTCAGCGTGCTGAGGCCGGACGACAAATCGACGCCGATATGGACGTCGCTGATGCTTGAGCCGCGCATGAAGGTGATGGTCTTGTTGCCCGTCGTCGATGACAGGTCGATGCCGCGCGAGGTGGCCTCGCCGGTGCCGGTGATGGTGGTCACGCCGAAATCGGCCGTCGTCGACGAGCCGCTGAAGTCGATTGCCGTCTGGTTGGCGCCGGCGCCCATCGTCACACTGGTGGTGCCGAAGCTGACATCGGCGTTGATGCCGCCGAAGTTGATGCCGGCGGTGTTGGCCGCCGAGCCCAGCGTCACATTGGTGGTGCCGAAAGTCACCGAACCGGAATTGCCTGAAATGTCGATGCCATTGCCGGTTGCACCCGACACGGTGACCGCGCCGAAGGTGGCGCTGCCGGCGACATTGGAGACCGACAGGCCGTTGCCGACCGCGTTGGTGATCGAAATTGGGGACGTGGCGTTGAAGGTCGCGGCCGCGCCCAAGCCTGCGATGATCGCGCCACCGCCGCCGCTGGCGGTCAGCGCCGAGTCGGTGAAGCTGATCGTGCCACCCGTCGGCGCGGTGGTCGAGCCGATGGCGAACAGGTTGCCCGCGCCGGTTGAGGTGACCGGACCAGTGAAGGCGACCGAGCCGCCGGTGATGCCGTCGACCCTGACGGCCGTGCCGGGCGCTGTCGCCGAGCTGTTGATGGTCGCGCCGATCGTGATCGCCGCGCTGCCGCCGGAGACGACGACGCCATCGCCCGTGCCGGAATTGGTGATGGTGCCGCCAATGTCGATCGTGCCGGTGTTGTTGGTCAGGCTGACATCGGCGCCGGCGATATTCGTCGTTACGAGGTTGCTGACGCCGACGGTGGCGGCGCTGTTCTGAACCAGGAAGCCGGAGCCTCCACCCACCACGGTGTCGACCTTGGTCGTGCCCTGGAAGGTGTATCTGCCGCTGGCGACATTGTCGAGACTGATGGCGACGCCGCTGATGCGATACAGGTCGACGCCATCGAAGTTGACGTTGCCGCCGCTGGTGTTGGAAATGGCGATGCCGGTCGAAACGCCGCCGCCCGAGCCATCCACGGTGACGCTGGAGAAGTTCACTCCGGCCAGGCCGATCGTCATGCCGGCGATCTGGATGCCCTTCTCGTCCGGCCCCAGGCCGGTCGCCACGGTATTGCTTGCCCCGTACACCGTCAGATTGCCGCCATTGACGGCGCTGAAGGCAAAGCCGCCATCGGCTGTCAGATCGAGACCGCCGACGAAAGCAATCGCGCCGCCGGCATTGCCGGTCAGGTCGATGGCGTTGGCCGCGCCGGTGCTGGCGGTGATCTTGCCGGCGAACCTGGCGAAGCCGCCGTTCATGGCGTTGATCTTGACCGCGCTCGCGGCAGCGGTCTGGTTGATCGTGCCGTTATAGATGAGATTCGGCGTCGAGGAATCGATGTTGAACGCCACGCCCGTCGTGCCGGCGATCGAGCTCGCCGCGTCAAAGGTCAGGGTCCCGGTGGTGCCGCCGGTGATGCTGACGCCCGCGCCGGCGCTGGCGATATCGAAATTGGTGAACGTGCCGGTGCCGCCGAAATTGTCGAGCGACAGGCCCGTGGCAACGCCGCCGACCGACACACCCTGGACCGTCAGACCGGCAATGCCCGTCCCACCAATAGCCGCGCCGCTGCCGCCCGAAATGTTGAAATCCAGCAGCGAGTTGCCGTTGCCCAGCGTGACGACGTCGCCGGCGCCCGAATTGGTCAGCGTCGCCGCCCCGGTGCCGGGATCCGAAACGACCTGGTCGTGCTGGATGTTGGTCCCGGTGACGTTGATCGGCACGCCGCCGAGCGAGAAGGAGCGGCCATTGCCGAAGGACGCCAGCGTCTGGTCGTCGCTGAGCGAGAAGCCGCCCGACGCATTGATCGGCGTGTTGCCGACGTCGTTGACCAGCACGAAGATCGCGTTGGCGTCGGTAATGCCGTCGGCGGTGCCGATCGACGCCAGGTTCGCAAGCGAGGAGCCGTCGCCAGAGCCCGAGGCTGCCGCGCCGACGAAGATCACGTTCTGGACGTCGAACAGCTGCAGGCCGCTGAACGTCGTCGAGCCGAAGGCATAGAGGCCGAGCGTCTGGTTCAGCCCACGCGCGTCGAGCGAGGCGGTGACGCCCGCGATCGAGCCGCCGCCGAAGCTGAATTGGGCATTGGCCGAGTGGGCCAGCGAGCCGGCGATGCCCAGCCGCACGCCCGTGCCGACGCCCGAAATGGTGCCGCCATTGGTGATGATGATCGAAGCGCCGCCGGTGGTGTCGGCGAGATCGATGCCGATCGAGCCGGCGCCCGATCCGCTGATGTTGGCCGACAATGCCGTGAAGGTCGTCTGGCTGCCGGAGAAGTCGAGGCCGGCATGGCCGAGACCGAGCCCCGAGATGACGATGTTGCCGGCCACAACCGCCGCGTTGACGCCGCTGAACGACATGCCGTCGCCGCCCGGCGCCGTGATGTTGATGTCGCCGAAGCGGATCGTTGCCGGCGAATCGGAAATGGCGATCGCCGGTCCCGTCGTGTTGGAGATCGTGGTGGCGCCGTTGACCGTGAAGCTGCCCGAGACATGGTCGAGCACGACGCCTGATGTGCCGCCGGTCTGCGAGATTGAATCCAGCACCACATGCGCGGTGATCGGGTCGATGAAGATGCCGACGCCGTCGTCGCCCAGGGCCTTGTTGCCCGACACCTGGCCGCCGGTGGTGGTGAAGCTGCCGCCGACGGCGGTGCCCTTCACCGTTATGCCGGCATCCTGGTTGTCCTGTGCGTTGAGGATGGCGAAGCTGTAGGTGCCCTTGCCCGTAATATCGAGGCCGTCGTCCTGGTTGCCCGACAGCAGCGTCGTGCCGGTGAAATTGTAGGTGCCGTCGCCTTCGATATGCAGGCCGTCGAGGCCGTTGCCGGTGGCGGTGAAATTGGACGCGCTGACATTGGTCGAATTGCCGGTGAACTCGGCGCCATTGCCGCCGGTGCCCGTTACCGTGACGTTGGTCAGCGTCGTGCTGGTGGCGTTGTTGCCGAAAATGCCGTCGGCGCCGCCGGTGATGGTGATGCCGTTCAGCGTGTTGCCATTGCCCAGCGTGATGACGGGGTTGGTGACGTTGGTGCCCTGGATCGTGCCGTCGCTGCCGCCGAGGTTGAAGGTGGCCGTGCCGCCGCCGAAAAGCTTTGCGGTGACGCTTTCGCCGCCGCCGATGACCGTCTGGCCCGTGGCCAGCGTCACGCCGCCAGTCGTCAGATTGCCATTGCCGCCGAGCGCCACGACGAAGCCGCCGTTGCCGGCCTTGGTGACGGCATCGTCCAATGTCGTCGGGTCGGCCTGCGTGCCGGCGCCGGCCAGGCCGCCATCGGCGAAATAGAACTTTCCGAACGCGGCATTGGTGGCGGCGTTGATGGCGACGCGGGTCGTCGTGCCGCCGGTCTTGTCCTGGCTCTGGATGCGGACGCCGATATCGCCGCGCACCCGCTCGTTGACGCGCTTGCGCAGGCCTTCGCTGACCGGATAGACCGGATCCGCCCCGATGGCCGCGGTGCTGTCCGAGCCGCCGCCGGGATTGAACGGGATATTCAGCCGCACGCTGCCGGCGAACTGGGTGTCGTCGCGATTGTCGTTGCGCACCTCGCCGGTGAAGGTCAGCGACGTTCCGGTGCCAAAGACATCGCCGATCTCATATTCGATGCCAGCCTTGGCGCCGGTGACGCTGCCGTCATCACCGTGCGGATCCTCGAAATGGTAGCCGCCAATGTCCAGCCGCAGCGAATGCCTGTCGGGCAGGTCGAACGGCACCTTCGCCCCAACCTCGCCCTCGATGCCCCAGGCCGCGTAGTCGCGATGGTCGAGCACCGAGATCTGCTCGATCAGCTGGTTGGAGACCATCGACAGGGTCGAGCTGGTCGAGTGGTCGGTCGAGTCGCCCTTGATCGGCACGAAGACGTTCACATGCGCGTCGAAATTCGGCGTGATCGCCTCGACGCCCAGCGTGCCCCCGGTGAACTGGGTGCCGCCGTAACTCTCGGCATTGAAATAGGCATAGCCGCCGAGCATCAGGTCCGGGTTGACGATGCGGCGGATGCCGAGGCCGATATCCTGGCCGAAGGCGTCCTTGAAATCGTGCTTGGCCCGCACATCCAGGAACAGCACCGATTCGGCGGTCTGCTTGATCGGGATGAAGCCTTCGAGCGCGGCGTTGCCGCCATTGTTGTCGGCGCCGATGATGGCCCGGACCTGGGGCTGCCAGAGCCCGGCATCGTCGCCATAGGCGGCCACGCCCGAGAGCGCCAGCGCCAGCGACGTAAGCGCCGTCGTCTTCCAGAGCTGCCTTGCAATGCTCGAACGGCGATAACCGGCGCGCATGAGGAACCCCTCCCCACGCGCCGCCATCTCACCAACTTGCCGAGACTTCTCGGTAGTTCCCATCCCTGGCGAGTCCTTCTGGGACTACACGTCCCGCGTGCCGATGTTTAATGGAAATCTAGTGTATAGCGAGTCCCCAATGATCAAACTGCTGTTGTGGCCCACCAAAGTGCTACTCTGTGGCAACATGGACACAGTAGATTTGCCGGCTTGCTTCGGTGGATTCCTGGCTTTCAGGCTGGATTGGAGTGTTGTATCAAGCCCTACTGCGGGAAATACCGGTGGGGCCTAAAAGAACATGAGAGTTGTTTTAGCTGTAGCTAATACTTTGAGCTTGGCCGCAGGTATTGGTGCCCTGTGGCTCATCCTGTCGGGCGCCGGACCCGCACTTGCCGAGGAAGCCGCCAAGCCCCAACCGGCCCAGTCAAAGCCGGCCGACGCCAATCCCTGGGCGGTCAACTGCTCCAGCGGCTCGGCGAGCTCCGAACTTCAATGCCAGGTGTCGCAGAACCTGACCGAGGCGAAGACAGGACAGCGCGTGCTTACGGTGACCGTTCGCCGCGACAACGGCAATGGCAGCCTCGCCATGCTGCTCGCCTTGCCGCACGGCCTCTTCCTGCCGTCCGGCGCCAGCTACCAGATCGACCAGGGACAGAAGACGACCATCGCCATCCAGACCAGCGACCAGAACGGCGCCTATGCCGCCACGCCGCTGCCGCCGGACCTCGTCAAGGCGATGAAGTCGGGAACCAATCTGAACATCGGCATGGAGTCCGTCACCCGCAAGCCGGTCACCATCCCGGTGTCGCTGGCCGGCTTCACCGCCGCCCTGACCAAGCTGGAATCGATCAAGTAGCGGGTCGCCGGCAACCGTGGCCGACATCCTATCCCTTCGTCATCCACGGGCGGAGCAGCCGCGGCGCGGCGTCGCGGAGACCCGAGGATCCATGCCGCGACCGTGCTGGCGGGTGCAGCGGAGCAGAATCTGGACCGTGGATCCTAGGGTCTGCGCTGCGTCGCTGCGCTCCTTGCTCCGCTCTAGGATGACGAAGTCGTGGGCGTCTCCGCTCCGCACTCAAGGTATCAGTGCGTCAATACGAGCAACCGTCTTGATTGTCCGCACCAGCGATGCTCCGTTGTCGCTTCGGACATCCGGAGAAACACATGACGGGTTTTGTCGACCGGCAGCGCGCCACGCAGTTGATGCAACGCGCCGGCATCGCCGCGCTGGTGCTCTCAGCGCCCGAGGCCTTCCATTATGCGACCGGCGCTTCGATCGGTCCGGCCGGACTGTTCCGGCGCGCCGGCGCCGGCTTCGTCGTCGTCCCGGCCAGGCAGGACCTGCCGATCGGCGTCGTGGTCGCCGACTTCAATGCCACGCAACTGCGGACCGCCGCGCCCGAGATGGTCGTGCGCTCGCACCCGATCTGGATCGAAGCAGCGCCGGTCGAGACAGGGCCTGCCGGGCTGCCCCTGGCGGAGCGTATCGAGGCTGGCCAGGCTTTGCCCGGCCGCGCGCCGGATTTCGCGCGTCCCGCCACCTTCGACCTCGCCGGCTCGGTGCGACAGCTGCAGGCAATCCTCGCCGATTTCGGGCTGGAGCGCGCCACGCTCGGCGTCGACCTCGACTTCATTCCCGCCGCCGATTTTGCCGCCATCCAGGCGCTGCTGCCGGATAGCCCTGTTGTGGACGGCTCGCTTGTGCTGGACCGGCTGCGCGCGCTCAAGTCGCAGCGCGAGATCGACCTGCTGCGGCAAGGCATCATCCTGTCGGAAGCCGGCCTGGAGCGGCTGCAGGTCGATGCCATGGCCGGGATGCGCCAGAGCGATCTCGTCGCGCTCTACCGGCAGGGCGTAGCCACGGCGGCGGCCGGCTTGTCCCACCCGGTCATCACGGCCGAATATGTGACGCTGGGCGCCCGGGCCAAGGGCGCCGACGCCAGGGCCGTGGCGGGCGATCCGCTGAAATGCGACATGGTCTGTACGGTCGGTGGCTACGCCTCCGACATGTCGCGCAACTTCACCTTCGGCCCGCCTTCGGCTGATCAGGCCGAACTGCACGCCATTGCCGAGCGCGCCTTCGACGATGGGCTGGCCGAGCTTGTTCCCGGGAACACGCTTGCCCATGTCCACCGCGTCGCCACCGACAGCCTGGCGCGCCAAGGCCTGCGCTCCTACCGCCGCGGCCACTTCGGCCACGGCGTCGGGCAGTCGGTCTTTTCCGAGCAATGGCCGTTCATATCGGCCGGCAGCGAGGTCGTGATCGAGGCCGGCATGGTGCTGGCCTTCGAAATCCCGCTCTACATCGACGGCCTCGCCAGCTTCAACCTCGAGGACCAGTTCCTGATCACGCCGGATGGGCCGGTCGCGATGAACCGGCTGCCGCGGCGGCTGGAGGTGATTGGGTAGTAGGAGGCTTGAGATCTGCACCTCCGGAAATTGGCTGAGGTCCCTCCACCTTCGTCATCCACGGGCGAAGCAGGAGCGAAGCTCCGTCGCGGAGACCCGAGGATCCATGCCGTGACCTTTCCGTGGGGTGCAGCGGAGCAGAATTTTGGACCGCCGGGAACGCTTTGATGTCGCGGCATGGATCCTGGGGTCTGCGCTGCGTCGCTGCGCTCCTTGCTACGCCCCAGGATGACGACGGGAAAGGTTTTGCCGTTCAGCGATCAAACCTCCGTACAGGTCACTAAGCGCTCACCGGCGGCCGCCTGTCCCTCCATGGCATTTCCTGTTCCAGCTGTGCCGACGCCGCCAGCACCGTCGCCTCGTCGCCGTAGCGGCCGACCAGCTGCACGCCGACCGGCACGCCGCCCTGCGACCAGCCGAGCGGCAGCGAGATCGCCGGCTGGCCGGAGATGTTGAAGGGGAAGGCAAAGACGGCATCCGTCCATTTGGCGTTGTAGCGGTCGATGTCGGTCTCCGACATATCGTAATAGCCGAACGGCCGCGGCAGTTGCGTCAAGGTGGGCGTGACGAAGAGATCATAGGCCTTGAGATCGCCGACAATATCGCGGCCGACCTGCCGGAGCTGCTCGACATCGGAGATGTGCCTGACCCCGCTGGTGGCGCGGCCGCGCTCGATGATCGCCCAGGTCACCGCCTCGACATCGCCTGGCGTCGCCGGCCGGCCGATCACCGTTTCCAGGGAGTCGAAGGTCGCCGCCGTCTGCACGCAGGTCATGTTGGTGTAGGTCGCCCATACGCCGTCGGCATCGAGCGGCATGTCGTGCTCCTCGACATGATGCCCCAAACGCTCGAATGCGGCCACGGTCGCCAGCACCGCCGCCTTCACCTCCGGATCGATGGCGGTGCCGTTGGGCGGCGTGACGGTGAAGCCGATGCGCAGGTTTTTCGGCGCACGCGCCGACAGGCTGAGCCAGGAGGCATCCGGCACCGGCGGCGTATAGGGTTCGCCGGGCAGCGCGCCGGCCACCGCATCGAGATAGGCCGCCGTGTCGCGCACGGTGCGCGAGCAGCAGAGGAAGTAGGCACCGCCATACCAATAGTCGCCGAACGGCGCCAGGCTGACGCGGCCGCGCGACGGTTTCAGGCCCACGATCCCGCAGCAGGAGGCGGGGATGCGGATCGAACCGGCGCCGTCGCTGGCCTCCGCGATCGGCACCATGCGCGAGGCGACAGCCGAGGCCGCACCGCCGCTCGAGCCGCCTGGCGTGATGCCCTCCTTCCACGGGTTTTTCGTCGTGCCGTAGAGTTTTGGTTCCGTCGTGATCGACCAGCCGTTTTCGGGCGCGTTCGACTTGCCGACCAGCACCAGTCCCGCCGCCTTCATGCGGCGAACGACTTCGGTGTCGAAATCGGCGACGACATCTCTGAGGTAGAAGCAGGAATTGGTGTTGGGCGCACCCGTCCAGGACGAGGCCAGTTCCTTGAGCAGGAATGGTACGCCGGCAAAGGGTGCCGATCTGTCGACCGTCGCGGCCTGCGCGCGCGCCATGTCATAGAGGCGATGGATGACCGCGTTGAGCGACGGATTCAACCGTTCGACCAGCGTGATCGCCGCCTCGACCAGTTCCGCCGGCGAAACCTGGCCGCCGCGGACCAGCGCGGCGAGGCCAAGCGCATCGGACTCGGCATAGGTTTTCAAAAGACTGTCGGTGACCATGTCTCTCCTCCCGATCCTTCTGTCCTCAACGTCGCTCGTCGAGGCGACCGAGCTACCGCTTCTGTCATTTGCCAATGTTGGCACCGCCCCTCATCCGCCTGCCGGCACCTTCTCCCCGTAGAGTGACGGGGAGAAGTGGGACTGCCGCAACCTCGGCGCCATTCCTGTGACGTTAGGAAGTTGGCGCAGTCGTCGGTGACAGCGTCTTTCTCCCCGTCACTCTACGGGGAGAAATGCCCGGCAGGGCAGTGAGGGGCAGCGCAAACCTGAGATAACTGTCCTGCAGCGGCTCCAATCTCGCCAATGTTCTTCTTGCGCCGCCGCCTCCAGCGCCAACAGCCGGATAGCATCAGGCCAGCTCGACCGTCCGTCCCAGCTCTATGCTCTGTTCGGCCGCGAGCACGATGCGCAGGCTGTTGACCGCCGCGTCCATCTGCTCGGTCAGATCGAGGTCCTCGCTTATGGCGCGCAGGAAGAACGCCTGCTCGCGGTCGCACAGTTCCTGGTGGCCGGGCTCGTCCTCCATGCTGACGATCTCGTCGGGCTTTTTGAAATTCTTGTCGCCGTCGACGGCCGCATAATGGATCTTCAGCGCGTCGGTCTTGGTGTGGCGGTCGATGTCGGCGGAGTTCGACACTTCGGCCAACTCGGCCGCGCTGCTCGCCTGCTGGCCGGCGACGATCGAGACCGCGCCTTTCGGGCCGACGACATCCTTCACGAAATAGGCCGTCTCGCTCATCATCGGACCCCAGCCGGCCTCGTACCAGCCGACCGAGCCGTCATCGAAGGTGACATGCAAGTGGCCGTAATTCTGCTTGTCGGCTTCGGCCCATAGTTTGGCGCCGATGCCATGCACGCGCACCGGCTTGGCGCCGGTCAGCTGGCACATGACGTCGACATAATGCACGCCGCAATCGACGATCGGGATCAGCGAATCGATCAGGTTCTTGTGCCAGTGCCAGGCGCTGCCGCTGCTTTGCTGGTTGAGGTTGAGCCGCATGACCAGCGGCTTGCCCAGCGTCTTGCCAACCTCGATGAACTTGATCCACGAGGGGTGGACGCGCAGGATGTAGCCGAGCACCAGCTTGCGGTTTTTCGCCCGCGCGGCCGCCACCACCTTTTCGGCGTCCTCGATGTTGGTGGCCAAGGGCTTTTCCATGAACACGTGGCAGTTCGCCGCGATCGCCTTCAGCGCGTATTCGGCATGGGTGTTCGGCCAGCTGTTGATCGAGACCGCGTCCGGCCTGGTCTCCCCCAGCGCCAGGTCGAAATCCTCGTAGAGCGGATAACCGGCGAGTTCGGCCGGGATTTTCGTGTTGCTCCTGATCGAGCGGCTCATGATGCCGACGATCTCAAACCCCTCCGAGCGATGATAGGCACTGGCGTGCGACGCACCCATATTGCCGAGACCCACCACCAGCACTTTTACCTTGTCGGCCACATCCGCCTCCCATGCTTTTGATTTCAAGAGTGAGCGGCAGTCCGTTGCCACCCATAGCGTTTCGCCCAAAGCAAATCAGTTCAGGTTAGCGCCGCCCCTCATTGTCCTGCTGGACATTTCTCCCCGTATAGTGACGGGGAGAAAGACGCTGCCATCGCCGATTTCGCCAATCGCCAGCGTTGGAGCGCTTCCCTTCTCCCCGTCACTACGGGGAGAAGGTGCCGGCAGGCGGATGAGGGGCGGCGCCGACACCCACCAATTGCGCGCTTCTACTTCACCGCCGAATCGAACAGGTGCGCCTTGATCTTCTCGACATCGAGCGCGGCAAAGCCTTCCGACAGTTTGACGCCGTCTGCGTCGGCCTTGACCTTGGCCTTGTCGAAGTCGTTGGCGGCCGGGATCAGGTCGTTGCTGCAGACATCCTCGGCCTTCACCGGGTTGGTGATCTGGCCGATCTTGTGGATCTCGTCGAAGAAGCCCTGCCAGCTCGCCATGTCGTGCGACCCCCAGCCGCCGCGCTTGTCCATGTCGCCGCGGAAGACGTTGATCTGCTGCAGGATCGAGGTGGTGCCGAGCTCCGGTCCGAGGTTCTTGGCCAGCGTCGGGAACTGCTCGAACACCGCTTCGACCGCCGCGCGCGGATTTTGATAGCCGAACTCAAGGCCCATCGCCCAGCCGCGCAGGTATTTTTCCAGGAACGCCTTCTTGTCGGGATCCTCGAGATCGGCTGCGCGCACGACGAAGGTGTTGGCCGGCAGCTTCGAGTTCTTCACGCCGAGCCAGTATTCGAAGTCGAGACCCTTGGCGATCCATTCGGCGCGCAGCCCTTCCCATGACAGCGCCGCGTCGCCTTGGCCGCCGGCAAGCGCGGTGCCCCAGGTCGGCCAGCCGGCCTCGACATATTTGACCTTCTTGATGTCGACGCCTTGCGCGGCAAGCAGCGGATCGGTGATCGACTGCCAGGCTGCGGAACCAAGCAGGATGGTCTTGCCTTCGAGCTTCTTCAGGTCGTTCGAGCCCTCGCCCTTGCGGAAAGCGATGCTGAACGTGTCGCGCGCGCCCATATGGAACACCGACTTCAGCTTCATGCCGTTCTGGATGGCGAAGGAGAACACGCCGGGCGAGGGAAAGCCCATATCGGCCTGGCCGACATCGACGAACTTCACCGTCGCCGTGCCGTCGGACGGTCCCGGCTGCATGTCGGTGTCCAGCCCGTCGAAATAGCCGGCCTTCTTGGCCGCCCAGTAGGGGTAGTCGTCGAGCACTTCGAGCGTGCCGCGCGGCGAGATCCAGGTGAATTTTCCATAGGCCTCGGCCCTCGCCCTGAGGCCGGTGGCGCCGAGCGCAGTCGCCGTCACCAGCCCGGCGCCGGTGACCTGCAGGAAGATGCGGCGGCTCATCCCCGCCTGCTGGATGAAATTGTCTTTGGTCATGGCATTCCCCTTTTTTGTTTGATGTCAGTCTGCCTTGCCGCCCGCCTCCCGGGCGTGGTCATTGCTTCTGCGTCAAGCCTCCCAGCTCGCCCATTTCTTGCCGATGAGGAAGAACAGCACGTAGATCAGGATGCCGAGCATCGACAGGATCAGCACCACGGCGAAGAATTGCGGCATCTGGATCATCGACGAATAGGTGGTGAGCCGGTTGCCGAGGCCGAAGCCACCGCCGACCATCTCGGCGCCGACGGCGGTGAGCAGGCCGAAGATGGCGCCGATCATCAGCCCGACCAGGATCATCGGCAGCGCCATCGGCGCGCGGATCTTCCAGAATATCTGCAAGGTGCTGGCGCCATAGGACCGCGCCAGCGCGATCTTGGCGCTGTCGACGCGACGAAAGCCGGTGGCGGCATTGATCATCACCATCGGCCCGGCGGCCAGGGCCACCGCGATGATACGGGGCGTGTAGCCGAAACCGAAACGCAAGATGAGCAGCGGCACCAGCGCCAGCATCGGAGTGGTGACCAGCAGCAATATATACGGCGCGACGATCTTTTCCGCGAACGGGAACTGGGTGATGACGGCGGCCAGCACCAGACCGACGGCGGCGCCGATGACAAAGCCGGACACCAGCTCGACCAGCGTATAGCCGAGATGCGGCGCGATCAGCGGAAACTCGTCGAACAGCGCATAGGCGATCGAGCTCGGCGGCGGCATGATGTAGAGCGGCACATGGAACAGCCGCAGCGCCAGTTCGATGCCGCCGATGATGATGACGGCGACGGCGAGAATGGCCGCCACCTCCTTGCCCGACTTGATGCCGGGGCCGCTGGCGAAGGCCGAGAGGTTGGTCAGGCTGACGTCTTGCCCATCGCCTGACTTCGACTTCGAAAATTCGGGAATGGCGTCGCTCACGGCCTGATCCTCACGATCTCGGCGCTCGGGCGCTCCGGCGCCTTCGGTCTGGTGCGCTCTCCGACAATGTCCATCTTGATCCGGTTGGTGAGGTCGAACACCTCCTTCGTCGCCATGATCTCCAGCGAGCGCGGCCGCGGGAACGGCACGCGGTATTCCTTGGCGACGCGGCCCGGCCGCGCGCTCAGCACCACGACGCGGTCGGAGAGGAAAATCGCTTCCTCGATCGAGTGGGTGATGAAGACGATGGTGGTCTTGGTGTCGAGCCAGATCTCCTCGACCAGCCGGTTCATCTCCTCGCGGGTAAAACTGTCGAGCGCGCCGAACGGCTCGTCCATCAAAAGCACCGAGGGTTTCAGCGCCAGCGCCCGCACGATCGCCGCGCGCTGCTGCATGCCGCCCGAAAGCTCGCGCGGGAACTTGCCGCCGAAGCCGTCGAGGCCGACGCGGTTCAGCAGATGCGCGATCCAGGCGCGGTCCGGTTTTTCGCCCTTGATCTCGAAGGGGAAGCGGATGTTGGCGTCGAGGTTGCGCCAGGGCAGGAGGTTGGCTTCCTGGAAGACGATGCCGATATCGGGATGCGGCCCGGAAATCTCTTTGCCGTCGAGCTTGATCGCGCCGCTTGTCAGGCCGTGCAGCCCCGACATCGACCACAAAAGCGTGGTCTTGCCGCAACCGGACGGGCCGACGATCGAGACGATTTCATTGGCTCTGACGTCGAGGCTGCAGCGGTCCAGCGCCAAGAGGTCGCCGGACGCCGTGTGATAGATCTTGGTCGCTGCCTGCACGCCAAGCTTCGGCGTTGTTATCTCGCCCGCGTTCATCCGCCCCTCGGAGATTGCGTGATGATCCAAAGGTCATCAGACTGTCAAAAATCAGTGTGTAACTATCCTACTTTCCTGTCAAGCGTCGACGACGGCGAGCATGGGACGAGAACCGACTACTAGGAATAACTATCTGTTTTTACGTTGTATTCTTTGCCTTGAAATTCGTGTTGCTTTCCTACATGATTTGGCAGGCGCACACGCGAATGCCCTCGCGGCACGCATCGGTTGCAGCGCCGTCCTGCGCATGGAACGACAGCGTGCAAACATGATAAGAGGTCAGGTCGAAAACGGGCTAGGGAACACCGCCTTCATGACCGAAGCTGCCAGCCACCCGATCGCGGACGAAGAGGGAACCGGGGGCGAACCCGTCCGGCGCATTCCCGACATCATCTCGCTGGTCAAGGATTCCTACGGCGAATTGCGCCCGGCCGAACGCCGCGTCGCCGATGTCGTGCTCGAAAATGTCAAATATGCCGTCGACGCCTCCAACGCGGCGCTAGCCCAGCGCGCCGGCGTCAGCGAACCGACGGTGACCCGGTTCTGCCGCGCCATCGGCTGCGAGGGCGTGCGCGACTTCAAGCTGAAGCTGGCGCAGAGCCTCGTCGTCGGCGCGCTCTACCTGGACACGTCGCCGGCCAGGGAGGGCGACGCCGCCATGCCGTTCTGGAACGCGGTGTTCGGCGAAGCGCGCCGGGCGCTGCAGGAAACCGAACGGCAGCTCGATCCGGGTGAGCTGGAAAAGGCCGCCGAGCTGATCGCCCGGGCCCGCCAGGTCACCGTGTTCGGGCTCGGCGGCAGCTCTTCGGCGCTGGCGCAGGAAACTCAGTACCGGCTGTTTCGCTATGGCATCTCGATCAGCGCCCAGTGCGACCCCTATTTGATGCGCATGACCGCCTCGACGCTGAAGCCCGGCGACCTGGTGGTCGCCATCTCGGCGACCGGGCGCACGCGCGAGGTGATCGAGGCGGTCGAACTCGCCAAGCACTACCGCGCCAACGCGATCGCCGTGACGGCGCCCGATACCGAGCTCGCCCGCGCCTGCGACGTCAGGCTGACGGTCGCCGTGCCCGAATATCCCGACACGCTGAAGCCGACGGCCTCGCGCTTCGCCTTCCTGGCGATGATCGACCTCCTGGCGGTGGCGTCGGCCTACAAGCTCGACGGCCCGGCCCGCGAGACCGTGCGCCGCATCAAATACAACGCCCAGATCCACCGCACGGGCAAGGAAATGGAGCCGCTCGGCGACTAATCCTTCTCCCCGTCACTATACGGGGAGAAGGTGCCGGCAGGCGGATGAGGGGCAGCGCCGAGTTCGACAGTTGCCGTCCCGCTATACAGATTGAACGCATACAAGAGGGAAAAACATGCTCGAAATGTCACCATCCAAACAGGCGGCCGCATGGCTTGGCTCCTTTTCGCACGCGCTTGAATCCGGCGACGTGCCGGCCGCAAGCAACCTGTTCGTCGACGATTGCTATTGGCGCGACCTGCTGACCTTCACCTGGACCGTCACGACGGTGGAAGGCCGCGAGGCCATCGCCGACATGCTGAAGTCGACGCTGGCGACCACGAAGCCTGCCGCGTGGCAGCTAACCGGCGAGGCAACTTCGGATGAAGGCACGATCGAGGCCTGGTTCACCTTCGAGACGGCGGCGGCCACGGGCCAAGGCATCATGCGGCTGCGCGACGGCCGCTGCCGTACCCTGTTCACGGCGATGACCGACTTGAAAGGCTTCGAGGAGCGCAGGGGCGCGGCGCGGCCGCTGGGCGTGCGCCACAAGGCGGACCCGGAACGCGAGACCTGGTCGGAGGCGCGGGCACGCGAGGCGCGCGAACTCGGCGTAACGGAGCAACCCTATTGCCTGGTCATCGGCGGTGGCCAGGGTGGCATCATGCTCGGCGCACGGCTGCGTCAGCTCGGCGTGCCGACCATCGTCATCGAGAAGAACGCACGGCCGGGCGATTCCTGGCGCAACCGCTACCGCACGCTCGTGCTGCACGATCCGGTCTGGTACGACCATCTGCCCTACATACCGTTCCCCGACAACTGGCCCGTCTTCACGCCCAAGGACAAGATGGGCGACTGGCTGGAAATGTACACGCGCGTCATGGAGCTGAATTACTGGGTCGCCACCAGGTGCCTCAGCGCCAGCTACGACGAGGCGGAGAAAGAATGGACCGTGGTGGTCGACCGCGTCGGGCAGCGCATCACGCTGAAGCCGAAGCACATCGTCTTCGCCACCGGCGCCTACGGTCCGCCGCGCAACATCGATCTGCCGGGTTCCGACCAGTTCAAGGGCGAGCTGCTGCATTCCAGCCAGTATGCCAGCGGCGAGAAATTCCGCGGCAAGAAGGTCGCCGTCATCGGCGCGGCCAGTTCCGGCCACGACGTCTGCGTCGACCTCTGGGAGAGCGGCGCCGACGTCACCATGATCCAGCGCTCGCCGACCACGGTGGTCAAGTCGGACACGCTGATGCAGGTCGGCTTCGAGATCTTCTCCGAGGAGGCGCTGGCGCGCGGCATCACCACCGAGAAGGCCGACATGATCGTCGCCGCGACGCCGTTCGCGCTGGTGCCCAAGGGCCAGCGCGCACTCTACGACGTCATCCGCGCGCGCGACGCCGAATTCTACGAGCGTCTCGCCGCCTCCGGCTTCGCGCTCGATTTCGGCGACGACGAGACCGGCCTTTTGATGAAGGCCTATCGCACCGGCTCCGGCTATTACATCGACGTCGGCGCCTCGGACCTGATCATCGACGGCAAGGTCGGCATCCGCAGCGGCGTCGCGATAAAATCGCTGACGGCGAAAGGCATCCTGTTCGAGGACGGCAGCGAGCTCGAGGCCGACGCCATCGTCGCCTGCACGGGCTATCAGTCGATGAACGAGAATGTGGCGGCGCTCGTCTCGCGCGAGGTCGCCGACAAGGTCGGCCCCTGCTGGGGCCTCGGCTCCGGCGTCAGGGGCGACCCCGGCCCCTGGCAAGGCGAATTGCGCAACATGTGGAAGCCGACGGCGCAGGAAGCACTGTGGTTCCACGGCGGCAATCTCGCGCTGTCGCGCTTCTATTCGAAATATGTCGCGCTGCAGATCAAGGCACGGATGGAAGGGATCGAGACGCCGGTTTATGGGGCGCCGAGTAACGCGCGGCGGTGAGGCGGAAGCATGCTTCGGTGAGAGATCGACCCCCACTCCGTCGAGCTTCGCTCGACACCTCTCCCCCGATCGACGGGGGAGAGGAAAGGCGCAAGTTCACCGGCCTTGGCTCCCTTCCTCTCCCTCCGGAGGGGGGAGAGGTGGCTCGGCGAAGCCGAGACGGAGTGGGGGAAGCCGCTCGTCAATCGCGCAGCCGTCTCGAGATCGGCTAATCGTGCCGGTGTTCGAAATGCCTGGCTGCCACCTCGACATGCGTATGGTTTGCATGCGCCACGAAGCGCTCGGTCTCGCCGACATCGTCGGACGCCTCGTTCGGCCACCAAATGCCGCCGACGACGATGCCTTCCGACACCAGCCGCTGGTCGGCGACCAGCGAGGCGCCGACCGCATCGACGAAGGTGAAGCGGCCTGACCGCTGCCGCAGCACGGCCACGTCGCCGGCGGTGCCGATCGTCAGCGTGCCGAGGTCCGGCCGCGCGATCGCCCGCGCCGGCGCCTGCGTCGCGGCACGCAGAACCTCGACCAGCGGCATGCCGAGGGCCATTAGCTTCGACATGCAGACCAGTATGTCGAAGGCCGGCCCGTCGACGCAGTAGAGATGTACGTCGCTCGAGATGACGTCGGGCGCCAGCCCTTCGGCCAGCATGGCGCGGGCGACCTCGAAGTCGAACGAACCCATGCCATGGCCGAGATCGAAGATGACGCCGCGCTCGCGCGCCAGCCGCATGTCGGGCCGCACCGTGCCGGAGGCGAACACCGGCGCATTAGGGAAGGGCCGGAAGCAGTGGGTGAGGATGTCGCCCCGGCGCAGGCGCGGCAGCACTTCGGAGCGGCCGGGCGGCGGCTCGTCTATATGCGCCATCAGCGGCAGGCCGGCCTTGTCGGCGGCCTCCAGCGCCAGGTCGACCGGCGCGATGCCGCTTGTGCCGCCGGCATGCTTGCCGGAGCGAACCTTGACGCCGACGACGATGTCGGCGTGCTCGCGCGCCGCCGCCACCACCTCGCGCGGCTCGCAGAGACGGAGATCGCTGCATTCGCCGACCGACACCGTCTGCGAGAAGCCGAAAATGCCGGCAAAGGAAATGTTGACATAGGCCAGGATGCGCACCTTCGAACGCTCCATGACATGGCGGCGGAAGCCCAGGAAATTGCCCGCGCCCGCGCTGCCGGCGTCGATGAAGGTGGTGGTGCCGCTCTTGGCGGCGAGCCTGTCGGCGTCGACACCGAGCGAAGTGCCGCCCCAGTAGACGTGACTGTGCAGGTCGACCAGGCCGGGTGCCACGATGCAACCGGTGGCGTCCACCACCTGGGCGGCGCTGGTCGCGGGGATGTCGGCGTCGATCGCGGCGACGCGGCCATTGGCGATGGCGACATCGCGCGGCGCATCGATGCCGGCCGCCGGGTCGATCAGCCGCCCGCCCTTCACGAGGAGGTCGAATTGCATTGTTGGAACCTCCGATTGGCCGAATTGCCGTCTCAGGCCGGTCTGTAGGCGACAGCCTCGACTTCGATCTTGATGTCGATCATCAGCCGCGATTCGACCGTGGTGCGGGCTGGCGGGTTCTTCGGAAAATGCCTGGCATAGACAGCGTTGAAGGCGCCGAAGTCGCGCGCGTCCTCGAGCCAGACGGTGGTCTTGACCACGTCGTCCATCGTGCAGCCGGCGAGCGCCAATGCGGCCTTCACATTGGCCAGCACCTGCTCGGTCTGCTCCGTGATGCCGCCCTTGACCACGATGCCGTCGCCGCCGACGGGAACCTGGCCCGAGACAAAGACGAAATCGCCGGCCCGCACGGCGGGCGACAGCGGCACGTGTGATGTTCCGAAAGTCTGCTTGGGCAAGGGACGGCCTCCTACGGTGATGCGGCGGGACACCCGGGCAGCGCCCGCTTTGGGACGAGATTTACCGCGATCGCGGCAATCCCGATAGAGGCCCTTGTTGGAAAGCAACATTGTTCGAAATCCGTGTTGCTTTATTACAGATGCGCTTGCATCGTGCGCGTTGCCGGACGGGCTCAACGCCATACGGGCCGGGCGCATTTCCAGAGCGGAGAAACCGACAATGACCTTCGACAAGAACCCGTTCCCTTCCGGCGACGCCGACCGTCACGCGCTGTGGGAGTTGCTGGTGCGGCGCGACATCGACGCCTTCATCGGCCAGGACTGGGCCATGGTCGAGAACGACTTCATCGCCGAAAGCTTCTTCGGCATGCATGCGCACTTCCTGGCCAATGCCGATGCCTGGCGGCTGCAATTCCCGCGGCTGGAGATCTACCGCGACGAGTGGCTGCGCCAGGCCAAGGAAACGGCGGCGACCAAATTCGCCGAGCCGCTGCGCGAGGCGCTGTTTCGCGTCACCAATCTGCGCGACATCGATGTCGACGGCGACCGCGCCGTGCTGCACAAGAAGTTCGACGGCAGCGTCGCCAAGGCGGATGGCAGCGTCGACAGGCTGAAATGGCAGACACTGTATTTCTGCCGAAAGGTCGGCGCGAGCTGGAAGATAGCCGGCTTCGTCGGCTACATGCCTTATCCGCTGGGAAGCTAGTTTCGATTCCCATGAATGACCATCGACAGTCGCGATGGCCGATCAGCCGCGCAAATTTCCCGAGGCGAGCTGCTCAGTACAGCGTGATGAAGGCCGGGAACAGCACGCCTGTCTCCCTGAAATACTCGATCAGCTCGATGGCGGGGAAGATGGCGAGGAAATAGAGCCCGTCGAAAAAGGTGCGCCTCAGCGCCCGGGTCGAGAACCGCAGCTCGTCATTGTCGTGGTAGAGCAGCGGGTTTGGCCAGAACCGGGGCGTCGCCTTGATGTAGGCGCTGTAGGCCGGACCGAACTTGCCCAGGAGATATTCGGCCTCCCTGCGCGCCGTGACACGGAAGATCAGGAAGCTGGCGACGCCAAGCGCGGCGGCGGCCACCATTGAGCCGTAGAGCAGGCCGATGCCGACCGCGCCGACCGTCGAGAAGAAGTAGAGCGGGTTCTGGCTCATCGAGAATGGTCCCGTCGAGACCAGCTCTTCATTCTTCTTGCCGCCGACATAGAGGATGCTCCACAGCCGGCCGGCGACGCAGGCGAGCACCAGGCAGAAGCCGAGGAATTCGAGCGTTTCGTGGCCGTTCGAGCCTTCGCTGAGCGCCGGTTTGGTCAGGAACAAGAGCAGCACCGCCAGCACCGCCGCGACCCGGATGAATATCAGCCGCTTGCGCTGGTCGAAAGCCTGTGAAACCGGCTTGAGGGAAGCGTAGGTCATTTTCGCGTTTTCCTGGGCACTCTGGTGCAGGCCCGGCCACTGGGGCACGCCATTGATGGCGGATACAAGGCGCTCACCCTCTATCAGCGCATCGCGAGGCATTCGTAAAGGCCTTTTGGGCCAGCCACCGCCATCCTTACGCATTTGTATGGCGCCGGACAGGCTGGCGAGAAGTCGCTTGCCTATCATCCGAATGCCGGATCGCTTCCGCCGCCGGCGCAACCATCGGCATCGGGACATCAGCCATGCTCGCACCCCACACACACCCCACACCGAGCCAAAACAGGGTACCGGACGTCACCCTCGACTTCTGGCTGGTCAAGCTGATGGCGGTGACCATGGGCGAGACGGCGGCGGACTATCTCGCCGTCAACCTCGGCCTCGGCTTGACTGTCACCTCGCTGATCATGACCGGCGTGCTGGTCGTCGCCCTCGCTCTGCAGTTCGCGCACCAACGCTACGTGCCGTGGGCCTACTGGCTGGCGGTGGTGCTGATCAGCGTCGTCGGCACGTTGATCACGGACAACCTCGTCGACAATTTCGGCGTGCGCCTGCAGACCACGACGATCGCCTTTTCCGTTGTGCTCGCGGCGACATTCGCGGTCTGGTACGCGAGCGAACGGACGCTTTCGATCCACACCATCTTCACGACCAGGCGCGAGATCTTCTACTGGCTGGCGATTCTCTTCACCTTCTCGCTGGGAACCGCCGCCGGCGATCTGGTCGCCGAAACTTTCGACATTGGCTATCTGACCACGGGCCTGCTGTTCGGCGGCGTCATCGCGCTCATCGCGCTCGCCTGGTATCTCATCCATCTGGATGCCATCCTGGCCTTCTGGCTCGCCTATATACTGACGCGTCCGCTGGGTGCCTCCTTCGGCGATTGGCTGTCGCAGCCAGCCGAATATGGCGGCCTCGGTCTCGGCACCACCTACACCAGCCTGATCTTCCTCGGCTGCATCATTGCGCTCGTTCTCTACATGACGCTCAGGAATAATGCCGATGAGATGGACGACATCCTGCTGGATTCGGAGTGAACCGCGGTCGGACGCCGCAAGGCCTGGCCAGTTGGCGACGATCCTAGGAACGGACCCGAGCCGGTGATAACCTGTCGCCGGTACCGGCAGCCAGGGAACAGCGATGCGGCTACTTCTCGTCGAGGACGACCACAGGACGGCGGACTATATCGTGCGCGGCCTGACCGAGGCCGGCCATGTCTGCGATCTCCTGCGCAATGGTCATGACGGGCTTTTCGCCGCGACCGGCGGCGGCTACGACGTGATCGTCGCCGACCGGATGATCCCGGGCCTCGATGGCCTGTCGATGGTCAAGGCCGTCCGCGCCGCCGGCGTGCGCACGCCGGCGATCTTCCTCACCTCCGTCGGCGGCATCGACGACCGCGTCGAGGGGCTCGAGGCCGGCGGCGACGACTATCTGGTCAAGCCCTTCGCCTTTTCCGAGCTGCTTGCCCGCATCAACGCGCTCGGCCGGCGGCCGGCTGCGCAGGAACAGAAGACCGTTCTGCGGGTCGCCGACCTCGAAATGGACCTGATCATGCGGCGCGTCGTCAGGCAGGGCCAGCCGATCGACCTGCAGCCGAGGGAGTTCAGCCTGCTCGAGGTGCTGATGCGCGGCGAGGGCCGCGTCATCACCCGCACCATGCTGCTGGAGCGGGTCTGGGATTTCCACTTCGACCCCAAGACCAGCGTCGTCGAAACCCATATCAGCCGCTTGCGGACCAAGGTCGACAAGCCGTTCGGTACCCAGCTCATCCACACCATCCGCAACACCGGCTACAGCCTGCACGCGCCGCTCTCCCAGTGATCGCGACCTTCCGATGACCGCGAACTTCCCATGACGGCGACTTTCCGATGACCGTGACCCGGACCCGCCTGCTGCGCAGCACGCCATTCCGGCTTGCCCTGACGTTCGCCTTCCTGTTCATGCTGGCCTTCGTGCTGGCGGGCGCCATCGTCTACCAGATGATGAGCGCCGACCTTGCCGAGCAGCTCGACGACACCATCAGCGAGACCTATGCCGTCATCGCCGCGACCTATGCCGACAAGGATCTCAGGGAGTTGGTGGAGACCGTCGAAAACCACTCCGCGCGCAGCCCTGGGAAGGAGCAGCTCTTTTCGCTGACCGACGCCGCCGGCAACCGTATTGCGGGCAACTTCACCGCGGCGGGGCTTCCCGATGGTTTCTCGATGTTCGGGGCCGAAATGCCGGGCCTGCCGCCGGACACCGAATACCGGGCCTATTCCGGTCCGGTCGGCGCCAACACTTTGACCATCGCCTTCAGCCTCTCCGAGACCGAGGAGCTGGAAACGATCATGCTGATGAGCTTCGGCTGGGCGACGCTGATCATCACCGGCCTGGCCGTCGCCGGCGGCGCCCTGCTCGCCTCGCGCGTCCAGCGCCGTCTCGACGGCATTGCCGCCACGATGGTCGACGTTTCGCATGGCCGCCTCGACACCCGCATCCCGCTGACCGGCAAGGACGATGACATCGACATCGTCTCCAGCCAGGTCAACGCCGCGCTCGACCGCCTGTCGGCGCTGGTCGAGGGCATGAAGCAGGTCAGCGCCGACATCGCGCATGATTTGAAGACGCCGCTCAACCGCCTGCAGATGACCCTGGAGAGCGCCGCCGACAAGGCCGCACGGCGCCAGGACGTCTCCGACGATCTGGCCGACGCGCGCGCCGAGGGCCACCAGATCAACGAGACCTTCGACGCGCTGCTGCGCATCGCTCAGATCGAGGCCGGCGCGCGCAAGGCGCGCTTCACCGACGTCGATCTCGGCGAGATCCTCGGGACCATCGCCGAGATCTACGCCGGCGTGGCCGAGGACGACGGCAAGGTGCTGTCGGCTGCGGAACTGGACAAGACCACGGACCGCATTCATGGCGACCGTGAACTGCTGACGCAGATGTTCGCCAATCTGGTCGAGAACGCGCTGCGCCATTGCCCTCCCGGCACATCCATCCAACTCTCGGTGACGCGCCGGGACGGCCGCGTGCTTGCCGGCGTCGCCGACAATGGCCCCGGCATTCCCGCCGGCGAGCGCGAAAAAGTGTTCCAGCGTCTCTACCGGCTGGACCACAGCCGCTCGACCCCCGGCAGCGGCCTCGGCCTCAGCCTTGTCAGGGCCATCGCCGAGCTGCACGGCGCGACCATTGCGCTCGAGGACCGCCGGCCGGGCCTGGCCGTGGTGGTGAGTTTTCCCCTGGTGATGGATTAACTTCGGAAGTTAGCGAAAGCCGGCGTCGCGGCCATCTCCCCCGCAAGGGGGGAGATGGCCGTAACGTCACCTGTCGATCCGTGTCGACAAAATAATCGACGACGATGTCCGCTCGACCCCCTCCATGGCGCCGATCTGGTCGAGCAGCGTGTCGAGGTCGCGGATCGATGGCGCGTCGACGATGACGATCATGTCGAAATTGCCGCTGACGGAGTGCAGCGTCCTGACCGGCGGCAGCGCCTGCAGGCTGCGCACCACCTTGTCGGCGAGCTTCGGCGTGACGGTGAGCAGCACATGCGCCCTGACCAGCCCCTGCTCATAGTCCGGCGCCAGCCGGACGCCATAGCCGGTGATGATGCCGCGCTGCTCCAGCCGCTCGATCCGGCTTTGCACCGTCGTGCGCGACACGCCGAGCCGCCGCGCCAGTTCGGCCGTCGAGGCGCGCGCGTTGGCGCGCAGCAGCGAGAGCAGGGCTTGTTCGGCATCACTGAGCATTTCGACGAAGCCCTTCGGCAGATCGGTAAAAGATAGGGTTCACTTTGCAGAATTCCACGCTTCCTTTCGACAGGCAAGCTGCGATGGTTTTTGGGAAACGCAGATCGCAGGGGAATTTGAACATGAACAAAATCATTATCGTCGGGGCCGGCAAGATCGGCTCGACCATCGCCGAAATGCTTGCCGCGACGGGCGACTATCAGGTCACTCTCCTCGACCGCTCGGCGGCGCAGCTCGCCGCGGCGGAAGTCCCCGCCGGCGTCGAGACGCTGGAACTCGACATCGCGGCGCCCGGTGCGCTTGAAGCCGCGCTCGCCGGCAAGTTCGCGGTGCTGAGCGCCGCCCCCTTCCACCTCACCACGCGCATCGCCGAGGCGGCGGCCAGCGCCGGCGTGCATTATCTCGATCTCACCGAGGACGTCGTCTCGACCAGGCGGGTCAAGGAACTGGCCCGGACCGCCAAGAGCGCCTTCATCCCGCAATGCGGGTTGGCGCCCGGCTTCATCTCGATCGTCGCCAATGATCTCGCCAGCCGCTTCGACACGCTGGAAAGCGTGCGCATGCGCGTCGGCGCGCTGCCGCAATACCCGTCCAACGCGCTGAATTACAATCTGACCTGGAGCACCGACGGCGTCATCAACGAATATTGCGAGCCTTGCGAGGCGATCGTCGAGGGCGAGCTGGTCGAAGTGCCGCCGCTGGAGGAGCGCGAGGAGTTTTCGCTCGACGGCGTCACCTACGAGGCGTTCAACACCTCCGGTGGACTGGGCACCTTGGCCGAGACGCTGAAGGGCAAGGTACGCACGCTGAACTACCGCACCATCCGCTATCCCGGCCACGCCGCGATCATGAAGGCGCTGCTCAACGACCTTGGGCTGCGCCACCGCCGCGACGTGCTGAAGGACATTTTCGAAAGCGCCCTGCCGGCGACGCTGCAGGACGTGGTCATCGTCTTCGTCACCGTCTCGGGCCGCAGGAACGGCCGCCTGCTGCAGGAGACCTACGCCAACAAGATCTATTCCCGGCGCGTCGGCCGGACGGTGCGCAGCGCCATCCAGATCACCACCGCGTCGGGCATCTGCGCCGTGCTCGACATGCTGGCTGACGGATCGCTGCCGGCGACCGGCTTCGTCAAGCAGGAGGAAATCGCGCTCGATGCCTTCCTCGCCAACCGCTTCGGCCGCGCCTATGCCCAGCATGAAATGGTAAGCCGGCTGGCGGGGTGAGCGACGGCGCCTTTCCTCTCCCCCGTCGACCGGGGGAGAGGTGTCGAGCGAAGCTCGACGGAGTGGGGGTCGACCTGGCTCGGGCTTGTTATTTCAAGCCAGGGTGATGCCTCGTCCTGACCGATTGAGGCTTGTGATGAGTTTTCAGCGGCGGTGCGTCTGAGGACCGGCTTCCCCCACTCCGTCGCTGCTTCGCAGCGCCACCTCTCCCCCCTCCGGAGGGAGAGGAAAGGAGCCTGGGGCAATCGAGCAACTCCTCCCCCTTTACGCCTGACGCGGGAGAGGGGGAGCTCTAAATATGCAGCGCGTGGCCCAGCGCCTTGAGCGCGGCTTCCGGAAACCCTTCGCCTTGCGTCGGATGGGCATGGATCGTCCCTGCGATGTCCTCCAGCCTGGCGCCCATTTCCAGCGCCAGCCCAAACACCGCCGACAGTTCCGACACACCCTGACCGACGGCCTGGATGCCGAGCACCAGGTGATTGTCGGCGCGCGCCACGACGCGGACGAACCCGTCTTCGCCGAGCTTGGTCATGGCGCGGCCATTGGCGGCGAAGGGGAACAGGCCGATCTTGATCTCGCCGCCCTGCGCCTTGGCCTCTTCGGGCGACAGACCCGCCGTCACCAGCTCGGGATCGGTGAAGCAGACAGCCGGGATCGAGCGCTTGTCCCAGCCGCGCTTGTGGCCGGCGACGATCTCCGCGACCATTTCGCCTTGCGCCATCGCCCGGTGCGCCAGCATCGGCTCCCCGGTGACGTCACCGATGGCGAAGACGCCGCGCATCGAGGTCCGGCACTGGTCGTCGATCCGTATGAACTTTCCGGCCCTGTCGAGATCGATCTGGTCGAGTCCCCAGCCTTCCGTCACCGGCTTGCGGCCGACCGTCACCAGCACCTTGTCCGCGGCGACCTTGGTGCTCTTGCCATCCGATGTCTCGACCAGCAGGGCATCGCCGTTTGTCGACAGCCCTTTGGCCTTGGCGCCCAGCATCACCTCGACGCCGAGCGCGGAGAGCCGCTTGACGACAGGCCGGGTCAGCTCGGCGTCATACTGCGCCAGCACGCGCGGCAAGGCTTCGACCACGGTGACCCCCGCACCCATCTTGGCGAAGGCCATGCCGAGTTCGAGCCCGATATAGCCGCCACCGACGACAGCGAGTTTCCTGGGAACCTCACTCAGGGCCAGCGCGTCGGTGGACGAGATCACAGGCCCGCCGAAGGGAAGAAAAGACAACTCGACCGGCGCCGAGCCGGTGGCGATGACGATCGTCTCGGCCCGGATCACCTGGCTTCCGGTCTCGGTCTCGACCTCGACGGTCTTGCCATCGCGAAACCTCGCCCAGCCATGCACGGTCTTCACCCCGGCCTTCTTCAGCAGGCCGGCGACACCGCTGTTGAGCCGGCTGACGATCCCGTCCTTCCAGGCGATGGTTCTGGCCAGGTCGAGCACCGGTGCGGTGACCGAAATGCCGAGCGGGCTGTTGCCGCCGGCCATGTGCGAGACCTTCTCGAACTCCTCCGCCGCATGGATCAGCGCCTTGGACGGGATGCAGCCGACATTGAGGCAGGTGCCGCCGGGCTTCGCAGCCTCGACAATCACGGTGTCGACGCCGAGCTGCCCGGCGCGGATGGCGCAGACATAACCCCCCGGGCCGGCGCCGACGACGAGCAGCTTGCAGGAGATTTCCTTCATGTTGGCAGCTTCCTTGTCGTGAGAGCCGTCAACGTCCTCCCATCCAACCCAGCGCTGCCCCTCATCCGCCTGCCGGCACCTTCTCCCCGTATAGTTACGGGGAGAAGGGATTGGCCGCGATGTTGGCGCCCTCGTCTGCAACGCTGCCGATTGGCGAAACCATGGATAACGGCGTCTTTCTCCCCGTCACTATACGGGGAGAAATGCCCGGCAGGGCAATGAGGGGCGGCGCGGCGCCCGCCAATGGAAACTCGAGAACGCATCACATCTCCCTCAATCCACGAAAATCAGCGCCGGCGTCTCCAGCAGCGCCTTGATCCGCTGGATGAACACCGCCGCGTCCCAGCCATCGATGACGCGGTGGTCGAAGCTCGACGACAGGTTCATCATCTTGCGCGGGATGAACTGGGTGCCGTCCCAAACCGGCCGCACCATCATCTTGTTGACGCCGATGATCGCCACTTCGGGGTGGTTGATCACAGGCGTCGTCGCCACGCCACCCATGGCGCCGAGCGAGGTGATGGTGATGGTCGAGCCGGACAGCTCGTCCCGTGTCGCCGTGCCTGACTTCGCGGCCTCGGCCAGCCTGGCCACCTCGGTGGCACAGTCCCAGACGTCGCGCGCCTCGGCATGCTTGACGACAGGCACCACCAGGCCCGACGGTGTCTGCGCGGCAATGCCGATATGGATGCCGCCATGCTGGTGGATGATACCAGCCTCGTCGTCGAACAGGGAATTGAGCTGGGGCTGGTCCGCGATCGCCTTGACCATCGCCCGCATCAGGAACGGCAGCAAGGTCAGCTTCGGCCTCTCCGCGCCGCCCTTGGCAACACGCTTTTCCTTGTTGAGCGCGGCGCGCAATTCCTCGAGCGCCGTGACGTCGATCTCCTCGACATAGGTGATGTGCGGGATGCGCGACTTCGACAGCGTCATCTTCTCGGCGATCTTGCGCCGCAGGCCGACCAGTTTGATGTCCTCGACGGTGTCGTCGCGGGCGAGGCCCGGCCCCCTGGCCGCTTGCGGCCCGCGCGCCAGGAACGCCTCCAGGTCCTCGTGGCCGATGCGGCCGACCGGACCGGTCCCCGCCACCTGCCTGAGATCGATGCCCGCCTCTTTCGCCCGCAAGCGGACAGCGGGGGAGGCCAACGGCTTTTCGCCTTCCGGACGCGGCGCGCCCGAAGCCGAGGAGCGCGTCACGGTTTTCGGCGCCGACGACGACGATGCGGGTTTCGCCGGTGTCTCGGCGGGTTTTGCCGGCTTGGGCGGCGAAGCGGCTTCGGGCTTCGGGCTCGGCAGCCTGACGGGCGGCTCGGCCCCGGTCGCCGGTTCAGCCTCCTTGCCGGGTTTCACATTGCCATCGCCCGCCACTTTCAGCCGCACGATCGGTGAACCGATCGCCACCGTGTCGCCGATCTCGGCGCCCAGCCACAGGATTTCGCCATCGACGGGCGACGGGATTTCGACCGTCGCCTTGTCGGTCATCACGGCGGCGAGCACCGTGTCCTCGCGCACGATGTCGCCGATCTTGACATGCCATTCGACGAGCTCGGCCTCGGCGACACCCTCGCCGACATCGGGCAGCTTGATGATGTGTTCGCCCATCTCAGGCCTCCCCCACTCTAGGCTTCCAATGTTTCAAGCAAAGCGCGGCCGACACGCGCGGGACCGGGAAAATACTCCCACTCCTGCGCATGCGGATAGGGCGTGTCCCAGCCGGCGACGCGGGCCACCGGCGCCTCGAGGTGATAGAAGCAGTTTTCCTGCACCAGCGCCGACAGTTCGGCGCCGAAGCCCGAGGTCAGCGTCGCCTCATGCACGACGACGCAGCGCCCGGTCTTCTTGACCGAGGCCACGATCGTGTCGAGATCGAGCGGCAGCAGCGTCCTCAGATCGATGATCTCGGCGTCGATGCCGGTCTCCTCGGCGGCCGCTTGGGCGACATAGACCATGGTGCCGTAGGCGAGCACCGTGACCGCCGCGCCCGCCCTGCGGATGGCGGCCTTGCCCAGCGGTACGGTGTAGTGGCCGTCGGCGACCTCGCCGAGCTCGTGCTTCGACCATGGCGTCACCGGCCGGTCGTGATGGCCGTCGAACGGGCCGTTGTAGAGCCGCTTCGGCTCGAGGAAGATCACCGGATCGGGGTCCTCGATCGCCGCGATCAAAAGCCCCTTGGCATCATGCGGGTTGGATGGAACCACCGTCTTCAGGCCCGACACATGGGTGAACAAGGCTTCCGGGCTCTGGCTATGCGTCTGGCCGCCGAAAATGCCGCCGCCGGTCGGCATACGGACAACGATCGGGCAGGTGAAGTCGCCATTCGAGCGGTAGCGCAGCCTCGCCGCTTCCTGCGTCAACTGGTCGTAGGCCGGATACATGTAGTCGGCAAACTGAATTTCCACGCAGGGCTTCAAACCATAGGCGGCCATGCCGATGGCCGAGCCGACAATGCCGGATTCGTTGATCGGCGCGTCGAAGCAGCGGCTCTTGCCATATTTGGCCTGCAGCCCGTGCGTGACGCGAAAAACGCCGCCGAAGAAGCCGACATCCTCGCCGAACACGACGACCTTGTCGTCGCGCTCCATCGACACGTCCATGGCGTCGCGGATGGCCTCGATCATGGTCCGTCTTGGCATGGCTCAGACTCCCGCCTGCTGGCGCTGGCGCCTGAGATGCGGCGGCATCTCGGCAAACACACCCTCGAACATCTCGCGTGTCGACGGCTTGCCGCCGGCATGCAGCGTGCCGTGGCTTTCCGCTTCCTTCTGCGCCGCGATCACCGTGTCGAGGATTTCGGCCTCGGCCTGCGCATGCCGTTCGTCCGACCAGACACCGAGTTTGATGAGATGGTTCTTCAGCCGCACGACCGGGTCGCCGAGCGGCCAGGCGTCGGACTCGGTCTTCGGCCGGTAGGCGGAGGGATCGTCCGAGCTCGAATGGGCGCCGGCGCGGTAGGTGACATATTCGACCAGCGTCGGCCCGAGGTTGTCCCGCGCCCTTGTCGCCGCCCATTTGGCCACCGCGTGCACGGCCAGATAATCATTGCCGTCGACGCGCAGCGACGGGATGCCGAAGCCGAGCCCCCGGGCCGCGAAGGTGCCGGAGCCGCCGCGCGCGATGCCCTGAAAAGTCGAGATCGCCCACTGGTTGTTGACGACATTGAGCACGACCGGCGCCTTGTAGGTGGAGGCGAACACCAGCGCCGAATGGAAATCGGATTCCGCTGTCGAGCCGTCGCCGATCCAGGCCGCGGCGATCCTGGAATCGTTGGAGATCGCCGACGCCATCGCCCAGCCGACCGCCTGGATGTACTGCGTGGCCAGATTGCCCGAGATCGAGAAGAAGCCGTGCTCCTTCGACGAATACATGATCGGCAGCTGCCGGCCCTTCAGCGGATCGGCCTCGTTGGAATAGATCTGGTTCATCATCGTGACCATCGGATAGCCGTCGGCGATCAGCAGACCGGCCTGGCGATAGGTCGGGAAATTCATGTCGCCGGGCGCGAGCGCCTTGCGGAAGGCGCAGCTCACCGCTTCCTCGCCGAGATGCTGCATGTAGAAGGAGGTCTTGCCCTGGCGCTGCGCCATCTGCATGCGCGCATCGAAGGTGCGCAGCGTCATCATGTTGCGCAGGCCTTCCAGCAATTCCTCGCTGGACAGCAGCCCGGCCCACGGCCCGACGGCCTCGCCATTGCGGTTCAGCACCCGGATGATCGAAAAGGCCATGTCGCGGATGGTGCGCGGATCGACGTCGATATCGGGGCGTGGCACGGAGCCGGCCTCGGCGATGGTCACATTGGAGAAATCAGGCGTCCCGCCCGGCCGCACTTCCGGCTCCGGAACGTGAAACCGCAACATCCCAGCATCGGCCATGACCTCAAGTCCTCCAATGTTGCCTGGCAGGGATATTTGCATATCCGCGCCGCCAGTGCGAACGCGTCGGGGTGTCGGTTCCGGCCGCGCCGGCCGATCCGGCGTCCCCCGCTCAAGATGAAGATATGTCCGCGAAATTTCTTGTCGATGTTGGGCGGCCGCACGCAATTTGGCGCATGGTTGTGCCGTGTTTGTCGCCAGATAAGGTGATTGGCTGGCAAGACTTGGTTCCATGCCTCCTTTTGTGCCTCCGCAAGCAGGGAAAATTGGGGGTTCGCCATCCTTGGCGCCCTTCCTCTCCCCCGTCGATCGCGGGAGAGGTGGCGAGCGAAGCTCGACGGAGTTGGGGGTCGACCTGGCTCGGGGGTCATCTCGAGTCGGGACGACGCCTCGCCCTGAATGAGGCTCTGTGATGAGTGCCAGTGCCGGCGGATTTGAGGACGGGCTTCCCCCACTCCGTCCCGGCTGCGCCGGGCCACCTCTCCCCCCTCCGGAGGGAGAGGAATGGGCCAAGGTTGGCGATCCGAGCAGGAAGACGTTCACTCCATCCCAGCATCATGCTAACCACCCTGCATGGCACAGAAGAAAGCTTTCGAGGTTGACGGTTGGCTGGCGCGGCCTGATCCGCGCATCTCGATCGTCCTGCTTTATGGCCCCGATCGCGGCCTTGTCTCCGAGCGGGCGAAGGCATTTGCCGGAAAGACCGGCCTGCCGCTCGACGACCCGTTCTCGGTGGTCAGGCTCGAGGGTTCGGAGGTCGATCGCGACGAGGGCCGCCTCCTCGACGAGGCCCGCACCGTGCCGATGTTTTCCGACCGGCGGCTGCTCTGGGTGCGCAATGCCAGCGGCCAGAAGGCGCTGGCCGACGACGTCAAGGCACTGACGGCGGAGCCGGTGCGCGACGCCATCATTCTCATTGAGGCCGGCGATCTGAAGAAAGGCGTCGGGCTGCGCGCCGTGGTCGAGGGCGCGGACAATGCCATGGCGCTGCCTTGCTACGCCGATGAGGCCCGTGACATCGACACGGTCATCGACGACGAACTGCGCAAGGCCGGCATGGCGATGACATTGGAGGCCAGACAGGCGCTGCGCCGCAATCTCGGTGGCGACCGGCTGGCCTCGCGCGGCGAGATCGAAAAACTCGTCCTCTACGCCCACGGCCAGAAGGAGATCGGGCTGGAAGAGGTGAGAGCCATGTCCGGCGACGTGTCCGGCGCCTCTTACGACGACGCCGTCGACGCGCTGCTCGAAGGCAAGGTCGGCGACTTCGACACCGCTTTTACGCGCCACTGCCAGGGCGGCGGGCAGCCCTTCCAGGTGCTGTCCTCGGCGATGCGGCAGCTGCAGCAGATCCAGGTCATGCGCGGCCAGATGGAGACGGGCGGCCGCAACGCCGCTTCCGTCGTTGCCGCCGCGCGGCCGCCGGTCTTTTTCTCCAGGCGCAAGCTGGTGGAGAAGACCCTCGACCGCTGGAACAGCGAAGCGCTCGGCCGCGCGCTGACCCGGTTGCATCAGGCCGTGCTGCAGACGCGGCGACGCCCGGACCTGTCCGTCGCGCTCGCAAGGCAGGCGCTGCTCGGCATCGCGGTGGAAAGCGCGAGGCTGGGGCAGCGGTAGAGAAATTGGCCGCCGGCGTTGCAAGAAAGGCGCCGGCGTCGCACACCCAGCCTCTTCTCCCCATCTCTATACGGGGAGAAGGTCCCGGCAGGGGGACGAGGGGCGGCGCCGACCGCCGGGAACAACGCTGTACCGCATAATTTGCCGGCTAAACGTTAATCCTGCTTCAGCCGCCTGCACAGCTCGTCGAGCTGTTCCAGGCTGCGATAGGCGACCCGCAGCACCCCGCCCTTGCCCTTGTGGTCGACCGTCACGATCATGCCGGTCGTGTCGGTGAGCAGCTTTTCCAGCGCCAGCGTGTCGGCGTCTTTTTCGGCGGTAGGCGCGGCTGGTTTGGTGCCGTTGGAACTGGCGCCGGCCGGCATCTGCGCCAGCGCTTCGGCCTGGCGCACCGAAAGTCCCTCTTCGACGATGCGCTTGGCGAGACCGGCCGGATCCTCCGCCGTCACCAGCGTGCGGGCGTGGCCCGCCGACAGTGCGCCGTCGACCAGCATGTCGCGGATCACGTCGGGAAGCTTCAACAATCTCAACGTGTTGGCGACATGGCTGCGGCTCTTGCCGATGACCTGGCCGAGATCGGCCTGGGTGTAGCCATGGTCGTCGATGAGCTGCTGGTAACCCTGCGCTTCTTCGACCGGATTGAGGTCGGCGCGCTGCACGTTCTCGATGATCGCCAGTTCCAGCGCGGTGCGGTCGTTGACGTCGCGGATGATGACCGGGATCTCGGTCAGCCCGGCGCGCTGCGCCGCCCGCCAGCGCCGCTCGCCGGCAATGATCTCGTAGCGGCCGGCCTGCGTCGGCGAAGGCCGCGCCACGACCGGCTGCACCACGCCATGTTCGCGGATCGACTGGGCAAGGTCGGTCAGTTCGGCATCGCCGAAATGCCGGCGCGGATTTTTCGGATTGGCGCTGATGAACTCGATCGGCACCTTGCCGTCGGCGCTCATGCCGGGCTTTTCCGGGGCCGCCGGGCGATCGATCTCGCCGATCAGTGCTGCCAGCCCGCGACCCAGTCTTTTCCTCGAGAGATCTTCGCTCATCTTTATTCCACGTCTATTTCGGCTCGTTTCGGTATCGAATCAGCTGTAATGTGCGTCGGTTCTAATCAAGCGGCGCGCAATTTGCGCTCGCGGCGGATCACTTCGGACGCCAGCTGCAGATAGGCCTGGCTGCCCGAGCATTTCAGGTCATAGAGAATGGCCGGCTTGCCATAGGAGGGGGCTTCGGACACCCGCACATTGCGCGGAATGATCGTTTCGTAGACCTTGTCGCCCATATGCTCGCGCACGTCCTGCACCACCTGGTTGGCGAGATTGTTGCGACCGTCATACATGGTCAGCACGATACCCTGGATGGTAAGGTCCGGATTGATCGAGCGACGCACCTGCTCGACGGTTTCGAGCAACTGGCTGAGACCCTCCAGCGCGAAGAACTCGCATTGCAGCGGCACGAGAACGGAATCGGCCGCGGCCATTGAATTCAAAGTCAAAAGATTGAGCGAGGGCGGGCAATCGATCAGCACATAGCCGAAGGGTGCCCCGCGCTCGGTCGCGGCACGCAGCGCGTTGCGCAGCTTGAGCACCCGGTCGGGTGCCGAGGCGATCTCCATCTCGATGCCGAGCAGGTCCAGCGTCGAAGGCACGATGGAAAGGCCTGGCACCGCGGTCGGAATGGCGGCGGCTTCCAGATCCAGTTCGCCCGTCAGCACGTCGTAGGACGAGACCGTCCGGTCCTTGCGGTCGATGCCGAGGCCGGTGCTGGCATTGCCTTGCGGGTCGAGGTCGACGATCAGCACTTTCTCGCCGATTGCCGCCAGCGCGGTGGCCAAATTGATGGCGGTGGTGGTCTTGCCGACACCGCCCTTCTGGTTGGCTACGGTGATGATTCGAGGGCCGTTCTTCATCATGGGTCTATGCCAGAAATTCATCTTGGGTCGCCGAACACTCAGACCGGTCTCGGTTCAGACAGGTCGCACATTGGACAATTCGAGGATGACGCCGCTGGCGTCGGTCACGCTTGGATGTTCTACCAGATCGAAGGTCCACCGGTTAACGCTTTCTTGCACTTCGGCGCGATAATCCCGGCCTTTGTGGAACAGCGCCCGCGCGCCCGAGGCCAGCCATGGGGCCGACAGGTCCAGCAGCACCGAAAGCGGTGCCAGCGCCCGTGCGGTGACGATTTCCGGCTTCGAAACAAGCACATGGCTGTCCTCGATGCGGCGCGCCACGACCCGCGCCGGCAGACCGAACTGCCCGACGACCGTCTGCAAAAACGACGCTTTCTTGCGGTTGCTTTCGACCAGATCGATGCTGGCGCCCGGGCGGTCGCCGAGCAGAAAGGCCATGACAAGCCCGGGAAATCCGCCACCAGAACCGATGTCGACCCAATGCATGGCATCGGGCTCTATCCCGGCGAGTTGCGCGCTGTCCAGAATGTGGCGCTGCCAGACATCGCCCGAGGTCGACTGCGCCACGAGATTGATGCTGCGGTTCCATTTCTGGAACATCGCTTCGAACGCCACCAGGCGATCGAATGTTTCACGTGAAACCGGGCCGGCTGCCTCCTGCAGCCGCTCACGGGAGAATGAACTCACGCAACGTCCCTCTGCTCGGCTTTCGGCACCGATTCCCAATGGCGGACATGCGCGACGATGATCGCCAACGCTGCCGGCGTCATGCCTTCCATGCGCTGCGCTTCCGCGATGGAGCGCGGCCGCCGCGCGTGCATCTTCTGCTGCAGCTCATTGGACAGGCCGGGCACGCCGGCAAAATCGATGCTGTCCGGAATCAGCCTGCTCTCTTCACGCCGGATCTGAGCGACATCCGTGCTCTGGCGATCCACATAAACCGAATATTTCGCTTCCGTTTCGAGACGCTCCGCGGTCTTGGTATCGACGTGGTGAAATTTCGGTTCGACCCCAGCCAGCCAGGCCACATCGACAGCGGGATAGGCCAGCAGTTCAAAGCCGGACCGGCGCACGCCGTCGCGATTGATCTCCAAACCGTGCCGTGCCGCCTCGTTCGGCGTCATGGTCAATGAAAGCGCCATCTCACGCGCTTCATCCAGCCGCTCCATGACATCGCCATAACGCTGCATCCGCGCAGCCGAGGCGATCCCCAGCGTCTGCGCCAGCGGCGTCAGCCGCTCATCGGCGTTGTCGGCGCGCAGCGAGAGCCGGAACTCGGCCCTCGACGTGAACATCCGATAGGGTTCACTGATGCCGCGACTGGTCAAATCGTCGACCATCACACCGATATAGGCCTGGGTGCGGCTGAGCACGATCGGTGCTCCGCCCGCCGCCCGCCGCGCCGCATTGAGGCCGGCGAGCACGCCCTGGCCGGCGGCCTCTTCATAACCGGTCGTGCCGTTGATCTGCCCGGCCAGAAAAAGCCCGGCAACGCGCCTGGTTTCAAGTGTGGGATGCAGTTCGCGCGGATCGACATGATCATATTCGATGGCATAGCCAGGCTGCAGCATGGCCGCATGCTCCAAACCGGGAATAGTCTTCAATATCTCCAGCTGAACGTCTTCCGGCAGCGAGGTCGAAATGCCGTTGGGATAGACGGTGTGGTCGTCGAGCCCCTCCGGCTCGAGGAAGATCTGGTGCCCGTCCCGGTCGCCGAACTTGACGATCTTGTCCTCGATCGACGGGCAATAGCGCGGCCCAACCCCTTCGATCGAGCCGGAATACATGGCCGAGCGGCCAAGATTGGCGCGGATCAGCTCATGCGTGGCTGTCGTCGTGCGGGTGATGCCGCAATCGATCTGCGGCGTCCCGATACGGTCGGTCATCAGCGAGAATGGCACGGGATTCTCGTCCGCCGCCTGGCTTTCCAGCGACGCCCAATCGATGGTTCGTCCGTCCAGTCGCGGCGGCGTGCCGGTCTTGAGCCGCCCGAGCTTGAAGCCGGCGCGGTCCATCGTTGCCGACAGCCCCATGCTGGCCTTCTCGTTCATGCGGCCCGCGACGATCTTCTTTTCACCGATGTGAATGAGGCCGCGCAGGAAGGTTCCCGTCGTCAGCACCACGGCGCCGCAGGCAAGCCGGCGGCCGTCAGCCAGGAGAACCGCTACGATATTTCCATCGGAGATCTCGAAATCGAGAACTTCGCCCTCCACGACCTCGAGATCGTTCTGCTGCCGAATCGCTTCCTGCATGGCAAGGCGATAGAGTTTTCTGTCGGCCTGTGTGCGCGGGCCGCGCACCGCCGGACCCTTGCGGCGGTTGAGCAGGCGGAACTGGATGCCGGCTGCGTCCGCCACACGGCCCATCAGCCCGTCCATGGCGTCGATCTCGCGCACCAGATGCCCCTTGCCGAGCCCGCCGATGGCAGGGTTGCACGACATCACGCCGATCGTGTCGAAACGCAGCGTCACCAGCGCGGTGCTCGCGCCAGCGCGCGCAGCGGCGCTGGCCGCCTCGCAACCCGCATGGCCGCCGCCCACCACAACCACATCATAGTGATCGGTCATTCCATATAGGTCCCGGACTCGAAGAAGATGAGCGACACATGTCCCCGCGAGGCGGGACTGTCAAGAAAACTTCCACGCAGGCGTTTCACGTGAAACAGCCAAACCCCGCTTCTAGCGGCGTTTCACCGTTTGATTGTTTCACGTGAGTCAACACGAGCTTCGGCAGCCATAATGTTTCACGTGAGTCATTTTCCAATGCAGAACTGGGAAAAGATCACGTCGAGCAAGTCTTCGACCTCCACCGCACCCACTATCCGTCCCAGGCGATCCGCTGCCAGGCGCAGCTCTTCGGCGCGCAATTCCTGAGGCATGCGTTCATCGGCGGCGCGGTGCAGATGCCGGTTCGCCGCGTCGAGCAACTCGACATGGCGTAGCCGTGACGGCAGCACATCGCCGCTAACGCCGGCCGCCTCGGCAGCGCGGCGACCGATCTCCGCCAGCAATCCATCCACACCCGTCCCGTCGACCACCGATATACCAAACTCGTAGAGCCCAGCTGCATCCTGGGTCGCTCCCTTACCGAGCAGGTCGAGCTTGGTGCCGACGCGCAATGCCGGTGTCGACATTGGCAGCGGGCCGGCGTCCTTGGGGTCCGCGGCGTCCTCGAGCAGCAGCAGCAGATCGGCGCAATCCGCCTTGGCTCTTGCCTTCTCGATGCCGATCGCCTCGATTTTGCCAGGCGCTTCCCGCAACCCGGCCGTGTCGGTCAACCTAACGCGCAAGCCCCGGAGATCCAGCACCACCTCCAGCAAATCTCGGGTGGTGCCGGGCTCATCCGTTACAATAGCGGCATCGCGCCGCGCCAAGGCATTGAACAGGCTGGACTTGCCGGCATTGGGCGCGCCAAGAATGACGACCTCGAAGCCGTCGCGGATGATCTCGGCGGCATGGAAGCCGGCAATGTGGCGGTCGATCTCCGATATCATCGACCTCACGTCGGACCAAACCGTATCCGAAACGGAACCCGGTACATCGTCTTCATCGGCGAAGTCGATCTCGGCCTCGATCATGGCCCGCGCATGGATCAGGCGCCGACGCCAGCCGAGGTAGAGCGCGCTCTGCGCGCCCCCGGCGTTCTGGATGGCAAAACGCCGCTGCGCCTCGGTTTCAGCATTGACTAGGTCGGCCAGCGCCTCCGTCTCGACCAGATCGACCTTGCCGTTGAAGAAGGCGCGGCGCGTGAATTCTCCGGGCTCGGCATGCCTGACGCCGTCGAAATCAGCGATCGTTTCCAGCATCCTGGCCACCACGGCGCGCCCGCCATGAACATGGAACTCGGCGACATCCTCGCCGGTGAAGCTCGCCGGACCGGGAAAGAACAGAACCAAGCCGTTATCGAGCACGGTTCCATCCGGAGCCCTGAATCTCCGCAGAACCGCAGCCCGCGCCTTAACCATGCCGCCAACGATCGTTTCGATCACGAATCGAGTCTGCGGGCCGGATATGCGCAGCACCGCGACTCCGGCCGGAAGCCGGCCGCTCGACAGCGCCACGATCGAATCGCCTGAAATCATTTGCCCGCTCTACCGAACCGCCCTAGCTTTCGCTTCATCACCGCCCCGGATTGCTCCTGAAAGTTGGCCATTGTGACATTGCCCGCGCAAAACCTGCTTGCCGACGAGGCCAGCCCCTATCTGCAGCAGCACAGCGGCAACCCCGTACATTGGCGGGGATGGTCACCGGCATCGCTGGAAGAGGCAAAGGCGCTGGACAGGCCTATCCTGCTCTCCATCGGCTATGCCGCCTGCCATTGGTGCCATGTCATGGCCCATGAAAGCTTCGAGAACGACGATGTCGCCGCCGTCATGAACCGTCTGTTCGTCAATATCAAGGTGGACCGCGAGGAGCGACCCGACATTGACCAGATCTATATGGCGGCCCTGTCCTCGATGGGCGAGCAGGGCGGCTGGCCGCTGACCATGTTCCTGACCCCCGACGGCAAGCCGTTCTGGGGCGGCACCTATTTCCCGCGCGAGCCGCGCTATGGCCGTCCGGGGTTCATCCAGGTGATGGAAGCGGTCGACAAGGCATGGCGCGAGAAGCGGGCAAGCCTGCACCAGAGCGCCGACGGCCTGACCTCGCATGTCGAGGCGCGGCTCTCGGCCACGCATTCCAAGGCACTTCTCGATCGCGATATGCTGTCCGACCTTGCCGGCCGCGTCAGTGGCATGATCGACCGCGACCGCGGCGGGCTCGCCGGCGCGCCGAAATTCCCGAACGCGCCGTTCATGCAGACGCTGTGGCTGTCCTGGCTGCGGGACGGCAATGCCGCGCATCGCGACGACGTCCTCGTCAGCCTCGAGCATATGCTGAGCGGCGGCATCTACGATCACATTGGCGGCGGGCTCAGCCGCTACTCGACGGACGCCGAATGGCTGGTGCCGCATTTCGAGAAGATGCTCTACGACAATGCGCAGCTCATCCGCTTCTGCAACTGGGCCCTCGCGGCGACCGGCAATGATTTGTTCCGGGTCCGAATCGAGGACACGGTCGACTGGCTGCTGCGCGAAATGCGTGTCGAAGGCGGCGCCTTCGCCGCCAGCCTCGATGCCGATAGCGATGGCGAGGAAGGCCTGTTCTACACCTGGAGCAGGGAGGAGGTCGAATCTGTTCTGGGAGACGATTCAGCCTTGTTTTTCAACTACTTCACCCTTTCCAGCCCGCCCGGATGGGAAGGCAAGCCGGTGCTCCATCAGACCCTCTCCCAGCAGGCGCTTGGTGTTGCCGACCGGGAACGGCTTGTCCCGCTCAAGGCAAGGCTTCTCGCTGTCCGGGAACAACGCGTCAGGCCGGGCCTGGACGCAAAGACCCTTACCGACTGGAACGGCCTGATGATCGCCGCCCTTGCCGAGGCGGGTCGTTCGCTGGCGCGGCCGGATTGGATCGAGGCCGCGGCCAAGGCCTTTGCCCATATCGGCAAAGCCGGCCGCGACGGTCGCTTGCCGCATTCCATGCTTGGCGTCCGGAAACTGTTTCCCGCACTGTCGAGCGACTATGCCGCCATGGCCAACGCGGCGATCTCGCTGTTCGAGGCCACTGAGGACTGGAGCTATGTCGAGCAGGCCAGCCAGTTCCTTGGACAGCTCGACCGTTGGCACGCCGACGTGGAAGGCACGGGCTATTATCTGACTGCCTCGGACAGCACCGACGTGCCGATCCGCATCCGGGGCGATGTCGACGAGGCCATCCTGTCGGCCACCAGCCAGATCATCGAGGCGCAGGTCCGGCTGGCTTCTATTACCGGCAACCTCGACTTGCAGGAGAAGGCGTGGAAAACGGCCGAGCATGCCGCCGGCCGCGCTGCGCACCAGGCCTATGGCCAGACGGGAATCGTCAATGCCTGCGCGCTTGCCCTCGAGCCGCTGAAACTGGTCATCGTCGACGGCCTGGAGGATCCGAAGCTCATTCCGGTGGCGAATCGAAACCCGGATCCGCGTCGCGTCGATATCGTCGTGCCAATCGGTACGGCGGCGAATCGACCCTTGCTCCCCGGCGGGATCCTGCCTCCGACCAACCGGCACGGCGCCTGGTTGTGCACCGGCCAGGTCTGCCTGCCGGTGGTTACGGATGTTGACGAATTGGAAGGATTGTTGCGGCGAAAGTGATTCGTCATCCTCGGGCTTGATCCGAGGATGACGAAGATAAGGCTCTGCCGCGCCTCGATTACGTGTTCATCGAATCGAAGAAATCGCCATTGGTCTTGGTCTGCTTCAGCTTGTCGATCAGGAACTCGATCGCGTCGGTGGTTCCCATCGGCGCCAGGATGCGGCGCAGCACGAAGATCTTCTGCAGGTCCTGGCGCGACACCAGCAGGTCTTCCTTGCGGGTGCCGGATTTGAGGATGTCGATGGCCGGATAGATGCGCTTGTCCGCCACCTTGCGGTCGAGCTGGATTTCGCAGTTGCCGGTGCCCTTGAACTCTTCGAAGATGACTTCGTCCATGCGGCTGCCGGTGTCGATCAGCGCGGTGGCGATGATGGTGAGCGAGCCGCCTTCCTCGATGTTGCGCGCGGCGCCGAAGAAACGCTTCGGGCGCTGCAGCGCATTGGCGTCGACACCACCGGTCAGCACCTTGCCGGAGGACGGCACGACGGTGTTGTAGGCGCGGCCCAGGCGAGTGATCGAATCCAGAAGGATCACCACATCGCGGCCGTGCTCGACCAGCCGCTTGGCCTTCTCGATGACCATTTCGGCGACCTGGACGTGGCGCACCGCCGGCTCGTCGAAGGTCGAGGAGATGACTTCGCCTTTGACCGAACGCTGCATATCGGTGACTTCCTCGGGCCGCTCGTCGATCAGCAGCACGATCAGGTAGCATTCCGGATGATTGGCGGTGATCGAGTGCGCGATGTTCTGCAACAGCACCGTCTTGCCGGTGCGCGGCTGTGCGTTGATCAGCGCGCGCTGGCCCTTGCCGATCGGCGCCACCAGGTCGATGACGCGAGGCGAGATGTCCTTGCCGGGCGGATTGTCGACCTCCATCTTCAGCCGCGAGGTCGGGTAGAGCGGCGTCAGATTGTCGAAGTGGATCTTGTGGCGGATCTTCTCGGGATCGTCGAAATTGATCGTGTTGACCTTGAGCAGCGCGAAATAGCGCTCGCCCTCCTTCGGGCTGCGGATCGGCCCTTCGACCGTATCGCCGGTCTTCAGCGAAAAGCGCCGGATCTGCGACGGCGAGATGTAGATGTCGTCGGGACCTGGCAGATAATTGGCATTGGCGGAGCGCAGGAAGCCGAAACCGTCCTGCAGCACCTCGACCACGCCGTCACCGATGATCTCGATGTCCTGGGCGGCGAGCTTCTTCAGGATCGCGAACATCAGTTCCTGCTTGCGCATGACGCTGGCGTTCTCGACCTCGAGCGATTCGGCATAAGCGATCAGCTCTGGCGGCTTCTTGTTCTTGAACTCGGTGAGTTTCATTTCTTGCATTAGACGGACTCTGGGTAGGCTTTGGGGGAAAGATCGGCGGGATGCGACAAATGCCGGGCGCGGCCGAAAGCAATGACGGGCGGCGCATGACGGGAAGGAAGACCCGTCTTGTATCGTCGGTCGGCTGAAAGAGCAAGCCGCCTTTTGAGCGGGTCCGATGAAGCCTCAGAAGGGCTTCACGACGACCAGGATCACGATTGCGATCATCAGCAATGTGGGGATCTCATTGACGATCCGCCAGTGCCTTGCCGGCTTTTCGTTGCGGTCCTCGGCGAATTTGCGCACCGCGCCGGCCAGATAGCCGTGAATGCCCGACAAAATCAGCACCAGGCCGATCTTGGCATGCAACCAGCCGCCCTGGAACGCAAAGATCTTCCAGGCCAGCCACAGCCCGAACACCCAGGTGAGGATCATCGCCGGATTGATGATGCCGCGCAGCAGGCGCCGCTCCATCACTTTGAAAGTCTCCGACTGCACGGAGCCTTTCTGCGCATCGACGTGATAGACGAACAGCCGCGGCAGATAAAGCATCCCGGCCATCCAGGAGATGACGGCGAGGATATGGATCGCCTTTGCCCAGGGGTAGAAGCTTTCCGGCGCGAAGAAAAACAAAAGCGCGGTGAGAACGATCAGGACAGCGATGCCAACGACCATGCGCTTCATCGCCTGGCCGGTGCTGTTGGTGTTATCTCTGTCAGCCATCAGCGTGCCGCGCTCCGAACCTGTTTCACCATCGCCTCGACATGCGCCACCGGCGTCTCCGGCGTGATGCCGTGGCCGAGATTGAAGACCAGCGGCCCATTCCCCAGCGCCTGGAGGATCGCCTCGACGCCATCGGCCAACGCTTGCCCGCCGGCGACCAGCCGCAAGGGATCGAGATTGCCCTGGACGGCGCCTTGCCGCTGCAACGCCTTCGCGGCCTCCAGCGGCACCGTCCAGTCGATGCCCAGTCCCGTCACGCCGGTCTTCTCGCGATAGCTCTGGTAGCGGGCGCCGGCGCCCTTGGGAAAACCGATGATCGGCACATCGGGATGGACCGCCCGAACCTGCCTGACGATCTCGGCCACCGGCTCGACGCAGAAGCGTTCGAACGAGGCATCGTCGAGCACCCCCGACCAGGAATCGAAAATCTGCACGACATCCGCCCCGGCCTCGATCTGCCGGATCAGATAGGACGCCGAATGGTCGGCGAGCACTTTCAGCAGCTGCCGAAACGCCGCCGGCGCGCGGTAGGCGAACAGCCGCGCCGGTGCCTGGTCCGGGGTGCCGTGGCCGGCGATCATATAGGTCGCCACCGTCCACGGCGCGCCGCAAAAGCCGATCAGCGTCGTCTCGTCGGGCAATTTCGCCCGCAGCCGGCGAAGCGTCTCGTAGACCGGTTCGAGATTCACGTGAAACACATCGCTTTCCAGCGCCGGAATCTCGGCCGCCGAAATCGGCGTCAGCAGCGGCCCACGCCCTTCCTCGAAGCGCACGTCGCGACCAAGCGCATGGGGAACGACAAGGATGTCCGAAAACACGATCGAAGCGTCGAAGCCAAAGCGCTCGATCGGCTGCAGCGTCACTTCCACGGCAAGCTCGGGATCGTAGCAGAGATCAAGGAACGAGCCGGCCCGTCTTCGCGTCTCACGATATTCCGGCAGATAGCGCCCGGCCTGTCGCATCATCCAGAGCGGAGGAGGAAACACCGCCTCGCCTTTCAGCACATCCAGCATGATCCGTCTTGCAGGCATCGAGCGCTCGCCTCTCCCGGCTTCCTCTTAATCAAATATCTTATTTTTAAAGAGTCTTCTGATTCTAAGAGTCTGTTGGTTGTGGTGGTTGTCACCTGTCCCGCTTTGGCCACCAAAACGCCAGCAAGCATATTGTCGCGCACTCCCGATCGCGGCTGGCAGGGTTCTGGGGACAATCAGGAATCCGCCACTGGAGTCAATGCGCTAGGTCAGATGCTCTCGAGACCTGCCCTGTGGACGAGCAAAAGGCAAAATGCTTCGTCCACGGACTTGTCCCCAGCCGCCAGGAGAAGCTGACAGCGCACCGAATTGTGGACAAACCGGCATCTGATACAGTCGCCTCCGGCCGGCCCGTCGGCCCGTCCGATCTTATCCACATCCGCCCACAGCCCCAGGTGATCCCTGTGAACAAACCCCAGAGCTTCTTCCACCTGCATCTGATTTCCGATGCCACGGGCGAAACCCTGCTCGCCGCCGGCCGCGCGGCTTCAGCGCAATACAAGGATGCACGCGCCATCGAGCACATCTACCCGCTCATCCGCACCGAAAAGCAGATAGCCAAGGTCTTCGAGGACATAGAGGAGGAGCCGGGCATCATCCTTTACACGGTGGTCGACCAGAAGCTGGCACGCGGCATCGACGAACGCTGCGCGGCCATGGGCCTGCCCTGCGTGTCCGTGCTGGAGCCGGTGCTGACGGTCTTCCAGTCCTATTTGGGGACGCCGGCCGGCCGCCGCGTCGGCGCCCAGCATGTTCTCGACGCCGAATATTTCCGGCGCATCGATGCGCTCAACTTCACCATGGACCATGATGACGGCCAGCTGCCGGCAAACATGGATGACGCCGATGTCGTGCTGATCGGCATATCGCGCACCTCGAAGACGCCGACCAGCATCTATCTCGCCAACCGCGGCATCAAGACCGCCAACATACCGATCGTGCTCGGCGTGCCGGTGCCAGAAAGCCTGATCAACGCCAGGGCGCCGCTGGTCGTCGGGCTGATCGCCACCGCCGAGCGCATCTCGCATGTGCGCCAGAACCGCATCCTCGGCAATTCGAGCACCTATGTGCCAACCGAGTATGTCGACCGCGCCGCCATCAACGAGGAACTCGCCTATGCCCGCCAGATCTGCACCCGCCACGGCTGGCCGATGATCGACGTAAGCCGCCGCTCGATCGAGGAAACGGCGGCGGCGATCGTTGCCCTGCGGGGGAAGACGCGATAGATCAGCCAAGAGGTTTTCCGAGGCTTGCCGCGGAAGGTTAGCGCCGCCCCTCACCTGCCTGCCGGCATCCTCTCCCCGTATAGAGACGGGGAGAGGGGGCCTGTCATCGATGGCTTCGCCAATCACCAGCGTGGCCGAAAAGAGGGCCCGCGTTGAAGCTGCCCTTTCTCCCCGTCTCTATACGGGGAGAAATGTCCGGCAGGACAATGAGGGGCGGCGCTAACTTTACAAAGTAAAACAGCTCACACTCCAACCGCGCCTGTGTCTGCGCCCGAGTGCAAAATGACAGAAAAAATCATCCTCGCTTCAGGCAGCCCGTTCCGCAAGGCGATGCTGGTCGATGCCGGTGTCGACATCGAGGCGGTTCCCGCGACGCTGGACGAGCGGGCGCTCGAGGCGCCGTTGCAGGACAGCGGCGCCTCGCCCGAGGACGTCGCCCTGGTGCTCGCCGAAGCCAAGGCCACCGAAGTCAGCGAGCGCCGGCCCGGGGCACTGGTGCTTGGCTGCGACCAGACGCTGTCCTTGGGTGACGAGGTCTTCCACAAGCCGGCCGACATGGAGGGCGCGCGCCGCCATCTCCTGGCGTTGTCGGGCAAGACCCATCAGCTCAACAGCGCCGCCGTTCTGGTGCGCGACGGCAAGGTGCTGTGGGGCCATGTCGGCATCGCCTCGATGACCATGCGCAAGCTCGACCCCGCCTTCATCGGCCGGCATCTGGCCCGGGTCGGCGTCAAGGCATTGTCGAGTGTCGGCGCCTACCAGGTCGAGGGCGAAGGCATCCAGCTGTTCGAAAAAATCGAAGGCGACCATTTTACCATTGTCGGCCTGCCGCTGCTGCCGTTGCTGGCGGAGCTGCGCGCACTGGGAGCCATCGATGGCTGAAACCCCGAAAAAGGCCTTCGTCACCGGCCACCCCATAAAACATTCGCGCTCGCCGAAGATCCACGGTCACTGGCTGGCCAAGCACGGCATTGACGGCACTTATCAGGCGATCGATGTCGCGCCCGAAAACTTCGCCGAATTCCTGGCGACGCTGCAGGCAAACGGTTATCGTGGCGGCAACGTCACCATCCCGCACAAGGAGGCGGCTTTTGCCGGGGTCGCGCGCCGCGACCATGCGGCCGACGAGATCGGCGCCGTCAACACGCTCTGGTTCGAGGACGGCACTTTGTGGGGCGGCAACACCGACGGCCATGGCTTTGCCGCCAATCTCGACGACCACGCTCCGGGCTGGGCGGCCAACGGCCCGGCCGTGGTGCTGGGTGCCGGGGGGGCCGCCCGTGCCGTCATCCATGCGCTGAAGGCGCGCGGCCTCCGTGATATCCGCATCGTCAATCGCACGCTCGCCCGGGCAATCGAATTGCGCGACCGCTTTGGCGCCGGGGTGTCCGCGCATCCCCTGGCGGCGACCGGCGAATTGCTGCGCGACGCCGGCCTGCTGGTCAACACCACGGCGCTGGGCATGCAGGGCAACGGGGATCTGGCCGCCGACCCCAGGGGTCTGCCCGCCCACGCCGTGGTCAACGACATCGTCTATGTGCCGCTCGAGACCCCACTGCTCGCTGCCGCGCGGGCACGGGGGCTGAAGACGGTCGACGGGCTCGGCATGCTGCTCAACCAGGCGGTGCCCGGCTTCGAACGCTGGTTCGGCGTCAGGCCGAAGGTGACGGCTGAACTGCGCGCACTCATCGTTGCCGATCTGGTGCCCAAATCCCGAGTGCCGAAATCATGATCGTGCTCGGCCTCACCGGCTCGATCGGCATGGGCAAGTCGACCACGGCCAGGATGTTCGCCGAGGCAGGCGTTCCGGTGCATGATTCCGACGAGACGGTGCACCGCCTCTATGCCGGCAAGGCGGCCCCGCTGGTCGAGGCCGCCTTTCCCGGCACCACGGTTGGCGGAAGCGTCGACCGCGCAAAACTCGGCGCTCGCGTGCTCGGCGATGCCGCGGCGCTGAAAAAACTCGAAGCCATCATCCACCCGCTGGTCCGTGCCGATGCCGATGCCTTCCTGGCCAGGCATCGTGAAGCGGGCGAATCGCTCGTGGTCCTCGACATCCCGCTGCTGTTCGAAACCGGCGGCCGTGGCCGCGTCGACAAGGTCGTCGTGGTGACGGCGCCGGCCGAAGTCCAGCGCCAGCGCGTGCTGGCGCGGCCCGGCATGAGCGAGGAAAAACTGGCGTCGATTCTGGCGAGGCAGGTGCCGGATGCCGAAAAGCGCCGGCTGGCCGATTTCGTCATCGACACCGGCGAGGGGCTGGCCGCCGCGCGTGCGGCGGTTGCTTCGATTGTTGCCGAAATCAAGGATAAGTCGGGCTGCTGACGGCAGGCCGTCAGCATTGCCCATTGCCATTTTGTTCCGGTCTGGCGATTCTGCTCCCAGGAGCGACCTGATTCGATGCGTGAGATCATTTTCGATACGGAAACCACCGGCCTCGATTCGCGTGACGACCGCGTGATCGAGCTTGGCGGCGTCGAGCTGGTCAATCGCTTTCCGACCGGCAGGACCTTCCATCATTATATCAACCCGCAAGGCCGCGCGATCCATGCCGAGGCGCAGTCCGTGCACGGCATCAGCGCGGCCGATCTCGCGGGCAAGCCGAGCTTCGCCGAAATTGCCGAGGAATGGCTGAAATTCACGGAAGGCGCCAAGCTGGTCGCCCACAACGCCACCTTCGATATCGGCTTCCTCAATGTCGAATTCGGGCGGCTCGGCCACCCGCCTGTCGATAACGGGCTTGTCGTCGACACGCTGGCCCTGGCGCGCCGCAAGCACCCGATGGGACCCAATTCGCTCGACGCGCTGTGCCGGCGCTACGGCATCGACAATACCAAGCGCACCAAGCACGGCGCCCTGCTCGATTCCGAATTGCTGGCAGAAGTCTATATCGAGCTGATCGGCGGCAAGCAGGCCGCATTGATCCTCGACAGCGCCACCGCGCCGGCCCAGGGCGGCAACAATGTCAGGCATATCGAGATCATCGTTGCCGAGCGTCCGGCGCCGCTGCTGCCCCGCCTGACCGAAGCGGAGCGCGCGGCGCACGCTGCCATGGTCGCGACGCTCGGCGAAAAGGCGCTGTGGCTGAAAACCTCCCCCCAGGAAGCAGCCCAGGCGCTGTCCTCATAAAGCCGTCCGAGGAGTGGTCTCAGTAGGGCCATTCCCCCCGGCCCAGCGCGGCAACGGCCGCGATGATGCGTGCAAAAGCCTCCGCCGCGGCCGGCACGGTCGTGCGGGCGCGCAGGAAACTGTGCACGAGGCGGGGCTCCTCGTGCCACCAGGCCTTGCCGCCGGCCTCCAGGATATGGTCGCGATAGACTTCGCCGTCCGACGACAGCGGATCGCATTCGGCCGTGATGATCACCGTTGGCGGCAGGTCGGAAAAGTCGCGGTCGCGCAGCGGCGAGAAGGTCGGATCGCCGGGCGATTGCTTCCGGGCTGAGCGGACGTCGCGGTAGAAGGCGGCGTCGCTTGTCGACAGCAGCGGCGCATCGGCGTGTTCCACGTAGGAGCCGATCGCCTCGTTGCCGCCGAGGTCGGGATAGATCAGCACCTGGCCGATCGCGGCGCGCGGATGGCGACGCGTGGCCTGTGCCACCGCCGCCGCCAGATTGCCGCCCGCGCTTTCACCGCAGAGCACGAGCGGCGGCTCGCTGGTCGCCGCCGCCCATTCCAAAGCCACCAGCGCATCGTCGAAGGCGGCGGGGTGGAGATGCTCGGGCGCCAGCCGGTAATCGACCGACACAACGTCGAAGCCGGTGCCGGCACAGATTTCGGCGCAGATGTCGTCATGGCTTTCGAGCCCGCCGAGGATGAAACCGCCGCCGTGGAAATAGAGCACTGTCGCACGCGGTGTGGAGCCGGCGAGCCGGTAACGGCGAACCGGGACATCATGGTTCGAAGCGCCGACCAGGCTGTCGGTGGCCTTGACCCCGGGCGGTCGGCCCTGGTGGAAGGCCCGGCACATCCTGGCATAGACCGCGCGCTGCTTGTCGATCGGCAGGCCGGCAATCTCCGGCGGGTACCAGGCGTTGACGCTGTCGATATAGGCCCAGAGCGCCGGGTCGAGCCATGGTCCGTATTTGCCGCGGCTGGTCATTTCAATCCGAGGGGTACGTCAAAGCTCGGCATACAGACGGGCGGCGTTTTCAAAAGTGAAGCGCAGGGGTACCGAGCCTTCGACCTGCCAGACGGTGACCGGCTCGCCGGCCAGCAGCCGGCAGGCGCCGTCGGTGTCGGTAACCGCGCCGCCATAGAGCCGGTTGGCAAGGTTGAGGATGCCGGTCTGGTGCATGGCCGCGCTGCCGCTGCCGCAGGCATCCTTGACCAAAAGCACGCGAAAGCCCCTTGCCACGGCATCCCTGACCGACGCGTCGATGCAGGCCTCGGTCCACACGCCAGCCATGACGAGCCATTCGATGCCGGAAGCCTTGAGCCGGTCGCCAGCCGGACCGGAGCGGAAGGCGCTGGCCTCGGCCTTGATCAGCAGCGCCTCGCCATTCGCCGGCGCCACCTCGTGGCAGATTTCGGTCAGCGGATCGCTCTTGTCGGAAAAGGCCGACTTGCCGTCTTCGCCGACCGGATGAAAGGGCCGGTCCTGGCTGTCGAGATCGACGATATAGGCCCAGTGATGAAGCGGCACATGGTTTTGACGCGCCGCCGCCTGCAGGCGCTGGACGTTGGCGAGGATCTTTTCATAGCCCTCGACGAGGTAGCGCTTGTCCCGCCGGTGCTCTTCCTGCAGGTCGATGAACACAGCGGCCACCGTGTCGGGGCGGATGGAAATGGGGGCTTTCATGCGGATAGGGTCCGGGCCAACACGGTTCCTTTCAGCGCGCTGGCGCAGGCCCTGGCGATTGGCCGGCGCCTCCCCACCTTCGTCATCCACGGGCGGAGCAGGAGCGAAGCTCCGTCGCGGAGACCCGAGGATCCATGCCGTGACGTTGATCGACTGGTGCAACGGAGCAGAATTCGGACCATTGCTGCGCTTCTGTGTCGCGGAGCGGATCCTAGGGTCTGCGCCGCGTCGCTTCGCTCCTTGCTCCGCCCTAGGATGACGAAGCGAGAGGCGTGGCGGCTAATCTCGAATGCTGGCAGTACCGCGTGTAGGCCAGCGGCGGAGACCACCATCAAATCTCTTTCTCCAGAAACTCATCCTCATACGGAAAGCGCGACAGAAGCTCGGTGCCGGTCTCGGTGATCAGGATTTCGTCCTCCAGCTTGACGCCCTCGCGGCCGCCCTTCTCGCCAATATAACTTTCCACGCTCACCACCATGCCTGGCACGATATGGCCGTCACGGCCATAGGTCTCGTAATCCATGGCATGCGCGATGAACGGTGTCTCGCCATGCATGCCGACGCCGTGCATGACCGAGGTGTAGCGCTGGTCGACGAAGCGGTCCGGAATTTTCCACGCCTTCTCGGCGATCTCGCGGAACGCCATGCCGGGCTTCACGATCGAAATATTGTGCTGAACCTGATCGTGCGCCATGCGGTAGAGCGATTTCTGATAAGGCGTCGGTCTGCCCGGCCCGCAGCGGAAGGTGCGCGAAAAATCCGAATAATAACCGTAACAGCCGATCGTGTCGGTATCGAGCGCCAGCAATTCGCCGGGCCTGATCTTGCGGCCGCTGGCCTCGTTGAACCAGGGATTGGTGCGCTGGCCCGAGGTCAGTAGCCGCGTCTCGATGAATTCGCCGCCCTGGCGGATGACCTCGCCATACATGATGGCGAACAGATCGTTTTCGGAAACGCCGGGCTTGATCGCCTCGCGCACCGCATAGACGGCCGCTTCCGCGCCGGCCATCGATACCTGCAGGCATTTGACTTCCTCCGGCGTCTTGACGGCGCGCACCGCCAGGATCTCGCCCTGGCAATCGCGGACCTCGCAGCCGCGCTTCTCCAGCGCCAGCGCCTGCAGATGGCTGCACCGGTCGAGCCCCAGCTTCATCGAGCCGCCGCCATGCTGCTTCAGCAGTTCGGCGATCTCGTCGGCGAAGGGACCGGCGGTCTCGTCGTCGCGGCCCGAGACCGACGACCAGACGAGCTTGGAAGGACGCGCCTCGTCGATCGTGTCGAGCACCATGGAGACATGGTAGCTCTGCGGATATTCGAACAGCACGATCGGACCGTCGGTCGGAATGAAGAAATAACGGGTCGAGTTGCGCAGGAAATAGCCGAACATGTTGCGTGAGCCGGTGGCATAGCGCTGGTTGTAGGGGTCGAACAAAACGACGCCGCCATAGCCGGCCTCGCGCATCCAGCCGCGCAGTTTGTTGAGCCGGCCTTTGCGCAGGGCATCGGCATCGATGAAGGACGGCTCGGTGTCCGACAGCCACATGCCGCCGGCCGGATCGGCCGCCGCCGGGTGGCGCATGCGGTCCTTGAAGTCAACGTCCTCGGTGCTGTCGGGGTCGAAAACGACGATGCTCATGGTGTCTGGCCTTTGGCTGGGTGTAGGGCCAGAGCATGGCGCAGGAGGATCGGGGCAATTGTGCGGAAAACCGCGTGGGTTGTGCGGGATACCGCTGCACGACAGAGGGGGCGCTGTCCCGCCAACGCCTCCCGCGTCAACGCTCGCCCTAATGCCTTCTCGCCATCTTCGGCGCATGGCCATGCTCCTCTCGAAAAGCCCGGGCAAAGCTCGACATCGAGGCAAAGCCGCAGGCCAGCGCCACGTCTCGCACGGCAAGCGTCGAATGCGCCAGCAGGTCGGCGGCGCGTTTCAGCCTGAGCCGTCGGTAATAGCCATTGGGCGAGATGGCGAGTTCGGAGCGGAAGGAGCGCTCGAGCTTGTCGGAGGAAACGCCGAGCTTCGCCGTCAGCTCGGCCATGCCGAGCTTCTCCTCCACCGCGTCTTCCATGATGGCAATGGCCGACAGCACCAGCTCGTTCTGCACGCCGGTGCGCAGGCGCAGCGGCATCAGCTTGCGGTCGACGCTCGAGCGCAATTGGCTGTGCACGAACCATTCGGCGACGCCCGCGGCAAGCTCGGCGCCGTAGTCGCGGGTGACGATCTCCAGCATCATGTCGAGGCTGCCGACGCCGCCGGCCGAGGTAAAACGCTTGCGGTCGATGACGTAGAGATCGCGGCGCAGCTCGATGTTGGGGAACGCCTCGGTGAAGGCGGCCTGGCTGGTCCAGTGCAAGGTGCAGGCATGGCCGTCGAGCAGGCCCGCGCGGGCGAGGAAGAACGCCGCGTCCGCGACCGCGCCGATATGAGCGCCGGCGCGCAGGCTGCGGCGGATCCAGCTCGCGGCGTCCTCGGCGACGAGATGGTCGGCGTCGCCGCCCGAGCAGACCACGATGCGGTCGACCTTGGGCGCTGCCTCGGCGTAAAAGCCTGGCTGGATGACGACGCCGTTCGAGGCCTCGACCGTCCCTTGGGTCGCCCCGACGATGATCCAGCGGTAGCATTCCCGCTTCGCCAGTATGTTGGCGGCGCGCAGTGGCTCGATGACGGAACTGAACGCCATCATCGGAAAGCCGGGGAACACCAGCACCGCGAAGGTGAGCGGGGCGTCCGTGGGTTTGGGTGGTTCGCGTGTGGCCATGACGTCCGGAGCCGGGAGGATCGGGGGCTACAATTCGGGCAGATGGGCTTCGGGGTCAACGGTGTTCGGCCAAAGGCGAAGGGGCGAACGCAAGCGCTCAGTCCAGATACCGGGACACGCGCGCCTTCAGAAGCGCGATCAGCTCCGGGTCCATGAATTCATAATCGTCGGGGATATCGAGGCAGATCACCTTGGCCGCCTTCAGGCTGGCCTTGAATTGCTTCCGCAGTTTCGTCCGGTGGGTTTTCTCCATGACAAAGATGATGTCCGCCCAGCCGACGAGCTCGTGCGTCAGCGGCGTGTCGGCGTCATGATTGGTGCCAGCCGAGGCGACTTCGATGTCGCGCCGCGTGGAAAACACCTGTTCGGCGGTCGGGCTGCGCAAGCGGTTCTGGCTGCAGACGAAGAGGACGTTTTTCAAGGTTTAGCGCGCCAAGTCCGCCACCACGGCGTCGAGCACGATCATGCCGGCCGGCGTGGCGCGCAGGCGGGCGTTGCCGATCGGCGCCACCAGGCCCTCGCCCTGCAGCACCGACAGGCGAGCGCTCGACAGCTCGCGCCCGGAAAAGGCCTCGTAGCGCGAGAGGTCGATGCCTTCGGCGAGCCTCAGCCCCATCAAAAGAAATTCGTCCGCCTCTTCGGAGCGCGTCAGCAGCTCGCCGCCGGTGATGCCATGGCCCTTGGCCTCGACCAGATTGGCCCAGGTCTCCGGCATCCGTTCGGCGATGGTCACCACACGGTGGCCGTTCTCCACGAAGCGGCCATGCGCGCCGGGGCCGACGCCGACATATTCGCCGTAGCGCCAATAGGTCAGATTGTGCCGGCTCTCGGCCCCCGGCCTGGCGTGGTTGGAGATCTCGTAGGCCGGCAGGCCGTGCGCCGACGTGATTTCCTGCGTCAGTGCATAGAGATCGGCGGCGTGGTCGTTGTCGGGAACGACGAATTTCTTCGCCGCGTGCAGCGCATGGAAGGGCGTGCCTTCCTCGATGGTCAGCTGGTAGAGCGACAGGTGGTCGGCGGCATGGCCGATCGCCTGTTCGAGTTCCGCCTGCCAATCCTCCGGCGTCTGCCCAGGCCGCGCATAGATCAGGTCGAAGGACAGGCGCGGAAAGATTTCGCGCGCGAGCCCGATGGCGTGCAAGGCTTCGCTTACATTGTGCAGCCGGCCGAGAAAGCGCAAATCCTTGTCGTTCAGCGCCTGCACGCCGAGCGAGACGCGGTTGACACCGGCGGCGCGGTAACCGCGAAACCGCTCCGCCTCGACCGAGGACGGGTTGGCCTCGAGCGTCACCTCGATGCCGTCAGGCACTGTCCAATTCCTGGCCACGGCGTCCAGAACCCTGGCCACGGTTTCCGGCTTCATCAGCGACGGCGTGCCGCCGCCGAGGAAGATGCTGGTCACTTCGCGTGGCCCGGTGCGCTGGCGCATCGTCGCCAACTCGGCCTCGAAGGCGGCGGCGAAGCGCTCCTGGTCGACCGGCTGGTGGCGGACATGGCTGTTGAAGTCGCAATAGGGGCACTTGGCCGCGCAGAACGGCCAATGGACATAGACGCCGAAGCCGGGACCGCGGTCGAGCGCCATGGTGGTGCCGGGTCCGATCATGTCGAGCCAGGCCTCACCGAACCAAGCCGGGCTTGGGCGAATTTCTGGAAGGCGCGGGCGCGGTGCGACAGCGCCGTCGCCTGGCCGGGTTTCCACCCGTGCTTTTCCTCCGCGCTCATCTCGCCGAAGGTCTTGTCGAAGCCATTGGGCAAAAACACCGGATCGTAGCCGAAGCCGAGCTCGCCGCGCGGCGGCCAGACCAGCGTGCCCTCGGCCTCGCCGCGATAATATTCGGCCTCGCCGTCGGGAAAGGCGAGGCAGATGACGGCGACAAAGCGGCCCGTGCGCCGTTCGGGCGTGGCCGCGCCGACTTCCTGCATCGCCACTTCGGTGCGCTGCATGGCCATGGCGAAATCGCGCGAACCGTCCGGAGTCTCGGCCCAGTTCGCGGTATAGACGCCGGGCGCGCCGTCGAGCGCGTCGACACAGAGGCCGGAATCGTCCGAGAGTGCCGGCAGGCCAGTCGCCTTTGCGGCGGCAAAGGCCTTGATGTAGGCGTTTTCCTCGAAGGTGGTGCCGGTTTCGTCCGGTTCGGGCAGGCCATACGCCTTGGCCGATTTCGCCTCGAAACCGAACGGCCCCATCAGCTCGGCGAATTCGCGCAGCTTGCCTTCATTGTGGCTGGCGACGACGATCTTCTTGCCATCAAGCGTATGGAGGTTTGGCGAATGCATCAAAGGCCCCAGATTCTCGGCTCGGCGAACTCGATCGAATTGCCCGAAGGGTCGCGTATATAGATCGAACGGCCGCCTTGCGGCCATTCGAATTCGCTTTCGACGGCGATTTTCTTCGCCAAGAGATGGGCTTTCCAGCCGTCGATTTCAGCGGCGTTTGCGGCAAAGCACAGATGGCCTTCGCCGACCGTGCCGTGCGGCGGCACCTTCAGCCGCGCATCGGACGCCGGCGGAATCTTGGTCGCCTCGGCGTTGAAGATCAGCAGCACGCCCGGGCCACAGCGGAAGAAAAGGTGGCGGCCGTCGACCTTGCCGAGGAGAGTGAGGCCGAGGATATCGGTGTAGAAGACCTCTGCTTCAGCGAGGTCGGTGACGTAGAGGGCGGATTCAAGAATGGCAGAGGGAGTCAGGAGGCACCCCCCTCTGGCCTGCCGGCCATCTCCCCCGCAAGGGGGGAGATTGGCGGCGTGAGCGCCGGCTCATGGTATTCTATGCTGATTATTGGCGAAGCTCTCGACAACATCCGATCTCCCCCTTTGCGGGGGAGATGCCCGGCAGGGCAGAGGGGGGTGCCCAGGCTCCGCATGAATAAACTAAGCCACCGCCATCTGCTGCAGGCTGACCAACCGGGAAATGCCCTTCTTGGCCAGGCCCATCAAGGCCGCGAACTGCTCTTCGGAGAAAGGCTCGCCCTCGGCGGTGCCCTGGATCTCGACGATGCCGCCCTTGCCGGTCATGACGAAATTGGCGTCGGTGCCGGCCGAGGAATCCTCGATATAGTCGAGATCGATGACCGGCTGGCCGTCATGGATGCCGCAGGAAATTGCCGCGACATGATCCTTCAGCACTTTCGAAACACTGGCCATCTGCCGCGCTTCCATCCAGCGCAGGCAGTCATACAGCGCCACCCAGCCGCCGGTGATCGAAGCGGTGCGGGTGCCGCCATCGGCCTGGATGACGTCGCAGTCGACGGTGATCTGCTGTTCGCCCAGCGCCTGCAGGTCGACCACGGCGCGTAGCGAACGGCCGATCAGCCGCTGGATCTCCAGCGTGCGGCCGCCCTGCTTGCCGGCGGAGGCCTCGCGGCGCATGCGCTCGCCGGTCGAGCGCGGCAGCATGCCATATTCGGCCGTCACCCAGCCCTTGCCGGAATTGCGCATCCAGCCAGGCACCTTTTCCTCAAGGCTGGCGGTGCACAGGACATGCGTGTCGCCGAACTTCACCAGGCACGAGCCTTCGGCATGCTTGGAGACGCCGCGCTCGAAGGATATGGCGCGCATTTCGTCGAATTGGCGTTTGGAGGGGCGCATTCGGCCTGCTTTCTTGTCATTTTTTGAATCGTGGCCGGCTTGTAGCCCCACCAAGCCCATGGCGCAAAGGAAAATGGCCGAGCGATCCGACACAGACACCGGGTTGCGCGCGGCCCACCGAAGTCTATATCCTTGAACCGGAGGTTTTTAGCCGAATGACCAAGGCAGTCGATCCCGCCTCGCAGTCGCTGGCTCTTCAGTCGCTCGACATGCGCTCGCGCGACATCTTCCGGCGCATCGTCGATTCCTATCTGCGGGACGGCGAACCCGTGGGCTCGCGCAGCCTGTCGCGCATCCTGCCGTCCTCGCTGTCGCCCGCCACCATCCGCAACGTGATGAGCGACCTCGAGCATCTCGGGCTGATCTACGCGCCGCACATCTCGGCCGGGCGCCTGCCGACCCAGGCTGGCCTGCGTTTCTTCGTCGATGCCTTCATGGAGCTTGGCGACCTCTCCGACGAGGAGCGCCGCACCATCGAGGCGCAGGTGCGGGCCTCCGGCTCCGGCGCGACGCTGGAGCATATGCTGACCGAGGCCAGCCAGATGCTGTCGGGCATGTCGCGCGGCGCCGGCCTGGTGCTGGCGGCCAAGAACGAGGTGGCGCTCAAGCATATCGAATTCATCCAGCTGGAGCCGACCAAGGCGCTTGCCGTGCTGGTATCGCAGAATGGCGATGTCGAAAACCGTGTCGTCGAGCTGCCCGCCGGCATCACCGTCTCGCAACTGCACGAGGCCTCGAATTTCCTCAATGCGCATATCCGTGGCCGCACGCTGGCCGAGGCGCGCACCGAGATCGCCCGCATCAAGGAAGAGACGAGAGCCGCCCTCGACACGCTGTCGCAGGACCTCGTCGAGAAGGGGCTTGCGGTGTGGGCGGGGGCCGAAAGCGGCCTGCCGGCGCGGCTCATCGTGCGCGGCCGCGCCAATCTGCTGGAAAACGTCACCGCCCAGGCCGACATCGAACTCTTGCGCCACCTGTTCGAGGACATGGAGACGCAGGACGGGCTGATCCAATTGCTCGACCTCGCCGAGCAGGGATCGGGCGTGCGCATCTTCATCGGCTCGGAAAACAAGCTGTTCTCGCTGTCGGGCTCGTCGCTGGTGGTGGCGCCCTATCGCGACAAGGACGCCCGCGTCGTCGGCGCGCTCGGCGTCATCGGCCCGACAAGGCTGAACTATGCCCGCATCGTGCCGATGGTGGATTATACGGCACAGCTGATTTCCCGCATGCTGAGGTAAGGAATCCAGGAATTATTGCCTTGGCTTCCATGCCGGAATTCGACCGCGAACGACTTTCCTGGCGGGACCGTAAATCCAGACAGGCTGCAAAGGAGAAAAAGAATGGCGCTGGAATCGTTCAAGGCCCAGATCAGTCTGTTGCTCGAGGAGATGGTCAACCAGCCGGAGGACCAGCACGAAATTCAGGAACAGCTGCGCGAAAAACTGCGCGAGATGCGCGCCATGGGCCTGCCATTGCCGGCCGATCTCGTTGAATTGGAAAAACGCCTGGACGACGATTTTTACGCAGCCGGGACATGATCCGAGAGGTTTTGCGCATCGTGCGCAACGGAACCCACGGGCAAACCGATCGTTGCTTTCCTTCATGACGGATTGGAGGAAGTGATGCGATTGGCCGGACTGGCGATGTCCGCACTGTTTGTCACGACCGCGGCGCTGGCCCAGCAAGCCGACCAGCCTGTGCTCAAAGGCCCGGCCGCCTTCGGCGACTGGAGCGCCGACAGGCCCGGCGTGCGCCGGCTGATCAAGCGGGAAGACCTGCCGAAACCCTATGTCACCAAATCCGCGTCCAACAGCGCCGGCGTGATCGACATGCCGGCGGACGCAAAGCCGCATTTGCCGCCGGGGTTTTCGGCCGAGTTAATCGCCTCGGGGATCGACAATCCGCGCGTCGTGCGCATCGCACCCAACGGCGACCTGTTCGTTGCCGACAGCAAGGCCAACCAGGTTCGGGTCTATCGCCTGGCAAAGGGCAGCGCGAAAGCCGCGGAGAAAAGCATCTTTGCCGGCGGTCTCAACCGGCCCTATGGCATTGCCTTCTATCCCCCTGGCAAGGACCCGCAATGGGTCTACGTCGCCAACAGCGACAGCATCGTGCGTTTTGCCTACGGCAATGGCGACCTGAAGGCCTCGGGCGAGCCGCAAACCATCGTCGCCGACATTCCTTCGACCCACCACTGGACCCGCGACATCGCCTTCTCGCCCGACGGCAAGACACTTTATCTTTCCGTCGGCTCCGGCTCGAATGTCGCCGAGGACATGGGCAAGAGGCCCAGGGGCGGGCTCGACTCCTGGGTCAAGGCTAAGCCGCTCGGCGCCAGTTGGGGTTCCGAGGCGGGCCGGGCCGAGGTCCGGGCCTTCGATCCCGACGGCAAGAACGGCCGCACAGTCGCCACCGGCTTGCGCAACTGTTCGGGCATGACCGTCCAGCCGGCGACCGGCGCGCTATGGTGTGTCGTCAACGAGCGCGACGGGCTCGGCGACAATGTGCCCGCCGAATACGCGACATCGGTCAGGGAAGGCGCCTTCTATGGCTGGCCCTGGTATTATATCGGCGACAATGAGGACCCGCGCCACAAGGGCGAGCGGTCCGATCTCGCCGGCAAGGCTGACAGTCCCGACGTGCTGATGCAGGCGCATTCGGCGCCGCTCAACATCGCCTTCTACGATGGCAAGGATTTGCCCGCCGACACCGGCTTTCCCCAGGCGTATCGAGGCGACGCCTTCGTTGCCCTGCACGGTTCGTGGAACCGCGGCAACAGGACCGGCTACAAGGTGGTCCGGCTTCTGTTCAAGGACGGCAAGCCAACCGGCGAATACGAGGATTTCATGACCGGCTTCGTCGTTTCCAATGGCGAGGTGTGGGGCCGCCCGGTCGGCGTTGCGGCGGCCGGCGACGGATCCTTGATCGTCTCCGAGGACGGCAACGGCACGATCTGGCGCGTGACTTATAGTGGCGACCGCTCCTGACCCTTGCTTGCGAACCGGGCCATTGCCGTCTGGTGCAAGCGAATCCCGCGCTCAGGGCGTTCTCCTGGAGGCCGCCTCATGCGACAACGGGCGCGACCGCCCTTGGACGCCAACGCCAATGACCCTCACCGGATTCTTCGCCTATAGCGCCGCTCTTGGTATCGCCGCCGCCATTCCTGGCCCCGGCATCACCGCGCTGGTCGCGCGTGCGCTGGGCTCGGGCTTTCGCTCGTCGCTGGCCATGTCCTTCGGACTCATGCTGGGCGATCTCACCTACCTGACCGCCGTGGTGCTGGGCCTCGCCTTCGTCGCGCAGGAATTCGGCATGGTTTTCCTGGCCATCAAATGGGCCGGCGTCGCCTACCTGGCTTTCCTCGGCTGGCGCTTCTGGACCGCCGGCATCACACCCGAAACCATCGAAGCCAGGAAGGGAAAGGGCGGCTTGCTGTCGAGCTTCGTCGCCGGCCTCACCGTGACGCTCGGCAACCCCAAGACGATGATCTTCTACCTCGCCATCACGCCGACCATCGTCGACCTGAAGACGATCACGCTTGCCGATTACGGCATTCTCGTCGCGCTGACGGTCGTCGTCCTGTTCGTCGTGCTGGTGCCTTACCTGGCGCTGGCGGCCAAGGCGCGCTGGTTCCTGAAGTCGCCGCGCGCGCTGAAGGTGCTGAACCGCACCGCCGGCGCCTTCATGGTTGGCGCAGCGGCGGCGATCGCCGCTCGTCAGTAGGTCGTTTCGGCCAAACCATTCCCTGCCCCGGCTGTTTCGGGAAATGCTTTTCCGAGGGCCAGGCGTTTTCAGCACGCGCCCCACTCGGATATTTTCCAGCCGCAGCCTATCTTGCGCGGTTGAAAGCCCTATTCTGTCGGCTACTGCCAATTGCCTGAAATCCAGGGAGCGAAACCAATGAACAAGCCCGTCACTTCAGCCCGCGTACCCGGCCGCGGCCGTATCTACGATTCCATCACCGACACGATCGGCGACACACCCCTGGTACGGCTCGACAAGTTCGCCAAGGAGAAGGGCATCGTCGCCAATCTGGTCGCCAAGCTCGAATTCTTCAATCCGATCGCCTCGGTCAAGGACCGTATCGGCGTGGCGATGATCGAGGCGCTGGAAGCGGCCGGCAAGATTGCCCCCGGCAAGACCACGCTGATCGAACCGACATCCGGCAACACCGGCATCGCGCTCGCCTTCGCCGCCGCCGCCAAGGGCTACAAGCTGATCCTGACCATGCCGGAGACGATGTCGGTCGAGCGCCGCAAGATGCTGGCGCTGCTCGGCGCCGAGCTGGTGCTGACCGAAGGCCCGAAAGGCATGAAGGGCGCCATCGCCAAGGCCGACGAACTGGCCGCGACGATCCCCAACGCCATCATTCCGCAGCAGTTCGAAAACCCGGCCAATCCAGAGATCCATCGCAAGACGACGGCGGAGGAAATCTGGAACGACACCCAGGGCGGGATCGACATCTTCATCGCCGGCATCGGCACTGGCGGCACCATCACCGGCGTCGGCCAGGTCTTGAAGAAGCGCAAGCCCGCGCTGCATGTCGTCGCCGTCGAGCCGGATGCTTCGCCGGTGCTGTCGGGCGGCCAGCCCGGCCCGCACAAGATCCAGGGCATCGGCGCCGGCTTCGCGCCAAAAATCCTCGACACCACGGTCTATGACGAGATCGTCAAGGTCTCGAACGAGGATTCGGTCGCCAATGCGCGCCTCATCGCCCGCCTCGAAGGCGTGCCGGTCGGCATCTCGTCGGGCGCGGCCCTGCAGGCGGCCATCGTCGTCGGCTCGCGCCCGGAGAACAAGGGCAAGACCCTGGTCGTGGTCATCCCCGATTTCGCCGAGCGGTATCTGTCGACGATCCTGTTCGAGGGGCTGGGGGCTTAGGCTTCGATACCCAAGAACAGCAGCGCTGGCGGGCCAGCGCCCTCAGGGGGGAGATTGGCAGTTTCAGCCCCGCGTCCTTTCTTCAGCGCCAAAATTGACGAAAACGTTCGTGACATCCGATCTCCCCCCTTGAGGGGGAGATGTCCGGCAGGACAGAGGGGGGCGCTGGCCCGCTAGCGTGGCTTGTTTTGCGTCCTGAGCCAGAAAAACCTGCCGTGGAGTCCTTACCCGACTTGAGTAGCCCCTGCTTCCGGTGCAAATCTCGAGCGCGCCCTGGTTCGGGCCGGGGGAGGATTTCATGTACAAGCTCTACACGCGTCCGGGCAGCGGCGGCTTTGTCGTCGAGGCGGCGCTGGCGCTGATCGATGCGCCTTTCCAGCAGATCGACGTGCTGAAGAGCGAGGCGCCCGATCCGGCCTTCCTCGCCATCAGCCCGTTGAACCAGGTGCCGGTGCTGACCTTGCCGGACGGACGCTCGGTCACCGAATCGGCGGCGATCTGCATCCTGCTCGCCGAGCGCCACCCGCAAGCCGGCCTGGCACCGACCGCCGATGAACCGGCGCGCGCGGAGTTCCTGCGCTGGATGGCGTTCATGTCCTCGGTGCTCTACCCGGCGATGCTGCGGCTCTACTACGCCCATCGCTACACGACGGATGCCGAGGGCACGAAGGCGGTGAAACAGGCGGCGGTCGCCGAGATGGACCGCGGGTTTGCCGTCGTCGATGCAGCCTTGCGCAACCGCGACTGGCTCGCCGGCGATCAGATGTCGCTGGCCGACATCTATCTCGTCATGCTGGTGGCCTGGCATCCCGACGTCGACATGGCGCGGGCGGCCTGGCCCGGTATCGAACGCCTGTGGGCGCGGTTGCGCGAGCATCCGCTCATGAAGACGCTCAACACGTCGCACGAGATGTGGCCGGCCTGAACGAGGTGGTCCGAAATGCCGCCCGCGCCCGGGAGCTCATTGGATGAGAGCGGCGCGTCTTGCCTGCAGGAAGCGGCGCACCGCCGGATCGCGCTCTAAGCCGATCGCCCGATCATAGGCCTCGAGCGCCTGCGGTGCCTGGCCGAGCCTGGCCAGCAGGCCGGCCCGCGCGGCCCAGTAGGGCTGGTAGTCATTGAGCCGCTTGTCGTCTCCCAGCACGTAAAGAGCCGCCAACCCCGCCACCGCGCCCTCGGTCTCTGCGATCGCCACCGCGCGGTTGATCGCCACGACCGGTGATCCCGCGATCGAAAACAGCGCTTCGTAGAGCGCGCGGATCGCCGCCCAGTCGGTGCGGCCGCTCAGTCGTCGCGCCACATGCGCCGACTGGACCGCCGCCTCGAGCTGATAGCGGCCGATCGTGCCCATGGCGGCGGCACGGCGGAGCAGGGCTTCGGCCTCGTCGACCAGGGCGTGATCCCACAGTGCATGGTCCTGCTCGGCGAGCGCCACATACTCTCCGGCCGTGTCGCGACGCGCGGCGCGGCGCGCTTCGGCGAACAGCATCAGCGACAGCAGGCCCAGCGCTTCCGGCTCTTGCGGCAGCAGCGAGGCCACCAGCCGGCCGAGCCAGATGCCTTCGGTGGCGAGGTTCCGGCGCCGCGTCTCGGTACCGGCCGGGTCGGACCAGCCCTCGGCGAAAGCGGCGTAGATTGCCTCCAGCACCGCGTCCAGCCTTTCGCCGAGTTCGGCTCGCTCCGGTACGCGGAACGGAATGCCGGTCTCGCGGATGCGGCTCTTGGCGCGCACCAGGCGCTGCCCCATCGTTGACGGCGAGAGCAGGAAAGCGGAAGCGATCGTCGCGGCATCGAAGCCGAGGATGGTCTGCAGGATCAGCGGCGCCCGCACGCCCGGTTCGATCGCCGGATGGGCGCAGGCGAACATCAGCCGCAATCGTTCGTCGGGCAGGTCCTCATCGGTCATGCGCGCCTCCGCCTCCTCGGCAATCAGCTTGAGATGGTCGCGGCCGGCTTCGCCGGTCAGCCGCCGCCGCACCGCATCGACACGCCGCCGCCTTGCCACGGCGAGCAACCAGGCTTCCGGCTTTTCCGGCACGCCGGTGCGCGGCCAGCGCTCAAGCGCCGCCGCAAAGGCGTCGGCCAGCGCATCCTCCGCGGCAGCCACGTCGCGCGTGCGCGCCGCCAGCCAGGCGACCAGCTTGCCGTAGCTCTGCCGGGCGGCCGTCTCGGCGGCCACCCGGGCGATTTCGGGGCGTGTGTCCATCACGCCGTCATTTCCTGGGCAGATAGTCGGCCATTTCCCAGATCGGCCGCACCTCGACAGTCCCGGTGCTGGCCGCCGGACAGCGCGCCGCCCAGGCGATCGCGGCGTCGGCGTCCTCGGCCTCGATCATGTAGAAGCCGGCAAGCTGCTCCTTGGTGTCGGCATAGGGGCCGTCGAGCACGCTGGTCTTACCGTCAGTCATCCGGACCAGGGTGGTCGCCTGGCTCGGGCGCAGCCTGTCGCCGGCCAGCCAGGTGCCGGACTTCTTCAGCGCTTCCGTGTAGGCGTCATAGGCGGCGCTCATCTGATAGGTCGCCTCGGTCGGCACGTTCGCCATCGCGGCTTCGTCGGCGTAAATCATAAGCATGTATCGCATGGGTCTTCTCCCGTGGTTTCGAAGGCCGCTTCGTTGCGGGCCGAACGTATGTCGCGCGACCTTGGCCGATTTCGACAGGCGCTGGAAAAACTTTCGGCTCCGGCCGCGCCTTGTGCAAGCGGGCATATGTTTGGCGACACTCTCAACCATTCGTCTAACGAGCGGAATTGCGGGTTGGCATTTCCCCTCCGCTGTCTAAACTCGCCCGGTTCGCGTCAGGGAGGCGATGCGGCCAATATTTCAGGGAGGAAACCGGATGTTGAACTTCAGAAAGACGTTTATTGCTGCCGGCGCGATGGCGCTTTCCCTTGGCCTTGGTGCGGTGTCCGCCACCGCGCAGGAATTCATCAATGTGCTGACCGGCGGCACTTCGGGCGTCTATTATCCGCTCGGCGTGGCACTGTCGGAAATCTACGGCAAGGGCATCGAGGGCGCCCGCACCCAGGTGCAGGCGACCAAGGCCTCGGTCGAGAACCTCAACCTCCTGCAGCAGGGCAAGGGCGAGATCGCGTTCGCGCTCGGCGATTCCGTCAAGATGGCCGCCGAGGGCAATGCCGAGGCCGGCTTCCCCGGCAAGCTGGACAAGCTGCGCGGCATCGCCGCCATCTATCCCAATTACATCCAGATCGTCGCCAGCCAAGAATCCGGCATCAAGACGCTCGCCGACCTCAAGGGCAAGAGCTTGTCGGTCGGCGCGCCGGCATCGGGCACCGAGCTCAACGCGCGGGCCATCTTCGCCGCCGCCGGGCTGAAATACGAGGACCTCGGCCGCGTCGAATATCTGCCCTTCGCCGAATCGGTCGAGCTGATCAAGAACCGCCAGCTCGACGCCACGCTGCAATCGGCCGGGCTGGGCGTCGCCTCGATCCGCGATCTCGCCACCTCCTTGCCGATCAATGTCGTTGCGGTGCCGGCCGAAGACGTCGCCAAGATCGGCTCGCCCTATCTGTCGGTGGTCATTCCCAAGGGCACCTATGCGGGCCAGACGGAGGATGTCGCCACCGCCGCCGTCGGCAACTTCCTCATCACCCGTGCCGATGTCTCGGATGAGACCGCCTACCAGATGACCAAGCAGATGTTCGAGCATCTCGACCAGCTTGCCGCCGCCCACGCCGCCGCCAAGGCGATCGACCCGGCCAAGGCCCTCGACGGCATGCCGGTGCCGCTGCATCCGGGCGCGGAGCGGTATTACAAGGAGAAGGGTCTGCTGAAGTAGGCGAGGACTATCTGAGATGTCTTCGCGACGCGCCTCGCACTATCATTCGCTCATTTTGGAGTGCGTCGGATGAGCGAAGCAGTCGACGGCAAATCCCACACCTTCCATCTCCCCGTCGCCGAAGAGCAGGTAGAAGGACTGCCGCCGGGTTTCGGCGACGGCATCGCCGGCAAGGCGGCCTTCGCCATCGCGGTCGCTTTTTCCGCCTTCCAGATCTACATCGCCGCCTATGGCAGCCTGCCGAGCCAGGTGGTGCGGGCCATGCATGTCGGCTTCCTGCTGCTGCTCGGCTTCGCACTGATCGCCAATCTGCGCGCCACCAGCCTGCCGGCCAAGGCCGCGTTCTGGACGCTGGGAGTGCTCGGCTTCGGCACCGGCCTGTACAATTGGGTGTTCTATACCGACCTCATCCGGCGCTCCGGCTTCCTCACCACGCCGGACCTGATCGTCGGCGCGGTGCTGGTGGTGCTGGTCTTCGAGGCGGCGCGCCGGCTGATGGGGCTGCCGCTGGCGGCCATCGCCTTCATCTTTCTCGCCTATTGCTTCGTCGGCAATCATCTGCCGCCGCCCTTCATCCATCGCGGCTATGACTTCGCCCAGCTGGTCGACACCTTCGCCTACGGCACCGAAGGCATTTACGGCACGCCGATCTATGTCTCGGCCGCCTATATCTTCATCTTCGTCGTCTTTGCCGCCTTCCTTGAACGCGCCGGGATGATCGCGCTGTTCAACGATTTCGCGCTCGGCCTGGTAGGCACCTGGCGCGGCGGCCCGGCGCAGGTCTGCGTGCTGTCCTCGGCGCTGATGGGCACCATTTCCGGTTCCGGCGTCGCCAATGTGGTGGCCAGCGGCCAGTTCACGATTCCCTTGATGAAGCGCTTCGGCTTCCGCTCGGCCTTCGCCGGCGCCGTCGAGGCGACCTCCTCGATGGGCGGCCAGATCATGCCGCCGGTGATGGGCGCGGTCGCCTTCATCATGGCCGAGACGCTGAACATCCCCTATGCCGACGTGGTCAAGGCGGCCATCATCCCGGCGCTGCTCTATTTCGGCGCCTGTTTCTGGCAGGTGCATCTGGAGGCAGGCAAGGCCGGCCTGCGTGGCATGGCCAAGGCGGACCTGCCCAACCCCTGGGACGCGGTGCGACAGCACTGGCCGCTGGTGCTGCCGCTGGCGGCGCTGATCTATCTGCTGTTCGCCGGCTACACACCTGTCTTCGCGGGTACGATGGGCCTGGCGCTGACCATCGTGCTGATCCTCGGCACGCCGCTGGCGGCGCTGATCGGGCCGCTCGCCTTCCGCGTCGTCTTCTGGCTGGCGCTGGGGCTTGCCGCCGCCTCCTTCATGAAATTCGGCGTCAACATCCTCAGCCTTGTCATCGCCGCACTCGTCATTGCCTGCCTTGCCTTCAGGGGTGGCCGCGAGACGCTGCGGATCTGCATCGTTTCGCTTGCCGAAGGCGCCAAGAACGCGCTGCCGGTCGGCATTGCCTGCGCCATCGTCGGCATCGTCATCGGCACGCTGACGCTGACCGGCATCGCCTCGACCTTCATCGGCTGGATCATCTCGATCGGCGAGAACAATCTGTTCCTGTCGCTGGTGCTGACCATGCTGACCTGCCTGGTGCTCGGCATGGGCATCCCGACCATCCCCAACTACATCATCACCTCGTCGCTGGCCGGGCCGGCGCTGCTATCGCTCGGCGTGCCGCTGGTGGTCAGCCACATGTTCGTCTTCTATTTCGGCATCATGGCCGACCTGACGCCGCCGGTGGCGTTGGCCGCCTTTGCCGCCGCACCCATGGCCAAGGAGAGCGGCCTCAAGATCGGTATCCAGGCGACAAAACTAGCCATTGCCGGTTTCGTCGTTCCGTTCATGGCGGTCTACACGCCGGCGCTGATGCTGCAGGACGCCGGACCGATCGCCGCCCAGTTCGGTTATCCCGTCGAGGTCGCCTACATCGTTCTCAAGGCCTGCATGGGCATCGTGCTGTGGGGCGCCGCCGCCGTCGGCTTCCTTGCCACGCGCATGGCCTGGTGGGAACGGCTGGTCGCCTTCGCCGCCGGCGTGCTGCTGGTGGCGGCGGTGCCGCTGACCGACGAGACCGGCTGGGCGCTGTCGCTGGCCTGGATCGGCTGGCATGTCTGGCGTGCCCGGCAGGCGCCGGCCAGGGCATGATCCCGAAGCGAAGGTCGGCGAACGCAAAAAGCGGCACCCGGCTGGCGGCGGCGATCCTGCTCAGGCGAGAAACCGCATGAGCCTGTGCATCCTCGCCGCCGGCAAGAGCGTGACGCTCGGCGTTGCCGCCTTCACATTGTCCTGGGCGCATTCGGTGGAGCGGACGCGCTGGGAGGAAGACTGGAAGGTGACGCCCTCCGGCCTGCAAGTAGTCGAGGCCCGTATCAAGGGCTCGGGTGCCGGCATGGAGCCGCCGGAAGGTGCGGTGCTGAAGGATGGCTGGTGGGCCTATTCGCCCAAGGTCGGGCCGCAGCCCCGTCTCGTGCTGGCGGCCTCCGGCGCGACGGCCGGTGGCTGGACGCTGTGCACGTCCCAGGATTGCCGCGAACTGGGTAAGGCGGCGGGCGGCGCGATTGTGCTCCAACCCTGTGTGGCCGATCGCTTGAGCCGGCCGCGGTAGCGCGCATTCATCCGATTGGCCGCAACCAGGCGCGACGCTCTCGAAGAGGATCAGCGGCTGCACCGAAGGGTTCAGAGGGGCGGCTTGCCTGGGGAGGGCTCGTCCGCGGCGGTCACGCTGGCCTCGGCTGCTTATGTCCTATGACACCAAGCCGGCCGATGGCGGCATCAAAGACGCGGCGTTGCCGCACGCCGCCGGTCGGCCAGGACAGGGCGTTCGGCGCGATAGGCGGTGGCGCGGCTGTCGGCGTCCGGCCTGCAGATGCGGCTGTTGTGTCGGCTTTCGAAGCTCATGGTCAGTGTGCGCCCAGCGACGTGCCGCGACGGGCGCAGGCCGGACCGGGGCCACGCATGTAATAGCGCTCGGGCCGATAGGTCGGCGCGACGAATTCGCGGATGGCGGCGGCATAGCCGATGAGTTGCGTGAGGAAGTTCATTTTACCTGGTCCCTGTCCCGATTTTCGGACGTCCCTTCCGAAGTGCGAGAACGATAGCATCGAGGCGTGAATACTCAGTGAACGTGATGTTAATTTTTGGTCGAAAACCCGTCGCTTCATGGCCGGATTGCGGCTGATTCGGGGTGTTTCGACGCCTTTTGTCACCATTTCGGTTGGTGTGACTTTTGCATCACATATGTTTCGTTTGAATGTCGCCTTGGTGCGCTTGTGTTTCAACTTTCGTGCCGTCCGGGAATTTCGTTGCCGTGCGGCCGCGAGCGTTCGGAACCGGCCCCACCAATGGACGTTGAGTCGCAGGACCGGCATTGCCGGCTCACAGGCACTGCCCAGGCAGGGCGGGATCTCCCGAACAAGCAAGAGCAATGGAAAGGCTGAAATCATGGGCTTCTTTTCGAAGGACATCAAAACGCTGGACGACCTCTTCGTGCACACGCTGCGCGACATCTATTATGCCGAAAAGCAGATCGAGAAGGCGCTGCCGAAGATGGTCGACAAGGCAACCGATCCGCAATTGAAGGCCGGCTTCGAAAAACACCTCGAGCAGACCAAGGGCCATATCGAACGCGTCGAGCAGGTGTTCGAGCTGCATGGCGTCAAGGCCAAGCAGGTCAACTGCCCGGCCATCGACGGCATTCTCGAGGAGGCCGACGACGTCAGCGGCGATGTTGACGACAAGGACGTTCTGGATGCCGCGCTGATCGCCTCCGCGCAGGCCGTCGAGCACTATGAAATGACCCGCTACGGCACCTTGATCGCCTGGGCCAAGCAGCTCGGCCGCAGCGACTGCGCCAATGTGCTGGCCAAGAATCTCAAGGAAGAGCAGGCGACGGATCGCAAGCTGACCGAAATCGCGGAAAGCAAGATCAACCTGCAGGCCGCTGAATAGGGGCTGAAAGCCGGGGCCGGCGGCAACCGCGCCGGCCCTGGCCGACCGGGTTGGAACCGAGCGGGGTGGTCGCCCGTTCCAGCTGATCTTTCTCAAGGGGAAATCATCATGGCGCCGCGCCCGGCCTGGAAAGGCTATCTGAAGCTCTCGCTGGTCACCTGCGCCATCGAACTGACCAACGTGGTCACCCATGCCGACAAGGTCTCGTTCCACATTTTGAACCGCAAGACCGGCAATACGGTGAAGCGGATCTATGTCGACGCCGAGACCGGCAAACCGGTGGAGGACGGCGACGAGATCAAGGGATACGAGATCGAAAAGGGCGACTTCGTCCATATAGAGGAGGACGAGATCGAGGCGGTGCAGATCGAAACCTCGCACACGATGAGCCTCGACGGCTTCGTCGACAAATCCTCGATCCGGCAGATCTATCTCGACACCCCCTACTATGTCGCGCCGGCCGACAAGGTTTCGGAGGAGGCGTTCGCCGTCATCCGCGACGCGATGGCGGGCAAGAAGATGGCCGGGCTGGCGCGCATCGTCCTTTATCGACGCGAGCGTCCGGTGGTCATCGAGCCGCTCGGCAAGGGCATGGTGCTGACCACGCTGCGCTACGACAACACGGTGCGCCAGCCGGAGACCGTCTTCGGCGACATCGAGGCGGTGAAGACCGACCAGGAGATGACCGATCTGGCCGAGCTCATCATCGACAAGAAGAAGACCAAGTTCGATCCCTCGAAATTCGACGACAAATATGAGGAAGCCCTGCTCGAGCTGATCCGCGCCAAGAAGGCGGGGCACAAGGCGCCCAAGGCCAAGGAGGCGCCCAAACCCTCCAATGTCGTCAACCTGTTCGACGCGCTGAAGAAGAGCTTGTCGTCGGATTCGGGTTCAGGACAAACCAAGTCGTCCCCGGCGAAAGCCAAGCCGGCGGCCAAACGTGCCAAGGCGAAAAGCGTTGCGCCGAAGCGCAAATCGGCCTGAGGATACGAGATGGCCAGCAGCCTCGAACAGTATCATTCGAAGCGCGACTTCAAGAAGACCGCCGAGCCGGCCGGCAAGGTTGCGCGCGGCAAGAAGGCCGGCGGCATCTTCGTCGTCCAGAAGCATGCCGCCACAAGGCTGCATTACGATTTTCGCCTTGAGCATGACGGCGTGCTGTGGAGCTGGGCGGTGACGCGCGGTCCGAGCCTCGACCCGCACGAAAAGCGGCTGGCCGTGCATGTGGAGGATCATCCCATCGACTATGCCGGCTTCGAAGGCACCATCCCCAAGGGCGAATATGGCGGCGGCTCGGTCCTCGTCTGGGACGAGGGCGCCTGGATGCCCGACGGCGATCCGGCCAAGATGATGGCGAAGGGCCACATCAACTTCGAGCTCGAGGGCCACAAGCTGCGTGGCAAATGGCATCTGGTGCGGCTGCGGCCGCGGCCCGGCGAAAAACGCGACAACTGGCTGCTGATCAAGTCGGACGATGCCGCCGCACGCCCCGGCGAGGATATTCTGCAAGACGAGCCGAAATCGGTGAAATCAGGCCTGACGATCGAGGAGGTCGGCGAAGGCAAGGCGGCCAAGGGCGAGAAGCCGAAGGTCTGGCATTCGAACAAGCCGGCCGCCGGCAAGGCCAAGACCGGCGGCAAGAAGCTCGATTTCATCGAGCCACAGCTCGCCACGCTGGAGCGCGACGCACCGTCGGGCCAGGACTGGCTGCATGAGGTGAAGTTCGACGGCTACCGCATGCAGGCACAGATCGCCGGCACCGACGTTCGGCTACTGACCCGCACCGGGCTGGACTGGACGGAAAAATTCGGCGGCGAGATTGCGGCCGAACTCGCCGGGCTGAAATGCAGCGACGCCATCCTCGACGGCGAGATCGTCGTGCTGGCCGACAGCGGCGTGTCGTCCTTCGCGCTGCTGCAGCAGGATCTGTCGGCGAAGCGGACGAACCGCTTCATCTATTACGTCTTCGACCTGATGCGGCTCGACGGCAAGGATTTGCGCCGCGAGCCGCTTGTCGAGCGCAAGCAGGCCCTGCAGGCGCTGCTCGGCGAGCCGTCCGACACCGCGGCGGTGCGTTTTTCCGACCATTTTGCCGAACCCGGCAAGATCATGCTGGAACATGCCTGCCGCATGGGGCTGGAAGGCGTCGTCTCAAAACGCGCCGATGCGCCCTATCGCAGTGGGCGCGGTCCGGCATGGGTCAAATCGAAATGCACGGCACGGCAGGAATTCGTCATTGGCGGCTATCTGCCGTCGGACAAGACCGGACGCGGCCTGCGCTCGCTGCTGGTCGGCTATTTCGAAGGCGGCAGCCTGCACTATGCCGGCCGTGTCGGCACCGGCTTCTCCACCAAGAGCGCCAACGACTTGAAGAAGAAGCTCGATGCGCTGAAGGCGGACGCCTCGCCCTTCGATGCGGCCGTGCCGAAGGGCAAGGGCCTGGTCTGGGTCAAGCCGGAACTGGTCGGTGAAGTGGAGTTTCGCAGCTGGACGTCGGACCGTATAATACGCCATGCTTCGTTCCAGGGGCTGCGCGAGGACAAGCCGGCGGAGGAAGTCGTGCAGGAAAAGCCCAATGCAACGGGAACAGGGGCAACGGGAACCAAAACAGCGACAGGCAAAAGCCCCGCCAAGGCCAAGCCTGCGGCAGGCAGCGCCAATACGGCAGCAACGGCGGCGAAAACGACCGTGAAGCTCTCCCACCCGGACAAGCTTCTGTGGCCCGACGAAAAGATCTCGAAGCAGGCGCTGCTCGATCATTACGCGCTGGTATGGCCGCGCATGAAGCAATTCGTGGTCGACCGCCCGCTCAGCCTGGTCCGGGCGCCCGATGGTGTCGGCGGCCAGCGCTTCTTCCAGAAGCATGCCTCGCCGGGCATGCATGCGAAGATCGAGAAGACCAAGGATCCCACGGATGGCGAGGAAATCCTGTTCATCCGCGATTTCGACGGCATCGCGGCGCTGGTCCAGCTCGGCGTGGTCGAGATCCACATCTGGGGCTGCACCATCGACAAGCTTGAACAGCCCGACCAGATCGTCTTCGACCTCGACCCCGACGAGGGCGTCGACGTGAAGGCGGTGCGCGAGGCGGCGCTCGACATCAGGGGCAAGCTCGACGAGCTGTCGCTGCCCAATTTCGTCAAGACATCGGGCGGCAAGGGCTTTCACATCGTCGTTCCGCTGAAGCCGTCGGCGGATTGGGCCGAGGTCAAAGGCTTCGCCCATGATTTCGCCAGGGCGCTGGAGCAAGGCGCACCGGACCGCTACACCGCGACGCTGTCGAAGAAGGCGCGCACGGGGAAGATCTTCATCGACTACCTGCGCAACGGCAGCGGCGCGACCACCGTCGCGCCCTACTCCTCGCGCGCCAAGAAGGGCGCGACGGTGTCGATGCCGGTGACCTGGGCCGAGATCGAGGCCGGCCTGCCGCCGAACGCCTTCCCGATCGGCGACAAGACGACGCTGAAACGGCTCTCGGAAGCCGATCCATGGGTGGATTTCTTCAAGAAGGGTAAGGTGCTGAAGCGCGGCTAGCTCGACTTTCGGCGCCGCCGACCTCACCCCAAAAACACCCTGTCGAACGCCTGCTTGCCCGGCGGCGAGAAAATCACCGCGCGGCTGTCCTTCTCGCGGCGCGCCCATTTCTCGGCAAGGATCTTGTCGAGGATGGCGGCGCCAAGCGTCCCGGCGAGGTGCGAGCGCCGCACGCTCCAGTCGAGGCAGGCGCGGCACACCGGCCGCCGCGGCTTGGTGTAGACATCAATGCCGATCGCCGCGAAATGCGATGCGGCGGACGGCCCGAGCCTGATCTCCTTGTCGTCGCGGACCAGTATGTTTTTCTCGACGAGGCGTTCCAGCATAGCAACGGCCTGCTCGCCGGCGAGGTGATCGTAGCAGACGCGCGCGACGCGCATCGCGCCGTCGCGCGGACCCGGCCGCACGCGCCTGGGGCCAACGGCTTCCGCCACGCCGGTGATGGCCTCGATCATGCCGGCCACTTGCGGGCCGGCCAGACCGTAATAGCGATGCCGGCCCTGGCTGGCCAAGGTCAACAGCCCGCCCTCCATCAGCTTGGACAGATGCGAGGAGGCGGTCGGCAGCGACACGCCGGCCTCCAGCGCCAGTTCGCTCGCGGTCAATGCCGTGCCGCCCATCAGGGCGTTCAGCATGTTGGCGCGGGCCGGATCGCCGACCAGGCTGGCGATGCGGGCAATGTCGGGTCCTTCACGCATGGTTTGATCCTCATCGAAGCATTCTTGTCAGATAACCATTATTCTCCGACGGGATCAAGGAGACGAGGATGGCCGCACGAACCGCTTTCACCCCCGAACCGGTGCCCCGCCGCCAATCGTTCCCGTTCGTCACCTGGGTCCGCTCACGGCTGCTGGCCCGCTGGTACGACCGCCATTCGCAGCGCCGCGACCTCTCGGAGATCGACGACCACCTACTGCGTGACCTCGGCCTGACACGGGAGGACGTGCGCCGCGAATGCGCGAAATCCTTCTGGCAGGCGTGATCGCCAAATCATCTGCCTAGCAGATCGGGTGGCACGACGTTTCGACGCCGCCCGAACTGTCGCCGCTAAACACCAAGGAGCCGACCATGACCATCACCTGCTTCATCCGCTATGAGATCGACCCGTTCGGCAAGGCCGCCTTCGAGGAGTATGCCCGCAACTGGGGTCAGGCCATTCCGCGCTGCGGCGCCGATCTGATCGGCTATTTCGCGCCGCATGAGGGCTCGGCCACGACGGCCTATGCCGCCTACAACATCGAAAGCCTCGCCGCCTATGAAGCCTACCGCGCCCGGCTTGCCGCAGACCCCGCCGGCAAGGCAAACTATGAATTCGCCAAGCGCGAACGCTTCATCCTCAAGGAGGACCGCATGTTCCTGAAACTGGCTTCCGGCCCGCATGCGCCGCTGGTGAGGACATGATCGCCGTCATCTTCGAGGTGCAGCCTGCGGAGGGCCGGCGCGAGGCCTATCTGGGCATAGCCGCCGACCTGCGGCCGCTGCTCGACGGCATTGACGGCTTCATCTCCGTCGAGCGCTTCCAGAGCCTGGCCGACCCGGACCGGGTGCTGTCGCTGTCGTTCTGGCGCGACGAGGAGGCGGTGAAGGCCTGGCGCAACACCGAAGAGCACCGGCAGGCGCAGCGGGCCGGGCGCGGCGGTATCTTTGCCGGCTATCGATTGCGGATCGCGCACGTGGTGCGCGACTACGGATTGACCGAGAGGGACGAGGCGCCAGCGGACAGCCGGGCCGTGAATGGGTGAGAGTTATTGGGCTGACGTTGGCGCCGCCCAGCGTTGGGAGCCAGCGCCGCAGCCAGCCTCCTTCTCCCCGTCACTATACGGGGAGAAGTGCCCGGCAGGGCGATGAGGGGCAGCGTCGATCTTCGCCACTTTGTTTACGCATTCCCGATCAGCACGCCCGCCGCGAACACCAGGGCGCCGCCCAGCACCACCTGGAAGGCGGCGCGCAGGAACGGGGTCTGCATGTAGCGGTTCTGGACGAAGGCGATGGCCCACAGTTCGAAGAACACCACCACGGCGGCTACCGCCGTCGCGGTCCAGAAATGCGGGATGAGATAGGGCAGCGCGTGGCCGAGGCCGCCGAGCGTCGTCATGACGCCGACGGTCAGGCCGCGCTTGATCGGCGAACCCCTGCCCGACAGCTTGCCGTCGTCGGAAGCGACCTCGGTGAAACCCATCGAGATACCGGCGCCGATCGAGGCGGCGAGACCGACCAGAAGCGTCTGCCAGGTGTCATGGGTGGCAAAGGCGGCGGCGAAGATCGGCGCCAGCGTCGACACCGACCCGTCCATCAGCCCGGCCAGGCCCGGCTGCACATAGGTGAGGATGAACTGGCGCTGCTCGGCGGTCGCCTCCTCGACCTTGACTTCGCCCGGCACGTGTTTCTGCTCCAGCGCATGCGCCGAGCTTTCATGGCCCTGTTCGGCCGCGGCCAGATCGTCGAGCAGCTTGCGGGTCGAGGCGTCGGTGGTGCGCTTGGCCGCCTCGACATAGAACAGATAGGCCTGCCGCTCCATCGCCTCGGCCTGGCGGCGCACGGCCTCGATGCCGAGCGGCCGCACAAGCCAGTCGGGCTTGCGCTCGAAATAGCCCCTCACATGTTCACGGCGGATCAGCGGAATGCGCTCGCCGAAACGCTTGCGGAAGAGTTCGATCAGCGAGTCGCGATGGCCGTCTTCTTCCTCGGCCATGGCCTCGAAGAGTTTGGCCGATTGCGGAAAAGTCTCGGACAATCCGTCCGCATAGGCTCGGTAGATACGCCCGTCATCCTCCTCCGATGAAATGGCCAGCGCCAGGATCTCCTGTTCGGAGAGCGATTCGAAGGAGCGGCGGCCGAAGCCGAAAACACGGGAAAGCATGAGGAAATCACCCTAGTTTAGAATTGTTCTAAACTATGATTTGCAACGTCCTTGGTCAATCGTGCGCTTGGCCACGGTCAAGAATAGTTGAGCCGCACCGGGCATCACTCTTCATTATCAGCGAATGTTAACCTATATATCGGGTCAAGCCAAAAAAGGAACGAGCTGATGACGGCCAAGAAGCCTCCGCACCCCTACGACCCGAAACCGGTCCTCGATCTCATCGCCAGCATCGAGGCCGACCTGCAGCGCCTGAAGGGGCTGGTCGAGCAGCAGATCGAGAAATTCGACCCCGCCAACCCGCACAACAAGGCACCCGACGGCAAGCTGACCGAGGAAGGCGTCGAGTGCTGCTACCGCATGTTCGACGAGGGCAAGTCGCGCTATTCGGTCGCCCAGCAGATGAAGATCTCGTTTGCCGCCGCCACGCATCGGTTCAACAATTGGCGCAAGCTGGGCGGCAGCAAGCGGCAGCGGACATTGCTGGGGTGAATTTCGATATGCGGGCGTGATGGCCGCAACGCTGGATGTGTTTGTGTCTTGATCACAATCGCGAACTTTGTCCCGGTCACATCTTTTCGTTGGCATCGAGCGCGCCTTTGCGTGCACCATGGCCGGATCGCATCGCCACAGGACCCGCCATGACCACCCCTCCCGGCATCGCCGACATCCATGCCGCCGCAGCGCGCCTCTCGGGCCTGATCGTCGAGACCCCCTTGATCGAATCGCAGGAACTGAACAGGCAGTTCGGCGGCCGCATCCTGTTCAAGCCGGAGACGCTGCAGCGCACCGGCTCGTTCAAGTTCCGCGGTGCCTACAACAAGCTGTCGACGCTGAGCGAGGCGGAGCGCTCGCGTGGCGTCGTCGCTTTCTCTTCGGGCAATCACGCGCAAGGCGTGGCGGCTTCCGCCGCCATGTTCGGCGTCAAGGCGGTCATCGCCATGCCGGCGGATGCACCTGACATGAAGATCGCCAATGTCCGCAAGATGGGCGCCGAGGTGGTGCCCTTCGACCGTTTCAAGGACGATTGCATGACGGTGGTGCGCCCCTATCTCGACAAGGGCATGGCGTTGGTGCCGCCCTTCGACGATCCGGCCATCATTGCCGGCCAGGGCACGATCGGACTGGAGCTGGTGAGGCAGGCGCGGGCGCTGGGTGTCTCGCTCGACGCGGTCGTCATCCCCTGTGGCGGCGGCGGCCTGACCAGCGGCATCTCGGTTGCCGTGAAGGATACCTCGCCCGGCACCGCGATCTGGGCGGTCGAACCCGAGCATTTCGACGACACGCGCCGCTCGCTGGCGGCGGGCGCCAGGGTTTCGAACGAGCCTGGCCACAGTTCGATCTGCGACGCCATCCTCACCGCCGAGCCGGGCGCGATCACCTTCGAGATCAACCGCCGCAACCTCGCCGGCGCCGTCGCCGTCTCAGAGGATGCCGTCAGGCGGGCGATGCGCGACGCCATGGCCTATCTCAAGCTGGTGGTCGAGCCCGGCGGCTGCGTCGCGCTGGCGGCGCTGTCGTCGGGCGAGATCGAGCTGTCGGGCAAATGCGTCGCCGTGGTGCTGTCCGGCGGCAATGTCGATTTCGGCACCTATGCCGGGATCATGGCGGCGTAGGGCGGCACAGGTCAGCTCTCGTCAGTCCAGCGTGCGCCTGAACCGCACCAGCGCCACGCCGGCGAACAGCGCCACGAAAACCGCCAGCCAGCCGATCTCGGTCGCCACCGCCGGCAGTTGCGCGCCCTTCAGCATCACCGCGCGGGTGATGCGCAGAAAATGCGTCAGCGGGAAGATCTCGCCGAAGGTCTGCGCCCAGTCCGGCATGCCGCGATAGGGGAACATGAAGCCCGACAGCATGATCGAGGGCAGGAAGAAGAAGAAGGTGAGCTGAAGCGCCTGCATCTGCGTGCGTGCGATCGTCGAGATCGTGTAGCCGAGCAGCACCAGCGACAGCACGAACACCAGCACCGCCGACAAAAGGAGCGTCATCGAGCCGGTGAAGGGGATGGCGAACAGAAGCTTCGACGCCGCCAGCACCACCACCACCTGCACCGCGCCGACCGCCAGGTAGGGCAGCACCTTGCCCATCATGATCTCCAGCGGGCTCGACGGCATCGCCAGGAGATTTTCCATCGTGCCGCGCTCGGTCTCGCGCGTCAGCGCGATCGAGGTCATCATCACCATGGTCATCTGCAGGATGACGCCGAGCAGGCCGGGCACGATGTTGTATTGCGAGATGCCTTCGGGGTTGTAGCGACGGTGGACGACGACATCGAGCTGGCCCCGGGCGGCTTCCGCCGCGGCTTCCTGCGTGCCCTGCGCTCTCAGCAGCGCCTGGCCGGCGATGGTGCCGAGCGTCGAGATGGCGCCGCTGGCCACCGCCGGATCGGTGGCGTCGGCCTCGATCAGGATTTGCGGCTTGTCGCCGCGCTCGACGCGCCGGGCGAAATCGGCCGGGATGGTGACGACGAAGGCGACGTCGCCGCGCGCCATCAGGAACTCGGCCTCCTCGGCGCTTTGCGCGACATGGTCGAAGCGGTAGTAACCGGTGGTCTGCAGCGCCGCGACCATGGCGCGGGTATAGGGATCGCTGCTGGTCGCCACCAGGGCCGCCGGCAGGCTCTTCGGGTCGTTGTTGATGGCGTAGCCGAACAGGACGAGCTGGATCAGCGGCACGCCCAGCATCATGGCGAAGGTGATGCGGTCGCGCCGCATCTGGATGAACTCCTTGATCAGCAGGGCGCCGAGCCTGGCGAAGGAAAAGACGCTGTTCATGCCATGTTGTCCTTCGATCCCGACATGAACTGGATGAAGACATCCTCCAGGCTGGTTTCGCCCGGCGTCACCGTTACGCCCTTGTGCTCTCTCTCGACGTCGGCAAGCGCGGCCTCGAGCTTCTCGCGGTCGGAACCGACGACGTGCAGCGTCGCGCCGAACGGCGCCACCTGGTCGACGCCGGGGCGGCCTTGCAGCGCTTGCGCCACCTCGTCGAGCTTTGGACCCTGCAGCACGAAGGTGGTCAGGCCTGCATTCTTCACCACCTCGGCGACGGTGCCGGTGGCCAGCATCCTGCCATAGGAGATGTAGCTGATGCGGTGGCAGCGCTCGGCCTCGTCCATGTAATGAGTGGAGACCAGCACGGTCAGCCCGCCGCTCGCCAGGCGATGGATCTCGTCCCAGAACTCGCGCCGCGCCTTCGGATCGACGCCGGCCGTCGGCTCGTCCAGCAGCAGCAGTTTCGGCTTGTGCATGATGCAGGCGGCCAGCGCCAGCCGCTGCTTCCAGCCGCCGGACAAGGTGCCGGCCAGCTGGTTGCGGCGCGTCGTCAGGCCGAGCTCCTCCAGCGTGCGCGAGACATAGTCCTCGACCGGCCGCAGCCGGTAGAGCCGCGCCACGAATTCGAGGTTCTCGCCAATCGTCAGATCCTCGTAGAAGGAGAATTTCTGCGTCATGTAGCCGACTTCGCGCTTGATCCTGAGGCTGTCGGTGCGGATGTTGAAGCCCAGCACCGTGCCTTCGCCCTCGTCCGGCGTCAGCAGGCCGCACATGATGCGGATGGTGGTGGTCTTGCCCGAGCCGTTGGGGCCGAGGAAGCCGACGATCTCGCCCTCGGCGACCGACATCGTCACATGGTCGACGACGGTCTTGTCGCCGAAGCGTTTGACCAGGCCGTGAACGTCGATGGCGTTCATTTTCCCGTATCCGCGAGATCGACATCGACGATCTGGCCGGGCTGCAGCGGCCCCGCATCGCCCTCCGGCCGCGCCTCGACGAGGTAGACCAGCTTCTGCCGGTTCTCCAGGGAGTAGATCACCGGCGGGGTGAATTCGGGATCGGGCGAGACATAGCTGACGCGCGCCTTCACCTCCGGGCCACAGCCGTCGCAATGGACGCTGAGCAGGCTGCCGACCTTGACCGAGGAGAAGGCGCTTTCCGGAATATAGACGCTGAGCTTCACCGCGCCGTCGGGAAGCACCGAGATGACCGGCGCGGTCGGACCCGCCGTGTCGCCGGGATTGCGGATGACGTCGTTGACGCGGCCGGGCGAAGGCGCCGCCAACACCCGTTTGGAGAGCCGCCATTGCGCCTGATCCAGCGCCGCCTGCGCCTGTTTGACCTGATTGTCGGCGGCCTTGATCGTCTCGGCGCGCGCCGGCAGCCCGCCGACCGCCAGGTTGGCCTCCGACTGGCCGACCTGCGCATTGGCCGTCTCCAGCGTCGCGGAAGCCGTGTCGAAATCTGCTTGCGTGCCGGCGCCCCGTTTGAACAGGTCGCTGGCGCGGTCGAATTTTCGCTTGGCGTCGGCGGCCTGTGCCTTGGTCATGTCGACCTCGGCCTTCAGCACGGCGATCTCTTCCGGCCGCTTGCCGACCTGGAGATCGGCATACTGCGCCTGCGCCTGGGCCAGCGCCGCCTGCGCTTGCGCCACCGCGATCTTGGCGTCGGCATTTTCGAGTGTCACCACGGTGGCTCCCGGCGTGACGCGGTCGCCTCGCTTCACCGCCACCGTCTCGACCTGCGCCACCTCGATCGGCGCCAGGAGCACATAATCGCCCTCGACATAACCGACGGCGAGCGGTGCCGCCGGCGCGCAGGCACCGAACAATTGCGCGGCGAGCGGCAGCGAACACAGAAAGCTCATTGTTTTAATCCCTTCATCCCTGGCCCCTTCCGGGCGGCCAGTATGGCGCCGAGATTGTCCGTGGTGACCGCCACCACCTTGGCGACCTCGGCGGCGCCGATGTCGCGCCAGCCCATGCGGCGCATGACAGCCTCGCGGCCGATGCGGAAATAGATGACCTGGCCGATCAACGTGAACACGGTGAGCCGGGTGCGTTCACTCTCGGCCGGCTCGCCGGTGGCCTGCTCCCACATCTGGCACAGCCGGCGGTGCGTCGGCTCGAAGACACCGTCATAGATGCGGTCGAGCGCCGCCGTCGGATGCGACAGCTCGCGCAGCACGAATTGCACGATTTCTCCGGCCTGCGGCTGTGCCACGATGAAGCCGACCATCCGCTCGAGTGCCGTGAAGAGCTGCGCGCGCGCCGCCTCAGGATCGCTTGCCGCCGCCTGTCCGTGGCCGAGCCCCTCGCCGGCGCCCAGTGCCTGCCCTGCGACGCCCTGGATGGTCTCGACGATGAAGTCGGCGGCAGCGGCGCGAAGACCTTCCTTGCCGCCGAAATGATAGGCGATCGAGCCGATATTGGCCCCCGCCTCGGCGGCAATTTCGCGCGTCGAGGTGCCGTCGAAGCCCTGCCGCCCGAACAGTTTCAACGCCGCCTGGACAAGCGCGGCGCGCGTCGGCTCTGCCGGGGAGGTCTCGCGGCGGGGTCTCTTGGCGTCTGGCAATTTGATCATGCTAAAGACCTTAATCAATCGATTGATTAAGGTCAACTTGTGTGCGGCGCTGTCTTGCCATCGCGCGCGGCAACCGCTTTAGTGCGCGGCCATGGGCAAGGAAGTCGAGCGTAAGTTCCTGGTCTCCGGCACCGCATGGCGGGATCTGGCGGAAGCGGATATCCGCATTCTCCAGTTCTACCTCGCCACGGCACCCGGGCGAACCGTCCGCATCCGCATCAGTGATGGCGCCTCCGCCAAGCTGACGCTCAAATTCGGCAGCAGCGCGCGCGAGCGCGACGAATTCGAATACCCGATCCCGCTGGCGGAGGCGGTGGAGATGCTGGACTTCGCCATCGGACGTGTCATCGAGAAGACACGTCACCATGTTAGGCATCGCGGCTATCTCTATGAAGTCGATGTCTTTGGCGGTGCACTGGCGGGACTTGTGGTGGCCGAGCTCGAGACGCCGGAAGAGGTTCCGGACGAAATGCTGCCTGACTGGCTCGGCCGGGAAGTGACCGGCGAGCAGAAATTCTACAACGCGTCGCTCGCCCTCGGGGGGATACCGGAGATCGCCGCATGAGCTTTCGTATCGATCCGCGCCTGCCGCTGACCGGCGAGGTCAGGCGTATCCTTGCCGAGGAGATCGGCAAGGCCCTGCTGCATCTGGAGACCGCGCACACCCGGCCGGAACAGGGGCTGCACAAGTGCCGCAAGCGGCTGAAAAGCGCGCGTGCCTTGTTGCGCTTGGTTCGTTCCGGTGACGAAACATTCTGCACTACGGAAAACCAGTGCTATCGCAATGTCGCGGCGCTGCTTGCCGGTCCGCGTGAAGCCACGGCCCTGATCGAAACCATCGATCGGCTGGCGGCGGGCTTCGCCAGGGAAAGCGTCGATGGCGGGCTTGATGCCGTGCGCGACAGGTTGATCGCACGCCAGCATGATCTGCACGAAGGCGCCGGCCTGAAGGCGGCGATCGGGGCGGCCACCGCCGCCTGCGAAGACGGCCTGAAGCGCATCGAAACCCTTGCTTTGCCCGATCAGCCGGAACAGGCCGCCGACGTGCTTGCCGAAGGCGCCCGCGTCGCCTTGCGCCGCGCCAGGAAGGCGCTCGACAAGGCCGGCACGCGCGGTGAAGCCGACGATTTCCATGACCTGCGCAAGGCGGCCAAGACGCATGGCATGCACCTGTCGCTGCTGGGCAGGCTGTGGCCGACCCCGATCAAGGCGCGGCGCAAGGCCGTGGATGAACTGGGGGAGCGGCTCGGTGAACTGCATGATGTGTTCGTCATGCGCGCGCTGCTCGAGGCGGACAGCGAGCCGCTGGGGCCGCCCGAGGACACAAAACTTCTCGGCAAGTTGCTGAAGCGCTCGGAAAAGAGCCTCAGGAAAGCCTGTCTCGCCGAGGCAGCCGAACTGTTCGGCGACAGCCCCAGGCACGCGACGAAAAAGCTCGCCCGCAAGGCACGCGACGATCTCGCCGGCGCCTCGTCCGCGGATGATCTTGCCGCCTCTGCCGGCTGATGGGCGGCGGACCTGGGCCGGTCTAAGCGGGTAGCGGCCGCCGGCCTTTCGCTGGGGAAGGCTGATCCTTCATCCGCGCCCCGGCATCGCGTGGATGCGGCCCGATGGGCATGATCGCCTCGAATGGCGTGGCGCCAAAGGCAAAGGTCCATTTGTAGCCGATCAACCCGTCCTCGGGCGTGGTGTGCTGGTCGTGATGTGCCAGCAGTCTCGCCCGGTCGGCCAGTTCCTCGGCCTCGCGCCGCACCATCTCCGCCGTCTCCGGACGCATTCGCCTGGAGAAGCTGACGAAGGTCGCCTCCTTCTCGATATGGGTGATGGCCCAGCCGATGAAATTCTTGTTGGTCATTTCGAACAGCGGCCTGAGCGGCCCCTCGAAATTCCACTGGATCGGCGTTTCGACCAGCAGTTTCGCCGACAGGCCACGGCCAAGCGCGATCAGGCCGAGTTGCTCGAGGTCGCGCAGATAGAGGAACATCGAGGCCTCGCTCAGGCCTTGCGAGCGCATGATGCCTTCAGGCGTGAATTTTTCCGACAGCATGACGAAGACGAACAGCAGCGCCGGCCGGCCGGCGAGCCGGCGCTCGATCTCGGGCGCGATGTGGTTGACCGGCCCCGGCCCGCGGTTCATCGAGCCGAGCACGTTTTCCAGTTCGACGCCGGCGGCCGCACAGATCTCCACCAGCCGGTCGAGCTTGCAGTTCTTCTCATGGAAGATGCGCTTCACCGTCGGCTCGGAAACGCCCATCCGTTCGCCGAGCTCACGATAGGTGACACCCTTGGCCTTCAGTGTCCGTTTCAGCGCCTCGAAGATCGGGCCGTTCATGGAATGCGCCTCTTGCCGGCGGTTTCGTATCGATATTCGATACTAGCTTCAATCCGCCTTCCCGAGAAGTATCGAAAATCCTAGCTGTTCACCGACGTTCACAGGAGAGCAGCCATGAACATTGTCGTCACTTCCGCCGTCATCGCCGCCATCGGCATTGCCGCCGCCCAGGCCGCCCAGGCCGACGAGCTCTGGCGCGAAACGGGCCTCGAACAGCCTGAATCGGCGCTGTTCGACGCCGCCAACGGCCGCATCATCGTTTCCAACATCGTCGGCAATCCGGGCGACGCCGACGGCAACGGCTACCTCAGCCTGCTGTCAACGGATGGCAAGATGGTGAGCCAGCACTGGACCGACGGCATGGACGCGCCCAAGGGCATGGCGATATCGGGCGGCAAGCTCTATGTCGCCGACATCACCAAAATCCGTGTCGTCGACCTCGCCAGCGGCAAGCTCATCGCCAGCATCGTGGTCCCTAACGCGGTCTTCCTCAACGACATGACTGCGGATGCCTCGGGCAAGGTCTACGTCACCGACATGCTGGCGGATGCGATCTACCGCATCGACGGCGACAGGCCGGAACTGTTCGTCAAGGATCTGCTGCTGGCCTCGCCCAACGGCGTGTTCGCCGATGGCGACAGGCTGATCGTGGCCTCCTGGGGCAAGGGCATCAAGGCCGACTTCAGCACGGCCGAGCCCGGCGGGCTGCTGGCGGTCGACATCGCCAGCAAGGCGGTGACGCCGCTGGCGGGCGCCCAAAACTTCGCCGACCTCGACGGCGTCGTCGCCATCGGCGGCACCATCTATGCGACGGCCTACATGACCGGCACGCTCTACCGATACCGGACCGGCGCAGCCCCGGAAGCGCTGGCGCATTTCAAGCCGGGCAGCGCCGATATCGGCACCGACGGCAAGTCGATCCTCTACGTGCCGCTGATGAACGAAGGCGAGGTCGCGGCGCTCAAGATCGAATGAGCGCTGGCGTCCGCACGACCTTCGCTGACAGCCGTGGATGGAGCGTGGTAGGACGGTCCCTCCACGGCAATGGTCAAGGAGGTGTGCCATGGACGACCGGGAGATCAGAGCGGCCCGATGGATCCCGTGAGCCACAGCGACAAGCATCGTCCGCTCGCGCGAGAAGAGCTCCCGGACGATACGGCCGCGCTCGCCCGGTTTCTCCTAGGCAAGCTGGTGGTGCGCGACTTGCCCGAAGGCAGGATCAGCGGCCGCATCGTCGAGACGGAAGCCTATGTCGTCGGTGATGCGGCCGGGCACGGCTTTCGAGGGATGACGCGGCGCAACCGGTCGCTGTTTCTCGAAGCCGGGCACGCCTATGTCTACCTCGCCTATGGCACCTCCTTCATGCTGAATGTCTCGAGTGAGACGAAAGGGGTCGGAACCGGCGTGCTGATCCGGGCGCTGGAACCGCTGGAAGGCGTCGCGATCATGCGGCTGAACCGAGGCGTCGAGCGCCTGCGCGACCTGGCGCGCGGTCCCGGAAGGCTGGCTGCGGCGTTGCGGATCGATCGTTCGCTCGACGGGATCGACCTGTGCCGGGAAGGCCCGCTGTGGCTCGCTCAGGACGAATGTGAGCCCGGCGCGATCGGACAGGGCATCAGGATCGGCATTTCGAAGGACGCCGACCGCCTGCTGCGGTTCTACGTCAAAGAAAGTCCGTTCGTCAGCGGCCCGGCATCGCTCAATCGCTGAGAGACGGCTGCTCCGCCTCTTGTTTCCCCGCCAATTGGCCCCGCGCGTCGCGGATCGACGCGGCATAGGTCACCAGCGGCGGCTTGACGCCGTGATTGATCAGCATGCGCCGGATCTGCGGCGAGGCGCCCGAAATGATGAAGCGCACGCCGGCGCGCCCCGCCTTGTGGGCCGCGCTTTCGATGACATTGGCCGCCGTCGAATCGAAAAGCGGCACGGCCGAACAGTCGAGCACGAAGTTGCGGCGCTGGTCGGCGATGCGGTCGAGCACGCTGCCGACGGTGGACGCGGCACCGAAGAAGAAGGCGCCCGAGATGCGGTAGACGACGGTGTCGGCGTCGCTTGCCTCCGCGGAATCATAGGCGCGGGCGCCGCCGACGCTGTCGGCGACATCGTCCTGCGCCAGGTCCGCCTCGACCGCGACGGACTTGGCCATGCGGTCGATGAACAGGATCGAGCCGAGCGCGAAGCCGACGACGATGCCTTCGGTGAGGTCGCGGAAGACGACGATGAGGAAGGTCGCCATCAGCACCAGCGCATCGCCGCGCGATGCCCTGAGCAGCGTGGCGAAGGCTTGTTTCTCGACCATGTTCCAGCAGACCACCGCCAGGACGCCGGCAAGGGCCGCGAGCGGGATGTAGCTGGCAAGCGGCGCCGCCACCAGCATCAGCACCAGCAGGATTCCCGAATGGACCATGCCCGAGACCGGACCGTGTGCGCCGGCCCGCACATTGGTGGCGGTGCGGGCTATGGTGCCGGTGGCGCAGATGCCGCCGAACAAAGCGGACGCGACATTGGCGAAGCCCTGCGCCACCAACTCGCAATTCGAGCGGTGCCGCCGGCCCGTCATGCCGTCTGCGACGACGGCCGACAGCAGCGATTCGATGGCGCCGAGCAGCGCGAAGGCGATGGCGTCCGGCAAGACGTCGAGCATCCTGCCGAAGCTGACGGGTGGCATGCCAGGCCATTGCAGGCTGCGCGGAATGCCGCCATAGCGCGTGCCGATCGTCTCGGCCGGCAACGCCAACAGCGCCACGACCAGCGAGGCGAGCCCGATGGCGATCAACATAGCCGGCCATTTCGGCCGCCAGCGCTTCAGCAAGACGATGGTCGCGATGGTCAGTGCCGCCACGCCGGTCGCCGCGAGGTTGATCGTGCCGGCTGCTTCGCCAAGCGCGATCAGCTTGGGCACGAATGGTCCGGGCTCCCTGCCCGGCAAGGTCAGCCCGAACAATTCGACGATCTGGCCGGAGAAGATGATGACGGCAATGCCGGCGGTGAAGCCGACGGTGACCGGATAGGGAATGAACTTGATGTAGGTGCCGAGCCGGAGATAGCCGATGGCAATGAGGAACACACCGGCCATCATCGTCGCCAGCAGCAGGCCGTCGAGGCCGACGCGCGCCACCGTCGCCGCCACCAGCACGATGAAGGCGCCGGCCGGGCCGCCGATCTGGAAGCGGCTGCCGCCCAAGGCCGAGATGATGAAGCCGCCGACGATGGAAGTGTAGAGGCCACGCTCCGGCGTCACGCCCGAAGCGATCGCGATCGCCATCGACAGCGGCAGCGCGACGATGGCGACAGTCAGCCCGGCGATGACATCCGCCTTGAAATGCGGCAGCCGGTAGCCCTCCCGCCAGACCGTCACCAGCTTCGGCGTGAACAGCTCGGAGAATGTCGGCTTCACCGCCTGATGCACTGCCTGACGCGCTTGATCCATGGACTGCCCCTGCAAAAGCGGCGGGATCGTCGGCAGGACTGTCGGCGGTCGCCGTCGCGACTTATTCCGGCTCGGCCTTGGCATCCGGCGGCATGGCGGGCTTGAGGCGCACGCCCCTGCCGCCGCGCTCGCTGGCCTGGTTCTCGCCGATCAGTTCCACCCCGGCTTCGTCGAGAGCCTGGATGACCTTCATCAGCGTATCGACCACGCCCCTGACCACGCCGCCGCTCGCCTCCATGCGCTGGATGGTGGGAAGCGAGACGCCGGCGCGCTCGGCGAGCGTCCTCTGGTCGATGCCGGCCAGCGCCCTTGCGGCGCGCATCTGCGCGGCAGTGATCATCGGCCGGAATCCCCGTCTGAGCCTGCTGACATAACGTATAATACCATCATTATCATGTTTCAAGCATCATTGTATCGGTTTTAGACGTAACCACCGCCACCTGATGCCCATTTTCTTCGATACCTGCCAAGGATTTCAGGTAGGGTGGCATGCATCAGAGGCAGGGGGTACGCGGGTGAACGTTTTCAAGACCTTGGTGATATCGGCAGGCTTGCTGTCGACGGTTCTGGTACTGACGGGCTGCGGAGGGCACCTCATCAACAGGTTGATCTGACTCAGTCAGGCTCCTCGCTCACCGCCTTGCGCCGTTGCAGAAGCCTCGCCACCAACCAGCATAGCATCGCCCAGGCGAAGCCGGCACACCAGCCCGCCAGCACATCGGACGGCCAGTGGACGCCGAGATAGATGCGGCTGACGCCGACCAGCACTGTCGTCAGCACCGCCAGGAACAGCACGTAGACCTTGGTTGTCCGGCCCGGCAGGAAGCGCGCCGCCAGCGAACCGAGCGTGAGGTAGGTCACCGCCGACAGCATGGCATGGCCGCTCGGGAAGGAAAGCGACGTCTCGTTGACGAGATGCGAAACCAGTTCCGGGCGCGGCCGGTCGACGCCGACTTTCAGCAGGCTCGACAGCACCTGGCCGCCCGCCACGGCAACGAACATGAGAAGCGCCGTCGCCGGGCGGCGGATCAACAGCAGATAGATGATCGTCGCCGCCGTGATCAGCACCAGAACACTGGAGCTGCCGAGGCTGGTGATGTCGCGCATCGCGCCTTCCAGCCATGGCGGACCGATCGGGATCGCCGGTTGACCGGCCTGGCGGAATGCAAGCAGGATTTCGGTATCGAAGGCGTGCGGCGTGGTGGCCCGTGCCACCTCCATCAATTCCTCGAACGCCCACAGCCCACCGGCGATGACCAGGCCGGCCAGCAGCACCGGGAATTCGACCCGGTTGAGCAGAGCTTTCGCGGCGTTCTTCATCGGCACCGTTACAACCGCCCTTGCAGATAGGGCCCAAGCGTGATCAGCGCCACGGCTGCGATTGCCAGCGCGATGCCGGCCGCCTGCAGCGCGTTGACGCGCTCGCCGAAGAACACCAGCGCAACGACATTGACCGAAACCAGCTGGATCACCGCCGAGAGGCTGAACGATACCGACATGCCGAACTCGCGGATCAGCCGCAGCATGATCAGATTGCCCAGCGAATAGAGCGCCAGCGTCAGCAGGATCTTGCCCAGGCTGGGCGCCAGCCCCCATTGCTTGGCGGCGGTCGCCGCCAGCAGGAAGATCACCGTCGAAAAGCCGAGCTGCAGAAGTCCCGAAAAACTCAACGTCCCGTCCCCCTCGAAGCAGCTTTCGCCTGATATCGCCGACCTTGTTTCCGAAGCGTGCCGGAACGTCAAGCGACGTCGTTCAAACGAGGGTCTTGGCAACGGCGAGACTGAAGCTCAATGTGCCGGAATCGCCCAGCCTGTCGATAGAGGGGCGGTCAGGGGTTCATGATTCGTATTTTTCAGAACTTGGCGCGGCGCTGGAGCGAGCTTTCCCTTGCCCTGCAATTCGTCGTTGCCGGCGGTTTTGGGCTGCTGGTCGTCATGGTGATCGTCGGGACCTGGGTGACGACGCAGATCCGGGACGGCGTCACTCGCAATTCGGCCGCCACGACGGCGCTCTATGTCGACAGCGTGATTGCGCCGCTGCTGCCCGACCTGCGCAAGAGCGAGGAGCTCAGCGCATCCGTCAAGCAGGCGCTCGACGAGACGCTCGGCCAGGGCGCGCTCGGCAAACGCCTGGCATCCTTCAGGCTCTGGCGCCGCGACGGCACGATCCTCTATGCGAAGGACTCGGCTTTGACGGGTCGCCGCTTCGACCTGAACGACAATCTGCGTTCTGCCTTCCAGGGCAGCGTCGTTGCCCAGTTCGATACGTTCGACGAGAACGAAGACAAGGAGCGGGCCGCGGGTGTGCCGTTGCTCGAGATCTACAATCCAGTGCGCGAGCCCTGGTCCGGCGAAGTGGTCGCCGTCACCGAATTCTACGAGGTCGCCAGCGATTTCAAGGCTACCCTGGCTTCCGCCCTGCTGTCGAGCTGGCTGGTCGTGGCCGGCACCACCTTGACGGCATTTCTGCTTCTGTCGGGCATCGTCCTGCGCGGCAGCCGCATTATCGACGACCAGCGCGGGGCGCTGCGCCGCCAGGTGTCCGAGCTGCAGGGCCTGGTGACGCAGAACAGCGCCTTGCGGCATCGTGTGCAGCGGGCGTCCCGCCGCGCCACCGCGCTCAACGAAAGATATCTGCGCCGGATCGGCGCCGACCTGCATGACGGCCCTGCCCAGCTCGTGGCGCTGGCCGCGCTGCGCATGGATAGTCCGGTGTTTACCGGCGACGGGCATGGCAGCGAAGGCCGCTCGACCGAAATCGCCATGATCCGCAAGACGCTGGAGGATGCGATGCGCGAGATACGCGGCATCTGCACCGGCTTGGTCCTGCCGCAGATAGAAACGGCGGCGGCGGCGGACGTGCTGCGGCTGGCCGTCGAGGAGCATGAGCGCCGGACGGGCACATCGGTGACGCTTACGATGCCGAGACATTTGCCGGAGCCCGGCGCTTCTGAGAAGATCAGCATCTATCGCTTCGTGCAGGAGGGGCTGAACAATGCCTACCGCCACGGACGGGGCAAGGATCAGGCGGTGCGTGCAGGCATGAAAAATGGTAGGCTTTTCGTTGAAGTATCGGACGGCGGACCGGGCTTCGATCCGGCGCGGGCCGAGGGGTTGGGCCTTGCCGGCCTCAGGGAGCGGGTTGAAAGCATTGGCGGCCAATTCGAAACACTCACAGGGCCGAAAGGCACGAAGCTGGTGATCCGTCTTTCGGTCGAGGAGCAAGCATGATCGGCGCCATCCGCATTGCCATTGTCGACGATCATCCGCTGTTCCGCGAAGGCGTGACACGCAGCCTGTCGGAGATCGGCGGCTTCGAGATGGTCGGCGAAGGTGCGACCGCGCAGGACGCGGAGCGCATCGCCTCGACCATGCAGCCCGACATATTGCTCATCGACATTTCAATGCCGGGCGGCGGCCTGGCCGCGGTTGCCAGCATCCTTGCCGACCATCCCGCCCAGAAGATCGTCATGCTGACCGTTTCAGAGGCGAATGCCGATGTGACCAAGGCCTTGAACGCCGGGGTGCTCGGCTATGTCCTCAAAGGCGTCGGATCGCGTGCGCTTGCCGATATCCTGCGCAACGTGGCGGCCGGCGAAAGCTATCTTTCGCCGATGCTGTCGGCCCGGCTGCTTTCCGACGTGCAGTCCTTGCAGCCCGCCAACGGCGTGGCGGACCGGCTGCGGCAACTCACCGGCCGGCAGACCGAAATCCTGCGGCTGGTGGCGGAGGGACTGAGCAACAAGGAAGTCGCCTTACGCCTGGAGCTGCAGGAGAAGACCGTCAAGCATCACATGACGGGGGTGCTGTCGAAACTCAACGTACGAAACCGTACTGAAGCGGCCCTCATCATGCGCGAGTTTCGCGACCGCGACAGGGACCGTTCGTAGCCATCGTGGAACGCCGCGAAACGAGGTCACCTCCGCCGGGGGGCGGCGGAGGTGACGTGTGAAGCTGGTCGTTGCCTGTTGACCAGCTTCACAAGGCGAAATTCATAGGGCCGAAATTCAAGGGGTCGAAATTCATAGCGCCTTGAGACGGCTGGCGTCGGCCGGTGTGGCACGGCGATCGACGATCGTGCGGCCGAGCTTATCCTTCATGCTGAAACGGCCGTTCTCGATCGTTTCCGTCAAGCCGTCAGGGTGCTGAACTGTAATGTTGCTGCCGTCCACGTCGACCGTGTCGCCGGTCGTGGCGTTGACATGGCTTGTGCTCTGGTTGCCCTGGCCCTTGCCCTTTCCGCTATTCCCGCCGCCGCTGTTACCGCTATTGCCGTTGCCGCTGTTTCCTCCATTGCCGCTGTTGCCGCCACCGCCACCGCTGTTACCGCCACCGCCATTCCCACCGCCACCGCCGTTCCCACCGCCACCGCCGTTGCCACCCTTGTCGGCATGTGCGGTCGCGGCATCGATTCCAGGCACGAAGCCATGGAAGGCTATTCCATAGGGAGCGATGGTCAGCGCCAGAACGGCCGCCGATCTGAGAGCCAGACGGCAACAACGGGCCGTGATCGATCCACGCATACTGATCTCCGTCGATTGAGCCGGCGCGCTCACCCCAACGTTGCAGTGCAACAACATCGCCGAAAGACGTGGTGACCGGAAGCGACCTCCGACCGTTGCGTTTGTCCCCCAGGACCTTTGCAGGCGCAAGCTTGGACCAAAGTCCCAGGCGAGGCGTGAAAAATCGGTCTCGTGAGCGAGCGGCAGCGGAGATACCATGTCACGAAGATGTGATCAGCCGACTGTAAGCCGGAAGCTCCAGCCAAAACCCACCAGAGGTTCCCATGACCGAACATCGCTCCCCCGACGCCCGATTCCGCACCAGCCTGCTCGAGGAAAACGAAGGCCCGGCCAACAATCCCAGCGAGAACCGCACCATGGGCGAGATCATCGCCGCGCGGTTCTCGCGCCGTGGCTTCCTCAAGGGTTCGCTTGCCGTTTCGGCGATCGCCGCCACCGTCAGCCCGCTGGCCATGATCGCCGCCGACGGTGCCCGCGCCGCGGAAGGCTCAGCGTTCAAATTCGACGAGCTGGAGGCCGGTATCGACGATAAGCACCACGTCGCGCCGGGCTACGACGCCGACGTTTTGCTGCGCTGGGGCGATCCGCTGTTTGCCGATTCGCCGGAATTCGACCCGACGAAGCAGTCGGCGCAAGCCCAGGCCAGGCAGTTCGGCTACAACAACGACTATGTCGGTTACATCCCGCTCGATGGCTCGGCCGAACATGGCTTGCTGGTGGTCAACCACGAATACACCAACCCGCATCTGATGTTCCCAGGCATCGTCAAGATTGTCGAGAAGGACGGCAAGAAGTCGGCCGAGGTGGCGCCGCTCTCGAAAGAGCAGGTCGATGTCGAGATGGCCGCCCATGGCGGCACCATCGTCGAGATCCGCAAGGATGGCGGCAAATGGCGGGTGATTCGCGACGGCAAGCTCAACCGCCGCATCACCGCAAACACCGAGATGGCGCTGTCGGGCCCGGTTGCCGGCCATGACCGCGTCAAGACCAATGCCGACCCGTCCGGCGTCAAGGTGTTCGGCACCATCAACAATTGCGCCGGCGGGGTCACGCCCTGGGGCACGTATGTGATGTCCGAGGAGAACATCCATGGCTATTTCTCCGGCGAGCTGCCGGAGGGCCACAAGGAGGCGGCCAACTACAAGCGCCTCGGCATTCCGGAAGGCGCCTATGAATGGGGCGCGCACTATGACCGCTTCAACCTGGCCAAGGAGCCGAACGAGCCCAACCGCTTCGGCTGGATCGTCGAGGTCGATGTCAACGACCCGGCCTCGGTGCCGCGCAAGCGCACCGCCATGGGCCGCTTCAAGCATGAGGGCGCCGAATCGATCGTCGCCAAGGATGGTCGAGTGGTCTTCTATCTCGGCGACGACGAGCGCTTCGACTATGTCTACAAGTTCGTCACCAAGGGCATGTTCAACGCCGGCGACCGCGCGGCCAACAAGGATCTGCTCGACGACGGCACGCTGCATGTCGCCAAATTCGCGGAGGACGGCTCGGTCGAATGGATGCCGATCGTGTTCGGCCAGGGGCCGCTGACGGCGGAAAACGGTTTTGCCGGCCAGGCCGACGTGCTGATCGAGACACGTCGCGCCGCCGACCTCCTTGGCGCCACTAAGATGGACCGGCCCGAAGACATCCAGCCCAATGCCAGCAACGGCAAGGTCTATGTCATGCTGACCAACAATTCCAAGCGCAAGGCCGATCAGGTCGACGCCGCCAACCCGCGTGCCGAAAACGCCTTCGGCCACATCATCGAAATCGTCGAGGACGAGGGCGATTTCGCCGCCACCAAGGGCAAGTGGGAAGTGCTGCTGAAATGCGGCGACCCGTCGGTGGCCGCCGTCGGCGCCACCTTCTCCACCGCGACGACGGCCAATGGCTGGTTCGGCATGCCCGACAATTGCGCGGTCGATTCGGCCGGGCGCCTGTGGGTCGCCACCGACGGCCAGGGCCCGAAGGCAACCGGCCGCACCGACGGCCTGTGGGCGGTGGACACGGAAGGATCGGCGCGGGCGACCTCGAAGCTGTTCTTCCGGGTGCCGATCGGCGCCGAAATGTGCGGCCCGCTGTTTGCGCCGGACGACCAGACCGCCTTTGTCGCCGTCCAGCATCCGGGTGACGGCGGCGAGGATTGGGAAGCGTTCGGCCGGCCCTCCTATTATGAGGACCTGTCGACCCGCTGGCCCGATTTCAGGCCCGACATGCCGGTGCGGCCGGCGGTGGTCGCCATCACCAAACAGGGTGGCGGCAAGATCGCCGTCTGAGGTCGGGCGAGACAAAAATGAGAGGGGCTCCGGCGATCCGGGGCCTCTCTTTTGTGCGATATCATATTCAAGCCTCGGGAAAGATTGGCAATTTACACGTGGCGCCCTAGATCGTGATCAGGAGATCATCGCCATGCCCAAGTCGATCTACGACCGTGGCCTGCTCAAACCTGACGAAGTGGCCACCTTGCAACGTGTCTTCGACGAGGCCTGCCGCCGACGGCAAGCGCATCCCGAATCCGTCGAGGCGCGTGAATTGGCGCTCACCTTGCTGGCCCTCTACAATGCCGGCATGGTCGACGAGGAGATGCTGACCGAGGCTGTCGGTTTCCGGCGGCTGGAGCCGAAATCGGCGTGACGCCGACGGCAAATGTTGTCCTATGCGGTCGCTCAGCGTGAGGCGCCGGAGGGGCGGGATGAGCCGGCGATCCGCGCAGCTATCGCCTTGGCCAATATGCCGGCATTGGCAAAGCAGCCGCGGATGCTCGGCCGCATGCCGGTGAACCACAGGCCGGGCAGTTTCGGATCGGCCTGGCCGCCGTTGAAGAGCGGAACGCCCTTCTCGTCGAGCACGCCGAGATTGCCGACCATCCGCTCCAGCCCAGTGCGGTAGCCCGTCGCCGCAATGACGATGTCGGGAGCGATCAGGCTGCCATCGGCCAGGATGACGCCGTCGCGGGTGAACTCCCGTACCCCGGGCACCACCACGATCCTGCCCGATTTAATGGCATCGACGGCGCCATCGTCGGCGGCGATCGCGGTATAGTCCGAGGTCAGGCGGCTGGCGCCGCCCGCGGGCGCGGGCGGCACGCCGAATTTGGTGAGATCGCCGAACACCAGGCGCTGCGTCACCGCCATCACCGCATCGGCGACGCGCAGCGGCAGGCGCGCCATGAGCGGCGAGAGGCGGTGCACGGCGATCTTGCCGACCCGCTTGGGCAAAAGGGCGGGGCCGTTGCGGGCCGACAGCCAGACAGCGGCGGTATCGACACCGGCCAGATGATTGAGTGCGTCGAAGCCCGAATTGCCGGCGCCCACAACCAGCACCTTCTTGCCCGCATAGGCCTGGGCATCGCCAAAATCCGCCGAGTGGATGATCCGGCCCGCGAACGCCTGCATGCCCGTCCACTGCGGCGTGAAGGGTTCCCGGTCGCGGCCGGTGGCCACAACGACATGGCGCGCCAGGCGCGAGCCGGCGCTGGTGCGCACGACCCAGTGATCGCCCCTGAACGTGATGGACTCGACGGAAACGCCAAACTCCACCGGCAAACGGTTCGCCTCATGGAAATCGTTCATATGGCGGATGACGACGTCCCGGTGCGGAAAGGCAGGGGTGCCCTTGGGATAGGCAAGGCCGGGCAGCGCCGAGAGATCGCGGTGGGTGTTGAGGTGCAGCTGCTCGTGACGCCGGCGCCAGGGCTCGGCCAGCCGGCTTTCCTTCTCCAGGATCGCCGTCGCCACGCCGGCCTTCATCAAGGCCCTCGCGACGGCCAGCCCGGCGGCGCCGGCGCCAATGACGATCGCCGGCTCGACCGTCACCGCCTGCTCCACCATCGATCTGCTTGTCGTATCAGCCATTCACTCTCGAACCCCATTCGCCCTCGCGGCAGCCCCTGAAGGCTCGCAGGCCGCTGTAACAGTTTGATCGCGCGCAGGACCCGAACGGCAACTCGATGCCGATTTTCGATGGTCCCGCGCCGAGGCGGCTTCGCGTCTGGAGCATTTCCGCCCGGCCGAAACAGCCGGTCGCGGCACCGCGTCAAAACCACGACATGGAGCGCATTACCCGCTTCCGTCCGAATACATCCAGCCCTATATGGCATATCCGCGGCATCGGCGATAATCAGGTCGCGGCAAAGTGATTGATTCGAGGTCCGGGGGCTGGCGGATCTCGTCACGGACGCGGGCATTCGAAACTGGCAACCCGATTTCGGCTACCCTGCGAAAAATCAAGACGCCGTGGCGCGTCTTGCGTGTCGTCGGACACGTCGCGCCATGGACGGCACGCGGAATCTCGACCATGCCCTCCTTGCGGATCTATTTCGACAACCTCCTTGAGGGAGCCTCGCCCAAGGTCGAGCGCCGGGCGCTGACGCATGTCGAACGGCTGGCGCTGGTGCGCCGCCATGGCGACTTCTCGCTCGCCTATTCCACCGCCGTGCAAAGCAAGCTTTCCTATTTTGGCGATGCCGACGGTTACATCGCCTTCGGCACCAAGATGAGGCATCATTTCGCGCTCGGCGATCCGGTGGCGGCGCCGGATCGGCGGCCCGATTACATCAGGCGCTTCGTCGAGAGCGCTGGCGGCCCGTGGTTCGTGCAGATCGGCGAACAGACCGCCCAGGTCCTTGCCGGCCTTGGCTACAAGATCAACCGGCTGGGCATCGACACGCGCCTCGCTCTGCCCGACCATGACTTTTCCGGCAAGCGCAACGAAACGGTGCGTTATTCCGAGCGCTGGCTGCTGAAGAAGGGCTTTTCGTTCGAGGAGGACAAACGCACGATCCATCTCGACGAGATCTCCCGGCTGTCCCAAAACTGGCGCGGCGACCGCATCGTCAAGCGCTGGGAGATGGGTTTCCTCAACCGACCGTTCTACGATCAGCTCGGCACCGATATGCGCCGTTTCGTGCTGCACGGCCCCGACGGCGATCTGGTCGCCCTGCTCGATTTCGATCCGATGTTCGCCGACGGCAAGGTGGTCGGCTACACCACGGCCTTCAAGCGCAAGCATATCGATGCCTCGCCGCATGCCGAGATCGGCCTGACCAAATTCGCCGTCGACCGCTTTCGCGAGGAAGGCATTTCGGTGGTGACGCTCGGCCTGTCGCCGCTGCTCGATGTCGGCCCGAGCGGATTTGCCGAAAGCGAGTTCTGGCGCAACGCCTTCCAGCGCGCCTACGATTCGCCCTGGGTCAACCGCCGCAGGTTCAACCTGCAGGGGCAGGCGGCATTCAAGCGCCGCTTCCACGGCGCCGAGGAGCCGGTCTACATCGCCTTTCGCGAGGGGACCTACATCGAGATGCTGGGATTGCTGCGGCTGGTCAAGGCCATTTGAGGCCTCTCTCACGACCTTAGGGCCGCGTCAGTTCCTCAGCCGGTAGCCGGTCCGGAAGATCCAGGCGACGATCGCGATGCAGACGGCCAGGAACACCAGCGTCATGCCGAGGCTGACGACGACCGAGACATCGGCCTTGCCGTAGAAACTCCAGCGGAAGCCGCTGATCAGGTAGACCACCGGGTTGAACAGCGTGATCGTCTTCCAGATGCCGGGCAGCATGTGGATCGAATAGAAGCTGCCGCCGAGGAAGGTCAGCGGGGTGATGATCAGCAGTGGCACCAGTTGCAGCTGCTCGAAGCTTTTCGCCCAGATGCCGATGATGAAGCCGAACAGGCTGAAGGTCACCGCCGTCAGGATCAGGAAGGCGAGCATCCAGAACGGATGTTCGATGTGCAGCGGCACGAACAGCGAGGCGGTGGCCAGGATGATCAGGCCGAGGATGATCGACTTGGTCGCGGCGCCGCCGACATAGGCGATGACGATCTCCAGGTAAGAGACCGGCGCCGACAAAAGCTCGTAGATCGAGCCGACGAATTTCGGGAAATAGATGGCGAAAGAGGCATTGGAGATCGACTGCGTCAACAGCGACAGCATGATCAGTCCCGGCACGATGAAGGCGCCATAGGCGATGCCGTCGATTTCGGTGATGCGCGAGCCGATGGCCGAGCCGAAGACGACGAAATAGAGCGACGTCGAGATGACTGGCGAGATGATGCTCTGCAGCACGGTGCGGAACGCACGCGCCATCTCGACCCGGTAGATCGCCCAGACCGCGCGAAAATTAGGGGCCGCACGCAGGTTCATGGCTCTTGCCTCAGGAGATTGACGAAGATCTCTTCGAGCGAGCTGTTCTTGGTGTCGAGATCGCGGAACTGGATGCCGGCCGCCTCGAGATCCCTGATCAGCGAGGCAACGCCCGGCCGGTCGCTCTGGTTGTCGTATGTGTAGGTGAGTTGCGTGCCATCCGGCGACAGTTCGAGCGCATAGCGCGAGAGCCCGTCGGGCACGCTGCCGAGCGGCGCGCGCAGCTCCAGCCTCATCTCCTTGCGGCCGAGTTTGCGCATCAGTTCGGCCTTGCCCTCGACCAGGATGATCTCGCCGCGGTTGATGACGCCGACGCGGTCGGCCATGGCCTCGGCTTCCTCGATATAGTGCGTGGTAAGGATGATGGTGACGCCGTCCTCGCGCAGCCGCCGGACCATCGCCCACATGTCCTGGCGCAGTTCGACGTCGACGCCGGCGGTCGGCTCGTCGAGGAACAGGATGCGCGGCTCGTGCGACAGCGCCTTGGCGATCATCAGCCGCCGCTTCATGCCGCCCGACAGCGTGATCGCCTTGGCGTCCTTCTTGTCCCACAGCGACAGGTCGCGCAGCACCTTCTCGACGAAGGCCGGATTGGCCGGCTTGCCGAACAGGCCGCGGCTGTAATTGACGGTCGCCCAGACGCTCTCGAACGCGTCGATGGTGAGTTCCTGCGGCACCAGCCCGATCAGGCTGCGCGCGGCGCGATAGTCTTTGTTGATGTCGTGGCCATCGACGGTCACGGTCCCCGACGAGCGGTTGACGATGCCGCAGACGATCGAGATCAGCGTCGTCTTGCCGGCGCCATTGGGGCCGAGCAGCGCGAAGATCTCGCCGCGCTGGATATCGAGGCTGACTTCCTTGAGCGCGGTGAAGCCGGTGGCGTAGGTCTTGGAGACCCCGGAAATGGACAATATGGAGGGCATGGTTGAAAACGGCTGCCTGAAAGAGGTGACTTGATATAGGCCTGTTGTCGCCCAGTGCAACCGCAAGTCAATGCCCTGCTGCCAGTTCTGGACATCGAAGCGCGGAGCTGGTTGGGAATGCGCCGCGTCCATCCGGTAAAATTGTCCTGTGGCGTTCAGCCTCGCGGCAGGAGGCCGCTTTGACCTGACCCCGCTTCGGGCCTATCCTTCGCGAGTATTTACAGCCGGAGCCCGCCATGGACCCGCTCATACTGTCGCGCATGCAGTTCGGCGCGAATATTTCGTTTCATATCCTGTTTCCGACAATCACCATTGCCCTTGGCTGGGTGCTGCTGTTCTTCAAGCTGCGCTACAACGCGACCAATGATTCCGCCTGGATGCGCGCCTATTTCACCTGGGTGAAGGTGTTCGCGCTGTCGTTTGCCATGGGCGTGGTCTCGGGCGTCACCATGAGCTTCCAGTTCGGCACCAACTGGCCGGGCTACATGCAGCATGTCGGCAACATCGCCGGACCGCTGCTCGCCTACGAGATCCTCACCGCTTTCTTCCTCGAGGCGGCCTTTCTCGGCATCATGCTGTTCGGCTTCCGCCGCGTCTCCAACCGCATCCACACGCTGGCGACGGTGCTGGTCGCCGGCGGCACGACGCTGTCGGCGTTCTGGATCATCGCCCTCAATTCCTGGATGCAGACGCCGGCCGGCTTCGAGATGCGCGACGGCGTCGCGCACGCCGTCGACTGGTGGGCCATCGTTTTCAACCCGTCCATGCCCTACCGGCTGGTGCATATGCTGCTCGCCTCGGGGCTTACCGTGTCGTTCCTGATCGCCGGCCTCTCAGCCCTGCGCTACCTCTATGGCGACCGTTCGGAATCGATGTGGAAGGCGCTGCGCACCGGCGTCTTTACCGCCGCGATCCTGATCCCGATCCAGATCCTGGCCGGCGACCAGCATGGGCTCAACACGCTGGAACACCAGCCGCAGAAGATCGCCGCCATGGAGGCCAACTGGAACACCGGCCCCAACGTGCCGCTGGTTTTGTTCGCGCTGCCCGACGAGGCGGCCAGGGAAAACAAGTTCGAGGTCGCCATTCCGGACGGGGCCAGCCTTATCCTGCGGCACTCGACCGACGGTGTCGTGCCGGGGCTGAACGACTATCCCGGCAATCATCCGCCAGTCTTTCCGCTCTTCTGGAGCTTCCGCATCATGGTCGGCACCGGGCTTTTGATGCTCGCCGTCTCCTGGTCGGCGGCCTTCTTCCTCAAGCGCCGGCACGCGCTGCCAAAGCCGCTCGCCCTGCTGATGGTGCCGATGGCGCTGTCGGGCTGGCTGGCGACGCTGGCCGGCTGGTACACGACCGAGATCGGCCGCCAGCCCTGGCTGGTGACCGGCGTATTGAAGACCGCCGACGCCGTCGGGCCGGTGGCCGGCAGCCATGTCGCGCTGACGCTCGCCATTTATCTCCTGCTCTACGTGCTTTTGCTGATCGCCTATCTCGGCGTACTGGTGCACCTGGCGCTGAAGGCGGCCAAGGACGGCGACACCTCGCCGCTGCCGGGTGTTCTCAACGCACCGCTGTCGCAGCCGGCCGCGGGGGAGTGAGCATGTTTTCATTGCAGGCCCGCGCCGCCCCTCACCTGCCTGCCGGCATCCTCTCCCCGTATAGGGACGGGGAGAGGAGCGCTGAGTCCTATGGTTTCGCCAATCGCCAACGTTGCATGGATGGCGCCGGCGTTGCGGCCAGCCCGCTTCTCCCCGTCCCTATACGGGGAGAAGTGCCCGGCAGGGCGATGAGGGGCTGCGCTAGCTTCGCAAACCGAAGTCAGGGCGTGAGGAGAGCAAGATGACCTATGACTGGCCGACCCTGCTCCCCCTGATCTTCGCCGGACTGATGGGCCTTGCCATTCTGATCTACGTCATTCTCGACGGTTTCGACCTTGGCATCGGCATCCTGTTCGCCGCCGCCGAGGACACCGAGCAGGACACCATGATCGCGGCGATCGGCCCGTTCTGGGACGCCAACGAAACCTGGCTGGTGCTGGCCGTCGGCCTGCTGCTGGTCGCCTTTCCGCTGGCGCATGGCGTCATCCTGACGGCGCTCTACATTCCGGTCTTCGTCCTGCTGGTCGGCCTGATCCTGCGCGGCGTCGCCTTCGATTTCCGCGCCAAGGTGCCGGCGGGGAAGAAACATCGCTGGAACCGTATTTTCTTCCTGGGCTCGCTCATCGCCTCGCTGGCGCAAGGCTATATGCTGGGCGTCTACGTGCTCGGCCTCGATGTCGGGCCAGGCGGCATGGCGTTTGGCGTGCTGGTGGCGTTCTGCCTGGCGGCGGCCTACGCGGCGATGGGCTCCGCCTGGGTGATCTACAAGACCGAAGGCGCGCTGCAGAAGAAGGCGGTGCTCTGGCTGCGCACCGCGCTGGTGCTGACCGCGCTCGGCATGGCCGCCGTGTCGCTGGCGACGCCGTTCGCCAGCCCGCGCATCTTCGCCAAATGGTTCGTCTGGCCCGAGATGCTCTATCTGTCGCCGCTGCCGATCCTGTCGGCGCTGCTGTTTGCCTGGCTGTGGCGGCAGACCTTCCATCTGCCGAGGCCTGACGATCGCCATTCGCTGACACCGTTCCTGACGCTGGCCACCATCTTCGCGCTCGGCTTTGCCGGCCTGGCCTGGTCGTTCTATCCCTATGTGGTGCCCGATCGCCTGACCATCTGGCAGGCGGCGTCGGCGCCCGAAAGCCTGGCGATCATCCTGGCCGGCACCGTGGTGGTGCTGCCGGTCATCATCTTCTATTCGTTCTATGCCTACCGCGTGTTCGGCGGCAAGGCGACGGATCTGACGTATGATTGAGGCGCGATGACAGCGCCTTTCTCCCCGTATAATGACGGGGAGAAAGGCCAGAATGGCGCGCCTCGCAATCTCAGTTGCTCGCCGACAGCACCAGCACCGGCTTTTCGCTGTAAAGCGCCGGGAACAGCGTCTTCAAATTCGCCACCTTGGGCAGGTCGTTGTAGACGATGTAGGGATAGGTCGGGTTCAGCGTCAAAAAGTCCTGGTGGTAGGTCTCGGCCGGATAGAAGGTCTTGCCGGTCTCCAGCGTGGTGACGATCGGCTCGCCGAACACTTTGGCCTTGTCGAGCTGCGCGATGTAGCTCTGCGCGATTTTCTTCTGGGCGTCGTTTTCGGCGAAGATCGTCGAGCGGTACTGGGTGCCCGAGTCCGGACCCTGGTAGTTGAGCTGGGTCGGGTTGTGGGCGACCGAGAAATAGACCTGCAGCAGCTGGCCGTAGGTCACCTTGGACGGATCATAGGTGATCTCGACGGACTCTGCGTGGCCGGTGCGGCCGGTGCCGACCGTCTCGTAGACGGCGTCGTCCTTGGCGCCGCCGGTATAGCCCGAGACCGCCTTGCTGACGCCCTTGACGTGCTGGAACACGCCCTGCACGCCCCAGAAGCAGCCGCCGGCGAAGATCGCCTTCTCTGTGCCGGTGGCCGCTTTTTCGTCGATTGCCGGCGGCGGGATCTTCACGGCATCCTCGGCGGAGATGGCCGGCGTCAGCCAGAAGGCGGCGCCCGCGACGGCAAGGGCGAGGGCGGCGAGCGCGCCCCGGACAAAGCCTGTCGAACGTTTGTTGATAGTGGTCATGGTTGCACTCCTCATGGCTTCCATTGGGATCAGTCTATTGGATCAGCTACGGTGGCGCGATGCGTGAGTTGCGGCGGAGGCTCACATTCGCGTGCGCCCCCAGACTTTCTGTTTCGACCCCGTTGCCGAAGCAAAACCGCTTCAAGCCTTTCCCGGGGGGCTGCTCCAGCAACTGTCCCCGGCTGGACAGGGAGCCCGCCAGGGACAGAAGGCCACGCACCAATCTCAATTGGCGGTGGCATCCGTTGCCGGCTTCATCGCGTCGGTCGCCGGTTTCATCGCATCCGTGGCAGGCTTCATGGCGTCCGTAGCGGGCTTCATGGCGTTGGTCGCCATCGGGTCGGCGGGCTTCATCGCATCGGTTGCCGGCTTCATGGCGTCCGCGGCCGGCGCCATGGCGTTGGCGGCGGGCTTCATTGCATTGCTGGCATCGTCGGCGCGGGCGATGCCGCCGGCAAACAGCGCCGTGGAGCACAAAGCGAGGGCGAGCGCCGGCAGCGTCAGGCGGGAGAAAGTGGTCATGGTCGGTTCCTTGGGTTTACGGGTTGATGGCACGCCCTTTGGGCGGCCGGGCTCTTGCACCGCTGCTCATGCGGCGGTGCAAATCTCTGTTTGGCAAATCTCTGCTCGAACGCGATCTAGTTGGCGGCGGCGGCCAGGATCGGTCCGCCGCCGGGCGACTGCACCAGCACGGCGGTGCTGAGGCCGCCCGAGGCCGCCGGCAGATCGAGCGTCTTGGCGTCGCCGCTCCAGCTGCCGAGTTTTGTCAGCGCATGCACGACATTGGCATGCGGCAAGGTGCGCCCGGTGTTCTCGCCGCGCGCCACCGGCACCTCGACGACACCCTTGGTGTAGCGCACCAGCCAGACATCGGCATGGCCGCCCGGAGCGGCGCCGGCGCCGATCGCGACCTTGCCGCCCTCAAGCGCCAGCGACGGGCCGCCGGTCTTGGCCGTGGCCGCGATCAGATGTTCGATCTCGCCGGGTGCTGCGCCGACGACGTCGGCATGGCCGTTGACCACCACTTGCGGCGTGAACGGCCCGTCATGGCCGAGCGATGGCTCGTAGGATACCTGGCGCTGCGTGAATTCCTGCTTGCCGAACGTGTCCTTCCAGCCGAGGTAATCCCAGTAGGTGACGTTGAACGACAGCGCCAGCACGCCGGGCCGGTCCTTGACCTTGATGAGGTTGGCGTTGGCCGGCGGGCAGGACGAGCAGCCCTGGCTGGTGAACAGCTCGACCACGGTGAGCGGCTGGGCGAGGGCGTTGGCAAGCGATCCGGCGAGCGCCAGCGCGGCGAGGCCGGACAGTGCGAAAAACCTGCTTGGTAGGACTGGCGACATCGGCTTGCTCCGTGGGGCGACGCTACGATGCGCCGCTCATATCCCCACTTCGCCGCCACGGACGGCTTCGTTACAACGCTCACCGGTTTGTGATTGAAGAGCGCTCTGCCCTGCGCGCCTCAGAGATTGGCGAACACGGTCGCCAGCTCCAATCTCACCCACGAGGGGAGATCGGCAGCGTCACTGTGTCAGCGCCGTCTCCGAGGGCCGCTTGTTGTAGTCGCATTTGCCGGTCACGTTGTAGAAGAAGTCGGCGTTGCTGACTGGCGCCGGGACCGAGTTGCCGCCATCTTCCCAAGCCTGGTAGGCTGTCGCGCCGCAAGGCACGACGCTGAAGATGTCGACAGGCTGACCGGTGGCCGTCTCGGTCAGGGTGGTCGCGCTCAAACCGCTATAGAGCCGGTTGGACGTCGTTGGATCGTTTGAGATCAGCTTTTTCGGGTTGCCCGACGGTACGTCCATCTGCAAATAGAGGCCGCCCATCGCGCTGACGTCGATCGCCGCGCCGGCGCTGTTGGCCGGATACATCGTATCGACGCAGTAGTATTTCGTGCCGCTCGCATCGGTCTTGAGGGTCACGCCGCTTGGCGGATTGTTGCCGACGGTGCAGACCTGCTTCTGGACCAGCGTGGTGACGGTCTTGCCGGCTGAATCGGTGGTGAGGACGTTGACATTGGTCGTGCCGTAGCCCTTGGGATCCTTGGTGTTCCCATAGGTATAGTCGATCGTCATCAGCGGCTTGGCCACCGTCGCACCGAATTGCGTGCCGTAAAGCGTCATTGTCTTGTTCCAGTAACCCGAAACCCCGGAGACCTTGAAGGTAGCCGCAACCAGCGCGGGCGGCTTGCTGACCGCAGAGGCGACGGCGATCGGTACGGTGTTGATCCTGGCGATGCTCATGAAAACGGTCGGCATGGCGAAACTCGCCGTGGCCTGCGCCGTGGTGGCGGTGGTGGTGTTGCCGGCCACGAAGTTGGTCAGCGTCGCGGTGCCTTGTCCACCGTTTGCGGCGAAGGAATCCTGCAGCAGCGTCTGGCGCTGCGCCAGCGTCGACGTGATGTCCATGGTCGTGATCGTCAGGATCGCGGCATCCAGCGCCTGCTGCTGGTTGGATTTGGTCTGGACCGCGCTTGTATAGTCGACCGAGAAGCCGATGACCGCGATCAGCGGCATCAGGCTCACCAGGAAGAGCGGCATCATCGACCCGCTGCGGGAGCGGGCAAAGCCGCGCAAAACCCTGAACATTTCAAACCCCCGACAGACATTAGCGAGCGTGCAATTACCACGAGCCGGCGAACCAAGCTCTAATGTGACCGATCAAAGTTTATGCATTCTTTGCCAGTAGGCCGGTTTTTTCGATTTTTTCGCTGATCTCACCGCTTTGTGAGCGGCAAGGCAGCCCTTGGGCGCCAAGCCTTGCCGCCGCTTGCCGCCCCTGCTAAAGCGCGCGGCATGAGCACGCCCCTCGACCACATCCGGAATTTTTCCATCGTCGCCCATATCGACCATGGCAAATCCACGCTTGCCGACCGCCTGATCCAGTCCACCGGCGGGCTGGAGCTGCGCGACATGAAGGAGCAGGTGCTGGACTCGATGGATATCGAGCGCGAGCGCGGCATCACCATCAAGGCGCAGACCGTGCGGCTGAAATACCGCGCCAACAATGGCGAGGACTATATCCTCAACCTCATCGACACGCCCGGCCATGTCGACTTCGCCTATGAAGTGTCGCGCTCGCTCGCCGCCTGCGAGGGTTCGCTGCTGGTGGTCGACGCTTCGCAAGGCGTCGAGGCGCAGACGCTGGCCAATGTCTACCAGGCCATCGACAACAACCACGAGATCGTCGTGGTGCTGAACAAGGTCGACCTGCCGGCCGCCGAGCCCGAGCGCATCCGCGAGCAGGTCGAGGAGGTGATCGGCATCGACGCCTCCAACGCCGTGCTGATCTCGGCCAAGACGGGGCTCGGCATTCCCGACGTGCTGGAAGCCATCGTCCACCAATTGCCGCCGCCGCGCGAGGGCGATGCCACGGCGCCGCTCAAAGCCATGCTGGTCGACAGCTGGTACGACGCCTATCTCGGCGTCATCGTGCTGGTGCGCATCATCGACGGCGTGCTGAAGAAGGGCCAGACCATCCGCATGATGGGCACCGGCGCCAAGTACCTGGTCGAGCGCACCGGCGTGTTCACGCCCGCCCGCATCAATGTCGACGAGCTCGGCCCCGGCGAGTTCGGCTTCTTCACCGGCTCGATCAAGGAAGTGGCCGACACCCGCGTCGGCGACACCATCACCGAGGACAAGCGCCAGACCGCGCACGCGCTGCCCGGCTTCAAGCCGGCGCAGCCGGTGGTGTTCTGCGGCCTGTTCCCGGTCGACGCCGCGGATTTCGAGGATCTGCGCGCCGCCGTCGGCAAGCTGCGCCTCAACGACGCGTCCTTCTCCTATGAAATGGAAACCTCCGCCGCGCTCGGTTTCGGCTACCGCTGCGGCTTCCTTGGCCTGCTGCATCTCGAAATCATCCAGGAGCGGCTGGAGCGCGAGTTCAACCTCGACCTCATCGCCACGGCGCCGAGCGTCGTCTACCGGCTGCTCCTCAATGACGGCTCGATGAAGGAACTGCACAACCCGGCCGACATGCCCGACGTCGTGAAGATCTCTGCCATCGAGGAGCCGTGGATCCGCGCCACCATATTGACGCCCGACGACTATCTCGGCGGAATTCTAAAGCTCTGCCAGGACCGGCGCGGCATCCAGGCCGACCTCTCCTATGTCGGCAAACGCGCCATGCTGACCTACGACCTGCCGCTCAACGAAGTCGTCTTCGACTTCTACGACCGGCTGAAGTCGATCTCGAAAGGCTACGCCTCGTTCGACTATCACCTGACCGACTACCGCGAGGGCGATTTGGTGAAGATGTCGATCCTGGTCAACGAGGAGCCGGTCGACGCGCTGTCGATGCTGGTGCACCGCACGGCGGCGGAAAAGCGCGGCCGCCAGATGGTCGAGAAGCTCAAGGAGCTGATCCCGCATCACCTGTTCAAGATCCCGATCCAGGCCGCGATCGGCGGCAAGGTCATCGCCCGCGAAACCATCTCGGCGCTGCGCAAGGACGTCACCGCCAAGTGCTACGGCGGCGACGTCTCGCGCAAGCGCAAGCTGCTCGACAAGCAGAAAGAAGGCAAGAAGCGGATGCGCCAATTTGGGAAGGTGGATATCCCGCAGGAGGCGTTTATCCAGGCGCTGAAGATGGGCGATTGAGAATATTATTCCTCGAGTTCCTCGGGTGTTCGGCTAAGATGCCGACATGATTCGAAAATCCAAACCTTTGCGCGTTGTCAGCTTGTTCAGCGGGGTTGGCGGCTTTGAAAGAGGCCTCGAAGGAGCTGGGTGCAACACGGTACTGATGTGCGAGTCAGATCCTATCGCAAGGGCAGTTCTCGCCCACCGGTTTCCCGATGTTGAAATAGCCGAGGACATAACGACCCTCAGCTCGCTTCCCGATTGCGATGTGGTAACCGCCGGTTGGCCTTGCCAAGACATCAGTTTGGCCGGTGGTATGAAAGGACTTGGGGGAGATCGCTCAGGTCTAATAAGCGAAGTGTTTCGTTTGATCTCAGCAACCAAACATAAGCCCGAGTACGTGCTTCTAGAGAACGTGGCATTTGCGCTTGATCTGCACAAGGGTGAGTCCGTCAGATACGTTACTAGTCAGCTTGAGCAACTGGGCTACCGGTGGGCATATCGAGTACTCGATACACGGTCCTTTGGACTTCCCCAACGCCGCCGTCGCTTGTTCGTTTTGGCCTCGCTGAATTACAAACCAGAGGCTATTTTGTTGGATGGCATTCAGAATGAAGCCCTTCCAGGTTCGAAAGAACCGAAGATGGTGGGATTCTATTGGACTGAAGGAAATCGGGGTCTTGGATGGTCCCCAGAGGCAATACCACCTCTCAAGGGTGGATCCGGTCTTAGTATTCCCTCCCCACCAGCAATCTGGAATCGTCATACTTCAGTTTTTTTCTCGCCAGGGATTAAGGACGCCGAACGACTGCAGGGTTTCGAACCAGATTGGACGGAAGCTGCGGACGGCTTTCCAAAAGGCATTAGGAAAAGATGGCTATTGGTCGGTAACGCAGTCAGTGTGCCCGTCGTCGAATGGATCGGTCGAAGGATTGGGAAGGAAAGTCCGTATGCAGTCGACAATTGGGCGACCGTCCCTCACACAGACCGCTTACCAAGAGCAGCTTATGGCGGGCCAGAATTTCAGACGATAGGCTTGGCTGTAAGCAGTGAGGGACCAGCATCGCCAAGTGCCTTGAACCTAAGTGATTTCGACCTCAGCGATTTCAAGCCGGTGTCAAAAAGAGCAATCGCAGGCTTCACTAGCCGTTTTGAAGTAGCTCCCCTCCGGAAGAATCAGGAGTTCCTTCAGGACCTGCGTCGATACCTAGCCCTTCCCCAAGCGGCTTGAGGTAACCCTTACATTCTCTGTACTCTTCCAGAGCTGCCAGGTACGACAACATAAATCTCCTCACACGTTCCAACATCTCGAGAAGATCCGAGGCAGTAACCTTCTCGCCCGCTTCGGTGAAGGATTCCAGGCCGTGGGCCAACGCGTTGCGACGTTCTCGCACATTTTCCAGGTCGCTGCCGCCTAGCGTATGAGGGGGCGCAACCCAAGTAATTGCTAGACTATCCCTCAATTTCACTGCGGCTGTTTGTCCGAAGTTTCCGCTGAACGGAAGCCGGTCCTTCTTTGGCCCATCCCAAGATGGCCGCCCGGTCATAAACGGCACGAAATCCGTCAATAGATTTCCGTGATTCGTACCTGCTTGCATCCTATCGAGGAACGCGGCTTGGACAATATCCAGCCTCCAATACTCGGCGACTTCGCTCGACGAAACACCCTCCGACTCTATATTCTCACGTATGGATCGCATCACAGAGCGCATGGCGCTCTCAAGGGCATTGTAGAGCATTACATAGGACGTAGCTCTGAGAAAGGCGATAAGCTGCCGCTTCTGATAGTGAGTTCTAACGTTCGCTTTTTGGCGCTTCTCCAGCTCTTTCGTAGACTCTAGGATGGCCTCAAGCTCATCCAGTTTTTCCTTCAGAATGGTGGTCTCATTCATGTTGGTCTAAAATCTTGTCACGAACGAATTCAATTCGAGATCGGAGGCGCGGCCCACTATTACTGGCATCCGTCCTAACAAGTTGATAAAAATCAGGCTCATCCAACCAGTCAAAACTTGCGGTTTTCATTTCAGGTTGTTCGCGTAAGGCTAGGCAGACGCCCACAGATATCGCTTCAAAGCGGACGCGCGGTACTTGTTGGGTTTTCTCATTTCGAAAAAAAGCATTCGCAGAGTTATCGGCTATGAAATTCATGGCCTTATCAAATTCAGCAGACATAGCACCAGCGCCGGAGGCATCTAGCTTTTGATTGTACTCTTTAAAGTAGTTGTCGATGAATCGCCTGACGTCGTGGGTAAACAGCTTGTAGTGATTTGAGTAAACAAAAAATCGTGCAACTAATTCCTGTCTTTCACTTTCAGAATTCCGATTCCCTCGGGATCCTTTTCCCGGGGCAAGTAATTTAAAAACTTCTCGATTCGCACAGTCGACCACAAGATCTAGAAATGGACCTTGATACGCTCCCTTCCTTATCTCAGCGTCGCTTAGTTGCTTCGATGAGGTATTTATTCTACGGAAAAGCTCTACGCGCGAACTTTCATCCGTCCCTTCCTCTAGAACGAAAGATCTTATGGGGTTATTTAGAAATCGCTTCTTTGTAGCAGAAGGAAGTTTGCTGAATCGAAGTCCGTTTAGTGAGTCAAGTTTCTCAAGGTTGACGAGGCGAAAGGCATCGTTCTTGAATTCAACAAGAGTGCGAATCCTTTGTGATCCATCGACAACTTCTAAGCTACCCCCGACCTCATAGAAGAAAATCGGAGGTATCGGAATGCGTAGCAGTAAGCTTTCAACGAAATAAGACTTTTGGTCGTTACTCCACTGAAGTGTGCGCTGGTATGTCGGGATATAAATATCACCCTCGTCAGGGTTGTGATCTTTATATTTTCGGATCAGAGTATCAACCGGGAAATCGGTAACGAGGTACCGGACCTCGTTTCGAGCGGTTTCCACAGCGTCTTGGATGTCGGATTCGCTGAGTTCCTGATTTGTCATATTGTCATCGCGTTCCTAGCTGCTGCATTTCTAATGACATACAAAGCGTCGTTTCAAAAGATGACATTGTTCGAATCCGTCCCTCCCACCCGCCGTCTCTTGATGTCGAAGGTTCGCTCAAAGGACACCCAACCGGAGGTCGCCCTTAGGCAGTATCTGCATTCCCTCGGGTATCGGTATCGATTGCATCAGGCCAATTTGCCTGGTTCACCAGACATTGTATTTGGTTCAAGAAAAAGAGCCATTTTTGTGCATGGGTGCTTTTGGCATAGGCACTACCTGTGCTCCAGATCGACCACGCCAAAGACCAGGAAAGAATTCTGGGAAGCCAAATTTCGTGCCAATATCGAAAGAGATGCGCGCAATATATCAGAGTTGGACCGTCTTGGTTGGAAGATTATGGTGGTATGGGAGTGTGAGACGTTCGACTTGGGAACGCTTCACCCTAAGCTTGTAGAGTTTCTCGGAACACGTGCTTAGCTGTCCACCCCGGGACCTGATAGTCCGTACCTTGGATGTCTAGGCGCGCCACGCGCCTGTCCTTTAAGAACGCCCCACCTTGTCGTATCCTCTGCCTAGCTTGGGGGACACCACATGCGCTCCACCTCAGACACCATCGCCTGTCTCGGCCTCGCCATCGGCGGCATCTTCGGCCTTGCCGTCACCTTTGTCGCCAGCGCTCCACTGCGCGAATCCCTCTGGGCGATCGACGGCGTGGCGCTCGTGGTGGCGACGGCCCTGCTCACCATGAAACACCAGCGCCTCGGCAATGATTGCGTCGCCGCTGGCTTCCTGACATTCCTGGCCGGCGAGAGCCTACTTCTGGCCGGCAATGCGGCGGGGCTGGAGGCCAGCGTGCCTTCCTATGTCGGCGGCGTCTCGCTCTGGGCGGCGGCGCTGATCCTGGTCAGCGTGCCTAACACATTCGCGTTGTGGATGCGGTTCACCGCATTCGTCGCGGCCGCGCTGTTCTTCGCCTCTGTGGGCATGGTGCTGTGGGGCACGCCCCTGCTGCCGACCTCCTCGCCGCTGCCCGCCGCCGGCTATCCGTTCCTGGTGCTGACTTTTTGTTGGGTGGATCTGGACTTTGCTAAGGGGTTCTCGGCACGCCTAGCGGCTCGGTTTCAGGCGCGGGCGCTGCCCCTCACCTGCCTGCCGGCATCCTCTCCCCGTATAGGGACGGGGAGAGGGGCGCTGTCATTGACAATTTCGCCAATTTCCATCGTTGCAAAAAAGCGTCGGCGTTGCGGCCAGCTACTCTCGCCCGTTTACGGGGAGTTGAGAAGCGGTCCGCGCAGCGGACGAAAAGCCAATTGCTTGGCTTTTCGAACGACGAACGTTCGGCAGGACAGTGAGGGGCGGCGCCGACCTTGGCAATAGTAACGTCCCCCCGAACCACGGCCGCCCCGTATTGACATCAGCTCCACACATGATCCATTGGAAGCGGGCAATTGGGGGACTATCCGTGAAAAAGATCTATGCGAAGCCGACGCTGAGCAAGCGCGAGAGGCTTTCGGCCGTGACGGCTGTCGCGTGTCCGGTATCGGTCTGCCCGCGCTAGGACGTTCCCGGGAAAGGGGCAGGCCTGCTGCCGCCGCTCGCCTTCCCGCGACAAATCCCAAGCAGCGTTGGTACGAATTCATACCAAGCATCCGCCTCGGTTGATCGCGCGGCGCGGGGCCGGTACACAAATCGGGCGGCGGACCTTTGTAAGGTCGCTAGTGGCCGGCGCGGGGCTCAGGCAATTGTCTCACCGGCATGCGCGCCGGCCATCTTCCCTGAATGATTTGAGTGTGGGCCAAAGGCGCTCCGCGTCGCCCGGTGGTGACCTTCGCAGGTATCTCCCTCCGCCCGCGACGGGAAAGTCAGCGTCGGCGCTGCCCCTCACCTGCCTGCCGGCAGGACAGTGAGGGCGGTGCTGACCTGCGATAGGCGCACGCTGGACTAGCCGCTATCCCCAACCCCGACCCGATTTTGACTTTGCGGACGCCGTCCCCCACTCCGTCGCTGCTTCGCAGCGCCACCTCTCCCCCCTCCGGAGGGAGAGGAACCAAGACCGGCCAAACCTCAACTTTCAATCCAGACCTTCTCAAAGTGCTGCTCCAGTGCCTGGTGCTGTTCGCAGCCTTCGATGCCCTTGCGGTAGGTTCGGTAGACCGAGCGCCAGTAGGGCTGGATGATGATGCCTGAAACGCGCAAATTCTGCTCGATCTTGGCCATGACCGCCTTGCGGGCCTTGGGGTCGGGCATGGCCAGCGCCTTGTCGAGCAGCGCGTCGAACTCCTTCGAGGCATAGGCGCTCTCGTTCCAGGCGGCGCCCGATTTATACGCCAGCGCCAGCACCTGGACGCCAAGCGGGCGGCCGAGCCATTCGGTGCAGGAATAGGGGAACTTGCTCCAGTCGTTCCAGAAGGTGGCGGCCGGCAGCACGGTGCGCTTGATCTTGAGGCCGGCCTCGCGCATCTGCGCGGCGATGGCGTCGCCGGTGCTCTTCTGCCATTCGATGTCGACCGAGATGAGGTCGTATTCGTGGTCCGCCTTGCCGGACTCGGCGAGCAGCTTCTTCGCCGCCTCGACATCGCGCTTGGCCGGACCGATATCGGCATATTCGGGGTGCATCGGGCCGACATGGTGGTTGTCGGCGGGTTTGCCGCGGCCATCGAGGCCGAGCTTCAGCACGGCGGAATTGTCCACCGCGAGCTGGGCGGCGCGTCGTACCTTGACGTCGTCATAGGGCGCGTTGGCGACGTTGAAGCGGGCGACGATGGTCGAGCCGGTGGCGATCTCGGAGTTCTTCAGCCCCATCTTGTCGGTCTGCGAGACGGCGTCGGAAGCGGTCTCGTGATCGGTGTCGATCTCGCCGGATTCGAACGCCGACAGCATGGCGTTGGGGTCGGAGCCGTAGTCGATCCACTGGATGCCATCCAGGTAAAACTCGCCCTTCCACCAGGGCTTGTCCCGGCGCTTGACCTCCGCGGCCGTCTCGGCGTCCCATTTCACCAGCTCGCACGGGCCGGTGGTGATGGCGAGCGCCTTCATCGGGTCGCCGTCGCCCTCATAGGAGCGGTGCATGATCAGCGCGGGATAGTCGGCCATGCCGGCGATCAGCGAAATGTCGGGCTTCGGCAGGTTGAGCTTGATGGTGTAGTCGTCGACCTTCTCGATGCCGCCATCGACCACCTTCTTGGTGTCGGCATTGACCAGCGCGCCCATGCGCGCGGCGACCGAATTGCCGGCAACGCCGGCTTCGCACCAGCGGGTGAGATTGTGGACGACGTCGTCGGCGTTGAAGGCGTCGCCGTTCGACCAGGTGATGCCCTTGCGCACATGCAGCGTCAGCGTTTTGGCGTCGTCGCTCATTTCCCATTTTTCGAGCAGCCAGGGCTCGAAGGAGAAATCGGTGTTCCAGCGCACGAGATATTCGTTGCAGTGGCGCGCGACATTGGACATTTCGACGCCGTCGAAGGTGCGCGGATCCTTGAAGCCCTTGACGTTCATGGCGACGCGCAGCACGCCGCCCTTCTTCGGCTCGGCGGCGCGGGCGGGCGTCGGGGCGATGCCGCCCAGCGCAAAAGCGCCGGCGGCGCTGACGCCGAGGCCGGCCATCAGCGCCAGATATTCGCGGCGGCTGATGCCGCCCGTCCTGAAATCGTCGGCGACAGGTTTGGCGCGCGGGTGAAGTTTGCGGTCGGTCAGCATGAATTTCATCATCGTTCCCTCTTTTGTTGGTGCATGCCCAAAATTGCCCAGCGGTTTTGGGACGACGGCATGCACGGAAACAGGCTCGCCCCGGCGGACAAGCCGACGCGGCGCGGCTGCGACCGCCGGGGCGCCATTGCCTGAGGGGGAATGATAGGGCTGGGTGACGCGGCGGAATGTTCTGGAATCCGCAGGACTTGTGCGATGCTCCGCAGGGGGTGGACGGACCTGGGCGCTTGGGATGGCTGCCCCGTCGCATTGCTTCACCACCTCTTGTCTGCCAGCCATCTTCCCGCAGGGGATCGGTCGAATTGCGAGCAAGAGCGATGCGTTTGCCTGCGGCTTCGCGTTTCACCAGCGGCTTCCCCCACTCCGTCTCGGCTTCGCCGAGCCACCTCTCCCCCCTCCGGAGGGAGAGGAAGGAACGCGCTTGGCGAGGTCGCGCCTTTCCTCTACCCCGTCGATCGGGGGAGAGGTGTCGAGCGAAGCTCGACGGAGTGGGGGTCGACCCATGGCGCGATCGGTCAATCCACCAGAACAAAAAACCCGGCGCGAGGCCGGGTTTTTCAAGCGATCCCTGTCAGCCGAGGATCAGCTCACCTGGGTCTTGGAGGACGCGGCCTGGTCTTCGGCCAGCTTCTGCTGGAACATCTGCGCGAAGTCGATCGGGTCCAGCATCAGCGGCGGGAAGCCGCCATTGCGCGTCGCCTCGGCGATGATCTGGCGGGCGAAGGGGAACAGCAGGCGCGGGCATTCGATGAACAGGATCGGCAGCATGTGCTCCTGCGGAAAGCCCGAAATGGCGAAGACGCCGCCATAGACCAGCTCGACGTTGAACAGCACTTCCTGGTCGAAGGAGGCCTTGGCGTTCAGCGTCAGATTGACGTCGAACTGCTTGTCGGAGAGCGGGTTGGCGTTGACGTTGACGTTGATGGCGATGCCGGGCGCCTTGTCGCGGCCGCGCAGCGAGTTGGGCGCGCCGGGGCTTTCGAAGGACAGGTCCTTCACATACTGGGCCAGCACGTTGAGCGACGGCTGGGCCGCGTTGCCGTTGCCGTTGGCGCCGACCGGCGCGTCATCATTGCTGGCCATGAGCCAATATCCTTTTCCCCTGGGCAGTCTCGCTCACCGAATTGAATCGGGGCTGACCGAATTGAAATCGGGCGTTCGCTACCATGGCCGGCATGACAAGACAAGGTTTGCCGCCGTGTGACCGGAGCGGACCCAGACTGCATCGAGATTCAGGTCAGGCCGAGGCGAAAAGGGTGGTTTCCGAGAACCGGAGCGGAGCGTACTTGAAGTACGTGAGCACCGGAAGCGCAGGAAGCCGCCCTTTGCAGACCGGCATCACCTGAATATCGATGCAGTCTCAATCGTCCTTCAGCCGCCGCCACGGCGAATTGTGGTCCGGGCCGCGCTTGAGGTCGTCCTCGCGCGAATAGTCGCCGTCGTCGAGGTCGATGACCTTGTCGCGCTGACGGCGGAAGCCGCCGGTGGAGAAATTGCTGGCCACGACGATGCGGCCCTTCAGCCTGCTCCAGGCAAGGTCGCGCACCGGCGGCAGGAACAGGAGCAGGCCGACAATGTCCGTGATGAAACCGGGAATGATCAGCAGCACCGCCGCGACCACGATCATGGCGCCGTGGGCGAGCTGGCCGCTGGGGTCGCGGCCGGCGGCCATCTCGGCGCGGATGCGGCTCATGACGCCGAAACCCTGGTGGCGCAGCAAAAGCACGCCGGCGAAGCTCGAGGCCAGCACCAGGCCGACCGTCGCCAGCGCGCCGACCTCACGGCCGACGACGACGAAACCGGCGATTTCCAGCAGCGGAAGCGCGAGGAGGAGGAGGGGAAGCAGCGAAATGCGCAAGTCCTTACCGATCATTCGATTGTTTTGTCCCGCTGGCGGCCAATCGCCGCTGGCACGGAGGCTGTTAGATAGGTATGCCTGCCTTTGATTTGAATGATTGCGCCTTGCGTTCTATATGCTTTGAATGGTGAACGCTATGCGACCGCGGCCTGCTGGGCTGGACGGTCCGGCCTAGAGGCAGGGATTGATTGGCGGAAAATATGGGCTTCTTCGACTTCGGCACGATTTTCTTCCTGATCGCGGCGGTGGTGATCTTCTTCCAGCTGCGCAACGTGCTGGGCCGCCGGACCGGTAGCGAGCGGCCGCCCTTCGACCCCTACACGGCGGCGCGCACCGACAAGGACGCCACGCAGAAGCCCGAGAACGTCGTTTCGCTGCCGCGCAAGCGGGCGCCCGGCGAGCCGGCGCCGGCCGACGCCTACACGGCCATCGACGCCTTCGCCAAGCCCGACACCGATCTCAACAAGGGCCTGCGCGCGATCAAGGACAATGACCCGTCCTTCGATCCCAAGGGGTTCGTCGACGGCGCCAAGATGGCTTACGAAATGATCGTCATGGCCTATGCCGACGGCGACCGCAAAACGCTGAAGAACCTTCTGTCGCGTGAGGTCTATGACGGCTTCGTCGCCGCGATCGGCGAGCGCGAGGCCAAGTCGGAAAAGATCCAGTCCTCCTTCGTCGGCATCGACAAGGCCGACATCGTCTCGGCCGAGATGAAGGGCGGCGAGGCGCATGTGACGCTGCGCATCATCAGCGAGCTGATCTCGGCGACGCGCGACCAGGCCGGTACGGTCATCGACGGCGATCCCGAGACGGTGGCCGAGGTCAAGGATGTCTGGACCTTCGCCCGCGACACACGCTCGCGCGATCCGAACTGGAAGCTCGTCGCCACCGAAGAAGAAGACTGAGTCCGGCAAAGGCAGGCTCCGGTGTTGCTGTCGCCTCTCCTTGTTGAAAGGTCCTTCGGCGACCTGCCCGGCTGGGGCGACGACGACCATCTGCCGGCTTTCGCCGCCTTTGCCCGGTCCGCCTTCCATGTGCCGGTAAAACCCTATCGCAGCGGCGCGCTGGGCGTCGATTTCAGCGGCTTCGCCGAGGCCTATGCGCAAGCACGCGAAGCCCCCGCCGCCAGTTCGTCCGAAGCGCGCGCCTTCTTCGAGCGCCATTTTGTCCCCATGCTGGTGCGGCCCGAAACTGGCGCCGGCCTCGTCACCGGTTTCTACGAACCGCAAGTCGAGGCCTCGCCGGTGCGGACGGAGCATTTTGCCGTGCCGCTGCTGTCGCGTCCGGCCGATCTCGTCGATGTCGACGACACCAACCGGCCCGCCGGGATGGATCCTTACCTCGCCTTCGCGCGCCGGACCGTCGATGGGCTGGCCGAATATCCCGACCGTGGCGCGATCGAGCGCGGAGCGCTCGCGGGCCAGGGGCTGGAGATCGCCTGGCTGGCAGACAAGGTCGATGCCTTCTTCATCCATGTCCAAGGCGCGGCCCGGCTTGTCATGACCGACGGGCGGCTTTGCCGCGTCACCTACGCCGCCAAGTCAGGCCAGCGCTTTACGGGGCCCGGCAAAATCCTGAGCGGGCTCGGCGAAATCCCGCTGGCCGACGTGACGATGCAGTCGATCCGCGCCTGGTTCAAGACGCATCCTGGGCGGGTCGACGAGATCCTGTGGCAGAACCGCTCCTACATCTTCTTCCGCGAGGCTGCAGTGGATGATGCCGCGCTTGGCCCGATCGCGGCCGCCAAGGTGCCGCTGACGCCGGGCCGCTCGATGGCCGTCGACCGGCTGCTGCACACATTCGGCACGCCTTTTTACATCGACGCGCCGACGCTCACCGCCTTCGACAAAAACCCATTTCGGCGGCTGATGATCGCGCAGGACACCGGCTCGGCCATAACAGGGCCGGCGCGTGGCGACCTGTTCGCCGGCTCGGGCGATGCCGCCGGCGAGATCGCCGGCGTGGTGCGCAACGCCGCCGATTTTTATGCGCTGGTGCCGCGCGCGCTGGCCGGGGGCGCGAGATGAGCAAGCGCGGGGATAAACTCAGCGACGACGACCGGGTGCTGTGGAACCTGGTGGCGCGCACCGCCAAGCCGCTCAAGGGCCGCGCCGCGGTCGACATTCCGGACATGGCCGTCGATGCCAGGCCGGCGCCGGCGCAGCCGGTCCAGCCCGCCGCCAACGCGACGGCTGTTGCAAAACCGAAAATCCAGCATGTCACGCACCGGCTCGACGAGCCGACGCTGGACAAGCTGCAAAAGGGCCGGCTGCCGATCGAGGGCCGCGTCGACTTGCACGGCATGACGCAGGACGAGGCCTATTCGCTGCTGTTCTCGTTCCTGCACCGGGCGCATGCCGGCGGCGTCCGCTATGTGCTGGTCATCACCGGCAAGGGGTCTTCCTCGGGCGGCGATGGCATCTTGCGGCGCGCCGTCCCGGCCTGGCTGTCGACACCCGCGTTCCGGCCGCTGGTCTCCAGCCACGACCATGCCGCCCGCAACCATGGCGGCTCGGGCGCGCTTTATATCAGGCTGCGGCGGGCGCGCTCGTGACGCCGTTCGGCGAGCGGCTGCGGGCGCTGCGGGCCGAGCGCGGCGTCAGCCAGAAGGACATGGCGGCGGCGATCGGCGTCAGCGCCGCCTATCTCTCGGCGCTCGAGCATGGCCGGCGCGGCGCGCCGACCTGGACGCTGATCCAGAAGATCATCGGTTATTTCAACATCATCTGGGACGATGCCGAGGAACTGGCGCGGCTGGCCGAAACCTCGCATCCGCGGGTGAAACTCGATACGTCAGGCCTGTCCCCCGCCGCCACCGAACTTGCCAATCTTCTGGCCGAGACCATCGAGAAACTCGACGAGGCCGAGCTTCTGCGCATCACCGCGTCGATCCGCGCGGCATTGGGCCGGCGATCGTAGAAGACAGCGCCCGCCGGCGAGCAGCCAGCGGGCAGCCGTGGTGCGATCAATTCTTGCCGGCCGTGCTGCCGCCATTGCCGCCGCGACCATGGTCGCCATGGCCCTGGCCGCCATTGCCACCGCCCAGGCAGTCCGACGCGCCGGCCTCGCCGCAACAGCGGCCGGCCCACAAATCGTTGAGGTTGGTGTTGGCGCAGCTTGGAATGGTCTGCCCGGCCAGAGCTGATCCGGTGAGCGCCGAAACGGCGGCGGCGGCGAGAAGCGTGTTGCGCAGAAAAGCAGTCATTTGAAGTCTCCATGATTTGGGTTGGTTCGGTTCACGGCTGTGTGTCGCCGGGCGAACGGAAATGGTTCACGGAGGGATGCGGAAATTTTCTGGAGGGTCCCCAAAGGGAGCCGTGGGTCAAGGCAGTGCGGCAATGGCAGAGGCCCCAGAGATTGGCGGAACCTCCACGGTTCGTCATCCACGGGCGAAGCGGACGCGCAGACCCGAGGATCCATGCCGCGATCGCGAGCTTCGCAACCGTGCAGAATGCAATGGTATAGCCGCGCTGGGGTGGCGCCGCCTCAGGCAGGTGCCCCGCTATGGCCCTACTGCACCGAGCCGACCAGAACCTGCTGGCCGCCGCGGATCGAGACCCAGCGGCCGGTGTTGTCGATCGCCTGGCGCTTGAGGAAGCGGTAGCCGGTCTGGTCCCAAGACTTGACCTTGTCGGTCAAATTGTCGAGCACATAGTCGCCGCCATCGGTGCGCACCGTCAGTACGGCGTGGCCTTCGCCGTCGGGCTTGCGGACCACGGTTATCAGGAGATCGGCGAGCGACATGCCCATGCGGGACAGCTGGCGCCGCTTCTCCAGCACGTAGTCCTCGCAGTCGCCGACGCCCTTGTCCGGATAGGCCCAGACCTCGTCCTTGCCGTAGATGTCCATGTCGCTCATCGGCTTGACGGCGGCATTGACCCTTGCGGTGACGTTGACCAGCTTGCGCATCAACCCGTCGGTCAGCACCGCCGGCGCGAGATTGGCCGGGCGGATCGAACATTCGCCTGGACGCTGCTTGCAGAAATCGTAGTGGCCGATCGGCTGCGAGGTGAGGCCCCCGGTGGCCATGGCGCCCGAAGCCCAGGCCGGTGCCATCCAGCCCCCCGTTAACGCCAGCCCTGCTGCCGCGCATACGCGCAGCCTTCGCATGGTTGAGGAATTCATTGTCCCCGCTCGCCCTGTTGTTAACGAAACGTTAAGGGCGATTTACACTCCGTGTCAATTACGACGTCGGCCTGATTTGCAGCATGGTTACCCGCGGGGAGGCAGAGCGGCACTTGTGCAACGGAATCGGACCCGCGGCCGGTTCCGTTTTCAAACCGCCTACCGCTTGGCGGTGCGGACCAGCTTCGGCTTCACCGCGACGCGGTTCTGGCGGCCATAGCTGGTGATGAAGTCGACGATGCGCGGCACGATCTCGGAGCGGAAGCGCGAGCCGTTGAAGACGCCGTAATGGCCGACTGCCGGCTGCATGTAGTGCGCCTTCTTGTCGGCGGGAATGTTGACGCACAAATCCTGCGCCGCCCTGGTCTGGCCAAGACCCGAAATGTCGTCGTTCTCGCCCTCGACCGTGAACAGGGCAACGTTGCGTATCACGGACGGATCGATCCTTGTGCCGCGATGCGTCATCTCGCCCTTGGGCAGCGCATGGCGCACGAAGACCGTGTCGACCGTCTGCAGATAGAACTCCGCCGTCAGATCCATCACCGCCAGATATTCGTCATAGAAGTCGCGGTGTTTTTCGGCATTGTCGCCATCGTGCTTCACAAGGTTCATGAAGAATTCCTTGTGGGCGATGATGTGGCGGTCGAGGTTCATGCTCATGAAGCCCGAAAGCTGCAGGAAACCGGGATAGACCTCGCGGCCGAAGCCCGGCACTGGCCAGGGCGCGCGCATGACGACGTTGTCGCGGAACCAGTCGATGCCCTTTTCCTCGGCCAGCAGATTGACGGCGGTCGGGTTGCGGCGGGTGTCGATCGGCCCGCCCATCAGGGTCATCGTCGAAGGCACGAAGGGATCGCCCTTCGCCTCCATCAGCGCCACCGCCGCAAGCACCGGCACGGAAGGCTGGCACACGGCCATCACATGCGTGTCCGGACCCAGCGTGTGCAGCATGTCGATGACGTAGTCGATATAGTCGTCGAGATCGAAGCTGCCATCGGCCAGCGGCACCATGCGGGCGTCGACCCAGTCGGTGATATGGACATCGGCATAGGGCAGCATCGCCTCGACCGTGCCGCGCAGCAGCGTGGCATAGTGGCCCGACATCGGAGCCACGATCAAAAGCTTCGGGTCGGCCTTGCGCCCGGCGGGAACGGCGCGCTCGAACCGGACGAGATTGCAGAACGGCTTCGACCAGACGGTCTCCTCGGTGACCGCGACGCTCTTCCAGTCGACCACCGTCTTGGCCAGGCCGAATCGCGGCTTGCCGTAGCGGCGCGTGGTGCGCTCGAACAGTTCGGCGCCGGCCGCGATCGAACGGCCCCAGGGCGTATGCGAAACGGGGTTGAGCGGGTTGGAGTAGAACAACCGGACCGCGTCGGCATAGAGCCGCGCCGGCTGCAGGGCCGCGTGGTTCATTTCGTAGAGCTGGTAGAACATACGTTACCCCGCGACCGAAGGGACGACGATCAGCGCCGAGCCCTAGATGTCTCGCGGGGAAGTTAACAACTAATTGCTGCGATGCAATACGTCACGTGGCGTGACCAATGCTTCTTTCGCCGAAAGCCTTGAAAACCCGGCACGGCCGGCCCAGCCGGCTCAATGTGCAGTGCCGAAATGTGTAGGATATGTGTCAGGCTTTCGCGGCGACCTGACCATGATGGTCCTGCGGTCGGGAAGGGATCATGGTCAGGAGACGATCAGATCAGACGCGCGCCATGCAGACGGAGGTCTGCCCGGAGCCGATGAAGCCGAGCTGGCCGGCGGCGCCTTTCGACAGGTCGAGCACCCGGCCCTTGATGAAGGGACCGCGATCGTTGATGCGCACGACGACGCTGCGGCCGTTGTTCTTGTTGGTGACCCGCAATTTGGTGCCGAAAGGCAGCGTGCGGTGGGCGGCGGTCATCGCCGAGGGGTTCATACGCTCGCCCGATGCGGTCCTCGAGTGCAGCGCGTACCAGGAAGCGCGGCCACACTGACCGGCGGCGGCGGTTGCCGAAGTGGCGGAGGCGCCGACCATCAGGCCAGCAGCGATCGTTACCGCGACAAGCGCGGTCTGTTTCGTGGTCTTCATATTTGGGGGATGGCTCCGTTTTTGACAGACCCAAGCCGTTAGGTGGGAAATAAGGCAGGAAATGCGGCAGTGATCTGGCGGTTCCATGGCAAGATCACACGTTTGGAGTCAGGGGGTAACAGTTTGTCAGGGATTTTCGGACCAGATTTTATCAGTTATCGATGATATTCGTGCCGATATCCGAGATCCGTTTGACAAGATCCGGGATTAATCTCCAAGTAGAAACCGCTGGGATCGAGCCACTTCCTTTGGCTCTTTCATCGCGGCTGTGGCGCCGCTCTCGATCGACTGGGAAAGCGAGATCCGACAATGAGACTGACCAAAAATCTGCTGGCGTTGATTGTGCTGGCGATCGGTGCGTTGTGGTCGCTGCAAGGGATCGGCGTGGTCGGCGGCAGCTTCATGACCGGCCAATCGCAATGGCTCTATATCGGCCTCGCCGCCATGCTGGTCGGCCTGGCCGGGCTGGTATGGGCGAACCGTGGGCATGGTTGATTTTCGAGCAAGCACGCCCGCTGCCGAGCGCGCCGGCCGATGCGACTGCGTTCACTGCGACCAGTACTGCCAGGCCCAGTAAAAACTCTCGTCGCGCGGTGGCAGGCGATCGCGCCCGGCGCGGAGATGGACCGGCGCCGGCGAGCGCGGGCTGTCGTCTCTTGCCGCGTTCTCGTCGGAAGCAAGGCCGAGCAGCCAGGCGCCGACATGGGCAAACAACACGGCGGTGGAATGGGTCATCGTCATTCTCCTTTTCCGATCATTCCCGCCCCGCCCATGGGACCAGCACGCGCTCGATGCGGCGGATGGTGAATTCGAGCACGAAGGCGATGGCGGCGATCACCAATATGCCCATGATCACCACGTCGGTGACGAGGAACTGGGCCGCCGACTGGATCATGAAGCCAAGCCCGCGCGTTGCCGCCACCAGCTCGGCCGCGACCAGTGTCGACCAGCCGGCGCCGAGCGCGATGCGCAGGCCGGTCAGGATCGAGGGCAGGGCGCTGGGCAGGATCACGTGGCGGACCACTTGGCGTCGAGTCGCACCAAGCGAACGCGCGGCGTTGACGCGCTCCCGCGAGACGCCGCGGACGCCCGAGGCGCTCGACAGCGCGACCGGCGCCAGCATGGCGATGGCGATCACCAGGATTTTCGACGGCTCGCCGATGCCGAACCAGATGATGACCAGCGGCAGGTAGGCCAGCGGCGGGATCGGTCGCAGGAATTCGAGCAGCGGATCGAAGATGCCGCGCCCCACCGTGCTGATGCCTATGGCGAGCCCCACCGGCACGCCGACCAGGATGGCGGCGGCCAGCGCGGCAAAGACGCGGGCCAGACTGGCGACGACATGCTGCGGCAGCGTCGCGTCGACGAAGCCGTCGCTGATAACCACGATGAACTTGTTCCACACGGCAAGCGGCGAGGGCAGGAACACCGGCGACACCAGTTGCAGGCGGGCCGACAGTGTCCAGAGCGCCAGCACCGCCAGGATGGTGGCGGCGCTGACCATGCGGGCCGAAACGCCCGTCCGTTTCGCCCGTGGCCTCGACCAGGGCACCGACAGGCCGTCGGTTTCGTCTGTCCTTGAACCGGGCCGTTCGGTGTAGGAGGAAATTGTCATGCCGCCTCTCCCTCGAAGATCGCGTCGGTCAGTTCGCCGCGCGCCGCCGCGAAGGCCGGATCGGCCTTGATGGCGCGAATGGGCTCGCCCGCCGCGTAACGCCTGGAGAAGCTCGGCTCGAAGGTTCGCACCACGCGGCCCGGGCCGGGCGCCAGCACGACGATGCGGGTGGCGAGCACCAGCGCCTCCTCGATGCCGTGCGTCACCATCAGCACGCCGGCATGGCTTGCCGTCCAAAGGTCGAGCAGCGTCGTCTGCATGCGCTCGCGCGTCAGCGCGTCGAGCGCGCCGAGCGGCTCGTCGAGCAGCAGGAATTCGGGTTCGGCGGCGAGCGCCCGGGCAAGGCCGACACGCTGGCGCATGCCGCCGGACAGCTCCCAGATGCGTTTGTCGCCGGCTTCAGCGAGCTTGACCAGCGCCAACAGTTCATCGGCGCGGCGCGCCCGTTCGGCTGGCCTCGCTCCGCGCAGCCTGAGCGCGAAGGCGACGTTCTCGCGCGCCGTGAGCCACGGAAACAGCGCATCGTTCTGGAACACCACGGCCCGGTCCGAACCGGGCCCGGTGATCGGCTTGCCATTGACCGTGGCACTGCCGCGCGCCGGTATGACCAGGCCGGCGGCGACGTTGAGCAGCGAGGTCTTGCCGCAGCCGGAGCGGCCGACAAGGACGACGAAATCGTTCTTGGCAACGCCGATCGACACGTGCTCGACGGCGGGTGCCGGCTGGCCGTCATAGTGGATGGAGATCTTGTCGAGCACGAGATGCGGCATGGGCCCTCGCCGATTGGAAGGATATCCGCCTGCCCCGAAATCGCGCCTCGTCGGCGGCTTCGGGACAGGCAATACGCGGCGTGGGAAGGAGAGCCGCGTGTGCGACGCGTCAGTTCGAGGCCAGCGCCTCGGTGACGTATTTCGAAGTGACGTATTTCGAATAGTCCGGCAGCACCGCGTCGACCTTGCCTTGCTCCTTGAGGAAGGCGGATGCCGCCGCGATCGCACTGACCGTACCGCCGCCGAGGAACTTCCCGGATGCCTGCTGTTCCAGGGTGGGAAAGACATAACCCTTGAGCAGCTCCGGCACCTCTTCCAGCTTGGCGCCGGTGAGCTTGGCGATCGCGGCGGCCTGCGGCGACGACACCGACCAGGCGTCGGGCTTGGCGAGATAGTCCGCATAGGCGGTGCCCGTCACCTTGACGAAGTCGCGCACGGCTTCCGGGTTCTTCTCGGCGAAGTCGGTGCGCACGATCCAGGCGTCGAAGGTTGGCGCGCCCCAGGCGGCGACCTGCGAGGAATCCAGCACCACCTTGCCGGATGTCTTGATCTGGCCCAGCGCTGGGTCCCAGACATAGGCGGCGTCGATGTCGCCGCGCGCGAAGGCGGCGGCGATTTCCGGCGGCCGCAGGTTGAGGATCTGGACCGATTTCGGATCGACATTCTCGTGCTTGAGCGCGGCAAGCAGGCTGTAATGCGTCGTCGACACGAACGGCACGGCGACCTTCTTGCCGGCGAGGTCTGCGACCTTCTCGATGCCGGCGCCGTTGCGGGCGACCAGCGCCTCGGATTGCCCGATCAGGCCGACGACGAAAATGGTCTGGATCGGCAGTTCGCGGCTGGCGGCGGCCGCCAGCGGGCTCGAGCCGACATAGCCGATATCGACCGAGCCGGAGGCGACCGCGGCGATGACATCGGCGCCGGAATCGAATTTGCGCCAGTCGATGCTGGCCTTGGTCGCCTTTTCATAGGCGCCATCGGCCTGCGGCACTTTCGAGGGTTCGACGACCGTCTGGTAGCCGATGGTGATCTTCAGGTCTTCGGCGAGCGCCGGGCTGAGGAAGGCGGCGCCGGCGAGGGCGGCCGACGACAGAAGGAGAATGCGTCGCGAAATGGTGGGCATCAAAGGGCTCCATGAAAAGGGAAAACCGGATTGCATGTCCATAGTTCGCTAATTCCATGGTTCTTGTAGAGTTAAATCCTTCCAAGGAAGGAGAGCTTGTTGGAAAAAAGCCACTGGCGGCGGGCCGCCACGGCGGAAGTGACGGTTGCCGTCGTCCAAGAGCGGCGAGCCCATCAACTTTGCCCGAGGGCTCGACCTCGACCGTTGCAGATACAGACAGGGTCAAACGAGAATTCCGGGTTTTCCCTACCTCCAGCAAACTGATGCTTCGAATGGCACAGAATTTAGAATGAGGTTCCACGTGTCGGCACCTAAGTAATCTTATGGACATAGGTGCGGGGTGCCGATGACAGGGCATCCCAAGCGTATCGTGGAGATCGCTGGCGTCGTCGGTTCCCAGCCGCGGGCCGTCATGCGAGCAAGCCTGGCGTCTGTGTCCTCGAAATCACAAGGCGGGCCTAAAATCGCCGCAACGAGTTGAAAATCAAGCAAGATCAACCGCAATTGGCTTGTATATCATGTCACTGGAATTTATGTGTCATGGAGGCTTCGGCGCGGCGGGGAGGCACGCGAGGCGTTTCGCAACGGATGGCCTAAGGCCATCGCACGACAGAGAAACGTTCGGTTCATGCTCACCAAAAAAGGCAAGTACGGCCTCAAGGCGCTCGTCCATCTCGCGCACATGCCGGCCGGACGGCTCGCCTTCGTCGGCGATATCGCGACCGGCAACAACATCCCGAAGAAATTCCTCGACGCCATTCTGGGCGAGCTGCGCAATGCCGGCTTCGTCCAGAGCCGGAAGGGCAAGGAGGGCGGCTATCGCCTGGCCCGGCCCGCCGACGAGATCAAGGTCGGCCACGTCGTGCGCGTCCTCGACGGGCCGTTGGCTCCGATCCCCTGCGCCAGCCGCACACAGTATCAGCGCTGTGAAGACTGCAACGAGGCGACATGCCAAGTCCGACATCTGATGCTGGAAGTCCGGCAGGCGATCGCCGAGGTGCTCGACCAGCGCAGCCTCGCCGAGATGCGCGACATTGCCGACGACCTCCCGGTCGCGAGGGACGACCTGCCGGTGGCGCGGAACGACCTGTCGGTCGCGGTGAAGGTCCAGGCCTGAAGCCGGCACTTCGCATGGGGCTCGCTTGCGCATGACCGGGCGAACCAACCCGACCCGTTCCATCATCATCGTCGGCGGCGGCGCCAGCGGCGTCGTGCTGGCCGCGCATCTGCTCAAATCGCCCAATCCGGACCTGCGCGTCACATTGATCGAAAAACGCCCGCATTTTGGCCAGGGCATTGCCTATTCGACGCTGCTGTCGGCGCATGTGCTGAATGTCAGCGCCGCAGGCATGAGCGCCTATGCCGACGATCCCGGCAATTTCTGGCGCTGGCTGCTGGAGCGGGGGCTTGCGACACCGGAACAGGCTCCGGTCTATGCGCCGCGCAGCCTCTATGCGCGTTATCTCAAGGAATTGCTCGACGACCTGGAAACGCGCGAGCGCGAGAGCGGCCGGCTGCGCCTGATCCGCGAGGAGAGCCTGTCGATCACGCCGACGGCGTCCGGGGTCGAGGTGGCGCTGGCCAACGGCACCAGCGTGGTCGCCCATCTTGCCGTGCTCGCTACCGGCCATGACGAACAGCCCGCGCAGGGCCACGCGATCCGGATGGGCTCGGAAGCCGACACCGCGCTCGATCCAGATAGCCGCATCCTGGTGCTGGGCACGGGCTTGAGCATGGTCGATGCATTCCTTTCCCTGGAGCAGCGCGGCCATCGCGGCGACATCATCGCGGTGTCGCGGCGCGGCCTGCTGCCCTCGCCGCACCGCAAGGGCAATCCGATCAAGCTCGACGTCGCCGACATCCCGCTCGGCACCCAGCTCTCCTATTTCGTCGGCTGGTTCCGCGACCTTATCCGTCAGAACCAGAAGGCCGGCGTCGACTGGCGCGACGTGGTGGACGGCCTGCGCCCCTTCAACCAGAAGATCTGGCAGAACTGGCCGGCCTCGGCCAAGCGCCGCTTCGTCGAGCACACCAAGGCCTGGTGGGACATCCATCGCCACCGCATGGCACCCGAGGTCTACGCCAGGGTGACGGAGGCCGTGCAATCGGGCCGCATCCGGCCGCTCGCCGGGCGCGTCGTCGGCGTCACGCCGGGCGACGGCTTCGCGGTGGAGGTCCAGTCGCGTCACACCCAGCGCCTCGAAACATTCGGCGTCGCCCGCATCTATGATTGCTCCGGTATCGTGCGCGACATCTCGACCTCGTCGAACAGCGTGGTGCGCTCGCTGGTCGACCGCGGCCTGGCGCGGCCGGATCCGCTGCGCATCGGCCTCGACGTCTCGGCCAATTGCGAGATCATCGCCGCCGATGGCACCGTTTCGCGAAAAATTCTCGCCGTCGGCCCGCTGACGCGCGGCACCTTCTTCGAGATCGACGCCATTCCCGATATCCGAGTCCAATGCGCCAGGCTGAGCAAGCGGTTGCTGGGATAGACAACCCCAGGCGGCGATTGTCTTTGGCAAGCGGTGCCCGCCTTAAGCCGCGAGCGTCTTCCGTGATCGCACCATATTCGGCTGGGCGTAGTCTGGTATTCGTCCTGAGCGGCCCTATGTCGGTCTAAACAACTTCCGTTCTTAACTATAAAACGGCAGGACTAAAGTCTTGTGCGCTAGCAGGCCTTGGTCCGAGGGGTCTTCGAACGTTCCGTGCTTGTCCATTGGACGTTCCATTACTTTAGTCAATCGAGATATACGTGGCTTGATATGGACCGCGGTAATGGGGATGCGAATCGGCCTGCCAAAAGGCGCGATCTTCCTTCCGTCGAGTGACCCAATGCCTCCTCAGCCCGGTTTCGAGCCAGTGCTTTCCTATGCCCTCGGACCAAAAGAATGGCCGGTGCGGGGATGCTTGGGTTGGAAGCAGATCGCACCGGCCATCGCGGGTTAGGCTTCGATTGGGATCGTCCCCCGCACGACCAAGCTACATATATATTAGCTATTGCTCAACTAAGACTGAAGTCCCTCCAGCTACCAGCCGGAGGGATGGCGTTCAGCCCAATGCCTCACACATGGCGCGCGCGGCCTCGGCGCCCAAAAAATTCTGCTGGCCGGTGATCAGGTTGCGACGCCTTCGCTGGACCGGATCATGCCGCCGTCCAGTCCCACGGCTTGGCGCTGTCTCGCTGGCGTTTCGGTCGGCACCGCCTCGCCTCGCCTGGATGACGGCCCCATGGAATTTCATTCCCCGTCTGGCCACCGGATTGGCACGATCTATCTTCTTTCCAACTGCGATCGGCTGGAAAAGACGCTAGGGTTGACCCATGGAGGCTCCGACATGAGTGAGCATAGAAAAACCACGGCCGACAGTGGCTCCTCGGATAGGGCGCTCTCGCGCCTCCGGCCGCCCTATGCGTCGTTGCTCGATCTGATCGGGCAGACGCCCATCGTCGAGCTGACCAAGTTCGACACCGGAAAATGCCGGCTGTTCATCAAGCTCGAGAGCCAGAACCCTGGCGGCTCGATCAAGGACCGTATCGCGCTGTCGATGATCGCGGCGGCCGAAAAACAGGGCAAGCTGAAGCCCGGCGGCACCATCGTCGAGGCGACAGCCGGCAACACCGGCCTTGGCCTTGCCCAGGTCGGCATTCCCAAGGGTTACCGCATCATCCTGGTCGTGCCCGACAAGATGTCGCGCGAGAAAATCCAGCATCTGCGCGCGCTCGGCGCGGAAGTGCGCATGACGCGTTCCGATGTCGGCAAGGGCCATGCCGAATATTACCAGGACATGGCGGAAAAAATCGCCGCCGAACTGCCCGGCGCCTTCTACGCCAACCAGTTCGCCAATCCGGCCAACCCGCTGGCGCATCAGACGACCACCGGCCCGGAGATTTTCTCGCAGCTTGACGGGGATGTCGACGCGGTGGTGGTCGGCGTCGGCTCGGGCGGCACGCTGACCGGGCTTGGCCGCTACTTCGCCGAGGTGTCGCCGAAGACGGAGATGGTGCTGGCCGATCCGGTCGGCTCGGTGCTGGCGCCGCTGATCAAGACCGGCAAGATGGAAGAGGCGGGAAGCTGGACCGTGGAAGGTATCGGCGAGGATTTCGTGCCGCCCAATGCCGATCTGTCTTTGGTCAAGAAGGCCTATTCCATCACGGACAAGCAGAGCATGCTGGCGGTGCGGGATCTGTTGTCCCGGGAAGGCATCCTGGCCGGTTCTTCCTCCGGGACGCTGCTATCGGCGGCGCTGCGCTATTGCCGCGAACAGACGGTGCCCAAGCGCGTCGTTACCTTCGTCTGCGACAGCGGCAACAAGTACCTGTCAAAAGTGTTCGACGATTTCTGGCTGGCGGAACAGGGACTGGCCGAACACGAACAGCATGGCGACCTGCGTGACCTCGTGATGCGCACTCACCGTACCGGCGACACTGTCTATGTCGGGCCGGACGAGAGCCTGCTCAATGCTTACGGACGCATGCGCCGCTCCGATGTCTCGCAACTGCCGGTGCTCGACAACGGCAAACTCGTCGGCATCGTCGACGAGAGCGACATCCTTGCCCATGTCGACGGCCCCTATGACGGGCGCTGGGAGCGCTTCAACGGCCCGGTGCGCACGGCCATGACCTCGAACCTGCACACGCTGCAGGCCAGCCAGACGCTGGACGCGCTGCTGCCGGTGTTCGACCGCAACGAGGTCGCCATCATCTTCGACGGCGACGAGTTCGTCGGCCTGATTACCCGCATCGACCTGATCAACCATCTGAGGCGCGCACGATGACAACATCCGGAAAGAACCGCCTGGCGTTTTCGACGCGCACCATCCATGGCGGCCAGAGCCACGATCCGCTGACCGGTGCGGTGATGGTGCCGATCTACGCCACCTCGACCTATGGCCAGCAGTCGCCCGGCGTGCACAAGGGTTTCGAATATGCCCGCAGCCAGAACCCGACGCGATTCGCCTTCGAGCGCGCCGTGGCCGATCTCGAAAGCGGCTCGGCGGCTTTCGCATTCGCTTCCGGCCTGGCGTCGATCGCCACGGTGCTCGAATTGCTCGATTCCGGCGCGCATATCGTCGCCACCGACGACATTTATGGCGGCTCGTTCCGGCTGATGGAGCGGGTGCGCAAGCGCTCGGCCAGTCTGCAGATTTCTTTCGTCGATTTCACCAATCTGGCCGCGGTTGAAGCCGCGATCCGGCCGGAAACAAAAATGCTTTGGGTCGAGACGCCGACCAATCCATTGCTGCGCATCGTCGATCTCGAAGGCGTCGCGGCGTTGGCGAAGCGCAAGGGGATCTTGTCCGTCGCCGACAACACCTTCTGCAGCCCCTACATCCAGCGGCCGCTGGAGCTCGGCATCGACATCGTGGTCCATTCGACGACGAAATATCTGAACGGCCATTCCGACATGGTCGGCGGCGTCGCAGTTGTCGGCGACAACAAGGATTTGGCCGATCGCCTGAAATTCCTGCAGAACGCCATCGGAGCCATATCCGGCCCGTTTGATAGTTTCTTAGCGCTGCGCGGTTTGAAGACCCTGGCGCTCAGGATGGAGCGTCATTCCGCCAACGGCCTCAAAATCGCGCAATGGCTGGAAGCGCGAAAAGATGTGCGCCGCGTCATCTATCCCGGCCTCGCCAGCCATCCCCAGCACGCCATCGCGGTCCAGCAGATGCATGCCTTCGGCGGCATGATCACGGCTGTGCTCGATCGCGATCTTGCCGGCACCAAACGCTTTCTCGAACGCACGCAGCTGTTCACGCTGGCCGAAAGTCTTGGCGGGGTGGAGAGCCTGATCGAGCACCCGGCGTTAATGACGCATGGCTCCATTCCCGCCGAGAAGCGGGCGGAGATCGGCATATCGGATTCGCTGGTGCGGCTGTCGGCGGGGATCGAGGATGGCGACGATCTGATCGCCGATCTGGATCGGGCGCTGGGAGGCTGAGTGCCTTTCGGCTGACCGAGGCCCGTGTTGCTCGCGGGCATGCGCTGCGTCGCGCCTTGCTCCGCCCACGACGATGAACTGTCGTCTCGCCGATCTGAACCAGATCAGGCGTCGTGTTTGTGGCGATGCTTTCCGCGATCCTTCTCGGCGTGGGACTCTCCGGAGCGCACCGGCTTGGCGTTGTCCTTGTCGCGGCGCCCTCGGTGCTGGTCGCCTATCGGAGATAGCGGCACGCCGTGGCGCGCGGTTCTCGTTTCGAGACGGGTGATGAAAATATCGAAGCGATTGGGCATCGTCCGGTCAGTGCTCCGTCGTGCTGTCGGGTTTGTTGTCGGAAAGCCTGACATCCGTCGGCAAGGCAATCGCGGCCTGCTTGGTCAGGCTGGTGTCGTCCCGGGCCGGCAGCCGCTTGTCCTGGCGTGCGGCAATTCGGCCGCGGCCGGCATAGTAGGGCTCGAAAGCGTCCTGTATCGTCAGGCTGTCCATCCTGTCCTCCCTTGGGAATCAGGGGCTAAATCTGCCAAAACCGGTTTCGTTCCCTACTGTGGCGAAGGAATGGCGACTGCCTTACATCGGTGTGAGTTTTGCAAGCCGGCGCCAGCCATGCCAAATGGGTTTGGCAAGCCAACAGGCTGAACGGAGACGGCATCGGTGACTGGCGAAACGGGCAAGCGCAGCTATGTGGTCGGGCAGACCGAGATCGCGGCCCGTCCGCTCGATCCGGCGCTCTATCTGGTGGCGACGCCGATCGGCAACCTCGCCGACATCACGCTGCGCGCGCTGGAGACGCTGGCCGCCGCCGACATCGTCGCCTGCGAGGACACGCGCGTGTCGCGCGTGCTGCTCGACCGCTACGGCATCCGCCGGCGCACCACGGCCTATCATGAACACAATGCGGGCGAGGCCGGGCCGAAGCTGATCGCGGCGCTCGAAGCCGGCCAGAGCGTGGCGCTGATCTCGGATGCCGGCACACCGCTGGTCTCCGATCCCGGCTACCGGCTGGTCGGCGAGGCGCTCGACCACGGCATCCGCGTCGTGCCGATCCCCGGCCCCTCGGCGCCGCTTGCCGCGCTGACGGCGTCGGGCCTGCCGTCGGACGCTTTCCTGTTCGCCGGCTTCCTGCCGGTTAAATCGGGACAACGCCTGGCCCGGCTGGAGGCCCTGAGAGCCGTGCCGGCGACGCTGATCTTCTTCGAATCGCCGCGCCGGCTGGCCGAGTCGCTCGGCGCCATGGTCGAGGCGCTCGGCGGCGAGCGCAAGGCCGCCATCGGCCGCGAATTGACCAAGACGTTCGAGGAGATGCGCACCGGCACGCTGCGGGCGCTCGCCGACCACTACGCGGGGGCCGATACGCCCAGGGGCGAGATCGTCGTCTGCGTCGGCGCCGCCGAGGCCAAGGCCGACGAACCTGAAGACATCGATCGCCTGCTCTTGTCGCTCGCCGCTGAAATGCCCGCCTCCAAGGCGGCGGCGGAAGCGGCGAAAATGACCGGCGGCCAGAAGCAGGCGCTATATCGGCGGCTGCTCGAGCTCAAGGACAGACCATGATCCCGAAATGCGGAAACCGGTTTTCTCGGACAAACGGTTCCGTTTGTCCAAAAGTCATGGCCGAGCAACGAGAAACCAGCGGTGGCTGAGCGCCCGAGCGCCAGCCGCCAAAAGGCCTACCGGCGCGGCCATCGCGGCGAATGGCTGGCGGCGGCCGCGCTGATGTTGAAGGGCTACCGGATTCTCGCGCGCCGCCACCGCACCCGCTTCGGCGAGATCGACCTGATTGCGCGGCGCGGCGACCTCGTCCTGTTCGTCGAGGTCAAGGCGCGCCGCACGCTGATAGAGGCCATGGAGGCGATCGGTCACGAATCGGAGCGCCGCATCGAGGGTGCTGCCGATATCTGGCTGTCCCGCCAGCCCGACTATGGCAGGCTGTCGATGCGCTTCGACATGGTCGCCGTGCTGCCGTGGCGCTGGCCGGTGCATGTCCCGAATGCGTTTTACGGAAGGAGTTGACAGAAATCCGTGCGAGGCAGCCCCCTCATCCGGCCGCTAGGGGAGAGGTCGGGTTGCCCCGAATTGCCCCTCTCAATTCGGTTGGCAATCCCGGTGAGGGGCCTGCAACAACGCACGTTCAGCCCCAGATCATCAACGCCACCAGCCCGACGATCCCCACCACCAGGCGCCACCAGCCGAACAGCGAGTAGCCGTTGCGCGACACGTAGTCGAGCAGGTAGCGCACCACGACCAAGGCCGTGACGAAAGCGGCGACGAAGCCGATGGCGATGATCGGCAGATCGGCCGAGGTCAGCACGTTGCGGTTCTTGAACAGGTCGAAGGCGAAGGCGCCGACCATGGTCGGGATGGCGAGGAAGAAGGAAAATTCCGCCGCCGCCCGCTTGTCGACGCCCAGAAGCAGCGCGCCGACGATGGTCGAGCCCGAACGCGACGTGCCGGGGATCAGCGACAGGCACTGGAACAGGCCGATCTGCAGGTAGAGTCTGGTCGGGAACCGCTCGACGTCGCGATAGACCGGCTTGAGGTTCATTCGGTCGACGACCAGCAGCACGACGCCGCCGATGATCAGCATGATGCAGATCAGTCGGGGTGATTCGAACAGCACAGTCTTGATGAAATCATGCGCCAGCGCGCCGATGATCGCCGCCGGCAGGAAGGCGATGAGGATGCCGATGACGAAATGCCGCGTCAGCCGGTCATGCGGCAGGTCGAGCAGCATCTGCCACAGGCGCCGGAAATAGACGCTGAGGATGGCCAGGATGGCGCCGAGCTGGATCAGGATCTCGAAGGCCTTGCCGGTCGACTGGAAGCCGAGGAAATGGCCGGCGAGCAGGATGTGGCCGGTCGAGGACACCGGGATGAATTCGGTCAACCCCTCCAGCAGGCCAAGCAGCAGGGCTTCGACGATGGTCTGGCTTTCCATTTCTACCTCGGCATTGGCGTGACGGCTAACAGAATGGCTTGCTTGTCATGGCGCCGAAGTCCCCCTATAGGTCGCAACACCCCTGACGGCCCGCTAGCCGGGCGGCCAAGACTTACCGGTGCGCCCTGCGATTCGCCAGTGTGGCAATCCGGAATTCGCCATACCTGGAACGAGCGCGACGCGCGAATTCCGAATTCTGAACGACACCAGTGCGCTTTATCATCGCGGAACCATGCTGACGCTTTTCCACCATCCCATGTTCGCTACCTGCCGCTTCGTCCGCCTCGCCTTTGGCGAGTATGGCGAGGAGCTGGCGCTGATCGAGGAAAAGCCGTGGACGCGGCGCAAGGAGTTCCTGGCGCTGAACCCGGCCGGTACACTGCCGATCCTGCTGGCCGAAGGCGACGTGCCGATCATCGGCGCGACGGTGATTTCCGAATATCTCGACGAGACGCGGGGCGTGCTCAAGCGCGACAAGCGGCTGTTCGCCGAGGACCCGATGCAGCGCGCCGAAATCCGCCGGCTGATCGACTGGTATCTCAACAAGGCCGAAAGCGAAGTGACGCGCCATCTGGTGCGCGAACGCGTGCTGAAGCCGGTGATGCCGGAAACGGCGGGCGGCGGCTCGCCCGATTCAGGCGCCATCCGCGCCGCGCGCGCCAACATCCGCCAGCACATGAAATACACTAACTGGCTGGCGGGCACCCGTCATTGGCTGGCCGGCGGCAGGGTCACCTATGCCGATCTGGCGGCCGCCGCGACGCTGTCGGTGCTCGATTATCTCGGCGAGATCGACTGGCGCGAACACCCCGCCGCGCGCGAATGGTACACGCGGGTGAAGTCGCGGCCCTCCTTCCGGCCGCTCCTGACCGACCGCGTGCGCGGCCTGTCGCCGGTATCGCACTATGCGGATCTCGACTTCTGACGCGTCGAAACTGCGCGCGCTGATCGACGCGGAGGCGCGGCGCGCCGGCTTCGACGCGGTCGCCGTCACCACCCCGGATGCCATCCCGCTGGCGCCGGCCCGCCTGGCCGAATTCATCGCCGACGGCTTTCACGGCTCGATGGACTGGATTGCCGAGACGATTGCGCGCCGCGGCGAGCCATCCACGCTGTGGCCCGACGTGCGCTCGATCATCGTGCTGGCGATGAATTACGGGCCGGACCATGATCCGCGCGACGTGCTGGCCAGGCGCGATCGCGGCGCGATCTCGGTCTACGCGAAAAACCGCGATTATCACGAGGTCATGAAGGGCCGGCTGAAGGAGATCGCCGGCAAGATCGTCGCGCGCGCCGGCGGCGACGTGAAGGTCTTCGTCGACACGGCGCCCGTGATGGAAAAGCCGCTGGCGGAAGCAGCGGGGCTGGGCTGGCAAGGCAAGCACACCAACCTAGTCAGCCGCGAGCACGGCTCCTGGCTGTTCCTCGGCACCATCTTCACCACGGCCGAACTGGAACCGGACAAGCCCGAGATCGACCATTGCGGCTCCTGCCGCGCCTGCCTCGACGCCTGCCCGACCGACGCGTTCCCCGCGCCCTACAGGCTCGATGCGCGGCGCTGCATCTCCTATCTCACGATCGAGAACAAGGGGCCGATCCCGCATGAATTTCGGGAAAAGATCGGCAACCGCATCTATGGCTGCGACGACTGCCTCGCCGCTTGTCCTTGGAACAAATTCGCCCGCGCCGCATCCGAGGCCAAGCTCGCCGCGCGCGACGATCTGCGCGAGCCGCCGCTCGCCGATCTCTTGGCCCTCGACGATGCCGGCTTCCGCGCCTTCTTCTCCGGTTCGCCGATCAAACGCATCGGCCGCGACCGTTTCGTCCGCAACGTGCTGATCGCCGCCGGCAATTCCTGCGACGGCGCGCTCGTCGGCGTCGTCCGGGGCCTGCTCGGCGATGCCTCGCCGCTGGTGCGGGGCGCGGCAATATGGGCGCTGGCGCGGCTGGTGCCGGAAACCGAATATGCCGAACGGGCCGCGAACGGCTTGAACAGTGAGGACGACGCGGCGGTGCGCGAGGAATGGCGCCTGGCGCGGCCAAGCAGGGCGCATGCATGAGCGGAAAACAGGTCTTCATCTTCGGTGCCGGCTATTCCGGAACGGCCTTTGCCCGCGCCAATAGGGGAACCGCCAGCATCTTTGGCACGACACGCTCCGAGGAAAAATTCGAAGCGCTGCGCAAGGCCGGCATCGTCCCGCTGCTGTTCGACGGCAAGTTGACGAACGAAATCGGCGATGCGCTGGAGAAAACCACGCATCTGGTGGTTTCGGTCGGTCCGGAAGAAGCCGGCGATCCGGTGTTGAATGCCGCTCGCGAGGCAATCGCAGGGATGCCGGCGCTGGAATGGATCGGCTATCTCTCGACCGTCGGCGTCTATGGCGATCATGGCGGCGCCTGGGTCGACGAGACGGCCGCCTGCCGGCCGGTGTCGAAGCGCTCGGTGATGCGGGTCGAGGCCGAGCGGGCGTGGTTGAGGCTTGGCGAGGACATCGGGCGCCCAGTGGCGATCCTGCGGCTATCCGGCATCTACGGCCCCGGCCGCAACGCGCTGGTCAATCTGGAGAACGGCACTGCCAGGCGGCTGGTCAAGCCGGACCAGGTGTTCAACCGCATCCATTGCGACGACATATCAGGCGCGCTGTGGCTTCTGATCAGCGGCAATAGAGGCGGCATCTTCAACGTCACCGACGATGAGCCGGCGCCGCCGCAGGATGTCGTCGCCTACGCCGCACATCTGATGAGCGTTGAGCCGCCGCCCGAAATTCCCTTCGACAGCGCCCAACTTTCGCCCATGGCGCGATCCTTCTATGGCGAGAACAAGCGGGTCGCCAATGCGGCGATCAAGGCGGCGGGCTATCGGTTTCGCTTTCCCGACTATCGCGCCGCTTTCGACCATATGTGGGCAAGCGGCGACTGGCGTGACGGTGCGCCGCGCAGCCCGATGAGGGGCGTGAAGGGATAGGATGATCGAAGCGTGGCGCTTGGCGTGGTATGATTCGGCGATTGCAGGCACGGGGGTGCGGTTCATGAAATCATCGATGCGGTCGCTTTGCCCCAGAAATGCGGTATTGGCGGCAGCGCTGGCTCTGGCAGGCCTGGCCGCGCAGCCGGCAGCGGCCGAGGAGCGGGCGAAAGACCTGTTCGGCGCCGAGAAGCTGCCGACGGCCACCGCCCCGCAATCCTTCGGCTTCTATTCCAAGGGCTGTTTTGCCGGCGGCGTCGCCATTCCCATGGATGGTCCGACCTGGCAGGTGATGCGGCCATCGCGCAACCGCCGCTGGGGCCATCCGGCGATGATCGCGCTGATCGAGAGATTGTCGCGCGACGCCGTCGCCGACGGTTGGCCGGGCCTGTTGATCGGCGACATCGCGCAGCCACGCGGCGGCCCGATGCTATCAGGTCATGCCTCGCACCAGATCGGGCTCGACGCCGACATCTGGCTGACGCCGATGCCCGACCGCACCATGACCAGGGCGCAGCGCGAGACCATGAGCGCCATCTTGATGGTCGACGACAAGACGCATCTTGTGAAAGACGCGCTGTGGACGCCGGCGCACACGCGGCTTTTGAAGCGCGCGGCGAGCTATCCGGAGGTCGAGCGCATCCTGGTCAATCCCGGCATCAAGAAAAAGCTCTGCGACACGGTCAAGGGTGACCGCTCGTGGCTACGCAAGATCAGGCCGTTCTGGGGCCACGACTACCATTTCCACATGCGCATCGGCTGCCAGCCGGGCTCGCCCAATTGCAAGGCGCAGGAAGCAACGCCGGAGGATGATGGCTGCGGCAAGCCGCTGGCCTGGTGGTTCACGCAGGAGCCGTGGCGGCCGAACAAGAACCCGGATGCGCCCAAGGCACGTGACCTGATGACGATGGCCAACCTGCCCAAGGAATGCCGCGCGGTGCTCGACGCGCCGGGGCCTGCCTCGGCCGAGGCCGCGACCTATCACGGCGACGCCGTGCCGGTCGCGGTGGCGGTGCCTGAGCCGGAAGCGCCGTCGCTGCCCGCCGTCACGGCAAGCGGCACCGCCGGCCTGCCAAGCGCGGTGAACGCCTTCACCGCGACGCCCGAGGTCGGCGTACCGGTGCCGCGGCCACGGCCGCCAGCGAAGTGATTGGCGCGCCACCCGCAGGCTCAATCGGTTTAGCCCCCGTTTTCATGGAACAGTGGCCGTTTGGCCGCAGAACCTCTCCCTGCGCGCCACCAGGCCCGAAAACCGTTTCCCTTTTCAAACTCATGCGCTAGTCAACGCAGGAACGGCGAAACGCCGTCGCGGGCGCCGGGGACGGACGAGAGCATGCCAAGCACGGGCGATGACGAGACTTTGCTGCGGTTTCCGATCCTGATCGGCGATATCGGCGGCACCAATGCGCGGTTTTCGATCGTGCTCGACGCCAATTCCGGGGCCGGCGAGCCGATCATCGTCCAGACCGCCAATTACAACACCATCGACGAGGCGATCCAGGCGGCGGTGCTCGATCGGTCCTCGGTTCGCCCCAATTCGGCGGTGCTGGCCGTGGCCGGCCCGGTCGACGGCGACGAGATCGAGCTCACCAACTGTCCCTGGGTCGTCAAGCCGAGGCAGATGTTCGCCAATCTTGGGCTGAGCGACATTGTCGTGCTCAACGATTTCGAGGCGCAGGCGCTGGCCGTCGTGGCGCTTGGCGAAGAGCACATGGAAAAGATCGGCGGCGGCGCGCCGGAGCCCAATGCCGGCCGCGTCGTGCTTGGCCCCGGGACCGGGCTCGGCGTCGCCGGGCTGGTCCACGCGCTGCATCACTGGATCCCGGTGCCCGGCGAAGGCGGTCATATGGACATCGGGCCGCGCACACCGCGCGATTTCGAGGTTTTCCCGCATATCGAGAAGCTCGAGGGCCGCATTTCGGGCGAACAGATCCTGTGCGGACGCGGTCTCGTCAACGTCTACCGGGCGGTGGCCAAGGCGGATGGAAAGCCGTCGCCCTTCACCACGCCGGCCGAAGTCACCGGTGCGGCGTTGGCCAAGACCGATCCGGTGGCGCAGGAAGCCCTCGAGACCTTCGTCACCTGCCTCGGCCGCACCGCCGGCGACCTGGCGCTGGTGTTCATGAGCAGGGGCGGCGTGTTCCTCACCGGCGGCATCGCGCAAAAGATCGTGCCGGCGCTGAAGGAGGGCAATTTCCGCGCCGCCTTCGAGGACAAGGCGCCGCACAGCGCGCTGATGCGCACCATGCCGGTCTATGTCATCACCCATCCGCTGGCTGCCCTTCTCGGCCTTGCCGCCTATGCCAGGAACCCCTCGCTGTTCGGCGTCCAGACATCGGGCCGGCGCTGGCGCGACGAAGTTAGTCACCCCAAGGCATAGGCAAGCCGGCTGCTTGGCGGTAATAGGGGTGCCGAATTGCCCGGCCACGGGAAGCGAAACCGACAAAGCCCTCTGATTTGACACTTCAAACTCCAAACAAGCTGAAAGCCCGGCCCGGCGAGGTCACAGCGGTGCTGCGCCGCATTCTCGCTGAGAACAGCCACGACTATCGCTGGACTTATGTGATGGTCATCACCTGCTCGCTGATCGTTTCGGGCACGACCGCCTTCACGGCCTGGATCATGGCCCCGATGGTCAACCAGATCTTCTACGAACGGCGTGGCGACGCGATCGTGTGGATCTGCGCAGGCTTCATGGCGGCCTTCCTGCTGCGTGGCTTTGCCGGCTATGGCCAGGCGGTGGCGCTGGCCAAGATCGGCAACAATCTGGTGGCGCGCTACCAGAAGCGCATTTTCGATCACCTGATGAAGCTCGGCGTCGGCTTCTTCAATGATACACGCTCCGGCCGGCTGGCGGCGCAGGTCAACGAAAACGTCGGCGGCATCCGCGACCTCCTGTCCTTGACGCTGACCTCGATCACCCGCGACGCGGTGACGCTGCTCGGCCTGCTCGGCGTCATGGTCTACCAGGATCCGGTCCTGTCGCTCAGTTCGCTGCTGATCGGACCGCCGCTGATCTGGGCCGTCGTCTACCTCACCCGTCGCGTGCGGCGCATTACCCGCGAATCCGTGCTGATCAATTCGCGCCTGATCGGCGCCGTGCAGGAAGCCACGCAAGGCATCGCCATCGTCAAGGCCTTCACCATGGAGGACGAACTGTCCGGCCGCATCGGCAAGCTCGCCAGCGACGCCGAACAGCGCTCGAACAAGATTGCCCGCGTCTCCGAACGGCTGTCGCCGATTTCCGACATGCTGGCCGGCTTCGCCGTCACCTCCGTCATCGCCTATTCCGGTTACCGGGCTCTGGTTCTCGGGCAGCCGCCTGGCGCGGTCTTCTCCTTCATCACGGCGCTGATCCTGGCCTATGATCCGGCGCGCCGCTTGGCACGCATGCAGGTCGGCATGGAACGGGCTCTGGTCAATGCACGCATGATCTACGAACTGCTCGACCTCGAGCCGAAGCAGGGCGACGCGCCTGGCGCTACCAAGGCAAACTTCACCACGGGCGAAGTGCGCTTCAACAACGTGTCCTTCCGCTATGTCGAAGAGACGCCTGTCCTTCAGGACCTCAGCTTTGTCGCCGCCGCCGGCAAGATGACCGCCGTCATCGGCGCCTCCGGTGCCGGCAAGACCACACTGGTGGCGCTGCTGCAGCGCTTCTACGACGTCGAGAGCGGTACGATCGAGATCGATGGCCAGGACATTTCCAAGGTCACCAAACAGTCGCTGCGCGGCTCGATAGCCTATGTCTCGCAGGCGCCCTATCTGTTCGAGGGCACCATCCGCGACAACATCCGCTATGGCCGCCCCTCGGCCACCGATGCCGAGATCGAGCAGGCCGCGCGACTGGCCGCGGCCGACGAGTTCATCCGCCAGCAGCCGCAAGGGTATGACACGCCGGTCGGCGAGAATGGCGCCACGCTTTCCGGCGGCCAGCGCCAGCGCGTGTCGATTGCCCGCGCCATTGTGCGCCAGGCGCCGATCCTGCTGCTCGACGAGGCGACATCGGCGCTCGACAACGAGGCCGAAGCGCGCGTCCAGCAGGCGCTCACCAAGGTCATGGAAGGGCGCACCACCATCGTCATTGCGCACCGCCTGTCCACCGTGGTCAATGCCGACCACATCATCGTGCTGGAACAGGGCCATCTGGTCGAAGAGGGCACGCATGCCTCGCTGATGGCCGACCCGCACAGCGTCTATGCCCGTTTCCACCGGATACAGGGCGTCAAGGGCCTGGGGCTTGTCGACGACAGCGCCCCGGCCGAGAGTTCGGTTCAGGAACTAGAGACCCAGGACATCGCCGGGAGCACGCCATGAGCGAGACCACATCAGGCGAGCCGGCCGGCGATATGGGCCTTGTGGTGGCCGGCGCGGCCGGCCGCATGGGCCAGACGCTGATCCGCGCCATCCACGCCATTCCGGGCGCCCGCGTCATCGGCGCGGTCGAGCGCCCGGATTCGCCTCACCTGGGCAAGGATGCGGGGGAACTCGCCGGCGTCGGCCGCATCGACGTGGCGATCGGCAGCGATCCGTTGCCGGTCTTCGCCAGGGCCGACGGCGTGCTCGATTTCACCACCCCGGCCTCGACGGTCGAGTTCGCCGGTTACGCGGCGCAGGCGCGCATCGTCCATGTCATCGGCACGACAGGCTGTTCGGCCGACGACAACGCGAAAATCGCTGCCGCCGCCCGCCACGCGACCATCGTCAAGTCGGGCAATATGAGCCTCGGCGTCAATCTGCTGGCGGTGCTGGTCGAACAGGCGGCACGCGCGCTCGACGCCGACGATTTCGACATCGAGATCCTCGAAATGCACCACAGGCACAAGGTCGACGCGCCTTCGGGCACGGCGCTTCTGCTCGGCGAAGCGGCCGCCGCCGGGCGCGGCATCGCGCTGGCCGGCAATGATGTGCGTTCGCGCGACGGCCATACGGGTGTGCGACAAACCGGCTCGATCGGTTTTGCCACGCTGCGCGGTGGCTCGGTAGTTGGCGACCACAGCGTGATCCTGGCCGGCACCGGCGAGCGCATCACGCTGTCGCACCATGCCGAGGACCGCGCCATCTTCGCCCGCGGTGCCGTCAAGGCCGCACTTTGGGCGCATGGCCAGAAGCCGGGACTGTATTCGATGCGGGACGTGCTTGGGCTTGCCTGAAACGACCCTGAACCATCTTCGTTCTTACGCAGGACGGAAAACCGCTACACACTTTTCCTGGAATGCTCAGACCCCAGAGGAGCAAAAATGTCGAGAACCCTCGTGCTCGTGCGCCACGGCCAGAGCGAATGGAACCTGAAGAACCTGTTCACCGGCTGGCGCGACGTCGACCTGACGGAGCAGGGCCATGCCGAGGCCAAGGCCGCCGGCCAAAAACTCAAGGCGCGCGGCCTGAAGTTCGATATCGCCTTCACCTCGGCGCTGACCCGGGCGCAAAAAACCTGCCAGCACATTCTCGACGCGGTCGGCCAGAGCGACTTGCAGACCGTTCGCGACCAAGCGCTGAACGAGCGCGACTATGGCGACCTCTCCGGCCTCAACAAGGACGACGCGCGCCAGAAATGGGGCGAGGAGCAGGTGCATGTCTGGCGCCGCTCCTATGATGTGCCGCCGCCCGCCGGCGAAAGCCTGAAGGACACCGGCGCCCGCGTCTGGCCCTATTACCTGCACGATCTGCAACCGCATGTGCTGCGCGGCGGCACGGTGCTGGTCGCCGCCCACGGCAATTCGCTGCGCGCGCTGATCATGGCGCTGGACGGCAAGTCGGGCGAGGAGATCGTCAAGCTGGAACTCGGCACCGGCGTGCCGGTGATCTACCAGCTCAACGCCGATTCGACCGTGGCTTCGAAGGAAGTGCTGGAAGGCTAAGCCGGCAAGCGAGCAGCGGGTTTAAAAAAGCGCGTTGACAGCAATCGCTTGCCCGCTTATTGAGCCCGCACCAGCCCAGATGGCGGAATTGGTAGACGCGCACGGTTCAGGTCCGTGTTCCGCAAGGAGTGGAGGTTCGAGTCCTCTTCTGGGCACCAAATTCCCGTTTTGAACCATTCGATCGGTTCAGAAACCCTGAGAAAAAGCCCGGTTCGTCCGGGCTTTTTTCTTGCCCGATGACCTGCCCTCCTGGCCAGTCCCCGAACAAACCGCTTCAAACCGCGCGCCCCCTTCGCTACGCTCGCGACCATGTCTCAATCCAGCACCGCGATCTTCGGCGCCCGCCGCGACCAGGCTTTTCCCGTCCTCGCCGAGGCGGACATCGAGCGCATGCGCCGGTTCGGCGAGGCCAGTGCCTATGCCGCCGGCGAGCACATTTTCGAGGCCGGCGATGTGTCCCCGGGACTGATCGTGGTGCTGGCGGGCAAGGTCGATATCACCCAGGACGGCAAATTTGGCCGGCGCGAGACGATCGTCACGCATGGCCCGGGCAGCTTCGCCGGCGAGCTGGCGCAGCTTTCGGCCCGTCCCTCGCTGGTCAATGCGCAGGCGGCCGAGCCGGTCGAGGCGTTCGTCATCCCGTCGCAGCGGCTGCGCGACCTGATGGTGCAGGAGGCCAATCTCGGCGAGCGCATCATGCGGGCGCTGATCCTGCGCCGCGTCGGGCTGCTCGAGAGCGGCACGATCGGTCCCATCATCGTCGGACCTGCCGACAATGGCGACGTCCTTCGCCTGCAAGGCTTTCTCGCCCGCAGCGGCCAGCCGCACCGCGTGCTCGATTCCAAAACCGATCCTTGCGCGAAGACGCTGTTCGAGCACTTCCAGGTCGATCCCCACCACCTGCCGGTCGTGCTGTGCCCGAATGGCAGGCTGCTGCTCAATCCGGCGGAGAAGGACCTCGCCCGCTGCATCGGCCTGCTGCGGCCGGTCGACGCCAGCAAGGTCTATGACGTCGCCATCGTCGGCGCCGGACCGGCCGGTCTGGCGGCGTCGGTCTACGCGGCCTCGGAAGGGCTGTCGACGATTGTGCTCGATTGCCGTGCCTTCGGCGGCCAGGCCGGCGCCTCCGCTCGCATCGAGAACTATCTCGGCTTCCCCACCGGCATTACCGGCATGGCGCTGATGGCGCGCGCCTACAACCAGGCGCAGAAATTCGGCGTCGAGATGGTCATCCCCGACGAGGTGAAGCTGCTCGGTGCCGCCACCGACGGTGCGCGCTACCAGCTCGCGGTCGGCGACGGCGAGACGGTGCGCACGCGCTCGGTGGTCATCGCCAGCGGCGCGCGCTATCGCCGCCTCGATGTCGCCAATCTCGCCGAGTTCGAGGGCACATCAGTGCATTATTGGGCCTCGCCCATCGAAGCACGGCTTTGCGGCGGCCAGGAAGTGGCGCTGGTCGGCGCCGGCAATTCGGCCGGCCAGGCGGCCGTCTACCTGGCCAGCCAGGTCAGGAAAGTAGCGCTGCTGGCGCGTGGCGGCAGCCTCGAGGCCTCGATGTCGCGTTACCTCGTCGAGCGCATCAGGGCGCAGCCGAACATCGAGGTGCTGACCGGCGCCGAAATCGAGGCGCTGGACGGCGAGGCAGGCAATCTCGCCACGGTACGCTGGCGCGACCGCTCGAGCGGCGCCTCGACGACGCGGCCGATCCGCCATCTCTTCCTGTTCATCGGCGCCGACCCGAACACCGATTGGCTCGCCCAATCCGACGTGGCGCTGGATGCCAGGGGTTTCATCCGCACCGGATCGGACATAGCATCGGCCCATGGCGTGATGGAGACCAGCCGCAGCGGCGTGTTCGCCATCGGCGACGTGCGCTCCGGCTCGGTCAAACGCGTCGCGGCGGCTGTCGGCGAGGGCGCCCAGGTGGTGGCGGCGCTGCATGCATTTCTTGCGCGGGACGGCAGCCAGGCCGGCGCGCCTCAAGTATGATCCCGAAAAGTGGGAAACCGGTTTTCGGAAAAGATCATGCTTCGAATGAGAGATAGGTCGGGAGAGTGTGATGGCGGATGAATGCAAGCACGCCGCTGGGATCAAGGACGTGACGCCGAGCGCGCTCGGCTGCGAGGAGTGCCTGAAGAGCGGCTCGTGGTGGGTGCATCTGCGGCTCTGCCGCACCTGCGGCCATGTCGGCTGCTGCGACGACTCCCCCAACCGCCACGCCACCAAGCATTTTCACGCCACCAGCCATCCCGTCATAGAGGGTTACGACCCGCCGGAAGGCTGGGGCTGGTGCTACGTCGACGAGGTTTTTCTGGACCTCGGCGACCGCACCACCCCGCAGAACGGCCCGATCCCGCGCTTCTATTGAATGCTGCGAAGAGCAGGGGGAAAGCGGGTTCGGCCTGATTTATCGCACCGATCCGGTGACCGTGCGGTCAACGTCGGGAACGGATTTGCGATCGTTGCCGGCAAGGGCGGCGATGAGCAGCAGGCTGGCAACCACCGGCACGAACAGGATGGCGACGCGGGCTTGTACATAAAAAATGGCGCGCCATTCGCTGCGCTTCTCAGGGCTGTCGCTCATCATACTCACTTTGCAATCGACCCCCCGTAGGTCACATAGCCGCCAACGGTTAAGCAACTCCTTCCGACTTCGTTAACGCAGGTGTTCAAGCACGAAATTCAGCCGAGCCCGATCCGCCTGGCGCCTTGCCGAAACAACGCCTCGGCATCGGGCTCGAAGCGGAAAGTGGCGATGAAATCGTCGGCGCGGTAGTCCGGCAACGTCTTGCGGATGGCGGCGGCAAAGCCGCGCGCCTCTTCGAGCCGCCCCGCCAGTGCCAGGCAATGTGCCGCGATCGCCAGGATGATGGCGTGCGCGTTCGGCCGGGCGGCTGCCTTCAGCGCCCATCCGGCCGCCTCCTCGAACTGGCCGAGCCGGACGTGCGCCATGGCCCGCGCCCCCAGCATGCCGAACAGCAGCGGATCGAAAGGGCTGAGATGGCGCGAATGGTCGGAGGAGCCGATCGCCGCCCGCGGGTCGCCCGACTGCGAATGGACGAAGGACAGCGCATAATGGCCGAGCGCGAAATTGGGGCTGAGTTTGACCGCCTGTTCCAGTTCGCCGAGCGCGCCGTCCTGTTCGCCGCGCAGCCACAGCGCCCGCCCCATCGCCCAGTGCGCGGCCGGATTGTGGTCATCGACCAGCAAGCTCTGCCCGGCACTCTCGAAGGCCAGCGCGCTTTCGCGATCGCGGTCGCCCCAGCGCTGGAAGGCGTTCTGCCAATGGGTGAAGGACAGGCCGGCATAGGCGCGGGCGAAGGTCGGATCAAGCCGCAGGGCGCTGGCAAAGAAGTGCCGTGCCGTTTCGTTCTCGGCCTGCGTGAAACGGTACATGTGCCAAAGGCCACGGTGGTAGGCCTCCCAGGCATTGAGCGAGTTGGGAGCCTTGAGCAGGGCGCGGTTGCGTTCGACCGTCTCGATCTCGGCCGAGATCGACGACACGATGCTGTCGCCAATGTCGTCGAGCACGGCGAAGATGTCGTCCGGACGGCGCTCGAAGGTCTCGGCCCAGACGATCCTGGCCGTGCGCACCTCGACGAGTTCGACGCTGACGATCAGGCGGCCGGCCATGCTGCGCACCGTTCCCGTGGCGACATAGTCGACCTTCAGCCGGCGGCCCGCCTCCTCGGGCGCAATACCTTTGTCGGCCAGCGCGAACACCGATCCGCGCGCGATCACGAAGAAATCCCGCAGCTTGGCGAGACGGGTGATGATGTCGTGGGTGAGGCCGTCGGCGAGCCCGCCGCGCGGACCGGCTTCCTCGACAAACGGCATCACCGCCAGCGACGCGTGGCTCGGCTCGACAGGATCAGGAGCCGGCGGACCAGGGTTGGGCGGGTCTAGCGGGAACCCCGATTGCGATGCTGTGGACCGGCAGGCCGGCAGCGTCCGCGGCGAGGCAGCCGACTGCTGGTCGCGGATCGCCCGCCAGGCAGATTGCAGCGGGGCGAAATCCAGGTCTTCCGACTGGAACAACTGTGCCGCCACCACCAGATGCTTCTCGGCCGCGGCGATCTCGCCGCGCCGCGCGAGGCTCGCCAGCAGCGCCGTATGCGCGCGACCGTCGAAAGGCGCGAGTTCCACCCATCTGTCGAGATGCGCTATGCCCTCGCCGCAATCAGTGGGGAGACTGGCGACGAGCTGTTCCAGCACCGCCGCGTGGATCGACCGGAAGCGGCGACGCTGGCCGATTAGCCAGCTGTTGAAGTGCGGATTGCGTTCGAGCTCCAACCCGTCGAGAAAATCGCCGGCGAAGAGTTTGGCCAGCGCGCGCAACTGCTGCGCATCCAGCGTGCCGGCCCGGTGCGTGGCGGCATGGCTGATCTCCAACGCATCGACAAGGCAGGCGCCGAGATCGAGCGCGACCGTATCGTCCTGCGTGCGGACACGGCGCCGGTCCGGCGTGTCGAGGGCGCCGCGCAGCTTGCTCAGGCACCAGCGCAACTCGCCTCGCGGATCGTTGGGCACGTCCCACAGAAGTTCGCACAGGCGGCCGCGCCCGACCGGATGTGGCGCCAGCACGAGATAGGCAAGCAGCGCTCGCAGCTTGCGCGAGGCCGGCAATGCCGTCGGCACGCCGTTACGCGTGATCGCCAGCGGCCCGAGCAGCCGCACCGACAGGCAGGGCAGGCCGCTGTCCTGCCTCGATGCTGCGGATTCCACGTCCGTTTCCACGCCTGCTCCCACGCTGGCCTGTCGGCCCCTTGTGTATCACCAAAAGCGACAAGGCGCATCCAGTGGCGGTCATTGCCGCATCGCCGGAACGTCAGTCTTAGCGCGGCAAGGTCTCGAAACCTCGCCGCCCAGGCCGCCGGTTTGTAACCGGCCCGTGAGAACACGATCGAGGAGATCGACGATGTTGAACAAACAACAAATCAGAACCACCGCGGGGCGCGGCCGATTGTTCGACAGCATCCTGGACACCGTCGGCGACACGCCGGTGGTACGCGTCAACAATCTGGGTCCGGCCCATGCGACCATCTACGTCAAGGCCGAGTTCTTCAACCCGGGCGCCTCGGTGAAGGATCGGCTGGCGCTCAACATCATCGAAGAGGGCGAACGCAGCGGCGCGCTGAAGCCCGGCCAGACCGTGGTCGAGGCGACCAGCGGCAACACCGGCATCGGGCTTGCCATGGTCTGCGCGCAGAAAGGCTATCCGCTGGTCGTCACCATGGCCGACAGCTTTTCCGTCGAGCGCCGCAAGCTGATGCGCATGCTGGGCGCCAAGGTGGTGCTGACGCCACGCGCCGAAAAAGGTTTTGGCATGTACAAGAAGGCGGTCGAACTGGCCGAGGCCAATGGCTGGTTCCTCGCCCGCCAGTTCGAGACCGCCGCCAACGCCGCTATCCACGAGTCGACGACCGCGCGCGAAATCATCAATGATTTCGCCGGCTCGCGGCTCGACTGCTTCGTCACCGGCTATGGCACCGGCGGCACGGTCGTCGGCGTGGCGCGGGTCTTGCGCCGCGAACGGCCCGACACCCGCATCGTGCTCTCGGAACCGGCCAACGCGCAACTGATCGGCAGCGGCAAGGCGCAGCAGCGCGGTGCCGATGGCGCGCCAGCCGCCAGCCACCCGGCCTTCGAGCCGCATCCCGTCCAGGGCTGGACGCCGGACTTCATCCCCAACGTGCTGCAGGAGGCGATCGACGCCAGCCTCTATGACGAGGTGATGCCGATCGCCGGTCCGGAGGGCATCAAATGGGCGCGGGCGCTGGCGCGGAAGGAAGGCATCTTCACCGGCATTTCCGGCGGCGCCACCTTCGCCGTCGCGCGCCAGGTCGCCGAGAAGGCGGCGGCCGGATCGGTGATCCTGTGCATGCTGCCCGACACGGGCGAGCGCTACATGTCGACGCCGCTATTCGACGGCGTCGAGGCTGAAATGGATGCCGATGAGCTGGCGCTCTCGCGCTCGACGCCCGGCTGCCAGTTCCCGGCTTGATAGGGAGATCGCCATGGACGTCGCGCGGGAATCTGCTGGCATGGTGGCCGAGGAAACGCTTGATCCGCCTGACTGGGCCGAAGTGCAGGCCCTGTCGCGCCGGGCCGTCGATGAAGCCGTCAACTATCTGCGCGACGTGCGAGACCGTCCGGTCTGGCGGGAAATGCCGGCGGATGTGAGAGGCATGTTCCGCGCGCCCTTGCCGCGCTCGCCGACGCCACTTGCCGCCGTTTATGGCGAGGTCTCCCGCACCGTGATGTCCTATCCGATGGGCAACATCCATCCACGGTTCTGGTCGTGGTATATGGGGTCCAGCAACTTCACCGGCGCGCTCGGCGATTTCCTGGCGGCGATCCAGGGCTCCAACCTCGGCGGCGGCAACCATGCCGCCGGGCTGATGGACAGCCAGGTGGTGAACTGGTGCAAGGAGATGCTGGGCTTTCCGGCCTCGGCCTCCGGCACGCTGGTCAGCGGCGGCTCGATGGCCAACATCATCGGGCTGACGGTGGCGCGCAACGTCAAGGCGGGCGTCGATGTGCGCGAGCACGGCGTTTCAGCCATCGAGAAGCCGCTGCGCTTCTATGGCTCGGATCAGATCCACGCCTGCCACCGCAAGGCCATGGAGGCACTTGGCCTTGGCAATCGGGCGCTGCGCCGCATCCCGACGGATGCCGGACTGCGGATCGACATCGACGCCTTGCGCGCCGCGATCTCCGAGGACCGGGCAGCCGGGTTCAAGCCGGCTTGCGTCATCGGCACCGCCGGTACGGTCAACACCGGCGCGATCGACGACCTGCGGGCGCTTGCCAGGCTGGCGCGGGAGGAAGACCTCTGGTTTCACGTCGATGGTTGCATCGGCGCGCTGATCGCCATCGCCCCGCAAAACGCCCACCGCGTCGCCGGCATCGAATGGGCCGATTCGGTCGCGCTCGATCCCCACAAATGGCTGCATTCGCCCTTCGAGGTCGGCTGTGCCCTGGTCAGGGACGCCGCCGCGCATCGCGGGGCTTTCGCGGTGACGCCGGAATATCTGGAATCGACGCCGCGCGGCCTCGCTTCCGGCGAATGGTTGCACGATTATGGTCTGCAGACGTCGCGCGGCTTTCGTGCCTTGAAAGTGTGGATGGCACTGAAGGAACATGGCGTCGAAAAATTCGGCCGCCTGATCGACCAGAACATCGCGCAGGTCTCCTATCTGGCCGGGCTGATCGAGGCCGAGCCTTCGCTGGAGCTTGCGGCGGCGCCGACCACCAACATCGTCTGCTTCCGCTATCAGCCCGGTTTGGCGGGCGAAGCGCTGAAGGCGCTCAACACCGAGATCATGTTGCGGCTGCAGGAGCAAGGCATCGCTGCACTCTCCGACACCACCGTGCATGGCGGGCACTGGCTGCGTGTGGCGATCACCAACCATCGCACCCGACGCGACGATCTCGATCTGCTGGTGCGTGAAGTGGTGAGGCTCGGACGTGAGATCACCGCGCAGGGCCACGTGTCTTCCTAGTTCCGGGCCGCCGTGCGAACCTGCCCGCGGTGATTCGGGGAGGTCGGCGGTGACGCTGTTTCGCATGCTTGCGCTGGCGGCACTGGTCCTGGCCAATTCGGCCGAGGCCGCCGACATGGCCTTTTTCGTCAAGAACCTGCGCAAGGAGGGGGTCGCGGTCGAGCTGTTCAGCCGCGATCGCGAGACCGTCTGGCCGGGCAACGACAAGGTGTTCCTTGTCGATCCGGGCTCGCAGAAATCAGTGCCGATCTCCTGCAATCAGGGCGAACGCATCTGCTATGGCGCCTGGGTCGATGGCAATGACAAGATTTCCGCCGGCGTCGGGCCAGACAACGACCAGCCTTGCGATACCTGCTGCTTCATCTGCGTGGAGCACACGACCGAAACCATCGACCTGGTGCCGTAGCGGCGCTTCGGTGCAGGAGCCACCCCGGCGCGTCAGTCGGGAAGGCCGGCCTTGCCAAAGCCATCGAGGAAGTGCTCGCGCGTCGCGTCGTCGCGGAAGGGCTCCGTCCAGACCCAATGGCGGGTCGTGAAATGCGGGTTGCCGACGAGGAACAGTTCCACCTCCGTGCGTGCCTCCTCGAGCCGGCCAAGTTGCGCAAGGCTTGCCGCCAGGAAGCGGCGTGAGCTGGTGCGGTAGGTCTCGTCCCGGCGCAGCGTCTCGACGGCGCCTGCGTAGTCGCGCGCCGCATATTGCGCCTGGCCGAGCGTCAGATAGTACCAGCTCGGTGGAAACGGGTTCAGCCGGAACGCCTTGCGGATTTGCTCCAGGGCCTCCTCGACCCGCCCGGCCAGGGTCGTTATGTCGGACAATGTCGCCCACGCATCGGCCTCGTTCGGGTCGAGTTCGAACGCCCTGGCGAATTCGGCCTCCGACTCGGCGAACTCATGCTCATAGGCAAGCAAATTGCCGAGCACCCAGTGGCACCCGGCATCGTTGGGATCGATCGCGACCGCCTTGCGCGCCAGCTCCAGGGCAATGCGGCGGTTAGGGTCGATAGGCTCGCCCCAATGCACCCATCCCATCCAGTGGTTCATGGCAAGCCAGCGATAGGCCTCGGCGTAGTGGGGATCGAGCGCAACCGCGCGCGTCAGCATCAGATGCGCTTCCCGTGCGGTCTGCGGCGAATCATCGATCAGCTTGCGCGCCCGCACGCACAGGTCGTAGGCGTCGAGATTGGCGGGCCGGTTGCGTGGCGGCGGTGCGCGCAGCCGGCCGAGCAGCGCCTCCACGATCTTGGCGGTCACCTCGTCCTGGACGGCAAAGATATCGTCCAGGCCGCGGTCGAAGCGTTCCGCCCATAGATGGTCGCCGCTGGCCGCGTCGACCAGCTGCGCGTTGATGCGCACCCGCCCCGCATCGCGCCGCGCGCTGCCCTCCAGCAGATAACGAACGCCGAGTTCCCTGGCGATCTCGCGCACGTCCATTGCCTTTCCCTTGTAGGCAAAAGTCGAATTGCGCGCGATGACGAACAGGCCGGAGATCCTGGACAGGTCGGTGATCAGGTCTTCGGTCAAGCCGTCGCAGAAAGAGTCCTGCCCGGCATCGTTGCTGAAATTGACGAAGGGCAGCACCGCTATCGAAGGCTTGTCCGGCAGCGGCAAGGGTTTCGGCTTGGCGCCGGCGAGCTGTTCGACGGCCCCCGTGAAACGATAGCCGACGCGCGGAACGGTCGTGATCCATTCCCCGCCCCCTTCACCCACAATGCCGGGCGGGCCGAGCAGCTTGCGCAGCTGCGCGATCTGGACGGTGAGGTTGCCTTCCTCGACGGCCGTGCCCGGCCACGCCGCGTCCATCAGTTCGGCTTTTCCCAGGATTTCGCCGGGTTTTGCGACGAGCGCCGCAAGCAGCTTCAGCCCGCGATAGCCAACGGCAACGGGATCGTCGTTCCGAAGCAGCGTTCCCGCACCCGGATCAAGCACGAACGGACCAAAGGCGAAGCGCTCTCCCTGCATTGGCGCATCTATAGACAATTCCGGGAAAAGTGCGAAGCGGTTTCGCCAGGAAACGCGGGGCTAGCCCTCCCGAGAGTGGCGTCAAAACAAACAGTTAGCGCAAGTTTGGAACTTTTGAGAACTATTTGGGAGGGCTTAATTACGGCGCCGCTCGTATCCTGCAGAATTCAATCTCTTTCCGGGTGAGGTCCACGGTTCCCAACGGTGTGGGCCGCCAAACCCAATGGAGGTTGCCATGAACAATACAATCGCATCGGTCCAGCATCGGGCAGTGCGGCCGGGTGTGCCCGTCCAACGATCGTCGCATCCGCGCTCCCTGCGAAGCCTATTGGCAAGCTGGCGCGAGCGGACACGCTTTCGCTGGGACCTCAAACGAATGTCCGAGGTCAGTCCGCATCTGATCGACGATATTGGCCTGACGCAATTGCAGGCCAAGGCTGAGATCGCCAAGCTGCCATTCTGGCAGCGCTAAGGCGAAATGCCGCGACGATCTGGAAACAATCGCCGGCATCATCCCTTTAGCGGCGGGCCGTGTCGTGCCATGATCCCCTATCGGCCGTGGGGGCCGATTCTACATCGGGGGTTTTCCATGTCGTTCACATTCGCGCGCCGGCTCGCCGCCGCGTTTTCGCTTGCCGTCCTGTCTGCATCGGCCGCCCAGGCCGGCGACGTCACCTTCGCTGTCAAGAACAGCCATCCCAACGCCATGCGTCTGGAACTCTATAGCCAGGACCGCGACTATGTCTGGCCTGGCAGTGGCAAGGATTTTTATCTCGACGACGGCGAGACCAAGCAGCTGCCGATTTCCTGCAACGAAGGCGAATCGATCTGCTACGGCGCCTGGGTCGATGGCGATGAGGGCACCTATTGGGGCGTCGGCCCCGGCAACAAGGAAAAATGCGAGGATTGCTGCTACACCTGCAGCGGCGGCGAAACCGAGGAGATCGATCTGGTCCCCTGACCGGTTGCCGGCTTGACGGTTTTCCTGTTCGAGCCATAGCTTGGCCATGCATGCCGCCCAAAACCGGCTTCCGGTTTTGGCGCGACGACATGTATCGAAACAAGACCATACCCAAGGGTACGCCGCGCCTGTGCATTCAGGAGCGGCGTACTCCAGGCAACAGGAGCACCGCGATGGCCGGCACGGTCGAGGGCAAAAAAATCGACATCGGGTTTTCCGGCAAGCGCTGCATCCATTCGCGCAATTGCGTGCTCGGCGACCCGCATGTCTTCGTGCCCAACGCGCCGGGCCAGTGGATCCATCCCGAGGCGGCCAGCGTCGAGAAGATCGTCGCACTGGCCGAGAACTGCCCCTCGGGCGCCATCACCTATGCGCGCAAGGATGGCGGCCCGCGGGAAAAGCCGCCCGTGGTCAACACCGTGCGGCTGCGCGAAAACGGCCCGCTGGCGGTGCATGCCGAGATCGTGCTTGGCGCCGAGACGTTTTTCCGCGCCACGCTTTGCCGCTGCGGCGCCTCCGAGAACAAGCCGTTCTGCGACAACAGCCATATCAAGGCGGGCTTTGCCGCCACCGGAGAACCGGCGCTGAAGGACACGCCGGCGCTGGAGGTCCGCGACGGACCGCTGCAGGCGACGCCGACCACGAACGGCCCGCTCAAGCTCGAAGGCAATGTCGAGATCGTCACCGGCACCGGCCACACGATCGACCGCACCACGAAGGTCTTCCTGTGCCGCTGCGGCCACTCGGCCAACAAGCCGTTCTGCGATGGGTCGCACAAGAAGGTTGGGTTTGTGGCGTAGGTAGCCAATCTCCCCCTCGAGGGGGAGATCGCTTGTGGCCCATCTCTCCCGGCTTTATCCGCAAGCCGGTATCGGCTAAGGGCAGGCAACCCAACAATCTGCCCGGACTTTCGCCCAAAATGACCGCCAAGACCAAGCCCGCCCCGCTATTCCTCGGCATCGACACCGGCGGCACCTACACCGATGCCGTGTTGTGGTCCGAGACCGAAGGTCCGCGGGAGGGGCCGAACAAGGGCAAGGTGCTGGCCAAGGCCAAGGCGCTGACCACGCGGCATGATCTGGCCGTCGGCATTTCGGGCGCCGTCGATGCGGTGCTGGAAAAGGCGGGCACCAATCCGGCCGATATCAAACTGGTCTCGATGTCGACGACGCTCGCCACCAATGCGCTGGTCGAGGGCCAGGGCGGTCGCGTGGCTCTGGTCATGATCGGCTTTTCCGAGGCCGATCTTGCCCGCGACGGGCTGAAGACCGCGCTCGGCACCGACCCGGTGGTGTTTTGTGCGGGCGGCCATGATGTGCATGGCAATGCCGGCAAGCTCGACCTGTCCGGGCTGGAGGCGATGCTGCCGGAACTCGGCGTGTCGGTGTCCGGCTTTGCCGTCTGTGCCTATTTCGCCACCCGCAATCCGGCGCACGAAATCGCCGCCCGCGAGCTGATCCGCGACAGGACCGGCCTCCCGGTTACGGCGAGCCATGAGCTGTCGGCCAAGCTCGGCGGTCCGCGCCGGGCGCTCACCACGCTGCTCAATGCCAGGCTGATCTCGATGATCGACCGGCTGGTGGCGGCGACCGAGGGGTTCCTTCAGGCCCGCAACATCGCCGCTCCGTTGATGGTTGTGCGCGGCGATGGCGCGCTGGTTTCGGCGGCGTTTGCCCGCCAGCGGCCGATCGAGACGATCCTCTCCGGCCCCGCCGCCAGCCTGGTCGGCGCCCGCCACATGACCGGGCTCGACAACGCGGTGGTCTCCGACATTGGCGGCACCACCACCGACGTTGCCGTGCTCGACGGCGGCCGGCCGCGGCTCGATCCGGAAGGCGCCACCGTCGGCGGTTTCCGCACCATGGTCGAGGCGGTCGCGATGCGCACTTTCGGCCTCGGCGGCGATTCCGAAGTGATGCTGGAGGATGGCGCGCTCAATCCGAAAATCCTGCTCGGGCCGCGCCGCCTGGTGCCGCTGGCGCTGTCCGGCATGGCGCATGGCGAGGCGGTGACGGCGGAACTCGAACGCCAGTTGCGTGCGCCCAACACAGGCCGCATGGATGGCCGCTTCGCGGTCCGCACCGGCGTGCCTGACAGGCTCGCCGCGGGGCTGACCGCCCCCGAGGCAAAGCTCTACGAAGCGATCGGCGCGACGCCGCTTGCCCTCGACAGGCTGCTGACCTCGAATGCCCAGAATGCCACGCTGAACCGGCTGGTCTCGCGCGGGCTGGTGCACATCTCGGGCTTCACCCCGTCGGACGCCGCGCACGTGCTTGGCAAACAGGCGAACTGGGATGCCGCCGCCGCCCGCCTTGGCGCCGAACTGTTCGCCCGCAGGCGCGATGGCCGTGGCCAGGCCATCGCGGCCTCGCCGGAAGTGATCTCTGAACGGGTGCTCTTGACCCTGACGCGCTGGTCGGCCGAATACATCCTGGAAACCGCTTTTGCCGAGGACGGGCTCGACGGCGCGGCGACGGTGGCGCACGCGCTGGTGCAGCGCGCCGTCGACGCTCACCCCGGCATCGCCCGCCTCAGCGTCGCGCTCGACCGGCCGGTCATCGGGCTCGGCGCTTCGGCGCCGCTGCACTATGCCGGCCTGGCGCCCTTGGTCGGCAATGACTGCGTCGTGCCCCGGGATACCGACGTCGCCAACGCGCTCGGCGCCGTCGTCGGCCAGGTCAGGGTTTCGGCGGAGGCCCGCGTCAGCCAGCCCAAGGAAGGCCTGTTCCGGCTTGCCTCGGGTGAGATGGTGCGCGATTTCCTCGACGAGGCTGCGGCGATCGCGGCCGCCGAGGCCGATGTGCGCGCCATTGTCGCCCAGCGGGCTCTTGATGCCGGCACCGACAGCGCCGAGATCGATGTGGCGACGGAGTTCCGGGTCTCGACTGTCGAAGCGCAGCGCATGTTCATCGAAGCGCATATCGTGGCGGTGGCCTCGGGCAGGCCGAGGATCGCGGTTTGAGGAAGAAGAGCCATCTCCGCCCTCCTCGGGGAGATTGGCCAACCGCCCAAAATGCCCCACCTACACCCTAAGCTGAATTGACCCTGCACCCCTGACATGCCAAACGCCCGCAAAGCCTTTCATCTGGAGTAGCCTGATGACCGATCGCATCGAGATCGCCGGATTGCGCATTGCCCGCGAGCTGCATGACTTCGTCGTCGACCAAGCTTTGCCCGGCCTCGACATCGAAGCGGCGCGTTTCTGGGACGGGTTCTCGGTCATCGTCCATGATCTGGCGCCCAGGAACCGGGCGCTGCTGGCAAAACGCGATGCCATGCAGGAAAAGCTCGATGGCTGGTATCGCGACAATGGCGCGCCCATCGACATGAACGCTTACAAGGCGGTCCTGAAGGAGATCGGTTATCTCGTGCCGGAAGGGCCGGCCTTCAGCGTCTCGACCGACAATGTCGACCCGGAAATCGCGGTCGTGGCCGGACCGCAGCTGGTGGTGCCGGTGATGAATGCGCGCTATGCGCTCAACGCCGCCAATGCACGCTGGGGCTCGCTCTATGACGCGCTCTATGGCACGGACGCCATCCCCGAAACGGGTGGCGCTGAGAAGGGCAAGGGCTTCAACCCGGCACGCGGCGCCAAGGTCATCGCCTGGGCCAAGGACTTTCTCGACCAGTCGGTGCCGCTCACCTCCGGGAAATGGGCAGGGGTCAACGGCCTCTCGATCGCCAACGGCGCCCTGAAGCTCAGCGCCGGCGCCGGCTCGACGACGCTGGCCGATCCCAGGCAATTCGTCGGCTATCGCGGCGACGCCGCCAATCCGCAAGCCGTGCTCCTGGTGAAAAACGGGCTGCATGTCGAGATCGTCATCGACCGCGACAACCAGATCGGCCGCACCGATCCGGCTGGCATTGCCGACGTCATCCTGGAATCGGCGCTGACCACCATCCAGGACTGCGAGGATTCGGTCGCGGCCGTGGATGCCGAGGACAAGGTCGTGGTCTACCGCAATTGGCTCGGCCTGATGAAGGGCGACCTCGCCGAAGAAATCAGCAAGGGCGGCAAGAGTTTCGTCCGCATGCTCAACCCCGACCGCGCCTACATCGCCCCTGCCGGCGGCACGGTGACAGTGCCTGGCCGCTCGTTGATGCTGGTGCGCAATGTCGGCCACCTGATGACCAATCCGGCAATCCTGGACCGCGACGGCAACGAGGTGCCGGAAGGCATCATGGACGCGGCGATGACGGCCCTGATCGCGCTGCACGATGTCGGGCCGAAGGGACGGCGGATGAACTCCCGCGCCGGCTCGATGTATGTCGTGAAACCCAAGATGCATGGCCCGGAGGAAGTTGCCTTCGCCGTCGAGATGTTCGACCGTGTCGAAGCCCTGCTCGGCATGGCCCGGAACACCATCAAGATGGGCATCATGGACGAGGAGCGGCGCACCACAATCAACCTCAAGGAGGCGATCCGCGCCGCGAGGGAGCGCGTGGTGTTCATCAACACCGGCTTCCTCGACCGCACCGGCGACGAGATCCACACCTCGATGGAAGCCGGCCCGATGATCCGCAAGGGTGACATGAAGCAGGCCGCCTGGATTTCCGCCTATGAGGCCTGGAACGTCGACACGGGCTTGGAATGCGGGCTCGCCGGCCACGCCCAGATCGGCAAGGGCATGTGGGCGATGCCCGACTTGATGGCCGCGATGCTGGCCGAGAAGATCGCCCACCCCAAGGCCGGCGCCAACACCGCCTGGGTGCCATCGCCAACGGCGGCGACGCTGCACGCCACGCACTATCACAAGGTCGATGTCCATGCGGTCCAGGCGGCGCTGAAGAGCCGGCCCAAGGCCAAGCTCGACGACATATTGTCCGTGCCGGTGGCCGTGCGGCCGAACTGGACGCCCGACGAGATCCAGCGCGAACTCGACAACAATGCCCAAGGCATTCTGGGCTATGTCGTGCGCTGGATCGACCAGGGCGTCGGCTGCTCCAAGGTTCCCGACATCAACGATGTCGGCCTGATGGAAGACCGCGCCACGCTGCGCATTTCCTCGCAGCACATCGCCAACTGGCTGCGCCACAAGGTCTGCTCGGAAATCCAGGTAATGGATTCCTTGCGGCGCATGGCGGCAATTGTCGATCTGCAAAATGTCGGCGACCCGCTCTACCGGCCGATGGCCGCCGACTTCGACGCTTCCATCGCCTTCCAGGCCGCCTGCGACCTGGTGTTCAAGGGAACAAGCCAGCCCAACGGCTACACCGAGCCTGTGCTGCACAAGCGCAGGCTGGAGTTGAAGGCCCGTCAAGGTAGGGCGATGCCACGTTGAAAGGGTTTGGAGCGCCGACTGGATGTCGCCGGTCCGCGTAGTCGGCCATCGAGCGGCGAAGACGGCGGCGTCAGCCCCAGCGGCAATGTCGTGCCGAAGGCGGCAGGCTCTTATGGCTGGATACGGTTCCTTTGCTTTTTTCAGTTAGTGCTGGCTGGAAGGCTCGGGAGCATTGGCATGGCCAACACGATGGCGATCGAAAAGAAACTGTTGAATTCCGTCCATGACCGGGCGGTTTTCCAGCGCCGCGTGCGCATCCTGTCCGACCGGCTGGCCGACGAACTGGGCCCGGCCGGCACCGTTCTCGATCTCGGCTGCGGCGACGGCTCCATCGCCAAGGCGATCATGGAAAAAAAGCCGGGGCTGACGTTTCGCGGCATCGACGTGCTGATCAGGCCGCAAACCCATATCCCGGTAGAACTGTTCGATGGCAGCACCATTCCCGCCGCGAATGGCTCCTATGACTGGGTGACGATTGTCGATGTGCTGCATCATGCCGACGACCCGGGTCATCTCGTGCGCGAGGCGGCCCGCGTGGCGCGCAAGGGCGTTGTCATCAAGGATCACCTGCGCGAAGGCTTCGCGGCCTACCAGACGCTTCGTTTCATGGATTGGGTGGGCAACAAGGGGCACAATGTGCGCCTGCCTTACAACTATCTCTCGAAGGCCGAGTGGGACGCCATTTTTGCCGCCGCGGGCATCACACCCCGCACCTGGCGTGAGAAGCTGTCGCTCTATCCGTTCCCGGCCAGCGTGTTGTTCGACCGTCGCCTGCATTTCATCGGGACCTTGCGATAGGTAACGGGAGCTGCGCGGAACGCGGCTACGCCGCCTGCGCCATGCGCTCCGAACTCATGCGATAGGAAATCGCTTCGGCCAGATGGATGCGGCCGACACATTCGCTGGCGTCGAGGTCGGCGAGCGTGCGCGCCACTTTGAGCACCCGGTGGTAGGCCCGCGCCGAAAAGGCGAGTTTTTCGCTGGCATCCTTGAGCAGCGACAGGCCTGCGGCGTCGGGCATGGCGATCGTCTCGATGACGGCTGGAGAACAATGCGCGTTGGTGGTGGCGCTGTTGACGCCGAGCCGCTCGAAACGCTCGCGCTGGATGGTGCGGGCACGCGCCACCCGCAATGCCACATCGGCGCTCTTCTCCGCCCGGTCGGGCCGGATCAGGTCGCTGGCCGAGACCGCCGGCACTTCGATCCTGAGATCGATGCGGTCGAGCAGCGGACCTGAAATACGCGCCTGGTAATCGGTGCGGCAACGGTCGCCGCGCAGGCAGCGATAACCCGGTTCGCCGGCCATGCCGCAGCGGCACGGGTTCATTGCCGCCACCAGCTGGATGCGGGCCGGATAGGTGACGCGATGGTTGGCCCGTGCGATCATGCAGTCGCCGGTTTCAAGCGGCTGGCGCAGCGCATCGAGCGTCTGCGGCGTGAATTCGGGGAACTCGTCGAGGAACAGCACGCCGTGATGGGCGAGCGAGACCTCGCCTGGCCGCGCGCGCAGGCCGCCGCCCACCATCGCCGCCATCGAGGCCGAATGGTGCGGGGCGCGGAATGGCCGCCGGTCGGTCAGCTTGCCTTCGCCGAGCTCGCCGGCCACCGAGGCGATCATCGAGACTTCGAGCAGTTCCTTCGGCGCCAGTGGCGGCAGGATCGACGGCAGGCGCTGCGCCAGCATCGATTTGCCTGAGCCTGGCGGACCGATCATGAGCAGATTGTGTCCGCCGGCGGCCGCCACTTCCAGCGCCCGCTTCGCCGTCTCCTGGCCCTTGATGTCGGCAAGGTCGGGCAGGTCGCGCGCCGCCGCGCGGATGCCGGCCTCCGGGCGCGACAGCACCTGCGTGCCGCGGAAATGATTGGCGATCGCAATCAGGCTGCGGGGCGCGAGAATGTCGAATTCCCGCCCCGCCCAGGCCGCTTCCGGCCCGCAAGCGAAGGGACAGATCAGCCCTTTGCCTTCGGCATTGGCGCCGATCGCCGCCGGCAAGGCACCGGCAACGGCGGTGATCGTACCGTCGAGCGACAGCTCGCCCAGCACGACATAGCCAGCCAGCATGTCGCCCGGAATGGCGCCAAGGGCTGCCATCAAGCCGAGCGCGATCGGCAGATCGTAGTGGCTGCCTTCCTTCGGCAGATCGGCGGGCGCCAGATTGACGGTCACCTTCTTCGACGGCATCGACAGGCCCGACGCATGCAATGCCGCCTGCACCCGCTCGCGGCTTTCCGCCACCGCCTTGTCTGGCAGGCCGACGATATGCATGTTGACCTTGCCGGGCGCGATCATCACCTGCACGTCGACCGGCACTGCCTCGATGCCCTGGAAAGCGACCGTACGAACCCGCGCCACCATTGTCTGCCCCCGATGCCGGCTCGCCCTTGCCCTGTGAACAGGCCGCGAGCGACGTCAACGCAAGACAACCACAGATTTCAGCCCAAGGCAAGAACATTACAGGAACAAAGTGGGGTGAGCGCAGGAAGGCGCGCACCCGATCATGACGGCCTCATCGCCAGGAAGGTGTCCCAGCCCTGCTCATTCCTACCGATGCGGAAGCTGTGGCTGAGAAGCTCCATGCCGGTAGCCTCGATGCGCGCCGCGAAGGCATCCCTGCGCCAGTCGACGGTATGGTACTTACCGCCCGTTTCGCCGTCGCCGTCACGCATCGAGGCGACGAAGGCCCCGCCCGGCCGCAATGAACGCGCGATCTTCTGCAGAACCTGGTCAATCTGGTCGCGCGGCACATGGATCAGCACGGCGAGCGCCACCACCGCGTCGTAGGGACCGCCAAGTTCGTCGGTGATCACGTCGAGGAGTTCGCCTGCCTTGCCGCGCGCGGCCTGCAGTTCGAGAAAGCGTCGTGTGGCGTCGGTCCGCCGGACCGCGACGCCAAGGCCCTCCAGGAAGTCCGCGTCGCGGCCCGGGCCGGATCCGATTTCCAGGATGCGGCCGCCCGCTCCGGCGATCGCCGCGGCGCGCTCGAGCGCGGCCTTGTCGTTCGGGTGAGGGACATGCCCGACAATATCGTCATAACGGACCGCGTAGTCCTCATACGACGCGATCGTCCGGCGGCTTTGCGCCAAGGGTTTCGCCGGTACCTTGATCAAATCGGGAACATTGGCGCAACCGGTAGCCGCACAGGTTGCGCGCCGGTTGTGCCCGGCTGCAAAAGCGGAACATGGTTAACACAAACTGAAAACAAATTATGTCCGCTTCCCCTCCACCGCGTCCCAGAACAGGCTGGCGATGTCGGCGCCGCCGAAGCGCTTGACCTCGCGCACGCCGGTCGGCGAGGTGACGTTGATCTCGGTCATGTAGTCGCCGATGACGTCGATGCCGACCAGGATGAAGCCGCGCTCTTTCAGCGACGGCCCGATGCGGGCACAGATTTCGCGCTCGCGTGTCGTCAACTCGGTCTTCTCGGCGCGGCCGCCGACATGCATGTTGGAGCGGGAGTCGTGCTCGGCCGGCACCCGGTTGATGGCGCCGACCGGCTCGCCGTCGATCAGAATGATGCGTTTGTCGCCCTTGCGCACATCCTTCAGGTAACGCTGCACGATATAGGGCTCGCGAAACATCTGGCCGAACATTTCGAGCAGCGAGGCGAGATTGCGGTCGGCTTCAAGCATGTGGAAGATGCCGGCGCCGCCATTGCCGTAGAGCGGCTTGACGATGATGTCGCCGAATTCCTTGCGGAAGGCGGCGACTTCGAGCGGATCCTTGGTGATCAGCGTGTCCGGCATCAGGTCCGGGAACTCGGTGACGAAAATCTTTTCCGGGCTGTTGCGCACCCAGGCCGGGTCGTTGACGACCAGCGTCTTTGGATGGATGCGCTCGAGGATGTGGGTCGTGGTGATGTAGTTCATGTCGAAGGGCGGGTCCTGGCGCAGCAGGACGACGTCCATTTCGGACAAGTCGGTGCGCACCTTTTCGCCCAGCGAATAGTGGCTGCCCTTTTCGTCGCGCACCGTCATCTCCTCGACGCGGGCAAACACCTTGCCGTCGCGCATCGACAGCCGGTCGGGCGTGTAGTGGAACAGCTGGTGACCGCGCCGCTGCGCCTCCAGCGACAGGGCGAACGAGGTGTCGCCGGCGATCGACACGGTGGAGACATGGTCCATCTGGACGGCGATTTTCAACTTCATGGCAGGTCCCCAGCATAGTCGACGCAAGCGATATAAGCGTCGCGGCGCGTTCTGCCAATCGCGACCTTTTGAACATTGGGATCAGCAAGGCGCGCCTGTCGGTTGCAGACAAGACGAGGACTGACATCATCGCTTTCTTAAGCCTTGCCGTGCGACGGTAGGCTCCGAATGCAGCCGGCCGACCTGACGCAGCGCCGGGCACCCGATGGAACGACGATCATGAACGCGCTCACTGCCGTCCGCGCAGCCCCGACCCAGCAGCTCGAACTCACCATCCTGATGCCGTGCCTCAACGAGGCCGAGACGCTCGCCGTCTGCATCGGCAAGGCCAAGGCCTTTCTCGACCAATCCGGCATAGCGGGCGAGGTGCTGATATCAGACAATGGCAGCACCGACGGCTCGCGGGAGATCGCCGCGCAGGGCGGTGCTCGTATCGTCCCGGTCGCGCAGAAGGGCTACGGCGCGGCGCTTCTGGGCGGCATCGCCGCCGCCAGGGGCCGCTTCATCATCATGGGCGACGCCGATGACAGCTACGATTTCGCTGCGCTCGATGCTTTCGTGACCCGGCTGCGCGGCGGCGCCGACCTGGTCATGGGCAACCGCTTCCAGGGCGGCATAGAGGCTGGCGCCATGCCGCCTCTGCATCGCTATCTCGGCAATCCGGTGCTGAGCTTCGTCGGCCGCCTGTTCTTCCGCATCAAGACCGGCGACTTCCACTGCGGCCTGCGCGGCTTCAACGCCGACAGCATCAGGAAGCTCGACCTGCAGACCACCGGCATGGAATTCGCCAGCGAAATGGTGGTGCGCAGCGCGCTTGCCGGGCTGCGCATCGAGGAAGTGCCGACCACGCTCAAGCCCGACGGCCGCAGCCGGCCGCCGCATCTCAGGACCTGGCGCGACGGCTGGCGGCACCTCAAATTCCTGCTGGTCTACAATCCGCGCTGGATGTTCTTCATTCCAGGCGCTGTGCTTTCCGGCCTCGGCACGCTGTTCGCGGCGCTGCTGGTGTTCGGCCCCTTGCGGGTGGTCGACAATCTTTCGCTCGATCTCAACACCTTCGTCGCCGCCTGTTTCATGATCGTCACCGGCATCCAGCTCATCACCTTCGGTGCCATTTCGCGATACTATGCCGAAATCACCGGCATCCTGCCGCCAAGCCGCGGGTCGGACTGGCTGACCAGGACCATCAGCACCGACCGTCTCGCCGCCAATGCCGGCATCTGCTTTGCCGCCGGCTTCCTGTTCTTCCTCTATGCCGTGATGCGCTGGGCCCATCTCGGCTTCGGTCCGCTGAACGATTCCGAAATTCCGCGCATCGTCGTGCTGGGCTTGAGCCTGATCGTCATTTCGTTCCAGGTCTTCTTTTCGGCATTCCTGCTCGGTGTCCTGGAGATCCCTGTCAAGCGGCTGAAGGCCGGGCTGTCGCGGGAAGCGACGGCACGCGATCAGCAATGACCGACGTGCTGCCGGCGCTTGTCCAGGCGCGCCCGTTCCGCTTCATGGTGGTGGGCATCGGTGCGGCGGGATCGTTTTTCGCGCTCTCGTGGCTGCTGGTTTCGCTGGGCGTTCCGCCGTTCGCCGGCAGTGCCGTCGCTTATGCGACGGCGTTCGTCGTTGCCTATCGAGCGCAGCGGGGCTGGACGTTCGGTGCGGAACACGATCACAAGGTCGCGTTCCCGCGCTATCTTGCCCTGCAAGCCGGATGCGCCGCTTTTGCCTGCCTCGTCTCGCAGGTGGCGGTGACGCGTTTCGGCCTGTCGCCCGTCGCGATGTCGGCGCTGACGACGGTAGTGACAAGCACCATCAGTTATCTGGTTTCGAGGCTTTGGGTGTTTCCGGCGCGCGGCCACGGCTATCCCGGCAAAATGACCGCTGGCCATGCCGCGATGCCTTCCAAGGACACCGCCCGTCCCTCCTGGCGGGCGGACATGCTGGCGGCGCTGCTCGCGGCCCTGGTGCCGCTCACGGTCTATGCCGTGACCGGATTTCTGCAACTGGCCAACCCGGCGGGCGACAATGACAGCCTGCTGCAACTGGTCGAGGTCCGCGATCTTCTGGCCGGCCAGGGCTGGTTCGACCTGCACCAGTACAGGATGGGACTGGACGGCGGCTTCGTCATGCATTGGTCGCGGCTGCTCGACGCGCCGCTGGCCCTTGGCGTCCTTGCCGTATCGGCCCTGACGGGCAACGTCGCCCTGGCTGAACAGATCGTGCAGGTGGCCTGGCCTGCCCTGCTGTTCTGGCTGGCGGTCTTCTTCCTCATCCGCGCCGCGCGCGCTTTCGCCGGCGGCCACGCTGTCCTGCCCGCCGCCGTCGTCGGTGGCGCCGCGCTCTACTACCTCGGCATTTTCTCCCCAGGTTCGCTGGATCATCACAATGTGCAGCTGACGCTGATCCTGGCGAGCCTTGCCTTGCTGCTCGAGGCTCCCTTGCTGCGGCCGGCCGCCTTGCTTTCGGGCATCTGCGCCACGCTGAGCGTGGCCATCGGCATGGAAAGCGCTCCCTACGCCGGAACCCTTGGCGCCGCTGTCGCGCTGCTGTTCCTTGGCAATGGTGCTCGGGAAAGGCTGACCGCGAGGGACTTTGGCCTGGGCGCCGCCGCTGTTTCGGCTCTCGTCTTCGTCGCCACCGTCCCGGCATCCGCATGGACCCAGGCACAGTGCGACACATTTTCGATTGTGCAGTTCGCCGTCGCCGGACTTGCCGGCGCGGGGCTGGCGGCCATCGCCTCGTGGAAGGCCGCCAGTGCCACCGTCGCCGGCCGCCTGGCCTCGCTCGGCCTGCTTGGGCTAGCCCTTGCGGCTGTGGTTGTATTCCTATTCCCGCAATGCCTGGCCTCGCCCTATGCCAACCTCGATCCGCGCCTGAAGGAGATGTGGCTCAGCCATATCGACGAGGCGCAGCCGCTGTTCCAGATCGTCACCAATGATCCGGCCAGAGCGGTGGCACGGTTTGCCACGCCGTTGGTGGCCATCATCCTGATGGCGCTCCGCGTCGGCCATGGCTGGCGTCGGCAGGACAGCCTTGTCGGCTCGCTGCTGGTTATGGCGTTCCTGGTCAGCGCCTGGGAAGTTCGCGGCTCGACCTTCTCCATCGCCTTCGCGGTGATCCCGCTTGCGGCATGGATCGCCTGCTGGCGGCAGCGTGCGCAAACCAGTCCGTCCAACAGCGCCGCACTCAGGATGGCCGCGGCCTGGCTGATATCGGTAAATGCAATCTGGGCAGGCGCTGCCGGGGCGGCGTCGAGTGCTTTCCAAACCGACGCGGCTGCCACCGGTGCCAATGCCGCAGACACGGCTTGCCTCGGCAAGGCATCGTTCGCGGCGCTCAGCCGGATGCCGGCCACAACCGTGCTTTCGCTCTCGAATCTTGGCTCGCCGATACTGGCCTTTACTGGTCACCGCGTGCTGGCCGGACTCTACCACCGCAACGTCGCCGGAAATCTGGTCGCGCTTGATGCCTTGCTGGGCTCGGATGCCGATGCCAGAACCGTTGTCGAAAGGCATCATGTCGGCCTTGTCGCACTCTGCCGTGGCAATGCGGAAAGCCGCCTGCTCATGGCCAGGGCACCGGACGGTTTCCTGGCCAGGTTGATGAGCGGGGACGTGCCGGTCTGGCTGGAGCCGGTGGCGGAGACCAAGGGAAGACCCTTGGAACTGTATCGCGTCAAGCCAAACGGCTGAAAATCCAAGCGCTTGACGGATCTTGTAGCCGGCTTCACGAAGCTATCCGGCTTACGGTTTGGGCACCGCTCGCGGCGAAAGCCGGACCCCTTTTCGGGATCATGCTCCGGCCACAAAAATCGGTCCGTGGGATACGTTTCCTAAAGGGTTTGCTGCCAGTCTGGAAAATAAATTCCGACGACAAAAGCAGGGACGAACAGGGACACCGATGCAAACTCCGTTTGGCACCGGTCAGGCAAACAGGGAAAGCACGGATCTGGCGTTCACCGATCCGTTGACCGGGCTTGGCAATCATCGCCGCTTCTTCGACAAGGTCGACCGCCTGATCAGCGACCGTTCCGACGATCCCGCACCCTTCACCGTCGGCATTCTCGACCTCGATGGTTTCAAGCCGATCAACGACCTGTTCGGCCACAAGGCCGGCGACGACATCCTGATCCAGGTGGCGATGCGGCTGCGCGCCTCGATGGACGGCCATTCGACGGTCTGCCGCATCGGCGCCGACGAATTCGCCTTCCTCTACCCGCTGGTGTTCTCGGAGGAGGCGGCGGCGGAAAAATCCCGCATGCTGATCGAGATCCTGTCGGCGCCCTACGATGTCGGCGAACGCACCGCCAGGCTCTCGGCCTCGGTCGGCTGCTCATTGTTCTATTCCGGCGACGAGACCACCGAGATCCTCATCAACAAGGCCGAAACGGCGCTCTACCATGCCAAGCGTTCCGGCCGCGGCCGCGTCGTCGTCTACACCCGCGAGATGGAGGAGGCCGCCAAGCGCGTCACCCGCATCGAGCAGGCGCTGCGCCGCGCCGTCTCGGCCGGCGAGGTGGAGCCGCATTTCCAGCCGATCGTCGATCTCACCACGCGCCGCACCATCGGCTTCGAGACTCTGGCGCGCTGGACAGACCGCGACCTCGGCGCGGTGCCGCCGACCGTCTTCATCCCCATCGCCGAGGAGCGCGGCATCATCGGCCCGTTGTCGCAGCTCGTGCTGCGCAAGGCCACCGAGGCCGCCAGGAGCTGGCCGAAAGACCTGTTCCTGTCCTTCAACCTGTCGCCCTCGCAGCTCGTCGACCAGAACACCGGCCTGCACATACTGGCGATCCTTGACCGCACCGGCTTCGATCCGCGCCGGCTGGAGATCGAGATCACCGAAACCGGCCTGATGAACGACCCGGCTTCGGCGGCGCAGATCGTCGAGGATCTGCGCCGCGTCGGCATCCGTGTCTCGCTCGACGATTTCGGCACCGGCCAGTCCTCGCTCGGCCGCCTGCGCGAATTCCATTTCGACAAGCTCAAGATCGACCGCGCCTTCGTCTCCTCCATTCTCGACGACCGGCCGTCCGAACACATCATCCGCGCCATCCTCGCCATGTGCGAAGGGCTTGGCATGGACGTGGTCGCCGAAGGCATCGAAGAGGAGGCGCAGGCCGATCGCCTGGTCCAGTTCGGTTGCGCCGGCGGGCAGGGCTATCTGTTCGGCAAGCCGGCCGATGCCGACGCGACATTGGGCTACCTCCGTGATTCCTTCCGTGGCGCCTTGCGCGCCAAGGCAATCTGAGCGGCAGGTTTCGGCCCTGCCCGCGATGCGGCGATGCCGCCTGGCGGGGTCGAGCGCGGGCGCGATCGCCTTTTTGTCAGACATAAGCCCCGAAATCGGTCTTTTCGCCCTTGCCCGCCGGACGTGTCTGGCTAGGATGCGCGCCGGTTGACCCGGGAGACGAAAAATCATGATGCCATCGGCGCGTTTTGCCGACCTCGAAGGCGCTTCGGTGCTGATCACCGGCGGCGGCTCCGGCATCGGCGCGGCATTGACCGAAGGGTTCATGCGCCAGGGCGCCAAGGTCGCCTTCATCGACATCGCCGACAAGCCCAGCATCGCACTCGCCGACCGTATCGAGGAAGAGCTCGGCCGTCGGCCGCTCTATCTCAGGACCGATCTGCGCGATATCGAAGCACTGCGGGCGTCCGCCGCGAAGGCGGCCGAAGCGCATGGCGACGTCACCGTGCTGGTCAACAACGCCGCCTGGGACGAACGCCACGCCGTCGAAGACGTGACGGTGGAGTTCTGGGACAACAACCAGGCGATCAACCTGCGGCCGCATTTCTTCACCGCGCAGGCGGTGGCGCCGGGCATGAAGCGCGCCGGCGGCGGCTCAATCATCAATTTCACCTCGACGTCCTATCTGATCAATCATCCTGACCTGCCGGCCTACACCGCCGCCAAGGCCGGCATCCTCGGCCTCACCAAGGGGTTGGCCGGCAAGCTCGGGCCCGACCGCATCCGCGTCAATGCCATCGCGCCCGGCTGGGTGATCACCGAGCGGCAGAAGCAGCTCTGGGTCACTGAACAGGCGCTTGCCGCCCATGTCGCCAAGCAGTGCATCAGGGACGTCATGCGGCCGGACGACATGGTCGGCACGGTGCTGTTCCTGGCCTCGGATGCCTCGCGCATGCTGACCGCGCAGATGCTGATCGTCGATGGAGGTTTCCTGTGAGCCCGGGGTTTGCCAGCAGCGTGCCGGCAGTCGCGGCGCTCGATTGGGGCACGACCCGGCTTCGGGCCTGGCTGATCGACGGCGGCGGCAAGGTGCTTGCCGAGCGGCGCGGCGACGATGGCCTGATCACCGCGCGCGAAAAGGGCTTCGCCAACGTTCTGGAGGGCCATCTGGCAGCGATGGGCGCGCCGGAGGAATTGCCAGTCATCATCTGCGGCATGGCCGGCTCCCGCCAGGGCTGGCTGGAGGCGTCCTATGTCGGCGTTCCGTCGCCGCTCGGTGCCATTCTCGGCGGCGCCGCTAGGGTGCCCGGGCAGAAGCGCGACATCCGAATCATTCCCGGCCTTGCCCAGCGCCTGGCCGACGCGCCCGATGTCATGCGCGGCGAGGAGACGCAGCTTGCCGGCGCCGGCCTGCCCGCCAGGGGCCGCGAACTGGTCTGCATGCCCGGCACGCATTCGAAATGGGTGCTGGTGGAGGACGGCGCCGTCGCCGGCTTCGGCACCTGGCCGACGGGCGAGCTGTTTTCCGTGCTTGCCGCGCACTCGATCCTGCGCCATTCGCTGGGTGAACATCCAAGCCCGGTTGCTCCAGACAATCCGTTCTTCCGCCGCTGGTGCGAAACAGCGCTAGGCGATGGCGGCGATGTCACCTCTCGGCTGTTTGCCATCCGCGCCGCCGGCCTGCTCCAGGACCTCGAGGCCGATGATGCCGCCGCCTGCCTGTCCGGCCTGCTGATCGGCGGCGAGATCGCGTCTGCCCGGCGCCGGCATGGCGCCGGCGCGACATCGGTCGTGCTGGTTGCCTCGGGCGCGCTGGCCGGGCTCTACCAGGCCGCCCTTGGCCTCGGCGGGCTTGGTGTGCGGACAGTCGACGCGGACGAGGCTGTACGCGCCGGTCTCATCGAGGCCGCGCGGGAGAATGGCATGATTACCAGAAGTGGAGCCGCCATATGACCGAGACAGCACCCTTTCCAAAACTTAAGCGCGGCCTGGTCGCCATCCTGCGCGGTCTCAAGGCAAGCGAGGCGATCGCCATCGGCCAGGCATTGTTCGATGCCGGCATCGAGGCTATCGAGGTGCCGCTCAATTCGCCCCAGCCGTTTTCGTCGATCGCCAGGCTTGTTCAAGTGCTGCCGAAGACAGCTTTGGTCGGCGCCGGCACGGTGCTGACGGCGGCCGACGTCGACAGTCTTCACGCGGCCGGCGGGCGACTGCTGGTCAGCCCTAACATCGATGCCGAGGTGATGGGCCGCGCCGGGCATTACGGCATGGTCACCATGCCCGGCGTGTTCACCCCCACCGAGGCTTTCCAGGCGATCCGGCTCGGCGCCTCGGCGCTGAAATTCTTCCCCGCCAGCGTGCTCGGCGCATCGGGCATTTCCGCGATCCGGGCGGTGCTGCCGGCGCAGACGCTGGTCGGCGCGGTCGGTGGCGTTTCGGAGAAGGACTTTGCCGGCTACAAGGCTGTTGGCGTCACGGTCTTCGGGCTTGGCTCCAGCCTGTTCAAGCCAGGCATGAGCGTCGACGATGTGGCGGCGCGCGCCCACGCAGCCGTCGCTGCCTGGGACGCGGTATTCGGAGAAGGATGATGAGTGAACCGATCGTTTCCGTCTTTTCCGATCATGTCTGCCAGCTCGGCGAAGGGCCAAGTTACGATCCCGGCACGGATGCGCTGTTCTGGTTCGACATCGTCAACAGCCAGCTCCTGGAAAAGCCCTTGGCCGGCGGTGCGCTGAAAATCCACGAGCTTGGCCAGATGGCAAGCGCGATCGCCATCATCGATGACAAGCGACAGCTGATCGCCACCGAAACCGGGCTTTTTGTCCGCGACGTCGCCACCGGCGGAATGACGCTGCACACCGCCATCGAGGCCGACAACCCGGTCACCCGATCCAACGATTCCCGCGTCCATCCCTGCGGTGCCTTGTGGGTCGGTACCATGGGCAAGGGCGAGGAGAAGGGCGCGGGCTCGATCTACTGGTTTTTCAAAGGCGAACTGCGCCGCCTGTTTTCGGATATCACCGTCTCGAACTCGATCTGCTTTTCATCAGACGGCGCGCTTGCTTACTACACCGACACCTCGACCGGATTGCTGATGCGCGTTGCCTGCGATCCGGCGACCGGCCTGCCCGTCGGCGAGCCGAAGATCTTCGTCGATCACCGCTCGGCCAAGGGCTATATCGACGGTTCGGTGCTCGACCGCGACGGCATCCTGTGGAACGCCGTCTGGGGTGGCAGCGTCATCGAGGCCTATGGGCCGGACGGCGAGCTCGTCCGCACGGTCGCCATGCCGGTGACGCAGCCATCCTGCCCGGCCTTCGTCGGCAGGAATGCCGATCGGCTGGCCGTGACCTCGGCCTGGTCGGGCAAGAACGAAAAGCAGCGTCTGCTCGACCTGCAGGGCGGCATGACCTTCCTGCTCGACATTCCTGTCAATGGCCGCCTGGAACCGCGCGTGCTGATCGCCTGACATTGCCGGACGCGGACCCGGGCTACGGTCGCAATCCTGGCGCTGTCACACAGGCGCCCGGGGCGCGTCGATTTCGCGAAAGCCGATTGTGCGAGCCGTGCGATGGTAGGTCATCGCACCGTCGGGAACCCGCCACATCATGCCAATGCACAAGCCGAAACTGATCCTTGTCCACGAGCCCGAAAAGGCTTGTTTCGACCGCTTGCTCGCCGGTGGTCATGCATCGCGGCGTGCCGCCGAAATCTCGTCCTATCTGGCGCAGTCGACCGATCTCGCTCTCGAATTCGTTGCGCTGGCCGCCGCCTGCGAGGCGCGCGGCCTGTCCTTTGCGCCGGTGGTGCTCGACGATGCCGCCAAGGTGCTCGACGGTGAGGACCCACGGACCGCGCTGGTCTGGACGCTGACCGACGGCGTCGCCTATTTCCGTGGCGGCGCGGCACCCGCTTTGGCAAGACTCGGCGGTTTCAACACCATCGGCGCCGACGATTCGCTGTTCGCGCTCTGCCAGGACAAGTTCCGCTCCGGCGCCGTGCTTGGCGCGCTCGGCCTGCCGGTGCCGCAGGCCGGTCTCGCGCGGGATGGCGAATGGCTGGTCGAGGCGCCGGCCTCCGCCGCCGGCTGGTTCGTCAAGCCCAACCGCCTCGGCGCCAAGATCGGCATCTGGCCGGATTCGCGCGTAACCGATCTCGCTCACGCGCTGGAGCTTAGCCGGCGTGTTTTCGCCTGTTATCGCGACGATGTCGTCGTCCAGCCCTATGTCGCCGGCCGCAACGTCCGCGCCAGCTTCCTTGGGCTGATGCCGGATACCGGGGTCGAAGCGCTCGGCGTCGCCTTTGTCGAGTCGGGAGGTGATTTCCAGACCATGGAAGACAGTTTGGCGCTCTATGGCGAGACCGGCGAGGCGGCGAAGGCTGCCGGGCAATACGCCGAACCCGAACTCGCTGCGGTCGCGGACAGCCAGCCGGTGGCCGATGCGAGGATCAGGGGGATCGCCGAACGGCTCATCACCGGGCTCGGCCTGCGCGATGTGTTTTCCATCGATCTCAGGGTGGAGGCCGACGACACGGCTCACCTCATCGAGTTCGAGGTCTGTCCTGGCCTGCCTTGCTTCGATTTTCGCGACTATTGCCGCCGGCAATGGGGGCTGAGCCTTGCCGACGCCATGGCCGAGACGGCAGCCACTCGGCTTTCCGCGCGGATCTAAATCCCTTCGACAAGCACGATCTCGCCGTCGGCGACCTTCTGGCGGATGGCCACCGCGCGCTGATATTCCGGCGAGTGGTAGCAGTCATGCGCGATCGCAAGCGATTCGAATTCGATGATCACGTTGCGGGCGCGGCCAGCCCCTTCGGCCAGCTCATGGGCTCCGCCGCGCGCCAGGAATTTCGCGCCAAAACGGTCGAAGGCGAGCTTCGAAGCGGCGATATACGCCTTGTAGCCTTCGGCATCGTACACATCGACGCGGGCGATCCAGTATCCCTTCGGCATTGTTCTCTCCCTTATTCTACGCGGAGCGCATTTCGTCGAGGATCGCCTGCGCTGCCGCGCGGCGGTCGTTTGCCGCGACGATCGGGCGGCCCACCACAAGATGGCTGGCGCCGTTGCGGACCGCTTGCGCCGGCGTCACCACGCGTTTCTGGTCGCCATGGTCGCTGCCGGGCGGCCGGATGCCCGGCGTCACCACCGCCATGTCAGGGCCGACGATGCGGCGCACCGCTTCGGCTTCCGCGGCCGAGCAGACGATGCCGCCCATGCCGGCATGGAGCGCCTGTTCGGACCGCCGCAGCACCAGCGTGTGCGGGTCATATTCATAGCCAACGTCGATCATGTCCTGCTCGTCCATCGAGGTCAGCACGCTGACGGCGAGCAGGCAAAGCTCGCTGCCGCGCGCCGCCTCCACCGCCGCCTGCATCGCCTTGGGATAGGCGTGGATGGTCAGCATGGTCATGCCCATCCTGACGATGTTCTCGACGCCCTTGGCCACTGTGTGGTCGATGTCGAGCAGCTTCATGTCGAGGAAGATTTTCGTTCCGCCGCTGGCCAGCTCCCTGGCAAAGTCGAGCCCGCCGGCAAAAGCCAGCTGATAGCCGATCTTGTAAAGGGAGACGACGCCGTCGAGCTCGCGCACCGCTCGCTCGGCCTCCTTCACGGTCGGCACGTCGAGGCCGACGATCAATCGCTCCTGCATGGAATGAGGCTGCAGGGGTGCGGCGGTCACGCCTCGACCCTGGTCGACAGCATGCGCGAGGTTTCGATCAGCGTGCGGCATAGGTGCTCCATCGATTTGTGCAGTCTTTCGTCACGGAAATGGCCGTCCACGTCGAAGGCGTCGCCACCCTCCGGCACCGAGCATTCCGGTGTCACCACTTCCATCTGGCAGCGCACCAGCACGGCACGCAGATGGTTGATGCAGCGGATGCCGGCGAAGTGCCCGTTGGAGGACGAGCAGAGGCCGGCGACCTTGCCGGCAAGCGGCCTGACCGACCGGCCGCCATCCCGTCGCACCCGGCTCACCCAGTCGATCGTGTTCTTGAGCAGCGGCGGGATCGAACCGTTATATTCCGGCGTCGCGATCAGCAGCCCGTCATGGGCTGATATCAGCCGCGCCAGCCTCTGGGCGTTTTCCGGAACGCCGTTTTCCTTTTCCAGGTCCTCGTCGAGGATCGGCAAGGGGTAATCGGCAAGCGAAATACGGGTCACCTCGGCACCTTGCACCGCAAGTTCCTTCTGCGCCACGTCGGCGGTCCTGCCGCTATAGGCGCCGCCGCGCACCGAGCCGGCGAAGACGAGGATTTTCGGGATCACTGCCATTGGCCACCCTTGTTCTGGGACACGTACAGCCAAGGTTCGATCAAATCAACGGCTGGATGGGGGAAAGGCAGTAGGGCAGTAGGGCAGTAGGGCAGTAGAAACGTTTCCCTGGCCGATCTTTTCCCCCTACTCCCTTACTGCCTTCTCTTCTAATGCGCCTCGCGCCGGTAGATCCACAGCTGCGTCGGCGGGATGTTGCGGAAGATGAAGTCGAAATGCTTCACCGTGTAGTCGCCGCGGCCGGCCGGGATCGGCGACATCGGACCATAGGTCAGCTGCACGATCGGCCGTCCGACCGGAATGCGGTCGAGCAGGCTCTCGATATAGGCGATGCGCTGGGCGACCGGGAAATTGAGCAGCGGCACGCCGGAAACGACGCTGTCGAAGATCATCCCGCTCCTCTCGCCAAGCGTGGCGTTGAGGTTGAAGGCATCGCCCTCGATGACGTTGACGCCGGGGTAGAGCTGGCGCAGGTGGCGCACGAAATCGGTGGAATATTCGATCGCGTAGAGGTTTTCGGGCCGCACGCCCTGGGCGAGGATGGCGCGGGTGATGACACCGGTGCCGGGGCCGACCTCGAGCACCGGCAGGCCGGACTTGGGATTGACGATCGAGGCCATCTTGCGCGCGGTGATCGAGCTGGTCGGAACGATCGAGCCGACCGTCTTCGGCTTGTCGATCCAGCCCTTGAAGAATTTGAGTTCATCGTCGAACTTCTCGGCAAACGCCTTCCGCAGTCCGTGACCACGTGCCATGCAAGCTCTCCTCAGCGCGCCCCTTGAAACTACTTAACATCTGGATGACGCAAGGCAAGGCGCGGCCTTGCCAATGGCGTGGATAAGATAGTTTTCGTCGCGTCTCAACGCTCGCCGAAAGACTCGAAAAAGTCCTTCATGCGGGCGAAAAAGCCGCTCGATTGGGGCGAATTGTCCTGCGAGGAAAGCTGTTCGAACTCTTCCAGCAATTCGCGCTGGCGGCGCGACAGGTTCTGCGGCGTCTCGACCGCGGTCTGGATGTAGAGGTCGCCGACATTGGGCTGGCGCAGCACCGGCATGCCCTTGCCCTTGAGCCTGAACTGGCGTCCGTTCTGCGTACCTTCGGTCACCTTCACCTTGGTCTGCGTGCCGTCGAGCGTCGTCACCTCGAAGGAGCCGCCAAGGGCAGCAGTGGTCATCGAGATCGGCACCTTGCAATAAAGATCGGCGCCGTCGCGCTGGAAGAATTCGTGCGGCTTGACCGCCAGAAAGATATAGAGGTCGCCCGATGGCCCGCCGCGCAGCCCGGCCTCACCCTCATTGGCCAAGCGGATGCGGGTACCGTCCTCGATGCCGGCCGGGATGTTGACCGACAGCGAACGCTCCTCGGTGACACGGCCCTGGCCGGCGCATTTCGGGCAGGGATCCTTGATTGTCTGGCCACGGCCCTGGCATTGCGGGCAGGTCCGCTCGATCGAGAAAAACCCTTGCGTGGCGCGCACCTTGCCGTGGCCGTTGCACATCGAGCAGGTGACCGGCTGGGTGCCCGGCTTGGCGCCGCTGCCAGAGCATTCGGTGCAGGAGATCGAAGCCGGCACGCGGATTTGCGCGGTCTTTCCCGCGAAGGCTTCCTCCAGCGAAATTTCCATGTTGTAGCGCAGGTCGGCGCCGCGCTCGCGGCCACCGGAAGAGCGGCGCTGGCGGCCGCCCATCATGTCGCCGAAAATGTCCTCGAAGATGTCGGCGAAGCCGCCGGCGCCAAAGCCCTGCGCGCCATTCATCCCACCCTGCTCGAAGGCGGCGTGGCCGAAACGGTCATAGACCGCGCGCTTCTGCGGGTCCTTCAGCGTCTCGTAGGCTTCGTTGATTTCCTTGAACTTGTGCTCGCAGGAATGATCGCCGGGGTTGCGGTCGGGATGGAATTGCATGGCCAGCTTGCGAAAAGCGCTCTTGAGCTCCTTCTCGTCGGCGCCCTTCTGCACGCCCAGCGTTTCGTAGAAATCAGCTTTCATTTTTTCCCGCAGTCCGGATATTCAACGTCTTGATGCAATGTTGCGTCGGTTGCCGGCACGTTGTTTCGATTTAGGAGCGGTGCTGCCCGTATGCTAGGGCCGGCGCGAACTTGTCCGTGGTTTTCAGTGGTTTTTTCGGCGGTGCTCGCACTTTTTTCAGCGAGGGTTGCAAAAAAGCCCGGCCTTGCGCCGGGCTTTTCGCATTATCTTGTCGTCAAGCCGCTCAGGCCGACTTCTTCTTGTCGTCGTCTTCGTCGATTTCTTCGAAATCGGCGTCGACCACGTCAGAGTCCTTGGCGGCATCCGCCTTGGCGTCGGCTTCCGCCGCTTCCTTCTGCGAGGCCTCGTACATGGCCTGGCCAAGCTTCATGGAAGCTTCGGCAAGCACCTGGCTCTTGGCCTCGATGTCGGCCGGATCATCGCCCTCGGCAGCGGCCTTCAGCGCCGCGATCGCGTCCGAAATCGCCGTGCGCTCGGTCTCCGAGACCTTGTCGCCATATTCCTTCAGCGACTTCTCCGACGAATGCACCAGCGCTTCGGCCTGATTGCGGGCCTCGACCACGGCGCGACGCTTCTTGTCGGTATCGGCATTGGCCTCGGCATCCTTGACCATCTTCTCGATGTCGGCGTCGGAAAGTCCACCCGAAGCCTGGATGCGGATCTGGTGCTCCTTGCCGGTGCCCTTGTCCTTGGCCGAGACGTTGACGATGCCGTTGGCGTCGATGTCGAACGTGACCTCGATCTGCGGCACGCCGCGCGGCGCCGGCGGAATGCCGACCAAGTCGAACTGGCCGAGCGCCTTGTTGTCGGCGGCCATTTCACGCTCGCCCTGGAAGACGCGGATGGTCACGGCGGACTGGCTGTCTTCGGCCGTCGAGAACACCTGGCTCTTCTTGGTCGGGATCGTCGTGTTGCGCTCGATCAGCCGGGTGAACACGCCGCCCAGCGTCTCGATGCCGAGCGACAGCGGCGTCACGTCGAGCAACAGCACGTCCTTGACGTCGCCCTGCAGCACGCCGGCCTGGATGGCGGCACCGAGTGCGACGACCTCATCCGGGTTGACGCCCTTGTGCGGCTCCTTGCCGAAGAACTGCTTCACGATCTCCTGGATCTTGGGCATGCGGGTCATGCCGCCGACCAGGACCACTTCGTCGATCTCGCCAGCCTTCAAGCCGGCATCCTTGAGCGCCGCCTTGCAGGGCTCGATGGTGCGCTGGACGAGGTCTTCGACCAGGCTTTCGAACTTGGCGCGCGTAAGCTTGAGCGTCAGGTGCTTCGGTCCGGTCGCGTCGGCGGTGATGAAGGGCAGGTTGATTTCGGTCTGCGTCGTCGACGACAGCTCGATCTTGGCCTTTTCGGCCGCCTCCTTGAGGCGCTGCAGGGCGAGCTTGTCGTTCTTCAGGTCGATGCCCTGTTCCTTCTTGAACTCGGCCGCCAGATACTCGACCAGGCGCATGTCGAAGTCCTCGCCGCCGAGGAACGTGTCGCCATTGGTCGACTTCACCTCGAACACGCCGTCGCCGATTTCGAGCACCGAAATGTCGAAGGTGCCGCCGCCAAGGTCGTAGACGGCAATGGTCTTGCCTTCCTTCTTGTCGAGGCCATAGGCGAGCGCTGCCGCTGTCGGCTCGTTGATGATGCGCAGCACTTCCAGGCCGGCGATCTTGCCGGCGTCCTTGGTGGCCTGGCGCTGGGCGTCGTTGAAATAGGCCGGAACGGTGATGACCGCCTTCTCGACCTTCTCGCCGAGATAGGCCTCCGCCGTTTCCTTCATCTTCTGCAGGATCATGGCCGAGATCTGCGAGGGCGACTGCTTCTTGCCGCCGGCCTCGACCCAGGCATCGCCATTGTCGCCCTTGACGATCTTGTAGGGGACAAGCTTCTTGTCCTTCTCCGTCACCGGATCGTCATAGCGGCGGCCGATCAGGCGCTTGACCGCGAAGATGGTGTTTTCAGGATTGGTGACCGCCTGGCGCTTGGCCGGCTGGCCAACGAGACGTTCGCCGTCGCCCGAGATGGCGACGATGGAAGGCGTCGTGCGCGCGCCTTCCGCATTCTCGATTACCTTCGGCTCCTTGCCATCCATGATGGCGATGCACGAGTTGGTGGTGCCGAGATCGATACCGATTACTTTTGCCATTTTTCTAGTCTCTCCGCTAAGCAGGCTCTCAGGACCCGGTAAGGCGTTCCGACGAAAGCCCCTGTTCACAAGAAATACCGTCCACCCACCGGTTCTCCGGCGCCGCACGGCTTGGCGCGTATATAAGAACAGGCGGCATCGCGCGCAAGCATTCTGCGCAACGCTTCCATGAACCTTTCCGCGCCGGCCCGCGACTGATGTCCAGGTGCCGCATGGTGCGGCCCCGGAAAGGCAGCCCCCCATGACCAGCAACCCAGAGACTCCATGGTCTCCGGGACCAACAGGAGCTCGGCGCGACCACCGCCTTCGGGACGGGGTCGATGCGCTGGGCTTCCCGCTGATTCCGTTGACCCTGCGCAGGAGCAGGCGTATCGTCACTATGAGGAAAGCAGACAATTCGATCAGGGAAGAACGAGCCGGACCACCGCGCCTTGCCCTGATTTGCGCGGCAAGTCCGGACGTCTCTCCCCTGGACTACGGGGGTAGTGTCATGTCTCGCATCCGCGGCGCGTTCGTGCCTTTTTTTGAGTTCGACAACCGCTTGCGCGGTGCATTGCAGGCCGGCGGCCTGCTGGCTCTGGCGCTTGCCGCCAGCCTGTGGCTGGGCGCCGCCGCCCAAGCGCAGGAAACCCAGATCATCTATCCAGGCTCGATGGCGGTCACCGGCTTTCCCGGCACCGTCATCCCCAATGTCGACGAGGGACTGCCGCCCGGCGTCGATCCGGTCGACGAGACCTTCATCGACATCTCGCGCGCCACCTTGCGCGTCTTCGACGTTTCACACCTGGGTGGTCCGGCTTCGGGCCAGCTCGTTTTCACGCCGCCGCCTTTCGAGGTGACAGCAGGCCAGATCGGTGAGGTGTTCGGCCTCACCTATGATGACGGCGTGCGCGACGGTGTGCCGTCTGGCGTTCCCAACCTCTATGCCGCCGCCACCTCGCTGCATGGCATTGAGATCGTCACGCCGGACGCAGACAAGGACGGCAGGCCGGAGCGGCAGCGCCGCGGCACGGCGGGCGCCACCTTCATGGAGGGCCAGTTCGGCACCGAAAACGGCGGCGGGCCGGGCACCATCTGGAAGATCGACGGCATCACCGGCCAGGTCGCCAAATTCGCCGACATCGACAGCAACAGCGGACCCGGCATCGGCAATATCACCTTCGATCCCGTCCACCGGCAGTTCTTTGCCTCCGATCTCGACACCGGCCTGATCCATCGCATCGACGCCGACGGCAGACTGGTCGACACGTTCGACCATGGCGTCGCCGGCCGGCCGGCGCATGGGCTGGCCCCGGTCGCCGACGATGGCGCGGTGATGGACGTACAGGGCGCGGCCTTCGACACCGAGGACCCCGACAGCTGGGGCTACACCGAGGACGAGCGCCGCGTCTGGGCCGTCTCCTATCATGGCGGCCGGCTCTATTATTCGGTTGGCGAAAAGTCGGAAATCTGGTCGGTGGGCATTGCCCGCGACGGCACCTTCGCCGGCGATCCCCGCTGGGAATTGACTGTGAAGGCCGACAAGGACTACGCCGTCACCGACATCGCCTTCGACAACAGCGGCTTCATGTATCTCGCCCAGCGCGGCCCGATCGAAAACCGCTATGATTACAGCCGCTTCGCCGATTCCGGCAAGGGCGAGGTCATCCGCTACTTCAGGGAAAATCCCGACGATCCCTCGACGGAATCGGTCTGGGTGGAAGCGCCGCAGGAATATGCCGTCGGCTTCCCGCAAGGCAACAGGCAGTCGGCCGGCGGCGTCGACCTGCAATATGGCTACGATGCCGACGGCAATCTCGACACCTCGGTCTGCACCCAGACCTTGGTCAACACAGGCGACAAATTGCGCGACAACCCCGAGTTCGCCGAAAAGCTCGCCGAGGGCGGGCCGCTTGCCGTGCACGGCGTGCAGATCACGCCCAAGGAGCTGGTCAAGCCGGCCAACGTGCCGCCCTTCGGCTCCTGGTTCGTCGATTTCGACGGCTATTTCGAGGATCCCGAAGTGGAAGGCCATGTCGGCGACGTCGCCGTCTGGCATCCCTGCGAGGGCCGTGCCGGCTATTATCAGGAAATACCGGGCGGTTATGAGCCCCCCTTCTACCCGCCGGATTTCCCGCCGCCGGGCAATCTGCCTCCCTGTCTCGATGTCGAGAACGTGCAGTATTACTGCACGCCGCGCGGTCTCGAGGCCGATCTCTATCTCCATGACCATGCCGGCTTCGGCGGTGATTCGATCAAGGCCCAATCCAGGACGCCAGGCGTCGCGGTGACCTCACCTATGTCACATGCGCCGGGCAAGCCTTACACGATCGACATCACCGGCCACTATCCGGGCGACAGAGTGGATGTTGGACTCTGCTTCTACAGGAAGTCCGACAAGGACAAGGGTGGCTACTACCCTTGCTGCAAGATGACCTTGCCGCTCCGGACCCCAGCCGTCAGCTGCGAACGTTGAGGAGGCAAAGATGAACAGTCTTGCCCCATCCCCGCTCGCGGCCAAATCCCCAAAAACCGTCATGGAGACGATCATGAAACCCCTGTCACTCGCCAGGCGCGGCGCGCGCTGGCTGATGGCGGCCGGGATCGCGGTCGCCCTTGCGCCCGCACTGCCGGCATCCGCCGCCCAGGCCGTCCAGGCTGTCACCAGCCAGGATGTGCAGCCGCTGCAGCTCGACAATCCGCGCATCATCAACCCGGAATCCGGACGTGTCGTGCCGTTCTTCACCAAGACCGGTGGCCAGCGCAGTTGCGACTATGTCTTCTATACCTTGACCTTCGGACTGCGCGGCAATCCGCAAGGCCTTGCCAATCCGGCCCTCGAGGCGGCGCTGAAGAAAGCCAAGCTCGACTTCAGGGACCAGCTTCCGCACGGTCTTTCGATCGTCAATGTGACCGTCTCCGGCGACGGCACCGATGCATCGGGTGGGGCCTTGCCGGGCGCTGTCGTCAGCAATTCGGCCGGCCCCAACGACACGGCAACGGTTTCCGATTTCCGGATTTCCGCCAGCGATCTCGATGGCTCGGGCGCACTGAACGAACGCGTCATCACCTTCCGCATCACCGCCAAGATCGACCACGCCGCGTTTCCAGCGCCGGTCAACGTCGACAACCAGGGCACGATCAAGGTCACCGGCGGCATCGGCACGGGCACCATCATCCCGTCGCAGGATCCGGGCAAGCCGGACGACGGCAACATCGCGACCGGGGAAAAGACCTCGATCCGGATCGACCTCACCAAATGCGACAAGCAACCTCCGCCTCCAACCGACCATGAGTGTTTCAAGGTCGAACGCGGCACGGTCGACTGCGTGCCCGGCGGCGGCGCCTTCATCTACCACATGCCTGTCGGCCCCGAGATGGGCGGCAAATGGGTGCAGGTGTCGACGACCTCGCCAGGCATCAGCATCATCCCCGACACCCAGAAGGTGCCGGCGGGCGGCGGCGTGCTCAACTGGAAGATCGTCGGCGCGTCACCCGGCGACGTCATCCACCTCATCGTCACCGGTATCGAGACCTATGCCGGACCGAAGGAGGGCTGGGGCCTGTGCTGCACGCAAACCATCGACATCGTCATCCCGCGTGACCAGAGGTGCCCACCCAGGGATAAGGAACCGGACCTCAAGGTTGAAAAGCATGCCGACGTCACACGCTGCACGATGGGCGGCGGCTGCGACTTCACCATCCGGGTCACCAATGTCGGCACAGCGCCTTACAACGGTAAGATCGTGCTCGACGAGGTGACGCTGCCGGCCGGCTCGACGATGAGTTCAGGGCCCAATTCGCCCTGGGTCTGCGCGCCGGGAACCACCCCGATGACGTGCACCTACCCGGTGACCACGCTCGCTCCGGGAGCCTTTGTCGACCTCAAGCTCGGCTTCAAGCCGGCCGGAGGCTGGCAAGGCAGCGTGCTGCGCAACTGCGCCACCTACAATTACGGCGCCAGCGGCAAGCCGCTGTTCGGCAGCCAGGCCAATGACCGGGGCTGCGCGTCGATCCCGATCTGCCGGCGCGGCGACCGCAATCCGGATTGCCAGCCGCCGGTCGAGAAGAAGGTCGACCTGATTCTCAAGAAGCGTGCCCGCACCGAAGTCTGCACCGCCGACGGCGTCTGCACCTTCATCATCGACATCATCAACAACGGCACATCGACCTACAATGGGCCGCTGACGGTGATCGACAACTACCCCGCCGGCGCGCCGGCGTCCTCCACCTTCGGCCCGAGCCCGCCCTGGACATGCGGCCCCAACGGCCCCGGCCAGTTCCGTTGCGACAATGCCGGCATCTCGCTGCCCGCGGGCGCCTCGACACCGATCTTCGTCAAGGCGGTCATGCCGGCCGGCTACCGGTCCGACACGGTCGAGAACTGCGCCGAGGTGAAGGCCATCCCCGGTGAGGTCGATCTCACCAACAACAAGGCCTGCGCCAAGGAACGCATCCGCCGTCCCAACAGCGGCCAGCCGACCTTGCGCATCACCAAGGTGTGCAACGGTTCGCTGGCCGGCGCGGCGCTGGTGTCCTGCCGCATCACCGTCGCCAATGTCGGCACGGCTGCCCCCACCGGTCCGGTGCGGGTCAACGATGCCGCCACGCTGGTGTCGGGCGGAGCGCCTGTCCAGATCCAGACCGTAACCCCTGACGGCGCGGAATGGGCATGCGGACCGGTTCCGGCCAATGCGTTGTCGTGCCAGATACCAGGCGCCGTCATGACGCCCGGAATCTCCAGGCACTTCGACGTGACGGTTTCGGCCAATGGCGAATTCGAGAACTGCGCGCGCGGCTCCTATGGGCCGGCGCAGGGCGACGACGTCGTCTATCCGATCGGCCAAGCCTGCGCCAGGGGCGGCGGCTCCTCGACCATCCGTGTCGAGAAGACCGGCGACCGCGAATGCAGGCTGGGCCAGCCCTGCTCGTTCGACATCACCATCACCAATGACGGAACGAGCCCCTTCTCGGGCCCGGTCCGCATCGGCGACGCGATCGGCGTCGATGGGCTTGGCCGGCTGGAAGGCGTCGCGATCACTTCGATCGAGCCGCCCTTCGGCTGTTCGCCGGAACCGACGACCTTGCCGGCCTCCTGCATCGCCAACCTGACGCTCGGCGCCGGCGAAAGCCGCTCGCACCGTGTGACCGTGGTCATCCCCGACGATGGGCGTCTTGCCAACCTGCAGGGCAACGTCAACGGCCGGAACTGCGTTGGGGTGCTCTCTCCCGACACACGGGTGCAGGGCGGCGGCGACGTGCTGTCCAACGACGCGACCAACGTGCAGGGCGATCGCGGCAGGGCCTATGCGTGCCATCCCTTCATCATCACGCATGAGGTAAAGAACCAGTGCTCGCCGGGCTTCGTCATGAACGATGCCGGCCGCTGCGTCTGCCCGGAAGGCACCACCTTCCGCAACGGGCAATGCACCAACCTTCTGCCGCTGCCACCTCCGCCGCGCTGCGTGCTGCTCGAAGGCCAGATCCGCACCGAGGACGGACGTTGCGTCTGCCCGCGCGGCACGGAGCTGGAGAACGGAAAATGCGTCGGGACCGACAAGCCCGAGCAGTGCACCATCCGTGGTCAGTTCCACAATGCGGACGGGGACTGTGTCTGCCCGCAAGGCACCGAGGTGCGAGACCGGGCCTGCCGCCAGATCCGGCCAAAGCCGCAGCAGTGCCGCATTCCTGGCCAGGTCCGCAATGCCGATGGCGATTGCGTCTGCCCGCAAGGCACCGAGATGCGCAATGGCGCCTGCCGTCCGGTCCGGCCGAAGCCCGAGCAGTGCACCATCCGTGGCCAGGTCCACAATGCGGACGGGGACTGCGTCTGCCCGCAAGGCACAGAGATGCGAGACCGGGCCTGCCGGCCGATCAGGCCGAAGCCTGACCAATGCACCATCCGTGGCCAGGTCCATGACTCCGACGGCAATTGCGTTTGCCCGAGGGGTACCGAGGTGCAAGGCAATGCCTGTCGGCGCAAGCAGCCGCAGTTGGAGCAGTGCGACATACGCGGCCAGGTCCACAACAAGCGCGGCGAATGCGTCTGCCCGCGTGGGACCGAGGTGATCGACGGCGCATGCCGCAAGCCCAGGCAAGAGAGCGAATGCGCGCCGGGCTCGCAGATGGTCAACGGCCAGTGCCAGCCGATCTTCACGCGGCACTGTCCGGAAGGCATGGTCGGGCGGTATCCGAACTGCCGGCCGATGCGCGGGCAGCCATCGCTGGAAATCGATCCGGGCCAGTTGCTGCAATTGCTGCCGCGGCGCAGGCAGCCGATCGACCAGCAGCAGGACCCGGTGCCAAACAGGGTGCTGAAGCTTCAGCAGCAATAGGCACCCGCGCGACGCCAAACGAAGACCCGCTGGAGCAATCCGGCGGGTCTTTCTTCATGATCCAGGCAGGCGGAGGTTGGCGGCGACAGGATAGGGAACGCCGCGACGTTACCCCTGCCTGTGGAACCGCTGTACTGGCGCCCTCGACAAGTCCGCGGGAGCGCTTTAGGCAGTCGGTACGCAGCGATCGTATCAAAAGGGCGCCCGGAAAGGCCGCGAGATGAGCAAAAAAACCTTGATCGCACCGTCGGTGCTGGCATCGGATTTCTCGAAGCTCGGTGACGAGGTCGAGGCGGTGGCGGCGGCCGGTGCTGACTGGATCCATCTCGACGTGATGGATGGGCATTTCGTGCCAAACATCACCTTCGGCCCGCCTGTCATCAAGGCGATCCGCAATCGCACCAAGGCCTTTTTCGACTGCCACCTGATGATCGCGCCAGCCGATCCCTACCTCGCCGCCTTTGCCGAAGCCGGCTGCGACGGCATGACGGTGCATGCCGAGGCCGGGCCGCATCTCGACCGCTCGCTGCAGACAATCAGGAACCTCGGCAAGAAGGCGGGCGTCTCGCTCAATCCGGCGACGCCGGAAACGGCGATCGAATATGTGCTCGACCGGCTCGACCTGATCCTGATCATGACCGTCAATCCGGGTTTCGGCGGGCAGGCTTTCATCCCGGCGATGGTCGACAAGGTGAGAAGGATCAAGGCGCTGATCGGTGACCGGCCGATCCGCATCGAGATCGACGGAGGCGTCTCGCCGGAAACCGCCCCCTTGGTCACCGCTGCCGGCGCCGACGTGCTGGTGGCCGGTGCTGCCATCTTCAGGGGTGGCAGTGTCGAGGCCTACCGCGTCAATATCGAAGCGATCAGGGCGGCGGCCGACAAGGCCGCCGGCTGACACAGCGCGGTCATTCCGACACCAATTGCTACGGATCGGCGTCGTTGTACATCCGAATCAGGTTGCGCGACGATCTGATTCGGGCAGTCGTCCGCTGTCTTTGCGCGCGACAGAAAAGATGCTCGCATGGGAGCACAAGAAACAGATGATCCTGCGTGCATACAAAACACGTTAAACTTCTGCTGGTTGTAGAAATATTCGAATTCTCGCGATCGGCCCCGCGGATTGGGTATATTCCATTGTCCTAAAGTACAATAGCGCGATCTTCTGCTTGAGTGCCGGAAGCGTCACGCTATATGGTACGCGTACGGAGAGAGAATCTCGGACTCGAATTGCCCAAGACGACAGTAAGGGGACAAGGAGTCGCTTTTGACATACGGAGCTGCCAATCTGAACGACGACGGCACAGGAGCCAAGAGCACGCTTGCCAGCACGGTCTATCACCAATTGCGTGATGATCTTCTCAGCGGCGCTCTTGAAACCGAAAGCAAGCTGCGCGTCGAGTGGGTCGTTTCCAAGTATGGCGCCGGTGCCTCTCCGGTTCGTGAAGCCCTCAATCGCCTTGCCTCCGAAGGTCTCCTTGGCCGCCATGACCAGCGTGGCTTTTTCATCATGCCGGTCAGCGCGACGGAACTCGAGGAACTGACGCGCACGCGCTGCTGGCTCGAGGAGCGGGCGCTGCGCGAATCCATTGCCCACCGCACCGCCGAATGGGAAGAACAATTGGTGCTGGCGCTGCATCGCCTGGGGCGGGCCTCACGGCTTTCACCGCAAAGTAGCTCGTCGCTCAATCCGGAGTGGGAGAAAGTGCATCGCACTTTCCATCGGGTGCTGATCTCGGCGTGCCGGTCGCACTGGCTGGTTGGTTTCTGCGACCAGCTTTCCGATCACGCCTACCGCTACAGGCAAATGGCCAATGACGGGGAGAGCATCCAGCGCGACGATTTCGCCGAACACCGGCTGATTGCTGAAAATGCGCTGGACGGCAATGCGGATGGTGCCGTCCAGGCCCTGATCGATCACTACCAGCTGACCGCCGCCATGTGCATGGAACGCTTCAGGCAAGGCGAGGCACCCGCCGGTCCGGGTAAGCGCGCCCAGCGTTGACGGCTGTTTGGTCGGCGCTCTCTGCCGTCCCATCCCTCGAATCTTTTCGGTGGACGCCGGGCAGCCGGCTGCGGCCTTGACGGCAGGGCTGGGAAACGCGAACTCTTCGTCGCGTGCCGCCCAAGATCGCGGCCGGCGCCACCTGGGAAGATTTCATGAGCAATCATCTGTTCGATGCGTTCCGGTCCCGGATGCCGGCGCCTGGGCGTCTGTTGATGGAAACCGATGATGGACGCTCGCTCACCTATGGCGACATGCTGGCACGGTCGGCGCAGCTTGCGCATGCGCTCCTGCAAATGGATGTCGCGCCCGGCGACCGGGTTGCCGTGCAGGTCGAGAAGAGCCCGGAGATGGTTTTGCTCTATCTCGCCTGCGTGCGCGCCGGCGCCGTCTTCCTGCCGCTCAACACCGCCTATACGCTGGCCGAGCTCGGCTATTTCTTTGGGGATGCCGCACCTCGGGTGATCGTCTGCGATCCGGCACGGTCGGCGGACATCCGTGGGATGGTCGAGCCGTCCGGTGCCGTCGTGGTCACGCTCGACCGCGGTGGCCAGGGATCCCTCGCGGACCAGGCATCGCGTCAGTCTTCCGAGTTCCACGATGTGGAGCGCGGCGCGGACGACCTTGCGGCGATCCTCTACACGTCGGGAACGACCGGCCGTTCGAAAGGCGCCATGCTCAGCCACGAGAATCTCGCCTCGAACGCACGGGTGCTGGTCGAGCAATGGCGTTTCACCAGGGATGACGTGCTGATCCACGCACTGCCGGTTTTCCACACGCACGGCCTGTTCGTCGCCACCAACGTCACCCTGATGGCCGGCGCCTCGATGCTGTTCGAGCAGAAATTCGACGCGGGCCGCATCGTCTCGCTGCTGCCGCGCGCCACCGCGCTGATGGGCGTGCCGACCTTCTACACCAGGCTGCTGCAGCAGGACGGGCTGGATCGCGAGGCGGCGAAAAACATCCGGCTGTTCGTGTCTGGTTCGGCGCCGCTGCTGGCCGAAACGCACAAGGCCTGGCGTGAGCGCACCGGCCACGCCATCCTCGAGCGCTATGGCATGACCGAGACCAACATGAACACCTCCAATCCCTATGAGGGCGAGCGGCGCGCCGGCACGGTCGGCCTTCCCTTGCCCGGCGTGTCGCTGCGCATCGCCGATCCCGATTCCGGCAAGCCGCTCGCCCAGGGCGAGGTCGGCATGATCGAGGTCAAGGGTCCGAACGTGTTCGGCGGCTACTGGCGCATGCCGGAAAAGACCAAGGCGGAATTCCGCGCCGACGGCTTCTTCATCACCGGCGACCTCGGCATGATCGACGCCGACGGCTACGTCCACATTGTCGGTCGCGGCAAGGACCTGATCATCTCAGGCGGCTACAACGTCTATCCGAAGGAGCTCGAAAGCGAGATCGACGCGCTCGACGGCGTCCTGGAAAGCGCCGTCATCGGCCTTGCCCATCCGGACTTCGGCGAAGGCGTCACCGCGGTCGTCGTACGCTCGCCCGCGTCGCGGATCAGCGCGGCCGAGATTCTCGACGCCATCACCGGCCGCATGGCAAAGTACAAGCATCCCAAACGGGTGATCTTCGTCGACGACCTGCCGCGCAACACGATGGGCAAGGTGCAGAAGAGCCTTTTGCGCGACAGCTACAAGGATCTCTACGTATCAAATAAAGCCGGCTAAGCAGATGTCGCGCTCCGGCGCGCGCGAACGCTGGCTCAGGTCGGGTACAACAGTTCGGCGACATGGTCGGCGATGGCCAGGCTCGCCGTCAGGCCGGGGCTCTCGATGCCGAACAGATTGACGATCCGGCCCACGCCGTGATCGGCCGGTCCCTGAATCACGAAGTCCGCCGCTGGCTGTCCGGGGCCCGAGAGCTTCGGCCGGATGCCGGCATAGGCCGGCTGCAGGGCGCCATCCGCGAGATCGGGCCAATAGCGGCGGATCGCCTCGTAGAAGACGGCGCTTCGGCCGGGGTCGACGGTGTAATCCACGCTGTCGATCCATTCGACATCGGGGCCAAAGCGCGCATTGCCGGCGAGGTCGAGCGTCAGGTGGACGCCGAGGCCCCCTTCGACCGGAACCGGATAGATCAGCCGCGAAAACGGCGACCGCCCGGGAAGCGCGAAATAATTGCCACGCGCCAGCCACTGCCGGGGGATGAGATCCCTTGGGAAACCCTCGATCCGACTGGCCACGGCCTGCGCATCCAGGCCGGCTGCATTGACGAAAGCGCCGGCCTCCACGGCAAAGGTCTCGCCATTGGCGTCGCGCGTGTCGATCCGAATCCCATCGGCTTCGATCGCCGCCCCGGCAACGCCGGTGAGGAAAGCGAAGGACGCGCCTGCGGCTTCAGCGTCACCGCGCAGCGAAAGCATCAGCGCGTGGCTGTCGACAATGCCCGTCGATGGCGACAGCAGCGCGCCGGCGCATCTCAGCGCCGGCTCCAGGCTTTCGGCCTCGGCGCGTGTCAAAAGCGCGAGATCGTCGACCCCGCAGCGTTTCGCATTGGCCTCGATCGCCCGCAGCCCGTCCGTCTGGCCGGGTTCGCTGGCGACGATCAGCTTGCCGGCGCGGCGATGGCCGACAGTGTGTTCGGCGCAGTATGCATAGAGCTGCCGGCGCCCTTCGACGCACAGCCGGGCCTTCAGGCTGCCGGGCGCATAATAGAGCCCGGCATGGATGACTTCGGAATTGCGCGAGCTGGTGACGGTGCCGATCGCGTCGGCCTTTTCGATCACCACCACCTCGCGGCTCGACAAGGCAAGTGCCCTGGCGACGGCAAGCCCGACGACGCCTGCTCCGGCGACGACACAATCGATTGTCTGCATGGCCTCGCTCTCAGCGCGGAGCGGCAGCCTCGAACACCTTGTCGCCGCCGATCCAGACGCTTCCTATGTCAAGATTGTCCGACAGCGCAACGATGTCGGCCGCCGTGCCATTGGCGAAGCGGCCAAGCCGGTGCGACTGGCCGATCGCCTGGGCCGGGTAGAGCGAGGCCATGCGCAAGACTTCGGAAAGCTCGAGCCCGACAGTGCGGTGCATGAACCGGATGGCCGAGATCATGTCGAGGTCGGCACCGGCCAGGGTCCCGTCGGCAAGCCTGAGGCTGCCATCCCTGCGGTAGATGGTGCGGCCGTTGAGCGTGAACGAACTCATCTCGGTGCCGATCGTCGCCATCGCGTCGGTGACCAGCACGATCCTGCCCGGTCCCTGTTTGGCGTCGAGCGCGATCCTGATCGTGGCGGGGTGGACATGGATGCCGTCGGCGATCAGCCCCGCCGACAAGGCGCCGATGTCGATCGCGGCGCCCGCCAGCCCGGGCTCGCGGTTGCCGATCTGGCTCATCGCGTTGAACAGGTGCGTGACGACGCTGGCGCCGGCCTCGGCAAAGGCTTTAGCCGTGGCATGGCCAGTGTCGGAATGGCCGAGGCTGACGATGATCCCGGCCTTGGCCAAGGCCTTGACGCGGGCAGGATCGACGGATTCCGGCGCGATCGTGGTGAGCAGCACCGGCAGCTTCTGGCGCGCCGCGATCAGCATGGCCTGGTCGGCGTCCGTCATCGGCCGGATCAGCGCCGGATCATGCGCACCCTTGCGGGCAATCGACAGATGCGGACCTTCCAGGTGCAGGCCGAGGAAACCCGGCACTTTTTGCAGCGCTGCCGCTTCGCCGGCGGCAATCGCGGCGGCCGTGATTGCGGGCGTGTCGGTGATCAGCGTCGGCAGCAGCGCCGTCGTGCCGAACGGCGCGTGCGCACGGCAGATGGTCTCGATCGAGGCGACATCGGGATGATCGTTGAGCATCACACCGCCGCCGCCATTGACCTGGATGTCGACGAAGCCCGGCACCAGCATGCCGCCGCCGGTGTCGACGGCACGGATATCCCCGGGCAGCGCGCCTTGCGGCAGCATGGCTTCGACGAGGCCGTCGCGCACGACAAGGGCCGCGCCTTCGTGCCAGTCGTCGCCGTCGAAGATGCGGGCGCCGGTCAGGGCAAAACGGTCGCTCATACGGTCTCCGTCACCTTGCGAAGGTTGCGCGGCGCGTCCGGATCGAGGCCGCGATGGCGGGCAAAGGCCTCGACGAACATGTAGAAGGAGACGATCAGCGTCAGCGGATCGGTCAGCGGGTGACCGGTGGCGACATGCGGCAGGCGCGTGGCGCGGTTGGCGAGCGCCGAGGTGACGAAAACCGGCGCGCCCTTGGCCGCCAGGCTGTCGGCGGCGTCGGCGACCGAGGGCTCGGACGCGTCGCGAGCGGCCAGCGCCAGCACCGGAAAGTCGGGGCCGATCAGCGCCAGCGGGCCATGCATGACTTCGGCCGCGCTATAAGCCTCGGCATGAATGCCGCAGGTCTCCTTGAACTTCAGCGCCGCCTCGTTTGCCATCGCCGCCGACGGACCGCGGCCGAGAATGAACAGCGACTTCTGCTTCTCGATCGTCTCGGCCAGCACGCTCATCCAGTCGCAGGCGATCGCCTTGCCGAAATGCTCGGGCAGGCGGGCCAGGGCCGCGAGAAGCGCGTCGTCGCCGGTCGAATGCGCCATCAGGGCAAGACCGGCAACGGCGGAATTGATGAAGGTCTTGGTTGCCGCGACGCTGCGCTCCGGCCCGGCGAGTATGTCTATCGCATAGTCCGAGGCGCGCGCGAGCGGCGAATCGGCGGTGTTGGTGACGGCAATGGTCAGCGCGCCGCCGGCTCGTGCGGTTTCGGCCATCGCGACAATGTCGGGGCTCTTGCCCGACTGCGAGATCGCCAGGCAGGCCGAGCCGTCAAGCCGGAGCTTGCGGCCATAGATCGAGGCGATCGACGGTCCGACCGAGGCGACGGCAAGGCCCGCGGTCAATTCGACGGCATATTTCATGAAGGTGGCGGCATGATCGGACGAGCCTCGCGCCACGGTGACGACGAAATGCGGGTCGCGCTCCTTGATACCGCGCCCTGCTTCGGCCAGCACGGCACCGGAGCCGTCGAGCAGGCGGGCGACGGCTTGCGGGATCTCCTCGATCTCGCGCTGCATATGCGTGGTGTTGGCGATCATGATCGGCCCTCTTCGCTCGGCCCTGTCAGCCGCAGTTCGGCGACGAAATCATAGGCGTCGCCCCGGTAGATGGAGCGGGTGAACTCGATCACCTTGCCGCTCGCCAGGTAGGAAATACGCTCGATATGCAGGCCGGCAATGCCCGGCGGCACTTCGAGCAGGCGCGCATCGCCCTCGCCGAGATTGGCGGCGGAGATGCGCTGCACCGCGCGCACCGGCCTGTTGCCGGTCAATTCCAGCGCCGCGTAGAGCGAGGAGCCAATTCCAGCCGGGTCCGGCAGCACGCTGGCCGACAGCGAAGCGCGTTCGATCGCCAGCGGCGTGTCGTTGGCGATGCGCAGGCGCGCCACGCGCGCCACCAGTTCGCTCGACGACAGGCCAAGCACCATCATCTCGTCGGGCGAGGGCGCGTAAAGGCCACGGTCGAGCCAGGCCGAGCGCACCGCCATGCCGCGCCGCGCCATGTCTTCGGTGAAGGAGGTCAGCCGCGACAGCGACTGCTCGACGCGCTCCATGCGCGGCGCCACGAAGGTGCCCGAGCCATGGCGCTGCACCAATATGCCACCCTTGACCAGATCTTGCACCGCCTTGCGCACGGTGACGCGCGAAATGTCGGCCTTGGTGGCGATGTCGCGCTCGGAAGGCAGCGCGTCGCCCGGGCCGATCAGGCCGCGATTGACGGCGTCCTCGATGCTTTTCCTGAGCTGCAGGTAAAGCGGCGCGCCGCTTTGCGAGGATTGTTTGAGCGTGGCGAAGATCTGGTCGGCGGCATCGCTCATCGCGCAGCCTCCGCGCGCCCAGCGAAAAGGCGTGCCGCCATCTGCACGGCACCGCCTAGCGCATCGTCGAGCGGTTCCTTCAGCAGGGCGCGGTAGCGCGCCGACAGGCGCGGCGCATAGAGCGGCGCCAGCCCGCCGAGCAGGCAGAGCGGTGCTCCGGCGGCGAGGTCGAGCGCGCCAAGCGAGGCCTCGACATCGGCGACCGCCTTGTCGAGGATCCAGTTGGCGACAATGTCGCCTTTTTGCGCGTGCTCGAACACTTTCGGCGCGAAGCCGCCAAAATCGCCGGGCTTGGCGTTGGTGGTGAACTCGACGACGTCCTCGGGATTGTTGCGGAAAACGGCCATCATGCTGTCGGTCAGCGGCGAGGCCTGGCGCACGCCATCATGCGCGAGCAGGGTCTGCTCCAGCAGGTCGCGGCCGATGCGGGCGCCGCTGCCCTGGTCGCCGACCTGGAATCCCCAGCCGCCGATGGCGCGCGATTTGCCATCCCTGCGCGCCATATAGGCGGTGCCGGTGCCCAGGATCGCCATCGCGCCGTCACCGGAACCGACCGCGCCTTCGAGCGCGATCTCCGCATCGGTCTCCACGCGGCTGGTGCTGAACGGCAGGATCGCCTCGAGCTGCTGCCGGTAAGTGCCGACATTGGCGCCGGCAAGGCCGAGGATGGCGGGTGTTTGCGGGATCAGGTCCGGATCTTGCCCGGCGGCGATGAAAGCCTGCCGCGCCGCATCGACGATGTTCGAGCGGGCGCCGGTGAGATCGGTGCGGATGTTGGCGGCGCCGCTTTTGGCGCGGCCGACAACAGCGCCGTCCGCCGTTGCCAGTGCGGCCCTGCAGCTGGTGCCGCCGCCATCGATACCGAGCACGAATTTCACGCGATTTCTCCTCCGGCAGGATAATACCAATAAAATACCAATAGCCAAGAGTTAATTTCCGTTTCAAAAAGATTAAGCCGTATTTTATTGAAAAGCTTCCGCAATTCGTCGGCTTAGCGATTTCCTGACTGCGAATTCGTTAATGCATGTGGACAAGTGGTATTTTTTTGGTATTGTTTTGTGGATCGGAGGAACTGGGATGGCCGAAACGCGCACCGAAGCGCTGCATGGGAATGCCGAGGGGCTGGATATCCAGGCTCCCGAAGTCATCCTTGCTTCGCTGGCCGATGCGCAGGTCGAGGCCGCCAAAGCGGTCCGCAACGCCATTCCCTCCATCGCCAGGGCAGCCGAGATCATTGCCGGCCGCCTGAGCGGCGGCGGCAAGCTTGCCTATGCCGCGGCCGGCAGCTCCGGCCTGATGGCGCTGGCCGATGCGCTGGAATTGCCGGGCACGTTCGGCATCCAGCGCGACCGCGTCGCCATCCTGATCGCCGGCGGCAACGACGCCTTGAGGACACTGGCCGGCGGGCCCGAGGACGACGCCGAGGAGGCCACGACGGCGGTTGCCAATGCGGGTGTCGGCGTGGGCGATTGCCTGATCGCCCTCTCCGCCAGCGGCACGACGCCCTATGCGGTGGGCGCCATCGAGGAGGCGCGGCGCCGGGGAGCCGCCACCATCGGCATCGCCAACAACAGGGGTTCGGCTCTGCTCCAGCAGGCCGACACCGCCATCCTGCTCGAGACACCGCCGGAAGTGATCGCCGGCTCGACCCGCATGGGCGCCGGAACGGCGCAGAAGATCGCGCTCAACATGCTGTCGACGCTGACCGCCGTTCATCTTGGCCATGTCCATGACGGTTACATGGTCAACCTCATGGCCGATAACATGAAGCTGCGCGACCGGGCGGCGCGCATCGTCGCCGCCGTCAGCGGCCGCAGCCAGGAAGAGGCCGCCAGCCTGCTCGAAAAGAGCGGCGGCGCGGTCAAGACAGCCATTCTGCTCGCCGCCGGCGCCGACAGCGCCGATGCGGCGCGCAAGATACTGGAACGGACAGGCCAGAAGCTGCGGCCAGCCCTTTCCGTGCTGGGGCATGATCCCGAGAAGTGAAAACCGCTTTTCGGAAAAGATCATGCTCGAACAAAGAAATAGGCCAGTTTCATTCCCGATTCCCATCGGGGTGAAACGGGCTTGCGAGGGGAACAAGGGCACCAAAGCCTAGGTTCTCATCAAAACCGAACCTGAAAAAGGTCAACAGGGAGACTGAGCATGACAACGAAACTACTGACGGCACTGCTTCTGGGCACCAGCATTCTCGGCTCGGCCGGATTGGCTCACGCCGAGGACGTAACGCTCAACATCGAAAGCTGGCGCGGCGACGACCTTGCCATCTGGAAGGACAAGCTGATCCCAGCGTTCGAAGCCAAGAACCCCGGCATCAAGGTGGTGTTCGCCCCATCGGCCCCGACCGAATATGACGCCGCCCTCGGCGCCAAGCTCGCCGCCGGTTCGGCGGGCGACCTGATCACCTGCCGCCCGTTCGACAAGTCGCTCGAACTGTTCAAGAAGGGCAACCTTGCCGACCTGTCGGCGCTGCCCGGCATGGAAAACTTCTCGCCGGTCGCAAAGTCCGCCTGGCAGACCGATGACGGCAAGGCGAGCTTCTGCGTGCCGATGGCATCCGTCATCCATGGCTTCATCTACAACAAGGACGCCTTCGACAAGCTTGGCATCAAGGTGCCTCAGACCCGAGACGAATTCTTCGCCGCGCTCGACAAGATCAAGGCCGACGGCACCTATATCCCGATGGCGATGGGCACCAAGGACCTCTGGGAAGCCGCGACCATGGGCTACCAGAACATCGGCCCCAACTACTGGAAGGGCGAGGACGGCCGCAAGGCGCTGATCAAGGGCGATCAGAAGCTGACCGACAAGGACTGGGTCGCGCCGTATGAGGAACTGGCCAAGTGGAAGCCTTACCTGGGCGACGGCTTCGAGGCCCAGACCTATCCGGACAGCCAGAACCTGTTCACGCTCGGCCGCGCCGCCATCTACCCGGCCGGCTCGTGGGAAATCGGCCTGTTCAACACCCAGGCCCAGTTCAAGATGGGCGCCTTCCCACCGCCGGTCGAGAAGGCCGGCGACACCTGCTACATCTCCGACCATACCGATATCGGCATGGGCCTGAACGCAGCCTCCAAGCACGCGGACGCGGCCAAGACCTTCCTGTCCTGGGTGGCCTCGCCTGACTTCGCCACCATCTACGCCAACGCGCTGCCGGGCTTCTTCAGCCTGAACTCCTCGCCGGTGAAGATGGAAGACCCGCTGGCGCAGGAATTCGTCTCCTGGCGCGGCAAGTGCAAGTCGACGATCCGCTCGACCTACCAGATCCTGTCGCGCGGTACGCCGAACCTCGAAAACGAGACCTGGGTTGAATCGGCCAACGTCATCAACGGCACCGATACGCCCGAAGCCGCGGCCAAGAAGCTGCAGACCGGTCTCGACAGCTGGTATAAGCCGGCCAAGTAAGAGCTCAGGCAGCGGAGCCGGCTGGGCGCATGCCCGGCCGGTTCCGGATTACTCTGTCTTCATATTGCGATTGTCGGCTCTGCCTCACGGCCTTACCCTTGCTGTTGTTGGGGAAGGCTGGCTGATCAGTCGCAGGCCTTTGTCTTGCCGCACCGGGCAAGGTTGGGCCATGCATCGAGGCATCATCTAGCATCACATCGTCTGGAACCGAGAGACGGCGGGGACCGAACTCATGGCCGCACAAACACGACCCAAAAGACCATTCCGCTGGCATATCGCCGTCTTCCTGGCGCCGGCGGTGCTCGTCTATACGGCGATCATGATCCTGCCGCTCGCCGGCACGCTGCAGCTCTCGCTGTTCCGCAATGTCGACCAGTCCCAGATCTTCGTCGGCCTGGACAATTTCCGCACCCTGTTCGGCGATCCCAACTGGTCGGTCAATTTCTGGAATGCGTTGCGCAACAATGTCTGGTTCTTCATCATCCACATGCTGGTGCAGAACCCGGTCGGCGTGCTGTTGGCGGCAATTCTCTCCAGCCCCAGGCTGCGGTTCGCCGCCTTCTACCGCACCGCGATCTTCGTGCCGACCATCCTGTCCTTCGTCATCGTCGGCTTTGCCTGGAAGCTGATCCTGTCGCCGCTATGGGGCGTGGCGCCGCATCTGCTCGACTTCGTCGGCCTGAAAAGCCTGTTCACGCCCTGGCTCGGCAAGGAGCAGTACGCGCTGACCGCGCTCAGCCTGATCTCGGTGTGGCAGTTCATCGGCATTCCGATGATGCTGATCTATGCCGCGCTGCTGTCGATCCCCGAAGAGGTGATCGAGGCGGCCGAATGCGATGGCATCACCGGCCTGTCGCAGTTCTGGAAGATCAAGCTGCCGCTGATCCTGCCGTCGATCGGCATCATCTCGATCCTCACCTTCGTCGGCAATTTCAACGCCTTCGACCTGATCTACACCGCGCAAGGCGCGCTCGCCGGGCCGAACTATTCGACCGATATTCTCGGCACCTTCCTCTACCGCGCCTTCTTCGGCTTCCAGCTGCAGGTCGGCGATCCCAACATGGGCGCGACCATCGCCACGATCATGTTCCTGATCATCCTGGGCGGTGTCTGCGTATACCTCTTCCTTATCCAGACGCGCCTGCGTCGCTACCAGTTCTGAGAGGCGAGAGATGTCGAGCTTGAGCACCCCCCTCTGGCCTGCCGGCCATCTCCCCCGCAAGGGGGGAGATCAGATGTCGCTACTGCTTTCGCCAGTCGCCATCGTTGCAAGGTGGACGGCAAGGCCGACGCTGCCAATCTCCCCCCTTGCGGGGGAGATGTCCGGTAGGACAGAGGGGGGTGTCTTGGCGCCAACCTCTCTGCGCAGGAAGGGTTTCCAATGAGCATCGCCACCCGTTCAATGCCCCGCACCATCGGCGCCCACGCGATCCTGTTGACCTACACGGCGATCGCACTGTTTCCGGTGATCCTGGTCATCATGAATTCGTTCAAGTCCCGTGCCGGCATCTTCGGCGCGCCGCTGACGCCGCCGACGCCAAAGACTTTCGATCTGATCGGCTACACCACGGTGATCGGCCAGGGCGACTTCATCCACTATTTCCAGAACAGTCTCGTCGTCACCGTCGGCTCGCTGTTCTTCGTGCTTCTGTTCGGCGCCATGGCTGCGTTCGCGCTGTCGGAATATCGCTTTCGCGGCAACACGATGATGGGGCTGTATTTGGCGCTCGGCATTATGATCCCGATCCGGCTCGCCACCGTCGCCATTCTGCAGTTGATGGTGGCGAGCGGGCTGGTCAACACGCTGACGGCGCTGATCCTGGTCTACACCGCGCAAGGCCTGCCGCTCGCCGTCTTCATCCTGTCCGAATTCATGAAGCAGGTGTCCGACGATCTGAAGAACGCCGGCCGCATCGACGGCCTGTCGGAATACACCATCTTCTTCCGCCTGGTCGTGCCGCTGGTGCGGCCGTCGATGGCAACCGTCGCCGTCTTCACCATGATCCCGATCTGGAACGATCTGTGGTTCCCGCTGATCCTGGCGCCGTCGGAAGAGACCAAGACGGTGACGCTCGGCGCCCAGCTTTTCCTCGGCCAGTTCGTCACCAACTGGAACGCCATTCTGGCAGCACTGTCGCTGGCGATCCTGCCGGTGCTGATCCTCTACGTCATCTTCTCGCGGCAACTGATCCGCGGCATTACTTCCGGAGCCGTCAAGTGAGTTCAGAAAGACCCCTTCGCGTTGTCGTCGCCGGCCTAGGCAATATGGGCCGCAGCCATGCGCTGGCCTATCACACCAACCCAGGTTTTCAGGTCGCCGCGCTGGTCAACCGCTCCGACGTGCCTTTGCCTGGGGGGCTGTCCGGCTATGGCATCAGGCGTTCGTTCGATGACGCCCTGCGCGACGAAAAGCCCGACGTCGCCTGCGTCGCCACCTATTCCGACAGCCATGCCGATTATGCGGTGAAAGCGTTCGAGGCCGGCTGCCATGTCTTCGTCGAAAAGCCGCTGGCAACGACGGTGGCCGACGCCAGGCGTGTCGTCGCGGCAGCCAAGGCCAACGGCCGAAAGCTGGTGATCGGCTATATCCTGCGCCACCACCCGTCCTGGATCCGGTTGATCGCCGAAGCGCGCAAGCTCGGCGGTCCCTACGTGTTCCGCATGAACCTCAACCAGCAATCCTCGGGCCATACCTGGGAGACGCACAAGCAGCTGATGCAGACGACATCGCCGATCGTCGATTGCGGCGTGCATTATCTCGACGTCATGCTGCAGATCACCGATGCCAAGCCGGTCGAGGTGCGCGGGATGGGCGTGCGGCTGACCGAGGAAGTCGCGCCCTCCATGTACAATTATGGCCATCTGCAGGTGCTGTTCGATGACGGTTCGGTCGGCTGGTACGAGGCCGGCTGGGGCCCGATGATTTCGGAAACCGCCTTCTTCGTGAAGGACGTGATTTCGCCCAAGGGCTGCGTGTCGATCGTCATGAAGGAGGGCGTGAAGTCCGACGACATCGACACCCACACCAGGACCTCGACCATCCGCCTGCACAGCGCCGCGACCGGCACGGACGGCAAGTTCCTAAAGACGGACGAGATGTTGTCGATGGAAGGCGAACCCGGCCATCAGGATCTCTGCGATCTCGAACAGGCATTTGTCCTCAAGGCGATCCGCGAGGATATTGATCTCACCAGACATATGGACGACGCGGTGCGGTCGCTCGCCGTCTGCCTTGCCGCCGACGAGAGCGTGCGCGGCGGAAAGGCGGTGCGACTGTGATCAGGCTGCCGTCGTCCGCGCCGTACAGGGGCCGCTTGGCGCCCACCCATCAATTTGGAGGACTGCCGTGGGCTCGCTGAAAATCGAGAACGTGAAAAAGGCCTTTGGGCCGGTCGAGGTGCTGAAGGGCATCGACCTCGAAGTGACGGATGGCGAGTTCGTCGTCTTTGTCGGCCCTTCGGGCTGCGGCAAGTCGACATTGCTCCGGGTCATCGCCGGTCTGGAGGATTCGACCTCGGGCCGGGTGCTGATCGATGGCGAGGATGTCTCGGTCACCCCGCCGGCGAAACGCGGCATTGCCATGGTGTTCCAGACCTATGCGCTCTATCCGCATCTGACGGTGAAGAACAATATGGGCCTCGGGCTGAAGCAGGCGAACACGCCGGCGGCGGAAATCGACCGCCGCATCGGCATCGCCTCGTCCATGCTGTCGCTCGAGCCCTATCTCGAAAGACGACCTGCGGAACTTTCCGGCGGCCAGCGCCAGCGCGTCGCCATCGGCCGCGCCGTGGTGCGCGAGCCGAAACTGTTCCTGTTCGACGAGCCGCTGTCGAACCTCGACGCGGCGCTGCGCGTCAACACGCGGCTGGAGATCGCGCAGCTGCATCGCCGGCTGAAGGCGACGATGATCTACGTCACCCACGACCAGGTCGAGGCGATGACGCTGGCCGACAAGATCGTGGTGCTCAATGCCGGAAAAATCGAGCAGATCGGCGGCCCGATGGAGCTCTACAATTCGCCGGCAAACGAGTTCGTCGCCGGCTTCATCGGCTCGCCGAAGATGAATTTCGTCGACGGCGCCCGGCTCGGCGAGACAGCCAGGACCATCGGCGTGCGGCCGGAGCACCTGACCGTCGATCCGAAATCCGGCGCCTGGAAGGGCACGGTCGTCCACGCCGAACATCTCGGTGCCGACACCAATCTCTATCTGGATTGCGAGAAGGCCGGCCTGATCACCGTGCGGATTTTCGGCGTGTACGACGCGGAGCCCGGCGCCACGCTTTACGCGACGCCCGATGCGGCCAAGACCTATAGGTTTGGCGCTGATGGGAAGACGATAAAGTAATAGCTGGAGAGGGGCCGGCGCTGCCCCTCATCCGCCTGCCGGCACCTTCTCCCCGTATAGTGACGGGGAGAAGGAATGGCCGCAACGCTGGCGCTCTCTCTCTCCCCGTTCGTCACGGGGAGAGGGTTAGGGTGAGGGGCGGCGCTAACCTATCAGGCTTACACGTCAGCCTTGAACGTCTGCTTCTGCTGCCCCAATCCCTCGATCCCCAGCTCCACGACATCGCCGGCCTTCAAGAACACCGGCGGCTTCATGCCGAGGCCGACGCCGGGCGGGGTGCCGGTCGAAATAATGTCGCCGGGGTGCAGCGACATGAACTGGCTGAGGTAGGAAACGAGATAGGCAACGCCATAGACCATGGTCTTGGTCGAGCCGTTCTGCATCGTCTTGCCGTTGACCGTCAGCCACATCTTCAGGTTCTGCGGGTCTGAAACTTCGTCCTTGGTCACCAGCCACGGTCCGGTTGGGCCGAACGTGTCGCAGCTCTTGCCCTTGGTCCACTGGCCCTGGCGCTCGGCCTGGAAGGCGCGTTCGGACACGTCATGGGAGACGCAATAGCCGGCGACATGGTCGAGCGCGTCGGCTTCGCTGACATATTTGGCGGTTTTGCCGATAACCACGCCGAGCTCGACTTCCCAGTCGGTCTTCTCGGAGCCGCGCGGGATCAGCACGTCGTCGTCCGGGCCGACGATGGCCGAGCTTGCCTTCATGAAGATGATCGGTTCCGGCGGCACGGTGGCCCCGGTCTCGGCGGCATGGTCGGAATAGTTGAGGCCGATGCAAATGAACTTGCCGGTGCCGGCGACGCAGGCGCCGAGGCGCGGCTTGCCGGAAACCGCCGGCAGCGACTTCGCATCGAGCTTCGAAAGCATGTCCAGCGAGGCCGGATGAAGTGTCGTGCCGGCAATATCGGCAACATGGGCGGAGAGATCGCGGATCGTTCCATCCGCATCGAGCAGGCCGGGCCGTTCGCTTCCCACCTCGCCATAGCGCAGCAGTTTCATGCATCTTCTCCTGATTGCGGCCTCGTGGCCGTTCTACAAACTCTCCGCCGGGGCGGCCGTCTCTGGAACCGGGCGGACCCTAGCCATCAGCCTGCTTCACGACAAGCGCGAACAGCCTGTATTGGCGGCCGGCGACCCGATGTCCGGTTGTCTCAAGGCAGCGCTCAGATCGACCAGCCGCCGTCGATATTATAGGCCTGCCCGGACGTGTAGGTGGCGCCGGCAAGGTAGACGGCGAGATCTGCGATCTCCTCCGGCGTGCCGAGCCGGCCCATCGGCTGGCGGGCGATGAAGGCGGCGCGGGCGGCGTCATAATCGCCCTGAGCGTGCATGCGGTCCTGCAGCGACGGGCTTTCGACCGTGCCTGGGCAGATGGCGTTGCAGCGTATGCCCTTGCCGACATAGTCGGCCGCGACCGCCTTGGTCAGCCCGATGACGGCGGCCTTGGTGACGCCATAGGCGAAGCGGTTCGGAACGCCCTTGGTCGAACTGGCCAGCGAAGCCATGTTGATGATCGACCCGTCGCCACGCTCCAGCATGCCGGGCAGCACCGCCCGGATGGTTCGGATCATGGCGCGCACGTTGAGATTGAAAGCGAAATCGAGATCGGCGTCCTTCATCTCCAGGATCGAGCCCGAATGGACGAAACCGGCGCAATTGAACAGCACGTCGACGGCGCCGATCTCTGCAAAGGCGGCATTGACCGCCTCGTCGTTGAGCACGTCGACCTTGCGGGTCTTGATCCCTGATGTGTTGGCGAGTTCCGCCAGCAGCGTCTCGTTGATGTCGGTGGCATGGACGGTGGCCCCAGCCTTGGCGAAGGCCAGCGCGCTCGCCTTGCCAATGCCTTGCGCCGCTGCCGTGATGACAACGACCTTGCCTGTCAGATCCGCCATGCTTTTTCCTCGCCTGCTTGGGTCAATTGCCTTTATCGGCGGCCGGCGAAAGCGTCATGTGCCAGTCAGGCGCGATTGTGCGGCCTGTGCCAGTTCACTGATAAAGATGTTTTTTCTCGTTAAAGAACATATGGCCAGGCGTCAAGCCCGATCGCGATCCCTGTGTGACATGCCCTAGAGCCGGATGATTTCAGGTCGAGTCGACCTGAAAGCTGAATCCGTCTCTAAATCAAAGGGATAGAGCATGATGTCGTCCGAAAACCGCTTCACACTTTTCGGCATCATGCTCTAGTCGCCGTAAGGCACCCAGACATTCTTCACCTCGATGGCACGGCGCAGAAAAACGTCACCGGCGGCTTCTTCCGAGGCCCAGTCGAGGCTGCGGCCGTTGCCGCTCCAGACGCGCTTGAGGTTGCCGATGGACTCGGCTTCCGCCTTGGCGCAGGTATCCGCGTCGGCGAACAGCCAGAGCCCGTCGACGTCGTCATGCCTGGCCAGCACGCCGGCAAGCTCCGCGGTGCGTCCGGTGACGATGTTGATCGCGCCGGCCGGCACATCGGAATATTCGATGACCTGATAGAGATCGGTGGCCAGCAACGGATACCGTTCCGACGGCACGGCGACCACCGTGTCGCCCATGGCCAGCGCCGGCGCGACCAGCGAGATGAAGCCGAGCAGGGGCTGATTGTCCGGCGCGACAATGCCGACGACGCCGACCGGCTCGTGCAGCGCCAGCGTCACGGCACGCGCCGGCGGCTGGTGCACGCGCCCCTCGAACTTGTCGGCGAGGCCGGCATAGAGGAACAGCCGTTCGATCGAGAGCTCCACCTCGTCCCGTGCGGCCTTGGCGTTGGCTCCGGTCAGTTCGGTGAGCCGGGCGGCAAATTCTTCCGCGCGGCCGGAAAGGTTCTCGGCCAGGTAATAAAGCACCTGCGACCTGTTATAAGCGGTCGCCTCCGGCCAGCTTTTGCAGGCGCGGGCAGCCGAAACCGCATCACGGATATCCTTGCGGCTGCCGAGCCCGACTTCGCCGGCGAGCTTGCCCTTGGCGGTGCCGACGGCAAGCGAGTAATTGCCGTCCGGCCGCACCTGCTTGCCGCCGATGAACAGCTTCGCGGTGCGGTCGATAGCGACGCCGTCCGCCTGTTCCACGGGCTGCACCGACGATGTCGCCTGCTTGATGACCGGGCCGAGCGGCAGTTTCGCCGCCAGATATTCGAACATGCCCTCGCGCCCGCCCTCGCGGCCGAAACCGCTCTCGCGATAGCCGCCGAAGCCGCAGGCGGCATCGAACATGTTGGTGCCGTTGACCCAGACCACGCCAGCCTTCAGTTGCGGCGCGACATGGAGCGCCAGGTTGACGTTCTCGCTCCACACCGAGGCTGCGAGGCCATAGCGCGTGTTGTTGGCGAGTTCGATCGCTTCCTCGGTGTTGCGGAAGGTCATGGTGGCGAGCACCGGCCCGAACACCTCTTTCTGCGCCAGAACATTAGCCGGCGAAACACCGGTAGCGAGCGTCGGCAGGTGATAGTAGCCGGAAGACGGCAGCGTTGCATCCGGCTGCCAGCAGACGGCGCCCTGCCGGGCACCTTCGGCGATCAGTCCCTTGACCCGGTCGAGCTGGGTCAGGTCGACCAGCGGGCCGATATCGGTGTTCTTGTCGAGCGGGCTGCCGACACGCAGCCGGCTCATCCGTGCCTTGACCTTGGCGATCAAGGCATCGGCGATACCTTCCTGCACCAAAAGCCGCGAACCGGCGCAGCAGACCTGGCCCTGGTTGAACCAGATGCCGTCGACCAGGCCCTCGACAGCGCTGTCGAGATCGGCGTCCTCGAAGACGATGAAGGCCGACTTGCCGCCAAGTTCCAGCGACAGTTTCTTGCCGGAGCCGGCGGTGGCCTTGCGGATGATCTTGCCGACTTCGGAAGAGCCGGTGAAGGCGATCTTCTGGATGCCGGGATGATTGACGATCGCCGCGCCCGCATCCGGTCCGCCCTGCACGATGTTGACGACGCCTTTCGGCACGCCGGCGCGTTCGCAGATCTCGGCGAACAGGATTGACGTCAGCGGCGTGAACTCGGCCGGCTTCAGCACCACGGTACAGCCCGCCGCAAGCGCCGGCGCGATCTTCCAGGCCAGCATCAGCAGCGGAAAATTCCACGGGATGATCTGGCCGACGACGCCGACACCCTTTTGGCCGGGAAAATCCCTGTCCAGCGCCTGCGCCCAGCCGGCGTGGTGAATGAAATGGCGGATCGCCAGCGGCACGTCGATGTCGCGGCTTTCGCGGATCGGCTTGCCGTTGTCGATCGTCTCAAGCACCGCGAACAGCCGCTGGTGGCGCTGCATGGCGCGGCCGATGGCGTAGAGCACTTTCGCGCGCTGGTATCCGGAACTGGCGCTCCATTTCGGCAGCGCCTTTGCGGCGGCCGCAACCGCCGCGTCGATGTCGGCGGCATTGGCATCGGACACCTTGGCCAACAGCTTGCCGGAAGACGGCTCGCTGGTGTCGAAAGTCTTGCCGCCTCCGGCCGCTTTCCAGGCGCCGTCGATGAACAGCGCCTTGGAGAAATCGCGCCCGGCCAGCCATGCATCGGCCTCGTTGCGAGCCTCCGGCGCCGGGCCGTATTCCATGGCGTGATAGCGTTCAAGGACGTTCATCAGGTTCCTCCTTCGCCCTCCCCCTTGTGGGGAGGGTCGATCGGCAAAGCCGATCGGGGTGGGGGTGCTCAAGCCATCGCGTGGCGGTGATTGGCCGAATAATGCCCGGTCAGATGATGCTCGAGCTGACGTTCGATATCGGTCAGCAGGCTCGATGCGCCAAAGCGGAACAGCTCCGGCTCCAGCCATGGACGGCCGAGTTCTTCCTTCATCAGCACCAGCCAGTCGAGCGAGACTTTCGCGGTGGAAATGCCGCCGGCCGGCTTGAAGCCGATGAGATAGCCTGTCTCCTCGAAATAGGCCCTGATGGCGCGCACCATGGCGAGGCCGACAGGCAGTGTGGCATTGACGCTTTCCTTGCCGGTCGACGTCTTGATGAAATCGGCGCCAGCCATCATCGCCACCATCGAGGCCAGCATGACGTTGCGCAGCGTGGCGAGGTCGCCGGTGCCCAAGATGACCTTGAGATGCGCGTCGCCGCAGGCGGCCCGCATCGAGACGATTTCATTATAAAGCTCGCGCCACTTGGCGCCGAACACCAGGCCGCGCGGGATGACGACATCGATCTCGTCGGCGCCGTCCTTCACCGAGGCCTCGATCTCCTGCAACCGGGTCGACAGCGGCGCCAGCCCATGCGGAAAGGCGGTGGAGACCGCGGCGACATGGATGCCGGTGCCGCGCACCGCGTCCACGGCCGTGGCGACGAAGGGATGGTAGACGCAGACGGCGGCGGGCCGGATGGTCTCGTCCGCAATGCCGAGGCCTTCCATGATGTCGCGGCGCAGCGGGTTGATCGCCTTGGCGCAGAGCCGGCGCACGCGCTCCTCGGTGTCGTTGGAGTTGAGCGTCGTCAGGTCCATGCAGGCGATCGCCCGCAGCAGCCAGGCTGCCTGGTTGTCGGCCTTGATCGAGCGCCGCTTGGTCAGGCTGGCGACGCGGCGTTCCAGCGCGGAGCGGTTGACGCTGCGTACCGATTCAAGAAAACCGAGGTCGAGTTTCAGGCCAGGATTGCGCGCGATGTGATGGTCCAGCGGCACCGGCGTGTTGGCGGCGGCGCGCGCGGGCAGCGGCGTCACCTTGGGGCCAAGATCGGCTTCGCGGATTGTGCTGCTCATCTCCTGCCCTTTCCTTCAGCGGCGTGCGCTTGATATCTCACGCGCGCATCCTTCTCCCAAAGCCGTCGACAGTTTTGGGCGACACGCACGAAGATAGCCCGCGAAGTCGCGCTTCACGAGTCCTCAAGCGAGGGATAGCTGAAAAAGGCCGCGAAAGCAGCTGTCAAAAATCAGCTTCCTGGGAGACGCGCTGGCCTCAGCCGACGAAGGCGCGTTCGACGACGAAGCTCGAGGGGTGGCTGAGCGAACCTTCCTGGAAGCCGAGGCTTTCGGCCATCTCCTTGACGTCCTTCAGCATGTGCATCGAGCCGCAGATCATGATGCGGTCGGTTTCGGGATTGAGCTTTTCGATGCCGAGGTCGCTGTAGAACTTGCCGGAGCCGATCAGCGCGGTGATGCGGCCCATGCGCGCCGACTCTTCGCGGGTCGTCGAATTGTAGAGCGTGACGCGCCCAGTGGTCAGCTCGCCGATCAGCGGGTCGCTTTCGAGCGCCGCCACCAGCTCCTGGCCGTAGATCAGCTCGGCTTTGTCGCGGCAGGTGTGGGTCAGGATCAGCTGGTCGAACTTCTCGTAAGTGTCGGGGTCGCGCAGCAGGCTTGCAAAGGGCGCGATGCCGGTGCCGGTCGAGATCATGAACAGGCGCTTGGCCGGGGTCAGCGCGTCGACGACCAGCGTGCCGGTCGATTTCTGGCGCATGATGACGGTGTCGCCGACCTGGATCTTCTGCAATTCGGAGGTCAGCGGGCCATCCGGCACCTTGATCGAGAAGAATTCCAGCTCTTCGTCCCAGGCCGGGCTGGCGACGGAGTAGGCGCGATACACCGGCTTCTCGGCATTGGGCAGGCCGATCATGACGAATTCGCCCGAGCGGAAGCGCAGCGACTGCGGCCGGGTGATGCGGAACGAGAACAGCCGGTCGGTATAGTGTTTCACCGAGACGACGGTCTCGGCATAGACATTGGCCGGAATCGGAAACTGCAGCGGACGGGCTTCAGCGGTGTTGAACGCGGGCGTGGTGTTCATCGATTCCAACCTTCTCGCCCAATGAGAGACGCGGGCGCCAAACTTTCCCGTGCGCGCCCGAACCATTCAGGTTCCGGCATGCCATGCACGCTACCGAAGCGGTAAGCTCTTGTGTCCGGAATTTATTAGTATACAAACGATATTTGCGTCAAGGTGCCGCCGTAAAACACCTTTCCAAACTGCGGCATTTCCGTAGCCTCAGCATTTCGGGTTTCGACAATGAAAGAGAATTTTTCGGTGCAGCCGCCGGATTCCCTGGGCAGCGTCGTCGCCGGCATCGATGTCGGCGGAACCTTCACCGACCTGCTCCTGATCGACGGCAGGGACGGTGGCAAGGTGTATCTGGCCAAGACCCCGACCACTGTCGACAACCAGGCCTTTGGCGTGGTTTCGGCGCTCGGCGCCACCGGCTTTCCGATCGACGGCATCGACCTCATCGTGCATGGCACGACCACCACCACCAATGCGGTGCTGGAGCGCCGGCTGGCCAAGACCGGCATGATCACCACGCGCGGCTTTCGCGACGTGATCGAACTCGGCCGGCGAACGCGGCCGCAACCCTATGGCATGACCGGAACCTTCGTCCCAATCATTCCGCGCAACCTGCGCCTCGAAGTGTCGGAGCGCGTCGAGGCATCAGGTGCGGTGCGCACGCCGCTCGATGAAGCCGAGATGCGCGAGGCGGTACAGGCGCTCATCGCGGCCGGCTGCGAATCCCTCGTCATCCATTTCCTCCACTCTTACGCCAACCCCACGCATGAGCGGCGCGCCGCCGAGATCGCCGCCGAAGCCTGGCCGAACGGCTACATCACGTCAGGCCATGCGCTGCTGTCGGAGGCGCGCGAATTCGAGCGCGGGGTGACGGCCTCGGTCAACGCCTCGGTGCAGCCGATCCTGGAGCGCTACGTCGAGCGGCTGCGCAAGGAATTGGCCGACAAGGGCTATGCCCGCGACTTCCTGATCATGAACGGCAATGGCGGCATGATCTCGGCCCGCTTCGTCACACGTGAATCGGCCAAGACGGTCATGTCGGGCCCCGCCTCCGGCGTTATCGCTGCCGCCTATACGGGCAAGCGCGCAGGCTTCGAAAACCTCGTCACCTACGACATGGGCGGCACCTCGACCGATGTGGCGCTGATCCGCAACGCCGAACCGGCGGTCTCGAACGAGATCGAGATCGAATATGCCATGCCCATCCATGTGCCGATGGTGGCGGTGCACACGGTGGGCGCCGGCGGCGGCTCGATCGCCCGCGTCGATGCGGCCGGCCTGATCCAGATCGGCCCGGAAAGTGCTGGCGCCAATCCCGGCCCGATCTGCTATGGGCGCGGCGGCACCGAGCCGACGATCACCGACGCCAACCTCGTGCTCGGCCGGCTGGCGCCGAAGAAGCTGCTCGCCGTCGAAAACCCGGTCACATCGGAGCGCGTCACCAGGATTTTCGAGGACAGGATCGGCAAGGCAACCGGCCTGTCGGGTGTCGAGGCGGCGGGCGCTGTGCTCAGGCTCGGCAACATGAAGATGGCCGGCGCCATCCGCATGGTGTCGGTGTCGCGCGGCCATGATCCCCGCGATTTCGCGCTGTTCGCCTTCGGCGGCGCCGGGCCGCTGCATGCGACGGCGCTCGCGCGCGAACTCGGCCTGCCCAAAGTGCTGGTGCCGGCGCGGCCCGGCATCACCAACGCGCTCGGCTGCGTCGTCGCCGATCTGCGCCATGACTTCGTCAACACCATCAACCAGCCCGTGGCCGTGCTGGACGAAAGCCAGCTTCACCAGGTACTGGAACGGCACCGGAACGAAGGCGAAGAGCTGATCGCCAAGGAAGCGGTGAAGCCGGAAACGATCCGCGTCACCCACTCCGCCGACATGCAGTTCGTCGGCCAGACCCACATCATCAACGTGCCGCTTCCGTCCGCGTCGGTGAACCGGAGCCAATTGCAGGCGTTGTTCGAGAAAGCCTATTTCGCCCGCTTCAAGGTGGAGCTGCCGGAAATCCGCGCCAACCTCGTCAACCTCAACACCTCGGTCACCGGCGTGCGACCGGCGATCGACCTGTCGCGGCTGATCGACCCGGCCGGGCGGGCAAGGACGCTCGACGGGGCGCGGCGCGAGATCCGACCGGTCTGGTACGCCGGGCGCTGGCACGACACGCCGGTTTACAGCAGGGAAAAGCTGCCGCTCGATGCGGTCATCGAAGGGCCGGCGATCCTCGAACAGATGGATGCGACCACCGTGCTCGAACCCGGCGACCGCGCGCGCTCGGATGCAGACGGCAACATCATCATCGACATTGGCGAGGCCTGACATGTCAGTGGATAGCGCAAAGCTCGACGCCATCACGCTTTCGGTGCTCCAGGCCGCTTTGCAGCAGGTCTGCGACGAGATGGACCTGACCTTTTCCCGCGCCGCCTTCTCGCCTGTGATCGCCGAGGCCAACGACCGCTCGGACGGCATCTATTCCGCCGTCGACGGCTCGCTGATCGCGCAGGGCAGTGAGGGCCTGCCGGTGTTTGTCGGCGTCATGCAATATTCGACCAGGACGGTGATCGAGATGATCGCCGACGGCCGCTGCCTGGCCCCGGAGCCGGGCGACATCTACATCGTCAACGATCCCTATCTCGGCGGCACGCATCTGATGGATGTGCGCTTCGCCATGCCGGTCTATCGCGGCGGAAAGATCTTCTGCTGGTTGTCGAACACCGGCCATTGGCCCGACATTGGCGGCTCCGTGCCCGGCGGCTTCTCCGCGTCCGCGACCGCTGTCGAGCAGGAGGGTCTGCGGCTGCCGCCGGTAAAACTGTTCAAGAAGGGCGTGCTCGACCCTGAAATCTACGCCATCATCTGCTCCAACATCAGGGTCGCCGACCAGCGCATCGGCGACATCCGGGCGCAGGCCGCCGCGCTGTTGATCGGCCAGGACAGGCTCAATGGAACCCTGGATCGTTACGGACACGAAACCGTTGTCGAGGCGATCGCCGAGCTACGCCGCCGCGCCGCCGAGCAGATGCGCGCCAATATAGCGGCCATTCCCGATGGCACCTACCGCTCCAAGGCTTTTGTCGATTCCGACGGGGTGGTCAACGAACCGCTGACCATAGCGCTCGCAGTCGACAAGAAGGGCGACACGCTGACCTTCGACTTTTCAGGATCGTCAAAGCCTTGTGCGGGACCGATGAACAGCGTGCTGGCGACGACCCTGTCCTCGGTTTATCTCGCCATGCGCCACATCTTTCCGGACGTGCCGATCAGCGCCGGCGCCTTCGAGCCGCTCGAGGTCAAGCGGCCGGAAGGCACTTTCCTCGACGCCAAATACCCCCGCCCCGTGTCCGGCTGTGCGGCGGAAGTGTCGCAGCGCATCGCCGAGGCGGTGTTCGCGGCTATGGTGCAGGCGCTGCCCGACAAGGTGACGGCGGCCCCAGCCGGCTCCAGCGGCAATTTCGCGCTCGGCGGCAACGATCCGGCGCGCGGCCGCGACTACGTCATGTACCAGATATCCGGCGGCGGCTATGGCGGCAATTCGGGGCATGACGGCCTGACCAATGGCTGCTCGACCATCGGCATTTCGAAGTCGCCCCCGGTCGAGATCATGGAGCAGGCCTTTCCGGTGCTCTATCGCCACTATGCCTTGCGCGAAGGCTCGGGCGGCGCCGGCAAGCATCGTGGTGGTTTTGGCCTCGCCTATGAGGTCGAGATCCTGCGCGGCGAGGCGCGCGCCTCCTTTGTCATGGACCATGGCCGTTTCGGTCCGCAGGGCGCCCTTGGCGGTCGGGATGGCGAGCCCAACAGCGTGACCGTGTTCCGCAACGGCGAGGAGCATGTGCCGCCGCACCTCTCCAAGGAGCAGGACATCCCGCTGAAGGCCGGCGACCGCGTGCGCGTCGGCACGCCGGGTGGCGGCGGCTATGGCGATCCGCGTGAGCGCGATCCGGAACTGGTCGCGCGGGACGTCCAGCTTGGTTATTACACGACGGAGCAAGCCAGGGCTCTGTTCGGGGCCGAGGCACAAGGAACCTGACCGGACGCGGAGCAACCGCACCGCGCCGCGATCGCCGCGGCACATGTCGTTTCCGTCTCCGCCGGGAGCATGAAAGCCCGTAGACTTCGCCGGTCAACGGAGATCTGGACCATGCGTCTTTTCGGTCGTTTCGCGCTTGCCGCTTCCGTAGCTTTTGCGCTCGCCACCGGTGCTGCTTCCGCCCAGGAGAAGAAGCTGAGGCTCGGTACCGAGGGTGCCTACCCGCCCTTCAATCACGCCAATGCCGACGGCACGCTGGGCGGTTTCGACATCGATCTCGGCAAGGCGCTGTGCGCGCAGATGAAGGTCGAATGCGAGTTCACCGTACAGGATTTCGACGGCTCTATTCCGGCGCTGCAGGCCGGCAAGTTCGATGCCATCATCAACATCACCATCACGCCCGAGCGGGCTGAAAAGGTCGAGTTCACCCACAAATACTACCAGACGCCGCCGGCCATCGCGGTGCCGAAGGACTCGACCATCGCGGGCACCTCGCCGGACGATGTGAAAGGCAAGGTGCTGGGCGTGCAGAGCGCCACCATCCACCAGAATTTCGCCGAGCAGAAATATTCGGGCTCGACCGTCAAGGCCTACCCGACCGGCGACGACGCCCGCACCGACATGGCCAATGGCCGCCTCGACGCGATGATGGACGGCTCGATCATCCTCACCGAATGGCTGAAGAAGCCCGACGGCGCCTGCTGCAAGCTGCTCGGCACGCTGACGGCCGACCCGGCCATTCACGGCCCGGGGGTCGGCATTGCGCTGCAGAAGGGCAACAAGGAACTGGCCGACAAGTTCAACGCGGCAATCGACGCGCTGCGCGCCAACGGAAAGTACAAGGAAATCAACGACAAGTATTTTTCATTCGACGTCTACGGGAGTTGATCCCGGTACCAATCGAGCTCGGCGGCGCCACCCGGCGCTGCCGATTTTTTATGAATGATGGAGATTTTCGTGGCTGAGCGGCGCTCCCCTTTCTACAGCAGCATCGTCGGGCTGGGTGCGGCCATGGGTCGGGTCGGCGGCGATTTCATCTCGGCCAAACATTATTCCGGCATCGCCGACGAACATTTGAATACGCGTAAAAATGTTGGCGTGCAGGACCTCAGCACCATGGGCAAGATGGACATCAAGGGTGCCGACGCCGAGGCGCTGGTCAACCATGTCATTGTCAATGACGCCGCGGCGATGAAGCCGGGCCAAGTACGCTATTCCACCGTCTGTCGGGAGGACGGCGGCATCATGGACGACCTCACCGTCTTCCGGCTGGGCGCGGAGCATTTCATGCTGGTCACCGGTTCGGTCAACCGCCTCAAGATGCTGCCCTGGCTCCAGCATCATGCGCAAGGGCGCAGGGCCTATGTCACCGACATCACGGCCGCCGTCGCCTTCCCGACCATCCAGGGCCCACGCTCGCGCGATCTCTTGAAGGCGATGATTTCGGACGCTGATCTCGACGGATTGAAGCGCTGGGCCTTCACATCAGGCCATATCAACGGAACGCGGGTCCTGATCTCCCGTACAGGCGTGACCGGCGAACTCGGCTTCGAGCTGTTCGTGCCGGCCGACGAGGCGACCTCGGTTTGGGACGCGCTGATGCGCACTGGCCAAGCTTTCGGCTTGAAACCCTATGGCGTGCTGGCCATGTTCACGCTCGGCCTGGAAAAGGCCTATCCGGCGCACGGCATCGACATGGACGAGACGCGCACGCCGTTCCATGTCGGCCTCGACCGCTGGATCAAGTTCGATAAGGGCGATTTCATCGGCCGGGACGCGTTGCTCAAGGTGCGCGACGAGAGCCTCGACGAGCGCTGGACCGGGCTGATCCTCGACGGCGACAAGCCGTCCGCGACGGATGCACGGGTGATGGCCGACGGCGAGGACGCCGGCGTGGTCACCTACAGCGACCACGGCTATTCCCTGGGCAAGGTGCTGGCGACAGCGCATTTGCGATTGCCCTTCACGGCCATAGGCACGGAACTTAGCATTGATATTGACGGCAAGCCGACGCGCGCGGTGGTGGTGCCGATGCCGTTCTTCGACCCGGAAGGGGCGAGGCTGAGGGGCTAGCGCGGCTTGGCTGGAAATCGTTGTGGCTCTCAAATTACTCATGGTGACCATCGCCGACGCTCCATGAGAAGCTCATGGTCGGCCCTGAATACCAGCCGGCTCACTATCCCCACCGATCCAGCCGCGCCACCAGCCGGTCACCGACCCACTGGACGCCGCAGACCAGGATGATCAGCACGATCACCACGGCGATCATCACCGACGTCTCGAAGCGCTGGTAGCCGTAACGGATGGCAAGGTCGCCGAGGCCGCCGGCACCGATGGCTCCTGCCATCGCCGAGGCGCCGACCAGCGTCACCAGCGTCACGGTGAAGCCGGCAACGATGCCGGGGAGCGCCTCGGGCACCAGCACTTCGCGGATGATGGTCCAGCGATTGCCGCCCATGGCGCGCGCCGCCTCGATCAGTCCGTGGTCGACTTCGCGCAATGACACTTCGGCGATCCGCGCATAGTAGGGCGTGGCGGCGATCGACAGCGGCACGATGGCCGCCCATGTGCCGATCGACGTGCCGACGATCAGCCGCGTCAGGGGGATCAGCGCCACCAGAAGGATGATGAACGGCACCGAGCGGAAGCCGTTGATCACGGCGCCGAGCACGCGGTTCACCCAGGGGTTTTCGGCGATGCCGCGGCGTTCGGTGGCAATCAGGGCCAGCCCGAGCGGCAGGCCGAACGCGAGCGAGATCAGGCCGGAGGCGGCCGTCATCAGCACCGTCTCCCAGATCGATCGCAACAGAAGCTCAAACAGGACTGGCGACATGGCCAAGCACCTCCACCCGCGCCTGGCGGGACTTCAGGAATGTGATGGTTTCTGCGAGATGGCTCGCATCGCTGCCGGGAACGGAGAGGAACAGCGTTCCGACCGGCTGCTGCTGGATGTGGTCGATGCCGCCATGGACGAGGCGGAAGGGACCGGGCACGGCGGCCGCAAGGTCGGACAGCAGCGGCTCGCGCGCCGCCTCGCCCGCCACGTCGACGCGCAAGACCGTTTCGGTGCCGGCTCCCGGCAGCAGCCGCGCCGCCAGCTCCGGCGGAAGTTGCGGCCGGATGGTCCCGAGCAGGCGTCTTGTGATGTCCGATTGCGGATCGGCAAACACCGACCAGACCGGCCCTTCCTCGACGATGCGTCCGGTGTCGATCACCGCCACGCGGTCGGCGATCGAGCGGATCACCTCCATCTCGTGGGTGATCAAAAGGATGGTCAGGCCAAGCTGGCGGTTGATATCCTTCAGCAGGGCGAGAATGGAGCGCGTCGTCTCCGGGTCGAGTGCCGAGGTCGCCTCGTCCGACAGAAGCAGCGCTGGCCGCGCGGCAAGCGCTCGGGCGATGCCAACGCGCTGTTTCTGCCCGCCGGACAGCGACGCCGGATAGGCTTTTGCCTTCTCCGACAGGCCGACGAGATCGAGCAGCTCCGCCGCCCGCTTCAGCCGCTCCGCCTTCGGCCGGCCCTCGATCTTGAGCGGCAACGCCACATTGTCCTCGACGGTCTTGGCCGACAGCAGGTTGAAATGCTGGAAGATCATGCCGATGCGCCGTCGCAGCGGCTGCAACTCGCGCTCGCCAAGTCGGCTGATCTCGCGACCTTCGATGAACACCTCGCCGGTGTCAGGCCGCTCCAATCCGTTCAGGCAGCGGATCAGGGTGGACTTGCCGGCACCGCTGCGGCCGATGATGCCGAGAACCTCGCCCTTGCGCACCGTCAAGGAAATGCCGTCGAGCGCCGCCGTCTGGCCGAAGCGGCGCTTCAGGTCGACAAGGCGCACCACGTCCTGCGTGGCGGCCTGATCCGCGGCCTCGGTGGTTGCGATAAAATGCTGGTTCATCGGCAGGTCCCGAAATGCGATCGCGGCCCGCGCATCGCGCGGGCCGCTTAAGCTGTCAAAGGCACGTCAGTGCCCGCATAACTCAATAGGCACTGAGGCCGGTGCCCTTGTAGACCTTGTCGAACTCGGCCTTCACAGCCTCGTTCTGGTAGGACGCGACCAGCGTCTTCACCCAGGCCTCGTTTTCATTGCCGACCTTGACCGCGATGAAGTTGCGGTACGGATTGTCTGCGATCGGCTCCTGAGCGACGCGGTTCTCCGGCGTCAGGCCGCTCTTCAGCGCCCAATCGGTGTTGACCACGGCGGCGTCGAGATCCTCGACCGAGCGGCCGACGATGCCGGCATCCAACTCCTTGATCTCGACCTTTTTCGCATTCTCGGCGATGTCGGCGGTGGTGGCGAGAATGCCGGTGCCATCCCTGAGCTTGATCACGCCCTCATTCTGCAGCACGCGCAGCGCCCGGCCTTCGTTGGACGGGTCGTTCGGCACGCCGATCACCGCGCCCTCCGGCAGATCGGCAACCTTGGTGTACTTCTTGGAGTAGAGGCCGATCGGCCACACGCCGGTATAGCCGACACGCACGATGTGATAGCCCTGCGTCTTGATCTGGTTGTCGAGATAGGGCTGGTGCTGGAAGGCGTTGGCGTCGATCTCGCCGCGCTCCAGCGCCTCGTTGGGCTGGGTGTAGTCGTTGAACACCACGGTCTCGATGCTGAGGCCCTTTTCGGCTGCTTGCGCGACGACGACACGCCAGACATCCTCGTCCTCGCCGCTGATGATGCCGACCTTGATCGCCTTCTTGTCCTCGGCCAAGGACGCATGCGGCGCCATCAGGCTGCCGATCGCGACGGCCGACGCGAACAGCAGAGCGAGGCCGCCGCGGCGGGTGAGGGGTGACCGTGGGGAAAAGGGCAAAGTGTTGTTGGGATCGGACATGATTGATCTCTGCGGTTGTGAAGTCATGGCAGCAAGGCGGATTGCCGAGGCTTGTTCACATCGTCAGAAATTCTACTGATTTTATCAAAGAACGTGTTTCGCCGTTCTCGGCAAAGCCGGGAATATTGTCTCAAAAAACTCAGGGATGTGAGCACAGGACGCCGCCGGGTCGACCATGACGGCGCCGCGCCGCCATCCGGAGATGTCGGGAAGGCAGTCAAGTTTTCAACGAGCCCGCCTCTGCCGACCGGCTGCGCAAATATCTCATGCGTTCGATTTGAGCTTCGAGGACGTCGCCCGAAAATGATGGACGGCCCTCGTTGGCTGCCGGGTTCATCCAGGCGAAGTCAAAAAGCTTTGCGGCTTGCTCAGCCACTTTTTCGTGAAGCTGCGCGGGTTGATCCGACCGTCGGCTTGCCTAGGTAGAAAGGGCGGCCGGGCGCCACGCGATCTCAATAATCGGTATGACATTTTCCTGCATTCGAAAGCTTGCCCTTTCTGGCCTCCTCGTCGTCATCCAGTCCTCCTGCGTCGTTCCCGACGACACGTCGCGCATCGCCAAGGTCGATCAACGGCGGCCGCGGCACGCAAGGAGATGGTCGGCCTCAGCGAAGCCGACGTCCGAATGTGCGCGGGATTTCCGACCGCCACCGCGGAAGTCGGCCAGTCCGGGCAGATCTGGACCTATAAGCGCGTCGTCCAGCGCGGCAATCTCAGCGTCGTCGTTCCTGCCTTGGCCGTGGGGGCGATCCCGACGGTCGGCGGTTCCGTCAATGTCGCTCCCGGCGGTTACTGCGACACGCAGGTTCGCATGGTCGGCGGCCGTGTCGCCGAAGTCGCCTACGCCGGCGACAACAACCTGCCGAACAAGCGCGACGCGCTTTGTGTCAGCACCGTGGATGCCTGCGTGGCCTATGCCCGCCAACACAGGCCGGCGGCCAGATAGCGGCAGCGGATTTCGCGGGAACCAGCGATGGCCGGACACTCGGTGTTTGACGCGGATGGCGTTGAGGGCTTGACTGACCCGCCGGACCGAATACGCTAGGGCAAAATACCGGCTCTGATCGCCGGGCGGCAAATATGCCTCGTATGCCTCGCCCTTGCGGCGCTGGCTGCGGGGCATTGTCATTTTGGGGATCGGTTTGAAACGGCGCATCGAGATCGGCATCCTCTATTCCCGCTCGGGAAGCTATCAGCTCGTCTCCGACGCGTGCCGGATGGGCGCCATGCGCGCCATCGCCGACATCAACGCCGACAGGAGCTCAGGCATCGAACTGGTGCCGGTCGAGCGCGACCCGCAAAGCAATGCCGACCGTTACGCGACGCTGTGCGAAGACATCTTCAGGACCAGCGGTGCACGCCATGTCGTCGGCTGCGTCACTTCCTGGAGCCGCAAGGAGACCATCCCTGTGCTGGAGAAGGCGGGCGGCATGCTCTGGTATGCCTGCCCCTATGAGGGCTTCGAGGCCAACGAGCATGTCGTCTACATGCACGCTTGTCCCAATCAGCATCTGGTGCCGCTTATGGCCCATGTCGTGCCGCGCTTCGGCGCCAACGGTTTCCTGCTCGGGTCGAACTACATCTGGGGCTGGGAGATGAACCGCGTTGCGCGCGACCTCATCGCCGATGCCGGCGGCAAGGTGCTGGGCGAGCGCTATCTGCGCATCGGCGAGACCGACGTGTCGCGGCTGATCGCCGAGATCCGCGCGACGCGGCCGAACTTCATCCTCAACAACCTGATCGGCACCTCGTCCTATGCCTTCCTGGCGGCCTATCGCGATCTGGCGGGCGAGGATGCGGCTTTCAGTCCTGAATCTTGCCCGGTGATCTCCTGCAACCTGACCGAAGGCGAACTGCCGGCGATCGGCGAAACGGGCAAGGGTCATCTGTCGGTCGGACCGTATTTCGCGCCGCGGCCGGCCGCCTTCGCATCGTCCTTCGAAGCCTCCGCCTATGCCTCGGTGCAGGTAATGGCCGACGTGCTGTCGCGCGATCCCGACGCCGGCCCGGCGGAATTTTCCAAGGCCTTCGCCGAGCGGCGCTTCTCCACGAGGCTCGGCCCGATCGCCATCGACGCCCATTCCCAGCACGCCACGCTGCCTGTCATCATCGGCCGGATCGCGGACGGCTATTTCGAAGTCGTCAGCCGGCAGCACGAGGTCGCGCCGGATCCGTATCTGTCGCGCTACGACCCCGCAAAGACATTCGGCCGGCCACGTTTGCGGGTGGTGTCGTGACCAGAACCCCGCGCATCCCCAATCTCGGCGGCGCCAGGGCCTTTGTCCTGCATCGCCCGCACCCGACGGTGCAGGCGATCACCAGGCAATTGTCGGCCATCGGCCTTGTCACCGTGGATTGCTGGCCGGAACTGGCACCGGAGGCGCTGGCCGCCGACTTCGTCTTCTTCGACGCCGACCTCGGCTTCGACGAGCAATTCCCCTGGAAGCCGGGCGAGGCGCCGATGCCGCTGGTGGCGCTGATCGGTTCCGAGGCGCCGGGCCGCATCGAATGGGCGCTGTCGCACAAGGCCGACGCCCAGCTCCTGAAGCCGGTCGGCAATGCCGGTGTCTACAGCGCGCTGCTGATCGCGCGCCAGAGTTTCGAGGCGAGAAAACATTTAGCCGGCGAAATTGCCGCGCTGCGCCAGCGGGTCGCCGAACGCCAGACCATCGTGCGGGCTGTCTCGGCTTTGTCGAAAGGCGGCGACGACGACCGCGCCTATGCGCAGCTGCGCTCGCTGGCGATGAGCTGGCAGATCAGCGTCGAGGACGCCGCGCGCCGAATCGTGGCGATGATGGAGGAAGCCAAGACCGGGGAAACCAGGACCGGGGAAGCCCAGATCGGGGAAGAGAGCGGCGATGACCAGCCCCATCGCGCCTGATCTCATGGCAGGGCGCATGCCGGCCAGACCGCGCGCCGGTGTCTGGCGCCGGCTGGTCAAGCGCCGCCTGGCGCTGCTCGGCCTGGTTATCGTCGCCATTGTCGTTGCCGGTGCGATCCTGGCGCCATGGCTGACCGGCTACGATCCCAACGAACAGATGTTCGACGGTCTCACCATCGAGGGCTCGCCTCTGCCGCCGAGCGCGAAATTCTGGCTGGGCACCGACCTGCTCGGGCGTGACCTGTTGACCCGCATCCTCTACGGCGCGCGCACCTCGCTGATCATCGGCATCGTCGCCAACGGCGTCGCGCTTTTGATCGGCACGCTGGTCGGCGTCACCGCCGGCTATTTCCGCGGCTGGATCGGCGGCGCGCTGATGCGCTTCACCGATTTGATGATGGCGTTTCCGGCGCTGCTGCTCGCCATCTGCCTGGCGGCGGTGTTCCAGCCGAGCCTGTGGATCGTCGCCATGGTCATCGCGCTGGTCAACTGGGTGCAGACCGCCCGCGTCGTCTACACCGAGACCTCGTCACTCGCCGAACGCGAGTTCATCGGTGCCGAACGCACCATCGGGGCCGGCGCGCCGCGCATCCTGTTTCGCCACATCCTGCCGCATCTCCTGCCGACCATCATCGTCTGGGGCACGCTCGGCATCTCGACCACGGTGCTGCTCGAGGCCACGCTCTCCTTCCTCGGCATCGGCGTGCAGCCGCCGACGGCGTCATGGGGCAATATCATCTTCGAGAACCAGACCTATTTCCAGGCGGCACCCTGGCTGGTGTTCTTCCCCGGCGCCGCGATCCTGGCCCTGGCGCTGGCCTTCAACCTGATCGGCGACGCGCTGCGCGACATTCTCGATCCGACGCAAAGGGGCCGGGCATGATCGCCTATCTCGGCCGCCGGCTGATCCAGTCGCTGCTCATCCTGCTCGGCGTCTCGCTGATCACCTTCGCGCTGCTCTATCTCCTGCCCGCCGATCCGGTGCGCCAGATCGCCGGCCGCAGCGCCACGCCGCAGACGGTCGAGAACATCCGCCAGCAGCTCGGCCTCGACCAGCCCTTCGTCGTCCAGTACTGGCACTATCTGACGAAGCTCGTCAGCGGCGATCTCGGCCGCTCCTACATCCAGCGCTCGGAGGTGACCGAACTCATCGTCTCGCGGCTGCCGGCGAGCCTGCTGCTGATGGTCGGGGCCATCCTGTGCGAGCTGCTGATCGGCCTCTCGATGGGCCTGATCGCCGCCGTCAAGCGCGGCACCGCCACCGACCAGACCCTGATGGTCGCCTCCTTCATCGGCGTCTCGGCGCCGCAATTCGTCGTCGGCCTGCTGCTGCTCTATGTCTTCGCGGTCAGGCTGAGCTGGTTCCCGATCGGCGGCTATGGCACATGGCGCCATCTCGTGCTGCCGTCGCTCACCATGGGCATCCTCGGCGCCGGCTGGTATGCGCGCATGATGCGCTCGTCGATGATCGACGTGCTGCGCCAGGATTACGTCCGCACCGCGCGTGCCAAGGGCCTGGCTCGGGGCGCCATCATTTTCCGCCATGCGCTGCCCAACGCCATCCTGCCGGTCGTCGCCATGATCGGCATCGACATCGGCATCTTCATGGGCGGCATCGTCGTGGTCGAAAGCGTGTTTGGCTGGCCCGGCATCGGCCAGCTCGCCTGGCAAGCCATCCAGCGTGTCGACATCCCGATCATCATGGGCGTCACGCTGGTCTCGGCCTTCGCCATCGTGCTCGGCAATCTCCTGGCCGACATCATCGCGCCCTTCATCGACCCCCGTATCAAACTGAGATGAACCAGAAAACAAACAGAGAAAGGGAACAGGACAATGAAGAAGTTTCTCGCATCGACCGTCGCGGCATCGGCGCTGGCGCTGATGCTCGGCATGACAAGCGCCCGCGCCGAGGACACCGTCGACCCGAACGCCAAGCAGGGCGGCGCCATCACCATCACCTACAAGGACGACGTCGCGACCCTCGACCCGGCCATCGGCTATGACTGGCAGAACTGGTCGATGATCAAGAGCCTGTTCGACGGCTTGATGGACTACGAGCCCGGCACCACCAACCTCAAGCCCGACCTCGCCGAGAGCTACGAGATTTCGCCCGACGGCAAGACCTTCACCTTCAAGCTGCGCCATGGCGTGAAGTTCCACAATGGCCGCGAGATGACCGCCGAAGACGTGAAATATTCGCTCGACCGCGTCACCAATCCGAAGACGCAGAGCCCCGGCGCCGGCTTCTTCGGCTCGATCAAGGGCTATGACGATGTCGCCGCCGGCAAGGCCGAGACGCTTTCCGGCGTCACCGTCGTCGACCCCTACACTGTCAAGTTCGAGCTGACCCGCCCGGACGCCACCTTCCTGCATGTCATGGCCATCAACTTTTCCCATGTCGTGCCGAAGGAAGAGGTCGAGAAATACGGTGCCGATTTCGGCAAGCATCCGGTCGGGACCGGCGCCTTCAAGCTCGCGGAATGGACCCTTGGCCAGCGCATCGTCTTCGAACGCAACGCGGACTATTGGCACAAGGGCCTGCCGCATCTCGACAAGATCACCTTCGAGATCGGCCAGGAGCCGATCGTGGCGCTTCTGCGCCTGCAGAAGGGCGAGATCGACGTGCCTGGCGACGGCATTCCGCCGGCCAAATTCCAGGAGGTGATGGCCGATCCCGAGCAGAAGGCGCGTGTCGTCGAAGGAGGCCAACTGCACACCGGCTATGTCACCATGAACACAACCATGGCGCCGTTCGACAATGTGAAGGTGCGACAGGCCGTCAACATGGCGCTCAACAAGGCGCGCATCATCCAGATCATCAACGGCCGCGCCGTGCCGGCCAACCAGCCGCTGCCGCCGTCGATGCCCGGCTACGACAAGGCGTACAAGGGCTACCCCTATGACGTCGCCAAGGCCAAGGCGCTGCTGGCCGAGGCCGGTCATCCCGACGGTTTCGACACGCAATTGTTCGCCATGAACACCGACCCCAACCCGCGCATCGCCCAGGCGATCCAGCAGGACCTGGCGGCTATCGGCATCAAGGCCAGCATCCAGTCGCTGGCCCAGGCCAACGTCATCGCCGCCGGCGGCGACAAGGCCGGCGCGCCGATGATCTGGTCGGGCGGCATGGCCTGGATCGCCGACTTCCCGGATCCGTCCAACTTCTACGGCCCGATCCTCGGCTGCGCCGGTGCGGTACCGGGCGGCTGGAACTGGTCGTGGTATTGCAACAAGGATCTCGACGCCAAGGCGGCAGAGGCCGATTCGGTGGTCGACCCGGCCAAGGCCGCCGAGCGCGACAAGATGTGGAGCGCCATCTACGACAAGGTGATGGAGGACGCCCCCTGGGCGCCGGTCTTCAACGAACAGCGCTTCACCATGAAATCGGCGCGCATGGGCGGCGCCGACAACCTCTATGTCGACCCGGTCCATATCCCGATCAACTATGACAATGTGTACGTAAAAGATGTGCAATAACTGCGATTACACCATCCACGGGCGCCATCACCATTTCGGCTGGGACAATTCCTTTGTCCCGGCCGAGCGGGTGGCGCCAGGCTCGACCATCGAGTTCCAGTGCCTCGATTCCTCGGGCGGCCAGTTGCAGCCCGGCAGCACCGTCGCCGACATCGCCAAGCTCGACTTTGGCCAGATCAATCCGGTCACCGGGCCGATCTTCGTCGAAGGCGCCGAGCCGGGTGACGCGCTGAAGGTGACGATCGAGATGTTCAAACCGTCCGGCTTCGGCTGGACGGCGAACATTCCCGGTTTCGGCCTGCTCGCCGACGATTTCCAGGAGCCGGCGCTCAACATCTGGAAATACGATGCCGCCTCGCTGGAGCCGGCGTTGTTCGGCAAAAACGCTCGCGTGCCGCTAAAGCCATTCGCCGGCACCATCGGCAACGCGCCGGCCGAAATGGGCCACCACTCGGTGGTGCCGCCGCGCCGCGTCGGCGGCAATCTCGACATCCGCGATCTCGCCGCCGGCACCACGCTCTATCTGCCGGTGGAGGTGGCGGGCGCGCTGTTCTCGGTTGGCGACACGCATGCCGCGCAAGGCGACGGCGAGGTCTGCGGCACGGCGATCGAAAGCCCGATGAACGTCGTGCTGAAACTCGACCTGGTGAAAGATGCGCGGCTGAAAACGCCGCGCTTCACCACGCCGGGTCCGGTGACACGCCATCTCGACGCCAAGGGCTACGAGGTGACGACCGGCATCGGGCCGGACCTGATGGCGGGCGCGAAGGAGGCCGTGGCGCAGATGGTCGACCTGCTCGCCGGCCGCTACCAGATCGACCCGGTCGAAGCCTACATGCTGGCCTCGGTCTGCGGCGATCTCCGCATCAGCGAGATCGTCGACATGCCCAACTGGGTGGTGTCGTTCTACTTCCCGCGCTGCGTGTTTGAATGACAGGTCAGCGTCTAGACACCCCCCTCTGGCCTGCCGGCCATCTCCCCCGCAAGGGGGGAGATCGGATCGCGCTTGGGCTTTCGCCAATCGTCACCGTTGGAAGAGAGGCGGGGCGTGGGAACTGCCAATCTCCCCCCTTGCGGGGGAGATGCCCGGCAGGGCAGAGGGGGGCGTGCCGGAGTAAATCCCTTTCCGGGCTGCCTCCCCAATGACCTCAACTCCCGAAACCATCCTCACCATCGCCAACCTCTGCGTCTCCGTGCGCGGCGAGGAGGGCTCCCGCGAGGTCGTCTCCAACCTGTCCCTGACGCTCAAGCGTGGCGAGACGCTCTGCATCGCCGGCGAATCCGGCTCCGGCAAATCGATGACCGCGCTTGCGATCATGCAGCTTCTGCCGCAGCCCGCCGCGCGCATCTCCGCCGGCACCATCCACCTTGGCGCCACCGAGCTGACCGCCCTCGACGAACGCCGGATGCGCCATATCCGCGGCGACCGCATCGCCATGATTTTCCAGGAGCCGATGACCTCGCTCAACCCGGTGCTGTCGATCGGTCGCCAGCTCACCGAATCCATCGAGGCGCACACCAGCCTGTCGCGGGACGAGGCCCGCCAGCGCGCCGTCGAGGCGTTGAAGGCGGTGCGCATTTCGGAGGCCGAAAGCCGGCTAAGGCAATTTCCGCACGAGCTCTCCGGCGGCATGCGCCAGCGGGTGATGATCGCCATGGCGCTGGCGCTGGAACCGGACGTGCTGATCGCCGACGAGCCGACCACCGCGCTCGATGTCACCGTGCAGGGCGAGGTGCTGGAGCTGCTGCGCGACCTGCAGCAGAAGCACGGCACCAGCGTCATCCTGATCACCCACGACATGGGCGTTGTCGCCGAAATGGCCGATCGCGTCATCATCATGCGGCATGGACGCATGGTCGAAGAAGGCAAGACGTCGGACATTTTCGCCCACCCGCAAGCCGAATACACGCGCGAGCTGCTGGCCGCCGTGCCGCGCATCGGCAGCGGCGCCGGCCGTCAGAAATCTAGGGAAACCGAAGCCGCAACGCCGGCGAAGGTCGCCGAGGTCACCGATCTGCACGTCCGCTTCGACCTGCGCGGCGGCGTCTTCGGCCGGGTCACCCGCCGCGTTCACGCCGTCGAGGGCGTCAGCTTTTCGATCGCGCCCAACGAAACGCTGGCGCTGGTCGGCGAATCCGGCTGCGGCAAGTCGACCACCGCCAAGGCGCTGGCCGGGCTGGTGCCGTATAGCGGCGACATCGTCGTCGGCGGCCGCAATTTGTCCGGCCTCGGCCGCGACGAGCGCAAGGCGGTGCGCCGCGACGTGCAGATGATTTTCCAGGACCCCTACGCCTCGCTCGACCCACGCATGCGCGTCGGCGACCTCGTCGCCGAGCCGCTGCTGATCCACGGCATCGCCTCGAAGGAAGAACGCCGCGAGCGGGTCGCCGCGCTGTTCGATCGCGTCGGCCTGTCATCGGACCAGATGGAGCTTTACCCGCACGAATTTTCCGGCGGCCAGCGCCAGCGCGTCTGCATCGCGCGTGCGCTGGCGCTCAGGCCAAAGCTGATCATCGCCGACGAGAGCGTCTCGGCGCTGGACGTCTCGGTGCAGGCGCGCGTGCTCGACCTCCTGAAGGAATTGCAGCGCGAATTCGGCGTCGCCTATCTCTTCATCTCGCACGACATGGCGGTGGTCGAGAATATCTCCGACCGTGTCGCCGTCATGTATCTGGGCCAGATCGTCGAGATGGGCACACGCGACCAGGTTTTTTCCAACCCCCGCCATCCCTACACCAGGCGCCTGATCGAAGCCGTGCCGGTGCCGGATCCGGCGCGTCGCCGAAGCCGTTTCGCCCGCCTCGACCAGGAAATCCCCAGCGCCACCCGCCGCATCGGCGAGGCGCCGCTGAAACTGGCGCTCAGCGACGTCGGCAACGGCCATCTCGTCGCCGCCGAGGGCTGAGGCCATCCGGGCCCAGACAAGCTCGGTCCGCGGCAGGTCGAGCTTCACATAGTCGTGTCGCACGCCATGGGCCGTCTCGCCGTCATGAAATCCGGGGCCGCCCCTTGCCCTTCCGCCTCATTTTCCTAATGTTGCATAGTGCTTGCGGATGACGATCGTAGGGGGCGGGCGGATTCATCCACATTGGGAGGAAGTAAACTCATGAAGCTACGCTATGTCGTTTCCGCCGCGCTTCTCGCGGCCACCACTATCCCCGCCTCGGCCGCCGAGATTTCCGATGGCAAGGTCAAGATCGGCATCCTCAACGACCAATCCGGCGTCTACGCCGATTTCGGCGGCAAGTGGTCGGTCGAGGCGGCCAAGATGGCGGTCGAGGATTTCGGCGGCAAGGTGCAGGGAGCGCCGGTCGAGATCATCAGCGCCGACCATCAGAACAAGCCCGACATCGCCTCCAACATCGCCCGCCAGTGGTATGACACCGAGCAGGTCGACGCCATCATGGAGCTGACGACCTCTTCGGTCGCGCTCGCCGTGCAAGGGATTTCCAAGGAAAAGAAGAAGATCGACATCGTCACCGGTGCGGCGACCACCGACCTCACCGGCAAGCAGTGCTCGCCCTACGGCTTCCACTGGGCCTATGACACCCACTCGCAGGCGGTGGGAACCGGCGGCTCCCTCGTCCAGCAGGGCGGCGACAGCTGGTTCTTCGTCACCGTCGACTATGCGTTCGGCTATTCGCTGAAGGAGCAGACCGCCAAGTTCGTCGAGAGCCATGGCGGCAAGGTGCTGGGCGAGGTGCGTTATCCCCTCGGCGCGACCGACTATTCGTCCTTCCTGCTGCAGGCGCAATCGTCGGGCGCCAAGGTCATCGGGCTGGCCAATGCCGGCCTCGACACCTCCAATTCCATCAAACAGGCGGCCGAATTCGGCATCGTCCAGGGCGGCCAGCGCCTGGCGGCGCTCCTGTTCACACTGGCCGAGGTGCATGGGCTCGGCCTGCAGGCGGCGCAAGGCGTCGTGCTGACCGAGGGCTATTACTGGGACCGCGACGACAAGAGCCGCGAATTCGGGCAGCGCTTCTTCAAGCGCACCAACCGCATGCCGAACATGATCCAGGCCGCGACCTATTCGGCGGTGACGCAGTATTTGAAGGCGATCGACAAGGCCGGCACCGACGAGACCGAAGCGGTCGCCAAGCAACTCCATTCGCTGCCGGTGGACGACGCCGTCATCACCGGCGGCAAGGTCCAGGCCGATGGCAACATGGTCCACGATATGTATCTCTACCAGGTCAAGGCGCCCAGCGAGAGCACCAAGGACTGGGATTATTACAAATACCTCGCCACCATCCCCGGCAAGGAGGCGTTCCTGAGCGAGAAGGACAGCGGCTGCGCGACGGCCGCCCAGTGACCGGCGCGGCCACGGTGCCGCCTGATCTGAACGCGGAAGAGCCGCGGGTGGTGCTTTCCGCTCGCGGCCTGCGGCGTGACTTTGCCGGCTTCGTCGCCGTCAGGAATGTCGATCTCGATGTCCGCCATGGCAACATCCATGCGCTGATCGGGCCCAACGGCGCCGGCAAGACGACCGTTTTCAACCTGCTGACCAAATTCCTGGCGCCGACCAGCGGCAGGATCGAACTGCTCGGCCACGACATCACCCGCACCTCGCCGGCCAAAGTAGCGCGGATGGGGCTGGTGCGCTCGTTCCAGATCTCGGCGATCTTTCCGCATCTCAGCGTGCTCGACAATGTGCGCGTCGCGCTGCAGCGGCCGGCTGGGCTCGGCATCCAGTTCTGGCGCTCGCTGGCGGCGCTCGACCGGTTGACGCCGCGTGCCATGGAACTGCTGCGGTCCGTCGGCCTCGACGATGCCGCGAACAGGCAGGCCGGCGATCTTTCCTATGGCAGGAAACGCGTGCTCGAGATCGCCACGACGCTGGCGCTGGATCCCAAAGTGCTGCTGCTCGACGAGCCGATGGCCGGCATGGGCCATGAGGACGTGGCCACGGTTTCCGCCCTCATCCGCTCGGTGGCGGGCGACCGCGCGGTTCTGATGGTCGAGCACAATCTGACCGTGGTGGCCGATCTCTGCGACTGGATAACGGTGATGCAGCGCGGCGAGGTGCTCGCGGCCGGCGACTACGCCACCGTCAGCCGCGACGAACGCGTCAAGGTGGCCTATATGGGCACCGCCGATGACTAGTGCTGCGCCTCTGCTCGCGGTCCGCGGCCTCAATGCCTGGTATGGCGAGGGCCATGCGCTGCACGGCGTCGACCTCGAAGTGTTTGCCGGCGAGACGGTCACATTGCTCGGCCGCAACGGCGTCGGCAAGACGACGACGCTGCGCGCCATCATGGGCCTGATCCGCCGACGCACCGGCAAGGTCGTCTTCGACGGCGCCGACCTGATGCGGCTGCCGCTGCACCGCACCGCGCACCAGGGCATCGGCTTCGTGCCGGAGGAACGCGGCATCTTCTCGACGCTGACCGTCGACGAGAACCTGGTGCTGCCGCCGGTCGTCGCTCCGGGCGGCATGAGCGTCGAGGAAATCTTCGATCTGTTCCCCAATCTGAAGGAGCGGCGCAACAGTCCCGGCACCAGGCTGTCGGGCGGCGAACAGCAGATGCTGGCGATCGCGCGCATGCTGCGGACCGGGGTGAAGATGCTGCTCTTGGACGAACCGACCGAGGGCCTCGCGCCTGTCATCGTCCAGCGCATCGGCGAGCTGCTGGCGACGCTGAAGCAGCGCGGCATGACCATCCTGCTGGTGGAGCAGAATTTCCGCTTCGCCAGCCGTGTCGCCGACCGTTTCTACCTGATGGAGCACGGCAAGGTCGTGGCCGGGTTTCCCACCGGCGAACTGGCGGACCGCATGACGCTGCTCCACGAAATCCTGGGTGTATGATGGCGCCATGACGATGATCTTCGGCATCCCCGTCCAGGCATTGCTCGGCCAGTTGCTGGTCGGGCTGATCAACGGCTCCTTCTACGCCATGCTGAGCCTTGGTCTGGCCGTGATTTTCGGCCTGCTGCGCGTCATCAACTTCGCCCATGGCGCCCAGTATATGCTGGGCGCCTTCATTGGCTATCTCCTGCTCACCCATCTCGGCATCGGCTATTGGCCGGCGCTGGTCCTGGCGCCGCTGATTGTCGGCATCTTCGGCGTCGTGGTCGAGCGCCTGGCGCTGTCGCGGCTCTACGACACCGATCCGCTCTACGGCCTGCTCTTCACTTTCGGCCTCGCGCTCGTGCTCGAAGGCATCTTCCGCTACTATTACGGCGTGTCGGGAAACCCCTACGCGGTGCCGCCGCTGCTGGCCGGCGGCACCAATCTCGGCTTCATGTTCCTGCCCATTTATCGCGGCTGGGTCGTGGTCGCCTCGCTGCTCGTCTGCTTCGGCACATGGGCGCTGATCGAGAAGACCAGGCTCGGTTCCTATCTGCGCGCCGCGACCGAAAATCCCCGTCTCGTCCAGGCCTTCGGCGTTAACGTGCCGTTGCTTTTGACCCTCACCTACGGCCTCGGCTCGGCCCTTGCCGGGCTCGCCGGCATCCTGGCCGCGCCGATCTACCAGGTCAGCCCGCTGATGGGATCGGATCTCATCATCGTCGTCTTCGCGGTCGTCGTGGTCGGCGGCATGGGCTCGATCCTCGGCGCCATCGTCACCGGCTACATGCTTGGCCTCGCCGAGGGCCTGACCAAGGTTTTTTACCCCGAGGCCTCCAACCTGGTGGTCTTCGTCATCATGGCGATCGTGCTTTTGGTCCGGCCGGCCGGCCTGTTCGGAAAGGACGCCTGAGATGGCGGAGGAGACATCCGACATGGCCGGGCTTTCGCTGCGCGAGGCATCGGCCAAACCCTCGCCAAGGCTCGAATGGGTGCTGGTCGGGCTCGGCATAGCGGCGCTGCTGGCGGCCCCGTTCTTCGTCTACCCGATCTTCCTGATGAAGATGCTGTGCTTCGCGCTGTTTGCTTGCGCCTTCAATCTCCTGCTCGGCTACACCGGCCTGTTGTCCTTCGGCCACGCCACCTTCTTCGGTGGCGCCGCCTATTTCACCGCGCACGCCGTCAAGGTCTGGGGCTGGCCGCCGGAAGCCGGCATCCTGCTCGGCATGGCGGGCGCCGCACTGCTCGGCCTCGTCATGGGTTTCTTCGCCATTCGCCGGCAAGGCATCTATTTCGCCATGATCACGCTGGCGCTGTCGCAGATGTTCTTCTTCTTTTGCGTGCAGGCGCCGTTCACGCAAGGCGAGGACGGCATCCAGGGCGTGCCGCGCGGCGCCCTGTTCGGTGTCCTCGACCTCAACGCCCCGATGAACATCTATTATTTCGTGCTTGTCATGGTCCTGCTCGGCATCTTCGCCATCTGGCGCATCGTCAACTCGCCCTTCGGCATGATCCTGCGCTCGATCCGCGAAAACGAGAACCGCGCCATTTCGCTCGGCTATTCCGTAGCCGGCTATAAGCTCGCCGCCTTCGTCATGTCGGCGGCGCTGGCCGGGCTCGCCGGCTCGCTCAAGGCGATCGTCTTCCAGTTCGCCACCCTCACCGACGTCACCTGGCAGATGTCGGGCGAGGTCATCCTGATGACGCTGCTCGGCGGCATCGGCACCATGGTCGGCCCGATCATCGGCGCCAGCCTCGTCGTCGGCCTGGAGAACACGCTCGCCACGTCAGGTTTCCCCGTGACCATCGCCACCGGCCTGATCTTCATGGTCTGCGTGCTGGTGTTCCGGCGCGGGATCGTGGGAGAGGTTTATGCGCGGGTGCTGGGGCGGGTGGGGAAGGGGTGACTTAGGGTTTGCATCGCTACTGGCGATCCTTTACCGCCTGCCTATCACCGAATTGATGATCGCACGATCTCGTCGACATAGGTCTGCAGTGCCTTCTTCACGGTTTCACGCGGGCCGGTCATCGCTGTTTCTACCGGAGTGAGTCTGTTTGATTGGCCGTCTCGTTCGCCTGTTGCCTCACTGCATCCATCAGGTCTCGTGTCGCCTGGGCGACCTTGGCAACGGGTAGTCGATGAACGCAGTACACGCCGCCCGGATTGCCGGGCTTGCACAAATCGGGCGCAATGCACTGGCAAGGCAACGGCGGCTCAACGGTGCGGTGAAGCACCCCGAGAGGTCCCCAGATGTCGGGTGGCGTGAGGCCATAAAGGCCCACAACCGGGGTTCCGACTGACGCAGCCAGGTGCATTGGGCCGCTCTCGTTTCCCAGAAAGATAAATGCATCCGCAAGCAAAGCAGTTAATGTCTCAAGCGAGATCTTACCAACAACGCTCGCCAATGGTGACGCTGCCATGTCCAAGATTGTCTGCGCGGTTGAGCCTTCATTAGGTCCACCAACCAGTAGTGACCGCAGGCCCGTCGCGGCATAAACCTCGTCGATTATTGCAGCGAACCGTTCAGGTTGCCAACACCGCCCTTCGAACCTTGCTCCAGCGTGCACAGCGACGAAAGCTTTTACAGCCAGCTTGCTTTGCGCCAGAACCTGGGTAGACGCGCTTCGCCCGACCGGTGTGGGTTCAAGCCTCGGCGTCACTTCGCGTAATTCTATCCCAAGGGCTTCAAGCGGGGACAAATATCGGTACAAATAGTGCGCGCCTCCATGACCAAAGGGTTTAGCAAATATATTAGCAGGCTGACCTTCCCAAAACTTCAGGGGCTTTTCCGGGGGGTTGTACCCAACGCGCAGCGGAGCGCCGATTGACCTGTGCAATATCCTTGACGTCTTCGAGTCAGTTACATCAATGGTGAGATCGAATTTTCGGCGACGGAGGTCAGCGACCAAGCTTGAATATTCCTTCATCCGCTGAAGCAGACTTCTACCAGCACTTCTACCGTCGAACCCGATGGCCACGTCCGCGATATTCTGGCTGGTTACGAAGTCTCGCAGGCCAGGAGCGCAGAGCATGACTATCGCAGCGTTTGGGTAAGCGAGGCGCAGATTTCGCACGAGCACCGAAGTTAGAATGATGTCCCCGATGTACTTCGTCTGAATAACGAGAATGGACTTGATAGTCTGCCGATCAACCATCGAGATATTCAGCACACCAACCTCCTGGAGGGCGGGTAATGTTGGTCGTTGGTCGGTTCGCAGCTCCGAGAAATGGATATCTCATCGGAGCTAGATCATCTTTGCTATAGCGTTCGGGACAGCCCATGTTGCAAGCTCCCCTAAGAAGCACTCGTCATGGCATCTGTCCCTGCCACAAGGGCAATCCAGTTTCCGCAGCGAAGTCCCTATCCTCTGCGTAGATTGGCTCGCCTCTACTCACTACCAGGCGAAGCAAATCCGCATCTTCGTCGGCATGATATCGAAAGGCATTTCGGGTGTCGTATCCATGCCCAGCCTGGGACAGGGAAAACCCGCTGACTACAACAGGGGCGAAACCGGCGAAACGCGTCAACATGATCGCGAAGGCTCCGGTGGAGATTTTCCGGTGCCAGCCGCGGGACACATGATATTTGCCGCTAAGCCGCCAGACGATGTTGGCAAGTTGCCATTTGGTGAGCGCCTGCAAGGTATCAAAACCATAATTGAAGGTGCGACAACCAGCTTTCAGCTTGCCTTCAACGTCCGGCCAAACCGGTACGATCAGATGTTTCGCCTGCCGTCCCTTTAACAAATCGCGCTTGTAGAAGTCCTGTTCGCTCGCGCCGACCAAAATGCCGCGGCGGATGACTGCGATATCAGGAAGGCGGAGGCCGAACGTTTCCGCCAAAAGCTGGGAAGCATTGACGGTCACTAGGGCCCAATCGACACCATGTCCCTCCGGGAGGCGAAAATTCGGCGCTGACCCCATCACCAAGGCGGGACCAGTGGCCCTGGGCAACCGAAGAGTTGGCTTTGAGAAGATTGGCAGGAAATCCAAAAGCGGAGTTTTCATGCAGGAACCTGAACGGCATGTTCCTCAAACGCGCGCAGAATGCTCTCTTCTCGCCTCCATAATTCGTCCCATTGCGTGGTGCCGGACCAGCCCGCAAACCAAGGGCCGCCGAGCGTGTAGTGCGCCAGCGAGACATCGGCGGGATCGAGTTCCGAAGCCGAAGCCCCTACGAGGTAGTTCCATGCCAGAGGCAATTCCCCGATTTCGTGGTCCTCAAGCCATTTGAAGGCGTGGAGGTCACGTCCAGGCCACGTATTGAGCATCTCGTTGGTCAGCCGTTTGTTGGAGGGATGATCTAGATTCCACAAAACGACCGACGACCAGTTTTTGCGGCGATAGAACGTCTGCATTTGTCCGTCCATCTTGACCGCTTCGGATTCGCGTTGCTGGTGCTTAACCGCCATAATCGCGTAGGAAGGATCGACTAGATCGAGCAGCTTGGCTGGATCCTTCAGAAACAGGACATCACAATCGCAGAACATGGCCCAGCCGCCTTGCCTTATAAACGGAACGGCAAAGCGCGATATGGCAAACTCTGTCGCCATCGGCGCCTCGGAAATCGGGCACCAGAGCTTACCATCCCGTACCACCATCGGTCGCTTCATAATTCCTTGGGCTTCAAGGTCTTTGAGCACCAATGGTAGTATCTGCAACGGCCTGCTTGTCCGCCGATAAGCGCTCCATCGCGCTACGTCTAGAACGCGGGATTCCCGTGGATCATAGCCGATGTAGATTGGTATCATGCCGCAACCCTATAATTGTGCAAATTTCCTCGAATTAAGCAGGGAAGCACTGCAAGCGGAAGACCGAAGTACAGCGGATCACTTGGTCACGATGGCGAGCGTGCACGGTGATCGGCACCAAATGCGCTATTGGAAAAGATCTCGGGAGAAGCGGCCCACGGCCTCTTCCCCGTCCTTGGCGTAGCAAGGGTAAATCGTAGTCTTCGGCATTGCGCGTTCCTTTCAATCTGAAGTCAGCGTTCCGCGCTTGTTCCTACCCCTCTGAAGTAGGTCGCCAACTGTTTTTCTCCACCTTGCGGAAGAAAGTCGGCAGAAGCAGCTATCCACTCCGCGTCGGAGCGCAAATATCTTGACAGAACCCGGCCGCGGCTTGGCCGAGCCCGATCGTGTCTACCGGCTGTGGAACCTTGGCCCTGCAACGCTTTACAAGCGGGAACTAAGGACAAGTCGACATCACATATGGGTCACGGCTAGGTACGGTCCTGGCGCACCCGTCACGTCTGATGCGTCGTCACCAACCCCCGCTTTTCCGCGGCGGCACAGCTGACTTCGATAATCGAGATGAGGCGCAAAGCGGCCGTCCAACCGGTAGAGTTATGGACGTCTCTCTCCGGTCATTCGGGACGGCAGGCACTAACCGATGTCGGTTTCCTATTCACCCATAACACCCCCGCTCCACCGCCAGCCTCTTCACCAGCGCCAGCACCCCATCGATCGCCGGCGTCGGCTTGCCCGTCAGCCGGCCCAGCTCCTGCACGGCGCCCACCAGCGCGTCGATCTCCATCGGGCGGCCGCGTTCCAGGTCCTGCAGCATCGAGGTCTTGTGCTCGCCGACGTCGCCGGCGCCCTTGATGCGGCGGTCGACGTCTATGGGGAAGCGCACGCCGAGGCTTTCGCCGATCGCCTGCGCTTCCAGCATCATGGCGCGGGCGAGCATGCGGGTGCCCTCGTCGGCGACGATCGCGGCAAGCGTCGAGCCGGTCAGCGCCGAGATCGGGTTGAAGGAGAGGTTGCCCCACAATTTTATCCATATCTCTGCGCGTATGTCCTCGCGCACCGGCGCCTGCAAGCCGGCCTTGACCATCTCGCCGGCCAGGAGCGTGACCCGTTCGCTCTTCTCGCCCGAGGGTTCGCCGAGCGAGAAGCGTTTTCCTTCGACATGGCGGATCAGGCCGGGCGCATCGACCTCGACGGCGGGGTAGACCACCGAGCCGATGACGCGCCGCGGGCCGAGCCGGTTCCAGATCGTGCCGCCGGGATCGACCTGCTGCAGCCTTGTGCCTTCGAGCGCGCCGCCGGTTTTATGGAAATACCACCAGGGAACGCCGTTCTGCATGGTGACGACCGATGTGTGGTCCCCAAGCAGCGGGGCGATCTGGTCGAGCGCGGGCGCGACGGAATGCGCCTTCAGCGCCAGCACGACATAATCCTGTTCGCCAAGCTCTTCCGCCTTGGCGGTGGCCCTGGCCGGGGCGGTCGTTTCGTGTCCGTCCTCGATCAGGCGCAGGCCATTGGCCTTGATCGCGTCGAGATGCGCGCCGCGGGCGACGATCGACAGCTCGGTGCGGCCGGCAATCGCCAGCTTGGCCGCGAGATAGCCGCCGATGGCGCCGGCGCCGAAGATGGTGATCTTCATGATCAGAGCCCGAGCTTGGCGGCGAGCCCGATGCGCTGCAGCTTGCCGGTCGCGCCTTTGGGGATCTCCTCCAGGATCAGCACCTTGCGCGGCACCTTGAAGTCGGCGAGCCGCATCGCCGCGTGGGCGCGGATATCGCCCTCGCTGGCGCTCATGCCTTCGCGCAGCACCACGGCCGCCGCCACCTCCTCGCCGAGCTTGTCATGCGGCATGGCGAAGGTGACGACCTGCGCCACCGCCGGATGGTCCATCAGCACATTGTCGACTTCGAGCGGCGAGATCTTCTCGCCGCCGCGGTTGATGATTTCCTTCAGCCGGCCGGTGACCCTGAGGTAGCCGTCATCGTCGAGCACGCCCTGGTCGCCGGTGTGGAACCAGCCATGCGCGAAGGCCGTGGCGTTGGCGTCCGGGTTCTTCTCGTAGCCTGAGGTGACATTGGGGCCGCGAATGACGATCTCGCCCGTTTCGCCGGCCTGCATCAGCCGGCCGTCCGGCGCCATCACGGCGACTTCGGGTCCGCCGGCGGCACCGACGCTGCCCGGCTTGCGCAGGCCGGGCGGCAGCCGGTTCGACGCCATCTGGTGCGCGGCCTCGGTCATCCCATAGGCTTCGATGACCGGGCAGCCGAAAGTCGCCTCGAGCTCGGCCATCACCTGCGCCGGCAGCGAGGCCGAGGACGAGCGGATGAAACGCAGGCGCGCCGCCGCCAATGCTTCCGGGTTACGCGCCGCGCGCGCCAGGATCGCCTGGTGCATGGTCGGCACCGCCGTGTACCAGCTCGGCTTGGCGTCACTCAGCCACTGGAAGAAGCGCAGCGCGTTGAAGCCTGGCGTGCAGTAGATGCTGCCGCCTGATGCCAGCGACGACAGCACCGCCGCGATCAGCCCATGGATGTGGAACAGCGGCATGATGTTGAGGCAGCGGTCATCCGCCGTCAGGCCGAGCGTCGCGCCGATATGGCGGGCGGAGGCCGCGACATTGGCATGGCTGAGCGGCACCAGCTTGGGGCGTGACGTCGTGCCCGACGTGTGCAGCAGAAGCGCGATGTCACCGTCCCCGGCCATGGCGGGCGCCGCTTGCGATCCGACCGCCGCGCCCTCGATGGTGAAGCTGCCGGCCGGCGCGTCCGGCGGCGCGATGAGCCGCAGCACGCCGATGCCAAGGCGCTCGGCCACAGTCACGGCAGGGCCAGTCTCGGTCTCGGCGACCAGGATCGCCTTGGCGCCGATGTCGGTCAGGTAGAAATCGAGCTCGTCCGCCCGGTAGGCGGGGTTGAGCGGCGCCGTCGAGGCTGTGGCGGCGACAGCGATGAAGGCCGTCGCCATCTCCGGCCCGTTGGGCAGCACGATCGCCACCCGGTCGCCTCGGCCGATGCCGCGTGCATGGAGCTGCGTGGCGGTGGTGGCGATCAGCGCGCGCAGCCTGCCATGGGTCAGCGTCGGCCTGTCGGGCGCCAGGATCGCCGGCGCGTCGTCGGCGCCGGCGACGAGGCGGTGGGAAAGGTCTGTGTGGATTTGGGTCATGGTCACCAGCTATGTTTCAAGACTATGGCTTGCGAAAGTCCATCTGATGTCAGCGCCGCCCCTCATTGCCCTGCCGGGCATTTCTCCCCGTATAGGGACGGGGAGAAAGGGGCAGTTTCGGTCTCGGCGCCTGTTCAGCGTGGGCGATTGGCGAAACTGTCGATGACAGTGTCCCCTCTCCCCGTCACTATACGGGGAGAGGATGCCGGCAGGCGGGTGAGGGGCAGCGCCCGCGCCCGGTAGTTCCTCAATACCCCAGCGCCATCCCGTCCTTGCGCGGATCGGATGCCCCCGTCAGCGTTCCCTTTTCCCAGTCGATCAGCACCGCCTGGCCGCCGCCGAGCGGATGGTGCGGCTCGGTGATGGCGTGGCCGCGCCGCCGCAGGCCTTCGACCGCCTCGGCGGGCACGTTGCGCTCCGCCTCCACCATACCGTCATTGTAGAACACGCGCGGCGCGTCGAGCGCTTGCTGCGGGTCCATGCCGAAATCGATCATGTTGGTCAGAAGATGGACATGGCCGAAGGGCTGGTAGCCGCCGCCCATGACGCCGAACGGCATCACCACGCGGCCGTTTTTGGTCGCCATGCCGGGCATGATCGTGTGCATCGGCCGCTTGCTGGGCGCGATGGCGTTGGGGTGGGCCGGATCGAGGCGGAAGCTCGAGCCGCGGTTCTGCAGCACGACGCCGGTCTTGGGACCGACGACGCCGCTGCCGAACGAATAATAGGTCGAGTTGATGAAGGAGACCGCGTTGCGGTCGCGGTCGACGATCGAGATATAGACCGTGTCGCTGCCCGGCAGCTGCACGTCGGGCAAATGGGTCATGGCGCGCTCGCGGTCGATCTCGGCGCGCAGCCGGTCGGCATAGGCGGCCGAGAGAAGCTGCCTCACCGGCACCGGGACATGGTCCTGGTCGCCGACGAAACGGTCGCGGTCGCGATAGGCCAGCCGCCCGGCCTCGATCTCCAGGTGCAGGCGCTCGGCGCCGTTAGGGTCGAGCCCACCGAGCCTGAAGCCCGACAGCACGTTCAGCATCAAAAGCGCCGTCAGCCCCTGGTTGTTCGGCGGCATCTGGTGGATCTCGTGGCCGCCATAGCTGACGCTCACCGGCGCCACATAGTCGCCCCTGGTCGCGGCGAAATCGTCCGCCGTGTGCAGCCCGCCCAGCTCCTTGAGCCGGCGCACCATGTCGTCGGCGACCGCGCCTTCGTAGAACCCGGCGCGGCCCTGTTTGGCGATCACCCGGAGAGTGGCGGCCAATGCGGGCTGCTTGTGCACGTCGCCGGCCTTCGGCGCCATGCCGCCCGGCAGGAAGATGCGCGCGGCATGCTCGTCGGCGGAAAGATCGGTTTCGGGTTCGGCCCAGTCGAAGGCGACGCGGTCGTGCACGACATAGCCGTTCTCGGCGTAGTGGATCGCCGGCGCCAGCACTTCGGCCAGGCTCTTGCTGCCATGGTCCTCCAGCAGCCGGCACCAGGCGTCGATGGCGCCCGGCACGGTCACCGCATGCGGCCCCTGTTTGGGGAGCTCGCTAAACCCCTTGTCGCGATACCAGTCGACGGTCGCGGCCGCCGGTGCACGCCCTGAGCCGTTGAAAGCCAGCACTTCGCTCCGTCCCTTGGGGCAGTAGAGGACAAAGCAATCGCCGCCTATCCCCGTCGATTGCGGCTCGACCACGCCCTGCACGGCGGCGGCGCAGATGGCGGCATCCATGGCATTGCCGCCGGCGCGCAGCATCTCGATGGCCGCAAGCGTCGAAAGCGGATGCGATGTCGCGGCAATCGCTTCCGTGGCACGAACCGGTGAGCGGCCGGGAAACTGGAAATCACGCATCTGGTCTGGGTATCCCCCGGTGTCTTGAAGCGAATGGGTCCTTGAAGCGAATGGGCCCGATGAAATCAATGCCGGCGGCCGAAGATCTGCGCCAGTGACAACAGCGCGACAGACAGCGCGATCAGGCAGGTCGAGATGGCGGCGATGGTCGGGTCGATCTGGTCGCGCAGCGCGTTGAACATGCGGCGTGTCAGTGTCGTGGTCTCCCCGCCCGAGATGAACAGCGAGACGACAACTTCGTCGAAGGAGGTGATGAAGGCAAACAGCGCACCCGAGACGATCGAGAAGCGGATCTGCGGCATCGTCACTTGCCAGAAGGCAGCGACGCGCCCCGCACCCAGGCTGCGCGCCACCCGCTCCTGGTTCATGTCGTAGGAGCGTAGGCCCGACAGCACCGTCAGCACCACCAGCGGCAGCGCCTGCACCGTATGCGCGATGACCAAGCCGGTCAGCGTGTTGTTGAGGCCGATGCGCGCATAGAGGAAGAAGGTACCGATGCCGACCAGGATCACCGGGATGATCAGCGACGCCGTCAGCAGCGCGTTGATGGTGCCGTTGAAGCGCAGCGTGCCCCGGTTGATAGCATAGGCGGCGGCAGTGCCGAGCGGCGTCCCCACCAGCGCGGTCATGACCGCGACCTTCACCGACACGATGGTGGCATCGCGCCATTCCAGCGACTGGAAATAGCTTTCATACCAGCGCAGCGACCATTGCCGCGGCGGGAACTGCAGCAGCGTCGAATCCGAAAACGACATGATGACGATGATGACCGACGGCGCGATCAGGAACAGCAGCACGAGGCCGCCGAAGGCGTAGAGCCACAGGCGTTGCCGGTGCGAGATCGGCAATCCGATATCTTCACTCATCGCGAACTCCATACGCCGGTGGCGCGCGCGCCGAGCAGCCACTGGAACAGGCCGAGAAGCGCCAGCGTGACCACCAGCAGCACCACGCCGAGTGCCGCACCGGCGCCCCAGTTGGAATAGAGGCTGGTGGTCTGTTCCATGCGCATCGCCCACATCACCACCTTGCCGCCACCCATCAGCGCCGGCGTTACGAAGAAACCGAGGCACAGCACGAAGACGATGACCACGCCGGAGGCGAGGCCCGGTACCGACAGCGGAAAGAAGATCTGCCGGAAAGTGGCGGCGGGGCCGGCGCCGAGGTTCATGCCGGCGCGCAGGCAGTCGGTGTCGATGGTCTTCATCGAGGCATAGAGCGGCAAGACCAGAAACGGCAGCAATATATGCGTCATGCCGATGACGACGCCCGAAAAATTGTTGGCCAGCGACAGCGGCTGGCTGATCACGCCGAGATCGATCAGCCAGCTGTTGATCAGGCCCTTGCGCTGCAGGATCACCAGCCAGGCATAGGTGCGCACCAGCACCGATGTCCAGAACGGCAGGATGACGAAGATCAGGCAGATCGATGCGGCCCGGCGCGGCAGCTGCGACAACATGTAGGCCAGGGGATAGCCTGTTAGCACGCAGGCGCCGGTGACGATGAAGGCGACCTCGAAGGTGGTGATGAAGGTCCTGATGTAGGAGGCCTGCTCGAAGAAACGCGCATAGTTGGCGGCGCTCAAGGCGCCGGTCTCGTCGAACAGCGACAGCCAGAACAGCCAGCCGATCGGCACGATGATGATCGCGCAGACAAGGAACAGGCTCGGCGCCAGCAGCGCCAGCAGCCGCAATGACTCGCTCCGCGCATCGGCGCGCAGGGCCTGCGCGTTCAGGTCCTGCCCCGCCGGACTGGCGGTCTCCGTCAGGAAGGCGGACTGCGCGCTCATCCCTCGGCCGCCACCAGGATCGTGTCCTTGGCATCGAGGCCGAGCGTGATCGGCTGGCCGGGCGCCGGCAGCCTTGCCAGCACATCGCTGCGGCAATAGTCGCGCAGCGTCAGCTGGCGGCCGTCGCGCAGGCTGGCATAGCAGACGAAACTGTCGCCCTGGTAGATGATGTCGCTGACCGTCGCATCGAGCACATTGACGCCGGTCGACGGGTCGGATGCCGTGACCAGCCGCAGCTTCTCCGGCCGCACCACCATCAGATGCGGACCGGCCGGCGGCGTCGGTGCGCCGGTCTGGATCAGCCTGTCCTCATACCAGACCGAGCCATTGCGGCTTTCGACCGGGATGAAGTTCGATTCGCCGATGAAGCCGGCTACGAATTGCGTCTTCGGCGCGGCATAAAGCGTTTCGGGCCTGTCGAGCTGTTCGATGCGGCCACCGTTCATCACCGCGATACGGTCCGACATGGTGATGGCTTCGCGCTGGTCGTGCGTGACATAGACCGTGGTCATGCCGAGACGGCGATGAAGCGCACGCAATTCGATCTGCATATGCTCGCGCAGGCCCTTGTCGAGCGCCGACAGCGGTTCGTCCATCAAGACGATGCGCGGCTCGAAGACGATGGCGCGCGCCAGGGCCACGCGCTGGCGCTGGCCGCCGGAAAGCTGGTCCACCCGGCGCTCGCCCAGGCCATGCAGCTTCACCAGCTCCAGCGCCTTCTTCACCCGCTGCGCTGTCTCTGTCACACCGACGCCGCGCTGCTTCAGCGGAAAGGCGATGTTGTGGAAGACGTTCATATGCGGAAACAGCGCATAGTTCTGGAACACCATGCCGATATTGCGCCGGTGCGGCGGCGTGGTGATGATCTCGTCGCCGCCGACCTTGATCGATCCGCCATTGGCTCGCACGAAACCGGCCAGGATCATCAGCAGCGTCGTCTTCCCCGAGCCCGAAGGCCCAAGCAGCGACAGGAACTCGCCGGCCTCGACATCGAGGTTCAGGTCGCGCAGCACCGGCACGCTGCCAAATCGTTTCTCGATCGCGCGCATGCCGATCGGCAGCGCGGATGGTGCAATGGACAAGATCGTTATCTCCGAGGCAGAGATTGAAGCAGCGGGGCGGCGCTGGTGCCGTCCCGCAATGTCAGGATTCCGGCTATTGCTGGATCAGGTTGTTGAACTTTTCCGTCGCCTCGACGAGGTTGTCGCGCCAGAACTCGGCATCCTGCAATACCTGCTTCTTGACGTTTTCGGGCGCCGAATTGATGTCCTTGATCCGCTCCGGCGGGATCTTGCCGGTCTCGAAGGCCTTCTCGTTCACCGGCCCATTGTCGACATAGAGCGGCAGGTTGGCCTGCAGTTGCGGGCTGACGAACATGGCCAGCGCCTTCATCGCCGCGTCCTTGTTCTTGGCGCCCTTGGGGATGACCATGCAATCGGCGGTGAGCACGCCCTGGTCGAAGGAGAAGCTGACCGGCGCGCCTTCCTTCTTCAAAGTGCCGGCGCGGCCGTTCCAGATGCTCGCCATGTCGACTTCGCCATCCTTCACCAGTTGCATGGCCTGGGCGCCGGAGGTCCACCAGGCGTCGACATGGCCGCGGATCTTGTCGACCGATTTCAGCGCGCCGTCGATGTCGACGGGATAGACCTTGTCGATCGGCAGGCCGGAGGCAAGTGCTGCGACGCTCAGCGTCTCCGTCGCCTGGCTGCTGCTCAGCGCGCGCCGTCCCGGAAACTTTTCCACGTTCCAGAAGTCGGCCCATGTCTTCGGGCCCTTGTCGCCGAAGACGTCGGTCCGGTAGATCAGCACGACGGACGTGTAGGAAATGCCGACCCAGTCGTCATGCACCAGCTTGGGGTTGATGCCGCTCTTGTCGATGATGCCGTAATCCAGCTTTTCGAACAGCCCCTCCTTCGAGCCGCGCGCGCATTCGTCGGCGCCGAGTTCGGTGATGTCCCATTTCACCGCATTGCCGGTCACCTGCAGGCGTACGTCATCGAGGCCGTTGGTCGTGTCTTCCTTGATGGTGATGCCGAGCGCATCGGCGGTCGGCTTGAAGAAGGCCTTGGTCTGCGCCTCCTGATAGGTGCCGCCCCATGAGGCGACGGTGATCGTGTCGGCGGCGACGGCGGGCACTGCCACGGAGGCAATGAGCCCGGCTATCGCTAGAGTTCTAAAGCTGGTGGTCCTGTTCATTTCGGTTCTCCGACCGGTGTTCCCATTTGTTTTTTGATTTGGCATGCGATTTTGTATACAATTTAGAATGTAGCCGAGAGATCGGTGTTGTCAACTGCGACGGGCGCGATCGGTTGGACGGCGGGAACGGCGCCGCGGGGCGTGGCAAATTACGCCGACTGCGACTACAAACGAGGCGATGTCCGGCTAAAGCGGCCGGAGAACTGGAAACGGAACTTGGCCAAGGAACCAAAAAACACGCTGCGCGACTCGGTCTATTCCGCGCTCAAGGCGATGATCGTGACCGGCCAGATTCCGCCGGGTTCACGCGTCACCGAAAGCGACATCGCGGCGAAACTCAATGTCAGCCGCACCCCCGTGCGCGAAGCCTTCAATCGCCTTGAGCGCGACGGGCTGGTCACCGGCCGGCCGCGCCAGGGCTATGCCGTCACCGAGTTCGACATCAACATGTTCCGCGAGGCCTTCGCCATCCGCGAACTGCTCGACGGTCACGCGACCGAACTGGCGGCGGCCGCTGCGACCGAGAAGGACAAGGCGCGGCTGCGCGCCATGCTGGCCGAGTGCGAGCGGTTGGCCGCCATTCCCGATCGCACGACGCGCGAAAAATTCCAGGAACTGGAGGTCGGCATCGATCTCCACCGCGTCATTGCCGAGATCAGCGGCAATGTCATGCTGCATGGCATGCTGTGCGGCATCCTCGACAAGTGCCAGCATTATGTCTGGACCGAACTCTTGTGGCTCGATGAATGGAAGATCGCCCGCGACGAACACGCCGAGATCGTCGAGGCGATCTGCGCAAATGATATCAGCCGCGCCGGCGCGCTGGCCCGCGCGCATGTGCGCGGTTCGCGCGAGAACGTGCTGCGCCTGCTGCAGGCGAAATCGGATTATCAGAGCTTCCTGGCCAAGGCGTCCTGAGCGGACAGCCATTCATCCTACCAGGTCCAGGCGCCCTTTCCGAGCGTGGCCACCGCGTCGACGATCCGGGTGAAGCTCGCGCGGGCGCGGCCAACGGCATGCCGGGCCCTGAGATAGCCGTGCACCAGGCCGGGCTCCTCGAACCAGGCGGCGCGCCCGCCCGCCGCGACGATGCGGTCGCGATAAGCCTCGCCATCGGATGACAGCGGGTCGCACTGGGCGGTAATCAGCACGGTCGGCGGCAGATTGGCGAAATCGGCATCGGCCAGTGGATAAAGCGTGATGTCACCGGTCTGGTCCACGCCTCCGGTACGGACGTGTTTGTAGAATTCAAGGTCGCGCACCGTCAGCATCGGCGCTTCGGCATGCGTCACATAGGAGCCGCGCGCGCGATCGCCGCCGAGACCGGGATAGATCAGCACCTGGCCGATCGGCTTTTTCGCGTGGCCACGTGTCGCGTGCGCAACGGCGGCGCAAAGATTGCCGCCGGCGCTGTCGCCGCACAGCAAGACCGGGCGGTCGTAGGTCCCGGCGGCCCATTCGATGGCGCTCATCGCATCGTCGAAAGCGGCCGGATGCAGATGCTCCGGCGCCAGCCGGTAGTCGACCGAGACCACCTCATAACCGGTGCGGCCGCAAAGCTCGGCGCAGACGTCGTCATGGCTGTCCAGCCCGCCGAGGATGAAGCCCCCGCCATGGAGGTAGAGCACCATGGCGGCACGGTCCGGCTTTGCGTTGCGGTAGATGCGGATCGGTATGTTGTCGACAGGTGTGGTGATGGCGGTCGTCTCGGCCATGACGCCTTGCGGGTAGCCGGCAAAGAACTCGCGGCACATGCGATCGTAGATCTCGCGCTGCTGCGCGATCGTGTAATCGATCGTGTCGGGCGGATAATAGGAGTTCGTCCGCTCGATGAAAGCCCAGGTCTCGGCGTCGATGAGTTTGCAGTAGTCGGTCATGCTGCTTGGACCGAATGTGGAGGTTGAGGCCAGGCACCCCCCTCTGGCCTGCCGGCCATCTCCCCCGCAAGGGGGGAGATCGGATGGCGTTTCCGCTTTCGCCAATCGCCAGCACCGCGACAAAAGCACCGCAGGCGAAGCTGCCGATCTCCCCACTTGCGGGGGAGATGGCCGGCAGGCCAGAGGGGGGTGTGACGGAACATCATCGTCGGCGAGCTATCTCCCCTTCCATACCGGTTCGCGCTTTTCGGCGAAGGCGCGGAAACCTTCCATGCCGTCCTCCGACCCATAGAGCGCATCGACCGTCGGCAGTTGCCGGCGCGTCACCTTGTTCATCGCCTCCTGGAAGGTCAGCGATTCCGCCACCCGCGCGGTCTCCTTGATCGCTGCGAACACCAGCGGCGGGCCGCTGGCGAGCAGCCGGGCGATCTCCCAGACGCGGTCCTCGAGCTTTTCCTTGGGCAGCACCTCGTTGACCAGGCCCCAGCGATGCGCCTCGGCGACATCCATCCAGCGGCCGGTGAGCAAAAGGTCCATGGCGACATGATAGGGGATGCGCTTCGGCAGCTTGATCGTCGCCGCGTCGGCCAGCGTGCCGGCGCGGATTTCGGGCAGCGCGAAGGAGGAGTGGTCGGAGGCGTAGATGAGGTCGCAGGACAGCGCCAGCTCGAAGCCGCCGCCCACCGCCATGCCGTTGACGCAGGCGATGACCGGCTTGTTCAGGTCGCGCAATTCCTGCAGCCCGGCAAAACCGCCGACGCCATAGTCGCCGTCGACCGCGTCGCCGCTCGCGGCGGCCTTGAGGTCCCAGCCGGCGCTGAAGAACTTGTCGCCGGCGGTCTTGACGATGGCGACGCGCAGGTCGGGATCGTCGCGGAACGCCTTGAAGGTTTCGCCCATCAGCCGCGATGTTTTCAGGTCGATGGCATTGGCCTTGGGGCGGTCGAGCGTGACCTCGAGGATCAAGCCTTCGCGGCGGGTCGAAATGACGTCAGACATTCTTGTTTTCTCCCAGCACCAGCAATGCATCGGCGATCCAGGCGCCCTTGCCCTCGGAGCAGACGATCAGCGGATTGATGTCGAGTTCCTCGATCTCGCCGGCATTCTCCTGCACGAAACCGGCAATGCCCGCGATGGCGTCGATGGCGGCCGCGAGATCGGCCTTCGGCCGGCCGCGATAGCCCTCGAGCAGCGGGAACAGTTTCAGGCCGCGCAGTGCGGCCTCGATGTCGTCGCGCGTTGCCGGCAGCATCAGCGTGACGCTGTCGCGCAGCAATTCGACCAGCACGCCGCCAGTGCCCAGCGTCATCACGGCGCCGAACATCGGATCGCGGGTGAAGCCGACGATCAGTTCGGCGACGCCGTCGCGCACCATGCGCTCGACATAGAGCCCGGTGCCGAGCGGCAGCAGGTCATGCGCTGCGGTGCTGACCGATTCGGCGTCCTTGAGGTTCAGCCTGACGGCGCCGACCTCGGACTTGTGGGTGACGCCAAGGGCCTTCAGGGCGACGGGGAAGCCGAGCGCCATGGACGAGATCACCGCTTCGACCGCATTGCCGGCGCGTTCGCCTTTTGGCACTGGAAGCCCGGCCTTGATCAGCCGCGCCTTGGCTTGCGCCTCGTCGGGCGTAACATGATCGCCACCGGCCGCGCCCGACGCCGATGTATCCACCGGCTGCGCCTGCGGCTCGCGCCAGGCCCAGCCGATGAAGGCCGCCGCCTGGGCGGCGTCCATCGCTTCGGAAATGCCGAAAAGCGGCACCATGCCCCGCGCCATCAGCTCGGCGGTGTATTCCTCGGGCAGGTTCTCCGGCAGCGAGGAGACGATGGCGCCATGCGCCTTGTTGGTCTTCAGCGCCGATTCGAAGGCGCGCAGCGTCGCCCACCAGTCGGTCACCGAGCAGCGGTCGGGACGCGGGAAGTCGAGCACCAGCATGTTGAGGTCGAAGCCGCCCGACACCATGGCGGTGAAGGTGGCGGTCATCGCCGGCTCGTTGTTCCAGATGAAGGTGTGATAGTCCAGGGGATTGGCCACCGCGACCAGCGGCCCGAGCGTCGATTTGACATGGGCGCGATGGGTGTCGGTCAGGACCGGGAAGTTGACCCATCGGCCTTCGGCGCTGTCGGCCATGACCGATGCCTCGCCGCCCGAACAGCTCATCGATGACAGACGATAGCCGGGCAATGGGCCGGTGATGTGAAGCAGCTTCAGCGCCTCGATGAAGGAGGGGATGGAATCGACGCGAGCGATGCCAAGCCGCTTCAGGAAGGCGCCGGAAGCAGCGTCCGAGCCGGCAAGCGAAGCGGTGTGCGAGACGGTTGCCTGCCGCGCCTGCTCGGAGCGGCCGACCTTCATGGCGATGATCGGCTTCTTGAGCTCACGTGCCCTTGCCGCCAGGCGCTCGAAGCCGGCTACCGAATCGAACGCCTCGATGTGCAGGCCAAGCGCGGTGACGCGCTCGTCCTCGATCAGGCCGAGCGCCATTTCGGACAGGCCGGTCTGCGCCTGGTTGCCGGCGGTCATCAGGAAGGCGATCGGTAGGCCGCGCTTCTGCATCGTCATGTTGATGGCGATGTTGGACGACTGGGTGATGATGGCGACACCCTTGCCGCCCTCTTCCAGCCTGATGCCGCCATGCTGGTCTGGCCACAAAAGCGCGCCGTCCGCATAATTGATCAGGCCGTAGCAGTTCGGTCCGATGATCGGCATCTGGCCGGCGGCGGCCACCAGTTCGGCCTGCAGCCTTTCGCCGTCCTCGTCATAGGCCTCGGTCTCGAGGAAGCCGGCGGCAAAGCAGACGGCGCCGCCGGCGCCGCGTTCGGCCAGCGCCTTGACCACCTCGATGGTGAGGTGCCGGTTGACGCCGACAAAGGCGGCGTCCGGCGCGCCGGGCAAATCGGCGACGGATCGGTAGGCCTTGCGTCCGGCCACTTCGTCCTTGGTTGGGTGCACCGGCCAGATCTCGCCGGCAAAGCCCATCTTGATCGATTGCGCCACGACGGCGGCGGCCTGCACGCCGCCGAACACGGCGATCGATTTGGGGCGCAGGAGGCGTTCAAGTTTATGCATCGATCAAGCCCCGAACGGACGCAGCAGCGCCCGCGAAATAATATGTCGCTGAATCTCCGACGTGCCTTCCCAGATTCGTTCGACGCGGGCGTCGCGCCAGATGCGCTCCAGCGGCAGGTCATCCATCAGCCCCATGCCACCATGGATCTGGATGGCCTCGTCGGCAACGAAGGCGAGCATTTCGGTGGCCTTCAGCTTGGCCATGGCCATGTCCTGGTCGGTGACGGTTCCCTGATCGTACTTCCAGCCGGCTTCGAACACCATCAGGTCGGCGGCCTTGAGTTCCGTCGCCATGTCGGCGAGCTTGAACGACACGCCCTGGAATTTGCCGATCTGCTGGCCGAACTGCTGGCGCTGCGCGGCATATTCGACCGCATGCCCAAGCGCCCGCTCGGCACGGCCGAGGCAGGTGGCGCCGACCTGCAGCCGCGTGGCGCCGAGCCAGGAATTGGCGACGTCGAAGCCCTTGTGCACCTCGCCCAGAACCTGGGATGCCGGCAGCCGGCAATCGTCGAATTCGAGAATGGCGTTGGTGTAGCCGCGATGCGAGACATTGCGATAGCCGTCGCGCACCGTGAATCCCTTGGTGCCCTTGTCGACGAAGAAGGCGGTGATCTTCTTGCGCTTTCCGCGCGGTGAATCCTCTTCGCCCGAGGCCATGAAGACGATGGCGAAATCGGCGAGATCGGCGTGGGAGATAAAATGCTTGGTGCCGTTCAGCACCCAGTCGTCGCCATCCTGCACGGCGGTCGCCTTCATGCCGCGCAGGTCGGAGCCGGCGCCCGGCTCGGTCATCGCCAGGCAGTCCCATTTCTCGCCGCGGATGCAGGGGAAAAGATACTTTTCGCGCTGCTCCGGCGTGCCGGCGAGCAGGATGTTGGAAGGGCGCGCCACGCAGGTCCAATGCAGTGCGTAATTGGCGCGGCCGAGTTCCTTCTCGTAGAGCAGCCAGGTCACCGTATCGAGCCCCGCGCCGCCGACATCGGCAGGCATGTTGGCGGCATAGAGGCCCGCCTCGATCGCCTTCGCCTTGATCTCCTCGATCAGCTCGCGGCGCAGCACGCCAGTGCGCTCGACCTCGCGCTCGTGCGGATAAAGCTCGTTCTCGACGAAGGCGCGCGTCGTTTCGACAATGAGTTTCTGCTCTTCCGAAAGACCGAAATCCATGGTCTCAGCCCTTCTTCTTTTTCTTCGGCTTTTCGGCTTTCTTCACCGGCTTGGCGGCCCTGGCCCTTTCCGCTGCCTTTGAGGCCACGGGCTTCTTCGCCGCCAGCTTGGCGAGCTGTCTTGTGTAATCCTTGTGCAGCGCGCCGGCGCCCCAGCCCTTGCCCTTGTTCTGCTTCGACAGCGCATCCATGATCGCGACCAGATTGTCGTCGCGGATCTTTTCCAGTTCGCGGATCGACAGGCCGTGCGCCTGGTCGTCCGACTGGGTGGCGATCAGGTCGACCAGCTCGTCGTTGAACTCCGGCACGTCCATCAGTTTGGTCCACGGCCATTTCAGGCAGGGCCCGAACTGCGCCATGAAGTGGCGCATGCCGGCCTCGCCGCCGGCAACGCGATAGACCTGGAACATGCCCATCTGCGCCCAGCGCAGGCCGAAGCCGTAGCGCATGATGTCGTCGAGTTCCTCGACCGTGCAGATGCCGTCCTTGATCAGCCACAGGGCCTCGCGCCAGGCGGCTTCGAGCAGGCGGTCGCCGACGAAAGCCTCGATCTCCTTGCGGATGACGACCGGCTTCATGCCGATCGAGGCATAGATTTCCTTGGCGACTTCGATGGCTTCCGGGAAAGTCTGGTCGCCGCCGACGATCTCGACCAGCGGCAGCAGATAGACCGGATTGAACGGATGGCCGACGACCAGCCGTTCCGGGTGCTTCTTCATCGCCACCTGCATGTCGGTCGGCTTGATGCCCGAGGTGGACGAACCGACGATGGCGTTGGCCGGCGCGTGGGTGTCGATCTCGGCCAGCACCTTGTGCTTGAGGTCGAGCCGTTCCGGCACGCTTTCCTGGACGAAGTCGGCATCCGCGGCCGCCTCGGCGATCGTCTTGGCGAAGGTCAGCTTGCCCTCTTTCGGCAGGCCGCCGGGCACCATCTGCTTGTAGGCGCGGCGCGCGCCCTTCATCACTTCCGAGACCTTGCGCGAAGCTTCGGGATCGGGATCGAAGATCGACACGTCGATGCCGTTGAGCAGGAGCCGCGCCACCCAGCCGGCGCCGATGACCCCGCCGCCGATGGCGGCCGCCTTGTTGATGATGCTCATTGAGAGGCTCCGGTTCTTGTCCTGGCGGTTTCGGGATCGGCGAGAGGCACGCGCTCGCCGGCGCGGATGACCGAGGGGTCGTAGGCTTTGCGGGCGAAGACTTCGAGCACGAACGGCCGGAAGAAGTCGATCGGCAGTGTCTCATAGTCAGGGTCGAAGCTCGACTGGTCCCAGCGTTCGCAAAACTGGTCGCAATCGTCGAAATAGGCATGGCCGGCGAAGCGGTCGCGCGCATGGCGATCGCCGCCGAGATGGTGGGCGTAATAGAGGCGCTGGAAGTCGCCATGCTTTTCCACCACCCAGGTGCATTGCTCGCGCACGAAAGGTTTAAGGATCGAAGCGGCGTATTCGTCGTGATTGTAGGGCGCGTAGATGTCGCCGATGTCGTGCAGCACGGCGCAGGCGATCCAGTCGGTGTCGGCGCCGTCGCGCCAGGCCCGCGTGGCAGCCTGCAGCGAATGACCCAGCCGGGTGATCTTGTAGCCGGACAGGCCTTCGTCGAGCTGCACCAGCGCGTCCAGCAGCCGCTCGCCGGTCCTGGCCGCGTAGTCGATCTCGTGCGCGGTCAGGAACTCGTAGTCTTGCCTGTCGCCATCCTTCATGGCGGTGAATTTTACAGTAGCCATATCGACCCTCCCTGCGAATAATTTATGCCGCGATCGGCGCTCGCTTGGTCAGGTTGAGCTTCTTGCGCACTTCTTCCGGCCCCAGGATCCGGGCGCCGAGATTGGTGACGATCGAGGCGGCACGCTCGACCAATTGCGCATTGGTCGCCAGCACGCCCTTGTCCAGCCACAGATTGTCCTCGAGGCCGACGCGGACGTTGCCGCCGGCGAGCACGGCGGCAGCGGCGTAGGCCATCTGGTTGCGGCCGATGGCGAAAGCCGACCAGTTCCATGTCGACGGCACGTTGTTGACCATCGCCATGAAGGTATTGAGATCGTCGGGCGCCCCCCACGGCACGCCCATGCAGAGCTGCACCAGCGCGTCCGGATCGAGCACCCTTTCCTCGACCAGTTGCTTGGCGAACCAGAGATGTCCGGTGTCGAAGGCCTCGATCTCGGGCTTGACGCCGAGCGCCGTCATCATGCCGCCCATGGCGCGCAGCATGCCGGGCGTGTTGGTCATGACATAGTCGGCCTCGGCGAAATTCATGGTGCCGCAGTCGAGCGTGCAGATTTCCGGCAGGCACTGGCGCACATGTTCCATGCGGTTGGTGGCGCCGCCCATGTCGGTGCCCTTTTCGTTGAGCGGCAGCGGCGCCTCGGGCGAGCCGAACACCATGTCGCCGCCCATGCCGGCGGTGAGGTTCAGGATGACGTCGACATCCGCCGCGCGGATGCGCTCGGTCACCTCGCGGTAGAGATGCACGTCGCGCCTGGGCTTGCCGGTTTCGGGGTCGCGCACATGGCAATGGACGATGGCAGCGCCGGCCTTGGCCGCGTCGATGGCCGAATCGGCGATCTGCTTGGGCGAGCGCGGTACGTGGGGTGAGCGATCCTGCGAGCCGCCGGACCCGGTCACGGCACAGGTAATGAAGACCTCACGGTTCATCGCGAGCGGCATCGAAACTCTCCTCCCATTCGAAACAGTCCCTACCATCGCTCGACTTGATCAAAGCTGCTTTGCGTTTTACGAAGGCCACATGATCAAAAGCGAAAAATCTGTCTTTCGCGCCGAACGTGAGACCCTCAAGGTAACGTTCTTGGTGTTTTCCGGCTCCTCGATCATGTGCGTCGCCTCCGCCGTCGACCCGCTGCGGGCCGCCAATCGCATTTCCGGCGAGACCCTGTTCGACTTCAAGCTGGTCTCGGTGACAGGCGAGGCGCCGGTTACCACCTGCGGCCTGCCGGTGGCGGTCAGCGGCCGTTTCGACGCCAAGGAGACAACCGACGTTCTCGTCGTCGTCGCCGGTTTCGGCACCCAGAACTACGCGACGTCGGCCCTGCTTTCAGGCTTGCGGAGGGCGGCGCGGGCGGCCCGCGCGTGCGGCGGCGTCGAGGCCGGCACCTGGCTGGTGGCGCGCGCCGGCCTGCTGGAGGGCCGCAGCGCCACCACCCATTGGGAAGACATGGAGGATTTTTCGTCGGCTTTTCCCGGCGTCGATGTCCGGCCGGACCGCTATGTCATCGACGGGCCGGTGTTCACCTCGGGCGGCGCCTCGCCGACCTTCGACCTGATGCTGCACTTGATTCGCACGCGGCTCGGCATGGCGGTGGCGCTCGATGTCGCCAGCGTCTTCATCTACGACCAGGCGCGTGCCGCGACTGATGCCCAGCCGCTGGTCTCGCTCGGCCGGCTCGACGGCTACGATCCGCGGCTGGCGCAAGCGATCCGCTTGATGGAAGCGCATGTCGACCAGCCGCTGACCATCGACGCGGTGGCCAAGCGCGCCGGGGTGACGGCGCGCACCCTGGAAAGCATCTTTCGCAAGTCGATCGGCGAGACGCCGGGCGCCTACTATCTCAGGCTGCGCCTGGGCGCCGCGCGCCGGCTCGTTGTCGACACGCGGATCGCCATGGCGGATATCGCCGGGCGGACGGGGTTCTCGTCTGCCGCGGCCTTTTCGAGAGCATTTTCAAGGGCTTTTGGCGAAGCCCCTGTCAGGCTTCGCCGAGGTTGAATCCAGGCGGCTCAGGCGGCGTTTTGCCGGTCGCTGCCGCCATCGATCTGCGAGCGCATCTGTCTGGCCAGATGGGTCTCGAAACGGCTGGCAACAGCACGATCCCATTCGTTGGACCGGCGCGCGCCATCCCTGGGATGCGGCATTGCCATCAACCGGTCGATGATCGATCCGGCCTCGCCAGGTGAGAGCAGGGCGTCGATTTCACGTTCGTTCTGCATATCGGTTCGCCTCCTTCTTCCTCTCCCGCCACGAGCCATACCTATACGAGATTCGTGACGGCAGTTTGAAGGCAAGAGCGAGGTCATTGAGAGGCGGCAAGGGCAAAACCTTGTCGTCGATTTCAGCATGGCGCGCAGAAAGTTTCCGCGCGCCAAGCTTTCGAATCGCATAGTGCGCCGGCTTGGATTGTCGACGGTCAGGCAGCGTCAGACGTAGCGGTTGACGATGTTTTCGAGCAGTTCCTGGCGGCCGGAGCGCGGTTGCGGCTCGATCTTCTTCTTCACCACGCGCTCGGCGATCTCTTCCAGCGTCCGCTTGCCTGACAGCATCGCCTTGGCCTCGGCGCTGTTCCAGCCGGCATAGCGCTCGGCGAGCGGACCCGACAGCGCCTTGTCCTCTACCATCTTCGCTGCCGCCTTGAGGCCGCGCGCGCAGGAATCCATGCCGCCGATATGGCCGATCAGCAGGTCCTGCGGGTCGAGCGACTGGCGGCGCAGCTTGGCGTCGAAATTGGTGCCGCCGGTCTTGAAACCGCCGGCCTGGAGCACCTGGTAATATGCCAGCGCCATTTCCGGCACGTTGTTGGGGAACTGGTCGGTGTCCCAGCCCGACTGGTAGTCGTTGCGGTTCATGTCGATCGAGCCGAAGACGCCGAGTGCATTGGCCAGCGCCAGTTCGTGCTCGAAGGAGTGGCCTGCCAGGATGGCGTGGCCCTGCTCGATGTTGAGCTTGACCTCCTTCTCCAGGCCGAAGCGCTTGAGGAAGCCGTAGACGGTCGCGACGTCGTAGTCATACTGGTGTTTTGTCGGCTCCTGCGGCTTCGGCTCGATCAGGATCGTGCCCTTGAAGCCGATCTTGTGCTTGTAGTCGACGACGAGGTTCAGGAAACGGCCGGCCTGTTCCTGCTCGCGGGCAAGGTCGGTGTTGAGCAACGTCTCATAACCCTCGCGCCCGCCCCACAGCACGTAGTTCTCGCCCTTCAGCCGCTTGGTGACGTCGATGCAGCTCTTCACCGTCGCGGCCGCGTAGGCGAACACATCCGGATCGGGATTGGTCGCCGCGCCCGACATGAAGCGGCGGTTGGAGAACAGGTTCGCCGTGCCCCACAAAAGCTTGACGCCGGTCTGCTTCATCTTGCCGGCGAAATAATCGGCGATCTCATCGAGGCGGGCCGCACTTTCGGAGAAATCCTTGCCCTCAGGCCGCACATCGGCGTCGTGGAAGCAGAAATAGGGAGCGCCGAGCAGCGAGAACATCTCGAAGGCGACATCGGCTTTGAGTTTCGCCAGTTCCATCGTGTCGATCCCGCCGGCCTTGGGGAACCAGGGACGGTCGAAGGTCTGGCCGCCGAACGGGTCGCCGCCCGGCCAGGCGAAGGAATGCCAGTAGGCGACGGCAAAGCGCAGATGGTCTTCCAGCCGCTTGCCGGCCACCACTTCGTCGGGATTGTAGAAACGGTAGGCCAGCGGATTGGTCGAATCCGGTCCTTCATATTTGATTGTCTGGATATCGCCGAAAAAGCCGCTGCTCATGGTTCTCTTCCTCTCCAAGATAGGTTTGCCCGATTACCTCAGGCGTAATTGGTTTCACGCCGGCGCTGGTCGAAAACGGTCCTGTCCAAACCGTCAAACGAAGGAGACAGACCATGACCGACCTCAACACGATCGCCCTGAACTACATCACCGCCTGGAACGAAAGCGATGCCGACCGCCGGGCGGCCTTGCTCAAGGCTGTCTTCACCGAGGACGTCAGCTATCGCGATCCGCTCATGCAGGGCGACGGCCATGAAGGCGTCGCGGCGCTGATCGGCGGCGTCCAGCAGCGCTTTGCCGGCTTCCGCTTCTCGCTGAAGGGCACGCCGGACGGCTTTGCCGACAAGATCCGCTTCTCCTGGAATCTCGGGCCCGAGGGCACTGCTTCCGTCATCGAAGGCACTGACATCGGCATCATCGAGAACGGCCGCCTGAAGAGCGTCACCGGCTTCCTCGACAAGGTGCCGGCGCAGTGAGGTCTTGCTGGCAAGTTGAGTGGCTCCCACGCTTACAGTAGTTGCTTGTCCAATCTGTAGAGGGGACCGATTGGCGAAGTCGGCGCCGCCCCTCATCGCCCTGCCGGGCACTTCTCCCCGTATAGTGACGGGGAGAAGGGGGCCGGCGGCAATCTCGACGCCTTTCCTGCGACGTTGGTGATTGGCGAAACCAGCAATGACAGCGCCCCTCTCTCCGTCTCTATGCGGGGAGAGGATGCCGGCAGGCAGGTGAGGGGCAGCGCCAGCGCCCGGACGAAAGGAATGGGACAAGCGCCAACTCACGCGGTTACGGCCTTGATCGCCGGATAGAGCGCGCGGTAGCGGTGATAGGCATCGGCGAAGGCGCCGCCAAGAGCTGCATCCGGCTCGATCGTGGCATCTGTCCTCGGCGCGGAGCACACGGCCAGCGGATCGGCGCCCGTCGCCGCGATCAGGCCAAGCCTGGCCGCTCCAAACGCAGCGCCGAAATCGCCATCAGCCGGAATATCCACCGGCAATTGCAGCGCGGTGGCGATCGCCTTCAGCCAGTAGCGCGAGCGCGAGCCGCCGCCGACCGCGGTCACGCGCGTCAAGGTCGTGCCGGCGGTTTTCAATGCCTCCAGGCTGTCGCGGAAGGCAAAGGCGACGCCTTCGAGCACGGCCTGTGTCAGCACTGCGCGGCCCGATTCATGCGCCAGGCCTGTGAACGAACCGCGAATGGCGGAATCATTGTGTGGCGTCCGCTCGCCCGAGAGATAGGGCAGGAAGGATACGCCGGTCGGCGCCTTCAGCGTCTCGCCGAGTTCCGATGTCAGTTCGCCCGCGCCCTTGCCCGTGATCTCCGACAGCCAGTTGAGCGAATCGGTTGCCGACAGGATGACGCCCATCTGGTGCCAGGTGTTGGGCAGCGCATGGCAGAAGGTGTGCACCGCGCTGGCCGGGTTGGGCAGATAGGCGGCGTTGGCGGCAAACAGCACGCCCGATGTGCCGAGCGAGACAAAAGCGTGGCCGGCGCCGACCGTGCCCATGCCGCAGGCGGAAGCCGCATTGTCGCCGGCGCCGCCAGCCACCGGAGTGCCGGCCGCGATGCCCCACCGCAACGCGAGTTCGGCGCGCAGGGCGCCGGCTTTTTCCGTGCCCTCGACCAGCGACGGCATCTGCTTTTCCTCAAGCGAGGTCGCCGCAAGCAACTCGGAAGACCAGCGCCGCTTGCCGACATCGAGCCAGGACGTGCCTGCCGAATCCGACATTTCCGAAATATGCTCGCCGGTCAGCCAGAGCCGCAGGAAATCCTTGGGCAAAAGCACCTTTGCCACCTTGGCGAAGACAGCGGGTTCGTTGTTCTTCACCCAGGCGAGCTTGGGCGCGGTGAAGCCGGGAAAGACGATGTTGCCGGTGAGCGCGCGGAAGCGCGGATCGGCGTCCAGTGCCGCCGCCTCGACATGGCTGCGCGTATCGTTCCACAGGATGCAGGGGCGCAACACCTGATCGGCCGCATCGAGCAAGGTCGCGCCATGCATCTGGCCCGACAGGCCGATGCCCTCGATCGCCGCGAACTGCCCGGGATGTGCCGCCTTCAGGTCGGCGATCGCGTCTTCGCAGGCGCGTATCCAGTGCAGGGGATCCTGCTCGGACCAGCCCGGATGAGGGCGAGAAACATCAAGCGTGCCATGGCCGGAGCCGATGACGCCCTGTCCGGCATCGATCAGCAGCGCCTTGACGCCCGATGTGCCCAGGTCGAGGCCGAGATACATGGTTTCCTCCCACGTTCTTATTTTTTTCGGAACCCGAAAAATATGTTTGAGCCAGTTTTTAAGGCAAGATCCGCTCCGGGTCAATTCTCTGACAAATCGGCGGCGCGTCTCGAAAACAGCGCCGACAGCGGACTGTCCGGGCGTACGGTCGAGCGCTCCGTCGTCAGCGCCCTGGCCAGTGCACCGTCGCCGGCACGCAAGGCGGCTTCTATCAGCGTCAGATCGATGACGTCGCGCTGCGCGTGGCTGCCGCCAAATCGATGGGCGATGGCCCGGATCGGCCGGATCAGTCGGATGGTTTCGGCGTAGTTGCCCTCTCCGAACGCCTCGATCGCAAGCGTCAGGGGATGGCCGACATCCCGCGTGAAAGCGGCATTGTCGTCACCGCCCCGCATCGCTTCGCGCTGTGCCCCGAGCAAGGTCCGGGCCGGAGCATCGAGCCCGGCGCCGACAAAGGCCATCATCGCGTGGGCGTCGTTGAAGGCATAGTTGGAGGCAGCGGCCTTGGGCACCCAATTGGCGGCCAGCGCCGTCCAGCGGTCGCCGACGTCGACGCCGCCGAGGTGAAGCCGCCACAGGATCGCCGATGCATCGACCATGTTGAGCGCCAGCGTCGATCTGCTGCCATAGATCGGCCCGTCATAGAGCGCCAGCACCTCGCCGGTCTCGCCGAGATCGTAGTGGAACAGCGCCAGGTGCCACCAATTGTGGACCTGGAGGAAGCTCTCCTTCGTCCAGGCTTCGGGATCGGTACGCATCCAGGCGATGCCGTCCCTTTGCCGGCTTTGCATCTCCATCACATGCGCGACCGCATGTTGCGCCCAGCCATCGCGCGGTTCGATCTCGACCGCCGTACGGCCGAGCCTTTCGGCCTGCGCATACTCAGCCATCTCTTCGAGCCCGAAGGCCTGCATGCCGAGAATGGCGTGATACCCCGGCATGTCCGCCTGCCATGACGGCAGGGCGCGGGCGATGCGGTCGCGCAGCATGCGGGCGTTGCCGGTGAAGAAATCGACCTGGTGTCCGACCTGGAGCGCCACGGCGTCGAGCGGAAAATCGATCGCTATGTCCCGCAGAATGCCGGAGGCCTGATGCCAGCGCCCGTTGGCGAGGTGGCCGAGGGCCGAGACATGCGCCCGCTCACGCGTTGTCGCGGCAAGCGGCAGCGCCGCCTCGTGGCAGATCCTGGCCACGGCCGTCGCCTCCGGTTCGGTGGCAAGGCCGAAAAGGTAGCCCTTGAAGACATGCGCCATGACAAAACCGGGGTCCTGCGCGATGGCGCGATCGACGGATTTCACGGGATCGCCAATGAAACACTGCAATTCGCGCACGGCCTGGCCGTAGGGCGCGAATCCAGCTTCCGTCGCGCCCGAAAATGCCAGGCCAAATGCGTCCCTGATGGCCATGCGAGAGTCCCCGGTCGAGGCCCGATGGGCATGATGCCCACGGTCCAACGTGATCTTAAAGCATAGGCCACGGCTACGCCATTTCACGAGTCGCGCCGCGGCATGTCAGACATTTTTGCAGTTCATCAACCATGGGAGACAGAATAGGCTTTGTAAAACTGGACGAATTGTGGCTTGATTGCGGCGCGGGTAAGGGGCTTGAAATCGCGATCTGAGAGGGGACGCGATGCGGCATTTTGAAATACAGGTTCCGAACAGCGGTTCGGAGCACATTGGCAGGGCTGTTTATTTGCCGCAGCGAAAGCCCAGGCGGATCAATGCTGGGTTTATTAGCTTACTTGCAACTACGACCCTTATGTTGCTGCCGAACTCCGTGGCCCTGGCGGCATGCCTGCTGGTTCCGTCTCCGGGCAATGACGTCTTCACTTGCGATAGTGGCGATTCGGGCGGCAGCCTCAACGACACCATCGGCAACAACACGCTGAACTTTCCCGCCGGCGGCACCGGCCAGGTGAGCGGTAACGTCACCTTCGGCCCGGGCACGGACCGCATCAACATGCAGTCAGGCACCATCACCGGCACGGTCGATCAGGGCGACGGCACGGATTTCTTCACCATCGGCGGCGGCACCGTCGCCGGCAATGTCCAGCAGGGCGCCGGCATCGACGACTTCAACATGAGCGGCGGCCAGGTCGGTTCGCTGAACCAGGGCGACGGGCTGGACACCTTCACCATGACCGGCGGGCGCATCGTCGATTTCTTCGACGACGGCGACCGTGCCGTGATGACCGACGGCCGCATCGGCCGCGTCAACATGAAGCTCGACAAGAACTATTTCAACATGTCGGGCGGCATCATCGACCGCAACCTGGTCACCGGCTTCGACCAGGACACCATCATTCTCTCCGGCGGCACGATCGGCGGCAACATCAGCGTCAGCGGCGGCAACGACAGCGTGACGATCACGGGCGGCACCGTCGGCGGCGATGTGCTGATGAGCTTCGGCGCGGACAATTTCGTGTGGAATGGCGGCGGCATCATCTATGGCGCCGTCGACCTCGGCGGCGACAACGATACGGCAAAGCTGAGCAACCTGACCAAAGCCAATCTGGGCGGCGCCGACGCGCTGAATGGCGGTCTCGGCACCGATATGCTGACCTTCGATAACGTCAAGCTCGACGGCATCAGCCGGATCCAGAACTGGGAGACCGTCGACGCCACCAACGACACCCAGCTCACGCTGGACGGCAATCTCGTGCTTGGAGACAGCGGCACCGGCACGGGATCGCTCAATGTCGATGCCGCGAGCACGCTCTATGGCGGCGGCTTCAACGCATCGATCCAGGCCTTTACGTCGGGCCAGCTTGCGGACGTCGTCAATGCAGGCCGCATCGACCTGACCAATGGCAGTACCGGCGCGACGGACCGGCTGATGATTTCGGGCAATTACACCGGGCTCGGCGGCCTGCTGCTCATCCAGACCGAGCTCGGCGATGATTCGTCGGCGTCGGACAGGCTGGTGCTTTCGGGCGGCACGGCTTCCGGCTCGACCGGCATCGCGGTGGTCAATGTCGGCGGCGCGGGGGCCGAAACGATGCAGGACGGCATCATGGTCGTCCAGGCGGTCAACGGCGCCACCTCCACCTCAAGCGCCTTCGCGCTCGACGTGCCGGTCGCGGCAGGCGCCTTCGAATATTATCTGTTCAAGGGTGGCGTCACCGCAGGCAGCGCGGAGAACTGGTATCTGCGCTCGTCGCTGATAACGCCGACATCGCCGGCCGCGGCGCCGCCGGCGGCAGAACCAACACCCGCGCCGGAACCGGTGCCGCCCGAGGCCGAACCTCCGCCGCCGCCATCCGCGCTGCCGCCGGTGCCGGCGCCGACCGAGGGCGACATCAACACTCCGCCGGCCGACCCGACGCCGCCCGTGCAGGCTAGCGATCCGGTGCCCGTGCCGCCGCCGCCGCCGCCGCCGGCGCCGGCGGCTGATCCACCGCCACCGCCCCCGCCGGTCCCGACCGCCGTGCCCGATCTTCCGATGCCCGCGGCAGGGGAGGAAATCCTGCTCTATCGCGTCGAGGTGCCGGTCTATTCCGCGGTGCCGCCTGTGGCCGAGCATCTGGCGATGACGACACTTGGCACCTTCCATGAGCGGCGCGGCGAACAGAGCCTGTTGTCGAACACGGAGCTGTCGCCGGTCTGGGGCCGCATCTACGGCCAGGACGCCAAGATGGGCTGGTCGGGAACGGTGTCGCCGTCCTTCGACGGCACCTTGTTCGGCCTGCAGGCGGGCTTCGACGTCTTCGGACGCGAAACCGCGTCGGGCGGGATCGATCGCGCCGGCCTGTTCGTCGCCTATGCCAGCATGAAGGGCGATGTGCGCGGCCGGGCGCTGGGGCAGAATGATCTGTCCGTCGGCGGCATCGATGTCAGCGGCACCAGCGCCGGCGGTTACTGGACCCGCATCGGCCAAGGCGGCTGGTACCTCGACGGCGTCCTCATGGCCACCTTCTTCGGCGGCGACGCGACGTCGTCGCGCGATGTCGGCATCGACATTGGCGGAACAGGTGTCACCGCCTCGCTGGAGGGCGGCTATCTCATTGCGCTGGCGCAGGGCTGGACGCTCGAACCGCAGGCGCAACTGATCTGGCAGCATCTGTCGCTCGACGATGCCAAGGATCGTTTCTCGTCGGTTTCCTTCGATAGCGAGGGCAGCGTCACCGGCCGGATCGGGGCTCGGCTGCAGGGCGAGTCCGTTGTCAATGGAATAGCGCTGCAGCCCTACCTCAAGGCCAATATCTGGCATGATTTTGGCGGCACCGATCGTGTCAGTTTCGACACCACCGACATCTCGACGGAGGGCAGGTCGACCTCGTTCGAGTTCGGCGGCGGTATCGTCGCCAAGGTGACCGACAAGGTCAGCATCTTCGCCACCGGCGACTACACCACCAATCTCGGCGGCGACAAACGCCGCATCCTCGAGGGCAATCTGGGCTTCAGTGTTAAATGGTGAGGCCCTCCGGGCCTCACCCGCGTCGGGACGTCAATTGCCGGAACGCATCGCCACCGTGGCGATGCCGGCGCCGACCAGGAGCGTGCCGCCGGTGCGGTTGAAGATGCGGATCGCCTTGGGATTGCGCACCACGTTGCGGGCGCGTGCCGCGATCAGCGCGTAACCGAAGGCGTTGGCGAAGGCGAGCGCCAGGAAGGTCGTCTCGAAGATCAGCATCTGCGTCCGGAAGTCGGCGTGCCGGTCGAGGAACTGCGGCAGGAAGGCGACGAAGAAGGTGATGCTTTTCGGGTTGAGCGCGGTGACCAGCCAGGCATGCACCATCATCTTGGCCGACGACACCGCGTCGGTGCGTGGTTCAGCCTTCAGCGTGCCGCCGGCGCGGAACAGTTTCACGCCGAGATAAATCAGATAGCCGGCGCCGATCAGTTTCAGGATGGTGAAAACACCAGCCGAAGCGGCAAGCAGCGCGCCGATGCCCAGCATCGACAAGGTCATGGCGGTGAAGTCGCCGAGCGCCACGCCGACGGCCATCGGCAAAGCGGTGCGCCAGCCCTGGCCCAGCGCATAGGAGACGACCAGAAGGATTGTCGGGCCCGGGATGATGAGGAGGATGGTCGACGCGGCAGCGAAGGCGGCCCAGTTTTCGAAGGACATGCTCGTCTCCTTTGAGCTCAAAGAAGAGGATAAGTCCTTGGCTCCCGAAGAATGTAAAGGGACCGAATCCTTGTTTTTGCGTATTCCGGCCGGGCAACCGGCACGACTCTTACGGGACCGCGACGTCAATTGCGCCAGCGGCAAAAAGCTTGATGACGGTTTCAACGTCTTGCAGATGTTTAATGGCGACCGCGCGGGAGGGCGGAGCGGCGCCTCGGCAAGGCGCAAACGCAAGCAGCGCAAGGCATTCACGCTTTATCAACCATGAATGATGAAAATGCCCACTATCCGGCCGGACCGTGCTTCCCGCCGACAGCGTAGGGTTGGGTATATGCGTGAGTTGCCGCAAGGTCCGACGCCGCCACGAAACGGCGACGCAGTCGAAACCGATCTTCTTCTTTCCCGCCGCGCCGTCCTGTCCGGGGCGGGCGCTTTGGCATTGCTCGGCGTCGCCGGCTGCTCGACCTCGGGTGGTGGCGATCTGCCGGCGCTGCAGCTCGACGATACGGTCACCGGTTCGGTGCCGATCCGGCCCTCGATCAGCGTCGACAAGAACATCACCAGCCCCGACGTCATGTATGCCTCCTTGACGGATAACGGCTTCAACGTGCCCGAGGTGCCCTATCTCAAGGTCAAGCCGGAGTTCCGTCGCCAGATCGTCGTCGATACGACCGGCGAGGCGCCCGGCACCATCGTCGTGCATCTCAAGGAACGCATGCTCTATCTCGTCCAGCCGGGCGGTGACGCCATCCGCTACGGCGTCGGCATCGGCAAGGACGGTTTCCGCTGGTCCGGCCGCGCCAACATCCAGTATGGCAGGGAGTGGCCGACCTGGACGCCGCCGCCCGAAATGATCCAGCGCAAGCCGGAACTGGTGAAGTGGCAGGGCGGCCAGCCCGGCGGCCTGACCAATCCGCTCGGGGCGCGTGCGCTCTACATCTACCAGGACGGCAAGGACACCGGCTACCGCATCCATGGCTCGCCGGAATGGTGGAGCATCGGCCAGGCGATGTCGTCGGGCTGCGTGCGCCTGATCAACCAGGACATTATCGACCTCTACAGCCGGGTGTCGAAGAAAAACCCCGTCGTCGTCATGTGATCGTCCAGCCCTCCGTTTCTCCCGTTGCGCGATGCGGCAAGACAGGCCAAGGTGACCTGAAAACCATCGCCTAGAGGCGGATGATTTCAGGTCCGTTCGATCTGAAATCCGAATCCGTCTCTTTCGGCGTCATGCTCCAGGGAGACATCAAGCATGGCCGGAACTTTCGTTATCGCGCAGGGCGGCGGCCCGACCGCCGTCATCAACCAGACGGTCGTGGGCGCCACGCTGGAGATCCGCAGGCGCCATCCCGGCGCCAAGGTGCTGGGCTCCCTGCACGGCGTGCGCGGCATCCGTGACGGCAACTATGTCGACCTCTCCGCGATCCCGGAGGACCGGCTGCGGCTGATCGCCGGAACGCCGAGCGCCGCCCTCGGGTCGACGCGCGACAAGCCGGATGCCGCCTATTGCGAGGTCATCCTGAAGGGCCTGCAGAAGGCGGGCGCCGACGCTTTCATCTATATCGGCGGCAACGACACCTCGGGCACGCAGCAGATCCTGACCGATGCCGCCGGCGGCAAGATCGCTTTCGTCCATGCGCCGAAGACCATCGACAACGATCTCGAGGAAAACGACCATACGCCGGGCTTCATGTCCGCGGCCGAATTCGTCGCTGGCGCCTTCCTGTCCGTCGATCTCGATTTCCGCGCGCTTCCCGGCATCTATGTCGGCATCGTCATGGGCCGCCATGCCGGCTTCCTGACCGCGGCGTCGGCGGCCTGGCAGCTCGATTCCGACAGCGGCCCGCATCTGGTCTACGTCCCGGAGCGGCCGTTCTCCGCCGCCGGTTTCATCGACGACGTGCGCGCCACCCTCGACCGCCACAAGCGCTGCATCGTCGCCGTGTCGGAAGGCGTCAGCACCGCCGACGGCAAGGCACTGGTCGAAAGCCTGGTGCCGGCGGACAAGCTCGAGCGCGACCAGCACGGCAACGTCAAACTCTCGGGCAGCGACCTGCCGGCGGCGCTCGAACGGGCATTGGCCGAGGGGCTGCCGGGCAAGCGTGCCCGCGTCGACGCACTCGGCTACATGCCGCGCGGCTATGTCGGCTCCATCAGCCCGGTCGATGCGCAGGAGGCCTTCGATGCCGGCGCCTTTGCCGTCGGCGTCGCCGAACAGGGCGGCGGCTCGGTGGCGTTGCAATATGATGGCAGCAAGATAGTGCTGAAGAAGGTGCCGCTGAAGAACGTCGCCGGCAAGACCCGTCACATGCCCGACGATTTCATGAAGCCCGACGCCAACCAGCTGTCCGAGGCCGGCATGGCCTATCTCAAGCGGCTGGTGCCGGAAAAATACAAGGTCGGAAAGCCGTTCGTCTGATGCCGGGTTCGCTTGATGCCCGGCTCACACTTGATGCCCAGGCTCATCCTGATGGATAACTGGTTCTCCAGGCGCATCGTCGACGGCAGGACGACGATGCTGACCGAGCCGTTCGTGCACGACTATGTGCGCGCCAATATCTGGCATTTCACCGGCCGCGACGCCGACCTTCTGGTCGACACCGGGATGGGCATCTGTCCGCTGGCGCCGGAGATAAAGACGGCCGAAGGCAAGCCGCTTCTGGTCGTCGCCACCCATATCCACCTCGACCATGTCGGCTCGCTGCACGAATTTCCGCTGCGGGCCGGGCCAAGGATGAGCGCAGCGCAATTCGAGAGCATGGATGAGGCCGCGACTTACGCCTACATGTTCCACGATCTCGAGGGGGCCGTTTCGAAATTGCCGGCGCCTGGCTGGAAGTCGGCCGACTATGCGATAGCGCCGGCACCGTTGACGCGTATGCTCGACGAAGGCGACGTGGTCGATCTAGGCGACCGCCGGTTTCGGGTGCTGCATCTCCCCGGACATTCGCCGGATTCGATCGCGCTTTTCGATGAGACCGACGGCCTGTTTTTCAGCGGCGACGCCATCTATGACGACACGCTGATCGACGATTTGCCGGATTCCGACCGGGAGGCCTATCGCAACACGATGCGCCGGCTGCTCGACCTGCCGATCAGGATCGGCCATGGCGGCCACGGCCCGAGCTTCGACGGCGGGCGCATGCGCGAAATCGCGTCGGCCTATCTGCGATCCGTAAGCGCACTCTGAATTAAATCTTCGTAAGGTCGGGCTAAAACCCTAAATCGCGCGGATCGGCGCCCTAGATAGTTGTTGTCGATCCGGCCGGCTGCCATGCGTGGCGAGGCAGGCAACCCGGGCCGTCGGCACGCTGACGGGCACTTCTCCCAGGAAGACCCGCGGCGCGGATCAACCCCTCGCCCGGACAGAACGACCATGTCAAACCTGAGCATTCTTCGTAGGCATCGCATCGCCGCCCTGCTGGGCGCCGCGCTGCTGGTTTCTCCCTTTGTCGTCTCATTCGCCGACAGCGCGAACGGCGTCGGCACGGGCAACACGGTTGCAACGACGCAGACCCCCGTTGCCGGGACCACGGCCCCGAGCGGTTCGTTGGCGCCGATCGTGGCCACGACCAAGCCGGCCGTCGTGACCGTGACCACGGTCATGAAAGGACAGCCGGAAGCAATGAACGAAGCGTCGCCCTTCGATGGCGCCTCGCCCTTCGACGATTATTTCCGCCAGTTCTTCGGCGATCAGGGCATGCCCGCTCCCAAGACGCCTCCGCAACAGCGGTTGCCGCGGGCCGAAGCGCTCGGTTCGGGCTTCATCGTCGGTGCCGACGGCACCATCGTCACCAACAACCATGTCGTCGACGGCGCTTCCTCGATAAAGGTCACGCTCGACGACGGCACGGAGCTCCCGGCCAAGCTGGTCGGTCACGATGCCAAGAACGACCTCGCCGTGCTGAAGATCAACGCCGGCAAGTCGTTGCCAACCGTGAAGTGGGGCGACTCCGACAAGCTCATGACAGGCGACCAGGTGCTGGCGATCGGCAATCCGTTCGGCATCGGCACCACGGTAACAGCCGGTATCGTCTCGGCGCGTGGCCGCGACCTGCATAGCGGGCCCTTCGACGATTTCATCCAGATCGACGCGCCGATCAATCACGGCAATTCCGGCGGCCCGCTGGTGGACGTCAATGGGAATGTCGTCGGCATCAACACGGCGATCTATTCGCCCAATGGCGGCAGCGTCGGTGTCGGTTTCGCCATTCCGTCTGACCAGGCTGAGAAGGTGGTCGCCAAGCTGATGAAGGGCGGCAACATCGAATACGGCTATCTCGGCGTCGAGATCCAGCCCGTCACCCCGGATGTGGCAAGCGCCATCGGGCTGGACCATCCCAGCGGTGCCTTGGTCTCGCAGGTCAATGACGGCTCGCCCGCGGCCAAGGCCGGCGTCGAGACCGGCGACGTCATCACCGGCTTCGCCGGGCAGGACGTCAAGGATCCCAAGGACCTGTCACGAGCCGTCGCCGACGTCGCGCCGGGTGCCAAGGAGAGACTGGATGTCTGGCGCAAGGGCAAGGCCATGCAGATCTCGGTGGAGGTCGGACGCAACAGCGACGATGTGAAAACGGCGTCGACGGACGACTCCAGCGCGCCGGGCACCGAACAGGGTTCCCGCGTGCCGGCCGTCGGCCTTGGCTTGATGGATATCACGCCGGACATCCGCCAGCAGATGAACCTGCCCGAGAACGAGCACGGCGCCGTGGTTGCGAGCGTCAATCCCGACAAGCCGGCAGCGACTGCCGGCATCCAGCCGGGCGATGTCATCGTCGCCGTCAACCAGGCTCCGGTGAAGAGCGCCAGGCAGGTGACCCAAGCGATTGCCCAAGCCGGCAAATCCGGACGCAAATCGGTGCTGCTTCTGGTCGAGCGTGGTGACACCCAGATCTATGTCGCCGTGCCGTTCGCCAATGGCTGACACATAAACAGCGGCGTGGCGGGCTTGTGGAGCGCCCGCTACGCCCAGTCTATCGGCTACAACTTGCGCAGCGCCACTTCCTCGATCAGGTGGTCGGCGCCCTTGCGCAGGATCAAGTCGGCGCGGGCACGCGTCGGCAGGATGTTTTCGCGCAGGTTCTTCAGGTTGATGTTGGTCCACAGGCCCTCGGCGATGGCCTTGGCCGCATCCTCCGACAGCTGCGAATAGCGGTGGAAGAAGGAGTCCGGATCGCGGAAGGCGGTTTCGCGCAGCCGCATGAAGCGGGAAATATACCAATTGTGAATCAGCTTCTCGTCGGCATCGATGTAGATGGCGAAGTCGAAGAAGTCCGACAGGAAGGGCACGATCTTGCCGTCCTGCGGCAGCTTGCCCGGCTGCAGCACGTTGATGCCTTCGAAGATCAGGATGTCGGGCCGGTCGATGGTGACGAACTCGCCGGGGATGACGTCATAGGTAAGGTGCGAATAGACCGGCGCGCGGACATCGGGCAACGCCGACTTGATACCCGAGAGGAAACGCAGCAGCGCGCCGACATCGTAGCTGTCGGGGAAACCCTTGCGCTCCATTAGGTTTTGGCGGCGCAGCACCTCGTTGGGCAGCAGGAAGCCGTCCGTGGTGATGAGGTCCACCTTCGGGCTCGACGGCCATCGCGCCAGCAATTCCTTCAGCACGCGCGCCGTGGTCGATTTGCCGACCGCGACAGAACCGGCAATGCCGATGATGAACGGCGTCTTGGCCACGTCGGCGGCGTTGAAGAAGGCCTGGCGCTGCCGGAACAGAAGCTGGCTCGCCTCGACATGCGCCGACAAAAGCCGCGACAAGGACAGATAGATGCGCTTGACCTCTTCGAGGTCGACCGGGTCGTTGAGCGAACGCAGGCGGCGGAACTCGTCCTCGCTCAGCGTCAGCGGCGTATCGGCTCGGAACCGCGACCATTGCTCGGCTGAGAAGAAGCGAAACGGAGAATATTTCTCTGTTGGCGCGAGCTGATCCATCGAGATACCTGCCCTTCCTCCCGATCAGCCCTTGGGCCGCGACGCCTTTTCGGCGATGCCCGAACGCCCGGTACGGGCTTCAAGCTCCTTGAGCACGTCGTTCAACGGGACACCCGAGATGCCGAGAACGACAAGCCAATGATATATAAGATCGGCGCTTTCGGAAACGAGGCCCTGTTTGTCGCCCTTGACGGCGGCGATCACGGTCTCGACCGCCTCCTCGCCGAGTTTCTGCGCCGCCTTGTCGATGCCCCGGGCGTAAAGCTTGGCCGTCCACGAATCCGGATCGCCGGAATGGGCGCGGTCGCTGACGATTTTTTCCAGGTCGGAGAGCGAAAACTCGGCCATGTCGATCTATCTTCTTGTTTAAGCCGGGTTTTTTCCGAACGCCGGCTTCGGGAGCATGCTCTAGGACCTGTTGCCCAGCGAGTCCAGCCGCATCGGCAGGCCGGCCTTGGCCATATGCGCCTTGGCTTCGGCGATGGTGTAGGTGCCGAAATGGAAGATGGAGGCCGCCAGCACAGCACCCGCATGGCCGTCGCGAATGCCTTCGACCATGTGGTCGAGCGTGCCGACGCCACCCGAAGCGATGACCGGCGCGCGCACCGCGTCCGACACCGCGCGGGTCAGCGCGATGTCGTAGCCGGCCTTGGTGCCGTCGCGGTTCATCGAGGTCAACAGGATCTCGCCGGCGCCGCGATCGACCATTTTCCGCGCGAATTCCACGGCGTCGATGCCGGTCTTCTCGCGCCCGCCATGGGTGAAGATCTCCCAGCGGTCGGCCTCGCCGGGGCCGGAGACTTTCTTGGCGTCGATGGCGACGACGATGCATTGGTTGCCGAACTTGTCGGCCGCTTCGGCGACGAAATCCGGGTTCTTCACCGCCGCCGTGTTGATCGACACCTTGTCGGCCCCGGCCAGCAGCAATTTTCGGATGTCGGCCACCTGGCGCACGCCGCCGCCGACGGTCAGCGGCATGAAGCATTGTTCCGCGGTGCGGGCGATGACGTCGAAGATGGTCTCGCGATTGTCCGACGAGGCGGTGATGTCGAGAAAGCAGAGTTCGTCGGCGCCGGCGGCATCATAGGCCTTGGCGGCCTCCACCGGATCGCCGGCGTCGATGAGGTCGACGAAATTGACGCCCTTGACGACACGGCCGTCCTTGACGTCGAGGCAAGGGATGACGCGGGCTTTCAGCATCAGCGGCCCTCTATCGTGGCAAGCAGATCGTTGAGCAGCTGACCGACCAACGGCGGCACATCGGCTTGGGCATCGAAGGCCGGATCGTAAGCGGAAACGGTGATGCCGACGACCGGTACCGCAAGCGCCATGGCGCAGGCCGCGTCGCGCAGCTGCTCCGGGTTCGGTCCGCCTGATGTGACGTAACGGTTGGCCTGCAGCGCCTTGGGATCGTGCACGTCGAGATCGAGATGCATGTGCACGCTGTTGGCGCCGGCGGCCTTCAGTTTTTCCGTCGCTTGCGCCACGCCTGGACATTCCGTCCGGATGACAGGCAATGTTTCGAGTAGTTCTTCCTCCGCCGGATCGAGATCGCGGGCGTTGACGAGCACGCAGCGCGCGGGATCGATCGGCCTGAAGCCGGGAATGGCGGCCGCCATCGGACGCCAGCACAGGCCGAGCACCGTCGACAGCGCCATGCCGTCGAGAAAGCCGTAGACGGAGGTCTCGGGCGTGTTGAGGTCGCCATGCTGGTCTGCCCAGATGATCGCGTCGGCGCCTTCGCCGGCGACCGCGCCGGCTGACGTCAGGCAGTTTCCGGCCAGCACGATGGGAAACCGCCCCCTGTCGCGGGCCATGCGGACCTCGCCCGAGACGGCGTTGCAGACGGCAAAACCCGTGGCGATCTCGCGCTCCTGGCCGTCGCCGACCCTGCCGATATCCTCGACCGTGACGTCGTGGCCGGCAAGGGTCAGGGCATCGACGAGCCCGCCCGATATCAGCGCGTCCGGTCCCTGGCCCATGCCGCCATGATAGTGGCCGCTGTCATAGGGGGCCAGGATGAGCGAAACCTTCACGACCGCGTCTCCATCGCCGGCCGGCCCCGCAGGATGGCCAGCGCCTCTGTGGGATCGATGCGGCCGTCATAGAGGGCACGGCCCGAGATCGCGCCTTCGAGTTTTTTCGCATCGGGCATGGTCATGCGCACGATGTCGGCGATCGAAGCCAACCCGCCCGAGGCGATGACCGGGATCGACACCGCGTCGGCGAGGTCGATGGTGGCGTCCCAGTTGATGCCGGTCAGCACGCCGTCGCGGTCGATGTCGGTATAGATGATGGCGGCGACGCCGGCGCCTTCGAATTTCCTCGCCAGTTCGATGACGCCGAGGCTCGAGGCTTCCGCCCAGCCTTCGACCGCCACCTTGCCGCCCTTGGCATCGATGCCGACGGCGACCTTGCCCGGAAATGCCTTGCAGGCCTGCCTGACCAGATCGGGATCGCGCACCGCCACCGTGCCGAGGATGACGCGGGCCAGTCCACGGTCTAGCCAGTCCTCGATCTGCTCCAGCGTGCGAATGCCGCCGCCGAGCTGCACCGGGTTCTTGGTCGCCTTCAGGATGGCCCCGACCGCGGCGCTGTTGACGCTCTGGCCCTGGAAGGCGCCGTTGAGGTCGACGACATGCAGCCACTCGAAGCCCTGCCCTTCAAAGGCTTTTGCCTGCGCGGCGGGGTCGTCATTGTAGATCGTCGCGGTCGCCATATCGCCGTGCTTCAGCCGCACGCATTGGCCGTCCTTGAGGTCGATGGCTGGAAACAGGATCACTCAGGCACCCTCGACGATCGCGAAATGTCCGGTCGAAGCCGCCAGCCTGTTCTGCAACGCTGTCTGGTAGGCTGGCGATCGATAGCAGCTGAGCGCGGTTTCATAAGAGTCGAACTCGACCACCACCTGCCTGTCAAATTCCGATCCTTCGGGATTGGTCACTTGTCCGCCGCGCACAAGATAGCGGCCTCCGAAAGACGAAACCGCGTCGCCGATGGCGTCGCGGTAACGCTGATACCCTTCCGGATCTGTCACCGTCAGCATTACCATCCAGTAGCCCTTCTTGCTCATGGTTCAGGGCCTCCAGCGCAGGAAATTGGTGATCAGCGCCAGGCCCAGCGCCTGGCTCTTCTCAGGATGGAACTGCGTGCCAGCGAGATTGTCACGGGCGACCGTGGCCGTCACCGGGCCCCCATAGTCGGCGACCGCGAGGATCTCGTCCGGTTTTTTTGCGTCGAGATGGTAGGAGTGGACGAAATAGGCATGCAGTCCCGCCGCGCCGGTCGGAATGCCGGAGAACAATGGGTGCTTATGCCTCAATTCGATCGTGTTCCAGCCGATCTGCGGGATCTTCAGCGCCGGATCGGAAGGCGTGATCTCCTTGACGTCGCCCGATATCCAGCCGAACCCGTTGGTGACGGTCTTTTCGAGGCCGCGCTCGGACATCAGCTGCATGCCGACGCAAATTCCCAGGAAAGGCCGGCCCTTGGCGATGGCGACGTCCTCGACCGCCTCCCACATGCCGTCCACGGCACGCAGGCCGGCCGCGCAATCGGCGTAAGCGCCGACGCCGGGCAGGACGATGCGGTCCGCGGTGCGCACCCGGTCGGCATCGGCCGTCAGGTCGATCTCGGCCGCGATGCCGGCCTCGCGCGCGGCGCGCTCGAAGGCCTTGGTGGCCGAGCGCAGATTGCCCGAACCGTAATCGATGATCGCAACCCGCATCTCAGCGCCGTCCCGGAATGTGGGTCAGCCCCAGCGCCATGCCTGGCTGTGCCGGGCGCGCCAAAGCGGCATCTGGGACGATGCGCGGCGCGGGTGCCGCTTCATCCGAAAGCCCTTCGACCTCAAGGGCATAGCGCATGTCGGCGTCGGCGAGCCAGCCGGCCTCGACGACGCCCCACTCATGCCAACCGCGGCGGCGCAGTGCCGCGATGCGCAAGCCCTGTCCTTCCAGTCCGACATAGAGCGAGACGAGCAGCGACAAAAGCGAGCCGGCCACACCGAGCCCAAGTCTCTCGCCAAGCATCGACAGCACGCCCATGACGACAAAGGCGAGCGCCGCTTCGACCCACATCCGGTGCCAGGCAAGCCACAGCGGCGGCACAAGCAGGCCGAGCCAGGTGAAGCCGTCGCGGACTAAGGTCGTCGTGTCGACTTTCTCGCTGCGGCCAGGTGGCTCCATCACGACATAGGCGGTCATGAGGCTATCCCTTCAAAGAACCCTTGGTGGAGGGAACCGCGTCAGGCTGGCGCGGATCGCGCTCGAGCGCGGCGCGCAGCGCGCGCGCCACCGCCTTGAAGCAGGTCTCGGCGACATGATGGTTGTTGGCGCCATAATGGTTGGTGACATGCAGCGTGATGCCGGCGTTCTGCGCCAGCGCCTGGAAGAATTCGCGCACCAGTTCGGTGTCGAAGGTGCCGATCTTCGGCGACGAGAACGACACGTTCCAGACCAGGAAGGGGCGGCCCGACACGTCGATCGCCGCGCGCGTCAGCGTCTCGTCCATGGCAAGGTCGATCGAGGCGTAGCGCATGATGCCGCGCCGCTCGCCCAGCGCCTTGGTCAAGGCCTGCCCGAGCGCGATGCCGGTGTCCTCGACCGTGTGGTGGTCGTCTATATGCAGGTCGCCCGTCGCCCTGACTGTCATGTCGATCAGGGAATGGCGGGAAAGCTGGTCCAGCATATGGTCGAAGAAGCCGACGCCGGTGGCGATATCCGATTTGCCGGAGCCGTCGACATGGATCGACACGGAGATATCGGTTTCCCCAGTCTTGCGGCTTGCATCGGCGGAACGAGGCGCCATCACTCTATCCTTGTGCCAGTGGTTCAGATCGTGACCGGTTCACGGGTCTCAAGCGCTCGCTGGCTTGAAAACGAGAGCCTTCTAGCAGCATGATCCGGCGATTGCCAGTTGCGATCCCGGCCGCTATCGAGCGGTTTGCAATCATTGGCCCCGTGCATACATATGGCCGATCAAAGTCACTCGTACCGCGCCAAATCGCCTTTTGAAGGGATGGTGCGAATCGGAGCCAAGAAATGTCCAATGAATTGACCATGCACGCCACGACCATCGTGACGGTGCGCAAGGGCAACAAGGTGGTGATCGCCGGCGACGGCCAGGTCAGCCTGGGCCAGACCATCATGAAGGGCAATGCCCGCAAAGTGCGCCGCATCGGCAAGGGCGGCAATGTGATTGCCGGTTTCGCGGGCGCTACCGCCGACGCCTTTACGCTGCTGGAACGCCTCGAAGCCAAGCTCGAACAATATCCCGACCAACTGACGCGCGCCTGCGTCGAGCTCGCCAAGGACTGGCGCACCGATCGCTATCTGCGCCGGCTGGAGGCGATGATGCTGGTCGCCGACAAATCGGTCTCGCTGGCGCTGACCGGCAATGGCGATGTGCTGGAACCCGAACATGGCGTCATGGCCATCGGTTCGGGCGGCAATTACGCGCTGGCCGCGGCGCGCGCGCTGATGGACACCGACAAGGATGCCGAGGAGATCGCCCGCAGGGCGATGCAGATCGCGTCCGACATCTGCGTCTACACCAACAACAATTTCGTCGTCGAAACGCTCGATGCGGCCTGAAGCAGACCATGACCCCGCACGGTGGGAACCGGTTTTCGGAAAAGATCATGGTCAAACGAGAAAGTAGCTACGATTTTCGGCCGGTGACCAAAAAGGATCTCCCGATGATCGCCGGCTGGCTCGCCGAGCCGCATGTCGCAGAGTGGTGGGACGACCCCGTGACGGAAATCGCGGAGATTGCCGATCACATAGACTCGATTTCCGTCGAGCCGCTGATCGTTGAGCTCGACGGAAAGCCGATCGCCTATCTGCAGAGCTATGACCCGCATATGGAAGACGGCCATCCCTATGCCGATCAGCCGTTCGGCACGCTGGGCATCGATGTCTCGATCGGCCGGCCGGAACTGATCGGCATCGGCCATGGCTCTGCCATCGTGCGTCAGTTCGTCGAAGACCTGTTCGAGGAAGGCGTGCCGCGTGTCATCATCGATCCCGACCCCGCCAATCTCAGGGCCATCCGCGCCTATGAAAAGGCGGGTTTCCGGGCCATTGATCGCAGGCAGTCGATCTATGGCGACGTCGTGCTGATGGCGATCGATGCCGAAGACGCGCAAGAGGGGTAATCCAGGGCATGGTCATATCCAGCGAGGACAAGGGCCTTTCGGCCTACGAGGACAGCTGGCGGATGGGGCTGCTGATCGTCGCCGGCCTGCTCGTCGCCCAGGCTCTCACGCTCTATCTGATGGGCCATCCGCCGATCTGCACCTGCGGCTATGTCAAGCTGTGGCATGGCGTGGTGAACAGTTCGGAGAATTCCCAGCACATTTCGGACTGGTACACCTTCTCGCACATCATCCACGGCTTCCTGTTCTATGCGCTGGCCCGGTTCCTGTTCCCGCGCTCGCCGATCGGCTTGCGGCTGGCATTCGCCGTCCTCGTCGAGGGCGGCTGGGAAATCCTCGAAAACAGCCCGTTCATCATCGAGCGCTACCGCGCCGGCACCATTTCGCTCGATTATTACGGCGACTCGATCATCAATTCGGTGTCCGACACACTGGCCATGGTGCTGGGATTTGTGATGGCGCGAAGGCTACCTATATGGGTGATCGTCAGCCTCGCCATCCTCTTCGAACTGGGTACCGGCTACCTTATCCGGGACAATCTTACACTCAACGTGATCATGCTGCTGCATCCGTTCGAGGCCATCAAGCAGTGGCAAAGTGGAATTTAGTGATATGAGCACATTTTCTCCCCGCGAAATCGTTTCGGAACTCGACCGCTTCATCATCGGCCAGAAGGACGCCAAGCGCGCCGTGGCCATTGCCTTGCGCAACCGCTGGCGCCGCCAGCAGCTCGAAGGCCAGATGCGCGAAGAGGTGATGCCGAAGAACATCCTGATGATCGGCCCGACCGGCGTCGGCAAGACCGAGATCTCGCGCCGCCTGGCCCGGCTGGCCGGCGCGCCTTTCGTCAAGGTCGAAGCGACCAAGTTCACCGAAGTCGGCTATGTCGGTCGCGACGTCGAGCAGATCATCCGCGATCTGGTCGAAATCGCCATCGGGCTGGTGCGCGAAAAGATGCGCGAGGACGTGAAGGCACGCGCCCACGTCAACGCCGAGGAACGCGTGCTGGAAGCGTTGGTCGGCAAGACGGCGAGCCCGGCGACGCGCGATAGTTTCCGCAAGAAGCTGCGCGACGGCGAACTCGACGACAAAGAAATCGAAATCGAGGTGGCCGACACCGGCAATGGTGGCATGCCCGGCTTCGAAATTCCCGGCATGCCGGGCGCCAATATCGGCGTGCTCAACATCAACGACATGCTGTCGAAGGCAATGGGCGGCAAGAAGACCAAGTTGCGCAAGACGACGGTGAAGGAGTCCTACGACCTGCTGGTCAGCGACGAGTCCGACAAGTTGCTCGACCAGGACGAGGTGGTGCGCCGGGCTCTGGACGCAGCGGAAAATGACGGCATCGTCTTCCTCGACGAGATCGACAAGATTGCCGCCAGGTCGGATATTTCGGGCGGCCCGTCGCGCGAAGGCGTGCAGCGCGACCTGCTGCCGCTGGTCGAGGGCACCACGGTGGCGACCAAATACGGGCCGTTGAAGACGGACCATATCCTGTTCATCGCCTCGGGCGCGTTTCACGTCTCGAAGCCGTCGGACCTGTTGCCGGAATTGCAGGGTCGCCTGCCGATCCGCGTCGAACTGCGTGCGCTGGAGAAGGACGATTTCGTCCGCATCCTGACCGAGACCGAGGCCAGCCTGATCAAGCAGTATATCGCGCTGATGAAAACCGAGGGCGTCGAGCTGACCTTCACCGACGACGCCATCGATTCGCTGGCCGGCGTCGCCGTCGACCTCAATGCCAGCATCGAGAATATCGGCGCGCGGCGGCTGCAGACGGTGATGGAGCGAGTGCTGGACGAGATCTCCTATGATGCGCCCGACCGCAACGGCACGGCCGTCACCATCGATGCTGCTTATGTGCAGAAGCATGTCGGAGACCTCTCCAGAAACACCGATCTGTCGCGGTTCATCCTCTGAACGAAGAAGCCGGAGCGGTCCGGCGCGGCATCGAGTACAAACTCCGGCAGGAGCCATGTGTGGCCAGATGGTACCATCTGGCCACCTTTCGTCTCGCCGGATGAAGAGGCGCTCTCGACTCGACCAGGTGCTTTACCTAGTTTGCGCGGCAATTCTCTAGGCGGCGGCGCATGAAAAAACTCATCCTGGTCATTCTCGGCTTGACTCTGGCGGCGACGCTGTTCGCCGCCGACGCGGCTACATTGGTGCCGCCGGGAAACCGCAATGCCGAGCAGCCCGACATTCCCGGCGCCTCCAGTCGCCGCACCCAGGCGACCAACACCAGCTTCCAGGCGAAGTATCGCAAGGTCTATGCCTTGCTGCAGAACGACGCCGACCTGCGCGGCAAGATCAAGAAGGCGGCAAGCGCCTATGGCATCGACCCGATGCACATCGTCGGCGCCATCGTCGGCGAGCACACCTACAATGTCGACGCCTATGACCGGCTGCAGACCTATTATGTCAAGGCGATCTCCTACCTCTCGAGCAAGCTCTCCTTCGCCTATGATGGTGAGGACATCACCGATTTCGTGCAGCGGCCGGAATTCAGGAAATGCGACGCGATTTCGGACAGCTACGATCTGTGGGAATGCCGTGAACAGGTTTGGAACCGCTCGTTTCGCGGCAAGACCGTCGGCGGCGAGGATTTCCCCGACAACCGCTTCGGCGCCACCTTCTTCCAGCCCTATTATGCCGGCCAGACCTTCGGCCTCGGCCAGCTCAACCCGCTCACCGCCCTACAGATGAGCGATCTCGTGCACAAAGTCTCCGGCCTGCCGAAGCTCGACGTCTCCGATCCCAATTCGGTCTACAAGACCATCATGGATCCGGACCTGACGCTTCCCTACGTCGCCGCGACGATCAGGAAGTCGATCGACGCCTATAAGAGCATCGCCGGCTTCGACATTTCGGGCAATCCGGGCCTGACCGCCACGCTCTACAATGTCGGCAATCCGGAACAGCGCGCCTATGCGCTGAAGGCGGAAAACGAAAAACGCCGCGCCACCGGCGAGCCGGAGAAGCTGCCGGAAGAGAATTATTACGGCTGGCTGGTCAACGACAAATTGCCGGAGCTGAAGGCGCTTTTCTAGGGCGGACCCGGCGCGCTGACGTTGATTTGCCAAAGCCGCGCCGCCCCTCATTGTCCTGCCGGACGTTCGTCGTTCGAAAAGCCAAGCAATTGGCTTTTCGTCCGCTGCGCGGACCACTTCTCAACTCCCCGTATAGTGACGGAGAAAAAGACGCTGTTATCAATGATTTCGCCAATCGGTGCATGAATTGCGGCGAGGTTGCCATAGCCCCCTTCTCCCCGTTCCACGGGGAGAAGATGCCGGCAGGCAGATGAGGGGCGGCGCCGACATCCACAAGGTGCACGACCCCTATGCCGCCAGCAACGCCTTCAGCTTGACTTCAGGCGATCCCAGCGCGTCCGCCGACGGTTTTGCCCGCTTCGCGATCAGCATTTCGGCCAGCCTGATGTCGCGCGCCACCGCATTGCCCGGGCCGATGCCGCTGGCCGCCACCAGCCTGCCGTCCTCGGCGAGATGAAAGAGGATGAAGGCGCCGTCACCGAGATCGCGGCGCACGGTGCTACGGCCTTCGTCGGACAATCCCGCGATCTGCAGGGACAGGCCATACTGATCCGACCAGAACCACGGCACAGCGGCATGCGGCTCGCCGGCGCCCAGCATGTTCCTGGCCGCCAGTGCGCCCTGTTCCTGCGCGTTGCGCCAGGCTTCCAGCCGCACGCGGCGGCCGCCATAGATGGCAAGCGGGAACGAGCAGCAGTCGCCGGCGGCGAAGATGTCGGGATCGCTGCTGCGCAGTTCTGCGTCGACCGCGATGCCGTTTTCGATGGCCAGGCCGGCCTCCGCCGCCAGCCCGGTCACCGGCACGGCGCCGATGCCGATCACGGCGAGGTCGGCAACGATCTCCCGGCCGCCGGCAAGCGTCACCCGCACCTCCTTGCCGTCGTCGGCGACGGCGGAGATGCCTTCCCTGCAGATCACGTCGACACCCTCGGCGATATGCGCGTCATGGATGATTTCGGCGATCTCGGCCGGAACGCCGCGCATCAGGATGCGCGACTGCGCCTCGATGACGGTGACATCTGCGCCGAGCTTGCGTGCCGCCGCGGCAAGCTCGAGGCCGATGAAGCCGCCGCCGATGACGGCGATGCGATTGCCGGCGCTGAGATGAGCGCGGATGGCCAGCGCATCGGCGAAGGTCCTGAGATAGACACAGCGTCCGCCAAGGCCAGGCATCGGCAGCTTGCGTGGGGTCGAGCCAGTGGCCAGCAGCAGCTTGTCGTAGGGCAGCACCGAGCCGTCGGACAGGCGCACCGTGTGCGCCGCGCGATCGATCGCGATCGCCTGAACGGAATGGATATGCCGGATCGCTTTTCCCGCCAGGATTTCGTCGCTGGCGATCGCCTTGATTGCAGGCGCGTCGCTGGCCATCGCCTCCTTGGACAGAGGTGGCCTCTCATAGGGCAGATGCGGCTCGTCGCCGACCAGCGTCACCGGCCCGTCATAGCCGAGATCGCGCAGCGTCAGTGCTGCCCGTCCGCCGCATTCGCCGGCCCCGATGATCACCATTCCCGGCGTCATGCCCTTTACCCGATCTGAACCAGCACTTTGCCGGCGTCGACCTTGACCGGATAGGTCCTTAGGTTGACGCAGACCGGCGCGCCCCTGGCCGCGCCCGTCTTGTAGTTGAAGCGGCCATTGTGCTTGGGGCATTCGATGATGTCGTCCATCACCAGCCCGTCGGCGAGATGCACCTTCTCATGCGTGCAAAGTCCGTCGGTGGCGAAATAATCGTCGTCAGGGCTGCGATAGATGGCGAAGGTACGCCCGCCATGATCGAAGCGCATCACATCTTCTTCGTCGATGTCACCGGCGGCACAGGCCTCGACCCAATCGCTCATTCAGTCCTCCCCTGGAGTTGTCGGATGTCATTCCGCCGCCGCGGCGACGATGTCGTTGTGGAATTCCTCGCGGTACGGCCTGGCGGTCGGCGGCAGCTCGCGCTTGAGGAAATAATCCTCGTTGCGCAGCTGGCGGCGGAAGGCCGGGATCATCTCGCGGTAACCGGCCAGGATCGAGGGCGTCGGCGCCGGCAAATCGTGCTTGATCAGCGCGTGCAGCCTGGGCAGCGCATGGTAGGGCACCATCGGGAACATGTGATGCTCGACATGGTAATTCATGTTCCAGTAGATGAAGCGGCTGATCGGGTTCATGTAGACGGTACGGCTGTTCAGCCGATGATCGGTGACGTTGTCGGCAAGGCCGCCATGCTGCAGCAGGCCGACCATCACATGATGCCAGGCGCCGTAGAGCCGGGGCAGGCCGACCAGCATCAAAGGCAGGAACGACCCGGTATAGAGTGCCAGCGCGATAGTCGCTGCATAGATCGCCGTCCAGATGCGGGCAATATGGATCGCCTTGGGCTGCTCCTGTTCGGGAATGAAGGTTTTTTCCGCAGCGCTGATATTGCCTGCGGCGTTGCGCAGCATGTCCGACATCGCGTGCCAGGCGTCGAGCACGCCGACAAAACCGAGGACGAGGCGCGCCAGGTCCGGCGGCCGCATCACCGAGATCTCGGGATCGCGGCCGACGATGATGGTGTCGGTGTGATGGCGCGTGTGGCTCCAGCGCCAGGTCACCGGGTTGCGCATGATCATGAAGCAGGCGATCTGATAGACCGCGTCATTCATCCACTGCGTGCGAAACGCGGTTCCATGGCCGCATTCGTGCCAGCGTGAATCGGTCGACGAGCCGTAGAGCACGCCATAGACGAAGAAGAACGGCACGCACCACCAGCTGCCCCAGAACCAGGCACCGCCGGCGCCGCTGACGATGAGGGCGGTCAGCCAGATCGCGGTGTCGCGGATCGCCGGGCCATCGGAGCGCTGCATCAACTCCTTCATCTGCTTGCGGGGAATGTCGGTGTGATACCACTCGGCGGCCGACAGGCCGTTCTCGACGGCAAGCCGGGCGTCGCGGCCGATCAGGCTGTAGTCACGCCGGGACGGCGCTGCGGTCATGATTGCCTCCCAAGGCAACGGGCTCGATACCCAGAAATAACGCCGCGCCATGATAGACTCAACATCACAAAGATAGTTTCTATCATTTCCTATCAAAGTAAGGTATCGATATCAGGCAATCGAGCGGGGACGATCATGGCGAAACGGCCGACCATCACTGATCTGGCGCGCGTCTCCGGCGTCAGTGTCGCCACGGTGGACCGCGTGCTCAACAATCGCTTGCCGGTGCGCGAGGAAACGGCGCGCCGCGTCTACGAGACCGCGACCGAGATCGGCTATCATGCCGCCGGCCTGATCAAGCAGAGGATGCGCCACGAGCTGCCGGAATACCGGCTGGGCTTCCTGCTTTTGAGAGGCAACGACGTCTTCTACACGGAGTTCGCGCGGCAGCTCGAACTCGCGGTGTCGCAATCGCAGCGCTTCCGCGGCGTCGCCGTCATCGACTTCGCCAGTTCGCTGACGCCGGATGAAATCGTCGAGCGCACGCGCAAGCTGGCGGCCAAATGCAGGGCGGTCGCCCTGGTCGGGCCCGATCATCCGGCGCTGACGGTCACCGTCGAGGAGATGAAGGCCAAGGGGTTGCCGGTCTTTTCCCTGCTGTCCGATTTCGCGGCCGGCATTCGCGAGGGCTATGTCGGCCTTGACAACCGCAAGGTCGGCCGCACCGCGGCCTGGATGATCTCCAAGGCGGCGAAGCGGCCGGGCAAGGTCGCGCTCTTCGTCGGCAGCCACCGCTTCCACGGCCATGAACTGCGCGAGATCGGCTTCCGCTCCTTCTTCCGCGAGCAGGCGCCGGACTTCACCTTGCTGGAAACGCTGGTCAATCTCGAGGCCAACCAGATCACGCAGGACACGCTGCTCGACCTGCTCGGCCGCCACCCGGACCTCGTCGGCTGCTACGTCGCGGGCGGTGGCATGGAAGGCGCGGTCGCGGCGCTGCGGCAGGCCAGGCCCGCCGAGATGCCGGCGGTCGTCTGCAACGAGATATCGGCGGTCTCGCGGTCCGCCCTGGCGGACGGGGTGCTGACCATGGTGATCTCCACGCCGCTGGCTGCCTTGTGCCGCGAACTGCTCGGCCTCATGGCGCATGCCATCGAGACGGGCGCGGCCAACGCACCCGGCCAGACCTTCCTGCCGTTCGACATCTACCTGCCCGAGAACATCTAGCGAGCTTTGGCCTAAAGCATAGCGCCCGACCTGCATCCAAATTGACGCATTACCGATCGCTAATATATACATACCCAATGGACGGGGATGGGTTTGGGTACATCGCTTTTGGGAGCGACGAGCTCTATGCGCGTGGCGCGCTCTTCAGCGCGCTTCGCTTGCTTCACTATTGCCCGGGTGCCAGGATCACGGTGCTGACCGACCGACCCTCCATTTTCGACGGCTATCCCATCGAAGCGATCGAGCTCACGGCCCAGAGACAGACCGAGATGTCCTTCGGCAATCGATACAGATTTGGCATCAAGGCCGCCGGCATCATCGATCTGCTTCAACGTTGCGAGCGCCTGTTCTTCATGGATGCGGACATGTATCCGACCGGCGACATATCGCGCTGTTTCAACCGAATTTCAGCCTTGTCCTCGATAATGTGGCGGTGCGAAGGGCGCCCAAAGGCTCCCTATCGCTCGCTCGAAGGCGAGGGGCTCTCCATTGGAGGCCGCATCCTGATCGGAGATGAAACGATGTGGGCGAGCGGCGTCCTTGGCGTTCATCATCACAACATTCCGGCGCTGGAGCGAGCATACGCGGCCAGCGAGAAAGTCAGTGAAATCGTGCATTTGCACACCCCGGAACAATTCTGTACCGGCGTCGCGCTATCCCAGGATGGGCGAACGATCAGCCGCCACTGGCTGCCGATCCGCAACTACAGTACCAGGGGAAAGAAGCTCCATGCCCGAAGGCGAATTGGAGCTTTCTTCGATCTCAACGGCAAGCTCAGTGTCGAACGGCAGGTGAAGCAGGCGGCGTCGTGCAGGGTCTGGAGAGCGCCGCTCGACCTCTTGTTGCAGAGAGACATCTGGCATTTCTGAACGCCATGCCATCGCCCGCCGACGGCATCCAAGGAATGGACCCGGCGCGCAGACGCCGTCGGCTCCGCACCGCATTCCCGTGTCCGCCAAAATCGCACATCCGGTTCTGGAATCTCCCTTGACGCCTCCCGAGCAAATGGAATAAATATTTCACCAGTCACGTATTTTGGTTCTTTCGTTCCGGAACATCTGTTTCATCAAGAGGCCTTGGCGTTCCAGCAAACGGCAGGCGCAACCCGGGGAGAGAGACGGTAATCGGGAGAGATTCCCCAGGCAGAACGGGGATTCCGGAGAGATCGGTGCAACCGGACACCAAAAGTGGAGGAGAAATACAATGAAGAAACTGCTTTTGGGCGTCGCCTTCGCGGCGCTGATGAGTTCATCGGCCATGGCCGCCAAGATCGGCGTGTCGATGGCCAAGTTCGACGACAATTTCCTCACCGTGCTGCGCAACGGCATGATCGAGCAGGCCAAGGGCATGAGCGGCGTCGAGTTGCAGGTCGAGGACGCGCAGAACGACGTCGCCAAGCAACTCGACCAGATCAAGAACTTCGCCGCTTCGGGCGTCGACGCCATCATCGTCAACCCGGTCGACACCTCGGCCACGCAGGCGATGTCGGATGCGGCGGCCGCGGCCAAGATCCCGCTGGTCTATGTCAACCGCCAGCCGGTCAATGTCGACACGCTGCCAGACAACCAGGCCTTCGTCGCCTCGAACGAGGCCGATTCCGGCACGCTCGAAACCAAGGAAGTCTGCCGCCTGTTCAAGGAAGCCGGCAAGAAGGAAGCCAATGTCTATGTGATCATGGGCGAGCTTTCCAACCAGGCCGCCGTGCAGCGCACCAAGGACATCGACGATGTCATCGCCACACCGGACTGCAGCTTCATCAAGATCATCGACAAGCAGACCTCGAACTGGGATCGCGACCAGGCGCAGAACCTGATGACCAACTGGCTGTCGACCGGCAAGAAGTTCGACGGCGTCATCGCCAACAATGACGAAAGCGCCATCGGCGCCATCCAGGCGATGAAGGCCGCCAACATCGACATGAAGTCGGTTGTCGTCGGCGGCGTCGACGCCACCCAGGACGCGCTTGCCGCCATGCAGGCGGGCGACCTTGATGCCACCGTCTTCCAGGACGCCGCCGGCCAGGGCGCGGGGGCGCTGGATGCCGCGCTGAAGCTCGCCAAGGGCGAGAAGGTCGAGCACAAGGTCTATGTCCCGTTCCAGCTGGTCACGCCGGCCAACATCGACAAGTTCCTGAAGAAGAACTGAGCCGCGGACATACGGAGCGGCGCTCTCGCGCAGCGACAGCGCCGCTCCGCTTCCCTCGGCGCCCGAAGGTGCTCGGGGAACGACCGCGGCTGACGGAGGATAGAAGAATTGGCACAGACATCTCACGGCGTCGGCGGGGTCAGCTATGACGCCAGGAAGCGCACATGGCCGGCCGAATTCAACGTCTTCCTGGCGCTCGTCATCCTCGTCGTCATCTTCGAACTGATCGGCCGGGTCTTTCTCGGCGACAGCTTCCTGTTCAACACCCGCAGCGACGTCTCCGGCCTCTTCAACGAGGCGCGCCTGCAGATCATCATTCTGCAGGTGTCGATCGTCGGCATCATCGCCATTGGCGTCACGCAGGTGATCATTACGGGGGGCATCGACCTGTCCTCCGGCTCGATCGTCGGCGCGACGGCCATGATCGCCATGAGCTTTGCCCAGGTCGCGACCGTCAACGGCAATCCCAACCCCAAGGCGATGTTTCTGGCCCAGGGCTGGACCGACCTGCCCGTGATCGTCCCGGTGCTGGTGGCGATCGGCTGCGGCCTGCTCGCCGGCCTCGTCAACGGCTCGCTGATCGCCTACACGCGCATCCCGCCCTTCATCGCCACGCTCGGCATGATGGTGACCGCGCGGGGCATCGCCAAATGGTGGTCCAAGGGCCAGCCGATCTCGTTCCCGACGGACAGTTTCGCCGCCATCGGCAAGGGCCTGATGCCCGTCATCATCTTCCTGTCGCTGGCCGTGCTGTTCCAGCTGATCATGACCTACACCAGATATGGCAAGCACTGCTACGCGATCGGCTCCAACGAGGACGCAGCGCGCATGTCTGGCATCAAGATCGCCAACCACAAGATCCTCGTCTATGTCATCGCCGGCATTCTCGCCGCGCTCGCCGCCGTCGTGCTCTCCTCCAAGAATCTCACCGCCCAGGCCGGCATGGGCGTCATGTACGAACTCGATGCCATCGCCATGGCGGTCATCGGCGGCGTCTCGCTGTCGGGCGGCCGCGGCTCCATCATCGGCACGGTGATCGGCGCGCTGATTTTCGGCGTCATCATCTCCGGCTTCACCTTCCTGCGCCTCGACGCTTACTATCAGGAGATGGTCAAGGGCGTGATCATCGTCGGCGCGGTCGTTCTCGACCAGTGGCGCCAACGCATGCGGGCATTGAGGGCTTGACCATGCCAGATATCTCCACGACAGACATCGTCCTGAAGACCGAGAACCTCACCAAGCGCTATGGCGGCGTGCATGCGCTTGAAGGCGCCAATTTCGAGCTGCGCAAGGGCGAGCATGTCGCCATCATGGGTGACAACGGCGCCGGCAAGTCGACCTTCGTGCGCCAGATCACCGCCGTCGAGCAGCGGACCAGCGGCCAGGTCTGGTTCGATGGCAAGGAAGTGAATTTCGCCGGACCGATCGAGGCCCGCGAGGCGGGCATCGAGACGGTGTTCCAGAACCTGGCGCTGGCCGACGACCTCGACGTGCCGTCGAACCTGTTCCTCGGCCGTGAAAAAGTGCTGTTCAATCTCGGGCCATTCTCGATCCTCGACCGCAAATACATGCGCAAGGCAACCGAGGCGGCGCTGGTCCGCACCGCGGTCAAGATCCCCAACCTCTCCAACACCATCCGCCATATGTCGGGCGGCCAGCGGCAGTGCGTGGCGATCGCCAGGACGGCGACCTTTGCCTCCAAGCTGATCATCATGGACGAGCCCACGGCGGCTCTCGGCGTGCAGGAGACGGCGCAGGTCGAAAACATCATCCGCACGCTGAAGGACAATGGCGAGCCGCTGATCCTGATCAGCCACAACATGCGCCAGGTGTTCGACCTTTGCGACCGCATCGTGGTGTTCCGGCGCGGCCGCATCGTCGCCAATCTGCGCAAGGAAAATACCGACGGGCAGGACATCGTATCCTATATCACCGGCGCCAAGACCGGCGAGGCGGAACTCGCGGCCTAAGGGCCGGGCTCGGAGGCGATGGTCATCGCCTTCCCGTCGATTTGTCTTGACCGTAAAATCATTCAGCGCCCATGACCGGCGCCCCGCTTCGAACCATCCCCAGAGGAAAATATCCATGACTGTTCGCTTCGCCCTCCTTGGTGCCGGCCGCATCGGCAAGGTCCACGCCCGCGCCGTGGGTTCCAACCCCCAGGCAAAACTGGTCGCCGTGGCCGATGCCTTCGAGAAGGCGGCGAGCGAATTGGCTGTTGCCTATGGCGCCGAGGTGCGCAGCATCGACGAAATCGAGAAGTCCAAGGACATCGACGCGGTCGTCATCTGCACGCCGACCGACACCCATGCCGATCTGATCGAGCGCTTCGCCAAGGCCGGCAAGGCGATCTTCTGCGAGAAGCCGATCGACCTCGACGTCAAGCGGGTCGAGCAGTGCCTGGCCGTTGTCGACAAGGCCAAGGCGACCCTGATGGTCGGCTTCAACAGGCGTTTCGACCCGCATTTCGCCGCCGTGCGCAAGGCGATCGACGACGGAGCCATCGGCACCGTCGAGATGGTCACCATCACCTCGCGCGATCCCGGCGCGCCACCCATCGACTACATCAAGCGCTCGGGCGGCATTTTCCGCGACATGACCATCCATGATTTCGACATGGCGCGCTTCCTGCTCGGCGAGGAGCCTGTCGCGGTCAGCGCGCATGCCTCGGTGCTGGTCGACAAGAAAATCGGCGAAGCCGGCGATTTCGACTCGGTCAGCGTCATCCTCGAAACGGCTTCGGGCAAGCAGGCAGTCATCTCCAATTCGCGCCGCGCCACCTATGGCTACGACCAGCGCATCGAGGTGCACGGCTCGAAGGGCATGGTGGCGGCCGAGAACCAGCGGCCGGTGTCGATCGAGCTCGCCAACGAGAAGGGCTACACGCGCCCGCCGCTGCACGACTTCTTCATGACCCGCTACCTCGACGCCTATGCCCTCGAGATCGCCGCCTTCATCGCTGCGGCGACATCTGGCAAGAAGGCGGCGCCGAGCGGCGCTGATGGCCTCGTGGCGCTGAAGCTGGCAGATGCCGCGCTGAAGTCGGCGACCACGGGCAAGACCATTCGTCTCGACAAGTAAGAACCGGACCCCCCCAAAGGCACAGGAGCAGAGCGATGAGCGCATCCGCCGATCGCAATTCGAATACACGCGCCATCGTCACCGGCGGTGCGCAAGGCATAGGATTCGCGGTCGCCGAAGCGCTGGCCGACGAAGGCTGCCGGGCGCTGGCGCTCATCGGCCGCTCACAGGAGAAGGGCGACAAGGCTGTTGCTCATTTCAGGAAATCAGGCGTCGACGCGATCTTCATCAGCGCCGACGTCTCGAAGGTGGCCGACTGCAAGCGCGCGGTCGCCACCGCGCTCTCGCATTTCGGTACGATCAACGCGCTGGTCAACGCCGCCGCCACCTCGGCGCGCGGCTCGCTGGTCGAGACCTCAGAAGAGCTGTTCGACCAGATCTTCGACACCAATGTGCGCGGCCCGTTTTTTCTGATGCAGGGCGTGGTGGCGCATCTCTTGGAGAAAAAGGCGCCCGGATCGATCGTCAACGTGCTGTCGATGTCGGCGCATACCGGGCAGTCTTTCCTGACGCCCTATTCGACCAGCAAGGGCGCGCTGATGACGCTGACCAAGAACGTCGCCAACGCCTATCGCTTCAACCGCATCCGCTGCAACGCCGTGCTGCCCGGCTGGATGGACACTGAGGGCGAGGACGTCGTGCAGAAGAAATGGCACGATGCGCCCGACGACTGGCTGGCGAAGGCCGAAGCCGCGCAGCCGATGGGCCAATTGGTCAAGCCGGACCAGCTCGCGCGGCTGATCAGCTACATGGTCAGCCCGCAATCGGGCGTCATGACCGGATCGCTGGTCGACTACGATCAGAGTGTCGCCGGGTCGTCGCCGGAGTAGGTTCATGCGAGCGATCTGCGTGGCGCACCTTGAACCTATCCTATGTCTGTCTTTGTGAAATCCTGACCGGTGTAGAGCAAAGCCAAATTATATGCCTTGCAACAGGCGTAGGAAAAGCAATCGCCCATGTTGAGCTGCGCCGGCGAATCGACACCCTTGCCGTAACTGCGTGCGGCTTCGATGGCGAGCCGCCCGACTTCGGCCGAAATGAGGACCTCGCCGATTCCCAAATCCTGCACGAAACGGTCCACGGCCGCATTCGCCTTTGCGACTGCCGCCGGTTGGATGGGTGAAGGCAGGGGGGTCTTTGAACGCGCCAAGGCCATCGCGGTCTCGAAACGAACGATCGCCGAAATGAAGAAAGGCCCGCCATGGGCGTCCATCCGGGCGGCGAGTTCTCCTGCCGTGGGCTCCGGACGCAACAGAGCGACGACCGCCGAAGCGTCAATGAACAAGCTCATAGCCCCCCTGAAAGCTCGTCCGAATAGGCTCTCATGTCGAAGTCAGGATTATCCGCTCCGATTTCGCCAGCCATTCTGACTGCCTCCGCCAAGCGTTCCGATACAGTTTGCACACTGCGGGCGCGCTCAATTTCATGCGTCAGGGCCCGGCGAACCGCCTCGGCTTTGCTCGGCGCCTTTGTGAGGCGCTGCACCTCAAGTACCAGCCGGTCGACTTCCCGGTCCTTCACATAAAGCGGCATTGGAGCATATCCTTTTTGGAATATCCAACATATACCCTCTTACATATTCAAACAAGACCGCCATCAGGTGCGTGACATTCAATGCGAGTTCAGCTATAGCCCACGCATGATCAACCTGACCGCCACGTATTGGTACTTTAGGAGCTCGCTGGCGGCGGGAGGATTGCGCTCGATCTGAAGATTGCAGCAACAAGATCCGAACAGCCGCCAGACCTGGCGGCTTTTTTGTTTCAGCCGGCAGGTTCCCAAACAGGAGCAGAAAGCCGTGTTGACCACCACAGACGACCTTCGGGTCAAGGAACTGAGACTGCTGAGCACGCCGGACGAGGTGATGCGCGAGATACCGCGCTCACTCACGGCGACACGCACCGTTGCCGCCTCGCGCAACGCCATTCACTCCATCCTCACCGGGGCCGACGATCGGCTTGTTGTCATCGTGGGCCCTTGTTCCATCCACGATCCGGTCGCGGCCGTTGATTATGCCAGCCGTCTGGCGGCGCTGCGCGAGGCTCTGTCCGACCGGCTCGAGATCGTCATGCGCGTCTATTTCGAGAAGCCGCGCACCACGGTCGGCTGGAAAGGCCTGATCAACGATCCCGACCTGGATGGCAGCTTCAACATCGACAAGGGGTTGCGGATGGCGCGCAACGTGCTGTCCGCCGTCAACAATCTCGGCCTTCCGGCGGCGACCGAATTCCTCGATATGACCACGCCGCAATACATTGCCGACCTCGTCGCCTGGGGCGCGATTGGCGCGCGCACGACCGAGAGTCAGATCCATCGCGAGCTGGCCTCGGGTCTCTCCTGCCCGGTCGGCTTCAAGAACGGCACCGACGGCAATCTCAGGATCGCCGGCGAGGCGGTGAAGTCGGCCGCCCAGCCGCATCATTTCATGGCGGTGACCAAAGGCGGACGCAGCGCCATCGCGGCGACCACCGGCAATGAGGATTGCCATGTCATCCTGCGTGGTGGCGTTCAGCCCAACTACGATGCGGCAAGCGTCGAAGCCGCATCGGTCGAACTCGTCCGCATCGGTATCGCCCCCCGTCTGATGATCGACGTCAGCCATGCCAACTCAGCCAAGAAGCCGGAGAACCAGCCCAAGGTCGCGGCCGATGTCGCGGGCCAAGTGGCGGCTGGCGACGAGCGCATCATCGGCGTCATGATCGAGAGCAATCTCGTCGCCGGCCGGCAGGATGTCGTGCCCGGCAAGCCACTGGTCTACGGCCAGAGCATCACCGATGGCTGCATCGACTGGGCGACCACGGAGACGGTGCTGCACGGCCTTGCCGGCGCCGTGGAATGGCGCCGGTCGGCGCGCCGCAACTTGCTGGACAGCCGGCAAGGCGCCGCCTGATCTGGGGGAGCATAAGGGCGGCGCTTCCAGTTTCAGTCCAGGACCACGCCGCTCTTAGGTCCCGCAGCGCTCACCTCCTTGCATGTCACCGATCCGCGTGTTACATACTGAACCAAATGGTTCAGTATTCTCCTGCCCGCCTGGATGCCTCGTTCGCCGCGCTTTCGGACGCCACCCGACGCGGGGTTCTGGAGCAGCTCGGCCGTGCGGATGCCTCGATCACGGACTTGGCCCAGAAATTCCACATGACCCTCACGGGCATGAAGAAGCATGTCGGCGTTCTGGAGCAGGCAGGCCTCGTCACGACGCGGAAGGTCGGGCGCGTGCGGACCTGCAAGCTCGGCCTGCGCCGCCTGGAGGAGGAGACGGGATGGATCGAGAGATACCGCCAGCTCTGGGCCGCACGCTTCGACGAGCTGGACAAGGTTGTCGAGGAAATGAAACGGAAGGAGGAAGCCGATGGACGAAACAAGAGCGAATGAGCCCACCCCCATGCAGAACCGCACGACGGTGGAACGGAAGTCCGACCGCGAGCTGGTCGTCACGCGAAGCTTCGACGCGCCGGCCCGCATCGTGTTCGAGGCCTGGACAAAGCCCGAGCTGTTCAAGCAGTGGTGGACGCCGAAATCGATGGGCATGTTCCTGCGTTCCTGTGAGATGGATGTTCGTGTCGGAGGCGGGTACCGTTTGGTGTTCGGGCATGATGACTCGCACCCTGCCGAGTTCTTCGGCAGGTATCTCGAAGTGACACCGCCCACGCGCCTCGTCTGGACCAATGACGAAGGTGGTGACGGTGGACCCGTGACCACAGTGACCTTCGAGGAAAAAGGCGGCAAGACGCTGCTGGTCATGCACGAGGTCTATCCCTCGAAGGAGGCCCTCGACGCCGCCGGCACCGGGGCGGCGGATGCGATGGCCGAGACGTTCGGGCAGTTGGACGAGCTTCTCGCCACGCTTCGGCACGGCGCCGCCTGATCCGGCAGGCGCCAGAAGGCGGCGGTTCGGTTCAGCCCGAGACTACGCCGCCCTCAGTCCCTCCCATGCGGTGAACACGGAGACCGCGAAGAGCAGCAGTCCGGCCGACCGGCCGGCAAGAATGGTCACCCGTGGATTTGCGATCAGAAGCTTGCGGCTGCGGCCGGCCGATATTGCGAGCCCGCCATAGACCGCGGCCTGCGTCAGCACGGTCAGCAGGCCCATGATCGTCGCCTGCATCCAGATCGGGCCGTAGTCCGGTTTCAGGAACTGCGGATAGACGGCGAGCACGAAGAGGTAAGCCTTCGGGTTGATCAGGCAGGTCACCAAGCCCTGGCGAAACGCCTTCCATGCCGAGCGGCTGCCGGCGGGGCCCTCGTTGCCGACGGTGATGGAGCTGCGCATCAGCGTGATGCCGATGAAGGCCATGTAGGCGGCGCCCGCAAGCAGCAGCGGCTTGAACAGGATCGGCAAGAAATGCACCAGCAGGCCGACGCCGATAGCGCCGTTCAGCGTGTGCACCATGCCGCCGACCATGATGCCGCCGGTCGCGGCGAAACCCCTGTCGCGCCCGCCGGTCAACGCATTGGCAAGCACGAACAGCATGTCCATGCCTGGAACGGCGATGATGCCGAACAGGAGGATAAAGAACAGCCAGAGATTTTCAGCATAGCCCATGTCAGTTGCCTGTTGTCCCGCTCGGCCCAGCCTCGGCGGAACCTGTTGATTTTCAAATCGATAGGCAGTCCTATAGGCAGGCCCAACTGACGATGGTGTGTCAGTTGTGATCGGTACCAGGTCAGAAAAATGCGCAAGGCCTCGCGCCTGTTCGAGATCATCCAGATCCTGCGGCTGGCGCGGCAGCCGGTGACGGCGGCAATGATCGCCGGGCAACTGGAAGTGACGATCCGCTCGATCTATCGCGACATCGCGGCTCTGCAGGCGATGCGCGTGCCGATCGAGGGCGGGCGCGGCATCGGCTACATCCTGCGTCCCGGCTTCGACCTGCCGCCGCTGATGTTTTCGATCGAGGAAATGGAGGCGATCGTCCTGTCGCTGGCGCTGCTGGAGCGCACGGGCGACGATGAGCTCAAGCAGGCGGCCAAGCGCGTCGGCGCCAAGATCGCCGGGGCGGTGCCGCCGCCCTTGCGCCAGACGCTCGACGCCAATGCGTTGCACGCCTGGGGCTTCGCCGCGCCCTCCGCCGGCGCGATCGATCTGGCGCTGGTGCGCCGCGCCATACGCGACGAGGAGAAGCTAGAGCTCTCCTATCGCGACGAGCTTGGCCGCGCTTCCGAGCGCCTCATCCGCCCGATCGCTCTGATCTATTACGCCGAAACCGCCAACATCGTCGCCTGGTGCGAGCTGCGCCAGGCGATCCGCAACTTCCGCAGCGACCGCATCGAGGATTGCCGGCCGACCGGGCTACGTTTCAAGGGCGAAGGCGATCGCCTGCGGCAGGTCTGGGTCGATGGATGGGAAGTCAATGCAGCGGCCGCCGGCTAAAGCGACCAGCGCAGCGAACCCTACCTTACATCCACCCAGCGCTTCTCCTCGAAGGAGCGCGCCATGGCGTGCACGGTGCGCTCGATCTCCAGTCCTTCGGCGAACTCGATGAGCCGGGCCGGCTTGCCGGCAAGCCGTGTCAGCAATTCATGGCATTCGATGATCTTGAGGTCGTTGAAGCCGAGGCTGTGGCCGGGCGCCGGCACGAAGAGGTCATAGGGTCTGTGCTGCGGCGCCACCAGAATGGTGCGGTAGCCCTGTTCGGTGGGTCGGTCGGACGTCAGGTAGAGCTGGAATTCGTTCATCCGCTCCTGGTCGAACAGGATCGATCCCTTGGACCCGAAGATCTGGATGGCGATGCGGCCCTTGCGGCCCCAGGCCGAGCGGTTGACCTGCAGCGTGCCGGCAATGCCGTTCTCCAGATGCATGAGCACGCTGGCAATGTCGTAGGTCTCCACCGCGCGCCGGCCGCCTGAAGCCAGCTTGCGGTCGGCATAGGGCTTGGCCATGTCGCAGATGACGCTGCCGACGCGGCCGAACAGCGCGGAGACCAGCGACAGCGGATGCACGGCGAAATCGTCGAGCGCGCCATAGCCGGAAGTCGCCTCGTGTTTCCAGAAGAACAGAGCCTCGGGATCGGCCATGAAATCCTCGTCCATCTCGATGCGCAGATGGTTGACCTCGCCGATGATCTTCTCGTCGAGCAGCGCGCCGATGTGGCGGATGGCCGGGCCCTGGATGTAGTTGTAGCCAAGCGCGGCGACCCTGCCTGATTTCTTCGCCGCGGCCGCCATCGCCTCGGCTTCGGCAAAGCTCGGTGCCATCGGTTTTTCGCACCACAGATGCTTGCCGGCTTCGAGGACAGCGATGGCCATTTCCGGATGGAACTGATTGGGGGTTGTCAGCGACACGATATCGACCTCCGGGTCGTTGACGACGGCGCGCCAGTCACTGGTGGCCTTGGCGAAGCCGAACTCGCCTGCCTTGCGCCTGGCGAGATCCTCATTGACCTCGCCGAGATGGACGAGCCGTGGCTTGGCCGCATCGGGGAAGACGGCCCCGACGGCGCTCCACGCGATGGCGTGGCATTTGCCCATGAAACCCGTGCCGATAAGACCGACGCCGACCATTTTTCGTTCCTCCGCTGCCATAAAGCTGAGTGGATGAATTAGTCCATTTTTTCCAGGAATGGAATGTCTGCCTCATTTTTTATGGCGTTCTTGCGCAGGCTCGCTATGATGGGGCAGAGAGGGTGTCCAGACAGGCTTGGGCAGAGGGACGATGGACGAACAGGTACCCCGCGACTTCGAGACGCTGCGTGCCACGATTCTGGACCGGCGCGAGAGCCTGCCCAAGCGCATCGCCCAGATCGCCGCCTACGCGCTCGACAATCCCGACGACATCGCCTTTGGTACCGCCGCCAGCATCGCCGCTTCGGCCGGCGTGCAGCCCTCGACCCTGATCCGTTTTGCCCAGCAACTCGGCTTCGACGGTTTTACCAGCCTGCAGCAGGTGTTCCGCGAGCGGCTGCGCGAGCGCAACTCTTCCTATGACGAGCGGCTGCAGGCGCTGCGCGCCAAGGCCGAGGGCGGTGCCGGCCACCGGGCGATCTTCGACGGCTTCATCGCCGCCGCCAGCACCTCGCTCAACGACATTTCCCGCACGCTGGACGATGCCCATCTGGAAGACGCGATTTCGCTGCTGGCGAAGGCGCAGACCATCTATGTCTTGGCCAAGCGGCGCTCCTATCCGGTGGCCTCCTACATCGCCTATGCGCTCGGCAAGCTGAAGATCCGCAACCAGTTGATCGAATCGGCCGCCGGCCTGAATGCCGAGATGGTCGGCTTCGCCACACCGGCCGACGCCGTCATCGCCATCAGCTTCTCGCCCTACGCGCCGGCCACGATCGAGGAGGCGCGCGCCATTTCCGAGCAGGGCGTGCCGATCGTCGCCATCACCGACAGCTCGTTCTCGCCGCTCGCCCAGTTCGCCAGGGTCTGGTTCGAGGTTGCCGAGGCGGATTTCGCCGGCTTCCGTTCGCTGTCGGCGACAATGGCGCTGGCCATGGCGCTGACCGTCGGCGTCGGCGAGAAGCGGCGCGACGCGAGCCGTAAGCGCAAGGCTTGATCAGGCGTCCCATCAAGGCAATTTTAGCCTAGGGAATGCTCATTCCATATTGACTATGGATTGGAATTATTATTTCATATTGCCGGCGCCACGCAGCCGCTCGCGCGTGTTACCCAAAACAATGTTGTCCATGACGACAAGACCGACGGGAGGTTCCAATGAGCGAAGCCGTGGACGCAAGACAGGCGCCGCTCGATGTCATCACCATCGGCCGCGCGTCCGTCGACCTCTATGGCCAGCAGATCGGCTCGCGGCTGGAGGACATCACCTCCTTCGCCAAGTCGGTCGGCGGCTGCCCGGCCAATATTTCCGTCGGCACGGCGCGGCTCGGGCTGCGCTCGGCTCTGCTGACGCGCGTCGGCGACGAGCAGATGGGCCGCTTCATCCGCGAGCAGCTGAAACGCGAAGGCGTCAACACCGACGGTCTGAAGACCGACAAGGAGCGGTTGACCGCTCTGGTTCTGCTTTCGGTCGAGAGCGAAGGCGTTTCGCCGATGATTTTCTACCGATCCGACTGTGCCGACATGGCGCTGGCCGAAGAGGACATCGATGAGGCGTTTATTGCCTCGGCCCGTTCGATCGTCGTCACCGGCACGCATTTTTCCCGCCCCAATAGCGATGCCGCCCAGCGCAAGGCGATCCGCATCATGAAGGCCAGGGGTGGCAAGGTCGTGTTCGATATCGACTATCGCCCGAATTTGTGGGGTCTTGCCGGCCACGCCGAAGGCTTTGAGCGCTATGTCAAATCCGACCGCGTCTCGGCCCAGTTGAAGACGGTGCTGCCCGATTGCGACCTCATCGTCGGCACCGAGGAAGAGATCATGATCGCGTCCGGCGCTGACGACTGCCTGAGCGCGCTGAAGACGATCCGCTCCCTGTCCTCGGCCACCATCGTCCTGAAGCGCGGCGCCATGGGCTGCATCGTCTATGACGGACCGATCAGCGACGATCTCGAGGACGGCGTCGTCGGCAAGGGTTTCCCGATCGAGATCTACAATGTGCTGGGCGCCGGTGACGCCTTCATGTCCGGTCTGCTGCGCGGCTGGCTCGGCGGTGAAAGCCTTGCCACGGCGGCGACCTGGGCCAATGCCTGCGGCGCCTTCGCCGTGTCGCGGCTGCTCTGCGCGCCGGAATATCCGACCTTCGAGGAGCTGCGGTTCTTTCTCGAGAACGGCAGCAAGCATCGCGCGCTGCGCAAGGACGAGGCGATCAATCACATCCATTGGGCGACGACACGCCGGCGCGACATCCCGTCGCTGATGGCGCTCGCCTGCGACCACCGTATGCAGCTCGAGGATGTGGCGGCCAAGACCGGCGCCAATCCGGCGCGCATCCGCGATTTCAAGGTGCTGGCGGTCAAGGCAGCGGCCAAGGTCGCCGCCGGCCGCGACGGCTATGGCATGCTGATCGACGAGAAACATGGCCGCGAGGCGATGTTCGAATTCGCTCGCCACCCCTTCGCCTGGCTTGGACGCCCGGTGGAACTGCCGGGCTCGCGGCCGCTGCGCTTCGAATTCTCGCAGGACATCGGCTCGCAGCTTACCGAATGGCCCGTCGATCACTGCATCAAGTGCCTGTGCTTTTATCATCCCGACGATCCGGCGGAACTGAAGGAAGAACAGCAGCAGAAGCTGCGCGCGCTGTTCGAGGCCGCGCGCAAAGTTGGACGCGAACTTCTCATCGAGATCATCGCCGGCAAGCACGGCAAGCTCGACGACACGACGATCCCGCGCGCGCTGGAGGAACTCTATGCGCTCGGCATCAAGCCGGACTGGTGGAAGCTCGAACCGCAGGCGTCGAGCGGCGCGTGGGCCAAGATCGAGGCGGTGATCCTGAAGCACGATCCCTGGTGCCGGGGCATTGTGCTGCTTGGCCTGGAGGCGCCGCAGGACGAGTTGGAGGCCGCTTTTGCCGCCACGGCCAACGCGCCCATCGTCAAGGGCTTTGCCGTCGGGCGCACCATCTTCGTCCACGCAGCCGAACAATGGCTGGCCGGCAGGATGTCCGATGACGAGGCTGTCGCCGACATGGCGTCGCGCTTCGAACAGTTGACCGAAGCGTGGCTTGCCGCGCGCGGCCGCAAGGCGGCATAACAAGGCGCAACGGCGTAGGGACTGCGGAGGAAAACACCATGAGCAAGACAATCCGCCTGACGATGGCGCAGGCGCTGACCCGCTTCCTGTCCCGCCAGATGACCGAGGTCGACGGGAAAAAAACGCCGATCTTCGGCGGCGTCTGGGCGATCTTCGGCCACGGCAATGTCGCCGGCATCGGCGAGGCACTCTACCAGGTGCGCGACGAGTTGCCGACCTTCCGCGCCCACAATGAGCAGGCGATGGCGCATGCGGCGATCGCCTATGGCAAGGCCAATTTCCGCCGCCGTTTCATGGCCGCGACCTCTTCGATCGGCCCCGGCGCGATGAACATGGTGACGGCGGCGGCCCTCGCCCACGTAAACAGGTTGCCCGTCCTGTTTTTGCCGGGCGACGTCTTTGCCAACCGCATTCCCGATCCCGTGCTGCAGCAGGCCGAGGATTTTTCCGACGGCACGGCGACGGTCAACGACTGCTTCCGCCCGGTGTCGCGCTATTTCGACCGCATCACCCGGCCGGAGCAGATCATCCCGGCGCTGAGCCGCGCCATGCAGGTGCTGACCGATCCGGCCGAATGCGGCCCGGTGACTTTGTCGCTTTGCCAGGACGTGCAGGCCGAGGCCTATGACTATCCCGAGAGTTTCTTTGGCGAGCGGATCTGGCGCCAGCGCCGGCCGCGTCCGGACCGTGACGAACTGGCGGCGGCCGTGGCGGCGCTCGAGGGAGCCAGGAAGCCGCTGATCATCGCCGGCGGCGGCGTGCTCTACTCTCAGGCTTCCGACGAACTGGCCAAGTTCGCCCAAGCCGCCGGCATTCCGGTCTGCGAAACGCAAGGCGGCAAGTCCTCGCTGCCAGACGATCACCAGCTCAACATGGCGGCGGTCGGTGTTACCGGCACCTCTGCTGCCAACCGGCTGGCGGAAGAGGCCGATGTCGTGCTCGCCATCGGCACACGGCTGCAGGATTTCACCACCGGCTCGTGGGCGCTGTTCAAGAATTCCGGCAAGACCATCATCGGGCTCAACGTGCAGCCCTTCGATGCGGGCAAGCACCGGGCGCTGCCGCTGGTCGCGGATGCCTGGGAAGGGCTGGCCGAGTTGGCAACCGCTCTGCAAGGCTGGAAGGCGCCCGCCGCCTGGACCGACAATGCGGCCGCCGGCAAGAAGGCCTGGCAGGCCGACGCGGCCAAGGTGACGGCATCGACCAACGCTGCTTTCCCCTCGGATGCGCAGGTGATCGGCGCCGTTCAGCGCGCCATGGGCTCAGGCGTGACGCTGCTGCATGCGGCAGGCGGCCTTCCCGGCGAACTGCACAAGCTCTGGCAGGCCGGCGCGCCCGGCTCCTACCACGCCGAATATGGCTTCTCGACCATGGGTTACGAGATCGCCGGCGGGCTCGGCACCAAGATGGCCAAGCCCGACGAGGAGGTCGTCGTCATGATCGGCGACGGCTCCTACTTGATGCTCAACTCCGAGATCGCCACCTCGGTGATGCTCGGCCTGAAGCTGACCGTGGTGCTGCTCGACAATAGGGGTTTTGGCTGCATCAACCGGCTGCAGATGGCGACCGGCGGCGCCAACTTCAACAATCTCTTGCAGGACTCGCGCCATGAAATCCTGCCTGACATCGATTTTGCCGCGCATGCGGCGAGCATGGGTGCGATATCAGAGAAAGTGCCGTCGGTTGCCGAGCTGGAAAACGCGCTGCAAAAAGCCAAGAAGAACGACCGCACCACCGTGCTGGTCATCGACACCGATCCGCTGGTTTCGACCGATGCCGGTGGCCATTGGTGGGACGTGGCGGTGCCCGAGGTTTCGGCGCGGCCTCAGGTGAACGCCGCGCGCAAGGCCTATGACGAGAAGCGGCGGATGCAGAGCGTCGGCGATTGACGCCAGCTCCCTTCTCCCCGTCACGATACGGGGAGAAGGTGCCGGCAGGCGGATGAGGGGCGGCGCTAGCGCCAAAAATTGAACTGTCTAATCCGGAGTGACGACTTGAAAGCCAAATTGGGCATGTCCCCCATCGCGTGGTGGAACGACGATCTTGCCGAACTGAGCGATGACGTGTCGCTGGAGGAATGTCTGCGCCAGTCGCGCTCTGCCGGCTTCACCGGCATGGAGATGGGCCGGCGCTTTCCCAACGACCCCGCCATCATGCTGCCGATCCTGAAGGCCGCCGACGTGACGCTGTGCGGCGGCTGGTTTTCCGGCACGCTGGTCGATGAGGAGATGGCTGCCAACAAGGACCGCATCCAGCCGATGATCGACCTGTTCAAGGCGGTCGACGCGCCCTGCATCGTCTATGGCGAGGTCGGCCGCTCGATCCAGGGCGACCGTTCCAAGCCGCTCGCCACCAAGCCGAACCTCACTGGCGACGAGATGAAGGCCTACGCGCGGCGCCTGACCGAATTCGGCGAATGGTGCGCCGAGCAAGGCATGCCGCTGTCCTATCATCATCACATGGCGGCCGTGGTCGAGACCGAGCCGGAGCTCGACGCCTTCATGCGCCATTCCGGCGAAGGCATCCCACTGCTGCTCGATGCCGGACACCTCGCCTTTGCCGGCGGCGACGTGCTGCGCGCCATCGACCATCACCACAAGCGCATCAGCCACGTCCATGTGAAGGACGTGCGCATGGGCGTGATCGAGAAGCTCGACCGTACGAGGCAGTCCTTCCTCGATGCCGTGGCGCTCGGCGCCTTCACCGTGCCGGGCGACGGTTCGCTCGACTTCGGCGCCATCGTGCAGCGCTTCGCCGACCACGGCTATGAAGGCTGGTTCGTGGTCGAGGCCGAGCAGGACCCGAAGAAGAACCCGCCGCTGAAGATGGCGCAGGTTGGCCATAAGGAGCTGATGCGGGTGATGACATCAGCCGGCTACACGGTGGAGACGCAAGGGTTTCCGAATGCCTGATCGGGTTCTCGCCAGGCCGGGCTTGCTGTAGGCTGGCCAGATGAAAGATTCCGAGCACCCCTTCTTCCGGCCATTGTGGCGGCGTGTCGCCGTCGTCGCGGTCTGCCTCATCTGGTCGGTCATCGAGTTCGCCACCGGCACGCCGTTCTGGGGCGTCATCGCGCTCGGCTTTGCCGGCTACGGCGCCTGGCAATTTTTTTATCTTTATAAGCCGGCCGACGAGACGAAGCCTCCGGCCGATCCGAAGGAATAGGCGGTCCATGGCGCGAGCAGTTTTGTGGATTGGATACTGCGAGCGTAACGGATCGCACACGTCGGCGATTGGCCGAAACGCCCCTCGCTTCGTCATCCTAGGGTCTTCGCGACGGAGCTTCGCTCCTGCTCCGCCCCAGGATGACGAAGTTGGAAGGCTAGGATAGGAGAGACAAAATGTCGAAACTGCTCGTCAAGGCCGACAAGGGCCATGGCCGCGTCGCCCATGTGACGCCGAAAAGCGCCGGCTGGACCTATGTCGGTTTCGACCTGCATCGGCTGAAGCCGGGCGAAAGCGCCTCGGGAAAGACGGACGACCGCGAAGTCTGCCTGGTGTTCGTGACCGGCAAGGGTACCGCGAAAGCCGGCGGCAAGGATCTCGGCCTGCTCGGCGAGCGCATGTCGCCCTTCGATGGCAAGCCGTGGTCGGTCTACGTGCCGCAGGGATCGGACTGGTCGGTAACGGCCGATACCGAGCTGGAACTTGGCGTCTGCTCGGCGCCTGGTCTTGGCGGTGGCCTGCCGGTCCGGGTGATCGGACCGGACGATCTCGGCCAGGAGGTGCGCGGCAAGGGCACCAATACGCGCTACGTCACCAACATCCTGCCGGAAGGCCAGCCGGCCGACTCGTTGCTGGTCGTCGAGGTCATCACGCCCGGCGGTCACACGTCGAGCTACCCGCCGCACAAGCATGACCAGGACAATCTGCCTGCCGAATCCTATCTGGAGGAAACCTACTACCATCGCCTCAACCCGCCGCAGGGCTTTGCCTTCCAGCGCGTCTACACCGATGCCGACAAAAGCGGACATCGTGCGCTGGACGAAGCCATGGCGATCGAGGACGGCGATGTGGTGCTGGTGCCCAAGGGCTATCACCCCTGTGCCGCCTGCCACGGCTATGACCTCTATTATCTCAATGTGATGGCCGGACCGAAGCGGACCTGGAAATTCCACAATGCGCCCGAGCACGAGTGGTTGATGAAGGCCTGACCGTCTCGCGTTTCCGGCCGAACTTATTGGTCCAGCTGGGAAAAATCGTCGGCTAAGGACCCTAGGGGTCGATTTGCCTTCTAAAACCCGTCAAAGCTTCGTCAATCCGTCATGGAAATCACCTATGGCAACGGTTCTGACGAGGACTTCCCATGCGTTATGCCATTTATTTCACCCCCCGGCAGGACGAGCCGCTGGCGCGCATCGCCGCCGACTGGCTGGGCCGCGATCCGTTCGGTGCCGCGACCAGGCCGGTTGAGGCCGTTGCCGATCTGTCGGCGGCGGAAGTGGCCTTCCACACCGCCTCGGCACGCCGCTACGGCTTTCACGCGACGCTGAAGGCGCCCTTCCACCTGGCTGCCACGGAGACCGAGACCTCGCTGCGCGCGGCGCTGGATCATTTTGCCGAGGTTACGCCTGTCGTCACGATCCCGCGCCTTATCGTCAGCCAGATCGACAGCTTCTTCGCGCTGGTGCCGGAAGGGCCGCTGCCGCCGCTCAACCGCTTCGCCGACAATGTGGTACGCGATTTCGACCGGTTTCGCGCACCGCTGTCAGAGGCCGAGATCGAGCGGCGCAGCCCGGATTCGCTGAAGCCGGCCGAGTTTCGCAATCTCTGCCAATGGGGCTATCCCTATGTCTTCGAGACCTTCCGCTTCCACATGACCCTGTCCGGCCGGGCCGGCCCACAGGAAAGCCCTCGCCTGCGCGCCGCGATCGACAGCCTGTTCGCCGATGTGTTGCGCCAGCCCGTGCTCGTGGACGCGCTGACATTGTTCGTCGAACCCGAGCCGGGGGCGCCATTCATGGTGCTTTCCCAGCACGCGCTCGGACGCCGCCCGGCCCGGAAAACCGCCTGAACGAAACCCGACTGCAAGAACCAAGGACTACCCGCAATGACCGCCGAAACTGTTCTTTCCAACGCCCGCATCGTTCTTGCCGACGAGATCGTCGAAGGCTCACTGGTGCTGCGCGATGGCTTGATCGCCGGCATCGATGCCGATGCTGCCCGGACCGGCGAGGACATGGGCGGCGACTTTATCATTCCAGGGCTGGTCGAACTCCACACCGACCATCTCGAGGGCCATTATGCGCCGCGGCCGAAAGTGCGCTGGAACCCGATCGCCGCGGTGCTCGCCCATGACGCGCAGGTGGCGACCGCCGGCATCACGACCGTGCTAGATGCCTTGCGCGTCGGCATGGACGAGGACGCCGACCTGACATTGGACGACATCCGCAAGCTGGCCGATGCGATCGAGGACAGCGTCGCGCGGGATCGTCTGCGGGCCGATCACTTCCTGCATCTTCGCTGCGAGGTTTCAGCGCCGGATTGCCTCAACGCATTCGCCAATTTCGACGGTGACGAACGGGTCAAGCTGGCGTCGCTGATGGACCACGCGCCGGGCCAGCGCCAGTTCGTCAACCTTGAAACCTATGCCTACTACTACCAGCGCAAGCTGAAACTCTCGGATCGCGATTTCCAGAAATTCTGCGAGAAGCGGATGGACGAATCGGCACGCAACTCCGGGCCGAACCGCGTCTTCATCGCCGCCGCCTGCCAGGAGCGCGGCATCGTGCTCGCCAGCCATGACGATGCGACGTCCGCTCATGTCGACGAGGCCATCGAGCAGGGCGTGCGGGTCGCCGAGTTCCCGACCACCGAGGAAGCGGCGCGGGCCTCGAAGGCCGCCGGGCTCGGCGTGCTGATGGGCGCGCCGAATGTCATGCGCGGCGCCTCGCATTCGGGCAATGTCTCGGCACGCACCTTGGCCAGCGATGGCCTGCTCGACATCCTGTCGTCCGACTACATTCCCTTCAGCCTGATCCAGTCGGCCTTCTTCCTGGGCGACATGGTGGAAGGCATTTCGCTGCCGCAGGCCGTCGCCATGGTTTCCAAAAACCCGGCGCAGGCAGTCGGCCTCGACGACCGCGGCGTCATCGAGCAGGGTCGTCGCGCCGATCTGGTGCGCGTGCGCGTCGACGATCATGTTCCGGTCGTGCGCACCGTCTGGCGGCAGGGGCGCCGGGTGGCATGATGGTGTCGGCCTCGATCGAGCGCGAACTGTCCGCCGAAACCTTTCCGATCCGTCACGGCGTCTTTGTCGCTGTCGTGGGCCCCAGCGGTGCCGGCAAGGACACGGTGATCGGCTATGCCAAGGCGCTGTTTGCCGACGAGACGCAGCTGGAGTTCGTGCGCCGCGTCATCACCAGGCCGAGCGATGCGGCGAGCGAAGACCACGATACGCTGGCCGACGCCGCCTTCGCCGAGGCCGATGCCGACGGCGCTTTCGCCATCTCCTGGGAAGCGCATGGCCTGCGCTATGGCCTGCCTGCCGATGTCGACTGGTCTGTTTCCAATGGACATGTCGCCGTCGCCAACGTGTCGCGCGCGATCATCCCCACCTTGCGCGAGCGCTATGCCAATCTGGCGATCGTCGAGATCACCGCTTCGCCCGAGGTGCTGGCCGAGCGGCTGGCGATGCGCGGCCGCGAGTCGCGCGGCGAGGTGCTGGCGCGGCTGGCGCGCAGCGCCAATATGAGCTTGTCCGGCCCTGGCGTCACGTCGATCGACAACAGCGGTCCGCGCGAAGTGGCCGGCGAGCGTTTCGCCGAAGTGCTGCGCAAGGCCATGGCGTTTTCCGACATGTCGGGCCTGATCTGATCCGGACTTGTTTCACCCGCCTGCTTGCGCTGTCGCTGGAAATGCTCCGGGCTGCTGGCCGCATAGGGTGATTCTGGATTACGCTCCGGGAATTCGCCCCAGGAATCAGGGGCGAGCCAGACAGGAAGCTTCATGCAGACACTGACACCCATCCTCTCGACAGTCACGGCGGCATTTCTCGCCTCCCTGGTCGAGGTCGTCGAAGCTTTCACCATCGTGCTCGCGGTGGGGGTGACACGCAGCTGGCGCCCGGCATTGACCGGCGCCGCGCTGGCGCTGGCGGTGCTGGCGGCCCTGGTGCTGGCCTTCGGCCCGCTGCTGGCGCTGGTCCCGATCACCACCCTGCAGTTCGTCGTCGGGGTGCTGCTCATCCTGTTTGGCATGCGCTGGCTGCGAAAAGCCATCCTGCGCAGCGTCGGCGTCATTGCCCTGCATGACGAGGAAGCGGCCTTCGCCAAGGAAACCGCGGCCCTGCACCGGCAGGCCGCCGACCGGCGCGCCGACTACCTCGCCGGGCTGGCCTCGTTCAAGGCGGTGCTGCTCGAGGGTGTCGAGGTGGTGTTCATCGTCATTGCCGTCGGCGCCGCGCATGGGCAGACATTTTACGCCAGCATGGGTGCGCTGGCGGCTTTCGTCCTGGTGATGCTTGTCGGCCTGGCCGTCCACCGGCCGCTGGCGCGCGTGCCCGAGAATGCGCTCAAATTCGTGGTCGGGCTGATGCTGACCAGCTTTGGTATCTTCTGGACCGGCGAAGGCATCGGCGCCGATTGGCCTGGCGCCGATCTTGCCCTGCTGGCCATCTTCGCCATCGTCGCGCTAGCGTCCTTCGCCATGGTGCGCTGGCTGCGCGGCATCAGTCCAACGGCAGCCGGAGGGCTCGCCCGATGAACGTCCTTCGTCTCGTTGCCAGGGAAGTCTTCGGCATGTTCGTCGATGACGGCAATCTGGCGCTGCTGGCGCTGGTCCTGGTGGCCGCCGTGACCGCGGCGGTGAAGTTGCTCGCGCTGCCGCCGCTGCTTGGCGGCGGGCTGCTGCTGGTCGGCTGCCTTGCCATCCTGTTGCAAAGCGTTCGCCGCGCCGCGCGCCAGGGCGGCAGGTAATTTCAGTCAAGCCGCATGGCTGATAACCAGAGGGTGGCCGCGAAAGGCACGCCACCCCGTCAGCTCCCAGCACCGGTAAGCTATTTCTGCCGGGAGGAACCTATTCGGCGGCGGCGCCGACCGCGCCCTTACGGGCGGCATCGACCATCCGCCGGCGCGCCCGGAACACACCCCATTGCTGGTCGACCAGCACGCCGATGAGGATGACGCCACCCATCACCGCGAAGTTGAGGGAGGAGGGAATGCCGAGCAGGTTGACGAGGTTCTGCAGTTCCTGCAGCAGCACCGTGCCGAGGATGACGCCGATCAGCGAGCCCTCGCCGCCGCGCAGAGAGAAGCCGCCAAGCACCGCGGCCGCAATGGCGTAGAGCTCGTAGAACTGGCCGTGGCTGGCCGGCGAGATCGAGCGCGTGTACATGGCGAAATAGATCGCCGACAGCGCGGTAAGCACGCCGCAGATGACGTAAGCCGCCATGACGACGCGGCCGGTGCGAATGCCGGAATATTTTGCCGCTTCCTCGTTCTTGCCGATGGCGTAGAGATAGCGCCCGAACACCGAGCGGTGCAGCACCACCCACATGACGATGGCGATGACGATCAGCGCGAAGAAGGAGTTCGGCACGCCCCAGGAGCGGCCGGCGGTCAGGAATTCGAGATCGGGAAAATTCTGCCCGAAGGCGAAACCGGCGGTGCCGTCGGCGGTGTAGAAGCGCGCGACGCCGCGATAGATCAAAAGCCCGCACAAGGTGACCACGAAGGGCTGCAGCTTGAGCCGCGTGATCAGCCAGCCATGTGCCAGGCCGATGATGGCGCCGAGCACCAGGATGAGCACGAAGGCAACAGGCCATCCCATGCCGCGCACGGCGATGAAGTCGATGAACAGCGTGCCCAGCAACGCGACAACGGAGCCGACGGACAGTTCGATGCCGCCGGTGATGATGACGAAGGCCTGGCCGATGGAGAGAATGCCGAACAGGCCGATCAGGTTCGAGGTGTTGGCGAGGTTGATCGGCAAGAGGAAGCGCGGATTGATGATGGCGACGATCGCCCCGACCACCAGGATCAGGATCAGCAGGCCGAGATCTTTCTTTGTCATCGTCGTCTCCGCTTACGGCCTGTTCGCCGGTTTGCCCACCGCGAGCAAAAGCACGTTTTCCTGGCTGAACTGATCCTTGTCGAGAATGCCCGAGATCTGGCCCTCATGCATGACGGCGATGCGATCGGAGACGCCGATCACCTCTTCCATGTCGGAGGAGATCATCAGCACGGCGACGCCGGCGTCGGCCAGCGCCCGCATCAGCCCGTAGATCTCGGCCTTGGCGCCGATATCGATGCCGCGCGTCGGCTCGTCGAGGATCATCACCTTCGGGTTCATGGCCAGCCATTTGCCGAGCACGACCTTCTGCTGGTTGCCGCCCGACAGCGTGCCGGTGCGCGTCTGCACCGAGGGCGCCTTGATGCCGAGGTTTTTCTTCTGCTTCTCGGCGGTGGCGGTCTCGGCGCTTGCGGAGACCAGCGAGCGCCTGGCATGCGCCGGCAGATTGGGGAGTGAAATATTCTGCGCGATCGACAGGTCGAGCAGGATGCCGGTCAGCTTGCGGTCTTCCGGCACGAGGAAGATGCCTTGCGTGACTGCGTCCGCCGCGCTGGCCAGCGTTAACGGCTTGCCGTTGAGCTCCAGCGTGCCGCCAAGGCTGGCTTCGATGCCGAAGAACACCCGCGCCAGTTCGGTTCGGCCGGAGCCGACAAGGCCGGCAAGGCCGAGGATTTCGCCGCGCCTGACGTCGAGATCGACCGGCCGGCTGGGGTAGGTGGGGGTGCGGACGGCCTTGGCCGCAAGCGCCACGGCGCCGGGGGCACGCGCCGCCTCGGAGGCCTTTTCGCGCTCCTTCAGCATGCGGCCGATCATCAGCTTGACCATCTGGTCGTGATTGATGTCGCGCTTGCCGAGCGTCCCGGCCAGCATGCCGTCGCGCAGCACCACGACGCGGTCGGCGACGCGCTCGATCTCGTGCAGGCGGTGCGAGATGAAGATGACGCTGATGCCGTCGGCCTTCAGCGCCTTGATGACGTCGAGCAGCTTGTCGGTCTCGGCCAGCGGCAAGCTCGATGTAGGCTCGTCGAGGATCACCAGGCGCGCCTTGATCGACAGCGCCTTGGCGATCTCGACCATCTGCTGCTGCGCCAGCGACAGATCCGCGACCTGCGTGTCGGCGGAGAAGTTGGCGCCGACGCGCTTCAGCAGCGGCGCCACCATGTCGCGCAGTTTCGCGCGGTCGACCAGTCTCAGCGGTCCGGCGCGCAGCGGCTCGCGGCCGAAGAAGATGTTGGCGGCGACGTCGAGGTTTTCGAAGAGGTTGAGTTCCTGGTGGACGAAGGCGATGCCCGAACCCAGGCTCCCCTCCACGCTCAGGCCTTTATGGGCGGTGCCGTCGACCGTGATGGCACCGCTATCGGGCGTGGTGACGCCGCCGAGGATCTTCATCAGCGTCGATTTGCCGGCGCCATTCTCGCCGACCAGGCCGATGACCTCGCCCGGCCTGACCTCCATGGAAAACCCGTCGAGCGCCACGACGCCCGGATAGGTCTTGCGCACGTTCTCGAGGCTGAGAAACGGGGTGGTCGCCGCGATGGATGTGTCGGAATAATTCATCATGCCTGACAGCAGCCGGTGGGCCGACATGACCCGTTCTGCAGACTGACGACCCCGGCAGGGTTCGTCAATGCGAACAGCCGGCTCAAGCGAAGTTGAGCCGGCTGAACTGCTTCTGGTCTTAGTTTCCAGCCATCGCCTTGAGATTGGCGGCGTAAGCGTCGACGTCATCCTTGCCGATGATCTTGGTCGGGATGATGATCAAATTGCCGGCCGGGATGCCCGACTTGTCACCCTTGAGATAGGCGGCCATCAGCCTCATGCCCTGATAGGCCCATTCGAAGGGCTGCTGCACGACGGTGGCGGCAATGGTGCCTTCCTTGACGCCGCCCAGCGTGATCGGATCGTCGTCGAAGCCGACGACGGTGATCGAGCCAAGCTTGCCGGCATCGCGCAGCGCTTCATAGATGCGTGGCGTGTTGTAGGAGTAGAAGCCGACCATGCAGGTGACGTCGGGGCTGGCGACCAGCGCGTCCTCGACATTCTTCTTGGCACGCGCCTGGTCAATGTCGTCGCCGCGCACGTCGACGAGTTCGATCTTGGTGCCGGCGAGGCCGTCCTTCATGCCCTGGATGCGCTCCTTGGCATTGTCGGCGCCGAGCAGGCCGACGAAGCCCAGGCACTTGCCGCCGTCCGGCATCGCCTTCTTGGCGATTTCGGCCGCCTGCTTGCCGGCGTCGACATTGGACGAGCCGATATAGGCGACACGCTTGGTCTGCGGGGCATCGCTATCGGTGGTGAACAGCGCCGTTTGCGAAGCGATCTTGTTCAGGCCATCCGTCGAGGTCTTGGGATCGACGGCCGAGACCATGATGCCCTTGACGCCGGCGGTCACCAGGTCGTCCATCAGCCGCTGCTGGATGGCGACGGAGGATTGTTCGGGATATTTGAGTTCGAGCGTATAGTCGGGCAGTTCGCCCTGCGCCTTCTTGACGCCGGCTTCGGCCGCTTTCCAGAAGTCGGAAGCGCCGTTGACGACGAAGGCCAGCGTCGGCTTGTCGTCGGCGCGCGCGATTGCCGTCGCCGTCAGGCCGACAGCCAGGGCCGCGGCGGCCACGGATGCATTGCGTATCAAGGATTTCATGTTCAACCTCCCGTTTTGGTCAGTCGTAGGACTGGCCGGACTTGCTCACTGGATTGTCTTGCACACTAAATTTGTCTTGCTCACCTGAATTGCCGTCTGCGGCGTGGACGCCCTCCTCCTCAAGGGGTTCCCGGCAGTGAAAGAATGGCGTCGTTACCAGCCACGGCCACGGACTTTAGAGACTCATTCTTCGTTCGTAAATAGTCCGATTTGTCTGACATATCACATATCTGAGACATGGTTTGCGGAAGTCATATCCGCCCCCCATCGGGCCATTCACAGACACTTCCATCGCAGCCGGACCAATCGGGGCCGGCGGCGATGGATTGACGGTATAGCGCATCCTTGTATTAGTAAACACTATTAGCAAACGACCGGTCCGGTGGCGCTCGGGTGTCATGGCCGAATCGATCTACCGACGCGGCGATGGCTGATCGCACGCAGCCAGGGCCTTTGCGACCTCTGGTTTTTGCGGGGGCTCGAGCCGGTGTGTCGGGGATGGGTCTCAAGGATGGTAATAATTATTAGTGCGGTCGATGCGCATGTGAATCGGAAGCGCCGCCTCATCTTGTTGGACCGGGGGGCTGCGGCTAGACAGGCTGGGGATTTGGGGGCGGCATGAGCGAGACGACGGACCAGGCCATCAGGAAGCGCCGCAAGGCGGCGGCAAAGCCCAAGGGCCGCGTCACCATGACCGACATCGCACGCGCCGCCGGCTGCTCGCAGGCGACGGTTTCCTTCGTGCTCAACAATTCGCCTGGCATTCGCCTGTCGCGGCAGACGCGGGAGCGGGTGATCGAGGCGGCGCGGGCGCTCGGCTACAGCGCCCCCGCCTTCTCCGCGCTGAAGCCCGTTGCGGCTTTCGAGGGAATTTTTGATGGCCCCGCCTTCGACGGACTCGACGGCGTGATCGGCTTCGCCGTCGACCAGCTCGCCACCAGCCCGGAAGCCGTGGTCGCCATCGAGGGCGCGCGCCAGGCCTCGTGGAATGCCGGCAACGTGCTTCTGGTGGCGCAGACCATGGGCGACGCCGTGATGGAGCCGCGCGCCATCTCGGCGCTGACCAGGCGCGGCATTTCGGCACTGATCTACATGACCATCTTCACCCGCGAAATCACGGCGCCCGATTTCCTCTATGGCCTCGAGATCCCGGTCATCCTGCTCAACTGCTACACGGCGGACTATGCATTCCCCGCCGTGGTGCCCTCCGAAATCGCCGGCGGCCAGAGCTCGACGCGACACCTGATCAGCCATGGCCACCGCCGCATCGCCACCATCACGGGCGAATCCTGGATGCAGGCAGCGCAGGACCGGCTGAAAGGCTACCGCCGCGCACTCGCCACCGCCGACATCCCCTTCGACCCCGAACTGGTGGTCGAGGGCGACTGGTCGGCCAGCGCCGGCTACGCCGCGACAGTGAAGCTCTTGGCCCTGAAGGACCGCCCGACCGCGATCTTCTGCCAGAACGACCGCACCGCGATCGGCTGCTACGAAGCCCTGAAGGAAGCCGGCCTGCACATTCCCGCCGACATCTCGGTCGTTGGCTATGACGACGAGGAAATCGCCCGGCATTTGTTCCCGCCGCTGACGACGTCGATCCTTCCGCACATGGCCATGGGCCAATGGGCGATCGAGCAGCTGGAAGCGCCTGCGATAGTGGGGCGGGGGCGATATCCAATCACCAAGCTGGAATGCCCGCTGGTGGAGCGCGAGAGCGTGGCGGCATTCAAGGGTGTCGCATAAGAGCCGGACTTTTCCTCCCGCACTCGGAGGCAGGCGTCCGCCGTGCTCCCCTGCCTTGGCTTCATCCTGATAGAGGTCTAGCCTGCGCCCGCAGCCAAGGGAGGGGCATATGACGTCGAGTTTCACCGTTCATGACGCGTCCGGCTATGAGCAACTGATGGGCCGCTGGAGCCGAAAGCTCGCGCCCAGCTTCATCGGCTTCGCCGGGCTCGCCCCCAGCGAAAAGATCCTCGACGTCGGCTGCGGCACCGGCAGCCTGGCGTTCGAACTGGCGAAATCCGCCGACCTCGCGGCGATCGCGGCCATCGACTTTTCGCCTGTTTTGGTCGAGGCCGCAAAGCGACGCAACACCGATCCGCGCATCGAGATATCGCAGGCCGACGCCACCGCCTTGCCGTTCGCCGACAATGCGTTCGACCGCGCGTTGGCGCTGCTGGTGCTTCACTTCGTGCCGGAAGCCGGCAAGGCGGTTGCCGAAATGCGCCGGGTGACGCGGCCGGGCGGCGTGGTCGCGGCCGTGGTGTGGGACCATCTCGGCGGCATGGCGGGCATGCGCATGATGATCGACACGGTCGCCGCGCTCAGCGAGAGCGGGCGCCAGCTGCGCGGCCGCTATTGCTTCCAGCCGATGATGCAGCCCGGCGAAATGAAGCGGACCTTCATCGAGCAGGGGCTGGCCGACGTGACCGAAACCGAGCTGATGATCCGCATGGATTACCAGGACTTCGCCGATTACTGGGCGCCGATTTCAGCCGGCGAGGGCCCGCTCGGCAAATACGTGACCACGCTGGAGGCAGCCGAGCGCGAGCGCACCGAGGCTGCCGTCCGCGATGCCTATCAGGCCGGGCGACCGGACGGCCCGAGGTCGTTCGCCAATGTCGCCTGGGCGTGCAGGGGCGTGGCGCCCTGACCACCCAGGCGGCGAAGCGCCTTTGAACCGCGATCAGGCCTGCCGAGCAACCAGATCGGCATAGCGCTGCAGGTAAAGCGGCCAGCCCTGATCGCCGGCGACGCTGTCGCGCACACCTTCCCAGCCCTGGCCATGGCGCTCCAGGTTGCGGTGCTCGATCTCGACGCGGGTACGCCCAGCCGTTTCGGCGGTGAACCGCACTTCCCACTCGCTGGTCTTGGCCGGATCGGTCTCGATGCGCCATTGCGGGCTGATGTCCCAGCTCAGGAGCACGCGGTTGGGGGGCTCATAGGCCAGCACGCGCGCCCAGCGGCACTTGCTGCCGTCGACGCCGCGGTCATAGACGTGGCCGCCGACGCGAGGCTCGAACACCGTCTCGGCGATCTGGGCTGCAAGCAGGTTATGCTCGGGCGGTTTGAAACTGCCGAAATCCTCGGTGAAGACCTTGAAGGCGCGCTCGATCGGCGCTTCGACGACGACGGATTGTTTCACGGAGGCGATGGGGATCTGGGTGTTCATGGTCACTCCTCTGGTGGGGTCTCGACGGCCAGCTTGTAGGCCGCGAGCGTCTTGCTCCAGAACCGGTCGAGCCAGGCGCGCATCTGGCCCAGCCCGTGCGGATCGATGTGGTAGACGTTGCTGGCGCCCTTCGGCTCCGCGCGCACCAGCCGCGAGTCGCGAAGCACCTTGAGATGCTGCGACACCGCGGACTGCGACACGCTGACCTGCCGCGTGACCTCCGCCACCGAGCGCGGACGCTCCGCGATCAGCTCGAAAATCTGCCTTCGGGTCGGATCGCCCAGGGCGGCAAGCTGTGCGCTATCAACAGTCATGACTTATGATTAGTGCAGGCTGATGGTTGAGTCAAGTGACGGTGCCAGCGGCCAGGTGGCGGCGGGGAAATTTCTAACGAGAATAGAGGTTACACTTCATTACGGTGGAAGGAGTTGCGCCAAGGTGGAAATCCGCCAAGGCATGAGACTGGCCGCGCCGTCTATCCCTTGCGTTCTTCAAGGCTGTTGCCGCCATCGACCACCAGCAAGGCGCCGTTGATATAGCTGGCGCTCTCGGAAGCCAGGAACACGACCGCCGCCGCGACCTCGTCGGGCCGGCCGGCGCGGCCCGGCGGCGCATGCAGGGCCGCCATCCGCTCCGCCTCGCTCGACGCGCCGGTTTCGATCCAGCCGGGCGCGACGGCATTGGCGGTGACCCCGTGGCGCGCCGCTTCCAGCGCCAATGTCCGGGTCAGGCCGACCATGCCGGCCTTCGCCGCGGAATAGGCGGCGGTGCCCTGGTAGGATACCAGCGGCCCGGTCACCGACGCGACGTTGACGATGCGCCCATACCCCGTTTCGACCATCGCCGGCAGAAACGCCCTGGTGACGAGAAACGCGGTCTTCAGGCTGGTCTCGATGCCCCGGTCCCACTCGGCCTCGCTCATCGCCAGGAACGTCTTGTCCACGGACGGCGACGCCAGCGATCCCATGCCGGCATTGTTGACCAGGATATCGACAGCGCCGACCTCGGCCCGCAGCCGCTCCACCTCCGTCGCGATGGTAAGATCGGCGACTGCAGCCGTGGCATCGACGCCATCGCCGCGAAGCTCGCCAGCGCGCTCCAGCACCCGCGCGCTGGCGCCGGTCAGGAAAACCGCATGCCCGGCCCGGCCAAACTGCCGCGCAATGGCAAAGCCGATGCCGTCGGCAGCGCCGGCGCCGGTGATCAGGACACGCCTGGTGGTGGTTGTGGCCAAGTCTGGCTCCAAAACCCGTTCGGGTCAGAAGTGTTACCCATGTCTCCGGTATAAACCGTAACCTATGTGTCCGGAACGGACCCTTGGAAGCATGGCGCACCCGACAGGATTCGAACCTGTGACCTCTGCCTTCGGAGGGCAGCGCTCTATCCAGCTGAGCTACGGGTGCTTTCAAGGCGAAGAGCCCGGAAAACGAACCAGCCGGCCGAACCGGCAAGTCACGGCTTCTTAGCGGAAGCGCGCGCGGGCTTCAACGGGCAATTGGCGGCGTTGCGAACTTGGCTTGATGCGTCTGGGCCTCGCGTACGGCATCCTGCTCTTCGCAGGCTCAGGGCGTTCGAAGCTCGAAAGGCCAAGCAGTTGGCTTTTCGTCCGCTACACGGACCACTCCTCACCCCTTCACTGCTCTACCGGGCTCTTCACCGGCCGCCGCCCGCGCACCGCCCGCTTTGCCTTCTTGGCGCTCGCCAGCTCATGCATGGCATCGAGCTGCATCTGCTGCATCTCGGCCAGCCGCGTCCATTGCCGCGAGATGAGGTAGTCGAGCTTTTCGTGCAGGTGGCGGACTTCCAGTTCGGCCTTGAGGTTGACGCGGTAGTCGTTGAAGGAGCGCAGCCGATCCTTGGCCTCCGTCCGTCTCTGGCTCATCATGATGATCGGCGCCTGGACGGCGGCGATGCAGGAGAGCAGCAGGTTGAGCAGGATGAAGGGGTAGGGGTCGAAGGCGCCCGCCATGCCCGCGATCAGGTTGATGCCGATCCACACCAGGAGCACACTGGCGAACGAGATCAGGAACCACCAGCTGCCGCCGAATGCGGCCATGTTGTCGGAAACGCGGTCGGCGAAGGAGCGGTGCTCCTCGAATTCTTCTTCACTGTTCTCCGAGATCGTGTCCTGCCGGGCGATCGATTCCACCACCTGGCGGTCGAGCTCGGAGAATTCGCCGTGCTCCTGCTGTAAGAGCTCCTCCATGTAGCGCATGCGGTAGCGGCCGAGCTCCTCGCGGCTGATGCGCGCGCCCTTGGGCAGGTCGGGGTGGTCCGAATGAATGCGGTCGGCGAGGCTCGGGCGCAGCGTGTCGATGCGCACAAGGTCGCGCTTGCGGAATTTGCGGCCCGAGATCGCCGATGGCTTTTTCTTCGGCTTCAGCCGTGATGCGCCGGGGCCTGACGGTTCGGAGTCCGGCACTTCGGGCGTGTCGAAATGCTCGTCGGAAACCTCGTGCAAATCCTCTTGCGTGGTCGGCGCCTCGAAATACTCGCCGCCGCTGTCGTTCTCATTGTCGGCCGACTTCTGCTCGGATGCCTTGGGAACGGTGCTCATGATGGGCTCCTGCGCTGTAAGTTAGGATACGCTGAGGCGACGGCGCTTATCCACTGTCGGATTTCGCAGCCTATGCCACGTCTTCCGCACGATTGCGTGACAGTCGCAAGATGGTAGCCGGCTGTGAGGTTTTTACAGTGACCAAGGCACGACTTGGGTCGGCGTCCGCCCAAGGGCGGACCGTGTCTTCACCGTTCATCGTTCAAAAAGCCAGGCAAGTGGCTTTTTGTCCGCTGCGCGGATCACGCCTCACTTCACTGCTGTTCGGCGAACATCAGCCTGGTCTTGGTGTCGGCCATGGTGGGCGACAGGCTGCGCTGGATCAGCGCTTCGACATGGTCGTTGCGCTGGCGGGCACTGTCGGCGCCCATCACCACCACGATCAGCTGGCGGCCGTCGGCATCGTAGGAGGTGACGATGTTGAAGCCGGAAGCCCTGATATAGCCTGTCTTGATGCCGTTCACGCCGCGCACGCGGCCGAGCATGTCATTATGTCCGCGCACCAGCCGGCCGCGAAACATGAAGTCGCTTTCGGAGAAATAATGGAAGTGCTGCGGGAAGCGCCGCTGCAGCGACATGCCGAGCACCGCCATGTCGTGGGCGGTCGTCATCTGGCCGTCGTCGGGCAGGCCCGATGCGTTGCGGAAGGTGGTGCTGCTCATGCCGAGCTGGCGCGCCTTGGATGTCATCATGGCGGCGAACTGGTCTTCAGAGCCGCCGAGATATTCGCCCACCGCCACCGCCACGTCATTGGCCGATTTGACGACGATGGCGCGGATGGCGGAATCGACATCGATCGTCTCCCCGCGCCGGAAACGCATCTTGGTTGGCGGCTGCGAGGCGGCGTGGTCGGAAACCGGGATCTGCGTTTCCTTGGTGACGCGGCCGGTCTCCATCGCCTCGAACAGCAGATAGAGCGTCATCATCTTGGTCAGCGAGGCCGGATAACGCTGCGCCGTCGAATTGACCTCGAACAGCTGCTTGCCGCTCTTTCCGTCGACGACGATGGCCGCGTATTTCTGCGGCGGCGCCGGCACGGCCAGAACGCTGTCGGGCGGGGCCGTGGTCGAGCAGCCGGCCGTCAGGGCCGCCAGGGCCAGGACAGCCAGGATTTTCTGGAAGAGCGGAAAGAGACGCGGCAAGGACAAGGGCTGGACTGTTCTGGCGATGCTGTTGCTGAGATAAGGCGAAGCTAACGTAACGCGGCGGGTGCGTCCATTTGGTTAATGCCGGTTAGCCCCGGGAATGTCGAGTGCCGGCGCGACCTGTTTCCCCACCCGCCAGAGGCCAGGGAGAGGAACCAAGCCTTGCCACCGCCCCGAAATCGCCCGTTTCCTGTCTTTCCTTGCCAAAGCCGCGTTTCCCGTGGGAAGGAGCGTGGCATCTGGCGGCAGGGGGGCTCGCAAAATGGCTGACATTGGGGCTGGCGCCGCGCCGTCATTGATCAGGGCGTCGCTCAGCCGCACCGGCAAATGGGCCGGCAGCATCGCCTTCATCGGCGGCGCCGTTTCCGACATCCTCAACCCGCTGGCGCCGTTCGCCGCCTATATCGCGCTGGCTGCCTCGATCGCGGCCGTCATCATCGCCATTGCCATCGTGCTCAGGCTCGTGCTGGCGGCCAAGGCGCTGCCGGCGCTGGTGTTCGCCACCAGTGCGGCGGCGGTTGCCGGCGGCGTCTACGCCGTGCAGAAGGAGACCAATTCGCAGAACGGCATCATCGCCAGCCTGGTGCCGGCGATCGCCCAACTGCAGCAGTCGATTGGCATCGTCGCCGAAAAGGTGGCCAGGATCGAGCAGACGGTCACGCAAACCCAGAAGACCGTCGAAGAGGTCAAGAAATCGACCGACACGGTTGCCCAGAAAACCGATCAGATCGCCTCCGCCCAGCAGCAGCAAGCGGCCCAAGGCGCCGCGACGCAAAGGACCGTCGAAGCGGTCAAGCAAACCACCGAGACACTCGTGGGCGGCCAGCAGCAGCAAGTGGCCCAGGCCGAAAAGCTTCAGGCGACGACTGAGCAGATCGCCGCCTCGATCGACACGATAGCCAAGGGGTTTGCCACCTTGGCCGCGCAAGGCGGCGCCATCGCCGAGCCGAAGCGGCCGGACGAGTTCTACCACAATGCCCGCGTCTACGAGCTCTCGGGCGACATGCTCAACGCGCGGCGCTCCTACCTCGCCTTTGCCGGCTTCGATGTCGACGCCATCGACCCCTATACGCGCTTTGCCACACTTCTGCGGGTCCAGGATGGCAAGGCCGGCGCCCGCGAGGTGTTCGGCCAGCTCGCGGAGAAAGCCAAGGCGCCATCGATCAAGCTCGTCCACCTGCTGCAGTTCGACGATACGCAGCGGCTCGACAAGCTCAACGCCTTCATCGCCGCCAATCCGGACTATGCGCCCGCCTATTTCCTGTTGGCGCAGGAGTTCTCGGAGGATCGGCTCGGCAGCCAGACGCTGGCCGATAAGCGCAGCGAAGCCCAGGCGCTGACCAAGTTCGTCTCTTACGAGAAGGATGGCGGGCTGCTCGGATATTTCGTCGACCAGACCCAGCTTGCCGACTGGCTGGACCGCGGCCGCAGCCGGCTGGCGGCCCTTGGCGACGTGCTCGACCCCGCCCGCTTCGCGCCGTCGCTGACGCCGATGCGTTCCAACCAGGGCTGGTCGATGACCATTTCGCTGCCCGAGCCGGCGACCGCGATATCCTGGCGTCTTGGCGGCACCGGCCCCTTCACCGACACCGGCTTGCTGGCGCTCAACGACCAGCGAACCGGCAAGCCGATGCCCAATCCGAGCTTCGAATTGCCCGACAGCACGGCGCAGACCACGATCGCGATCAAATACCTCGACATCAGGGGGCGCGAGACCGGCCCGTTCGACATAGACTTCGACCCGGATGCCGCCCTGCAACAGGGCAACAAGCAGATCCTCGACCAGTTCTGGACGTCATGGATCGCCTTCGACGCCAGCGGCAATCATGGGCTGGTCTATTTCACGCAGATGCTGTCCTACCGCTGCGCCATCAAGGAAGTGCATTACAGCCTGAATGGTGCCGCGCTCGACAAGACCCTTCCCATGCCGCCCTGCAATGCCAGGGATCCCTACGCCATCCCCGATGATTTCCAGCCCTATTTCAAGGTCGTCGAAAGCGTGACCTCGATGTCGGTGCAGGTGACCTATACCGACGGGACGAAATCGCCGGTGCGGGACTACAAGCGGCAATAGAGCTCGCATTTTCCGACGACGGCGAGCGCAAAACCGATGCAAAATACGCGCCCGCGCGCTTGCGCGGTGCGCCGAACGGGTTCTTCTTGGCACCCTTCGGATTCGGGTGAGAGAGCCATGGATACAGTCACGATCAACGCCAAGGGCATTTCGGTTTCGCTCGACCTCACAGTCGGCCACATCGCCGACATGATCATCGAGAGCGGCGCGCGCCGGTTGAAGCCGCTGCACCGCGCACCCTGGATCGACGCGGGCGAGACGCTGCCTCCGGACCTGCCGCGAGGCACCGTCAGGCTCTCCGGCGACTTTCTGTGCGCGCCGTTTTCGCGCAGCGATGTCGAGGAGGCGCCGCTGCATGGCTGGCCGGCCAACAGCGCCTGGGATGTGGTCGACAGCGGCGCCACGGATGGTGGCTGGCGCGCGGTCTTCCGGCTGCGCCACAAGGTGATGGGCGCCAGCGTCGACAAGATTTTCACGCTGCGCGACGACCATCCTTTTCTCTACCAGGAACATGTGTTTTCCGGCGGGTCCGGCGCGATCTCGGTTGCCCATCACCCGATGACGGTAATGAAAGGCGGCGGCAGGCTGGCTTTCTCGCCGAAGCGGTTTGCCGCCACGCCAGCCGATCCGCTGGAGCCGGACCCCGTGCGCGGTCGCTTCATGCTGGCCTACCCCGGTCGGTCGTCGGACCTCGGGCATTTCCCTGCTGCCGGCGGCGGCACGCTCGATCTGACGGATTACCGCATGGATGACCGGCGCGAGGATTTCCTCACCCTGGTCGAGGCCGACCATGGCGGGCCGGGCTGGACCGCGCTGGCGCGCCAGGCCGAGGACGATTTGGTGCTGGTGCTGAAGAACCCGGCCGAACTGCCTGTTACCATGCTTTGGTTCAGCAATGGCGGGCGCGACTACGCGCCGTGGAGCGGCCGCCATCTCGGCGTGCTCGGCATCGAGGATGGGCGCACCGCGGTCGGCCACGCCGCCTCGCTGGGCGACAACTGGCTGAAGCGCGAGGGCGTGGCGACCGCGTTCGCGCTCGGCCAGGATCGCGTCTCGTTCCGCCATGTCATCGGTGCGTTGCCTCTGTCGGGTGGCGGGCCTCCGCGCGCGATCACCACGGCGGGTGGCCGCCTGCGGTTGGCTGGCGCCGCGGTATCGGAGGTCCCGTTCGATAGCGAATTTCTGCGTATCGGCCAGCCAGCGGCATGCTGAAGACAAAGCCGTAACGGACTAATCGCAGTCGCCACTGCTGACTCCACAACCGGTCGCTCTAAATCGTGCAAATCGCGGTTTGAAATTTCAAGCGACCGCCGACAAGATGCGTCCAAATCCGCGGAAGGAGCCGAAAAATGTCCGAAATCGCCCACCTCGCCGCCACCATCTTCAAGCGCGCCGGCAAGGCAAATCGCTTCATCGTCGCCATTGCCGGGCCGCCGGGCGCCGGCAAGTCGACACTGTCGGCAAGCCTGCATGACCTTTTGCCGGAAGGCGCGGTGGAGGTCGTGCCCATGGACGGCTTCCACTATGACGACATCGTGCTCGAGCGGCGCGGTCTGCGGGCGCGAAAGGGCGCGCCCGACACGTTCGACTTTGGCGGCTTCGAGACGCTTTTGAAGCGCATCCGCGCCGGCGAGGCCGAGATTGCCATTCCGGTGTTTGACCGCGGCATGGAATTGTCGCGCGCCGCCGCGGCGATTGTCGGCGCCGAGACCAAGTTCATCCTGGTGGAAGGCAATTACCTGCTGCTCGACGAGGAGCCGTGGTCGCGCCTGGCGCCGCTGTTCGATTTCTCGATCTTCGTCGACGTGCCGCGCAACGAGCTCGAACGCCGCCTGATGGAACGCTGGCACGAGCATGGACGTTCCGAGGCGGATGCGCGCGCCTGGATCGCCTCCAACGACATGCCCAACATCGAACGCGTGCTTGCGCGGCGCCGGGCGGCCGACCTGGTCTTTGGTCAACCCGGTTAATTTTCAGTATTTTTCGGCGGGAACCTTAAGACTTACAACGCGTTATCCCGATCAGGCAATCATGCCAGAAGAGGGATTCCGTCCGATGGCAGCAAACACAAAAAAGCCCGCCAGGGGCAAGTCAGCACAACCGAGGGCGCAGTCGACGGCCGGGGCTGGCCCGGCGATCGCCCAGCGCTCCAAGGATGCGAAGGCCTTCGGCAAGGCGGCGCCGAAAAAAGTCGTGCCAGGGTCGAAAGCGACCACGCCGAAAGCGGCCGCCAAGCCCGCCCAGGCGAAGAAGCCGGCCCCAGCCGGCGGCTCGAAAGCAGGCGGCGGCTCGAAGGTTCGCGCCGCGGCCAATGTCGCCGCTGGCGCGGTCGTGGCCACGGCGCGTGGCGTGGCATCCCTTGCCGCCTCCGTGGTCGGCAGGGGCGGACCCAAGGCGAAAGCAAAGTAGGCCGCTCTTCCCGTGGGCTGACGGGTTCAGCCTCGCGCCGGAATGGTCAGGCCTTTCTGCACCGCCGGCCGCGCCAGGCCTCGCTCCAGCCAGGCTGCCAGATTGGCGAAATCGTCGAAGCCGACCAGATCGCGGGCTTCGTAGAAGCCGATCAGGTTGCGCACCCAGCCGAGCAGCGAGATGTCGGCGATGGTGTAGTCATTGTCCATGATCCACTTGCGGCCCTTCAGCCTGACGTCGAGAACGCCGAGCAGGCGGCGCGATTCGTCGCGGTAGCGCTCCAGCGGCCGCTTGTCGGCGATCTCGCGGCCGGCGAATTTGTGGAAGAACCCGACCTGGCCGAACATCGGCCCAATCGCCGCCATCTGGAAGAAGACCCACTGGATCGTCTCGTAGCGCCGCGCCGCGTCGACAGGCATGAGCAGGCCGGTCTTTTCCGCCAGGTAGAGCAGGATCGCGCCGGATTCGAACAGGCCGATCGGCGCACCGTCCGGTCCGTCGGGATCGATGATCGCCGGGATCTTGCCGTTGGGATTGAGCGACAGGAATTCCGGGGTCCAGCTCTCGTTCTTGCCGATGTTGATCAGGTGCGGCTCATAGGGCAGGCCGATTTCCTCCAGCGCGATCGAGATCTTCACGCCGTTCGGCGTCGTTGCCGAATAGAGCTGGATCTGGTCCGGATGCTTAGCCGGCCAGCGGCTTGCGATCGGAAAGGCGGACAGGTCGGCCATCGGGAACTCCTGAGCGGGGGGATGCGCACCAAGCGGCGCGATATTGGCGGGTCGGCCAAGAATTAGGGCTGCGGCGAGGCCGGATCAATATGGCGGCGCCGCTTTCACCACGCACGGACAGTCACCCAATTCGGATCGCGCGAACGGTGGTGACCGCGCGGCCAGGTGGTGACCGCCCGGCCGGTGGTAACCGCCCGGGGTCAGATTGCCTTGAAGGCCAGCACGGCATTGGTGCCGCCAAAGGCAAAGCCATTGCTGATGGCGGCGCGCACCTTGCGCTCGCGCGCGACATTCGGCGTGACGTCGAGATCGCAGTCGGGATCGGCCTCGCGGTAATTCGCCGTTGGCGGCACGACGCCTTCGCGGATCGCCATGACGCAGGCGATCATCTCCAGCCCGCCCGAAGCGCCGAGGCAATGCGCGTGCATCGACTTGGTCGAGGAGACGGATAGCGCGCGCGCATGGTCGCCGAAGACGCGCTTGATCGCGAGGGTTTCGATCTGGTCGTTGGCCTTGGTGCCGGTGCCGTGCGCGTTTAGGTAGTCGATATCCTCTGGATTGAGCCCGGCATCCGCCAGGCAGAAGCGCATCGCCGCTTCCGGCCCCTCGACGGTCGGCGCGACGATATCGGAGGCATCGGCTGAAAGGCCGGCGCCGGCGATTTCAGCCAAAATGGTGGCGCCGCGTGCCATCGCATGGTCGTAGCTTTCCAGAACCGCCATGCCGGCGCCTTCGCCCAGCACCAGCCCCTGGCGGTCGGCCGAGAACGGCCTGCATGTGTCGGGCGAAAGCACACGCAGCGCCTCCCAGCCCTTCAGCACGCCCCACACGAGCGGCGCATCGGTGCCCCCGGCCACCATCACGTCGGCGCGCCCGAGCCTGATCTGGTCGACCGCCGATGCGATGGCATGATTGGCCGACGAACAGGCCGAAGTGACGCCGAACACCGGTCCGCGCAAACCCAGATGCATGCTGACCTGACCGGCGGCGGCGCCCGGCATCACTCTTGGAACGGTGAAGATACCGGCGCGATTCTTGCCCTCGAGCAGGATGGCGCGATAATTCTCCTCGACGGTCTCGAAGCCGCAGACGCCAACACCGACAATGGTTCCCATCCGATAGGTGTTGTCCGCATGCGGGACCAATCCGGACTGCCGCATGGCTTCTTTCGCCGCGAGCACCGCCAGCAGGCTGAAGCGATCCATCGACACCAGTTGCTTGCGCTCGATGCCGTGATCCGGCAGGGCTTTGATCTCGCAGCCGGTCTTGACCTTCAGGTCGTGCAGGAAGGGGTTGTCGATCGGGCCAATCGCCGACCGGCCGGCCCGCATCTCGGCCCAGATTGCCTGCGCATCGGTGCCCAATCCGCACAGTCCACCGATGCCGGTAATGACGACGCGCTTCAGCATTCGGTCAGGCTTTTTTCGCGATCAGCGCGCGAACGGCCTCGACCATGTCGCCGACGTTCTTCAGGTTGCTCCAGGCATCGACCGTGTTCATCTCGATCTCGATGCCATATTGCTCCTCGAGGTCGAAGATGATCTCGGTCAGCTCCAGCGAATGGATGCCGAGCGCCGTCAATTCGGTTGTGGTGGTGATTTCCTCGCCGCCCGGCTCGGCATGGGCCTTGATCTTCTCGATGATGTCCGCTGCCAGCTGGTCAGCCATTCGGTTTCTTCCCCACTGTGTCGTTTCCCGACGCCAACTGAACGGCGCCTTCTTGTCCTCGATATCAGGCCGCGATCTTCGCCTTATCCCTCCGCCAAGCGTCGCCTGACCGTACCAAGGTGGTTCCCTCTATAGAAACGGAAACGCCATCAAGCAACAAGCTATATGTCGACAAAAGCGCCACAGTGCTTAACCTGACGGCGTGGATACGATCGAAAATACCAGGTTTTCAGGTCAGCTGGCCCAGCGCGCGGCGGGCAAGGCGCGGCTAGGTTGCGCCAGCATTGACGGCCGCACGCGGCTGCGGCGCCTCTATCAGGACGGCTCCGCCAAGATAAGGCTGCCGTATGTTTCGGCCGGCCCGCTGGAGGCCGTCCTGATCAACACCGCCGGCGGGCTGACCGGCGGCGACCGCCTCGGCTGGGATGTCGATGTCGGCCCGCATGCCAGCGCGGGGATAACGACCCAGGCCTGCGAAAAAGTCTATCGCGCCGCATCGGACCATGCCGAAGTCCGGGTCAGGCTGACCGTCGGAGAGAACGGCAGCATCGCCTGGCTGCCGCAGGAAACCATCGTCTTCGATCGCGCCGCGTTTGTCCGTACGTTGGACGTCGAGCTTGCCGCGGGGGCCGAGGCGCTGGTGCTGGAAGCGGCCGTCTTCGGCCGCCTGGCCATGGGCGAACGTGCCACACAGGGCACTTTTCGCGACCGCTGGCGTATCCGCAGGGAAGGAACCCTCATCCACGCCGAGGATTTCCGCATCGGACCTGATATCGCCGAAATCATGGCCCGTCCGGCGATAGCAAATGACGCGATCGCCGTGGCTACGCTGCTGCTGGTGTCGCCGCGCGCGGAAGCCCTGCTCGATCAGGCCAGGGAGATCATTGGCGACCGGGGCGGCGCCAGCGTCTGGACCGTGAAGACATCTGGCAAGCTTCTTGCGAGGCTTTACGCCGGGGACGGCTACCAGCTGCGCCAGCGGCTGGTCCCGCTCGTCGGATTGCTCAACGGAAAAGCGGGGCTGCCCAAATTATGGTCACTGTGACTGTGTCCGCATCATTTCAGGAAGACGCATGAACCTGACGCCAAGGGAAAAGGACAAGCTGCTGGTCGCCATGGCGGCGATCGTGGCGCGCAAGCGGCTGGAGCGCGGCGTCAAGCTCAATCATCCGGAAGCGATCGCGCTGATCACCGATTTCGTCGTCGAGGGCGCCCGCGATGGCCGCCCGGTGGCCGAGCTGATGGAGGCCGGCGCCCATGTGGTCAGCCGCGCTCAGGTGATGGAAGGCATCGCCGAGATGATCCATGACGTACAGGTGGAAGCGACCTTTCCCGACGGCACCAAGCTGGTGACCGTGCACGAACCGATCCGGTGAGGAGACAGACATGCTTGAACTGCGCCCGAACTGTGAATGCTGTGACAAGGATCTGCCGCCGGAAGCGACGGATGCGCGGATCTGCACCTTCGAGTGCACCTTCTGCGCCGGCTGCGTCGAAAACGTGCTTGGCGGCGTCTGCCCGAACTGCGGCGGCAATTTTACGGCCCGGCCGATCCGCCCCGCCGCTATGCTGAAGAAATATCCGGCTTCGACCAAACGCGTGCTCAAGGCCGAGGGCTGCGGCCCCCGCAAGGCCGCCTGACACCGCAAAACGAAAGGCAAGTTAAATGATCCCTGTCAAACGCCTGTGCCTCTCGGCGATCCTGCTCGTGGCGGCGGCGATGCCTGCCTACGCCCATGTCGGCACCGGCACGACCTCCTCCGCCATGGCCGGCTTCACGCATCCGCTGTCGGGCCTCGACCACATGACGGCGATGCTCGCCGTCGGTCTGTGGGCGGCCCTCAAGGGCGGCAAGGCGATCTGGGTCTGGCCGGCGGCGTTCGTCGGCGTCATGCTGGGTGGCGCGGCCCTGGGCATGGCCCATGTGCCGCTGCCCTTCGTCGAGCCGGGTATACTGGCCTCCGTTGTGGCGCTCGGCCTGCTGGTGGCGCTGGCGGTCGATCTGCCTGTTTCGGCCGGTGTCGCCATCATCGGCCTGTTCGCGCTGTTGCACGGCCATGCCCATGGCACGGAAGTGCCGGAAAATGCCGGCGGCCTCGACTATATGGCCGGTTTTGCCGTAGCCACCGTGCTGCTCCATGCCATCGGCATCGCCGTCGGGCTTGGCCTCGGTATGAGGTCCCGCGGCGTGGCTCGCATCACGGGCGCCGCCTGCGCGGCGATCGGCATCGGCCTCGCCTTCGGCGTCGTGTGAGGACCCATGATCCCAGGCGAAATCATCCCCGTTCAAGGCGACATCGAGCTCAACAAGGGTCTGCCGACCGTCATCCTGAAAGTGGCCAACAGTGGGGACCGACCGGTCCAGGTCGGCAGCCACTATCATTTCTACGAAACCAATGAGGCGCTGAAATTCGATCGTGAACGGGCGCGCGGCATGCGCCTCGACATCGCCGCCGGCACCGCAACGCGCTTCGAGCCGGGGCAGGAACGGGACGTCACGCTGGTGCCGCTTGGCGGCAAGCGTGAAATCCATGGCTTCCAGCAGAAGGTGATGGGCAAGCTGTGAGGGCTTCTTATGCGTGGCCGGCAAGGCCAGCGCGCGCAAGCGCTGCGTGGGGCTCAGCCCGAGGGCTTGGCGGCCGCATAGATGACGATCTTTCCCGGATCGTCGAACTCCACGGCGAGAACGTCCTGTGCAAGGACGCGCCGCGAATCGAGGGCATTGAAAAGCAGGGCGTTGGCCTCGATCTCCTTGCGCAGCTCAGTGACATCGTCCTGATGCTGCCGAACCTTGTTCTCGATGGCTGGCGGCGGGCCGCCTTCGCTGCGCGCCGCGTCGGTGAGGAACACGATATCGACCTTGTCGAGCTTGGACGTCTTGCGCACCGTGCTGATGTTTTCGCGCGTGCGGTCGATCGCCGAACTGACTTTTCCGATTTCAGCGGTCGTCTTGGCCTCTTCCTGGTTAACTTGCGATCCGACGATGCGGTCGACGGTCTCGGGACTTTCCAGGCCCTGCGCGTTGAGCGCCGCCCGCGGGACACTCGCCGCCAGAAACGCAGCCGCGGCAATGACATGCAACCATCGCGCATGGCATCGGGGATCGGGCAGGGTGGTGAGGGTCATCGTTCGCTTTCGCAGTTTGCTTCAAGGCCTTTGAAACGAAACGTCCCCAGCCCTGTCACGGTTCCCTCTCCGGTTCGGTGGGCGGACCGGATACCGGCCCGCCGCGCCGGTTCGTCAGCTGGCTTTCTTGGTGATCAGGGTCAGCGCGCCGTTCGGCTCCATGCTGGCCGCGACCACCTGGGCCGACGTCATGCCCTTGGCCTGGAGGGCGGATTTCACCTTGGGGGTGGCATCGATCGAACTGCGCAATTTCTGCAGGCCGGCATCGCCACGCTGGGCAATGACCTGGTTGACCTGCGTCTGGGTGTCCTTCGGCAACTCGCTGATGTCGATCACGTTGACGCTCTGGATCGCCGGCGCGGCCTGCTGACCGCTGGGCGCGGCTGGAGCCGGCGTAGTCGGGGCGGGCTGTTGCGCGGGCTGCTGCTGGGCGCTGGCGGCACCCGCCAGCATCAGGCTGGCGGCGGCTGCAAGAATTGTCGTTTTGCGCATGGATTTTCCTTCCATCGATTTGGCAAACGGTCGTTTTGGGGTGACCCTTCAACCTCAACCGCCAAATGGGTCCGGAAGGTGTCGCCCAGCGGGTCATTGCGTGACCATTGGAGGGCGGCAATGTGCAGCCCGGCTTCACCAACACCGCATTTCGGGAGCAACCGCTGATGGCCAGACTAACGCGTGCCGCCTACGCCCAGATGTATGGCCCGACGGTCGGCGACAAGGTGCGGCTTGCCGACACCGGACTCTTCATCGAGGTCGAGAAGGATTTCACCATCCATGGCGAGGAGGTGAAATTCGGCGGCGGCAAGGTCATTCGTGACGGCATGGGTCAGGGCCAGGTTTCCCGTGCCCAAGGTGCGGTCGACACCGTCATCACCAATGCGCTGGTGATCGATGCCAGCGCCGGCATCTTCAAGGCCGATATAGGTTTGAGGGATGGCCGCATCGCGGCCGTCGGCAAGGCCGGCAATCCGGATACGCAGGACGGCGTCACCATCATCATCGGCCCCGGCACGGAAATTATCGCCGGCGAGGGCAAGATCCTGACCCCGGGCGGCTTCGACGCGCATATCCACTTCATCTGCCCGCAGCAGATCGAGGAAGCGCTGATGTCGGGCATCACCACCATGCTCGGCGGCGGGACCGGTCCGGCGCATGGCACGCTGGCCACGACCTGCACACCGGGGCCGTGGCACATGGCACGCATGATCCAGTCCTTCGACGCCTTCCCGATGAATATCGGCCTGTCGGGCAAGGGCAATGCCTCGCTGCCGGCCGCGCTCGAGGAGATGGTGCTGGGCGGCGCCTGCTCGCTCAAGCTGCACGAGGACTGGGGCACGACGCCGGCGGCGATCGACTGCTGCCTGTCGGTGGCCGACGATTACGATGTCCAGGTGATGATCCACACCGACACGCTCAACGAGAGCGGCTTTGTCGAGAACACGGTGGCGGCGATCAAGGGCCGCACCATCCATGCCTTCCACACCGAGGGCGCCGGTGGCGGCCATGCGCCCGATATCATCAAGGTCTGCGGCCTGCCCAACGTCATCCCGTCCTCGACAAACCCGACGCGGCCTTACACGGTCAACACGCTCGCCGAGCATCTCGACATGCTGATGGTCTGCCACCATCTGTCGCCGTCGATCCCCGAGGACATCGCCTTTGCCGAAAGCCGCATCCGCAAGGAGACCATCGCGGCCGAGGACATCCTGCACGACATCGGCGCCTTCTCGATCATCTCGTCGGACAGCCAGGCCATGGGCCGCGTCGGCGAGGTGGCGATCCGCACGTGGCAGACGGCCGACAAGATGAAGCGCCAGCGCGGGTCATTGCCGCAGGAGACGGGCGACAACGACAATTTCCGCGTCCGCCGCTACATCGCCAAATACACCATCAATCCGGCCATCGCGCATGGCCTGTCGAAGGACATCGGCTCGATCGCGGTCGGCAAACGCGCCGATCTGGTGCTGTGGAACCCGGCCTTCTTCGGCGTCAAGCCAGACATGGTGCTGATCGGCGGCATGATCGCGGCCGCCCCGATGGGTGACCCCAACGCCTCGATCCCGACGCCGCAGCCGATGCACTACCGGCCGATGTTCGGCGCCTATGGCAAAGCCCGGACCAATTCGTCGGTGACCTTCGTTTCGAAGGCCGCGCTCGAGTCCGGTTTGCACGGCCGGCTCGGCGTCGACAAGCAGTTCGTCGCCGTCGAAAACACGCGCGGCGGCATCGGCAAGCACTCGATGGTGCTCAACGACGCCACGCCGCATATCGAGGTCGATCCGGAAACCTACGAAGTTCGCGCCGATGGCGAACTCTTGACCTGCGAGCCAGCGACCGTGCTGCCGATGGCGCAAAGGTACTTTCTGTTTTGAGACGTTCCGCTGAAATTCATGAATGGGCAATGAACTGCCATGAAAGCGCATGCGCTTCGTCAACTGCGGCAGCGGAATGTTGCGCCGAAGGGTTCGGATAAGGGTCTACCTTTTCCATCTGGCTTGGAAATTACGTGCTTTGAGAGCAATATCACTAAATGAACAAGATTTTTCGAAAACAGCAATTGACGCCCTATGAGGCCGATTATGCTCAGTGGTGCGCCGAGCAAGGCGCGCTGTTGCGCGAAGGTCGCCTCTCAGACCTCGATCGCGATAACCTGGCGGAGGAGATCGAGAGCTTGGGGCGGAGCGACAAAAGAGAAATTGCGAGTAGACTTGGCACCTTGCTCCTGCATTTGCTCAAATGGGAATTTCAGGCCGAAAGGCGCAAAGCTGGATGGTTGCTGACCATCCGCGAGCAGCGATTTCAGATCGAAGATCTGCTCGATGAAAGCCCTAGCTTGAAAGCCTATCCGGGACGGCGGCTCGGACGAGAATTCAAAATAGCGAGATTGAAGGCGGCGGACGAGACCGGCCTGAGGGAGGGCAATTTCCCCGCGGACTGTCCGTATTCGATCAGGGAAATTCTCGACCATGACTATTTTCCCGGCACGCCGTGGTCATCGGATCAGCTTATTCGCGAATAGCACCACGTGGTCCGCTAGAGCTTTTTCATAGCATCGAGAGCATTATTAGCTATCTATGGACCAGCAAATAGCCTCCGCCCACGACATTTTCCCGCATATTCGCATCGTCATGGGCATGGTGATCGGGCTTGGCGTCGCGCGCCTGCTGTCGGGGGTGGCGCGCATTGTCCAGCATCCCGGCCAATACCGGCTCTACACGGTGCATCTGGCCTGGGTCGCCTCGGTGCTGTTGATGCTGGTGCATTTCTGGTGGTGGGAGTTCGGCCTCTACACCATCGAAACATGGACCTTCGGCAAGTACCTGTTCATCATTTTCTACGCGATCACCCTGTTCCTGCTCTGCGCGCTGCTGTTTCCGGATTCGATGCTGGACTACACCAGCTACGAGGATTTCTTCTATTCGCGCCGCGCCTGGTTCTTCGGCCTGCTGGCGGCGACCTACCTGCTCGACGTGGTCGACACTTTGCTGAAGGGGCCTGAGCATTTCGCCCGCTTCGGCAGCGAGTATCTGTTCCGCACGCCGGTCTTCGTCGTGCTGTGCGTCGTCGCGATCCTGGTGCGCGACCGCCGGTTCCACATCGCCTTCGTCGCGGCGGCGCTGATCTACCAGATATCGTTCATCCTGCGGCTCTTCGACACGATCGTATGACGGCCGCGGATGCACTAGGCTGCTCGGGAAAGGCAGGGTTCAACGATGTACAAGGCCGTCGGATCGCGCGGATCCCGGGTCAGTCGCGTCCTCTGGATGCTGGAGGAACTCGGCCAGCCCTATGAGTTCGTCGAGGTCAAGCTGCGCTCGCCCGAAGCCTATGCGCTCAATCCGTCGGGCAAGGTGCCGATCCTCATAGACGGTGAATTGACGGTGACGGATTCGGCGGCGATCTGCGTCTATCTCGCCGACAAGCACGCCGATAAAGGTATGGGCGCCAATCCCGGTCTCGCTGGCCGCGCCGAAATGGATTCCTGGATGCATTTTGCCCAGAGCGAGTTCGAGGCGCCGCTGTGGAACAAATTGCGCCACCGTTTCCTCCTGCCCAGGGAGGTGCGGGTCGATGTCGGTCCTGCCGCGGCCTTTGACTTCGCCACGGAGGTCAAGGCGCTGGAGCGCCGGCTCGGCGACAAGCCGTTCGCGCTCGGCGACCGGTTTTCCGCCGTCGACGTGCTGCTCGGCGACATGGGCGGCTGGGCGCGTGCCGGCCGTTTCCCGATCGACTCCGAGCGCGTCAATAGCTATTTCGATCGCCTTCTGGCGCGGCCGGCCCGGACCCGGGCGCAAGCCAATGCATCGGCCCGAAAATCGGAATCGATTTTCGGAAAGCACGATGCATAGGTTCAAACGTGTTAGAGCGTCCTTTGCACGTCTAAGGGGACGCGCGGCGCTCTGATGGAGGTTCCATGAAATGAAGCTCAACCTCAACACCGACTTCACCAAATTCCCGCGCGCCGTCTCCGTATTGCCCGCCGGCACGGCCGCAACCACCGCGCCGTCCGGCCGTGCCGTTCTCGCCCATGACGAGCGGCATCTGCGCCGCCGCGCCATCGAACTTGCCGACGGCAGCAAGGTGCTGGTCGACCTGCCCGAGCCTGTCGCTCTGAACGATGGCGACCGGCTGGTGCTGGAGGATGGCGGCCATATCGAGATCATCGCGGCGCCCGAAGAGGTCTATGACATCCGCGCCCGCGACGCCGTGCATCTCGCCGAACTCGCCTGGCATATCGGCAACCGCCATCTCGCCGCCGGCATCGAGGCGCACCGTATCCTCATCCTGCGCGACCACGTCATCAAGGCGATGCTGGAGGGGCTAGGCGCCACGGTGCGCGACGTCTCCCAGCCGTTCAAGCCGGTGCGCGGCGCCTATTCCGGCGGGCATGATCACGGCCATGCGCATGCGCACAGCCATAGCGAAGCGCATGCGCACAGCCACGCGCATTCGCACGATCACCACCATGATCATGACTGACCAGCCGTCCGGCATCGCCCTGCTACGGCTGATGGCGTGGCTGTCGCCGGCCTTTCCGGTCGGCGGCTTTGCCTACAGCCATGGCCTCGAGCGCGCGGTGCAAGATGGGCTGGTGACCAATGCCGCCGGCCTTGCCGGCTGGCTGGAGGCGCTGGTCGAGATGGGCTCGGGCTGGAACGATGCCGTGCTGTTCGCCGAAAGCTGGCGCCGCGCCCGTGAAGGTGGCGATCTGGCCGAGGTTGTCGCACTGGCCGAGGCACTGGCCGGCTCGCGCGAACGCCACGCCGAGACCATGCTGCAAGGCGCGGCCTTCCTCAAAGCAGCCGCCGCCTGGCCCACTGCCGTGCTGGAGCGCTTGCCGGCCGATTGCGCCTATTGCGTGGCCGTCGGAGCCGTGGCCGGCGGCAATGGCATCGCGCTTGAGGACGCGCTGTGCGCCTTCGCGCAAGCCTTCTTCTCCAACCTCGTCCAGGCCGCGATCCGGCTCGGCATGATCGGCCAGAACGAGGCGACGACGCTGCTCGCGGGTTTCGAGCCGCTGGCGCTCTCGACCGCTGCCCGCGCGTCCCGCTCGACATTGGACGACCTCGGCGGCTGCGCCTTCGTCTCCGACGTCATGGCCATGAAGCACGAAACCCAGTATTCGCGATTGTTCCGCTCATGATCCTCCTCGCCTTCGTCCTCTCCTTCGTCCTGCTGCTGATCACGGCACTGCATGTCTATTGGGGCATAGGCGGCGTCTGGCCGGGCAGGGACGCGGCGTCCTGCGCCCACGCTGTCGTCGGCTTTCGCGGCGTCAACGAAATGCCGACGCCGTTCGCCAGTTTCGCCGTTGCCGCCTGCCTCGGCCTGGCAACGCTGTGGCCGCTGGCGCTCATCGGTTTCTTTGCCTCGCCGTTTCCCAAGCAGGGCCTCGCGGCTACCGCGATGCTGATCGGACTGGTGTTCCTGGGGCGCGGCATTGCCGGTTTCACGCCCTGGTGGCGCCGGCTGGCGCCGCAACAGCCTTTCGCTCGGCTCGATTCCAGTTTCTATTCGCCGCTCTGCCTGTTGATCGGGCTCGGCTTCGCAGTCCTTGCCATCACGGAGTTTCCGACATGACACAACCCAACGGCCCCCTTCGTATCGGCATTGGCGGCCCCGTGGGTTCCGGCAAGACGACGCTCACCGAAAAACTCTGCAAGGCGCTGCGCGACGAGTTCTCCATCGCCGTCGTCACCAACGACATCTACACCAGAGAGGACGCCATGATGCTGGCCCGGCTGCAGGCGCTGCCGGAGGACCGCATCGTCGGCGTCGAGACCGGCGGCTGCCCGCACACCGCCATCCGTGAGGATGCCTCGATCAATCTGCAGGCGATCGCCGAGCTCAACCGCAAATTTCCCGACCTCGACATCATCTTCATCGAATCCGGTGGCGACAACCTTGCCGCCACTTTCTCGCCGGACCTTGCGGATCTCACGCTCTACGTTATCTCGGTGTGCCAGGGCGAAGAAATTCCGCGCAAAGGCGGCCCGGCGATCACGCGGTCCGATTTCCTGGTCATCAACAAAAGCGATCTTGCGCCCTATGTGAACGTCAATCTCGACGTCATGGAGAGCGACGCCGGCCGCATGCGCGGCAAGCGGCCGTTCGGCTTCACCGATCTTTCGCGCGGCAAGGGCCTGCGGGAGGTAATCGATTTCATCATCGAGCACGGCGGACTGCGAACCGTTGGCGCCGCAAGCACCGCGGCATAACTGGCCTTCTGCACCAAGCGAAAGCGGTTGCGGGCACCAGCGGCGCGCGGCATTCTGGGCCAAACCGGAGGATATTTTCGATGAGCATCGCCCGCCTGCAGAAGGAAACGCTCACCAACCTGCCCTTCTACGAAGAGCGCGTCGATCTCGCCTGCGCCTTCCGCTGGACGGCGCGGCTCAACATGCATGAGGCGGTGGCCAACCATTTCTCGCTGGCGGTCAACGACGACGGCACCAGGTTCCTGATGAACCCGAACCAGGTGCATTTCTCGCGCATCAAGGCCAGCGACCTGATCGAGATCGACGCCAACGACCCCGAGACGCTTTCCGGGCCGAATGCACCCGACCCCACGGCATGGGGCCTGCACGGCGCCGTCCATCGCAACGTGCCGCACGCGCGCTGCGTCATGCACGTCCATTCGATCCACGCCACCGTGCTGGCCTCGCTTGCCGACTCGACGCTGCCGCCGATCGACCAGAATTCGGCGATGTTCTTCAACCGTCACGTCGTCGACGCCCATTATGGCGGACTGGCCTTCGAGGAAGAGGGCGAGCGCTGCTCGCAGCTTCTCGCCGACCCCAAGGTCAAGGTGATGGTGATGGGCAACCATGGCGTGCTGGTCATCGGCGACACCGTCGCCGACGCCTTCAACCGCATGTTCTATTTCGAGCGTGCCGCCGAGACCTACATCAAGGCCCTGTGGACGGGCCGGCCGCTGCGCACCCTGTCCGACGCGATCGCCGAGAAGGCGGCGAGCGAGATGGACAACTATCCCGGCCAGGCCGAACGTCATCTCGCCGAGTTGAAGGCGATCCTCGACGAGCAGGAGCCGGTGTACCGGAACTGAACGCTACAGTCCGAGCTGAGCCCGCAATTCCCCGGCGCTGTTGATGACAATGGCGCCGGGCGGTCCTTCCATCGGCTTTTCAGGCCAGAAGATCGTCTTCATTCCCGCCGCCAGGCCCGCCATGGCGCCCGGCCAGCTGTCGTCGACCGCGACGGCGTGCGCGGGATCGACGTCTGCCAGATAGGCGGCGCGAAGGAAAGGCTCCGCGTGCGGCTTGCCTTCCCGCACATCGTTGCGGCTGATCGTCTTCATGCCGGGGTAGGTCAGCCCGACCATATGCAGATTGGCGTCGACGATCATCCGATCCGAGTTTGAGACCACCGCCTGCTGCACGCCGAGCGCGCGCAACTCCTTGAAGATCTCGATGGCGCCTGGGCGCGGCTTCAGCCCCTCGACCAGCGGCAGGTAATGCTCATATTTGTGAACGATCCATTCGTCGAAGGGCAGTTGCAGCCCGAACTCGTCGCGCATCATTTCGTAGACCGGCCACGCGGCGACGCCGAGCACGCGTTCGTGCAGATCGGCCGGAGGCGTGAGGCCGGCATTGCGCATCGCTGCGATGAGGGCTGCCTCATGCAGCGGTTCGCTGTCGACCAGCGTCCCGTCCATGTCCCAGAAAACCGCCTTCGGTGTCATGCAGCGCTCCTTTTTTCGATCCCTTAAAGGGTTTGCGCCGCGAGATAAACCTTTGGCGGCCATTGAACATGCCTTCAGACGGAGAAACGGAGCTGTGGCGCTTTCTCCGATAGGATGTCGGCGGAGAAATCACCGCTGCTTCGGCGCAAGCATTTGCTCTTGAGATTGACAATTGCGCAGGCGGTCATTCCCTGCGAAAATGATACGACCGCCTGATGATCGGCGGTTTGGGGAGGCAGGACGTGAATACCCGGCAGGATGGCGGCAGCAACAGGCTGGACGACGCGGCGCGCGCCGGCTGGCTCTATTATGTTGCCGGCAACACACAGGACCAGATCGCCGCCACGCTCGGCATATCGAGGCAGACGGCGCAGCGTCTGGTGTCGCTGGCGGTGTCGGAAGGCCTGATCAAGGTCCGCGTCGATCATCCGATCGCCAACTGCCTGGATCTCGCCGCGCGGCTGAAATCGCGCTTTGCGCTCGACCTGGTCGAGGTGGTGCCGAGCGATCCCAATTCATCTTCCACGACCATCGGCATCGCCGAAGCGGCGGCCGCTGAGATCGAGCGGCGGCTGCGGTCGCCGACGCCGATCGTCATGGGCATCGGCACCGGACGGACGCTGAAGGCGGCGATCGAACAATTGCCGCCGATGGAATGCCCGCAGCACAAGGTGGTGTCCTTGACCGGCAACATCTCGCCGGACGGGTCCGCTGCCTTCTACAACGTCATCTTCACCATGGCCGACAGGGTCAAGGCGCGGTCCTTCCCGATGCCGCTGCCGGTCATCGCCTCTTCGCCGCAGGAGCGCGAGATGCTGCTCAACCAGCCGATGATCCAGCCGACACTGGTGCTTGCGGCGGAGGCCGACGTCACCTTCATCGGTATCGGCGACCTCGGCCCGAAGGCGCCGCTCTACGAGGATGGCTTCATTTCCGAAAGCGAACTGAAAGCCTTGCAGAAGGCCGGCGGCGTCGCTGAAATCGTTGGCTGGGTGTTCGACCGCGAGGGCCGCATGATCGACGGCATCACCAATGACCGGGTGTCGTCGGCGGCGCTGCCGTCGCGCGAGAAGTCGCTGGTGATCGCGCTCGCCATGGGGGAGCGCAAGCTGCCCGGCATCCTGGCGGCGGTCAACCGACGGCTGGTCAACGGGCTCATCACCGACGAGCGGACGGCGGCCGCCCTGCTAGCCAGTATCTGACGGCTTCGCGATAAAGCCAGCAAGGCTATTGGTGCCGGCCGAAAGGGTCGTTGCCATCGAGGAAACCGAGGTCGCGCTGCAGATGCGGCGACAGGTCCCTGACGTCGAGATGCGCCCTTTTTCGGGTCGCGAACCAGCCGAATCCGTCCGCAAGCCACGAAATCCAGCGATGATCGGGGGCGGGAGTGCATTTTTGCTGCGCCATGGTCATGATCGTCAACCTTCGTTATCCTGAACCCGAATGACGGGTTGAGGATGAATGTCGGCCTTGCCGGCCGCTTTTGCCAATCGAACGTCGATAACGATCCATAAGGAGGCTTTATGCCTGATCTCAGCGCGCCGCAGGTTTCGCAGCTGCCGCCGTTACAGGCGATCCGGGTGTTCGAGGCGGTGGCGCGGCATCTTTCCTTCACCAAGGCCGCCGGCGAACTCGCCATGACGCAAGCGGCGGTCAGCTATCAAATCAAGGTGCTGGAGGAGCGCGTCGGCGCTCCGCTGTTCCTGCGCCGGCCGCGGCAGATCGAACTGACCGAAGCCGGCCAGCGCCTGGCGCCGGCGGTCAGCGAGGCCTTTGCCATTCTTAGCCAGGCCTATGCCGCCGCGCGTGGCGGGGCGGACGGGTTGTTGTGCGTCACCACGGTGCTGACCTTTGCCTCGAACTGGCTGGCGCACCATCTGGGCGCATTCCAGATCGCGCATCCCTCCCTTGCCGTGCGGCTCGATACGTCGAGCCGGCTGACGGATTTCGCGCGCGAGGATGTCGACCTCGCCATCCGTTCGGGCGGCGGCAAATGGCCGGGGCTGGAAGCCCACAAGCTGCTCGATGCCGATTTCACGCCCATGCTGAGCCCGAAGCTCGCTGCGAGCATCGGCGGCATCAACGAACCGGCCGACCTGCTCAAGCTGCCGATCCTCGATCCCAGCGATATCTGGTGGACGCAATGGTTCGAGGCCGCCGGCGTGCACAGCCACGACCTTGCCAGGCGGCCCGGCAGCAGCATGGGCGCGCAGGCCTATGAAGCCAACGCGGCCATATCGGGCCATGGCGTGGCGATCCTGACCCGGGCGCTGTTCAAGGCCGAACTCGCCGACGGCCGGCTGATCCAGCCATTCGACCTGGTCGGCGACGACGGGCACGCCTACTGGCTGGTCTACCCCGAGGCGCGCCGCAACGTGCCCAAGATCCGCGCCTTCCGCGACTGGCTGCTGGCCGAGATCGCCTGCTGACCGGCACATAAGCCGACGTCAGACCGGGGCAACAAACCACATCCCGTTCGAGAGGCTTTGGCCCCGCCGCCTGGACTCCAGACGGCGGCAATCCGAGCCCTGTCGCCGAACCTCCGTCCCATTCGCCGGTCGTGTGCTGCGCTGCAGCATCGAATCCGGCTTGACATAATTAAGACTAAGTGAGTAATTGCTCACAACCAAGGCAAATGCTCAACTTGGTTTATGGGAGGAATTTGATGAAACTTCGCACGCTCACCCTGGGCTTGTTGTCGGCCAGCACGCTTGCGTTCGCCGCACACGCCGAATCCATCACCATCGCCACCGTCAACAATGGCGATATGGTCCGCATGCAGAAGCTGACCGACGACTTCACCAAGGCTAACCCCGACATCCAGCTCAACTGGGTCACGCTCGAAGAGAACGTGCTGCGCGAGCGCGTCACCACCGACATCGCCACCAAGGGTGGCCAATATGACGTGATGACCATCGGCACCTACGAGGTTCCGATCTGGGCCAAGCAGAGCTGGCTCCTGCCGCTCGACAAGCTCGGCGACGACTATGACGCCAAGGACATCATCCCGGCCATCGCCGGCGGCCTTTCGGTCGATGGCAAGCTCTATGCCGCGCCCTTCTACGGCGAGAGCTCCTTCGTCATGTACCGCAAGGACCTGATGGAAAAGGCTGGGCTGAAAATGCCCGACGCCCCGACCTGGGATTTCATCAAGCAGGCGGCCGACAAGATGACCGACCGCGCCAATGGCGTGAACGGCGTCTGCCTGCGCGGCAAGGCCGGCTGGGGCGAGAACATGGCTTTCCTGACCGCCATGTCGAACTCCTTCGGCGCCCGCTGGTTCGACGAGAACTGGAAGCCGCAGTTCGACCAGCCGGAATGGAAGAAGACGCTGCAGTTCTATGTCGACCTGATGAAGGCCGACGGTCCCGAGGGCGCCTCGTCCAACGGCTTCAACGAGAACCTGGCGCTCTTCCAGCAGGGCAAGTGCGGCATGTGGATCGACGCCACCGTCGCCGCCTCCTTCGTCTCCGACCCGAAGAACTCCACCGTCGCCGACAAGGTCGGCTATGCCCTCGCGCCGGATAATGGCTTGGGCAAGCGCGGCAACTGGCTATGGGCGTGGTCGCTGGCCATTCCGGCCGGCACGCAGAAGGCCGACGCCGCCGAGAAGTTCGTCTCCTGGGCGACCAGCAAGCACTATGCCGAGCTCGTCGCGTCGAAGGAAGGCTGGGCAAACGTGCCTCCGGGCACGCGTTCCTCGCTCTACGCCAACCCCGAGTACCAGAAGGCGGCTCCGTTCGCCAAGATGACGCTGGACTCCATCAATGCCGCCGACCCGACGCATCCGACCGTCAAGCCGGTGCCTTATGTCGGCGTGCAGTTCGTCGCCATCCCTGAATTCCAGGGGCTTGGCACCACCGTCGGCCAGCTCTTCTCGGCGGCTCTTGCCGGCCAGTCGAGCGTCGACGATGCGCTGAAGCAGGCCCAGGACGCCTCCACCGCGGCGATGACCGAGGGCGGCTACATCAAGTAAGGCTCCTCCCGGTGCCGAACGCCGGTCACCTCCTCGACCGGCACCGGCCGCCCGAAACCCAGTTCGGGCGGCCGCCTTTCCAGAGCCTGTGAAAATTCAGCCTGATCCTTGAAGGGTGACCGTCATGGCTACTCAGCAGACCCGTTCGCTTGCCCGATTCATGATGGCGCCTTCCGTGGTGCTGCTGTTCGTCTGGATGATCGTGCCGCTGGTCATCACGATCTGGTTCTCCTTCCAGCAGTACAATCCGCTCAACCCGATGCGCGACGGGTTCGTCGGCTTATCCAATTACGCGCTGTTCTATTCCAATCCGGCCTTCCTGCAGTCGATCCTCAACACGCTTGTCCTGGTGGTCAGCGTGCTGCTGATCACGGTGATCGGCGGCATCCTGCTGGCGCTGCTCATCGATCAGCCGATGTGGGGACAAGGGATCGTGCGCATCCTCGTCATTTCGCCGTTCTTCGTCATGCCGCCGGTGGCCGCATTGGTGTGGAAGAACATGATCATGCACCCGCAATATGGCGTGTTCGCCGACATAGCGCGCTTCTTCGGGGCACAGCCGATCGACTGGTTCGGCCAGCATCCGATGACGGCGATCATCATCATCGTTGCCTGGCAGTGGCTGCCGTTCGCGACATTGATCCTCCTGACCGCGCTGCAGTCGCTCGACGGCGAGCAGAAGGAAGCCGCCGAGATGGACGGGGCTGGCTTCATCAGCCGCTTCATCTATCTGACGCTGCCGCACATGTCGCGCGCGATCACCGTCGTCATCCTGATCCAGACGATCTTCCTGCTCTCGGTCTATGCCGAGATCCTGGTCACCACCAATGGCGGCCCTGGATACGCCTCCACCAACCTGCCCTTCCTCGTCTACCAGAAGGCGTTGCTGGAATTCAAAATCGGCCAGGCATCCGCGGGCGGTGTGATCGCCGTCATTCTCGCCAACATCGTCGCCTTCTTCGCCATGCGCGCCGTCGGCAAGAACCTGGACAAGTAAGGGAGGTCAAGATGGCACGCTCAGTCACCACCCAGCACAAGACAATCGCGACAATTGCCGCCTGGACCGTCGCGCTGCTGATCTTCTTTCCGATCCTCTATACGATCATCACCTCGTTCAAGTCGGAACAGGAGGCAATCCAGGGCTTCAACCTGATCCCATCCGGGACTTTCGAGAGCTATGCCGAGGTTCAGGCGCAGAGCGGCTACTTCAAGTTCTTCCTGAACTCGGTGCTGCTGTCCGTCGGCTCGACCATCCTGGCGCTGTTGGTCGCCATTCCGGCGGCTTGGTCGATGGCGTTTTCGCCGACCAAGCGGACCAAGGACATATTGATGTGGATGCTGTCCACCAAGATGATGCCGGCGGTCGCCGTGCTGTTCCCGATCTACCTGATCTTCCGCAATCTCGGCCTGCTCGACTCGCGCATCGGCCTGATGATCATGCTGATGCTGATCAACCTGCCGATCGTGGTGTGGATGCTCTACACCTACTTCCGCGAAATCCCGGGCGAAATCCTGGAAGCCTCGCGTATGGACGGCGCATCCTTGTGGGGTGAAATCTGGTACGTGCTGACGCCGATGGCGGTGCCGGGCATTGCCTCGACCATGCTGCTCAACATCATCCTGGCCTGGAACGAGGCGTTCTGGACGATCCGGCTGACCACCACCGAAGCCGCCCCGCTCACCGCCTTCATCAGCTCCTTCTCCAGCCCGCAAGGCCTGTTCTGGGCCAAGCTTTCGGCCGCCTCGACCCTCGCCATCGCGCCGATCCTGATCATGGGCTGGTTCAGCCAGAAGCAGCTGGTGCGCGGCCTGACATTTGGCGCGGTGAAGTGACGGAAATTGCCTGAAGCAATCGGCGAAAAACAGCCCTCGGGGAGGAAACCATGGGAAACATCACGCTCAAGAACGTCTCCAAGTCCTTTGGTTCGACGTCCATCATCCCCGGCCTCGACCTGGTGATCGAAAACGGCGAGTTCGTCGTCTTCGTCGGCCCGTCGGGTTGCGGCAAGTCCACGCTGCTCAGGCTGATCGCTGGCCTTGAGGACACCAGCGGCGGCATCATCAACATCGATGGCCGCGACGTCACCGGCGAGGCGCCGGCCAAGCGCAAGCTTGCCATGGTGTTCCAGTCCTACGCGCTCTACCCGCATATGACGGTGGCCAAGAACATCGCTTTCCCGCTGAAGATGGCGGGCGAGGACCAGGCGACCATCGACAGGAAGGTGAAGGACGCGGCGCGCGTGCTCAACCTTACCAACTACCTCGAACGCCGCCCCGGCCAGCTCTCCGGCGGCCAGCGCCAGCGCGTCGCCATCGGCCGCGCCATTGTGCGCCAGCCCTCGGCCTTCCTGTTCGACGAACCGCTGTCCAACCTCGACGCGGCACTGCGCGGCACCATGCGGCTGGAGATCAGCGAACTGCACCATCAGCTGAAAACCACGATGATCTACGTCACCCACGATCAGGTCGAGGCGATGACCATGGCTGACAAGATCGTCGTGCTCAACGCCGGCAATATCGAGCAGGTTGGCTCGCCGATGGAACTCTACAAGACGCCGAAGAACCTGTTCGTCGCCGGCTTCATCGGCTCGCCCAAGATGAACCTGATCGAAGGCGCGCCGGCTGGCAAATACACCGCCAAGACCATCGGCATCCGGCCCGAACATATGCAGATATCGACCACGGCGGGCGACTGGAAGGCGACGGTCGGCGTGGCCGAGCATCTGGGCTCCGACACGTTCCTGCACGTTCAAGCCGACGGCGTCGGGCCGCTGACGGTGCGCGCCGACGGCGAACTGGCGGTCCGCCATGGCGACACGATCTATCTCACCCCTGACAAGGCCAAGCTGCATCGCTTCGGCGCTGACGGCAAGGCGATGGCCCAGTGAGGGTGGGCCAGTGAGGATGGGCCGGTGAGGATGGGACAGTGAGGCTGCAAGGCAAATCGGCGCTGGTCACGGGATCGGCGCGAGGCATCGGCAGGGTTTTCGCCGAAGCCTATGTGCGCGAGGGCGCCACTGTCGCGATCGCCGATATCAACCTTGAAGCAGCGCAGAAGACGGCCGCCGCGATCGGCGACAACGCCTATGCCGTGAAACTCGACGTCACCGACCAGGCATCCATCGATGCGGCGGTGAAGGCGGTGGAGGACAAGGCGGGCGGTCTCGACATCCTGATCAACAACGCCGCTTTGTTCGACCTGGCCCCGATCGTGGAGATATCTCGGGCGAGCTATGAAAAGCTTTTCTCCGTCAATGTCGCGGGCACGCTGTTCATGCTGCAGGCAGCCGCCCGGTCGATGATCGCGCGGGGCAAGGGCGGCAGGATCATCAACATGGCAAGCCAGGCCGGGCGTCGCGGCGAGCCGCTGGTCGCGGTCTATTGCGCCACCAAGGCCGCGGTCATCTCGCTGACCCAGTCGGCCGGGCTCGATCTGATCAAGCACCGCATCAACGTCAACGGCATCGCGCCCGGCGTCGTCGACAGCGACATGTGGGACGAGGTCGATGCCTTGTTCGCCAAATACGAGAACCGGCCGAAGGGCGAGAAAAAGCGGCTGGTCGGCGAAGGCGTGCCTTACGGCCGCATGGGCAAGCCGGAAGACCTCGCCGGCATGGCCGTGTTCCTCGCCAGTGACGAGGCCGAATACATCGTCGCCCAGACCTACAATGTCGATGGCGGCCAATGGATGAGTTGAAAAGAACGATTTGAGGGGGACGGCGCCTCTTTCTTTCCTCCGGAGAAGGTGCCGCGGGGGCGGGTGAGGGGCCGCATGCTGGAACACCAGGTGCGGCCCCTCATCCTCGCCCTCCCGAAGGAGGCGAAACAGTCGGGCGGCAAATCGGCCAAAGGGTAAAGCAGATGACCGTGAAACTTTCTTCCTCGAGCCTCGTCAGGCTTCCGCCCAAGGTCGCAGGTCCGAACTATGACCGCTCGGCGCTGAAAGCCGGCATCGTGCATTTTGGTGTCGGCAATTTTCACCGCTCGCACCAGGCCGTCTATCTCGACGACCTGTTCGGTCAGGGCATCGGTCATGATTGGGCGCTTGTCGGCGCCGGCGTGTTCGATGGCGAGAAGATCGGCCGCGGCAAGCTTGAAGAGCAGGATTGGCTGACCACAGTGGTCGAGCAGGACGAGGGCCATATGAGCGCCCGCGTCACCGGTGCGATGATCGATTTCCTGATGCCGGGCGATGCCGCCGCCATCATCGATCGGCTGGCCGATCCGGCGATCAGGATCGTTTCGCTGACCATCACCGAAGGCGGCTATTTCATCGACCCGGCCTCCGGCGTCTTCAACCCGACCCATCCCGACATCGTCGCCGACGCGCAGCCGGGCGCCACACCGAAGACTGTGTTCGGCATTATCCTGGCCGGGCTGGTGCGACGCCGCGAGGATGGTATCGTGCCGTTCACCGTGATGTCCTGCGACAACATTCCCCACAACGGCCATGTCACGTCGGATGGTGTTATCGGCCTTGCCCGCCTGATCGACGAGGATCTGGCGAGCTGGGTCAGCGAGACGGTCGCCTTCCCGAACGCCATGGTCGACCGCATCACGCCGGCCACCAGCGACCGCGAGCGCAAGATCCTCGCCGACGATTTTGGCATCGAGGACAACTGGCCGGTGTTCTGCGAGCCGTTCCGGCAATGGGTGCTGGAAGACCATTTCACCGATGGCCGCCCGGCGCTGGAAAAGGTCGGCGTGCAGTTCGTCAAGGACGTCGCCCCTTATGAACTGATGAAGATCCGCATCCTCAATGGCGGCCACGCCACCATCGCCTATCCGGCCGGGCTGATGGACATCCACTTCGTGCATGAAGCGATGCAGGAGCCGCTGGTGCGCGGATTCCTCGACAAGCTCGAGCACGACGAGATCATCCCGACGGTGCCGCCGGTGCCGGACACGGTGCTGGAAGACTATTACCAGCTCATCGAGAAGCGCTTCTCCAATCCCAAGATCGGCGACACGGTGCGCCGGCTCTGCCTCGACGGGTCCAATCGCCAGCCGAAATTCATCATCCCGACCATCGCCGACCGGCTGAAGACCGGCAAAGGCGTTGCTGGACTGGCGCTGGAATCGGCCCTTTGGTGCCGCTACTGCTTCGGCGCGACGGACAGCGGCGCCGTCATCGAGCCCAACGACCCGAGCTGGGACCGGCTGAAGGCAACGGCAAAGGCGGCAAAGGACGCGCCCGCCGCGTGGCTTGCGATGGACGATATCTATGGCGACGTCGGCCGCGCCGCCGCCTTCGTCGAGGCCTTCGCCCACGCGCTCAACGTGCTCTGGGCCAATGGCACGCGCGCCACGCTGACGCGCTACCTCGCCGGCAAGCTCTGAGAGCCAGCCGGCATCATGACGCCTGAACTGGTCATCTTCGACTGCGACGGCGTGCTGGTCGATAGCGAGGCGCTCTCCGTCTCGGCGCTGCTCGGCATGATCGAACTTGCCGGCGGCAGTCTTGGCGAGGACGCTGCCTACGAGCATTTCCTCGGCAAGAGCATGAAAAGCGTGCGCGAGATCCTCAGCCGCGACTTCGGCCTGGAGATCACCGACCAGCATCTCACCGCCATGCGCGTCGACCTCATGCGAAAGTTCCGCGAGGAGCTGATGCCGATCCCCGGCGTCAAGGAGATGCTGCCGAAGCTCGGCCTGCCGTACTGCGTCGCCTCTTCCGGCACGCTAGAACGCATTCGTTACGCGCTCGACGTCACCGGTCTGCTGACGCTGATGGAGCCGCATCTGTTCAGCGCGGCCATGGTTGCCAAGGGAAAGCCGGCGCCCGACCTTTTCCTCCACGCCGCCGCCACCATGCGAGCCCATCCGCGCAGGTGTCTCGTCATCGAGGACAGCCCGGCCGGTGTCGCCGCCGCACGCGCGGCAGGCATGCGCGTCCTTGCCTTTACCGGCGGCGCGCACGCTGGCAATCCGGCATTGAAAGCGCGGCTTGCGTCGACCGAACCGGACTTTATATTCGCTGACATGCTGCAATTGCCCGATCTGATTGCAGGCCTGGGAGCGAGAGTTAGAGCATCTTGACGAAACAGTTTGTCTGCGCGGTCGATGTCGGCACCGGGAGCGCTCGCGCGGGCATTCTCGACGCCAGTGGCACCTTGCTCGGCCGTGCCGAGCGGCCGATCGCCATGAACCAGCCGAAGCCGGATCATGCCGAGCACGATTCGCGCGATATCTGGTCCGCCGTCTGCACCGCCGTGCGTGCCGCGCGGGAAAAGGCCGGCGTCGCCGCCGGGGATATCGCCGGCATCTCCTTCGATGCCACCTGTTCTCTGGTCGTGCGGGACAGGCAAGGCGGCCAGCTCAGTGTGTCGACCACCGGCGACAAGCGCTGGGACACCATTGTCTGGCTCGATCACCGCGCCATCGCCGAAGCCGACGAATGCACGGCGAGCGGCCACGAGGTGCTGAATTATATCGGCGGCGTCATGTCGCCCGAGATGGCGACGCCGAAGCTGATGTGGCTGAAGCGTAATCTACCGAAGACATGGAATGAAGCCGGCTACCTGTTCGACCTGGCCGATTTCCTGACCTGGCAGGCAACGGGCTCGCTGGCCCGCTCGCAATGCACACTGACAGCGAAATGGACTTATCTGGCGCACCAGGACAGCGCATGGCAGCGCGATTTCTTCGAACTCGTCGGCCTCGACGATCTTTTTGACCATGGCAATCTGCCCGAAAAGGCAAGCCCGGTTGGCGCCGATATCGGTCCGTTGACGGCGCAGGCAGCGGCGGAACTCGGCTTGACCGAAAACTGCCGCGTCGGCGCAGGCGTCATCGATGCCTATGCCGGGGCGCTTGGCGTGCTCGGCGGTTTTGCCGGCGACGACCAGAATATCGGCCGCCATCTGGCGCTGATCGCCGGCACGTCCTCCTGCGTCATGGCGATGTCGCCCGACCCGCAGCCTTTCGCCGGCGTCTGGGGCCCTTACTACGGCGCCGCGCTGCCGAAGCTGTGGCTATCGGAAGGCGGCCAGTCGGCGACCGGGGCGCTGCTCGACCACATCATCCGCTGGCACGGCGCCGGCGGCGAGCCGAACGCGGCCATGCATGCCAGGATTGCCGGGCGCGTCGCCGAACTGCGCGCCGCCGAGGGCGAGAACCTTGCCGCGCGGCTGCATGTGCTGCCGGATTTCCACGGCAACCGCTCGCCGCTGGCCGACCCGCACGCCGTCGGCGTCGTCAGCGGTTTGACGCTGGATTCGTCGTTCGACAGCCTGTGCAAGCTCTACTGGCGCACCGCCGTCGGCATCGCGCTCGGCGTGCGCCATGTGCTGGAGGCGCTGAATGAGAACGGCTACCTGATCGACACGCTGCACGTCACCGGCGGCCACACCAAGAACCCGCTCTTGATGGAGCTCTATGCCGACGCCACCGGCTGTACGGTGGTCGAGCCGCTGGCCGACGAGGCGGTTCTGCTCGGCACCGGCATGGTGGCGGCGACCGCTGCCGGGCTGTTCCCCGATCTCAACGCCGCCTGCCTTGCCATGCAGCAGGGCGGCAAGGCACGCGCCGCCAACCCGGCGGCCGGCGCCCGCTTCGATCGCGACTACCGCATTTTCCTGGAAATGCACCGGCAGCGGCAGGTGCTCGACGCCATCCGGTAGGTTTTGTCGCTCTACTGCTTGCGCAGGGACGCGCCCGATGTCGCGTCGAACAGGTGGATCGCTTCCTCCTCGAACGTATAGCGGACGGGCGCATGCAGCACCGGGCATTCGCGTGCCGGAACCAGTGCGCTGAGCTCCTTGCCGCCGGAGCCGAAGGTCACCAGCGCGTCATTGCCATGGAATTCGATGAGATCGGCGGTGCCTTGCAATATGCCGGCGGCGCCGGCGCCGGCCGTCTTCAGGTCCGGCGGGCGGATGCCCAGCACGGCGCGATCGCCCGGCTGGACATGAAAACCCGCCCCGTCCATCGAAAGCACCGTTCCGGCGCCGGTCAGCGTCCAGCCGTTGCCGGCTCGGGCGACCGTCACATCGACAAAATTCATGTTCGGCGTGCCGATGAAGCCGGCCACGAAAATATTGCCCGGCCGCCGGTAGATTTCCGCCGGCGAGCCGATCTGCTCGATGACGCCGTCCTTGAGCAGCACGATTCGGTCGGCGAGCGTCATCGCCTCCAGCTGGTCATGGGTGACATAGACGGTGGTGGTCTTCAACGACTGGTGCAGCCGCGCGATCTCGACGCGCATATGGTTGCGCAATTTGGCGTCGAGATTGGACAACGGCTCGTCGAACAGGAACACCTTGGGCGTCTTGATCATGGCCCGGGCGATCGCCACGCGCTGCTGCTGGCCGCCGGAAAGTTCGGCCGGTTTGCGGCCGAGATAGGGGTCGAGCCCCAGCGTCCCCGACACCGCTTCGACCCGCTTGCGGATCTCGGCCGCCGGCACCTTCTGGCGCCGCAGCCCGAAGGCGATGTTGTCGAAGATCGTCATGTGCGGATAGAGCGCGTAGTTCTGGAACACCATGGCGATGCCGCGATCCCCCGGATCGAGGTCGTTGACCACCTTGCCGCCGATCGAGACCTCGCCGCCGCTGATGTCCTCCAACCCCGCCAGCATCCTGAGCAAGGTCGACTTGCCGCAGCCGGACGGGCCTAGGAACACGACGAATTCGTGCTCTTCAATGCTGAGGTTGAGATCGCGGATGACCGTGGTGGAGCCATAGGCCTTGTCGACGTGGGAGCAAACGATCGCGGACATGGTCAGCCCTTTTCGCCTGTAAGCAGGATCTGCAGCTTGACGTCCTGCGGGTTGCCTTCGGCGGCCCGTTCGAACGCCTTGATGCTGTCGGCGAAATCATAGGTGCCGGTGATCAGCGGCTTGAGGTCGACCTTGCCGGAGGCGATGAGCTGCAGGGCGCGGTCGAAAATGTTGGCATAGCGGAACACCGTCTCGATGCGCACTTCCTTCGAGATCGCCGCCGGTACGTTGAGGGCCACCGGCTCCACCGGCAGCCCGACCAACACCGCCGCGCCACCTGGCCGCACGACATCGAACAGGTCGGCGAAGGCCTTGGGGCTGCCGCTCGCCTCGAAGACGATGTCGGCGCCCCAATTGTCGGTGGCCGCCGCGACGACGTCGACCAGCGACTGTTCGCCGATATTGACCGGCACGATGCCGGCATATTGCGCGGCGATCGTCAGCTTGGGCGCGGAAAAATCGGAAATCAGCACTTTCGAACAGCCGCCGGCAAGGGCAGCAAGCGCGATCATGATGCCGATCGGGCCGCAGCCGACGACGACGGCGACATCGCCTGGAACGATGCGGGCACGACTAGCCGCCTGCATGCCGATGGCGAAGGGCTCGACCATGGCGCCCTCGGCGAAGGAGACATTGTCGGGCAGCCTGTAGGTGAAAGCCGCCGGGTGCACGGCATAGGGAGCAAGGATGCCATGCACCGGCGGCGTCGCCCAGAAAGTGACGTCCGGGTCGACATTGTAGATGCCGAGTTTTGTCGCGCGCGACGACAGGTTCGGCACGCCGGGCTCCATGCAGACGCGGTCGCCGACTTTCAAACTCCTGACATTGACGCCGACCTCGACGATTGTGCCGGCGGCCTCGTGGCCGAGCACCATCGGCGCCCGCACGACATAGCTGCCGATGGCGCCATGGGTGTAATAGTGCACGTCGCTGCCGCAGACGCCGACCGTGTGGATGGCGATCCTGACGTCGTCGGGTCCGACATCGAGCGGCAACGCGATCTCGCGCAGCGACAGTTCGCCTTTTTTTTCAAGTACCAAAGCCCGCATCGGGTCGTCCTCACTTCAAGTCTTTTTTTGCCGGAAAACGGAATTCAGGAAACCGCTGAGCACGCCGAGGAAAAGCAGCGGCGGCAGCGACAGGAGCACGACCGAGGCGTTCAAAATCCCCCACGGCACATTCATGCCTTGCTGAGAGAGTTCGGAGGCGACGATCGGCAAGGTCTTGGCATTGGAACTCGACAGCATCAGCGCGATCAGGAACTCGTTCCAGACCAGCACGAAGCTGAAGGCAATCGCGCCGATCAGCGAACGGGCAGCCACGGGCAGCGCGATCCGCCAGAACACCGCGTAAGCGCCGTAACCGTCAACGAAGGCGGCTTCCTCGACTTCCTTCGGCACGGCCTGGAAGGCTGGAATGGCCAGCCACATGATCACCGAGATGGTCAGCAGGGAGTAGGTGACGATCAAAGCCGGCAAAGTGTCGTAGAGGCCGAGTTGCAACCAGATCACCATCAGCGGGATCGCCACCGCCACCGGCGGCAGGAAACGCAGCGACAGCACGAAGAACTGGATGTCGCCGGCCCAGCGGTTGGGATAGCGCGCCACCGCGTAGGCCGCGGGCAGGCCAAGCACGACGCCGATCAGCACGGCCGAGCCGCAGGCGATGACCGAATTGTAGAGGCCGGTGATGACGCTGTCGCGGCCAAGGATATAGCTGATATTGGCAAGCGTCGGCGTGAACACGAGGCGGGGAACGCGGGTGATGATGTCGACGCTGTTCTTCAGCGAATTGAGCGCCGTCCACAGCAGCGGGAATACCGCGAGGAAGCCGGCGAAGGCCAGGACGGCCTTGGCGATGATGCGGCCGGGCCTCATGCCTGCACCCGCTTCCACAGCATCGTGAAGGTGATGACGGTGGCGATCATCATCAGCACGGCCATCGCCGAGGCGTAGGAGACCTTGCCGGACTCGATGAAGCCTTGCGAGAAGGCGTACATGTCGAGCGTTTCGGTTGCCACGCCCGGCCCGCCGCGGGTCATCACATAGATCAGGTCGAAGGAGCGCAGCGACTCGATCATCTTGACGAACATCAGGCTGATCAGCGGCGCCTTCAGCATCGGCAAGGTGACGTAGGCGTGGATCTGCCAGCGCCGGGCGTGGTCGAGTCGGGCCGCCTCGATCGGCTGCGGCGGCAACGTCTCCAGCAGCTTGAGCACGATGACGGCGAAGAATAGGCCCCACTGCCAGACATCGACCGAGGCGACGGCGAACAGCGCCGTCGAAGGCTTGGACAGCGGATCAAAGATCAGCCCGCCGGTGAGCAGCCGGTAGGGGTAGGTGGCGATGCCGTAGAGTGGATGATAGGCGAACTTCCAGACGAAGGCCGCCGAGACGCGCGGCAGCAGCACCGGGATGATGAACAGCAGGCAGTAGAGATTGCGCAGGCGCGGCGAGGCGGCCTCGAACATCAGCACGCCGAGCCCGATCGCCACCACCATCGTTGCCACGACGGTGACCACCTCCCACTTCACTGACACCCAGACGGCGTTGAGGAAGCGGCGGTCGGAGAATAGATCCAAAAAGTTCGAGAACCAGACCCAGGAATAGGCCGTCGAGCTCAGCTCGCGGTTCTGCAGGGCGATGATGATCGCGTAAAGCGTCGGCACCATCGACAGGATCAGCAGAATGACCAGCGTCGGCACGACAAAGGTGACCGGCAGGGATGAACGTCGAGGCATTGGTCTCAGGCCTTGCTGTGTCTCTGATATCTGGACATGACGGGCAGGCCCTCCTGCGACGCACAGGTTCCGGCGGTCCCGAGACTGCCGCGAACCGCGCGCCGCAAGAGGGAGGGACCTACTTCTTCACCAGCTCATTGGCATAGGCCTCGAGCTCGTTGAGGCTGCCCTTGACGTCGGTGCGCGTGCCGGCAATCAATTCCTCGAGGATGATGCCCCAGCGGTCGCCGAGATCCGGCCAGCGTGGATCCTGCCAGAAGTTCACCGCCGTCACCTTGCCTGTTTCGGCAAGCGCCTGGCCGAGATCGGCGCCGTAGATGTCGGCGAACTCCTTGCTGGCCAGGATGCTGGTGCGGTTCAGCTCACCGAACTGGTGGGCGTCGAGCCGGCGCTTCTCGTTTTCCTTCGACGTTGCCCAGGCGATGAACAGGCCGGCGCATTTCTTCGAAGCGTCGTCGGCATTGGCCTTCGCCGCGATGGCGAGGCCATGGCCGTAACCGCCGCCGGGAAGTGGCGAGGGCGGCGGCAGGAAGCCGATCTTGCCGACCACTTGCGAGGTTTTCGGATCGACCGCCATGCCCGAAAGCGGCGTCGATTCGACCAGGATCGCGACCTGGCCCGACAGGAAGGCGCCGGTCGATTCGTCCCAGCTGCCGGTCTGCGTGCCGGGTGCCGAATCCTTGAACAGCTTCAGATAGGTCTCGGTTGCCTTGACCGCGGCCTCCGAATTGAAGGCCGGCTTGTCGCCGTCGAACCACTTGCCGCCATAGGCCTTGAAGAACGGCATCCAGCGCCAGACATTTGCGCCCGACCCGCGGGCGCCGCGCAACGCGATGCCATACATGCCCTTGTCGGCATTGGTCAGCTTCGGCACGTCGGCGATCAGCTCGTCCAGCGTCTTGGGCGGCTGGATGCCGGCGGCCTCCAGCACGTCCTTGCGGTAGACCATCAGGTCGCCGCCGCCGGTCAGCGGCGCGAACCAGACCTTGCCGTCATAGGTCGCGACCTTCTGGCGGCCTGGGTCGAAGTCGGCATAGTCGTAGTCGGCCGGATAAAAATCGGTCAGCGGCACGATCCACTTCGACGAGGCGAAAAGCGCCACATTCGCTTCATCGACATAGTAGACGTTGTAGTTGCCGACGGTGGACGCGTCCGCGCGCGACTTGGCGCGGCGATCGTTCTCGTTGAGATAATCGATCTTGAAGCTCGCGCCGGAGAGCTTCTCGAACTCGGCCTTTGAGTCCTCCAGAAGCGTCACGCCGTCGCGTGGCTGCGCCAGCACCTTGACCGGTGCCGAACAGACCGGCGCCTGCGCCAGGGCTAGGGTTGAAACGGTAGCGGAAAGCACGAAAACTGCGCCAAGGCTGGCAGCGAGCCGAACTGGTCTCATGATCTTTTTCTCCTCCAGGAATACGTCGCAGGAAACGCAGGTCCTCGGGTTGCGCGATCCTCACCATCGCCCGAACGACATGCCACCCATCGCCAAAATGCGCAGTTGTGAGGGGTCAAGCTAGAAGCCCCGTTGCAGCAGACCTGTACTTTTATGCATTGTGCAGCGCAAAAAACGGCACCCACATAGGGGACGCGTCACACGAGTATCGATCTGGTCCAAAATGGTGATTCAGGATGCGCTTATGCGCGCATCGCCAGACGCTGCCGCGACAGCTTGCGATAGGATGACGGCGTCATCTTGTGCTTGCGCAGGAACGCGCGGTTGAAGTTGGATATGTTCATGTAGCCGACCTGGAAACAGATGTCGGTGATCGGCACATCGGTATCAGCCAGGAGCTTGCACGCCTGCCACAGCCTGAGCTTGGCAAGATGGTCGCTGAAGGAATTGCCGGTGTTCTTCTGGAAGAACCGCGAGAAGGTGCTTTCGCTCATGCCGGCCAGCTCGGCCACGTCAGGCAGCTTCAGATCCTCCGCGAAATGCTGGAACAGATAGGTCAGCGTGCGCTGGATGATGTCGAGCGAGGCGGCATCGAGAACCGGCTGGAAGTTCGGTGATGACAACAGCTCATACTCATCGGTCCGGGCCAGCAGGTCGACCAGTTCGAGGAACAGGCAGAACCGGGCCAGCCCATGCACCGTACCCATCCGCTCCATCAGCGCGGCGCCTTCAAGCGCGGTCCCGCCGTGGAAGACCATGCCGCGCAGCGACCGTTCCAGGAACGGCTCCAGTTCGCGCAATTCCGGCAGCATGTCAGCCGATCCTCGCAGCCGCTCGGCATCGAATTGCAGCACGATGTCGCGACCCTCGATCAACTCGCCTGGCTGCTCCGCGGTGACCCAGTCATGCGGCAGGCCACCACCGACGATGGTGAGGTAGCCCGGCCCGAACTCGCCAATATGGTCGCCGACCAGGACCACGCCGGAGGATTTCCGCAGCAGGTGGATCTCGTATTCCGGATGGAAGTTCCAGACGTTGCGCTCCCAGGGATAGTCGTCCAGCCGCCACAGGAAACTGTCGCTCGCCTCGGTGACGATATGCTCGAAGGAAGGCGCCGTGCGCGGGATCGCCGCCGTGTTCTTTCTGCGTCTGAACGCCATCCTGCCTCCCATATTCGCCCGCCGCCGACGTTTTAATCCGGAGCAGTCCGGGCCGGCAAGGGAACGAGGCGACGCCTCCCGGCAATGGCGCTGGCTCAATCTGTTCTCGCGCCCCTCCCTTGCCTTCATGTCGCATTTCGTTCAAGAGACGGCGCAAACGCCGCGAAACCGAAGGTTTTGCCGTTTGCAATGCGGCTTCCGGCTCTTTGCCGACGCGCCGCAACCTTGAAAGAGCAGGACAATGTCCGCGATCGAAGCCGGCGCTCGCGCGCCGGAAAATCTTTGGCGTCAGGAAATCAGGGCGACGCTGGCGCTGGCCTGGCCGATGGTGCTGACCAATCTCGGCCAGACGGCGATGACCGCCACCGACGTCATGATGATGGGCCGCCTCGGCGCGGACACGCTGGCCAGCGGCGCGCTCGGCGCCAACCTGTATTTCATGCCGCTGATCTTCGGCCTCGGCCTGATGCTGGCGACCTCGCCGATGATCGCGACCGAGCTTGGCCGCCGCCGCTATTCCGTACGTGACCTGCGCCGCACCGTGCGCCAGGGCCTGTGGTTGGCGATCCTGATCTCGGTCCCGATCTGGCTCGTGCTGTGGCACGGCGAGGCCATCCTGCTGGCCATGGGCCAAGAGCCGGCGCTGGCGCGCCAGGCCGGCATTTACCTGCGCTGGCTGGAGTGGGCGGTGCTGCCCTTCTACGGCTACATCGTGCTGCGCTCGTTCATCTCGGCGCTGGAGCGGCCGGGCTGGGCGCTGGTCATCGTCTTCGTCGCCGTGGCCTTCAACGTGTTCGCCAACTGGGTGTTCATGTTCGGCAATCTCGGTGTTCCGGCCATGGGCATCGCCGGCTCGGGCCTTGCGACCTCGCTGTCCTCAACGCTGATGTTCGCCGGCATGGCTGTCGTGGTGATGTGGGAGAAAAAATTCCGGCGCTATCACCTGTTCGGCCGCTTCTGGCGATCCGACTGGCCGCGCTTCAAGGGCCTGCTGCGGCTCGGTCTGCCGATCGCCGGCATCCTTGCCTTCGAGGTGACGATCTTCAATGCCGCCGCCCTGCTGATGGGCCTGATCGACGCGGATTCGCTGGCCGCGCACGCCATCGCCATCCAGATCGCCTCGATTTCCTTCATGGTGCCGCTCGGCCTCAACCAAGCGGTGACGGTGCGGGTCGGGCTTGCCCATGGCGCCGGCAATCCCGAAGGTGTGTCGCGTGCCGGCTGGACCGCCTTCGTCATCGGCGTTTCCTTCATGGCGCTGATGGGGCTGGTGATGGTGCTTTGGCCGCATCTCCTGATCAGCGCCTTCATCGACCTTGGCAATCCCGCCAATGCCAGGGTGATCGCGCTAGCCGGTTCGTTCCTGGTTTTCGCTGCCCTGTTCCAGGTCTTCGACGGCGCGCAGGCGGTTGCCGCCGGCATGCTGCGCGGCCTGCACGACACCAAGGTCCCGATGATCTATGCCGCGATCGGCTATTGGGGTGTCGGCCTGCCGCTCGGCGTGCTGCTCGCCTTCCATTTCGCCTTCCACGGCGTCGGCATCTGGATCGGCCTGTCTTCGGGGCTGGCCGTGGTAGCAGCGCTGCTTCTGGCCCGCTGGCTGCGCCGCGACCGCATCGTGCCGTCAGGCGCGTTCGGACATTGAACCCGGTGGCCGGTTGCCAGCCTTCCGGCATGTCCTAACATTGCCGCCCATTAAAACGACGCCTTCAGACCGGACCACGGACGCCCGCTAAGAGAAGGCCCTGGCATAAGATATTGAACGGTTCCCAAGCGGCAAACGTTTCCACCAAGAGACAAATGACCGAGGAGAATTATCATGAAGGCAATTGTGGTGACGGACCAGGCTGCGGGAACGGCCGGGATGAAGCTGGTGGAGCGGCCTGAGCCGCAGCCAGCGATAAACGATGTCGTCGTTCAGGTTCATGCTTCGGGATTCGTCCCGACCGAGCTGGCATGGCCCTCGACCTGGACCGACCGCCGCGGCCTTGACCGAACACCGTCGATCCTTGGGCACGAGCTGGCCGGAGTTGTCATCGCACTCGGGTACGGCACAACGGGACTGTCGGTAGGTCAGAGAGTATTCGGCCTCGCCGACTGGCATCGCGACGGCACGCTCGCGGAGTATGTAGCCATGGAAGCACGCAACCTCGCGCCGCTGCCGGGCGACGTCGACTTCACGGTGGGCGCAAGCCTGCCGATCTCGGGTCTCACCGCGTGGCAGGGACTCTTCCAGCATGGCCGCCTTCAGGCGGGGCAGAGCGTCCTCGCGCACGGTGCGGCCGGCGCGGTCGGGTCGATGGTGACGCAACTTGCACGAGAGGCGGGCGCCTACGTCATCGGCACCGGACGCGCCGCCGACCGTCAGACGGTGCTCGACTTTGGCGCGAATGAGTTCGTCGACCTCGAAAACGACGCCCTCGAAGACGTGGGCGAAGTCGCTCTCGTGTTCGATGTGATCGGCGGGGAAATCGGGAAGCGGTCCGCCGGCCTGATTCGAGCCGGAGGAACACTGGTGTCCGTCGTCGGATCGACAGAGGCGCGGCCTGCCGACGGCCTGGCGGTTGACTTCGTTGTCGAGTCCGATCGTGCCCAGCTGAGCGAGATCGTCCAGCGGGTGCGGGACGGACGACTGCGGACGAACATCGGCAACGTTTCGACCCTCAACGATGCCGTCGCCGCCTTCAACCCTACCGGGCGACGCACTGGGAAGACGATCATCCGCGTTCGTCCGTGAGGATTTGGAAACGGCGAGGGGCAAGGGTCCTCTTCGGTCGAAAGCTGAGCATCCAACAGATCAAATGACCTTCAAGAGGCGTTCGAACGCCAGGCACCGGGAGTTTGCGGCCGCCGTCGATGTTGGCCAGCGCAACACGCCGTCGGACTCAGCGCACCGGAGCCCGCTTCTCGAGCCGTCGCGCATACTGCGTCAGCGGGAAGCATAGGGCGAAGAAGATCAGCGCCACCAGCCCATAGACCTTGAACGGCTCGAAGGTGGCGTTGTTGATGGCGTTGGAGGTTCGCACCAGCTCCTCGAAGCCGATGATCGAGGTCAGCGCGGTTGACTTGATCAGCTGCACCAGGAAACCGACCGTCGGCGCGCGGGTGATCGCAAACGCCTGCGGCAGGATGATCAGCCTGAGCTCCTGCAGATAGTGAAGGCCGAGGCTGGCGCCGGCATCCCATTGGCCTAATGGCAGCGCATCGACGCCGGAGCGCCAGATTTCGGCCAGATAGGCGCTGGCGAAGAAGGTGAGGCCGAGCACCGCCGCCGTCCACGGCTCGATGCGCAGGCCAAGCATCGGCAGGCCGAAGAACATCAGGAACAGCTGCATCAAGAGCGGCGTCCCCTGGAACAAGGCGATGTAGCCGGAGGCAACGCGCCGGCTCCACTTGTTTTTGGCGATCCTCAGGAACAGCACCGCCATTCCGACCACCGCGCCGCCGACGAACGCGGCCAGCGACAAAAGCACCGTCCAGCGCGCGGCAAGCAGAAGGTTGCGCACAATGTCCCAGAGGGTGAATTCGATCATGACACGCCAGCTCCGAGCGCGCGGCGGCCGCCTGCAACCAGCAGCCGCCGCAAGGCCATCGACATCAAGAGATAGACCAGCGTGACGACGAAATACGTCTCGAAAGAACGGAAAGTGCGCGCCTGCAGCATGTCGGCCTCATAGGTCAGCTCGCGCACCGCGATCTGCGACACCACGGCTGATTCCAGCATCATGATGACGATCTGGCTGGTCAGCGCGGGATAGATGATCTTGAGCGCCTGCGGCAGCACGATCTTGATGAACACCTGGCGCGGCCTCAGCCCAAGCGCCAGGGCCGCTTCTGTCTGCCCGTGCGGCACCGCGTCAAGGCCGGCGCCGACGATCTCGATCGTGTAGGCGGCCATGTTGAGCGTCATCGCCAGCATGGCGGCCAGGATCGGATCGAGCCTGATGCCGAGGCTAGGCAGGCCGAAGAAGATGAAGAACAGCTGCACCAGGAACGGCGTGTTGCGCATCACCTCGACATACCAGCCGATGGCCCGGCGCAGCAGCGCGGGGCCGCTTCGCCGCCCGGCGGCACCGAGGATGCTGAGCAGCGTGCCCGCAAGCGTGGTGACGGCGATCAAAAGGATCGTCGTCGCCGCGCCGTGCGCGATGTCGGCCACGGCACCTGGAAGCCAGCCGAAGGCCACGGCAACTCAATCCTTGAGGTTGTCGGGATTGAGCGGCGTCTTCAGCCAGGCCTTCGAGCTTTCGTCAAGCTTGCCGTCGGCCAGCATCTTGGCAATGGCGTCGTTGACCGCCTTCTTGAGGGCATCCTCATGCTTGTTGAGGCCGATATGCGAAGGCGAGGTCAGAAGCTGAAACTTCTGCTCCGGCTTCAGCGCATCCTGCTTGGCCAGCACCTGCGCGCCGACATCGTTGCCGACGACCATCAATTGGGTCTGGCCTGAGATGAAGGCCTGGATCACTGAATTGTAGTTGTCGAAACGCTTGATGTCCGCCGAGGCCGGTGCTGCTTCGGTGAGCGAGGTGTCTTCCAGCGTGCCGCGATTGACGGCGATCGACTTGCCGCCGAGATCTTCCTTGCCTTTGACTGGCATTGCCGCCGGACCGATCACCGCGATGTAATAGGGCGCGTAGGCAGCGGCGAAGTCGATGACCTGCTCGCGCTCTTTCGAGTAGCCGACGCTCATCAGGATGTCGACGCGATGGTCGTTCAAATAGGGGATGCGGTTCTGGCCGGTGACGGCAACGGTGTTGAGCTTCACCTTGAGCGTGTCGGCGATGTACTGCGCCACATCCATGTCATAGCCCTTGAGGCTCATGTCGGCGCTGGCCGAGGAGAAAGGCGGGAAGTCGGCGAAGACGCCGACATTGATGGTGCCGGCCTTGGTGATGTCGGCCAGCGCGTCGGCATTGGCGGCTTGCGTGGCGAAGCCGGCTAACCCCACGAGCAGAACGGCGGCGATGGATGTTTTGCGGTGGATTGTCATTGTCATTCCCCTTCTGGAAGCTTTTGATTGTTTGGGTCGGCCGCCGGCTCCAGTGCGGCGGCCGCCTTTCTCTGTCAGGCCCCCTTGCCTGATACTGCCGGGCTGAACACCATCAGGCTCAGGATCTCGAACAGCACCTGCGCGCCGGCGTGCGCCGTGTTGGTGGTGGCGTCATATTGCGGCGCCACCTCGACGACATCTCCACCGACAATGTTGAGACCCTTGAGGCCGCGCAGCAGTTCGAGCACTTCGCGCGTCGTCAGCCCGCCGACTTCCGGCGTGCCGGTGCCCGGTGCGAAGGCGGGATCGACGCTGTCGATGTCGAAGGACACATAGGTCGGGCCGTCACCGACTATTCTGCGCGCCTTCTCGATGATGGCGGGAATGCCGAGACCGGTCACTTCCTCGGCATGGACCACGGTCATCCCGGACTCGTAGGTGAATTCCCACAGATATTCGGCCGAGCCGCGGATGCCGATCTGGATGGTGCGCGTCGGATCGAGCACGCCGTCCAGCACCGCGTTGCGGAACGGACCCCCATGGTGGAATTTGGTCAGGTCGAACAGGCCGCTGGTGTCGCAATGGGCGTCGATGTGGATCAGGCCGACCGGCGCCTTCTTGCCGACCGCCTTCAGGATCGGGTGGGTGATCGAATGGTCGCCGCCGACCGACAACGGGATGACCCCGGCGTCGACGATCTGGTTGATGCGCCGCTCGATATCCTCGTGGCTGGTCTCCAGCCGGTAGCGGCTCTGGAACGGAACGTCGCCGATGTCGGCGACCCTGAGTTCATGCGTCGGCGCGCATTCCAGCACATGATTGTAGGGGCCGATGCGCTCGATCGCCCGCAAGGCGCGCGGCCCGAAGCGCGAGCCCGGCCGGTTGGTGACGCCGAGATCCATCGGCACGCCTGTTATCGCCACCTGCAGGTCGCCGAAGTCCGGATTGTCCGCTGCGATTTCGCGGTAGGGCGCGGCAAGGAAGGTCGGGATGCCGGAATAGGGCGCCAGCCGCGTGCCGCTCTTGGAAAAGATCTTGTCGGCGACCTTGCGGAATTTCGGGTCGAACATCTCGCCGCCATGGCTCTCGCCATATTTGCGACGCAGCGCATCGAGCTTGCCGCGATCATATCCCATATCCGCTCCTCCTCGGCTGATGCAGTGGTGCCGGCGGTGACCTCGGGCGAACCGACCGTCATCCGGCCGGGCCGTTGTCCGGCTGGCAGTCTGCAGATTTCACGTCTTGATGTTGTTCCGGATCAAAGTGTCCGGCAGCCGCTTTGAAAAAGCAATTGATATTGTTAGGGTGTTTCCTGTGAGAAAATCTCACAATAAAGCCGAGCATCCATGGCCAAGCGCCTGCCACCTCTCAACCCGCTGCGCGCCTTCGAGGCCACGGCCCGCCATGCCTCGCTGACCAAGGCGGCGAGCGAACTGAATGTCACGCACGGCGCCGTCAGCCACCAGATCAAGGCGCTGGAGCAATCGCTTGGCGTCAAGCTGTTCGAGCGCGTCGGCCAGCGGGTCAAGCTGACCCCGCATGGCGCCGAACTTTTGCCGGCGGTATCGGTCGCCTTCGACGGCATCGCCGCCGCCACCCAACGGCTGACGCGGCCGGCAAGCAGCGGCGCGCTGTCGGTGTCCTGCGTGCCTGCGTTGCTGCTCTTGTGGATGACGCCGAGGCTGGGCAGCTTCACCGCGCAATATCCCGACATCCAGCTGAAGCTCATTCCCTCCAACGATCCCAGGGATATCCGGGCGCCGCATATCGATGTCTGCGTGCATTATGGCGATGGCAGCTGGGCCGATTGCTGGATGCGCAAATGGTCGGGCCTGGAGCTGTTCCCGGTGGTCAGCCCGACGCTGATCAACAACCGGCCGATCCGCAATGTTCGCGACCTCGCCGACCATGTCTTGCTGCATGGCGACGATGGCCGCGAGTGGCACACCTGGCTGGCCGCCGCCGACGCGCTGGACCTGGAGCGCGGCCGGCGCCATCATCTCGGCGATGCACGCATGACGGCGGAAGCCGCCGTCCATGGCCACGGCGTGGCGCTGGGCGACTCGGTGACGGCAAGCGCCCTGCTGGCCAGGGGCATGCTGGTCGCGCCGTTCAGCCTGTCGGTGCCGGCGGTCGACGATTTCTATGTCGTTTGCCGCAATGAAATGCGGGCGACGCCGATCGTGCAGGTGTTCATCGACTGGCTGTTTGCCGAGAAGGCCGGGGATGACGGCCGCGCCGACGCCCCGGTTGCGGGCCGCCTCGTCACCCGCCGCAAACGTCCCGCGCTCAAGGTGATGGGCGGCAAACCCACATAGCCGCATGCAGGGCTTTCTTTTTGTCGGGCCAGCCTGAAAGCGGGCAGCGTTTTTGCCAATTCGATGCTATGAGGCCTGTCGCGATTGTGGGTGGCAGGCAGCGAAGGCGGCAGCAAGCATGGCAAAGACCGATATTGCGCGGCGTGTCTATAACCACACCTGGAAGCTCGACCCGATCGTGCGCAGCCTGCTCGATACGGATTTCTACAAGCTTTTGATGCTGCAGATGATCTGGGGCATGTACCCCAAGGTCGACACCACCTTCTCGCTGATCAATCGGACGACTTCGGTCCGCCTCGCCGACGAGATCGATGAAGGCGAGCTGCGCGAACAACTCGACCATGCCCGCACCTTGCGCTTCTCCAAGAAGGAAATGATCTGGCTGGCCGGCAACAATTTCTACGGCCGCAAGCAGATTTTCGAGCCGGAATTCCTCGCCTGGCTGGAAGGCTTCCGGCTGCCCGACTATGAGCTTTCCAAGCGTGACGGCCAGTACGAGCTCTCTTTCTCCGGCCCCTGGATGTACACCACGCTTTGGGAGATCCCCGCGCTCGCCATCATCAATGAATTGCGTTCGCGTGCCGCTTTGCGATCGTTCGGGCCTTTTACGCTCGACGTGCTCTATGCCCGCGCCAAGGCCAAGATGTGGGCCAAGACCGAACGGCTGAAGGCGCTGCCCGGCATCCGCATCTCGGATTTCGGTACCCGCCGGCGCCATTCCTTCCTGTGGCAGCGCTGGTGCGTCGAGGCGCTCAAGGAAGGCATCGGCGAGGCTTTCACCGGCACCTCCAACGTGCTGCTGGCCATGGACAATGATCTCGAAGCGCTGGGCACCAACGCGCATGAACTGCCGATGGTGTTTGCCGCCCTTGCCAATTCGGAAAAAGAGCTGAAGCAGTCGCCCTACAAGGTGTTGCAGGACTGGCAGCGCTACTATGGCGGCAATCTCTTGATCGTGCTGCCCGATGCTTTCGGTACCGCCTCGTTCCTGCGCGACGCGCCGGACTGGGTCGCCGACTGGACCGGCTTCCGCCCCGACAGCGCGCCGCCGATCGAAGGTGGCGAAAAAATCATCGACTGGTGGCGCGAGAAGGGCAAGGACCCCAGGCAGAAGCTGCTGATCTTCTCCGACGGGCTCGAGGTCGAGACCATCGAGGAGACGTACCGCCACTTCAAGGGCAAGGTGCGCATGTCCTTCGGCTGGGGCACCAACCTGACCAACGACTTCGAAGGCTGCGCGCCGACGCAAACCAACAGCCTCGACGCCATATCGCTGGTCTGCAAGGTCACCGAGGCCAATGGAAGGCCGGCGGTCAAGCTCTCCGACAACCCGGCCAAGGCGACCGGCGATCTCAAGGAGATCGAGCGGTATCTGAGGATTTTTGGGCAGAAGGATCGCGTGGAGCAACTGGTCAAGGTTTGAGGGTGGTCGGGCTCTTGAACAGTTCGAGTTCCGCCGTAGAACGCCTCGGTCTGCCGTTTGCCTTGTGGTTCTCGGCCTTGTGGCTCGTCTCCCCCACTCTCGCCTTCGCCCACGCCTCCGACCGCGGCCACGTCCTGCTCCTTCCTACCGGCTATTATCTCGCCGGCGGCGCTTTCGCCGTGGCCGCCAGTTTCCTTGTCTTGGCATTGCTGCCGTCCGACACCCTCGACCGTTTCTGGCGCCGACGCCTGCCGCTATTCGCCTTCGGCGACAGCGTCCGCGCCGCCATCAGCTTGATCTCCTTTGCCGGCTTTGCAATTCTCCTCGCCGCCGGCTTCATAGGCAGCCGCGACCCGCTCTCCAACCCGCTGCCACTGGTGGTGTGGACGCTGCTATGGGCCGGCCTGACACTGCTGCAAGGCGTGTTCGGCGATATCTGGTCGTGGCTCAACCCCTGGTACGGCCCGTGGCGGCTACTGTCGCGGCTGACCGGCGGAAGCGATGACGGGTTCAGGCAACTTCCGCAATGGCTCGGCTGCTGGCCGGCTGTCATGCTGTTTTTTGCCTTCGCCTGGTTCGAACTCGTCTATCCCGCTCCCGACGATCCGGCGCGGCTGGCCTTTGCCGCCGGCCTCTACTGGCTGTTCACCCTGCTGGCCATGCTGGTGTTCGGTTACGAAAAATGGAGCCGCAGCGGTGAATTCCTCGGCATCTTCTTTTCGGTGGTGGCGCGCTTCGCGCCGATCAAGCGCGGCGACAAAGGCCGTCTTGCGCTGTGCTGGCCGGGCGCCAAACTGCTCCGGGCCCAGCCGCTGCCCGCCAGCGGCATCGCCTTCCTGCTGCTCGCTTTGTCCTCGGTCTCCTTCGACGGCCTGTCGAAGACCTTCTCCTGGCTCGGCCTGTTCGGCATCAATCCGCTCGAGTTTCCGGGCCGCACGGCCGTGATCGGCAGCGGCACGCTTGGGCTCGTTATGACATTCGTGCTGCTCGCGGCGGTGTTCCTGCTTGCCGTCGTCCTCGGCCAGCGTCTTGCCCGCGGCGGCCAGCCTTTCGCCCAGGCAGCCGGCATGCTGGTGTGGTCGATCGTGCCGATCGCGCTCGCCTACCATGTCGCGCATTATCTGACGGCGCTGCTGGTCGACGGCCAATATGCGCTGGCCTCCCTGTCCGATCCCTTCGCGCTTGGCTGGAACCTGTTCGGCACCACCGACATGCAGGTCGAGGCCGGCATCGTCGCCGGCGCGGCGTCGGCATGGTGGCTGTGGAATGTCCAGGCGGGCGCCATCATCGTTGGCCATGTGCTCGCTGTCCTCGTCGCGCACGGCTTTGCCTGGCGCCTGCATCCCCAGCCTGCCCGCGCCGCGCTCAGTCAGTTTCCGCTCACCGTATTGATGATCGCCTACACCATTTTCGGTCTCTGGCTGCTTGCCACGCCGACAGTCGGATGAGACAAGCCATCTCCTGTGAGCCATGCCCCGACGGAAAGCTTGCTTGCCAGGCCAAGCCTTTGGTGATTTAGTTTGTACACATGCAATTTTGCATCCTCTTGCCGAGGATGTTCGAGCCGCCTTATCGTTGGTCAAAACACAAAAACAGGGGAACGAACGTGACTGACAAGAACGGATTTTTCGATCTCTCCAAAACCGCACTCACCCGCCGTACCACGCTGAAGGGCCTCGCCGCCGGCGCTGGCCTCGCCATGGCGCCCGGCTTCGTCCGCTACTCCCAGGCACAGAGTTCGGCGCCGATCAAGATCGGCTTCCAGTCGCACCGCACCGGCATTGGCGCCGCCTATGGCCGCTGGTACGAGAAGACGACCGCCGCCGCGATCAAGGCGATCAATGCCGCCGGCGGCATCAATGGCCGCCAGGTCGAGGTGATCATCGAGGATGACGGCACCGATCCCGGCCGCGGCGCCGAAGTGGTCGGCAAGTTCGCCACCCAGCACAAGACCGACATCGTCTTCGGTACGCTGTTCTCGCATGTCGTCATCGGATCGGCGCCTGCCGCCGGCGAAAACAAGATGCCCTACTTCGTCGTCAGCGAAGGTCACCACGTCGCCTCGACCAAGCTCAACCGCTACGTCTTCCAGCCCGGCATCACCGACGTGAAGAGCCAGATCCAGTCGATGGCGCCATGGATCGCGGCCAATGCCGGCAAGAAGGTGACGCAGATATTCCCCGATTTCGCCTTCGGCTACGACCATCGCGACTACCTGCCGCCCGCGCTGAAGGCGCAAGGCGCCGAGGTGATCGCGCAGATCGCCATTCCGCCGACGGAATCGTCCTTCACCAAGTACTTCCCGCAGATCCCGCCCGAGACCGAGGTGATCTACCACGTCATGGTCGGCCCGGCGGTGCTCACCTTCGTCAAGGAACTCGGCGAGTTCTACGGTTCCAACCGGCCGCAACTCTTCGGCTTCATCGATTCGCTGGAAGCCGTGGACATCAACAGTCCCGGCCTCGAATTCCTCGACGGCAGCCATTTCTGGGAAGGCTCGCCGCGCTACGCCCAGCCCGACGACACCGAAGCGCAGAAGGCCTATCGGGCCGCTGTCGGCATCGACGACAATGGCGCCGCCGTCGGCGACGCCAAGGATGTCTCCACCGCCGCGCACATGTTCGGCTGCTGGGAAACGCTCTACGTCGTCAAGAAGGCGATGGAAGACGCCGGCTACAAAGGGCCGGAAGACCGCGCCAAGCTGGTCGAGGCGACCGAGGCGCTGAAGGAATTCGCCGAAGGCCCGGAGCATCCGCAGGGGCCAAAAACCTTCAATGGCAAGATCCACCAGTGCTTTGGCATCCAGAACATCTCCAAGGTCGAGGGCGGCAAGCTGAAGGTCGTGCACAAGACCAAGATCGAGGACGGGCTTTACGAGGCCGAAGGGGATTACACGACGCAGGCGCTGTGAGCTCATTCCAGCAGCCAACGTGAGCGCCAAGGCACCCCCCTCTGGCCTGCCGGCCATCTCCCCCGCAAGGGGGGAGATCGGCAGTTCGTATGGCAGCGCCCATCTGCCCGCGTTGATGATTGGCGAAACCAGCGAGGACATCCAATCTCCCCCCTTGCGGGGGAGATGCCCGGCAGGGCAGAGGGGGGTGCCTCGCGCATCCGTTGGTGCATAACAAATGCACTTTGGACCCCACCTTCTCCTCGCAACCCTTGAAGGCCTCGTCACCTCGGCCGTGCTGGCGTTGACGGCGCTGGGCTTGTCGCTGGTGTTCGGCGTCATGCGTGTCGTCAACGTCGCCCATGGCGAGTTCTTCATGCTGGGCGCCGTGCTTGCCTGGGCGATCACATCGGCAATTGGCGGCCATCCGGCTCTTGGCTTCCTGGCGGCGCTGGTGATCGCGCCGCTGATCGTCGGCGCCATCGCGCTGGTCGCCGAACGGCTGGTGCTGAGCCGGCTCAACTACAATCCGGAAGCCACCATCGTCGCCACCATCGGCATGCTCTACATCATCCAGCAGCTGGCGCTGACCTTCTATGGCCCCGAAGCGCGGCCCGTGGAGCCGCCGTTCAGCTATCGCATCCTTCTGCCGTGGTTCGGCTATTCCGGCTACAAGCTGTCTATCATCGCCGCATCCGCTCTTCTGCTTATCGCGACATGGCTGGTGCTGACGCGCACCAGGATCGGCCTCATCATGCGTGCCACGCAGTATGACAGCGAGACGGCGCAGGCCTTCGGCATCCCGGTCGGCCGCGTCTATGGCGGCGTCTTCGCGCTCGGCGCCATGCTGGCGGCGATCGCCGCGGTGCTGATCGTGCCCATCAGCCAGGCGCACTACCTGATGGGTCAGGATCCGCTGCTCTTGTCCTTCATCGTCGTCATCATCGGCGGCCTCGGCTCGTTGCGCGGCACGGTCGTCGCCGCCGTGCTGATCGGCCTCTCCGATGGCATCATCTCGATGTTCTTCTCGCCGACGCTGGCCAAGATCATCGCCACGCTGCTGGTCGCCATGGTGCTGGTGTTCCGGCCGCAAGGCCTGTTCGGGACGGCATCGCGATGAGCGAAGCTTCGCCGGCAAAGGCCTATGCGCTGCATCTCGGCGTGATTGCCCTGCTCTTCATGCTGAGCTTCCTCTTGCCGGACTATTACCACGGCCTGCTCGCCCGCATCATGGTGCTGGCGGTCTTCGCCATGGGCTACAACATGCTGTTCGGCTATGTCGGCCTGCTCAGCCTTGGCCATGCGATGTTCTTCGGCGCCGGGCTTTACGGCGCCGGCCTTGCCGTCATCCAGCTCGGCTGGAGCGTGCCTCTGGCGTTCCTCGCCGGCATTGCCTGCGGCGCGGCGTTGGCGCTGGTGATCGGCCTCCTGGCGCTGCGCACCACGGGCGTGGCCTTCATGATCGTCACCATGATGTTCGCGCAGGTGTTTTATCTGGCCATCCTCTATTTCGCGGCCTGGACCGGCGGCGATCAGGGTCAGGTCGTGCCGCAGCCGGCGCGTGTCCTCAATCTCGGCGCCACCTCGCTCGATCTCACCAACCCGACCGTACGCTACATGACGGCGCTCGGCTTGTTTTCGCTCGTGCTGCTGATCACGCTTGCCGTCGTCCGGTCCAGATACGGTCGCGTGCTGATCGCGATCCGGGAGAATGAGGAACGCACGAAGATGCTGGGCTACGACACCTTCTCCAACAAGCTTGCCGCCATTATCGTCTCCGGCACGATCTGCGCGGCGTCCGGCGCCGCCTACGCGCTGCTGTTCGGCTATGTCGGGTCGAGTTTCGCCTCGGTACAGTATTCGATCCTGCCGCTGCTGTGGGTGCTGCTCGGCGGTGCGGCCACAACGCTTGGACCACTGATCGGCACGCTGTTCATGTACTATGTCATCGACGTCACCAGCGGCTACACGTCGGCCTACCTGCTGATCGTCGGCATGGCACTCATTCTGCTGGTGCTGTTTTTCCCGAAAGGCATTCTCGGCACCATCCGCCGGCGCTGGCTTGGATGGCTGCCATGACGCCGCTGCTGACCACCAAGGGCCTGTCGCGCAGCTTCGGCGGCCTGCGTGCGGTCGACAATGTCGACTTCACCCTGATGCCGGGCGAGATCCGCGCCGTCATCGGTCCGAACGGCGCCGGCAAGACAACCTTCGTCAGTCTGATCAGCGGCCGCATCCAGCCGTCTTCGGGAGCGATCGTCTTCGACGGTGCCGACATCACCGGCCTGCCGACCTATGCCAGGGTCCGCCGGGGCATCGCCTACACCTTCCAGATCACCAGCGTCTTTGCCAATCTCAGCGTCTATGACAATGTCGCGCTGCCGGTGCAGCTCACGCTCAGCGATCGCCGCTCGAAGGCTGAGCTGCGTGCCGGCGTCATCTCTGCGCTTGAACGTACAGGGCTGGCCGACCGCACCCATATGCCGGCCGGGCAATTGTCCTACGGCCATCAACGATTGCTCGAGGTGGCGATGGGCCTGGCGCTGAAACCGCGCCTGCTGATCCTCGACGAGCCGACGCAAGGTCTGGCCGACAGCCAGATCGACAATTTCATCGAACTCGTGCGCGACATCGCCAAGAACGCCACCGTGCTGCTGATCGAGCACAACATGCCGGTCGTGATGCAGCTTGCCGATCGCATCACCGTCTTCAACGCCGGCAGGATCCTGGCCGAGGGCACGCCCGAGGCGATCCGCGAGAACGCTGCGGTTCAGGAAGCCTATCTGGGAACGGCGCCATGACGGAGGCGAGCACGGTCGAAGCGCTGACGATTTCCGGGCTCGATTGCTTCTATGGCGAGGTCCAGGTGCTCTATGGGCTCGACCTGGTGCTGAACAAGGGCGAGGTGCTGTGCCTGTTCGGCCGCAACGGCGCCGGCAAGACGACGACGCTGAAGGCGATCATGGGCCTGGTTCCCGCGCGTGCCGGCTCGATCAGGCTCGCAGGGCAGGAATTGACCGGCCTGCCGGCGCATGAAGTGCCGAAGGCCGGTGTCGCCTACGTGCCGCAGGGCAGGCGGCTGTTCGCCGAGATGACGGTGGCCGAAAACATCGAGATCGGGCTGATGGCGCGCGGCAAGGGCAAGGCGACGCGCGAGAACGTTCTCGACCTCTTCCCGCTGCTGCGTCAGCGGCTGCGGCAGCGCTCGGGCACCTTGTCCGGCGGCGAGCAGCAGATGCTGGCCATGGCGCGCGCGCTTTGCCTTGAGCCGCAGGTGCTTTTGCTCGACGAACCGACCGAAGGGTTGATGCCGTCGATGATCGCCAGGATTCGCGAGACGGTGTCGAAGCTGCGCGAGATGGATGTCTCCACCATCCTGGTCGAACAGCGGGTCGATGCCGTGCTGTCGGTCGCCGATCGTGTCTGCTTCATCGAAAACGGCCGCAACCGCGAGACGGTCGATGTCGAGGCCCTGCGCGTCGACCCCTCGGCGGTCCGGCGCTATGTCGGCGTGGGTTGATCAACCGAAAAACAGAAAACCCGCGACCAAGAAGGTCGGGACCAGCACCAGCCCGGACCACAGCATATACCCAAAGAAGCCCGGCATCTTGACGCCGCGATGTCTGGCAATCGCATAGACCATGAAGTTGGGTGCGTTGCCGATATAGGTGTTGGCGCCCATGAACACGGCGCCGGCCGAGATCGCGGCAAGCGTCGAGGCGAACTCCGTCATCAGGTGGCGGGGATCGCCGCCCGCCAGCTCAAAAAACACCAGATAGGTCGGTGCATTGTCGAGGAAGGACGACAATGCACCGGTCAGCCAGAAATAGGCGAGGTCGTTGGGCGTGCCTTGCGCCGAGGTGACGAGCGCGACCAGCGGCGCCAGCGCACCGTTGTGGCCGGCCCTCAAAATGGCGACGACCGGGACGATGCAGATGAAGATGCCGGCGAACAGTTTGGCCACTTCCGCGATCGGACCCCAGTTGAAGCCGTTCGCTTCTCGGTGGCTCTTGTAGGAGAGCGGAAGCGATAGCAGGGCCAGCGCGAGGATGATCGCGTCGCGGACCAGGTTCTGCAGTTCGAGACCGACGCCGAACACGGAAAAACTCACGCCCGGCTTCCACGCCGCCGACAGCAGGATGGCCCCGATCACGCCGGCCAGCAGCGGGAGGTTGGCCAGGCCGCGCAGGCGCACCGTCGTATCGGGTGTCGGATCCTTGATCTTCGGTGCGCCGGCCTCGCGCCGGTGCAGGATGAGGTCGATCGCCAGGAACGCCGCCAGCACGACGACGCCAACGAACAGCGTCTCCCGGTAGAGGTTGGTGGTCGTCCAGAAGAAATCGACGCCGCGCAGGAAGCCGACGAACAGCGGGGGGTCGCCGAGCGGCGTCAGCGAACCGCCAATGTTGGACACCAGGAAAATGAAGAAGATGACGACATGGGCATTGAAAGGCCTGTTGTCGTTGGCGCGCAGGATCGGCCTGATCAGGATCATCGAGGCGCCCGTCGTTCCGATCACAGAGGCCAGCAGCGCCCCGACGATCAGCAGCCCGGCATTGACCAGCGGTGTGCCGTGGATGTTGCCGGCAAGCAGGATGCCGCCTGAAATCGTATAGAGCGCAAACAGCAGGACAATGAACGACATGTATTCGGTGAGCAGCGCGTGCAGCACTGCCTCGGTTGCCGCGGGAGCACCGAAGGCAGTCGCGAGCGGCACGATCACCAGCGCCGCCCACAAGGCCGTGATCTTGCCGTAGTGGTGTTCCCAGACATGGTGGAACAGCAGCGGACCGGTCGCGATCGACAACAGCAGCCCGGCAAACGGCAAGGCCCACCACAGCGACATCGCGCCGCCAGGCAGGCCGTGCTCTTCGGCCGCGAAGGCCTGGGCTGGCAACAGCATCGCGACGATGAGCGCGCCGCCCGCCCCGGTCGCTATCGGCAAGTATCCCCTTCTACCCCCCACGAGTCAGCCCGAAGTGTGATCTTCGAGCGTCACGCCGGCATCGCGCATCTTCGCCAGCATTGTCTCGAGCGATCCGTTGAGATCGATGCCACGGCAGGCATCGAGCCTGACCGTGGTTCTAAACCCTTGTTTGACCGCATCCAGCGCCGAGAAGGCGACGCAGAAATCGGTCGCCAGGCCGACCAGGGTCAGTGTGTCGATGCCGCGCTCCCGCAGATAGGCGGCGAGCCCCGTGGGCGTCGCGTGATCATTCTCGAAGAAGGCGGAATAGCTGTCGATGGCGGAGCGAAAGCCTTTGCGGATGACGAGTTCGGCCTTGGTCCAGGCAAGTCCGGAATGGAAATCCGAGCCGAGACTGCCCTGGATGCAATGGTCCGGCCACAGCGTCTGCGGACCATAGGGCATCTCGATCGTCGAATAGGACTGCGATCCCGGATGGCTGGAGGCGAAGCTGGAATGGCCGGCGGGGTGCCAGTCCTGTGTCAGCACGACATGGTCTGTTCGCCGGATCATGTCATTGACCAGCGGCACGATCTCGTCGCCGCCGGCAACGGCCAGCGCGCCGCCCGGGCAAAAGTCGTTCTGCAGGTCGATGACAACGAGCGCTTCGTCGGCCATGGGCTTCCTTCCTGTCAGGCTGGGGTCGGGCTCCGAACGAGGCACCCGGCGAAAGAAAAAGCCGCTGGCGCGACTGGAGGAGAAACTTGACCAGATGGCGGTCCGCGTCAACCTCCAGCGGCATAACAAATGCGTGGCGATGCCAGCCGGACGTATGCCGGCGCAAACTCTGGCTTTGACAATTTCCGCCGTCTTGATATCATTTGCATACGAATGAATTTACCGGTCGAGGCCGGTAAAGACTTCCTTGGGCAAGCGCCTCGGGAGGGCCAGTTCGGGCAAAGCCCATTTTATTGGGAAGGCCCACCTTATTGGGAAGGAAAGCGTGATCCGTTACGCGAAACCCACCACGGTCGACGAAGCGCTCGCGCTGCTTGGCGGGGGCGTCTGGCGTATCCTTGCGGGCGGTACGGATTTCTATCCGGTGCAGGGCAGCAAACCATTTCGTGACAATGTCCTCGACATCAATGGCCTGACAGCGCTGCGCGGCATCGCCGAGACCGGCAGCCACTGGATCATCGGCGCGCGCACGACATGGACCGACATCATCCGCCATCCCTTGCCACCGGCCTTCGAGGCGCTGAAACAGGCCGCGCGGGAAGTGGGTTCACCACAAATCCAGAACGTCGCCTCGGTCGCCGGCAATCTCTGCAACGCCTCGCCGGCCGCCGACGGTGTGCCGGGGCTGCTGGTCCTTGATGCCGAGGTCGAGCTGCGCTCGGCGGCGGCGACGCGCCGTCTGCCCTTGTCGGCGTTCATCCTCGGCAATCGCCGTACGGCCTTGCGGCCTGGCGAGATGCTGACGGCCATCCACGTGCCGAAGCCCGCCGGCACATCGGCCTTCGTCAAGCTCGGGGCGCGGCGCTATCTCGTTATTTCCATTGCCATGGTGGCGGTGCGTCTGGTTGCCGAGAATGGCACCGTCGCGCAGGCGGCCGTCGCCGTCGGCTCGTGTTCCGCCGTGGCGAGGCGGCTTGCCGGTGTCGAGGCGGCGCTGCTCGGGCTTCCCCTGGACGCCGGGCTTGTTGCTGCGGTCCGGTCTGCGCCGATGGCTGAGCTGCAGCCGATCGCCGACGTGCGCGGCAGCGCCGAATACAGGCTCGACGCGGTGCGCGAGATCGTTGCGCGCGCCGCGCTTGAGGCCGCGGGCAGGCCCACGGACGACAAGGTGGCCGCATGAGCATGGAACGCGCCGATATCGCCTTCGCGGTCAATGGCGCCGCCGTCTCGGTCAACGTGCCGCCGCTGCGCCGGCTGTCCTCGGTGCTGCGTGACGAATTGCGGCTGACCGGCACAAAGGTCGGCTGCGACGCCGGCGACTGCGGCGCCTGCACGGTGCTGGTCGACGGCGACCCCGTCTGCGCCTGCCTGATGTCGGCGGCCTCCGCTTCCGGCACTATGGTGACGACGGTCGAGGGCCTCGCCAATGGGCGCCTGTCGGCGCTGCAAGCCTCGTTCCTGGCGCATGGCGCCGCGCAATGCGGCATCTGCACGCCGGCGCTGCTGGTCGCGGCGTCAGCGCTGCTGGACACGAAACCCAGGCCGACCGAGACCGAGGTGCAGGATGCGTTGGGCGGCATCCTCTGCCGCTGCACCGGCTACCGCAAGATCATCACCGCGGTGATGGAGGCTTCCCTCCAGGCCGCGAGCCTGGACTTCCGTCTGCCTCGGTCCGGCCAAGCCATCGGCGCGTCACCGGTCAGGCTCGACGGTGTGCCAAAGGTGACCGGTGCCGAGAAATTCGGCGGCGATTCCTTTCCGGCCGAAGCGCTTGCGGTGCTGGTAATCCGCTCGCCGCATCATCATGCCGGCTTCGCCTTCGGCGACATCGATGGCTGGGCAAGCAGCCATTCCGGTATCACGGGCGTTTTCACGGCAGCCGATATCCCGGGAAAAAACTGCTTCGGCGTTATCGGCCCGTTCGCCGACCAGCCGGCGTTGGCCGAGGGCTTTGCCCGGCTTCGCGGCGAGGCTGTCGCGCTGGTCGCCGGCGAGCGCGAGGCGATCCTAGATCTCGACCTGTCGGATTTCCCCGTCCGCTGGACCGAACTGCCGCATGTTCTCCAGCCCGGCGATGCGCAGGCCGAAGGTGCGGCGCTGATCCATGAAAACCGCCCGGCCAATTTGCTGACCAAGGGCTTCGTCGAACGTGGTGATCCCGAGTCGGCACTTGCCGATGCGGCGTTCATCGCGAGCGATACGATCGACACCTCCTATGTCGAGCACGCCTATATCGAGCCGGAAGCCGGCTATGCATATCTCGACGGCGACACGCTCGTCGTCGTCGCCTGTACGCAGGCGCCTTACATGGATCGTGACGACACGGCGAAAGTGCTCGGCCTTGCCGTCGACAAGGTGCGCATCGTGCCGACCGCGACCGGCGGTGGCTTTGGCTCCAAGCTCGACGTTTCCCTGCAGCCGCTGATCGGCCTTGTCGCGCTGAAGACCGGGCGGCCCGCGGCCCTTGCCTACACCCGCAACGAATCCATGATGTCGACCACCAAGCGCCATCCGGCGCGGATGAAGGCCACCGTCGGCGCGGATGCCGAGGGCCATGTCACAGGCATGATCTTCGAAGGCGATTTCAACACCGGCGCCTATGCGAGCTGGGGGCCGACGGTCGCCAACCGCGTGCCGGTGCATGCCTCCGGTCCTTATTTCACGCCGAATTACCGCGCCGAGGGCCGCGCCATCCACACAAATGGGCCGATTGCCGGCGCCTTCCGTGGCTTCGGTGTGCCTCAGGCGACGATCATGCAAGAGACGCTCTATGACGAGCTCGCCGGCAAACTCGGTATCGATCGGCTCGATTTCCGGCTGAAGAACTGCCTTCGGAACGGATCCGAAACGGTTACCGGGCAGCTCCTGGAGTCCGGCGTCGGCATCGCCGAATGCCTCGAAGCGTTGCGGCCGCATTGGGCGCGGGCGACGGCCGATGCCGACGCTTTCAACAGCGCCAACCTGGACAGGAAACGCGGCGTCGGTGTCGCTTCGTGCTGGTATGGCTGCGGCAACACCTCGCTGCCCAATCCGTCGACCATCCGGGTCGGCATCGCGGCTGACGGCGCGGTCATCCTGCATCAGGGCGCGGTCGATATCGGCCAAGGGTCCAACACCGTCATCACGCAGATCTGCGCCGACGCGCTCGGCCTGCCGCTGGAAAAATTCCGGCTGAAGAGCGCCGATACGGCGATCAGTCCCGATGCTGGGAAGACCTCGGCCTCGCGCCAGACCTTCGTCACCGGCAAGGCGGCCGAGAAGGCAGGACGCGCCCTGCGCGAGAAGATCCTGCGCTTTGCCAATGTCTCGGACAAGGCTTCGCTTGAACTGGATGGCCCGGCGATCGTCATCCGCGAAGGCGAGGCGACACGAAGCATCGATCTTGCCGCGCTCGGCGTGGATACGGACGGCTTCGTCTTCCGTGCCGAGGAGACCTACGACCCGCCAACGCTGCCGCTCGATGCTAAGGGCCAGGGCAAACCCTATGCGGTCTATGGCTATGGCGCGCAGATCGCCGAACTTGAGGTCGACCTCAGGCTCGGCACGGTCACGCTGATCAGGATCATCGCCGCGCACGATGTCGGCAAGGCGATCAACCCGCTGCTGGTCGAGGGCCAGATCGAGGGCGGTATCGCGCAAGGCATCGGCATGGCACTGATGGAAGAATACATCCCCGGCCGCACCGAGAATTTGCATGACTATCTCATCCCGACCATCGGCGACGTGCCGCCGATCGAGACCATCCTTGTCGAGGTGCCCGATCCCGAAGGGCCGTTCGGCGCCAAGGGCCTGGGCGAGCACGTGCTGATCCCGACGGCGCCGGCGATCCTCAATGCCATTCGTCACGCCACCGGCGTGCTGGTCACCAAGGTGCCGGCAACGCCAAGCCGCATCCTGGCGGCCATCCGCGAGAAGGAGGCACGCGCATGAGCGAGCTTGCCGAGCGTTTCGAAACCCATGATCCCGGCGAGAAGCTGGTGGCGGAAAAGATCCGCTGCGATGCCTGTCCCGTCATGTGCTACATCGCTGACGGACGCACCGGAGCCTGCGACCGCTATGGCAATATCGCGGGCCGCATCGTGCGCATGGACCCGCTGACCATCCTCGACCATGCGGCCGAGACCGGGGCCGCCATTGTCCCCTTTGTCGCCGAGGGCGAGCAGTGGGATGGCGAACTCATCAACACCGGCCGCCGCTTCGTCACCGCAATCGGCGCCGGCACAACCTATCCCGACTACAAGCCCGCTCCCTTCATCGTCAGCCAGAAAGTGGAAGGCGTCGATCTCGTCACCGTGGTGACCGAAGGCATCTTCTCCTATTGCGGCGTCAAGGTGAAGATAGATACCGACCGTCATATCGGACCCGAAACAGCTGTTGTGCGGGCTGAGGGCGAAGCCATCGGCCATGTCACGACGGGAGAATATGGCTCGCAGATGCTGTCGCTGGGCGGCGTGCATCATCTGACCGGCGGCTCCAAGGCGGAAGGCCGCGCCACCTGCGATGCGCTGCTCAACCTGTGCAACCGCAAACCGGTGGAACTCACCATCGACGGCGGCGCCACGGTCATTGTCGAAGCCGGCAAACCACCCGTCATCGACGGCAAGCAGGAACATCGCATGCGCGTCGGCTGCGGCTCGGCCACCATCGGCATGTTCGCCACGCAATGGCGCGGGCTGGTCGACGAGGTGGTGGTGGTCGACGACCACATTACCGGCGTCGTTTCCGAACACCAGGCCGGCAAGGTGCTGGGCTGGCAGGATACCGGTATCAAGATCGTCGGCCGCCGCTCGACGCCGGGCCGCTATTTCAAGGTCTCCGAGCCCGGCCTCGGCTGGGGTGGCACCAGCATTTCAGATCCGCTGTCGATCCTCGGCGAATGGAACGCCAAGAAGGGCGCGCGGCCGGGCCTGTCGCTGCTGATGGTTTCGACCACCGGCGAGCAGTTCGCCTATTACGAGCTCGACGACGACTTGAAACCGGTCGAAAAACCGTTTCCGGAGCGGCTGCAAAAATCGGTCAACCTGATCGAGGACAATTGCGAGCCGGCTTTGTGCACCGTGCTGTTCATCGGCGGCGCCGGCGGCTCACTGCGTGCCGGCGTCACCGAAAACCCGGTCAATCTCACCCGTTCCGTGCAAGGCCTGAAAACCTACGTCACGGTCGGCGGCGCGCCGGTCTATGTCTGGCCGGGCGGCGGCATCACGCTGATGGTCGATGTCACCAGGGTTCCGCCAGGCGCCTTCGGCTACGTGCCGACGCCAGCGCTGGTGGCGCCGATCGAGTTCACGCTGCGTCGCGACGACTATGTCAGGCTTGGCGGCTACGAGGCTGAAATCCGCAGCGTCGCGGATATTGTCGCCAAGGGCGGCGAGTACCTCAATCCCCGACGCGGCACGGGTGCCCCGGCCAGCAATCCATGGCCGCCGCTGGTGCAGTTGCGCCGCGCGGGCTCGGATGGGGCCGGCTGATGGAAGGCCCGCAAGCGCATTGGCTGCAGGATGGCAAGCGGCTGCATCTCAGCCATGGGCCGATCGACCTGATCGTCGAGGCCTTTGGCGAGGCTGACGAGTGTCGCGCCGCCTATGCCCAAGCCGTCGCGCGCTTCCAGACGATCCTGATCGAGTTGGTCGAGGAGCTTCCCGAACTGCGCCTCCCGGCATTTTTCTTGGCGCCGCGAACCTTCACCGGCCCGACGGCGCGCCGCATGGAAGCAGCCGTCATGCCCCTGGCGGAATGCTTCATAACGCCGATGGCCGCCGTCGCCGGATCGGTAGCCGACGAAATGCTTGCCGCGCTGCTTGCCGGCCGCAAGCTCGACCGCGCCTATGTCAACAATGGCGGCGACAGCGCCCTCCATCTCGACAAGGCCACGTCGATTGGCTTGGCGGTCGCCGGGACCGGCAACGGCATGGCCGACCGGATCACGATCCGCGCGCAAGATGGGGTGCGTGGTGTCGCAACCAGCGGCTGGCGTGGCCGCTCCTTCTCGCTTGGCATTGCCGATGCCGTCACCGTGCTCGCGCGCACCGGCGCCGAGGCAGATGCGGCGGCGACGCTTATCGCCAACGCCGTCGACCTGCCCGGCAATCCCGCCATCAGGCGCACTCCCGCAAGCGACCTGTCGCCCGACAGCGATCTTGGCGCACGGCTGGTGACACAAGGCGTCGGCACGCTTGCCTCTGGCGAGGTGGCGCGGGCGCTGGACAATGGCCTCGCCGTCGCCGAAGATTTTCGGCGGCGCGGCCTGATTGCCGCATCGGCGCTGTTTCTTGGTGGGGAGGCCCGTATCAGCGGCTCCGTTGCACTCGGCCCGCCCAACAAGCATGAACCGGAGGAAGTTGCCCATGCCTGAGTTTCCGATCCGCAAGATCGCGGTGCTGAGCGAAGAGATTTTTCACGACGGCGGACCGGTCGCGGCGGTGCCGCGCCGGCGTGCCGCCGCCATGGCGGTGGTCAAGAACCCTTTCGCCGGGCGCTATGTCGAGGAGCTGCAGAGCGCCATGGACGATCTGAAGCCGCTCGGCCTGCTGCTTGCCGACCGGCTGATCGCGGCGCTCGGCGGCGACGTGAAACAGATCGACGGCTACGGCAAGGGCGCCATTGTCGGCAGCGCAGGCGAGCTGGAACACGGCGCGCTGTGGCATGTACCCGGCGGTTACGCGATGCGCGAGCGGCTGGGCGATGCCAAGGCGATCGTGCCCTCGGCCAAGAAGGTCGGCGCCTTCGGATCAAAGCTCGACGTACCGCTCGGCCACATCAACGCCGCCTATGTGCGCAGCCATTTCGACGCCATGGAGGTCGGCATCAGCGACGGCCCGCGTCCTGACGAGATCCTGTTCTGCCTTGCCATGACCTGCGGCCCGCGCGTCCACAACCGCATGGGTGGCCTCGCTGCGGATGACATAAAAGCCTGGGACGGGCTGCGGTGAGCGGCGAGGACAACCTGCTCAAGCTGGTCGAGACCGAAGAGGCCGACGATCACGACTACCTCCTGCAGGAACAGGTCGGCTTCATCCTGCGCAGGGCGCACCAGCGCCATGTCTCGATCTTCGCCGCTCGTATCGCCGATCTGACGCCGCCGCAATTCGCCGCACTGGCCAAGCTGCGCGATGTCGGCGAGACCTCGCAGAACCAGCTTGGCACGTTGATCGCCATGGATGCCGCGACGGTGAAGGGCGTCATCGACCGGCTGAAGGCGCGTGGCCTGGTCGAGCTGTCCCGGCATGAGGTCGACAAAAGGCGGCTGCTGGTCAATCTGACGGCCGAGGGTCGCGACGCGATCGAGCGGCTGATCCCGCTTGCCCGGGAAATCACACAGGAAACGCTGGCGCCGCTCACGAACAAGGAAATCGCCACCTTCATGAAGCTGCTGGCGAAGCTGGCGTAGAGCGGCGGCGGCGAGGTCCTTTCCTCTCCCCCGATCGACGGGGGAGAGGAAGGTGCCAAGCTGTCCCTCGGACGAAGAACCTGGACCTTGGGCCGGCGCTTATCTCCGGCGAAAACTCACAGGCCGTTGTCTTTCAGCACCTGGGCGGCGTTTTCCTTGGTGATCTTCTGCGTCGGCAAGGTGATGGTCTTTTCCACCTTCTCGCCGTTGAGGAACTTGATCGCCTGGCGCAAGCCTTCCGCGCCTGGGGTCACATAGGTGAAGGTCGCCGTCAGCTCGCCCTTGTTCACCATCTGCACGCCTTCGTTGGGCAGGCCGTCGATGCCGATGAACTTGATGTCCTTCTCGCGGCCGACGTCCTTGGCGGCCAGATAGGCACCGTAGGCCATCGGGTCGTTGTGGCCGTAGACGAGATCGATCTTCTCGTTGGTCTTCAGCGCGTTGGCCATCAGATTGTAGGCTTGGTCCTGCTTCCAGTCGCCCGACTGCTGGTCGAGCAAATATTTGATGCCCGGTTCCTTGTCGGTGAATTCATGGAAGCCGTCATGGCGGTCATGCGCCGGCTGGGTGCCCATGCCGCCCCAGATCTCGACGACATTGCCCGCTGCCTTGCCCTTGCCGCCGAGCAGTTCGACGGCGTATTCGCCGGCCGCGCGGCCGATCAGCTTGTTGTCGCCGCCGACGAACTGCGTGTAGTCCTTGGTGTCGACATTGCGGTCGAGCACGAAGACCGGGATCTTGGCGTCGATCGCCTGCTGCACGACGCCGGTCAGGCCGGCGGATTCTTTCGGCGAGACCAGCAGCGCGTCGACTTCCTGGCGGATCAGGTTCTCGACGTCGGCGACCTGTTTCTCCGTCTTGTCCTCGCCGTCGGTGATGATCAGCTCGACCTCCGGATGCTTGGCGGCCTCGGCAATGATGTCCTTGTTGAACTGGGCGCGCCAGGGCTCGATGGTGGTCACCTGCGAAAAGCCGATCTTCCACTTCTTGTCCTGGGCGAAGGCATGGCCGGTGGACAGCAGTGCCGTGGTGGTCAGCAGTGCCGCGCCGAGTGCGGCAAGCTTCAGCATGTCACGTCGTTTCATTTCTTGTTTCCTCCGAGATTGAGAGACGGTGTCTCTTGCGACGGCCGTTTTGCGGCGGCCGTTTCCTTGTGCGCCGCCCCGGGCAGGCGCAGATAGGCCATGAGATCGCCGGCATTGCGCTCCTGCACGAGCACGGTGCCGATGATGATCATCCCCTTCAGCACCAGCTGAAGGTTCGAATTGATGTTGTGGAGCTGCAATATGTTGGACAGCAGCCCGAAGATCAGCACGCCGCAGAAGGTGCCTGTCAGGCTGCCGCGTCCGCCCATCAGGCTGGTGCCTCCGATGACCACGGCCGCGATGGCGTCGAGTTCCAGCCCGGCGCCGGCATCCGGCTTGCCTTGCCGGTACTGCGCCACGTAGAGCACCGCGGCGATTCCGGCGAGCAGGCCTGATATGGCATAGGTGGCGATCTTGACGCGGCCGGCGGCGATGCCGGAGAGCCTGGCCGCCTCCTCGTTGCCGCCGATCGCATAGACATAGCGGCCGAAGGGCGTGAAGCGCAGCACCGCGCCATAGATGACGATGGCGCCGAGGAAGAACAGGCCGGGCATCGGGATGACGCCGAACACCAGCGAGCGCAGCAGCTCGAAATCGGCGGTTGCGTTGGAACCGGTATAGACCGGCAGCACGGCATTGTTCTGGCCGGCGGTGAGCCGGGCGATGCCGAGCGCCGTCACCATCATCGCCAGCGTGACGATGAACGGCTGCAGCCGCCCGCCAACGATGATGAAACCGTTGATGGCGCCGAACAGCAGGCCGACGCAGGGCGCCACCAGCAGCACGCCGAGAACGCCGAATTTGGGCTCGATCTGCGGCAACAGGTACCACAGCGAAAGACAGCACAGGACGACGCCGACGGTTGCCGGCGTGACCAGCCCGCGAACGGTGTCCAGCCTGACATCGCGAACGGCGGCATCCGCGCCGGCGCGCGACTTCTCCACATTGAGGAAGATGAAGCGCGTGACGACGAAGCCGAGGCACAGCGCGACCAGCGCGACGGTCGGCACGCCCAGCACGACGCCGGGCGTCACGCCCGGAACCGTCAGCAGCATGGCGCACACCACCGAGCAGATGGCCATCAGCGACCCGACGGAAAGGTCGATGCCGCCGGTGATGATGACAGCCGTCATGCCGGTGGCGATCAGCCCGGTGGTCGACACCTGGCGCAGCACGTCGAGCAGATTGCCGTAGGAGAGGAAGATGTTGTTGCCCTTGGAACTCACCGGCGAACCCAGCACGCCGATCAGGAAGATGGCGATCAGGCCCCAGTAGAGCTTGGTGCGGGACAGGAGTTTCAGTGCGGTCATGCGGCGGGTCTCGATAGGGTCCGGCGCGGTGCCGCGAGGCGCATGATGGCCTCCTCGCTCGCCGCGTCGCGCGAAAGGATGCCTGTCTGGCGGCCGTCGGCCATCACCAGGATGCGGTCGGAAAGATGCAGCAATTCCGGCAGCTCGGAGCTGATGACGGCGATGGCCAGGCCATCGCGCGCCAGCCGGAAGATGAGGTCGTAGATTTCGCGCTTGGCGCCGACATCGATGCCGCGCGTCGGCTCGTCGAGCAACAGCACCCTCGGCCTGGTCGCCAGCCACTTGCCGATGACGACCTTCTGCTGGTTGCCGCCCGACAGCGTGCCGGCGGGCTGGTCGATGTCGCGGCAGCGTATGCCGAGCGCCTTGACCGCCTGCCGCGCCAGCCCCTGCTCGCCGGCGAGCGAGCGGATGCCGAAGCGCGCCAGCGCGCCGACCAGTGGCAGCGCCACATTGTCCGATATCGAGGCCTGCAGGTGCAAGCCTTGCGTCTTGCGGTCCTCGGTCACCAGCGCGATGCCGAGGCGTCTTGCATCGCGCGGCGAACGGATATCCACCGGCTGGCCGTCGAGCCGGATCTCGCCGCCGGCGCGGCCATCGCTCGAGCCGAAGATAGCTTCCATGATCTCGGTGCGGCCTGAGCCCAGCAACCCGCCAATGCCGAGGATTTCTCCGGCGGCCAGATCGAAGCTGACGCCGCCGATCACCTGCCGCCAGCCCTGGCGGTCGGGCTTCGACAGCGACAGGTCGCTGACCGAAAGCACGGTCCTGCCGCCGGGATCCCGCTCACCTTGGGAGGATGCGAGCAGGTCCCGTCCGACCATCGCCGAAATGATGGCGTTTTCGTCGAGTTCGGCCATCGGCCGCGTCAGCACATGGCGTCCGTCGCGGAAGACGGTGACGCGACCGGCCAAATGCATCACCTCGTCGATGCGGTGCGAAATGTAGACGATGGTGACGCCGCTATCGGCAAGCTGGCCGATAATGCGGAACAGCCGCTGGCATTCGGCCGGCGACAAGGCCGAGGTCGGCTCGTCCATGATCAGGATGCGCGCCGACATCGACAGCGCCTTGGCGATCTCGACCAGTTGCTGTTCGCCGACGCGCAAGGCACCGACGCGAGCGTCCGGATCGAGTTCGATGCCGAGCCGCTGCAGGAGGGCGCTTGCCGCGCGGCTGCTCGCCTTGCGGTCGACGATCAGCCCGGCGATCAGCTTTTCACGGCCGAGAAAGATGTTGTCGGCGACGCTGAGCTCCGGCACCAGGTTGAGTTCCTGGTGGATGATGGCGATGCCGGCATCCTCGGCGTCGCGCACGCCGGCGAAGCCGACCGGCCGGCCATCGACGCTGACCGTGCCTTCATAGCCGGTATAGACGCCGGAGAGAATCTTCATCAGCGTCGATTTGCCAGCGCCGTTCTCGCCCATCAGGGCATGGACCTCGCCGCGTCGCAGTTCGAAGCCGACATCGACGAGCGCGGCGATGCCGCCAAAGCTCTTGGAAATGCGCTCGGCGCTCAGAACGATGTCCGGCCGATCCGATGCCGCATTGCGCGTCGAAGAAGGGGAACTGCTCTCTTGCATGACAATGGCGGCCTCCCTTCCGTCGTCGTCAACTCCAGGCAAACGCTAATCTAAACGTTTCGATAGTGTCAAGCCGATATCAGGTGCCAGAAGTTTGATGCATTTCGATTCTTGCTTAAAAAGACAGGATTCCGTACGTATTGGCGGCAGAGGGGGGACGAAACGTTTCGAAAATGACAGCGTCAGGGCGAAAAAAACAGCGCAAATCCACCGCGCCCACCATGTTTCACGTGGCGGAGGCCGCGCGTGTCTCGGTCGCCACCGTGTCGGCGCTGATCAACGGCACGGCGACCGTCAGCCCGGAACTCAGCCAGCGTATCGAACAGGCAATCCGCGATATCGGCTACAAGCGCAACGCCATCGCCCGCAGCCTGAAGATGGGCACCACCCGCACCATCGGCCTGACCGTCCCGCACATCACCAACCCATTCTTCACCGCCGTCGTTTCGGTGATCCAGCAGGCCTTCGACCGCGCCGGCTATGCCGTCATGCTGTGCTGCACCGACGAGGATTTGAACACCCAGGACGACCAGATCAGGCTGCTGCTCGACCGCATGGTCGACGGGCTTATCGTGGCGCGCGTCGGTGACGGCGCGATCCTCGAGCGGATCGTCGTCGACGCCAATGTGCCGGTCGTGTTGCTGGACCGTCTGTGCGAGGGCGTGGACACCGACGCCGTGGTTCTCGACAACGAGCGCGCGGTGTTCGACGCCATCAGCTATCTGATCAATCTCGGCCATCGGCGGATCGGCTACATTACCGGCACCTCGGATATTTCACCCATGCATGACCGGATGACCGGATATTGCGAGGCGCTCCAGGCCGCCGGCTTGCCGGTGGCCGAGGAACTGGTTCGTTCCGGTAATTTCCATGAGATCGACGGCTACAACGCAACCATGCAGCTGCTGTCGCTGCATGACCGGCCAAGCGCCATCTTCTCGGCCAACAACCCGATGGTGATCGGCACGATGAAGGCGATCCGCGACATCGGCCTGTCCTGTCCGGAGGACATTTCGGTAGCATGCTTCGACGATTTTCCCTGGTCCGACGTGTTCCAGCCGCAACTGACGACGGTGGCGCAGCCGGTGCAGGCGATCGGCGAACAGGCGGCGAATCTGCTGCTCGACCGTCTCGCCGGCAACAGGGACGCGCCGCCACGCAAGCTCGTCCTCAAGGGCCGTTTGATGATCCGCAATTCATGCCGCCCGCTGGGGACAGTGGTGCAGAGCGTGAGCGCCTGAGCATGCCGAAAGTGTGAAGCGGTTTTCGGGCAATTCCCGGGATTTGATCAGGGCGTGAAGACACCGGAACACAGTTCCTGCAGCTTCGAAAAGACGCCTTTGCCGCCGGTGATAATCTGTGTCCCTTTCTGCAGCACTGTCTTCGGATCCGCCTTCAGCACAGTGCCGCCGGCCTCCTCGATCAGCAGCATGCCGGCGAGGCAGTCCCAAGGGTTCATGTGTTCCTCCACATAGCCAAGCAGCCGGCCCGAGGCGACATAGGCAAGCATCAGCGCGCCTGACGCGTTGCGGAAGAAGACGCCGCCCTCGGCCAGGATCTTCTTGATCAGCACGGCGATGTTCTCGGCTTCGGCCCGGTTTGAGAAGCCGGTGCCCACCGAGCCCTCTTGCAGGCTGGTGGCCGCGCTCGTTTTGATCGGCTTGCCGTTGACGAAGGCGCCGCCGCCCAGCCTTCCGTGGAAGGTCTCGCCGGTCGACGGCTCGTGGATGACGCCGACGATCGTCTCGCCATTCCTTGCGCAAGCGATCACCACGCACCAGGCCGGAATGCCGCGTACGAAATTGGCGGTGCCGTCGATGGGGTCTATGACCCAGGCATGGCCGGTCGAGCCGGCGACCGAGGCGTGCTCTTCGCCGATAATGCCGTCTTGCGGATAGTCGGCGGCGATTGCAGCGCGGATGAACAGCTCGACCTCGCGGTCGGCCTGCGAGACCAGGTCCTGATGGCCCTTGCTCTCGATGGTCAGGCTGTCGAGATCGCGGAAATATCTCAGGCCGAGTTCGCCGCCGCGCCGCGCCAGGTCGATGGCAAACTGCTCGCGTATATCGAGATCATGGGGCAAGGCAGGGCTCGCTGTTGCGAAGGATACCCCGCACTTAGCAGAGCATCGACGTCGGCAAAAGCTCCAGGCCGCCTGTTTCAGGCCGCTTGCGACAACGATCTGTGCGCCTCGGCCAAAATCTCGAAGGAGCGCACGCGGGCGGCGTGGTCCGATATCTGCGCCGTGACCATCAGCTCGTCGGCGCCGGTGCGTCGCACGAACGCATCGATGCCTTGCCGGACTGTTTCCGGTGAGCCGACGACGGCGCAGGACAGCGCCTGGCTGAGCATGGACTTGGCCATCGGGTCGAGATCCCGGTCATAGTTCTCGACCGGGGGGGGCAATTTTCCGGGCCTGCCGGTGCGCAGATTGACGAAGGCCTGCTGCAGCGAGGTAAACAGCAGCCGCGCCTCTGCGTCGGTGGGTGCCGCGAAGACGTTGAGGCCGAGCATGACATGCGGCTTTTCGAGCTGCTCCGACGGCTGGAAGCGCGAGCGGTAGATGTCCAGCGCATGATCGAGTTCCGCCGGCGCGAAATGCGAGGCGAAGGCGTAGGGCAGGCCGAGCATGGCGGCGAGCTGCGCGCCGTAGAGGCTCGACCCGAGAATCCAGATCGGCACCGTCTGGCCCTCGCCGGGCACGGCACGCAGACGCTGGCCTTCCTCGGCCGGCAGGAAATAGCCCATCAGTTCGACGACATCCTGCGGGAAATTGTCGGCGCCGGCCTCGAGATTGCGCCGCAGCGCGCGCGCCGTGTTCATGTCGGTGCCGGGAGCGCGACCGAGGCCAAGGTCGATGCGGCCAGGAAACAGGGCGGCGAGCGTGCCGAATTGCTCGGCGATCACCAGCGGCGCATGGTTGGGCAGCATGATGCCGCCGGCGCCGACACGAATGGTTTTGGTGCCGCCGGCGACATGGGCGATGACGACCGATGTGGCCGCACTGGCGATCCCCGGCATATTGTGATGTTCGGCCAGCCAGTAGCGCTTGTAGCCCAGCCGCTCGGCGTGGCGGGCGAGATCGAGCGAATTGGCGAGCGATTGCGAGGCATCGCTGCCTTCGACGATCGGCGACAGGTCGAGAACGGACAGTTCGGTCATATACTGGTCTCCACGATCTTCTTCTCGCGCACCTGGGCCTCGAAGGCCTCGCGGTCGGGAATGGTGATGCCGAGTTGGCCTTCCAGCGTGTCGGCAAGTTCGGCGGCGGTGGCGATCTGCTTCTGCTCGGTGCGGCCATCGACGTGATGGATCGATAGGCGATCGCCGCGCAGCGCATAGCGCCGGTCGGGTGCGGCGCGGGCCGCTATGACGGAAGTGAGGAAATGCGATGCCGGGTTGTTCGACAGGAAGTAATTGGCGACGGAATAGTCGACCTCATAGTGCGGCTGCAGGTCGAAGCGATATAGCGAGCGCCAGTCGCCGCCGATCAAGGCCTGCAGGCGGAAATGATCGCCGGCCTCGACGATGCGAAATGTCTCGTGCGGCGTTTTTTGTTCCCGGCCGGGCTTCAGCAGCAGCGGCGCCGTAAGCGTCAGGCCGCCGAATCCGACGTCGGCGATATAGGTGTGGCCGTCAAGTTCGACGCGCAAAAGCATGTGGCTACGCGCCGTGATGGCGTCCTCGCTCTGACCCCAAAGCACACGCGCGGCAAGGCCGCCGACCTTGAAGCCGAGCGCCTTCAGCGCGTGCATGAAGACGAGATTGTGCTCGAAGCAATAGCCGCCACGCCCACCAAGGACGATCTTGCCCTGCAGCGAGGCGACATCCAATCGGACCGGGCGTCCCAGAAACGGATCCATATTCTCGAACGGGATCGCCTGCGGATGCAGGAAATGAAGCGTCTTCAGCGTGTCGAGCGAAGCGTGCCCGGAACCGGCATGGCCGATCCGGGCGAAATAGGCGTCGAGGTCGAAGGGAACGTCGTTCATCGGGAAGGGCACCGGGCACTGATCGGCCGGATATAGGCATTCGATCCCGCCGTCGCAAACCGTGCGCCGGTTATCCGGCTGCCGCGGCGTCCTGCTCGTCGGCTTCGTCCTCAACGACCGCGGTGTGTTGGGCGGCGAGAAAGTTGCCGACATGGCTGAGGCTCTCGAAATGATCGCAGAACACCTTGACGACGACCAGCAGCGGCACCGCCATCAGCGCGCCGACGAAGCCCCACAGCCATGACCAGAATGCGATGGCGATGAAGATCGCCACGGCGTTGATCTCGAGCCGCCGCCCGACCACCATCGGCGTCACGAACTGGCCTTCGATGATGTCGCACAAAACCAGGAAAGCAGGCGCCAACAGCGCATAGGCGATCGTGTCGAAGGTGATGAGCGCGATGACGGTGACCAGGACAAGCGTGATCATGGCCCCGACATAGGGCAGGAAATTGAGCAGGGCGGCCGCCGCGCCCCAGACCAACGGATTGGGCATGCCGAGCGCCCACAGGCCGAGGCCGATGACCGTGCCGAGGCCGGTGTTGATGATGGTGACGGTGAGCAGATAGTGCGAGATTTCCCGCTCGACGTCGTAGACGACGCGCAGTGCCCGCTTCTTTTCGGTGAGGCTGGCGAAGGACTGGATGATCTTTTCGTAGAACATCGTGCCCGAGGCGAGCAGGAACAGCGACAGCACGAAGATGATGGTCAGGCTTGTTCCAGCCGACAGGATGTTGCTCGCCGCCGACGAGAAGAAGCCGGACTGCGCTACCGCGACCTTTTGCACACCCGGTTCCTGCGATGTCTCGGTCAGCCCCTCGATCTGGTGCGCGATGTCCATGATCCTCTCGAGCGGCCGTCGCAACTGCGCCAATCGCTCGGTCAGCTGCTGGCCGATGGACGATGTGTTGTTGATGAGATCGATGACAGGCCCACTGAGCACATAGCCTGCACTTGCGAAGACGAAGATGGACACAAGCACCAGAAGCGTCGCCGAAACCACTTCGGGAATGCCGCGCTTGCGCAGCAGCCGCACGATCGGGGTCAGCGTCAGCGCCAGCAGGAAGGCCAGGATGACCGGCATGAAAAAAGCGCGCGCGAAATAGAGCGCATAGACGGTCATGAACAGGAAGATACCGATGAGCAACGAGCGCATGAGACGCGTATCTGCACGCGCCGCCACTCGCGATTCTTCGGCTTCGGCAACGCCTGCGCCCAAAGCGGTGGGTTCGGCCTTCATCGCGATCCCCTCGGCGGGCACATCACAACTGATGCAATCCGCAGACGGAAACGCCAGCGCGGCTTCAAGGTTCCGTTAGCCGGCGCTGACGGCGTGGCCGCCTTCGAGCGGCGGCGCCGTCAATACAGCTCAAACCGACGGCTCGGCTGCAAGCGTTCCACGATTACATGCCGTGTAATTGAGTCCGGGCAGGTGGCAGGCCTAGTACGGGAGCAGGCCAGTCGGCACTCCCCAAACCGTCGCCGCCCAGGAACTGCGCATCGAGTGCCTGTTCCCAGCCGACGAGGCGACCGAAATCCATCATGCCGCGATGATGGATGCGGCCCTACACCGGGCAACGCGATAAGCATCCTCATCCAGGGCTCATGGAATGAGGCTCGCGGGCCTCCTTAAGTTCACGCGACAGGCGCCGCCACGGTCGGCGCGGATTTCGCGGTTTCCTTGCGTACGATCGGCGCCACCTTGGTGCCGTAGAGCTCGATCGCCTTCATGATCTTGGCGTGCGGCATGGTGCCGATCGCCATCTGCAGCAGGAAGCGGTCATTACCGAACACCCTGTGCTGGGTCACGATCTTTTCCGCCACCTGCTCCGGATTGCCGACGAACAGCGCGCCGTCGGGACCACGCGACTGGTCGAAATGCGCACGCGATGTCGGACCCCAGCCGCGCTCACGGCCGATGCGGTTCATCACCTCGGCCTGGGGGCCGTAGAAGTCGTCCGCCGCCTGCTCGGTCGTGTCGGCGATGAAGCCATGCACGTTGATGCTGGTCGCCAACCCCGTCGGATCGCCGCCAGCGCGCTTGGCGGCCTCACGGTAGAGGTCGAACAGCGGCGCGAAGCGCGCCGGTTCGCCGCCGATGATGGCAAGCGCCAGCGGCAGGCCGAGCGCGCCCGCCCGAGCGGCCGATTGCGGCGTTCCGCCAATGGCGATCCAGACCGGCAGCCTGTCCTGGAAGGGCCTGGGATAGACGCCGCGATCGTTGATCGGCGCGCGCAGCCTACCCGACCAGGTAACTTTCACCTGATCGCGGATGGCCAGCAGCAGGTCGAGCTTTTCGGCGAACAGCTCGTCATAGTCTTCGAGGTTGTAGCCGAATAGCGGGAAGGATTCGATGAACGAACCTCGCCCAGCCATGATCTCGGCGCGGCCGCCCGACAGAAGGTCGAGCGTGGAAAACTGCTGGAAAACGCGCACCGGATCGTCGGAGGACAATACCGTCACCGCACTGGTCAGCTTGATGCGCTTCGAACGCTCCGCCGCCGCGGCCAAAGCCACGACCGGTGCCGAGGCGGCATAGTCCGGCCGGTGGTGTTCGCCGAGGCCGAAGACGTCGAGCCCGACCTGGTCGGCGAGTTCGATCTCCTCGATCAGGTTGCGCAGCCGCTCATGCGGACCGATGGCGCCGGGACCCGGCACAGGGCTCACATCGGCAAAAGTGTAGAGACCGAGTTCCATTTGGATGTCATCCCAGTGTGTTGATTGTTGCGCTAGGGTCGGATGATTTTAGCTCTGTTCGACCTGAAATCTGAATCCGACCCTAAATCGAAGAGATAGATAGAGCATGATATCGTCCGAAAACCGCTTCCCCCTTTTCGGCATCATGCTCCAGAGGTAGCGACGCGTCCGTCGCGCCGCCAGAGGCTGGCTGGTGAACAGTGCATGTCGATTTCGGCGGAAAATGCGTCTCCCGGGTGCAACATCCCGGAATTTCATGGCTGGCATGCCGTTTTGGCGCTTGAACTCCCGGTTTTCGCGCGTATGTAAGCGTCGCGAATAGACTTCAAGGAAGTGGACTTGGCTATCTACAGGGAAAAAGACATTTTCGAGCGGCGCAATGCCGCGACCGAGGCAAAGAAGGCGCTTCTGGAGCGCTTCAAGTCAAAGCCGGCAGCAGACGATCCCGCGGTGCTGGCACGACAGGCAGAACGCAAGGCGATCCTTGCGGCTCGTGAGATCCGCGAGGCCGAGAAGGCCAAGCTGAAGCAGGAAAAGCTGGCACGCGAGGCGATTGAGAAAGCCGAGCGTGAGGCAGCAGCCGAAGCTGCGCGCATCGCCGCCGAAGAGGCAGCGCAAGCGGATGCCAAGCTTCGGGAAGCTGAAGAGAACGAGCGTATCGCTCGTTTGCTTGCCGATGAAGCCGAGCGCAAGGCAAAGCGCGACGCACGCTATGCGGCACGCAAGCAGCGCACCGGCAGGACACCGCCCGGCTTTACGGGTCGCTAAGAGCGCACTCGCCTCGATGGATGATGAATGAGGGACGCGCAAGGCGCGGCCCTTTTTCGCGTTTGTCGCTGTTGCCCACGGGAAGCCTCCCTGCATTCAGGGATGTCGATTCATGGATGTCAGCTCGGTCGATAGCGTCAGCGGTGGACAGGCCATTCAGGCCGCGAATTTCAGCCCCATGATACCGCTGACGATCAACGCGATGCAGCCGAGCCTGATCGCCGTCGCGGGCTCGCCCAGCAGCCAGACGCCGAGCAGCGCCGTGCCGACGGTGCCGATACCGGTCCACACCGCATAGGCTGTGCCGACAGGCAGGGTCTTCAGCGCCAGGCCAAGCAAGGTCAAACTGACGATCATCGACGCGACCGTGAGCACGGTCGGAACAAGCCTGGTGAAGCCGTCGGTGTATTTGAGCCCGATCGCCCAGCCGATTTCGAACAGGCCGGCGAAGAACAGAAGAATCCATGGCATCGGAACGCTCCATCCAGAACATCCGGCCGAAAGGTCTTCGGATGCTCAATCAAACAATGGGCGGGCCGTCCCAACCGGATTTCGGGAAATGCGAGGTCGTCCCCGCATCGTCGATATAGGGTGTCTGAACGCCCAATCAACAATTCGCCGGCGGCATGTCGGACGCCGCCGGTGAAATCCATGCACGCTGTGCGATATCTATTTTTCCTTGATCCTCGTCGCCTTGACCGGCGGCGCCTTCAGGGCCGGAGCGGCTACAGGCTTCTTGGCGTCTTTCTTTGGTTTGCGGGCTTCCTTGCCTGCCTTCATCGCACCTTTAGCCATGATTCGTTCCTCCAGTTGCGGGAAACGGAGTGAAACAAGACAAACGCCAGACTGCAAGAGGCGAGTGCCTGCTGCCAGCGCCGGCAGGCCGCTTTCAACCGGTTTCTAATTTGCTCGTAAACCCCGGCAGTCCATGCCATGCTTGTCTTCGCACTGCAGCATCGACCCGTGCACCGCCGGGTGATCGTCAGGCAGGCCCGTCAGGACGACAATGCGGATCCATATCGGCTGCGAGATGAGCTTCGACTTTCCGCAGGAAACGCCGCTCATCTCAATGCTCAATGTCCACTATTCCCGCGCCTCCGATCTTGAGCGCCCGGATTTCCTGACCTCTAACCCGCCAGTGCCGATTGAGAGTTATCGCGACAGTTTCGGCAACTGGTGCAACCGGCTCGTCGCCCCGCCCGGGCGTTTCACTTTCGGTACGGATGCGGTGATCCGCGACTCCGGCACGTTCGAGATGGGCGAGTTGATGGCGTGGCAGCATGAGGTGCGCGACCTGCCGGCTGAAACGCTGCTGTTCCTGCTGCCCAGCCGGTTTTGCGAAAGCGACCTCTTGGCAAGCGAGGCATGGCGGCTGTTCGGCCATATGCCATCAGGCATCCCGCGCGTGCAGGCGGTGTGCGATTTCGTCCACAACCACATCGTCTTCGACTACGGCAACGCACGGGTGACGCGCACCGCCGCGGAAGCCTGGCGCGAACGGAGCGGCGTGTGCCGCGATTTCGCGCATCTTGCCGTCACGTTTTGCCGGGCACTCAATATCCCGACGCGCTACTGCACAGGCTACATCAGCGACATCGGCATGCCGAAGCCTTGGGCGAGCATGGATTTCTGCGCCTGGATGGAGGTTTATCTCGGCGGCCGCTGGCACGCTTTCGATCCGCGCAACAACGCGCCACGCATCGGCCGCATCCTGATCGCCTCCGGCCGCGACGCGGCGGATGTGCCGCTAACCCATATCTTCGGGCCAGGGTTGCTTGCGGGCTTCAAAGTGTGGACCGACGAGATCCAGGAATAGCTGGCCTTCCCGCCAGCAGGTTTCGAACACATTGAACGACCCGACGATTGGCGCGTTGTGATGGCTGTGCAACTCCGCGGCAGAGCCGCTACACCGTCTCGAAGAGGATAAAACCTGCATGGCTGGGCACGGCGGCTCCAGAACGGTCATCTACGCGGCGCTCGCCGGCAATCTCGCCATAGCGTTGACCAAATTCGCCGCCGCCTTTTTCACCGGCAGTTCGGCCATGCTGTCGGAAGGCGTGCATTCGCTGGTCGATACAGGCAATGGCGGCCTGCTGCTCTACGGCATGCACCGGGCGGCACGCCCCGCGGACAGCTCGCACCCGCTCGGCCATGGCCGTGAACTCTATTTCTGGAGCTTCATCGTCGCCCTTCTGGTCTTCGCGCTGGGCGCCGGCGTGTCGTTCTACGAGGGCATCATCCACATCATGGCGCCGGAGCCGGTCGCCAACGCTAGGGTGAACTACATCGTTCTCGCCCTGTCCTTCCTGTTCGAAGGCAGCTCCTGGCTGGTGGCGCTGAAGGAGTTCCGCAAGCAGAAGGGCAAGCAGGGCTGGCTGCAAGCCGTGCAATCGAGCAAGGACCCGAGCGTCTATACGGTGCTGTTCGAAGACAGTGCAGCCCTTCTCGGCCTGGCCGTCGCCTTTGCCGGCATATTGGCTGCGGAGATTTTCAAGATGCCCGAACTCGACGGCGCCGCCTCGATCGGCATCTCACTCATCCTCGGCACGACCGCAATCTTCCTGGCGCGTGAAAGCAAGGGCCTGCTCATCGGCGAGCCGGCCTCACCCGAGGTGCAGAGGAAGGTGCTGGCGATCGTCCAGCAGGATCCGGCGGTGCAGCGGGCGAACGGTGTGCTGACGGTGCATATGGGCCCGGAAGAAATCGTTGCCGGCCTGAGCATCGAATTCGAGGACCATTTGTCGGCGCCGGAGATCGAGGCCTGTGTCGAGCGCATCGAGGCGCGGTTGAAGAAGGAGATGCCTGAGATCACGCGGCTGTTCGTCAAGCCGCAGACATCAGGCACCTGGGAAAAGCGGCGCAAGCTGATCGAATCCGCGTCCGGATAGATTCGAGTACGAACTTTTGCGACACCGCGGTCCACTTTTCGGGATTCTGGCCTCTGGACCAGCGCCCCGCCGTTGCCTCGTGTCTCCATGCCGCTAAAATCGGCCGATCGAAGTTGGAGGAATGACGATGAAGATCGACGGCGGCTGCCATTGTGGCGTCATCACCTACGAGGCGGAGGTCGACCCGGAGAAGACCTCGATCTGCCATTGTACCGATTGTCAGCAACTGACCGGTACGGCATTTCGCGTTACCGTTCCTGCGACGGAGGACCACTACCGGATCACCAGCGGCGAACCGAAGATCTACATCAAGACCGTGGCGAGCGGCGCCAAGCGAACGCAGGCTTTTTGTGCCGACTGCGGCTCGCATCTCTATGCGACATCGGTCGGCGACGGTCCGAAGGTCTATGGGATCAGGGTCGGGACCTCGCGGCAGCGCCAGAACCTGGTCCCGAGACACCAGAAATGGCACCGGTCGGCGCTGCACTGGCTTCCGGAATTCGAGGGTATGACGACGATCGAAGAGCAGTAGCGTTCAGTCGTCGCCTTCGACGACCCTCAATCTCAGCTGCCCGGTCTTTGAATCGGCAGCGCGCGGTGCGGCCTCCACCTTGGCAGGGGCGCCGCCGCGCGGGGCGTCGGGCTCGCCTTCTCCGAATTCCAGCGCCTCGATCTTCTGGCCACGCTTGGTCACTTTCGAGGTCGAGACGAGTATGTCTTCGATGTCCTTGGCCGACTGGCCGAAATGGCCCTGCAATTTGCGCACCCGCTCGTCGACACGCTGGACGTCTTCCATCAGCCTGATGACTTCGCCCTGGATCAGATGCGCCTGCTCGCGCATGCGCGCATCCTTGAGGATCGCCTGGATGACCTGGATCGACAGCATCAAGAGCGAAGGCGAGACGATGATGACGCGGGCACGGTGCGCCTTCTGGACAACCGCTTCGAAATTCTCGTGGATTTCGGCGAACACCGATTCCGACGGCACGAACATGAAGGCGGTGTCCTGCGTTTCGCCCTGCAGCAGGTATTTTTCCGAAATGTCGCGGACATGGACCTCGATATCGCGGCGGAAGGCCTGGGCCGCGACCTTCTGCAGGTCGGCGTTATCGGCGGCCCGGATGGCATTCCACGCTTCCAGGGGAAATTTGGCATCGATGGCAAGCGACGGCGCGCCGTTCGGCATTTTCACCAGGCAGTCCGGCCGGCTGCCGTTCGACAGCGTCGCCTGGAATTCGTAGGCGCCGTGCGGCAGGCCGTCGGCGACGATCGCCTCCATGCGCGACTGGCCGAAGGCGCCGCGCGTCTGCTTGTTGGAGAGGATCGCCTGCAGCTGCACGACCTGGCCGGCCAGCGACTGGATGTTGCCTTGCGCGGTGTCGATGACCGCCAGCCGCTCCTGCAGTTTCGCCAGGCTCTCATGCGTGGACTTGGTCTGCTCGGTCATGGTCTGGCCGATGCGGCCGGTCATGGCGTCGAGTCGCTGGCCGATCGACTGCGTCAATTCGGCTTGGCGGGCGCCGAACACTTCGGCGATGGCGCCCATGCGGCCCTGCATCTCGGCCTGGGATTGCAGAATGCCGGCCATCCGCGCCTCGGCGTCGCGGGCATGGTCGGCGGCTTCCGCTGCGGCGACCGCGCGCGCCTTGGCCGAGCGCCACAGCGCGATGACGAGCGCCACGAACAAGCCGAGAAACAGCAATGTGGCGACGGCCAAGACGTGGCCGAGCGTGATAGTCGAGGCGCCGAGCCGTGCGGCGGGCTCCGAAAGGATGGTGCTCAGATCATTCATGTGGACAGCATAGCCGATTCGGCGGTCCGGCACAGATCAAAACGTGAACGAGGCGCAGGCGCACCGGTTGACGCCTTTCTATTGAGGTCTTAGGTGAAACGCCATGCCGATCAAGCCGCTCATCATTCTTCCCGATCCCATCCTGCGCCAGGTCTCCAAGCCGGTGGAGCGCGTCGACGCGCCGGTGCGCAAACTTGCCGACGATATGCTGGCGACCATGTATGACGCACCCGGCATCGGGTTGGCGGCAATCCAGGTCGGCGAGCCCCTGCGCATGCTGGTGATCGATCTCGCCAAGGAAGACGAAGCCCCGGCGCCACATGTCTTCATCAATCCGGAAATTCTCGAAAGCGCCGACGCGCGGTCCGTCTACGAGGAAGGCTGTCTGTCGATCCCTGATTACTATGCCGAGGTCGAGCGCCCGGCTTCGGTGAGGGTCAAATATCTGGACCGTGACGGCAAGCTGCAGGAGATCGAGGCCGAGGGGCTGATGGCAACCTGTCTGCAGCACGAGATCGACCACCTCAACGGCGTGCTGTTCATCGACCACATCTCGAAGCTGAAGCGCGACATGGTGGTGAAGAAGTTCAAGAAGCTCGCCAGGGACAAGGCGCCAGGCAAGCTGGTGGGATAGGGCAATGCCCCTTCGCGTCATCTTCATGGGCACGCCGGAGTTTTCGGTGCCGACGCTGCGCGCCATCGCCGAGGCTGGCCACGAGATTTCAGCCGTCTACACGCAGCCGCCGCGCGCCGCCGGCCGGCGCGGGCTGGAACTGACGCCGTCACCGGTGCAGCGCGAGGCCGGGCGGCTTGGCATCGAGGCGCGAACGCCGGCATCGTTGAAAAGCGAGGCCGAGCAGGCCGCTTTTGCCGACCTGGGCGCCGATATCGCCGTGGTCGTCGCTTATGGATTGCTGTTGCCCAAGGCAGTTCTGGAGGCACCCCGGCTTGGCTGCGTCAACGGCCATGCGTCGCTTTTGCCGCGCTGGCGCGGCGCCGCGCCCATCCAGCGCGCCATCATGGCTGGAGACACCGAGACCGGCATGATGGTGATGCGCATGGAGGCGGGGCTGGATACCGGCCCGGTGGGACTGGTTGAAAAATGCGCCATCGGCCCCGATATGACAGCCGGCGATCTGCACGATCGGTTGATGAGTGTCGGCGCTGCCCTGATGGTGGAAGCGTTGGCGCGGCTGGAACAGAACACCCTGGCATTTACCGCGCAGGCGGCCGAAGGGGTGACTTACGCCAGGAAAATCGATAAATCCGAGACGCGCGTGGAGTGGACACGGCCCGCGGCCGAGGTTCACAATCACATTCGTGGCCTGTCGCCGTTTCCCGGCGCCTGGTCCGAGATTGAAATTGGCGGCCGTATGGAACGGCTGAAACTGCTTCGCTCGACGCTATCCGAAGGCGTGTCGCCTCCGGAAGATTTGGGCGAGTCGGGAGGAATTCTCGATGACCGGCTGACAGTCGCCTGCGGAAAAGGCGCGGTCAGGCTGGTCGAAGTTCAACGTGCGGGCGGAAAGCCCGCCGCCGCGTCGGAATTCCTGCGCGGAGCCAAGATCGAAAAAGGACTGAAATTCTCATGAGCATGATGTCGATACGCGCGGCGACGCCGCGGGACCGCGAGGCCATTCGCCTCGTCGAGGAACACGCTTTCGGCCAGCAGGCGGAGGCCGGACTGGTCGATGCGTTGGTGACCGGCGGTGACGCCGTCGTCGAACTGGTGGCGGAAGAGGACGGCCAGGCCGTCGGCCATATCCTGTTTTCGCGGCTGTTCGTGCAGAACGGTGGCAAGAGCTTTGCCGCCGTGGCGCTTGCCCCGCTGGCGGTGGAGCCGTCCTTTCACGGCTCCGGCATCGGCGGCGCGTTGATCCGCGAGGCCCATATCCGGCTCAAGGACGCCGGCGAGACACTCGCCGTCGTGCTGGGCGATCCGGCCTATTACGGCCGTTTCGGCTATAGCCACGCGCGCGCCGAAAAGTTCGAGAGCGAATACCAGGGCGAGGCGCTGCAGGCGCTGGCCTGGGGCGAAGCTCCCGAATCCGGCAGGCTGGTCTACGCCTCCGCCTTCACCGCTCTCGCCGCCTAGGCGGGGGCGTATAGCCGACCGGCATGCCGCGTTTTCGCCTCGATATCGAATATGACGGCAGCCTGTTTGCCGGCTGGCAGCATCAGGCCGACCAGCCTTCGGTGCAGCAGGCGATCGAGCAGGCGATCGAGAAATTCTGCGGCGAGGCGGTCCGGCTGCGCGCCGCCGGCCGCACCGATGCCGGCGTGCACGCGACCGCGCAGGTGGCGCATGTCGACCTTGCCAAGGCGTGGCCCGACGACAAGGTGCGCGATGCCGTCAATGCACACCTGCAGGCGGCCGGCGCGCGCATCGTCATCCTGAAGGCCATGATCGTCCCGGACGATTTCGATGCCCGTTTCTCCGCCATCGGCCGGCACTATCTCTACCGCATCCTCAACCGGCGGGCGCCCTCGGCGCTGGACAAGGGTAAGGTGTGGTGGGTGCCGAAGCGGCTCGATGCCGCCGCCATGCACGAGGCGGCGAAGCTCCTGCTCGGCCGGCACGACTTCACCACCTTCCGCTCGACGCAGTGCCAGGCCAACAGCCCGATCAGGACATTGGAGCGGCTCGATGTGAGCCGGGCGGGCGATGATCTGATCGAGGTGAGGGCATCGGCACGATCCTTCCTGCACAACCAGGTGCGCTCGATGGTCGGCTCGCTGAAGCGGGTCGGCGACGGCGGCTGGACATCGGGCGACCTCAAGGCGGCGCTCGAGGCGCGAAACCGCGCCGCCTGCGGCCAGGTGGCGCCGCCCGACGGGCTTTTTCTCATTGGCGTCGATTATCCCGGGTAGAACCCTGGTTCTCCCGGGTAGAACCCTGGTTCTATCCGGGATAAAGCCCGGAAAGGCTCTGGGCTCCGACATCGTCCGGCACGGAGATGCCAAGCAGCATCTGCAGCCCGAACAGCACCAGCAGCGAAGCGACGAACATGCCGACGAAAACGGCGGTGCCGAAGGCAGCGCCCCTGCCGATCGTCGCGTTGGTCATGCGCCAGGTCAGCACCATCGACAGGGAAAATAACAGCAGCGACACAAGGCTCGAGACCTGGCTTGCCGAGGACAGGAAAAGCCTGATCAGCGCCGAAGGCAGCATCAGCCAGGCAGTGATCGCCGAGGCCCAGTTGCTGGCCACGACATAGTGGACGAAGCGCCCGCCGATGCCGGCGCGCCGCGCCACCAAGGCGAGCGCCACCAGCGGCAGTACCCATGAGCCAATATCGACCGTCGCCAGTCGCACCAGCAGGCTGAAGCGGCCGGCGAAGGCATCGGGATCGCCGATCTCGTTGGCGATGCCGACCCAGCCGACGATCAGCGCCGGTGCCGCGACGATGATGGCGAAGAACGAATTCCAGAAGCCGTCGGCCGTGAGGTCGAGCAGGCGCAGGCCGTCGGCCTTGCCGAGCATCAGCCGCCAGGCGCCGGTCAGCGAAGCTTGGGTTTCGTCCGCCGAAAGCATGCTGATCAGCCCTGTCCGAACCAGTCGTCGATGAAGCGCTGGTAGATCCGCGTCAGCGTTTCCAGATCGGCGATGGCCACGCGCTCGTCGACCATGTGCATGGTCTTGCCGACCAGGCCGAATTCGACCACCGGGCAATAATCCTTGATGAAACGCGCATCCGATGTGCCGCCGGAGGTGGATAGCGCCGGCTTTTTGCCGACCACCGCCTTGACGGAGCCGCTCAGCGTCTCGACCAGCCTGTCGTCGCGGGTCAGGAAGACATGGCTCGGCCGGTCGCGCCAGACCAGCTCATAGTCGACTGGCGTCTTCTTGCCCGGCCGGTATTTCTTGCGCCCAGCCGCCTGATCGAGGCGGTTGTGGATTTCCGCCTGGACCGTCTCGGCCGTCCAGCTGTCGTTGAAGCGGATGTTGAAGGTGGCGGTTGCCTTGGCGGGAATGACGTTGGTGGCCGGGTTGCCGACATCGATGGAGGTCACCTCGAGGTTGGTCGGCTGGAAATCCCTAGTTCCTTTGTCGAAGACGGGATGCAGCAAGGCGTCCACCAGGCTCATGAGGCCGCGCACCGGGTTATCGGCAAGCTGCGGATAAGCGGCATGGCCCTGGCGGCCATTGACGGTGATGCTCCCCGACATCGAGCCGCGCCTGCCGATCTTGATCATGTCGCCGAGCGTGTCCGGATTGGTCGGCTCGCCGACGATCGACGCGTCCCATTTCTCGCCTTTGGACGCGGCCCATTCGAGCAGCTTGACCGTGCCGTTGATGGCAGGCCCTTCCTCGTCGCCGGTGATCAGCAGCGAGACCGAGCCCTTCGGGCCACCATTCGCCTCGACGTGGCGCGCCACCGCGGCGATGAAGCAGGCAATGCCGCCCTTCATGTCGACCGCGCCGCGGCCATACATTTCGCCATTGGCGATATCGGCGGCGAAAGGCGGATGCGTCCAGGCGGCTTCGTCGCCGACCGGCACCACGTCGGTATGACCCGCGAACATCAGATGCGGGCCATTGCCGGAGCGCCGTGCATAGAGGTTCTCGATGTCGGGCGTGCCGTCTTCGGAGAACACCGGCCGATCGACCAGGAAGCCGAGCGGCTTCAGCATCGCCTCCAGCGCGCTCAGCGCGCCGCCTTCGGCTGGTGTCACCGAGGCACAGCGGATGAGAGAGGCAAGGTTTGCGGCGGGGTCAGTCGGCAGCGTCATGGCAAAAGCGATAGTCGAAAGCGAATGGCCTGTCACGGCCAGACATAGGGCCAAGCCAATGGCCGACGATACCGCCGACATTATGGTTTTCATGTCGTATAGTTCTGGCTGATGCGGAGTAAGAGATGGCAAACGGCGAAAAGAGAATCGTCATCGCCGGCGCCGGCAGCATTGGCCGTTATGCCGGCGGCTGCCTGGCGCTCGCCGGGCGGCGGGTTGTCCTGCTTGCCAGGCCGCGCATCGAGGCAGTGCTGCGGCAGGGCGGATTGCGCGTCAGCGACCTCGAGGGCCGCGATCGCCTGATCAAGCCGGCAGAGCTTGCCGTCACCGCCGATCCGGCCGCGTCCTTGCCGGCGGCCGATGTGATCCTGGTCACCGTCAAGAGCGGCGCGACGCGGGAAATGGCGGCACTCATCAAGGCCCATGCCCGTCCCGATGCCGTGGTGGTGAGCCTGCAGAACGGCGTCGACAACGCCGACAGGCTGCGCGCGGTGCTTGGCCCGCGAACGGTGCTGGCTGGCATGGTGCCGTTCAATGTCGTGCAATCAGCCGATGGAGAGCTGCCGTTGCGCGTCCACCGCGCCAGCGACGGCAAGGTGATGGTCGAAGAAGGCAATGCCGGCCTTGCCGATCTTCTCGACACCGAAGGCCTGGCTGTCGAAACGCGTGGCGATATGAAGGCCGTGCTGTGGGGGAAGCTTCTGATGAACCTGAACAATGCGCTGGTGGCGCTGTCAGGCCTGCCGCTGGTAGCCGAACTTGCCGACCGGCGCTGGCGGCTGATCCTGGCCAGCCAGATCGACGAGGCCTTGCTGGCGATGAAGGCCTCCGGCACCGAGCCGGCGCGGATCGCCGGCCTGCGCCCGACGCTGCTGCCGAAGGTGCTCAGGTTGCCCGACTGGCTGTTCAAGCTCCTGGCGCGGCGCATGCTGGCGATCGATCCCGAGGCGCGCTCATCGATGTGGGACGATCTGCAGCGTGGCCGGTCGACCGAGATCGACGACTTGCAGGGCGCTGTTTTGCGGCTCGCTGAAAAAGCCGGTACGCCGGCGCCGACGGTCCAGCTTATCAGCGCGCTGGTGCGCGCGGCGGAAGCCGAGCGGCTTGGCTCGCCAGGCCTGGTACCGGGGAAGGTTGCGGCGCCGCCGGCCGGCCGTCGATCAACGTGATCTTCTGCCAGATCTTGCGCGACAGGTTGGACGCCAGGTTCTCGATGTCGTTGACGCCGTCGATGACGACGGCGTCATTGACGGATTGGGCGAACAGCGCCGCGATCTTGCCGGTGATCGACAGCATTTCGGAGCAATAGTCGAGATAGCGCGCGAGATCCGCGGCATTGGTGAGACGGGCCGGCGAATGCGCCGTCGGCTTGAAGCTGGCCGACAGCGCCGCCGGATCCTTGGTCAACTGGTGCATGTCGATGACATGGATCAGCGATCTGAGGCCGTGCAACTGGCGAAACACCTGCTTGCGCTTGATGCGCTCCTCCGTGCGGATCAGGGCCAGGAAGCCGAGCACGGCGAGGATGATCATGTTGATCGTGGCTTCGATGCCCTGCACCGACTGCACCGCATCGTCGGCTTGCGAGATGTGAATGAGCGGCAGGATGGTTCCGACGAACAGGAAGATCAGCGCGCCCGCGATGACGGCGGCGACGATGATGCCGCGCAGCCACCAGATCGGCGCTTCCAGGGTCTTCGCGGCCTTGGCCAGATCGCGCGACAGCGACACAAGTTCGGCGGCAACGCCGCGCAACCCGGCCTCCGGGAAACGGTCGGCCACACGCCCTTCCAGCCGCTCGGCGGTTTCGATGATCAGTTTCGGATCAAGCGTGCGGTAGCGCATGGCGATCCGATCAGCCCCTTAGAGCATGATGCCGAAAAGTGTGAAGCGGTTTTCCGACGACGTCATGCTCTATTTCTTTGATTCTGCCGGCTCGTTGGTGCGCCGGCCATAACGGTTGGGTCCAGGCTGCCCTGGAAACAGGCACAACACAAGGAAGGCGACGATCGAGACAACCGGCACGAACAGGATCAGCGCGGCAATGCCCGGCTTGTCGAGGTCGTGCAGCCGCTTCACCGCCAGCGCGATGTTCGACCACAGCGAGGCGATGAAGGCGATGAAGAAGATGAACGACCACATGTTGCTCTCGGCCGAACCCTCCGGCACCAGCGTGAAGCGGTACAGCGGAAACGCCTGGATGATGGCGACGAGCAACCCGCCAAGAAAATAGGCCGCGCGGCTGACGCGGCCCGAGGTCTTGAAGAAAAGCCAGTTGAGATCCGATCTTTCAGGCAAGCGGGTCCGATCCATATTGATTGGCACCCCTGGTGCCTTCGAGAATGCCGAGTTCGACCAGCAGCCAGATGCCGCCGATGACGGGTACGAAGCCTATCAGCGTCCACCAGCCCGACTTGTTGCGGTCGTGCCAGCGTTTGGCATAGAGGGCAATCGCGAAATAGATCGATGCCAGCGCGAAGAGGATGCCGATGATGCCGATCTGGGCACCGCTGGCCGTGGTGACACGCGTGCCGAGGATCGCATCTAGAATGAAAGCAATAACGCCGATAACGATAAATACGCCGATGCCAGCCCAGAACTTGCCCCGGTTGATACGGCCATCAAAGCTTGTGAGCAGATATTTCCAGTCCATGTCACCCCTCCAGTTGAACCAGCGCGGCCGATTGTCGCGCCGGCGGAAGGTGCGCCTCCCCGGCGGAAAGATCAATCGCGCAGCAATTCGTTGATCGAGGTCTTGGACCGGGTCTTGGCGTCGACCCGCTTGACGATGACGGCGCAGTAGAGACCTGGGCCCGGCTCGTTGTTTGGAAATGCCTTGCCCGGTAGCGAGCCGGCGACGACCACGGAATTCGGCGGCACCTCGCCATAGAAGATCTCGCCGGTGGCGCGGTCGACGATCTTGGTCGACTGGCCGATGAAGACGCCCATGCCCAGAACGGAGCCTTCGCGCACGATGCAGCCCTCGACCACTTCGGAACGCGCCCCGATGAAGCAATTGTCCTCGATGATGGTGGGGCCGGCCTGCATCGGCTCCAGCACGCCGCCGATGCCGACGCCGCCCGAAAGGTGGACGTTCTTGCCGATCTGGGCGCAGGAGCCGACCGAGGCCCAGGTATCGACCATGGTGCCGCTATCGACATAGGCGCCGACATTGACGAAGGACGGCATCAAAACCGCGCCCGGCGCGACATAGGCCGAACGGCGCACGATCGACGACGGCACGGCGCGGAAGCCCGCCTTCTCGAAATCGACGGCGCCCCAGCCGTCGAACTTGGACGCCACCTTGTCCCACCACACGGCCTCGCCGGGGCCGCCCTTGATGATCTCCATCGGATTGAGCCGGAAGGAGAGCAGCACCGCCTTCTTCAGCCACTGGTTGACATGCCACTTGCCGTCGGCCTGCCGCTCGGCTACGCGGGCGGTGCCGCGGTCGAGCAGGTCGAGTGCCGACTGGATGGCGTCGCGTACCTCGCCGCGGGTCGCGGTCGAAATGGCGTCGCGTTCCTCGAAGGCCCTGTCGATGGTCTTTTCGAGGCTCGCCAGATCGGGCTTCGACATGAATTTGCTCCATTACCAAGCTGTTAAGGGCTGCGCCTTAACCTGTTTAAAAGTCGCGCGGACCCTATGTTAAGGTGGAATGGGGGTCAATCGCGCCAGCGTCATGGGACGGCGCAAGTAAAGGAATGGACGGGTGGATTCGATGACTCCCATGGAAAAGGCGGGATGGACGCCGCTGCCGCACTCGGATGAGGATCTGGAGCGGTCGAAAAGCGTGCCGGACACGCCGCAAACGCGGGCCGAGACCTACCGCCTGGCCTGGAACGATCCCGACTTCATGACCCGGCGCGAGCTGCGCGCCGTCAGGCTGCAACTGGAACTGCTGAAGCCGGAAATGATCCTCGCCGAGCGCGGCATTCGTTCGACCGTGATCCTGTTCGGCGGCGCGCGCCTGCCGGAGCCCGGCGGCGAGGCCTGGGCGGCCAAGAACGAGATGCAGAAGAAGAACCTTGAGGAAAACAGCAAATATTACGAGGAGGCGCGCAAATTCGCCCGCCTCTGCTCGCAGCAGTCGGCCACGTCATATTATCGCGAATATGTGGTGGTGACCGGTGGCGGTCCGGGCGTCATGGAAGCGGGAAACCGCGGCGCCGATGATGTCGGCGCGCCGTCGATCGGGCTCAACATCGTGCTGCCGCACGAGCAGGCGCCGAACCCCTATGTGACGCCGGAGCTCTGTTTCAACTTCCACTATTTCGCCATCCGCAAGATGCACTTCGTCATGCGCGCCAAGGCCGTGGCGGTGTTTCCCGGCGGCTTCGGCACGATGGACGAGTTCTTCGAGACGCTGACGCTGATCCAGACCGGACGCATGGAGCGCGTGCCGGTGATCCTGTTCGGCAAGTCCTTCTGGAAGCGGGCGATCGACCTCGACTTCCTCGCCGAGCAGGGCACGATCAGCCCGGGCGACCAGGACATCATCGATTTCGTCGACACAGCCGACGAAGCCTGGGGCATCATCAGCCGCTTCTACAAGCTAGGGAGTGAGTGAGTGAGTAGGCAATGGGAATTAGTGAGTAGGGATTAGTCAGTAGTGAGCGAGCGAAAGGTGTGCTCCTCCACTACTCACTACTCACTACTCACTACTCACTACTCACTATTCCCGTCAAAAATTCCGCGAGATCGTCGGTGACGTAGTCGACGTCGTCTTCCTGCGCCGGGTCGCGTTCCCAGATTTCCGAGAAGGTCGGCTCGAAATTGCGCGGCACCACGAGAACCGTGGTCATGCCCAGCGACTTCGGCACGGCCAGGTTGCGGGCGAGGTCCTCGAACATCACCGCATTGTGGCCGGTGACGGCGTGCAGTTCGGCGAACTTCTCGTAGGTCTGGCGCGCCGGCTTGGGATTGAGGCCGGCAGCGACGATATCGAAAATGTCGTCGAAATGGTCGAGGATGCCAAGTTGGCGCGCGGTGCGCTCGGCATGCCTGCGGTCGCCATTGGTGAAGATGAACTTGCGGCCGGGAAGCTGGCGGATGGCGGTGCCGAGAACAGGATCGGGCACCAGCCACGAATAGTCGATGTCATGGACCTTCTCCAGAAAGTCGTCGGGATCGATGCCGTGGCGCGTCATCAGCCCGTTCAGCGTCGTGCCGTATTCGCGATAGAGCTCCTTCTGCAGCTTGCGCGCCTCCTCGCGCGGCAGCGCCAGCAGTTCCCCGACATAGGCGGTCATCTTGACGTCGATCTGCGAGAACAAATTCGAGTGATGCGGGTAGAGCGTGTTGTCGAGGTCGAACACCCAGTCGGTGACATGGGCGAAGCGGGCGGGATCGGGAAGCGTGGTCATGCGCTCCTTATGGCATGAAACAGGGATTCTGAAAGGGACTTTATCCACAACTTATGCGCGTCGAGAGTGGCGGAAATGGCCTCACGATTCAAATTTTAGCCATCCCGGAAAGGTGGCCTTCAGGGCTTGCTGGCACAGAGACAAGTCCTGTGGGGAGCCCGCGATGAACAGCATTATTCTCAAATCCGCCGCCATCGCCTTCGCCTCCGTCGCTGCCTCGCTCCTGCTGACATTGATCGTCGTCCCAGCGATGGGATTCCCGGTCACGCGCACGATCTGGCTGACGTCGACGGTCTGTCCGCTGGTCCTTGCCTGGACGGCATGCGCCGGCACGTTTTGGCAGAGCGACAGGTTGAAAAATGCCCATCGCGAATTGGCCCGTGCCCATGCCCAACTCGCCGCGGCGCACCGCCGCCTGGCGGAAAAGGCGAGCCGCGACGACATGACCGGCATGCTCAACCGGGAAAGCTTCTTTGCCGCGTTGGACGGCTCCCGGCGCAAGTCCGACCGCGGCGCGCTGCTGATCATCGACGCCGATCATTTCAAGAAGATCAATGACAATTTCGGTCACCTGACCGGGGACGACGCGCTGCTATTGATCGCCAGCGCCATCGAGCGCGGCGTGCGCAGCGGCGACGTGCTCGGCCGGATCGGCGGCGAGGAGTTCGGCGCGTTTCTGACCGGAGCCACGGAACAGGAGGCCAAGCGCGTTGCCGAACGGATCCGTCGCGAGGTCGAGCTGATCCGCTTCCGACCCGTCGATGAGCGAACCATTCCGTTGACCGTTAGCATCGGCGGCACCGTGTGCGGCGAGAATGTCAACGTATCGGACCTGATGCGCGCCGCGGACCGGCGCCTCTACCAGGCCAAGCATGCGGGCCGCAACCTGACGATCCTCGATACCGACATTTCCGAAGCCGCATGAGCGGGTTGGCCAGCACACCCGGCCGGTTAAGAAATCTCTAACCCTGTTTGCATCCGGTTGTCCGCTTGTCAGGCTTTTTACCGCCGTGAGGCCATGCTTGGCACGATACTGGCTTCCGTGACGATGCGTGTGCCGTTCGGGGAATGTCATGCGCGCATCGAAGCCCCAGCCGAGAGGCCTGTCATGAGTTTCTTGATCAAAAAAATGTCGCGCCGCACGCTCGTGCAGGCGCTGATCGCCCTGCCTGCGCTGTCCTTGTTCCGCAAGCTGCCTGATACGGCCGCCACCCATGCCGGTTCATCCCGGGCCAATCCCGACGAGATCGTCGAGGTCAATGGCTGGATCCTGAAGCGGAGCGACCTGGCATGATCTTCGACAGCTACGACGCGTATCGCGCCGCCAATTTCGCGCCAAAGGTCTGTGTACTTGGTTCCGGCCCCGCCGGCACCACGATCGCCAGGAAACTTGGCGCGGCCGGCATCCCGGTCGTGGTGCTGGAAGCCGGCTCGCGGGAATTCAGCGACGAGTCGCAGGATTTCTACCGCGGCACCACGGTCGGCGATTCCTACTTCGATCTCGATATCACGCGGTTGCGGTTCATGGGCGGCAGTTCCAATCACTGGGCCGGTTGGTGTCGCGTGCTCGACAAACAGGATTTCGAGCCGAAAGCCTGGGCACCCGACACCGGCTGGCCTATCCGGCGCGCCGACATCGAACCCTATCTTGCGGAAGTGCGCGATATCCTCGACCTTCCAGATTTCCGGCCAGATGTGCCGATCTCGGATGACATTCGCTGGGTGCAGCTGATCAAGAGCCCGGCGGTCCGGTTTGCAGAAAAGTTCGGCGACCAACTCGACCAGAGCAAAAACATCGCCGTCGTGCTCAACACCTACGCCACCGAGCTTGCCGGAGATGGCAAACGCGTGACTGGCGCCAGATTATGGTCCAACGGGCAGGACGCCGGCTCGTTCAGCGCCGACTATTTCATCGTCTGCACCGGCGGACTGGAGAATTCCCGGCTGCTTTTGTGGTCCAACCGGCGCTCCAACGGCGGCGTCGTGCCGAACGCGACGGCGCTTGGCCGCTACTGGATGGAGCATCCGACCTTCGAGGGCGGCAATGCCATCCTGGCCGACGACGGCGCGTTCGAGGTCGATGCCGTCAAGGAGGCCTTCTTCTCGCCGATGGCTGCCGCGATGGAACGGCTCAGGATCATGAATTTCGGCATCAGGCTGATCGAGACTCCCTATCCGGGCGTCAAGAGCCTGATCGCTGATCTTGCCTGTACGGCGCCGCACATGGCGGAATGGGTGTCGGGCAAGCTCGACCAGAACCTGCGTTGCGCCGCTCAGCTTTATGTCGCCTGGGAACAGGCGCCGCTGGCTTCGAACCAGATCGAGCTGTCGAAGACCGAGGTCGACCATGCCGGCGTGCCGCGCATCGAACTGCACTGGAAGAAATCGGAACTGGAACGCCGCACCCTTCTCGAAGGCTTGAGGCTGTTCGGCACGACGCTTGCCCAGAAGAACCTGGGCCGGGTGCGCATTGCCGACTGGATCTCGAAGGGCGATGATTATCCGACCAACGAAGAGACGGCGGGCCACCATCATATGGGCGGCACGCGCATGGGCACCGACGTCACCAGGAGCGTGGTGGACGCCAACTGCAAGGTGCATGGCATGGACAATCTCTATGTCGGCGGCTCTTCGGTCTTTTGCGCGTCGGGACAAGCCAACCCAACGACGACAATCACCGCGCTCGCCTGCCGGCTGGGTGAGCATCTGAGCAAGGTGATCACGGTCTGAGCGCAGTCGTCGTCCTGCTCGGATCACCACCTGTTCTGCCGACGCCAAGGATGGCGCCGGGAGAGGCTCAAAAGCCATAGAGGGCGATGCGCACCAGCACGGCGGCGACGCCGAGCTTGCCACCATTCGGCGCTTCGTCACCGCCGCGCTCGACCTGCAGCGCGACCAGCTTGTGCGGCTGAAGGCCGAGGCATCGCAGCCGCGCTGATTTTAGGCGTCAAACCTACCTAGCGGTCCGATCGGCCGAAGCGCCGTTCGAGATAGGCCTGGCCGAATTCCAGCGCGATCGACAGGATCCAGTAGATCATCGAGGCGGTGATCAGCATCTCGATATGGCGGAACTCCGTCTGGCCCATCGTGCGGGCGAGATACATGATCTCCCAGACGCCGACGACCGACACCAGCGAGGAATCCTTCAGCATGGCGATGAACTGGTTGCCGGTCGGCGGGATGATGACGCGCATGGCCTGCGGCAGGATGACCAGCGCCATGGTCTGGCCGGGGCTCAGGCCGAGCGCCGTGGCGCCTTCGCTTTGGCCGCGCGGGATGCTTTCGATGCCGGCGCGGAAGATCTCGGTCATGTAGGCGCCATAACACAGCGACAACGCAACGATGCCGGCCGGCACCGCGCCGATCACATAGCCGACCTGCGGCAGGCCGAGATAGATGATGTAGATCTGCATCAGCAACGGCAGGCCGCGAAACAGCGACGTGTAGAAGGTGGCCAGCCCGTAGACGATGCCGTTGCCGGTCAGTTTGGCGATGGCCCCGATAAGCGCGATGGTCGTTGCGATGAGAATCGAGATCGCCGAAATGTAAAGCGTCGTGGTGACGCCCTGGGTGATCAGGAAGCCAACCTTCCTGGCAATGAAGGCAAAGGAGAGGTCGAAGGAATAGAAGAACAGCATCAGCAGCGCGAACAGCTCGATCCAGACGCCGGCGATCTGCTGGCGTCGGGGCATGAGCAGCAGCAGCTTGCAGTTCACCAGAACCAGGAGCGCGATCAACACGGCCGAGAGGGCGCGCGACAAGGCTGGATTGGCCTGCAACCAGTCGGATGCAAGCGGCATCACCGAGCCGATCCAGCTCGACTTGATGCCCATGGCGTAGAGGGCCGCGGCCAGCAGCGCGGGAAAAAGCGCGGCCGCCGCGTGGCGGGCAAGCCCTGGATGGGAGAGCATCAGCCTGCCGATCATGCCGTCACCTTGTCCTTGGTGGTGGCGCGGCGTTCCCGCCACCAGTCCTGCGCCTGCAATTTCCAGTAGGTGAGCTGCGCGGCGGCCAGGCCACCGGCGCCGCCGGCCCAGCTCAGTCCGAATGGCGCGAACTGCCGATACCGGTCCGAAGCGCCCAGAATGCCCTCGGCGACTACTTTTCCGGCAATCGCCGTGGTGTTGAGGCCATGGCCACCAAAAGCGGTGCAGTACCAGACGCCCGATTGCAGCTCCCCGATCTGGGGCATCAGATGCCGGGCATAGGACATCAGCCCCGACCAGGCCAATTCGGTCTTGAGGCCGGCGAGCTGCGGGTAGGTGCCGACCATTTCACGGCGCAATTCTCGCGCCAGCGCGTCGGCGGAAGCGGCACGCGTGGTGATGCGCCCGCCCCACAAAAGGCGATTGCCGCTCTCTACCAGACGATAATAGTCGCCGGCCCGCCTGTTGTCGCCGACGGCATCGGTGGTGGCGACGGCTTGCGCGATGAGGCGGGGAGCCGCCTCGGAAACCATCACATAGGTCGCGATGGGCAGAAAGGCGCGGTAGAGCTGGCCGAACACCGGGCCGGTATAGCCGCCGGTCGCGAGCACGATCTGGGGCGCCCGAAGCGTGCCCTGGCTCGTGCGCAGCATCTTTTGCGGTCCCGACAGGTCGCATTGCACGACCTCGGAACTCTCATGGATCTTGCCGCCCAGCCGCTCGATCTCGTCGGCCAGGCAACGCAGATAGTTGAGCGGATGGATGTGAAAGGCGTTCGGGTCGCGCAGGCCTTGGTGGTAGCGAGCAGACTTCAGCACCGCGCGCACGTCTTCGCCGCGCAGATATTGAAGCTCGTAACCGTGGTCGCGTGCCATCTGGTCGGCATAGGCCTTCAGCGCATCGCCGCCGTCGTAGCGCAAGACGCTGAGCAGGCCGGCACGCGGCTGGGCGGCCGATATTCCGAGCGCTTCGATGGTGTCGCGCACGAATTCCATGCCTTCGATCGACAGCCGGTGCAGATCGCGCGCTGCCTCCCCGCCGACACGTGCGGCGATAGTGTCGCCGCCGGTGGCGAAGCCGGGCGTGACGAAGCCGCCATTGCGTCCCGAAGCGCCGAAACCGGCGACCTGGGCTTCCAGCACGACGACGTGCAATCCGGCGCGCGCCAGCTGCAGCGCTGTCGTCAGCCCGGCCAATCCGGCGCCGACGACGGCCACGTCACATCGCGTCTCGCCTTTGAGCGGGGGCCGCGTCTTCCGGTCGGTCAGGGTGCGGGCGTAATAGGTGTCCGGATAGGCCATCGACGACTTTGCAGTGAGGGGCATTCATGAGGTGGGGTGACGCCCGCCGGCTGCCGAGGAGGCAGCCGGCGGAATGACATTACTTGGCGCTGTAGTCCTTGCCGTACCACTTCGTGGTCAGCGCGGCGAGCGTGCCGTCCGTCTTCATCTCGGTGATGATGCCGCCGACCTTCGCGGTCCACTCGGGATCCTTCTTCTCGGCGATGACGACGAGCGGCTCGCGGAAGGCGTACTCGCCTTCCAGGATCTTTACGGGATAGCCGTTCTTGATGGCATTCTGCGCCGTCTGTTCCGGCGCGATCACGGCATTCAGGCGCACGCCGTCGCCAAGCCGCAGGTCATCGAAGGGAAGCATGGAATCCGCGTAGGTGCGGATCTCGCCCGGCTCGAGCTTGTATTCGATGGGAGCCAGGCCAGGCGCGTCGATTTCGAGCTTGCGGCGGATGAAATCCTCCGAGGTGGTGGCAGTCTCGACGCCGATGATCTTGCCGTTGAGATCGGCGACCGACTTCGCGCCGCTGTCCTTGTGCAGGACATAGACGTAGGGGCTGTAATAATAGATGCCGACAAAGTCGATCACCTTGGAGCGGGCTTTTGTCGGCGTGACCGATCCGACGCCAAGGTCGTAGCGTCCCTGCCAGCGCCCGCCGGTCAGCGTCGCCCAGTCGGGCGTTTCGAACGAGACCTCGACGCCAAGCCGCTTGCCGATCTCGCGCGAGACATCGATGTCGAAACCGGCGAGTTCGTTGCTGTCGTTGAGAAAGCTCTGTGGCGGCCAGGCCGCGTTGGTGGCGATGACCATCGCCTTTTTCGACGTGACGCGGTCCAGGGTTTCACCGGCCATGGCTGCCGTCGTGATGGCGAATGTCGCGGCGGCAAGAACGGCTAAATTGAGCAGTTTTTTCAAAGTTATCCCTCCCTTGTGGTTGAACTGACAGGTTGAGTGGCCGACGTCGAACCTCAGCGCTTCAGCTGCAGGTTCAACCGGATCGGTTTCGGACTTTGCCCATCACAGCCGAAGCTGATTCCCCCTGACGGACCGGCGTTCGTGACCCCAGACAGTCAGGTCGCAAAAAGAAGGGTTCCACCCGGCGAAATGCGGGATATTGGCGATCGCGCAGTCATTGCGTCCCTTGGGATGACAAAGTGCCGGATAGTTGGCCTTGTTCCGTTCGCCGCTGCCAGTATTGCGGATTGTCGCGGGGGCTGTTCAGCCGATAGGATCGCGCGGTGGTTACTAAGCGGATCGAGCGAGAGGTTTTGTTTGTGGAATTGACCGAGAAGGATCGTCAGTTGCTCGCGCTGATGCAGAAGAACGCGCGGGAGCCAGTCGCGTCACTGGCACGACAGCTCGGCGTGTCGCGGACAGCGCTGCAGGAGCGGATCCAGAAGCTGGAGGCCGGCGGCATCATCGAAGGCTATACCGTGCGGCTGGCCAAGACGGTGGCCCAGAACGCCGTCCACTGTTTCACCCTCGCCTCCCTGAACAACAAGAGTTATCCGGACGTCTCCAGAAGGATCAAGGCGATGCCCTCGATCCAGGCGGTCTATGCCATAACCGGTGAATGGGATCTGATCATCCACCTTGCCGCCGAGACGCTCGAGAAGCTGAACCGGGAGGTGAATGCCCTGAATGAAATCAGCGGCGTCGTCAAAACCGCTTCCCACGTGGTGATGGAGACGAAGTTCAACCGGACCATCTACGCTCTGTAGGAATGGCGGAATGTCCCGGCGGCCGGCCGTTCCACTGGAACTTGTCGATCTGGTAGCCGGTGCGCATCACTGTTTGCGGGTCGAAAGGCACATGGTGGTGTCCTCGACCCCTGCAAACGTGGGCAGGGGACGCGACTAGTTCGGCTGGACTCCGTAGACGGCCAGAAATGCCTCCACCGAGGCATCCGCGTGGCGTTCCAGTTCGGCCTTGGAGCGCCGGTTGCCTCCCGTGAACATGGCTTCATTCATGGGGATCCAAAGAAGCATTCCAAAAAGATGGCTGGCTGCCAGATAGGGATCACTTGCTTGTATCAGTCCTCGACTGGTGAGTTTTTGAAAGCAGGACGCCGTCGAGGCAAGCATGCGCTCAAACCCCTTTTCGTACCAAGCGCGGCCAAGCTGCGGCATTCGATCCGCGTTGGCGATGATCAAGCGCCGCAGCTTCAACAACTCTTCATCCATGAGAACCGCTATCAGGCGTCGGGCAAGCTGCTGCAGGCCGCCTTCCATGAATTTCGCCTCGGAAAGCAGCGTCGTCACTGACTCGATGATGTCATTGACCTGGGTAGCGGTTGACAGAACGACTTCGCCAAACAGCGTCTCCTTGTCGGTGAAATGCTTGTAGACGGTCTGCTTGGAGGCCCCCGCCTTGGTGGCGATTTCCTCCATGCTGGTCCCGTCATATCCCTTGCTGGTGAACGCCGCCGTGGCCGCCTGGATGATCTCACGATCCTTGCGAGCCGATCTGGTCTCACCGTCGATTTTCATGGCGCCCTCTTAACCAGTACTAGACGGTACCGTTCTCTTGTGGTAGCCCCATGAAACGGTACTGGACTGACTAGTACCTGTCAACGAAGGCAAGGCTTAGACCGATGACTAAGATGATCTTCATAAATCTGCCGGTGCGGGATCTGCAGGCAGCGACCAATTTCTATCTCGCGATCGGGGGCACGCTCAATCCGCAGTTCTCGAACGACCAGGCCAGTTCGGTCATGTTTTCCGACGCGATCGGGGTGATGTTGCTGACGCACCAGCATTACGGCCAGTTCACAACCCGCCAGATCGGCGACGCCAGGCGTGACAGCCAGATGCTGATCGCACTCACCGCGAGCAGCAAGGACGAGGTCAATGCCACGATCGAGAAGGGCGTCGCGGCCGGCGGCCGCGCCGATCCCAACCCCGCTCAGGATCTCGGCTTCATGTTCAACCGCCACATCGAAGACCCTGACGGCAACGTCTGGGAGCTCCTGTGGATGAACCCCGCTGCCATGCAATAGCCCAGCGCGATCAAAGCGTCCAAAGCGCGTCGCGTTGAGACAGATTCATGCGACGCGCTTTATGTTTTAGACCGTCGCCGGGTCGAGCGCCGGCTGGCTCTTGCGGCGCGCGACGATCGCTTCGAAATCCGCCGTCTGGAAGGCATCGCGCAAGGCGTCGAAGGACGGCAACACGAAATAGGCGCGCTGGAACTTGTCGATCTCGTAGCCGGTGCGCATCACCGTTTCCAGGTCGAACGGTACATGGTGGGCGTCCTTGCTCTCGACAGCGAACTGCAACTCGGTGAACGACGACATCAGACCGGCGCCAAACGCCTTCAGCTTCTGGCCGTTCTCCTGCATCAGGCCATATTCGGCCGTGTACCAGTAGAGCCGGGTGATCATCTCGTCGCCGCCCAGCGCAATGATGTCGCCGGCCTTCTTGCCATACATCTGCATGAAATCGGCAAACACCGGCTGCGAGAGAACCGGCACATGGCCGAAGAAGTCATGGAACATGTCCGGCTCGACGACGTAGTCGAGTTCCTGCTTGGTCCGCAGCCAGTTGGTGACCGGGAAGCGGCGGTTGGCGAGGTGGTCGAAGAACGGTGCGGCCGGGATGAGGCCCGGCACGGCGACGATTTCCCAGCCGGTCAGCTTGCGCAGTTTGGTGCTGACGTCCTCGAAATCGGGGATGCAGTCGAGCAGGCCGAGCTTCTCGACGCCGTCGAGATAGGAGTGATGGGCGAGCTTTTGCGTCAGCTTGGTCTGGCGGTCGCACAGCGTGCGCCACACCGCCTGCTCCTCGGTCGAATAGTCATAAGCCTGCGCCACGGTGAAATCCGCGCGGCACACCGAATAGTCCCCGCGCAACCCTTGCGCCGCGCAGTCGCGGGCGTATTCGGCAACGCTCATCGTCGTCATGGGTTTTCTCCTCGCATCAATGGTTGACGTGCCGCAAGGCTAACCCGATCTGCCGAGGCAATTCGGTTTTGATGGTGGCTCCTCCGCCACATTCGAGATATCATTCACTCACAATTCGCATCGGATGAGTGAAAATGCCTCAATTCGACGATTTCGAGATCAAGATGCTGGATGTCCTGCAACGCAACGGTCGCAAACCCGTTTCCGAGCTGGCGCAGGAGGTCGGCCTCTCCACCACGCCCTGCGCCCGGCGCTTCGAGGCGCTGCAGGAAGCCGGCATCATCAAGGGCTTTGCCGCGGTGATCAGCCGCCGCGCCGTCGGCCTGATGGTCGAGGTATTCATCCAGGTGCGCCTCGTCAGCCACAGCGACGGCTCGCCCGAGAGCTTCATTGCCGCCGTTCAGCGCATGGACGAGGTTTCGTCGTGCTGGACCATGACCGGCGACCACGACTTTTTGCTGCATGTCATGGTGCCATCGGTCGACGAGCTCAACGCCTTCGTCATGCATAGGCTGATGCGGCTCGACGGCGTGCGCGACGTCCACACGCAACTGGTGCTGCAGAACATCAAGGGACCCGGCCACGTGCCGCTCGCCCATCTCAGGCGGTGATGCGCATCCGCGTTTCTGCGGAAAAGCTGCAAGCAAACTGCTGAGCTCGGCCCTTTCGGTGGCCAGCTCTACAACCAGCATGCACGGACCATTCCTCCCGGAGGTCCGCCATGAAAATCGTCCTGATCAATCCGCCGCACACCGCCATCGGCAGCCGCGTGCCCGACGATCACTTGCCGCCGCTTGGCCTGCTGGCGATCGGCGGCCCGCTGCTCGATGCCGGTCATCAGGTGCGGCTCGTCGATGCCGAGTTCGGGCCGATGCCGCTCGCCTCGGTTGTCGCGGAAGCCCTGAAGGACTGTCCCGACTTCGTTCTGATCGGCCATTCCGGCTCGACCTCGGCACATCCGACCGCCTTGTTGATCGCCGGGATGGTCAAGGCGCGCGCGCCGGCGACGATCATCCTCTATGGCGGCGTCTTCCCCACCTATCACTGGCGCGACATCCTGGCGTCAACCGACGCCTTCGACTTCATCGTGCGCGGCGAGGGCGAGGCGACCGTGGTGGCGCTGGTCGAGGCGCTGGAGATGCGCCAGCCGCCGGCAAGCGTTGCCGGCATCGCCTGCCGCGACGATCTTGACCGTCCCTTCGCTACGCAAGCGGCGATGACCATCGCCGACCTCGACGCCTACCGCGTCGGCTGGGAGCTGATCGACCACCGCGGATACAGCTACTGGGGAGGCAAGCGTGCGGTGGTCATGCAGTTTTCGCGCGGCTGCCCGCATCTGTGCAATTATTGCGGCCAGCGTGGCTTCTGGACCCGCTGGCGGCATCGCGACCCAGTCAAGTTCGCCAAGGAGATCGCCTGGCTGCACCGCGAGCATGGCGTCGAACTGATCAACCTGGCGGATGAAAATCCGACGGTTTCTAAAAAGGCCTGGCGCGCCTTTCTCGAAGCCTTGATTGCCGAGAACGTGGCGGTGCTGATCGTCGGCTCGACCCGCGCCGACGATATCGTGCGCGATGCCGATATGCTGCACCTCTACCGCCAGGCCGGTGTCATCCGCTGGCTGCTCGGCATGGAAAACACCGACGAGCAGACGCTGCAATTGATCCGCAAGGGCGGCAGTACCTCGTCCGATCGTGAAGCGATACGGCTGCTGCGGAAGCACGGCATCCTGTCCATGGCAACCTGGGTCGCCGGCTTCGAGGATGAGGGATTTCGCGATCTGTGGCGCGGCTTTCGCCAGCTCCTCGCCTATGACCCCGACCAGATCCAGGCGCTCTATGTGACGCCGCATCGCTGGACGCCGTTTTTCCGCATCGCGCGGGATCGCAAGGTCATCCAGAGGGATGCCCGCCTGTGGGATTACAAGCACCAGGTGCTGCAGATGACCCGGCTGAAGCCGTGGATGCTGTTCTTCTCGGTCAAGCTGATTGAGCTCGCCGTGCAGTCGAGGCCGAAGGCGCTGGCGCGCATCCTGTTCCACCCCGATCCCGAGCAGCGGCATTCGATGCGCTGGTACACGCAGATGGGCCGCCGCGTCTGGTTCCGCGAGATCTGGAGTTTTCTGGTGACCGACCGCCGGGTGAAAGGCGGCCCGACGCTCGCCGAATTCTGGGGCGCACCGCAGGACACCGAGGAGGAATCGATGGTTGTCCGGCGGCCAGGTACAAAGCCGGAGCTTCCCGCAGCCGTAAATCGCGGCCCGTCAGGCAGAAGATTAGCCGGCTGACAAGAGCATTATGGCACGATCAGTGTGCCGGCGCCGTGTTCGGTGAACAGTTCGAGCAGCACCGAATGCGGCGTCTTGCCGTTGAGGATGACGACGCCTTCGACGCCACGCTCGATCGCCTCGATGCAGGTCTCGACCTTGGGGATCATGCCGCCGGAAACCGTGCCGTCCTTGATCAGCGCCTTGGCCTCGGCGACCGTCAACTCGTCGATCAGCTTCTTGTCCTTGTCGAGCACGCCAGGCACGTCGGTGAGGAACAGCAGGCGCGAGGCCTTGCATGCGCCGGCGATGGCGCCGGCGAAAGTGTCGGCGTTGATGTTGTAGGTATGGCCATCGCGGCCGGGCGCGACCGGCGCCAGCACGGGGATCATTTCGGAGCGCGCCAGAAGGTCGAGCAGCGTGCGGTCGACCTCGACCGGCTCGCCGACGAAGCCGAGATCGAGCACGCGCTCGATGTTGGAATCGGGGTCGATCATCGTCTTGCGCGCCTTTTCGGCGAACACCATATTGCCGTCCTTGCCGCACAGGCCGATCGCCCATTCGCCCTCGGCGTTGATCAGCGCGACGATCTCCTTGTTGATCGACCCGGCCAGCACCATCTCGACGATCTCGACCGTCTTCTGGTCGGTGACGCGCAAGCCGCCCTCGAACTTGGATTCGATGCCCATCTTGGCCAGCATGGCGCCGATCTGCGGTCCGCCGCCATGGACGACGATTGGGTTGACGCCGGACTGCTTGAGCAGCGCGATGTCGCGGGCGAAGGCCTTGCCGAGTTCGAGATCGCCCATGGCATGGCCGCCATATTTCACCACGACCGTCTTGTGCTCGTAGCGCTGCATGTAGGGCAGCGCGCGCGACAAGAGGGCGGCCTGCATTTCGGCGGTGGCGGCGACGTCCGTCATCAGCGTGGTTCCCTGGTATTTGGTTTTATGCATGTCGTTGTCCCAAACCGCTGGGCACATTTGGGCGACATGCATCAGGTAAGGACGGCGGCGTCTTAGCCGGAATTGACGCGAGCCGCAAATGGCATTGCTGTCATAGTCGGTTCACGGTGTCGTCATTGTGACGGCACCATCAGCGGCGCCCGCCGCGTCAGCCAGCCCGAGATTTTCTCCATCTGCGCGGCCAGCGACAAAAGCGTTTCCTCGTCGCCCGGCCGGCCGGCGGCCTGGATCCCGAGCGGCAGGCCGGCGTCCGTGACATGGACGGGGAGCGCGATCGACGGCTGGCCACTGACATTGTGGATCGCCGGCCAATGCGTGAACCAAAGACTCTTGTCCATCAATTGGCCGAACAGCGGTTTGATCCTGAGCAGCGCGGTGAGGTGAAGCTTGTCGAGCAGGTTTTCGATCAGTTCGTCGGCGCCTTTCGGATCCATGGCGCCGCAGGCGAGCGGCGGGTGCGCGATAACAGGCATCAGTACCGCATCATAGCGCGCGGTCTCCGTGATCAGTTGCCGCGAGGTGGCATGTAGGCGCTGCAGGCCGGCATAGGTTTCGCCGGCCGAGATCATCTCGCCCAACCGGCCGAGCACGCGCGTGGCGCGCTCGATATCGCCCGTCACCGAGCGGCCGACGCGCAGCGCTTCACCCCGCAACGAGCCGGCGACGGCGGAGGCGACCGTCGTGCAGAAATCGGCGAAGAAATCGCGGCCGATAAAAGGCAGATCGATGTCCTCGACCGAATGGCCGCCCTCGCGGGCGAGTGCCACGGCAATGTCGAGCGCCTTCAGCGTCTCGGCCGAAATTGGCAAGCCCAGCGGCGACTTGCGGTACACCGCCAGCGTGAGCTTGCCGGGATCCCGCGCGGCAGCAGCGGCGAACGAGCTTTTTGGCGGGCGCGCGGCATAAGGCGCGAGCGTATCGGGACCATGGGTGAGGTCGAGCAGCAGCGCGCAGTCGCGCACCGAGCGAGTGACGGCGTGATCGACGACCATGCCGTACCAGCTTTCGCTCACCAGTGGGGACAACGGGACACGGCCGCGCGAGGTCTTGAGGCCGACAAGGCCGCTGCAGGCCGAAGGCACGCGGATCGAGCCGCCGCCATCCGACGCATGCGCCACCGGCACGACGCCGGCGGCGACCAGGGCTGCCGAACCGCCCGACGAGCCGCCGGTGGTGTGGCCGGTATTCCAGGGATTGCGGGTGACGCCAAAGGCCTTGGATTCCGTCATCAGCCGCAGCCCGTGCTCGGGTGACGTCGAGGTGACGATCGGAATCAGCCCGGCGGCGAGATAGCGTTCGGTCATCACCGAGTTGAAATCGGGCACCCAGGCCGGAATGCGGCTGCCGCCATGCGAGGGCACGCCCTTGATGGCGATGCCGAGATCCTTGATGGCGAAGGGGACCCCAGCCAGCGGCAGCGAACGGTCGATGCTCTTTGCCCGGGTCCGTGCCGCCTCGTAGAGCGGCTCGGCCGTGGCATTGATTTCGGGGCGGGTGGCCTCGGCACGGGCGATCGCCGCTTCGGTCAACTCGATCGCCGATAGTTCGCCCCTGCGCACCAGACCGGCAAGACCGGTTGCGTCTTCTTCCCAAAGGATTCGTTCGACCGACATGTGCGCTCCCCCATTGCTGCCAAGCTAGTCAGCGGCAATTCCCTTGGCAATCCAGGCTGATAGTGTCTCAGTTTGGAGTTTGGCGGCGACTTTTAAACGGCTATCTCCCGGCGTTGGAAGGGGGCGCAATCGCCCCCGGAACAATGTCGGTGTTTTGGGCAACCTTTATCCGCCAGCCCGACTGTTCTTCCTTCAAAACCAGAAGCAGAATGCCTTCTCGTTTTCCGGCGGATGAGCCGTCCGGAGCGGATGCGCCGGTCAGGATCCATGAATAATGCACCGATGCAATGCCGGAAGACAATTCAACAACTGACGAGACAACACCCTTCAATCGGCTGTCACGAAACATGGTTTCATGAGTTGCGCGGTGCGCCCTTTCGATCTCGGTGCGGTTCTTCCACCACATGCCCACGACATTGACGAAATTGGCGTCGTCGGCGAACAACGCCGCGAAGTCGTTCATATCGTGTCTATTCCAGGCATCGGCAAAGGCAGTGGCGACATCCTCAGGTTTGGCGAGCACCAATCCCATGACAAATCTCCCTTGCTTCGGCTGAAGCGTAGCATGTCGGGGGAAGCGCCTCAAACGCGATTGCCAGCTTTTGACTTCAAACCGGGACACTGTCTCGGGGCAGGTGTGCGGACGCCGAACTTTAGGTGCACAGCATATTTCCGGCGTTGCAAATACAGCGCAATTGCCTAATTTGGCGCGCATGACGCCGCAGGACATTACCAAGCTGATCGTCCGGACTTCGATGAAAGATCGGGCAGCGTTCGATCTGCTTTACCGGCACACCAGTGCGAAACTTTTCGGCGTATGCCTTCGTGTATTGAACGACCGGGGAGATGCTGAAGAAGCGCTGCAGGAAGTCTTCGTCAAGATCTGGACGAAGGCGGATCGCTTTGCTGTCTCCGATCTGAGCCCGATCTCCTGGCTGGTGGCAATCGCGCGCAATCATGCGATCGATCGCATCCGAGCGCGGCGCAAGCCCGCCGCCGATATCGATGCCGCGCTCGACGTGGCCGATCCGGCGCCGGGACCTGAAGCGATGGTGGTGGCGGGCGACGAGACCGAACGGATCCATCATTGTCTCGATGAATTGGAGAAAGACCGGGCGGCGGCCGTCCGGGGCGCTTATCTCAAGGGCGAAAGCTATGCCGAACTGGCGGAACGCCACGGCGTGCCGTTGAACACGATGCGCACCTGGCTGCGCCGCAGCCTGATGAAACTCAGGGAATGTCTGGAAAGATGACGCTGGCAGAGGACAACGGACCGGAACGTGGAGGCGACGAGCTGTTCGCCGCCGAATACGTTCTTGGCGTGCTGCCGGTCGAAGAGCGGCAGATAGCCTCCAGGCGCATCGACGCCGAGACCGATTTCGCGCGGCTGGTCGACGGCTGGGAAGTTCGCCTGTCGCCGCTGGGCGCGGCCTATCTTGAAATCGAGCCGCCGGCTTCGGTGAAGCCGGCGATCGACCGCCGGTTGTTTTCATCCGCCGCCACCACGCCTGCCGAGCCGCGCGCAAGCCTGTGGTCCAGCCTCGCCTTCTGGCGCGGCCTTGCGGTGGCGGCTGTTGCCGCGCTGGCGCTTTACGTCGCCGTCCCCTATGTCAACCGGCCGGCTGAACAGCCGCAGGCGCGACTCGTCGCTTCGCTGGCCGCCGACGGCAGTGACGTCAAATATCTCGCCGTCTATGATTCCGAACGGCATGAAGTCAGCCTTTCGCATGTTTCCGGCGCGCTCGCCGCCGGCAAGGACTTCGAACTCTGGATGATCGAGGGCAAGAACGCGCCGATCTCGATGGGCGTCATCCCGGTTGGTGCGACGGCGCATATTGGCGTCTCGCCCACCACGCAGCGGAAACTCGCGCAGGGCGCCGTGCTGGCCGTCAGCCTCGAACCCACCGGCGGTTCGCCGACCGGGCAGCCCACCGGGCCGGTGGTTGCCGCGGGCGATTTGAAGGGCATCTGATCGAGCCTTCGCACTGGCGGCGCCTGGATAGAACAGGCTCAGTCTATCTCCGTTCCATATGTCTAAATGGACCGGTAGCCGGCGAATTGCCAAGGCAGAAAATACATCCACAGTGAAAATAAATCAAAAATCCGCGAAATATTCTGAAACTCACGCATCTGTGTTCCGTATCTCCTTGCGTCCCCAAAATGGGAAGAGAAAACCCGAGGAGTTTTGATACAATGCGTAGATTCGCCACCCTTTTGCTCGCCGGCACGATCGCTGTCTCCGCGCTTGCCACGGCTGCTTATGCTGAAAACCCGATGGTCGGCGGCGCCGCCATGTTTGCCAACAAGACCATCGTCGACAATGCCGTCAATTCGAAGGATCACACGACGCTGGTCGCCGCCGTCAAGGCGGCCGGTCTTGTCGAGACCTTGCAGGGCGCCGGCCCGTTCACCGTCTTCGCGCCGACCAATGAAGCCTTCGCCGCCCTGCCGGTCGGCACGGTCGAGACGCTGCTCAAGCCCGAGAACAAGGACAAGCTCGTCAAGATCCTGACCTGCCATGTGATTGGCGCCAAGGCGATGGCGGCGGATGTGGTGTCCATGGCCAAGGCCGATGGCGGCACGCACAAGGTCAAGACGGTCGGCGGCTGCGAGCTGTCGCTGAAGGCCGACGGTGGCAAGGTCACCGTCACCGACGAGAACGGCAATGTCGCCAATGTGACCATCGCCGATGTCGAACAGTCCAACGGCGTCATCCACGTCATCGACAAGGTTCTGCTCCCGAAGATGTGATCGGGCCGAAGATGTAACGAGGCGCTTGTCGCGGACGAACCTGCTGCAAGAGCTCTCCGTCGATCGCGCCGTCTCGCTCCCGTGATCCGCAATCGACACGCGTGCTCCGCGCCGCCCACGATCGAAAGTGGACGGCGCGGAGTGTCGTTTGGGGCAACCGTCACCGGCTTTTGACTTTCGGGCGGCGGCATAGTTTGGCAAAACAGACGACAGGAGGAACTGGTCATGAACCGTCGCGACTTTCTTTTGAGCGGTGCCGCCGCTATCGGCGTCATCGGAACCGCGGCAGCAATGCTGCGCATGGGCAGCCCGCAGGCCGCGCAGGCCGCCGAAAAATTCGAGGTCGCCAAGACCGAGGACGAGTGGAAAGCCATCCTGTCGCCGGCCGCCTTTAACGTCCTGCGCAAGGAAGGCACCGAATATCCAGGCACCAGCCCGCTGCTCAACGAACACCGCAAGGGCATCTTCGCCTGCGCCGGCTGCGACCTGCCGGTCTATCCCTCGGAGACGAAATTCGATTCCGGCACCGGCTGGCCGAGTTTCTGGCAAGAGATCGCCAATGGCATCGGCAAGACCGAGGACCGGTCGCTGGGCATGACCCGCACCGAAGTGCATTGCCGCCGCTGCGGAGGCCATCTCGGCCATGTCTTCGATGACGGTCCGGCGCCGACCGGCCTGCGCCACTGCATCAATGGGGTGGCGCTGACCTTCAAGCCCGCCGCCGCCTGAGGACCCAAAGGCAATAAAAAAACTCCGGGCTTTGCGGCCCGGAGTTTTTTGCGTGGGTCGGAGCTTTCGGGCGTGGACTGGAGGAGCTTCCCGAAAACCGCTGCCACGATTCCTTGCTTCAGTGCCCGCCGCCTCCGCCGCCACCGGGCGCGGCCGGCTTCCTGATCAGCATGGTGAAGAACCCCAGCGTCCCGAACAGCACCGTCAGCAGATAGAACACATCCATGAAGGACAGCAGCGCCGCCTGCTGGTGGACCATGCCCGACAGCTTGGAGATCGCGGCACTGGTGGCGTCGAGGCCGGTGGTCTGCTCGAAATTGAGCGTCATGTTCTGCAGCTTGGCCTGCGCGGCGGCACTGCCCCACTGCACATGCTCGGAGAGCCGGGCATAGTGGAAGGCATTGCGGTCGATCAGCACGGTGTTGATGAGGGCGAGGCCGACGGCGCCGCCGAGGTTGCGGGTCAGATTGAACAGTCCCGACGCATTCTTCAACCGGTCCGGCGGCAAGGTGCCGAGCGCGATGTTGTTGATAGGCACCATGCACAGCATCATCGAACAGCCGCGCAGGATCTGCGGGATGAGCAGCTCGTAGAAATCCCAGTCGGCGGTCAGGTGCGTCATCCACCAGGTACCGGTGGCGAAGCCGAACAGGCCGATCATCATCATCAGCCGCAGGTCCATCTTGCTCGACAGGATGCCGGATATGGGCGCGGTGACGAACATGGCCAGGCCGCTGACGAACAGCGCTTCGCCGATCATCATCGAATCGTAGCCGCGGATGCGTCCGAGGAAGACCGGATAGAGATAGGTCAGGCCATAGAGACCGATGCCGATGACGAAGGAAAACAGCGAGCCGAAGGCGAAGTTGATGTTGCTGAACGCCTTGAGGTCGACGATCGGCTCCTCGGCGGTGAAGACACGCCAGAAGAAGATCACCGCGCCGATGGTCATGACGATGGCGCAGATGAAGACGCCCTGGTCCTGCAGCCAGTCATTGTTCGGGCCTTCTTCAAGCACGTATTCCATACAGCCGAGGAAGGCCGCCATGCCGGCCAGGCCCCACCAGTCGAACTTCGAGAACAGCTTGAGATTGGGCTTGTCGAAATCGATCAGCGACCAGGCAGCGGTCGCCACGAGGATGCCCGGCACGACATTGACCAGGAACAGCCAGTGCCAGGAAAAAGCGTGGCTGATATAGCCGCCGACGGTCGGGCCGATGGTCGGCGCCAGTGTCGCCACTAGGCCGATCATCGGCGAGACGATGGCACGGCGCGAGGGCGGGAAGATGGTGAAGGCCGCGGCGAAAACGCTCGGGATCATGCCGCCGCCGATGAAGCCCTGCACGGCGCGGTAGACGATCATCTGGTCGATGTTGGTGGCGGTCGCGGCAAGGGCGCTCGCCGCGGTGAAGCCCGCCGCCGCGACGGTGAACAGCACGCGTGTCGACAGCATGCGGCTGAGGAAGCCCGACAGCGGGATCATGACCACCTCGGCGATCAGGTAGGCTGTCTGCACCCACGGGATCTCGTCGGAGCTGGCGCTGAGGCCGGCCTGGATCTCGGCCAGCGAGGCCGAAACGATCTGGATGTCGAGGATCGCCATGAACATGCCGAACACCATCGCCAGGAAAGCGATGACGCGGCGCGTCGAAATCGTGTCGGGGGCAGCCGGCATTGCCGGCGGCGATCCTGCGGTGATGGTTGCGGTTGCCATTTCCTGGCCCTCCTTGGGGCCCCGTTGAGGCAGGCCGGGCGGCTCGGTGCTTCAATCAGCCACCAAGCCGCCCTCCGAAAAGCGATCAGTTACTGGTGGCGGCAGGCGCGGTACGGCTGTCGACGGCGACGACGACGCTCAGGCCCGCGCGCAGCTTGCCGGTCTTCAGCGCATCGGCCGGTACGTCGATGCGGACCGGAACGCGTTGCACCACCTTGGTGAAGTTGCCGGTGGCGTTTTCAGGCGGCAACAGCGAGAACACCGCGCCCGAGGCCGGCGCCAGCGAGGAGACGGTTCCCTGGATGGGCTGGCCGTCGATGGCGTCGACCGAGATGTTGACCTTTTCGCCGGGCACGAGCCTGGCAAGCTGCGTCTCCTTGAAGTTGGCGACGATGTAAAGCTTGTCCATAGGCACGACCACGGCGAGCTTTTGGCCGGGGCTGACCAGATCGCCCTGTTCGACGGAGCGGTTGCCGACGACGCCGTCATAAGGCGCCTTGAGCACCGTGAAGGAGAGGTCGCGCGCGGCCTTGTCGCGGCCGAGCTGCAGGGATGCCAGCGTGCTGGCGGATTCCGCGCGCTGTGCCTCGAGCACACCGATATTGGCCTGCGCGGCGGCGATCTGTGCGTCGGCGCCGACGAGCGCGGCATTGGCCTGGTCGAGCGCGGTCTGGGCGTCGTCCAGCTGTGCCTGCGTGCCGACATGGGTCTTGACCAGTTGCGCGGCGCGCTGCTGGGCCCGGCCGGCATTGTCGGCGGCGGCCCGATCGGCGACCTTCTGCGCCTGCGCCTGCTGAAGCGAGGCTTGCGCGGCCTTGGTCTGCGCGTCGATGCGGTCGAGCGTCTTGGCCAGCGTGGCGATCTGCGCCTCGGCCTGGGCGACGGCGATCTTGTAGTCGCCGGCGTCGATCGTCAGCAATGGATCGCCGGCCTTGACCTGCTGGTTCTCGCTGACGAGGACCTGGTCGACATAGCCCGAAATTTTTGGCGAGACGAACGCCATGTCGGCCTGGACATAGGCGTCGTCGGTGGAGATCATGAAGCGGCCCGTGGTCCAGTAGTCATAGCCATACCAGGCGCCGCCGCTCAGAAGGGCAAGGCCGATGATCGGCAGCAGGAAGGAGCGCACCGAGCGCTTTTTCTTGGCCGGCGCTTCCGCCGGCGGCGGTGCGACGACCGGCTGGAGGGGAATTTCCGGAGCTTCCGTCGCCGGCGCGACCTTGGCGTTGGGGAAAGGGCGGACTTCGGCTGATGTTGACGCGGTCGAGGACATGACATCTCTCTAAAGTTATAATACTGAACCGTTCGGTTCGATCAGGCCGTTGACATAGCGCGTAAAGAAGACCATATCAAGAGGCAATCGAACCGATTGGTTCGAATTATTTCGAGGTCCGACTTTTATGGTTGAGATTGTACGCAACAGCGAAACCGATCCGTGCGAAGACCTGCTGGACGGTCTGCGCCGCGGCCGCCCGGCCGCTGGACAGGACCCGGTCAAGCGCAGCCAGATCATCGATGGCGCCCGTCGTGTCTTCATCGAAAAGGGCTTCGAGGCCGCCTCGATGAACGACATCACCCGCGAGGCCGGGGTCTCGAAGGGCACCATCTACGTCTACTTCGCCAACAAGGAAGAGCTGTTCGAAGCGCTGATCGAGGAAGAGCGCGGCACCATCTTCAAGAACATGTACGACATGCTCGACCGCGCCGACGACTTGCGCCAGACGCTGGTGAAGTTCGGCAAGGTTCTGTCGATGAAGATCACCTCGGCCAGGGTCATCCAGGCGCAACGCACGGTGATCGGCGCCTCCGACAGAATACCCGATATGGGCGCTCGCTTTTACGAACGCGGACCCAAGCGCGGCCATGACAAGGTGGTGACGTTCCTCAACGCCGCCATCGAGCGCGGCCTGCTGGAGATCGACGATGTCGACCTCGCCGCCTATCAGTTCACCGAACTGTGCCTGGCCGGTCTTTTCCGGCAGTGCATCTTCGCCTATCGCACCAAGGCCCCGACCCAGGACGAGATCGACCACATCGTCAGGTCGGGCGTCAACATGTTCCTGAAGGCCTACGGCACCGAAAGGCTGGCAGAGGAAGAAAGCCACGAGATGATTGCAATCGAGGCGAAACCTTAGAAGCAATCCAGGAAATTGCGTGCAGGTTTCCGTCCGAATGCGAGAAAACAGGGAGATAGAGCTGCCCGTTCTGATGGCCGACCTATCCCAGCTTTTTACCCGCCATTGGCGGCGAGCACGATCGCGGCCTGCAATTCCTCCAGGCCTTCGCCTTTTTCCGATGACGTCGCCAGCACGAACGGGAACGCCGCGGGACGCTTCTTGATCTTGGCCAGCGTCTCCTCGATCAGCCGCGGCACGCCGGCGGCCTTGATCTTGTCGGTCTTGGTCAGCACGATCTGGTAGGACACCGCCGCCTTATCGAGCAGCGACAGCACTTCGTCGTCCTTGGCCTTGATGCCGTGGCGGGCATCGATCAGCACATAGACCCGCTTCAGCGTGACCCGGCCCTTGAGATAGTCGAAGACCAGCTTGGTCCACTCGTCCACCTTCTCCTTGGGCGCGGTGGCATAGCCGTAGCCCGGCATGTCGACCAGCGCCATTGGCGGCAGGTCGGTGCCCTCGCCCGAAAATCCATCCGGCACGAAATAGTTGAGCTCCTGCGTGCGCCCCGGCGTGTTGGAGGTGCGCGCCAGGCCCTTCTGGTTGACCAGCGCATTGATCAGCGACGACTTGCCGACATTGGAGCGGCCGGCGAAGGCGATCTCAGGCGGCCCTTCCGGCGGCAGGAACTTCATGGCCGGCACGCCGCGGATGAAGATCCACCCGCGCGTGAACAGGTCGGTGCCGATCGCGGTGCTGTTGGGAACGTTCAAGCTGCTGCCTCCAGAAGAGAAATATCGGCGCCCCTGATGGCGTCGAGGTTGCGGCCGATCTTGTCCACCGGCCAATCCCACCATGCCACCGCCAGCAGCCGCCGGACCGTCCTGTCGTCGAAACGCATCTTGACCACTTTCGCGGCGTTGCCGGCGACGATCGCATAGGGCGGCACATCGTGCGTCACCACCGATTTGGCGGCGACGATGGCGCCATGCCCGATTTCCACGCCGGGCAGGATCACAGCCTCCATGCCGATCCAGACATCGCTGCCGACCATTGTGTCGCCGCGCACTTCCTTCGACCACGTGGCTGGGTCAAAACCGTTTTCCCAGCCATGACCGAAGATGTTGAACGGATAGGTTGAAAAGCCGGACATCGCGTGGTTGGCGCCATTCATGATGAAGCGCGCGCCTTCGGCTATGGCGCAGAACTTGCCGATGATGAGCTTGTCGCCGATGAAGGGATAGTGATGCAGCACGCATTTTTCGGCGAACTTGTCCGGCCCGTCGGGGTCGTCATAATAGGTGAAGTCGCCGATCTCGATATTCGGCACTGTCACCAGAGGCTTCAGGAAGCCGACGCGTGTGTGCATCGGGATCGGGTGCTTGATGCCGGGGTTGGGTCCGTCCATGTCGAAGTCCGTCCAGGAATTGATAGCCACGCCGATCCGCAATCCGCGCGCCTGGTCAAAATAACGTGATCCGCCCTATAGCACCAATCGGCTGACGAGCGAGCCTTCCTTGCTCGCCATGCTCATTTGTCGCCGGGGCAGATCACGATCGGATTGGACAGCGCGCTGTCGAACCCACTGCCCTGATACACCTGCACGTTCGACGCTCCGGGCGGCAGCATGAAGCTGCCTTCGACGACTTTTTGATCGCCCGCCATCGTGTGTAGATCCCAGCTAAACGTGCAGAACTGCGGCGGCGCCTTGGATTCGACGTGGCTGCAATTGAGCTGTGCGCCGCCCAGCATGGCGGCGCCGCCACAACTGACCGCATCCTTGGCAGCCGCGGCGCCGGGGCACCCAATGAGAGCCGTGACGGCCGCGATCCCAATCCAATTCATCGCCAAATCCTTGCCGGCAAATCCACATCGCCAGGCGGCCTTTGCGGTGCCGTGGACCATGCGTTTTTTCCTGCCCGAGGCTTAATCGGTCTTGCGCGGCGCGTCCAGCGGGATTATGTGCATGATGATAATAAGCATGCTCACGAAAAATTGTCCATCGATCCCGATCTCCTGCCATGCCCTCTTCCCCCAATATCAGCTTCGTGCTGCACGACGTTGCGCGCCTGCTTCGCAAGCGGTTCGAGCAGCGGTCGCGCGCTTCGGGACTGACCCGCGCCCAGTGGCAGGTGCTGGCGTACCTTTCGCTGCATGAAGGCATCCACCAGAACAAGCTCGCCGACCTTATCGAGATCGTGCCGATCACGCTCGCCCGGCTGCTCGACAAGATGGAGGCCCGCGGCTTCATCGAGCGCCGGCCCGATCCCGCCGACCGCAGGGCCTGGCTGCTTTACCTGAAGCCGCAGGCCCGTCCGCTGCTCGAGATCATGCGCGGCAACGGCCAGAAAACTCGAGACGAGGCCTTCGCCGGCCTTTCGCCTGAGACACAGCAGCGTCTGCTGCAAACCCTAAGCTTGATCAAATCCAATCTGCTCGCGGCTTGCACCCAGCCGGCCGTCGACCGGGAGAAAATACATGGCTGAATCAACATATCCCAAAAAGCCCGCTGGAGACGAGACGCCATCGGGTCGAAGCGACCAGATCATCCAGCTCGACAATGAGCGGGAGCAGCGGCGGGCCAACGTCGTCATCGACAATGACGAGCTGGAAACGCCGGCCGCCCTGGAGCCTGCGGCACTCGAGGCTCCGGCCAAGGAGCCGCAGCCACGGCAGGCCCCCGCCGCCGTCGCCCCTCCTGTTCCGGCCAAACCGAAGCGCAGCCTGACACGGCCGGTCCTTTTTGCCCTGCTTCCGGTCGCGCTCGTCGTCGGTGGCTATTACTACGTCACCGGCGGCCAGATCATGACGACCGACAATGCCTATATCCAGGCCCAGTCGCTCGGCGTCTCCACTGACGTCTCCGGCACGGTGCAGGAGATCGACGTGCATGAGAACCAGGCCGTGAAGAAGGGCGACGCGCTGTTTCGCCTGCGGCCGGCCTCCTTCGAGACCGCTCTCGCCGCCGCCCAGGCCCAGCTCGGCACCGTGCGCAACCAGGTGCTGACCCTGGAGGCGAGCTACCAGCAGTCGCTGTCGCAGATCGAGCAGGCGCAGGCCGACATCCCCTATTATGAGGCCGCCTTCCAGCGGCAGCAGGATCTGCTCAAGACCTCCACCGCCTCGAAGGCGTCTTTCGACAGCGCCCAGCACGACCTCGTCACCGCGCGCCAGAAAGTGTCCGTCGCCAAGGCGCAGGCGCAGGCCACGCTCGCCCAGCTCGGCGGCGACGCCAAACAGCCGGTGGAGAAGAACCCCTTCTACCTGCAGGCCAAGTCGGGCGTCGACGATGCGCAGCGCAACCTCGCCGATTCCGTGGTCAAGGCGCCGTTCGACGGCATCGTCACCAATGTCGACGCGCTGCAGGTCGGCAAGTACCTGCCGGCTTCGCAGCCGGCGTTCAGCCTGGTCTCGTCGACTGACCTGTGGATCGCGGCCGAGCCGAAGGAAACCGAGCTGACCTATGTCAGGCCGGGACAGACGGCGACGATCAGCGTCGACACCTATCCGGGCGCCGTGTGGCACGGCACCGTTGCCTCGATCAGCCCCGCCTCCTCGTCGAGCTTCTCGCTGCTGCCGGCGCAGAACACCACCGGCAACTGGGTCAAGGTCGTGCAGCGCATCCCGATGCGCGTGACGATCGATGGTATCGACGGCAAGCCGCCGCTGCGCGGCGGCATGAGCGCGGTGGTCGACGTCGAGACGGGCCATGCACGCGGCCTGCCCGACTTCGTCACCAATCTCGTCGGCCTGTTCGGACAAAAGTCATGACCAGCGCGTCCGCGACAGCTGCCACGCCGGTGGTCGCCAATCGCGGCGCCATCACTGCCTGCGTGATCCTGGCCGTCATCATGCAGGCGCTGGACACCACCATCGCCAATGTCGCGCTGCCTTACATCCAGGGCAGCGTCTCGGCCAGCGCCGACCAGATCAACTGGGTTTTGACCTCCTACATCGTGGCGGCGGCGGTGATGACGCCGCCTTCGGGCTACCTCGCCAACCGCTTCGGCCGCAAGCGCATCCTCCTGACCTCGATCACCGGCTTCGTCGTTGCCTCGGTGCTGTGCGGCTTCGCGCAATCGCTGCCGCAAATCGTCGGCTTTCGCCTGCTGCAGGGCCTGTTCGGCGCGGCCCTGGTGCCGCTCTCGCAGAGCATCCTGCTCGATATCTACAGTGTGGAAGAGCGCGGCTCCGCCATGGCGCTGTTCGGCATTTCGGTGATGGTCGGGCCGGTGCTGGGCCCTGTCATCGGCGGCTGGCTGACCGAAAATGTCAGCTGGCGCTGGGTGTTCTACATCAACGTGCCGATCGGCGCCTTGGCCTTCGCCGGCGTGTCGCTGTACGTCCTGGAAACCAAGCTGGACTTCAAGGCGAGGCTGGATTGGCTGGGTTTCGGCATGCTCAGCATCACCATCGCCGCCTTGCAGATGTTTCTCGATCGCGGCGAGCAGCTCAACTGGTTCTCGTCATCCGAGATCATCGTCGAGGCGGTGATCTGCGCATCGGCCTTCTACATCTTCCTCGTCCACACCTTCACCGCCCGCAACACCTTCGTCAATCCGAGGCTGTTCCTGGACCGGAATTTCGCCGTCGGCATGATCTTCATCTTCATCATCGGCATCACCTACTTGGCCTCGCTGGCGCTGATGACGCCCTATCTGCAGACGCTGATGGGCTACCCCGTGGTGACGGCCGGCATCGTCATGGGGCCGCGCGGGCTTGGCACGATGGCCTGCATGTTCCTGGTCGGCCGGCTGATCGGCAAGGTCGACACGCGCTGGCTGCTGCTCATCGGCCTGCTGATCACCGCCTGGGCGATGTACGACATGACCGGCTGGACGCCCGACGTTTCGCAATGGACCATCATCTCCACCGGGTTCATCCAGGGGGCGGGGCTCGGCTTCCTGTTCGTGCCGCTGACCACCATAACCTTCGCCACGCTGGCGCCGGAGCGGCGCGCGGAAGGCACCGGCCTCTACAATCTGTCGCGCAACATCGGCTCCAGCGTCGGCATATCGGTGGTCACCGCGCTCCTGACGCAGAATGTGCAGATCAACCACGCCAGCATCGCCACCTATGTGACGCCCTTCAACCAGGCGTTCAACGATCCGGCGATCTTCCAGGCGATGAACCCCTACACCGCCGCCGGCCGCGCCGCGCTCGACGGCGTGGTAACGCTGCAGGCGACCGTTATCAGCTACATGAACGACTTCAAGCTGATGATGCTCCTGTCGCTGGCCGCCATCCCGCTGGTGCTCCTGCTGCGCAAACCGGGAACGCCGGCCAAGATCGACCACAGCGCTGTCATGGAATGAGGCGGTGGAAGCGGTCGGAAGTTGAGCGCCGCTGACGCCCATTCGCCCTCACAGGACGCAAAAAGAAACCGGGGTCCTGTGAGGGACGACAGGACCCCGGCCTCGCCGATACGGCTTCCCAAGAAACATGGCACCTCGTCACGAGGCGGGGATGGCGGACCGAGAAAGCCCCAACGGCCTGCCAACGCCCCCTTTCGCCGGAAGCCGTTACTTCGGCAACAGCACCTTGTTGACGACGTGAATGACGCCGTTCGACTGGTTGACGTCGGCGATCGTCACCTTCGCCTCGCCGCCGGACTCGTCCATGATGTAGAGCTTGCCCTTCTTGATCTCGGCCGTGAGCGTGTCGCCCGAGACGGCCTTCATCTCGTATTTGCCGCCCATCGCCTTGGCCTTCTTCATCATCTCGGCACCTGAAATCTTGCCAGCCACGACATGCGCGGTCAGCACCTTGGTGAGCTTGTCCTTGTTCTCGGGCTTGAGCAGCGTATCGACGGTGCCGGCCGGCAGTGCGGCGAAAGCCTCGTTGGTCGGAGCAAACACGGTGAACGGACCCGCGCTTTGCAACGTGTCGACCAGGCCGGCGGCCTTGACGGCGGCGACCAGCGTCGTGTGATCCTTCGACTTGACCGCGTTCTGCACGATGTTCTTGGTGGCGTACATCGGCGCGCCGCCGACATTCGGGTTCTTGGCGTGGGCTGGGGCGGCAATCGCCATGCCGGCGACAAGGGCTGATACGGCGATGGTCCTGAATGTGGGCAAGCGCATGTGGTCTTCCTCCGGGTGAGGGCTGATCGGAATTGATAGCCTTTGGAAACGCACAGGCAGTCACGCCGCGCGAGTGCTCGCAGTTTCGCCGATCACGGGAACGTGAACGGAGCCCTGCTCAAAGAAATACCTGGACGAACCGGGCTTTTTCGACAGGCCGCGCGATTGCGGACAGGCCGACCCGTCAGGCACTGGAAGTAAGTCCCGGACATTCAGATGCCGAAGGGAAATGTATCCGGTACCTTGCCGATGCTGTCGGTCGGCTTGCTGAGCGGCGTGACCGCGGACGTTCGATCGAACCAGACAAGGGCATCGAACTGGCGGGAGACGGACGAGTCCATGTAATGGCTGAGCCGTTCAGTCTCAGGCCTGTAGATAACGCCGATATAGCGTTCCGGCCTCGGCGCCGCCAGATCGGCGCCGAGCTGGCCATGGCGCTCAAAATCCAGCAGGAACGACGGTTTGCCGCTCTCGTGACACAGCCGCTCGAAGCTGCCCGGCAGCGACGGATTTACGTCCTTTACCTCCATCTCACGGTCCCAATCCGAGGCACAGGCGACAGTACCGGTATCCGTCCCGAAGCCGATCAGCGCCGCCTGGGCACCGAAGCGCTCCCGGCAGAGCTGGCCGATGTTCAACTCGTCACGGACAGTGCCCATGTCGGTATGCCGCGCGTCCCCGATATGCGAGTTATGCGCCCACACCACGGCCTTCGACTTCGGCCCATGCGCTTCGAGAAGTTGATCGAGCGTTTCAAACATGTGCCGATCGCGGAGGTTCCAGGTCTCGGCGCCACCATAATACATCACGCGGTAGTAGCGCTCGGCCGATGCGACCAGACGTGCACTCTGCTTGGCGTCGAGGAGATCGCCGTCGTCCTCCATCATGGATCGCTCGAACAGATCCATGCACTGTCGCACAACGGCCTCTTCGCAGGTTCTGTAGCCCGGCCGCAGCGCCGCGCGTCCGTAGGTGCTGGGCTCGTTCTGCCAGGGCATCAGACAGCCATAGCGCTCGCGTGCGACGGCGGCCGCTTCGGGATCGACCTTGTCCAGATAGGCAAGCACCGTGGCGATCGAGCCGCTCATATTGTAGAGATCGAGCCCATAGAAGCCTGCTTTCCGCGCATGACCGGGCACATCCCGGTTGTATTCATGCAGCCAGCCGATGAATTCGGACACCTCGGCGTTGCGCCACATCCAGGTCGGGAAGCGCTGGAAGAGCGGCTGCGCATCCGACCGCCGCTCCCCTCCGCGAACATACCGGTTGATCTGCGCCGCATCCGGCCAATCCGCCTCGACGGCCACGATGGTGAAGCCGTGTCGCTGGAGGAGGCGTCGGGTGACAGCCGCACGGGCACGATAAAATTCCGAAGTGCCGTGGCTCGCCTCCCCGAGCAGGACGACGCGCCGGCTGCCGAACCGATCGAACATCGCGCCGAAGGCCGGATCGTCGATCTGCGGCAAATCTTCGGCCGCCCTTGCAATTTGCTGCGGCAATGGAGGAGCGCGCGCCTCGCGCACCGATGCGTTTTCGTCGTGCCAGCCATGCTCGCCGATCAGCGGCACGAACATGACACCACCGAGGTCCTCCTCCTCGAACTTGTTTGCAGCGATCCGCGTGACGCGAACGAGCCGCTGGGAGTAGAGGTCTTCACCGACCGGGATGATCAGCCTGCCGCCGATCTCCAACTGCTCCTGCAAGCCGAGGGGGATGGACGTTCCGGCGGCCGCGACGACGATGGCGTCAAAGGGTGCCTTTTCCTGCCAGCCCTTCGTGCCGTCGCCGACCCTGACCTCGATATTTTGATAACCGGCGGCATTGAGCCGCCGCTCCGCCTGCTGCGCGAGCGATCGATGCCGCTCTATGGTGAAGACGTGTTCAGCAAGTTCGGCCAGCACGGCCGCCGCGTAGCCCGAGCCGGTGCCGATTTCCAGCACGCGATCGGTCGCCTCGATCTCGGCGATCTCCGCCATTTTCGCCACGATGAAGGGTTGCGAGATCGTCTGTCCGCTGCCGATCGGCAGCGGGCTGTCCTCATAGGCGAATTCCTCTAAACCCTCGTCGACGAATTGCTCTCGCGCAACCCGGCGTACCGCATTCAGAACCCGCCTGTCATGCACTCCACGGCGCGCGATGTGCGCCTCCACCATCCGATGCCTGGCGTGCTCGAAATCCAGCATGAGAGCCTCCAATCAGGCGATTCATCGGATCGACGTGATGTCATCTGAAGAGCGAAGGCGTTTCGGTGGCATTCGCTCTCCCGGCTCCCGGGCTCGGACCATCCGGTCTTCCTCGGCAGCCCACGCCGATCGCGCAGGCTTATTGGTTGGTTCGCCCGGTCTGCCGGGGATTGACGCCGCCTTGCGGCGTGGTGTCGTTATCGACATCTCCCTTGAAAGTGTTCTCGCCGTCCAGTTCCTCGTCCTCGTCGAGAAGATTGCCTCCCTTGATCGTGCCCCTGGAGGCGCCGATTCCGGGATTCTGCTTCAAATCCTTGTTGGTGGGCTTGGCCGTCTTTGGGTGAATGTTGCTGCTCATCGGAATGCCTCTCTGCAAGTTGCATGTGATGAGGTCGATCCGCTGCACTGCCTTGAATTTGGATGGGCGCGCCGACCTGATCCTCTCACGCGGGAGCTTACGAAGCCTTTTGCGCGAACTCTTGAACGCAGGATAAGTTCCATGCGGAACAATCCGGCAGCGGCGAGGGCCGGCTGATTTGCCGGCAATGACGGAGACCAGGAATTGCCGACTCGGTACCTGTTTTATAGCGTGCCGGACCACCGCATCGCTGAAACTAAAAGGCTGGGCCCCGTAGAACACAGGACCCAGCCGTCAAATCTGTTGCTTGCCGAGACCGTCCAACTTTATGGCTCAGTCGCTGGGGCGGGCTCTCTTGCCAAAGAGGCGCCGGCTATTCCGCCGGTGACGGTTTCTTGCGGAACAGCGCCACCAGATTGTCCCACAGCTCGATCTTGGCGCCCTGGCGCTTCATGATCACGCCCTGCTGCAGGATCGACAGCGTGTTGTTCCAGGCCCAGTAGATGACGAGACCGGCCGGAAAGCCCGCCATCATGAAGGTGAAGATGACCGGCATCCAGGTGAAGATCGCGGCTTGCGTCGGGTCCGGCGGCGTCGGGTTCATGCGCATCTGCAGGAACATGGTGACGCCCATGATCAGCGGCCACACACCGATCATCAGCATGTGCGGCAGCGTGACCGGCACCAGCCCGAACAGGTTGAAGATCGAGGTCGGATCGGGCGCGGCCAGATCCTGGATCCAGCCAAAGAACGGCGCGTGCCGCATCTCGATGGTGATGTAGAGCACCTTGTAGAGGGAGAAGAAGACCGGGATCTGCAGCGCCACCGGCCAGCAGCCGGCGAGCGGATTGATCTTCTCGGTCTTGTACAGCTCCATCATCGCCTGCTGCTGCTTCATCTTGTCGTCCGCGTATTTCTCGCGGATCTCGAGCATCTTGGGCTGCACCTTCTTCATGTTCGCCATCGACGCGTAGGACTTGTTGGCGAGCGGGAAGAAAATGGCCTTCACGATGACGGTGGTGGCCAGGATCGCCAGGCCGAAATTGCCGAGGAACTTGTAGAGCGTGTCGATCAGCCAGAACATCGGCTTGGTGATGAAGTGGAACCAGCCCCAGTCGATCAAAAGGTCGAACCGCTTGATATGGCGCTCTTCGGCATAGGCGTTGATCTTGCCGACTTCCTTGGCGCCGGCGAAGATTTCGGTCTCGACGGTCGCCGACTGGCCGGCCTCGACATTGATCGGGTCGGTCAGGAAGTCGGACTGGTAACGGTGGCGGCCATCCTCGAAATACGCATAGCGCGGCTGGAACGGCTGCTTCTCGGTCGGCACCAGCGTGACGGCCCAATATTTGTCGGTGATGCCGAGCCAGCCGTCGGTCGACTTGCCAGGCTGGTACTGCTTGTCCTTCTCGACCGAGGCGTATTTGTGTTCCTGCAGGCCTTCCGTGCCGGTGAAGCCGATGAGGCCTTCATGCAGCACATAGGTGCTGGCGACGGCCGGCTTGTCGTAGCGCGTGACACGGCCATAGTTGAACAGCGAAACCGCGCTCGAGCCTGAATTCTGCACCGTGTCCGACACGGTGAACATGTAGTTTGCGTCGACGGAGAAGGTGCGCTTGAAGGTCAGGCCCTTGTCATTGGTGTAGGTGAGCGTCACCGGCGTCGACGGGGTCAGCGTCGGATTGCCGTCCACGCTCCACACCGTCTCCGCACCCGGCACCGCGCCGGTCTTGTCGTTGCCGACAAAGCCGATCTCGGCGAAATAGCCGGTGGGCAGCGCCTGCGGGTTGAGCAGCTCGATCTCGGGCGAATTCTTGTCGACCGTCTCGGTGTAGTGCTTGAGCTTGAGGTCGTCGAGCCGCGCGCCGGTCAAATTGATCGAGCCCTCGAGGCTCGGCGTGTCGATCTTGACGCGCTTGGATGCCGCCAGCGCCTGATCGCGGCCGGCCACGGTGACCACGTCACCACCGGGCGCGTTGGGAATGGCGCCCGGGGTGGTCGCGCCTGGGGCCGGTGTCGATGCGCCCGGATTGGCCGCATCGGCCGCCTTCTTCTGTTCCTCGACGCGCTGCTGCTCGATCTTGGCGGCCTCGCGCTGCGCCTCGCTGCGCGGCAGCACGTAGAAGTACTGCCATACCGCCAGGATCAGCACCGACAGGGCGATGGTGATGAAGAAGTTCCGGTTGTTTTCCATCGAGAGCCCTTGGCCTATCGTGTTCCGCGAAGTCGGCGGGAGAGTTCGGCCTTCAACTGGCCGAAAGGGGCGCGCAGCGCATCATCGCGCCCGACGATGACATAATCATTGCCGGGCACCATGTCATCTGCGGCATGGACGCGGACGGCTTCTTTCAGCCGGCGCCTGACGCGGTTGCGCACAACGGCGTTGCCGACCTTCTTGGTGACGGTGTAGCCGACGCGCGGCACCCCGCCATCGCCGCGGTCGAGGACCTCGACGAGGAAAAACCGTCCGCGTCGCTTTTCACCACGACGGACGGCCAGGAATTCCGCGCGTTTCAGAAGCCGCTCGGGATTTTGCCCCACTGGCTTGCCGGTTGCGGGCAACGATCTCGTCTCGCTTAGGCGCTGAGCCGCTTGCGGCCGCGGTTGCGGCGAGCTGCGACGACGCCACGGCCACCCTTGGTGGCCATGCGGGCACGGAAGCCGTGCCGGCGTTTGCGGACGAGTTTGGACGGTTGGTAGGTACGCTTCATTTGTTTTAATACCGCGGGGTGCGGCCCTTCTTGATTCTGTCACTTTGTAACAGGAGCTTTGCCGGGCCGGTTTTGGCGCGATCGAAACCGCGCCGGGACGAATGGCCCGAGCGTGAGCGGGCTTATAGAAAGAAGGGTTTTGGAAGTCAATCCGGCGTCGGCGCCCTAAAGACGCACCTGTTTTGGAGCATCTATTTTTCCGACCAAGGGAGAAATTGGCAAAAAAGCCGTAATCGCCTAATCTTGGCTGATCAAGTGATTGTGAAGATCGAGTCGCATGAGCGAAGCCAGCCAAGCAGGGGAAGGGACCGGACCGGCGTCAGCCGCTGTCCGCACGGTACCGCTGTCGCGTGGTCTGTCGACGAAGCTGCTGCTGCTCACCATCGTTTTCGTGCTGCTGGCCGAAGTGCTCATCTTCCTGCCCTGGATCGCCAGTTACCGGCTGAGCTGGCTCAAGGAGAGGCTGAGCACGGCCGCAGCCGTGTCGATCGTGCTGGTGCAGGGCGAGTCGACCTCGCTGTCGCGTACGGCCCAGAATGACGTGCTGATGGCGATCGGCGCCAAGGCGATCGCGGTGCGCGACGGCGGCGTGTCGCGGCTTCTGGTGGTGGCCGACATGCCGCCGCAGGTCGACGAACACATCGATCTCGCCAGCGTCGGCATGATCAAGGGCATGACTGGCGCGCTGGATACGCTGTTTTTCGGCGGCGACAGGATGCTGCGCGTCTTCGGACCGGTCGGCGACAGCGACAAGGAGTTCGAGCTGATCATGCCGGACTACTCGCTCCGCAAAGCCATGCTCATCTATTCGCGCAACGTCGCTTTCGTGTCGCTATTGATCTCGCTGTTCACGGCCATGCTGGTCTATGCGGCGATCGACCTGATCATGATCGGGCCGATCCGCACCATGACGCGCTCGATGCTCTCCTTCTCGGAAGCTCCCGACGACCCTGGACGGATCATCCGCCCCGCTGCTCGTTCCGACGAGATCGGAGTGGCCGAGCGCGAACTGTCGCAGATGCAGGAGCGGCTGCAAAAGATGCTGGCCGAGCAGAAGCATCTGGCCGACCTCGGTCTCGCCGTGTCGAAGATCAACCACGACATGCGCAACATCCTGGCCTCCGCCCAGCTGATGTCGGACCGCCTGCGCCTGGTCAAGGATCCGACCGTGCAGGCCTTTGCGCCGAAGCTTCTGCGCGCGCTCGACCGCGCCGTCTCCTATTCGGAGGGCGTGCTTCATTACGGCCGCACGCAGGAGCCGCCGCCGTCGCGCCGCAGGGTGAGGCTGCGCCAACTGGTCGAGGACGTGCACGGCCTGCTCGACATCGAGCAGGGCATCGAGTTCATCAACGCGGTCGAGATGGCTTTCGAGGTGGATGCCGATTCCGACCAGCTCTTCCGGGTGCTCACCAATCTTTGCCGCAACTCGGTGCAGGCGATGGCGGCCGATACCGAAAGCGCCGTGGTGCGGCGGCTGGCGGTCTCGGCCGAGCGCATGGGCAGCGTAAGCCGCATCGCCGTCACCGACACCGGCCCTGGCCTGCCGCCCAAGGCGCGCGAAAACCTGTTCGCGGCCTTCCGCGGCTCGGCGCGCAGCGGCGGCACCGGCCTTGGCCTGGCGATCGCGCATGAACTGATCAGGGCGCATGGCGGCACGGTGGAATTGGTCGAATCGATCGGCGGGCGCACCACATTCGCCGTCACCATCCCCGACCAGCCGGTGCGGCTCGACCAGGCCCGTGGCAGCCTGCGCCGCCCAGCCTGACGGCTTCCGTCCCGTTTCCCGAGGTTACCACCTTGCGGACCCGTCGCTCTCTCCAACAGTTCCCGATCGCCAGGATCAGGCCGGTCACAGCGGCTCGAAGTGCCGGGATGGGCGTCGGCATCGCCGCATGACAGGCTTGCGACAAAACTTTTGCCGGATCGGCTTGCTTTTCGCAAATTCAGTCGTTAGGGAACTGCACACATTCGCGGCCGGTCTTTCGGACCGGATCGCGGGGCCGTCGAAAACATGGCCTGATGCGCGCCCGTAGCTCAGCTGGATAGAGCACCAGACTACGAATCTGGGGGTCAGGAGTTCGAATCTCTTCGGGCGCGCCAAATCTCCTAAGCCGCGGTTTATTGGGTGCACGGTCGATGGCAGCGGCTCAGCCAAGTGCCGGCAACACGCCGCTGTCTCACCCCACCGAACGTGCCGCCGCCCGGCCGGCGCTGCGGCCCGAGAAGATACAGCCCCCCAGGAACGTGCCCTCGAGCGCCGCGTAGCCATGCACGCCGCCCCCGCCGAAGCCCGCCACTTCACCGACCGCATAGAGGCCCGGCACCGGCTGGCCGCCGGCATCGAGCACGCGGCTGTCGAGATCGGTCTGCAGGCCGCCCAGCGTCTTGCGGGTCAGGATGTTGAGGCGCACCGCGATCAGCGGTCCGTTCGCCGGGTCGAGCATCTTGTGTGGCTTTGCCGTGCGGATCAGGCGGTCGCCGAGATAGGCGCGCGCGCCGCGCAGCGCGGTGACCTGCATGTCCTTGGAGAACGGATTGTCGAGTTGCATGTCGCGGGCGCGGATCTCGCGTTCGACCGTTGCGGCGTCAAGCAGCGGTTCGCCGCCGGCCAGCGCGTTCATGCGCGCGACCAGTTTCGAAAGATCGGCCTCGACGATGAAGTCCTCGCCCTTTTCCATGAACGCCTTGACCGGGCCGGGGATGCCGCTCGTGGCGCGGCCGAGCACCTGGCGCCAGCTTTTTCCCGTCAGGTCCGGGTTCTGCTCCGAGCCCGACAGCGCGAATTCCTTCTGGATGATCTTTTTCGTCAGGATGAACCAGGAATAATCGAAGCCGGTGCTCATGATGTGGCTGAGCGTGCCCAGCGTGTCGAAGCCGGGATAGAGTGGCACCGGCAGGCGTTTTCCCCGGGCATCGAGCCACAGCGAGGATGGGCCGGGCAGGATGCGGATCGCATGGTCTGTCCAGATCGGCGCCCAGTTCTTGATGCCCTCGACATAGTGCCACATGCGGTCGCGGTTGATGACCCTGCCGCCGGCCTGTTCCGATATGGCCAGCATGCGGCCGTCGACGTGGTCCGGCACGCCGGTGATCATGCGCTGCGGCGCGTTGCCCAGCCGCGTGGGCCAGTTTTCCCGCACCAGCCGATGGTTGGCGCCAATGCCGCCGGAGGCGACGATCACCGCCTGCGCTTGCAATGCGAAATCGCCTGATACCTCGCGCGGGCTCTTGTGGCCGCGCTCGACAGGACTCGGTTGCAGGATGTCGCCCTGTACGCCGGTCACGGCTGCACCCGTCCGCGTCAGGGCATTGACCCGGTGACGAAACCTGAAGTCGATCAATCCCCGCTTTTGCGCCTCGCGCACGCGCAGCACGAAAGGCTCGAGCACGCCGGGACCGGTGCCCCAGGTGATGTGGAAGCGCGGTACCGAATTGCCATGGCCGATGGCGTTGCCGCCGCCGCGCTCGGCCCAGCCGACGACAGGAAAGAATTTCAGGCCGCGCTCGATCAGCCAGGAGCGTTTCTCGCCGGCGGCGAAGCCGACATAGGCCTCGGCCCATTTGCGTGGCCAGTGGTCTTCCGGCCGGTCGAAGGCGGCGGTGCCCATCCAGTCCTCGAGCGCCAAGTCATGGGAGTCGCGGATGCGCATGCGCCGCTGCTCCTGTGAATCGACGAGGAAAAGCCCACCGAACGACCAGAACGCCTGGCCGCCCAGCGATTGCTCCGGCTCCTGGTCGACGATGATGATTTTCTTGCCCGCTTCCGCAAGCTCGGCGGCGGCAACCAGTCCGGCAAGGCCGGCGCCGACAATGATCACATCCGCGTCGTCAGCCATTTTTCCTCCCCAGAATTAGCCGGCTATGTAATGCGGGTTTCAGACGGTCTCCCAGCCGCCTGTGTCGCCGGCGCGGAAGATGGCGTCGATGACTTTCTGGTTGAGCACGGATTCTTCCAGCGTGAAGACGCGCTCCTTGCCGCCAAGAGCTGCCCGCGCGAAGGTCTCGACCTCGAGCCTGTATTGCTGCGTGCCGGGAAAGCGGAACACCTGCGCCTCGGTGTGGTTCTGGTTGTGCAGTTCGACGCGGTGATGGTCGTAGAGCCCGGCATTGAAGGGCGAGAACAGTTCGATGAAACCCTTCTCGCCGTGGAAGACCATCACCTGCCGCGCCGCCATCTGCGTCGACAGGTAGAAGGACAGTTCGAAATCGCCGAAATCGGCGCGGATCGACGAATAGATGTCGGTGCCGAATGTCTTGTCGCGCTCGATCGTCGCCTGTACGCGCAGCGGCTCCTTGCCCGTCGAGAAGCGTGTCGACACGGTCGGGTAGACGCCGATGTCGGGCAGCGCGCCGCCGCCGAGATCGAGCTTGTTGCGCATGTTGTTGGGATCGACATTGTAGTAGGAAAACGCGCCCTGCACATGGCGCAGCCGTCCGATGGCCCCGCTGGCGATGAGATCGCGCACCTTGATCCACTGCGGGTGGTAGATGACCATGAAGGCTTCGCAGACCAGCACCTTCTTCTCGTCGCGCAGCTTGATCAACGGCGCGATGTCATTGGCATCGAGTGCCAGCGGCTTTTCGACCAGCACATGCTTGCCCGCTTCGATGGCTTTTGCAGTCCATTCGACATGCTGCGAGGTCGGCAACGGGATGTAGACGCCATCGACCTCGTTGGAAGCGAGCAACTCCTCATAGGAGCCGAAGGCATGGCGCGCGCCAAAGCGGTCGCCCAATGCCTTGGCCTTCGACAGGTCGCGGCTGGCGATCGCCGACAGCACGCCGTTCTCCGCTTCGACGATTGCCGGCAACAGCTGCTCGCGGCCGATCTTGGCCGTCGACAACACACCCCATCGGAACATCACGCTTCTCCCTATAGATTACAGGCAAGGAGGTTTGCCTGAAATCGCTGGAAAAGCCAATGCAGGTCGCTCGGTTCCTCGCCCCACGAAAGCGGGCAAGGAACCCAGGTACCTCAGCCGCGCGCTAGCCCCTTTTCCCGGTCAGCGTCATGTCGAAATCGACGACGTTGGAATAGAGCGGCGTGCCGACATCCATGCCGTAGCGCGAGCGCAGCACCTTGCCGGTGACATGGAATTTGATCGTCCCGCCCTTCAACCCGTCGAGCTCGGCGGTGAATTTTTCCGGAAACGTCTTGCCGCGCGCCGTCAGCCTGCCGGTGACAAGGGCCGACGTGTCGCCGGTGCGGGTCACGCTGGTCGAGCGGAACTGGATTTCGGGACTGTTGGTCGCGTCGAACACCGCGTCGGAGCGCAGGAACGCATCGATGCGGCCTTGGCCGGTGCCGACGCTTTCGGGATAGATGGTCAGGTCGACTTTCGAGCGGCCGACATCATTGTTGTCGATGCGGATCATGCCCTTGAAACGGGCAAAGGCGCCGTCGAACCCGCCGCCGCCGGCCTTGCCGATGGTGAAGCGGATCGCGGAGCCAGTTTGGCTGATCGTATAGCTGCCGGCGGCATCGCCGAGCACGACCGCCGCATAAACAGGCATGGCAAGGCAGGCGGCGATAGCCGCCAATCCGAGGATTCGCGCACGCATTGGGTTGTTCCTTGTTAGGAGGAAGCGCTCTCTGGCGTCCTCACCCCACAAACGAGACCAAGGCGCCTTCTATTCCCCGGCTGACGAAGGCGTGATCATACGCGCGAGCACCCCGTCGCGGAGCAGGAAACGGTGGCGCAGGGCAGCCGCGACATGCAGGGCGACAAGCGCCGCGCCGGCATAGGCGAGATACCAGTGTGCCGACGTCCAAAAGCTTTCGGCGGCATCGGATTCGGCGAGCGGCAGGTTCGGCATGACGAACAGGTTGAACGGCATGCTGGGAATCTCCAGCGTCGAGACCGACACCAGCGCCCAGCCTGACAGGGGCAGGGCGATCTGGAAGGCATAGAGCGCCAGATGCGCCAGCGGCGCCGAGCGGCGCTCCAGGGCGCCGACAGAAGGCGGCAAGGGCGGTGCCGCATTGCCGAGCCGCCAGGCTATACGCAGGATGATGAGCCCCAGCAGCAGGAAGCCCAGGGATTTGTGCAGCTGGATCAATTCGAAGGCCGTGCGTTGGCTCGGGGTCCTGACCATGACGAAGCCGAGCATGAACTGGCCGATGAAGATAATCCCGATCAGCCAGTGGAGGACGATGGTTGCCCATCCATAGCGGGTCGCGGTGTTGGTGATTGAAGCCTGCATGCGAGGCGAACGTTGGCGCGGCCAGCTTTCTTCCCCTTGCCGACGAGGAGGAGAGTTGCCTACCCACCCACCTTGAAGAAATCGACGAAAGCCCTCAGCGCCGGCCGCATCTGGCGGCGGCTCGGGTAATAGACGAAGAATCCCTGGAAGGGTGGGCACCAGTCCTCCAGCACGCGGATCAGCCGTCCATCGGCGAGCGGCGCGCGGACATAATCCTCGAAAACGAAGGCGAGCCCGGCGCCGTCGATCGCGGCCTGGGCGATCAGATGGTCCTCGTCGAGGATCAGCGGCCCTTGCACAGCCATTTCGACCTCCTCGCCGTCCTTTTCGAATTCCCAGCGGTAGAGGATGCCGCTGGAGAAGCGGAAGCGGATGCAGCGATGCTCGGCAAGATCGCGCGGGTGGCGGGGCCGGGGCCTGCTCTCGAAATAGGATGGCGCGCCCACCACCGCGCCACGAATGTCCGGCCCGATGCGCACCGCGATCATGTCGCGCTGCAGGCTCTCGCCGAGCCTGACACCAGCATCGAAACCGCCTGCCACCACGTCGGTGAAGCGATCCTCGATGATGATCTCCAGCACGATGTCGGGATAGGCTGATGCAAAGGCGCTGAGCCGTGGCGTCAGCACCAGATGCGCTGACGTGCGCGGCACGCTGAGCCGTAAGTTCCCGGCGGGCCGGTCGCGCGCCTCGACGGCCGTCTCCAGCGCCAGGTCGATCTCGGAAAGCGCCGGCCGCAATCGCTCCAGCAATTGTGCGCCTTCCTCGGTCGGAGCGACACTGCGCGTGCTGCGCGCCAAAAGGCGCACGCCAAGCCGCGCCTCCAGGCTGGAGACCGCGTGGCTCACCGCGGAGGGAGCTATCGCCAGTTCCCTGGCCGCGCCGCGAAAACTGCCGCATTGGGCAACGGTTGCCAGCACCGCGAGCTGTGAGAGATGTGCTCGATTCATTGATCTATTTCATGGAACGACCCGTACGAAGAAGAGCCGATTATCGAACGTGCTGCAAGGCGTTATTTCCTAGGCATCACAACAAGGAGATACGTGATGAAAACCCGCAAGCTAGGAACTGAACTCGAAGTCTATCCGGTCGGCCTCGGTTGCATGGGCATGAGCTTTGCCTATGGCGGCCAGCCGGAAGCCGAGGCGATCGCCACCTTGCACCGCGCCGTCGAGATCGGGGTCAACTTCTTCGACACGGCCGAGGTCTACGGCCCCTACGAGAACGAGATCCTGCTGGGCAAGGCGCTGAAATCGGTTCGCGATAAGGTGACGATCGCGACCAAATTCGGCTTCAAGATCCTGGAGGAAGGCACTGGCATGGATCGCATGGCCGGTGTCGACAGCCGTCCCGAGCACGTCAAGGCCGTCGCCGAGGCGTCCCTAAAGCGGCTCGGCACCGATGTCATCGACCTCTACTACCAGCACCGCGTCGACCCGGACGTGCCGATCGAGGATACGGTCGGCGCCATGGCCGAGTTGGTGTGCGAGGGCAAGGTGCGGGCGCTTGGCCTGTCGGAGGCAAGTGCCGCCACCATCCGCCGGGCACACGCAGTGCACCCGATATCAGCAGTGCAGAGCGAATACTCGCTGTGGAGCCGCGACCCGGAAGACGAGACATTCGCCGTCTGCCGCGAGTTGGGCATTGGCTTCGTGCCCTACAGCCCGCTCGGCCGCGGCCTGCTCACCGGCACCATCGCGAGGCCGGAGACCCTGAGCGACGACGATTGGCGCCGCACCTTGCCGCGCTTCCAGGCCGACGCCATGGAAGCCAATGGCAAGGTGATCGCCACGCTGGAAAGGATGGCGATGGAGAAGGGCGTCACCTCGGCGCAGCTGGCGCTGGCCTGGGTGCTGCACCAGGGCGACTTCATCGTGCCGATCCCGGGTGCGCGAAAAATCCGCCATTTGGAGCAGAATACGGCGGCGGCTGACATCGTGCTCAGCGCGGCAGAGGTCGCGGCGATCGGCGATGCGCTGTCGCCCGACAAGGTTATGGGCAAGCGCTATACGGAGGAGTTGCTGGCGCTGGTGAATGGGTGAGCTCGTCGCCATGAGGCAAGAGAAGGGACGCTTCGGCGCCCCTTTCTCGTTAGATGTTAGCGCCAGGCACCCCCCTCTGTCCTGCCGGACATCTCCCCCGCAAGGGGGGAGATCAGATGTCAATTCGGCTTTCGCCAGTCTTCCACGCTGCAGGAAGGGCGTAGCGAGTGAAACTGCCAATCTCCCCCTTGAGGGGGAGATGTCCGGCAGGACAGAGGGGGGTGCCTCGCGCCGACCTGAAACTCTATTCGCTCACCACGGCACCACCTCAAGCTCCGGCCAGTTCTCCTTCGCTCGCGCTCCCTTAGTCTCATGTGTCCGCTGATTATCCATCACTCGGTTCGGCGTGATCCGAAACGAGAAGACATCGTAGAGCCCGAACGGCGCCACCAACTCCAGATTTCCGTCCCCGTCGAACCGCACCCCCACCGCATGCGTCTTCGAAGCGAAATAGCTGACGGACTCGCTGGCGCTGACGTAACGCGGGCACGGCTGCCCGAACTTTTGCGGATACCACAGATGCACGCGCGCCTGGTTGCGCACTTCCACCGGCAGCGGCAGTCCTTCGAAATGCCTGGCCGCCCGTTGGATCACCGCGTCTTCGGCCTCGTAGGACAGGTCGGAACCGTCGAAATAAAACAGGTCGACATCCTTGATGCCGTAGCCCGGCGGCTTGCCGGTCAGGTGGTTCCAGACGCTGTTGTAAAGCGCGCCGGAAACCACCAGCCAATCCGGCAGCGCAAGCGCGCGCGCCCTCGCCAGCATTTCGGCAAGCAGCGGGTCAGCCGCGACGATGTCGAGAAAAGCCGTACGCTGTTTCTCGAAGGAGAGCCCAGAATAGCGCAGATGGTCCATCGCCCTTTGGAGAGCGATTCGCCATCCGCTCGCAAGTCTCAGCCGCGCAGCACGCCGCCCGTCTGCTTGCCGACATTCTCGACGATGCGCTTGGCCAGCGCCTCGAAATCCTCGTCGGTCAACGTCTTCTCGACCGGCTGGATCGAGACTTCGATGGCGATCGACTTCTTGCCTTCGCCCAGCGACGCACCTTCGAACACGTCGAAGACCGAGACAGCCGTGATCAGCTTCTTGTCGGCGGCAAGCGCGGCACGTACCAGCGTGCCGGCCTCGACCGCTTTGTCGGCGACGAAGGCGAAGTCGCGCTTCACCGCCTGGAAAGCGGACAGGTCCAGCCTGGGCTTGGTCTTGGTCGGCTTGGCCTTCGGTTCGGGCACGGCGTCGACGAACACCTCGAAGCCGCAGAGCGGCCCCGAGACATCGAGCCCTTCCAGCGTCTTCGGATGGAACTCGCCGAACGTGCCGAGCACGGTCTTCGGGCCGAGCTTGATCGTTCCGGAACGGCCGGGATGGTACCAGGCGGGTCCGCCGGCCTCGATCTGCAGCCGGTCGACCGGCGCGCCACAGGCTTCAAGCGCGGCGATCGCGTCCGCCTTGGCGTCGAACACGCCGACCGGGCCCGAATTGCCGGCCCAGTTGCGGCCGGAGCCGTCGAGCTTGGCCGTGCCGCGGCGCACGCCGGCGGCGACGCGCCGCTGCTGGTCGGCGCCGTCGCCCTCATAGGTGCCCGAGACCTCGAACAGCGCCACGTCGCCGATGCCCTTGTCGGCGTTGCGCTGCGCGGCCGAAATCAGCCCCGGCAGCAGCGAGGGCCGCATGTCGGACATGTCGGCGGCGATTGGGTTGGCAAGCTTCAGCGCCGTCTGGCCGCCGCCGAACAGTTCGGCGTGTTTGGCCGGGATGAACGACCAGGTAACGGCCTCCATCATGCCGCGCACCGCAAGCGAACGCTTCGCGGCACGGGTGCGGATCTGCAGCGTGGTCAGGATCTTGCCGTTGACCACGTCATGCGCGCCGAGCGGCTGCGGCGCGATATTGTCGACGCCATGGATTCGCATGACCTCCTCGACCAGATCGGCCTTGCCGTCGACATCGGGCCGCCAGGACGGCACGGTCACGTCGACGACGTCGCCCGATCCCTGCGCGTGGAAGCCGAGACGCGACAGGATGTCGAGGCTCTCCGCCTTTGGCACCTCGATACCGGTCAGCCGTTTCACTTCCGACAGCGGAAGCGACACGATCTTCGGCTGATGCCCGGCATAGCCGGCCACCTCGGCCTCGGTCGGCGTGCCGCCGCAGAAATCGATCACCAGCTTGGTCGCCAGTTCGATGCCCGGCACCATGAATTCAGGGTCGACACCGCGCTCGAAACGGTAGCGCGCGTCGGTGATGATGCCGAGCGTGCGGCCGGTGCGGGCCGTGGTGATCGGGTCCCAAAGAGCGGATTCGATCAGCACGTCCGTCGTGTTCTCGTCACAGCCGGAGTGTTCGCCACCCATGATGCCGGCAATGGACTCGACACCATTGTCGTCCGCGATCACGCACATCTCCGGCGTCAGCGTGTATTCGCGCCCGTCGAGCGCCTGCACCTTTTCGCCATTCTTGGCGCGGCGCACCACGAGGTTGCCGGCGACCTTGGCGGCATCGAAGACATGCAGCGGCCGTCCGCGATCGAAGGTGACGTAATTGGTGATGTCGACCAGCGCGCTGATCGGCCTCAGCCCAATGGCGATCAGCCGCTGCTGCAGCCATTTCGGCGAGGGCCCGTTCTTGACATCCTTGACCAGCCTGAGTGCGAAGCCGGGGCAAAGCTCCGGCGCTTCGATCGTCACCTTCACCGGGCACATGCCGTTGCCGACATGCGGCATGATCGCCCCGCCGACAAGGCGGCCAAGCCCGCTCGCCGCCAGATCCCGGGCGATGCCGTAGACGCTGGTGGCGTCGGGCCGGTTCGGCGTCAGATTGATCTCGATGACCGGATCGTCGAGATGCGCATAGGACGCAAAGCTGGTGCCGACCGGCGCATCCTCGGGCAGGTCGATGATGCCATTATGCTCGTCGGACAGTTCCAGTTCGCGCTCCGAACACATCATGCCATGGCTTTCGACGCCACGGATCTTGCCGACCGTCAGCGTCACGTCGATGCCGGGGACATAGGTGCCGGGCGCGGCGAAGGCGCCGATCAGGCCGGCGCGGGCGTTGGGCGCGCCGCAGACGACCTGCACCGGCGGCTTGCCGTCGCCGGTATCGACGGTCAGCACCCGCAGCCGGTCGGCGTCGGGATGCTGCACCGCCGTCAGCACCTTGGCGATGACGAAGGGCTTCAGCCCCGCCTTGTCGTCGACATGCTCGACCTCGAGGCCGATCGAGGTCAGCCGCTCGACGATTTCGGCCAGCGTGGCGTCGGTTTCAAGGTGATCCTTGAGCCAGGAGAGGGTGAATTTCATTGGGCTGTTCCGTAATAGCTGGCAGCAGGAGTCTTCAGGACCATCACGCGCTTAGGCCTCCGAACAGCGTCGGCATGTCGAGCGGCCGGAAGCCGTAATGCGACAGCCAGCGCACATCGGCGTCGAAGAAGGCGCGCAGGTCGGGCATGCCGTATTTCAGCATGGCGATGCGATCGATGCCCATGCCCCAGGCAAAGCCTTGGTACTCGTCGGGATCGAGCCCGCCGGCCCTGAGCACATTGGGGTGCACCATGCCGCAGCCCAGGATCTCCATCCAGTCGGAGCCTTCGCCGAAGCGCACTTCGCCGGGCCTGGAGCGGTCGCACTGGATATCGACCTCGAGGCTTGGCTCGGTGAACGGGAAGAAGGACGGGCGAAAGCGCATCTTGACCTGCGGCACCTCGAAGAAGGCCTTGCAGAACTCTTCCAGCACCCACTTCATGTTGGCGACGTTGGCCGATTTATCGATCACCAGCCCTTCGACCTGATGGAACATCGGCGAGTGGGTGGCGTCGGAATCCTGGCGATAGGTCTTGCCCGGAATGACAATGCGGATCGGCGGCTTTTGCTTCTCCATGGTGCGGATCTGCACCGGCGAGGTATGAGTGCGCAAAAGCTTGCGCTCGCCCTTCTCGTCCGGCTGGAAGAAGAAGGTGTCGTGCATCTCGCGTGCCGGGTGGCCCTCCGGAAAATTCAGCGCGGTGAAATTATAGTAGTCGGTCTCGATATCGGGACCTTCGGCGATGGCGAAGCCGAGATCGCCGAAGATCGCGGCGATTTCGTCGATGACCTGGCTGATCGGATGGATGCGGCCGCGCTCGGCCGGCGACTGTCGCACCGGCAGCGTCACGTCGACCTTCTCAGCCGCCAGACGGGCGGCGATCGCCACATCCCTCAGTTCAGCCTTGCGGGCCGTCAGCGCCTCGGTGACACGGTTCTTGAGGCCGTTGATGGCCGGGCCCTTCACCTGCCGGTCCTCGGCGCTCATCGCGCCAAGCGTCTTCAGCATTTCCGAGATTGAGCCCTTCTTGCCAAGCGCCGAAACGCGCACCGCCTCGATCGACGTCTCGTCGGCGGCCGAGGCGATGTCAGCCATCAGGGTATTTTCGAGTGCATCAAGGCCAATGGTTGCGTCGTTCACGATCAAACTCGCTGCGTTGGAAGTCGGCTTAAGTGAAAGTCACTTTAAAAGTGAAATTTCAGGCAGAGACAAAAGAACCCGCGCCAGCCGTGCCAGCGCGGGTTCCCAAATCAGAATTTCGAATGCTTGGGAAGCGCTGGGCTCGGAGCCCGATCCCGAAAAGTTGCAGACTTTTCGGAAAAGATCGCGCTCCCCGCTAATTTCCCTGGAGCATGATGTTGTCCAAAAAGTCAGAAACTTTTTGGCATCATGCTCTAGGCGACAGCGCTTTCAAAAGCATTCGGAGTGGTGTTCTTGAGGTACTCAAGAGCAACCTTGGCCTTGGCCACCAGGGCGGCGAAAGCCTGCGGCTCGTGGATGGCCATGTCGGACAGGATCTTGCGATCGATCTCGATGCCGGCCTTGTTCAAACCGTCGATGAAGCGGCCATAGGTCAGGCCATGCTCGTGCGTCGCGGCGTTGATGCGCTGGATCCACAGCGCGCGGAACGAGCGCTTGCGGTTCTTGCGGTCGCGGTAAGCGTACTGCAGCGACTTTTCCACCGCCTGCTTGGCGATGCGGATGGTGTTCTTGCGGCGGCCGTAGAAGCCTTTCGCGGCTTTCAGAACCTTCTTGTGCTTGGCGTGCGAGGTGACGCCTCTCTTTACGCGTGCCATGTCATGATCTCCTTAAAGCAATTCCAGGTGCCTGGCGGCGTTCCGTTCGAAATTGCGTAAAACTGATGCGTGTCCGGACCGAATGCCTTAGAGGCCGTTCGGCAGAAAATTCTTGATGACCTTCTTGCCATCCGGTTCAGCCAGAACCATCGTGCCGCGGGCATTTCGAATGAACTTGTTGGAACGCTTGATCATGCCGTGACGCTTGCCGGCCGCAGCCGACAGGACTTTACCCGTACCTGTGATCTTGAACCGCTTCTTGGCGGCCGATTTGGTCTTCATCTTGGGCATTTTGCTACTCCGTATTGTTGGCGCACGATCGCGCTTCTTGTTCGCTCCGGGCCGACCAAAGCCCGAAAAGCAAATGAAACCGCCACGGCATGCCCTGCCGGGCGGTTTTCTTGGAACGGCGGTGCTATAGATCAAAGATGGCGCGGGCGCAACACCCTCAGCACCGTGCGACGCACTGTCCCCGGTCAGGGCAGCCTAAACCAGACCGGCAGCATGCCCGACAACTGCGCGCCGTCGATCAGTTCGAAAGCCGGCAGCGCGATCAGGAACACCAGCCCGTCGAGCAGTGTGGTCAAAAGCAGGCTCGGCCTGAAGCTGCCGGTGTCGCCTTCCTGGTAGAGCGAAAGCTTGGGGAAGAAGCGCGGCACGCGTGCCAGATAGTCGGCATAGGGTGCACCGAGCGCCTCCTTGAGGAACTTCTCCTCGCGCAGGATGACGATATGGAAGGCACCGGCGCACAGAACCGCGAAAAGAATGATGCCGGAGAACGAGCCGATCTGCGCGCCGACGCCGGCGGCGGCCACGGTCGAGAACACGTAGAGGGGGTTGCGGGTGATCGAGTAGGGGCCGCCGGTCACCACCTCGGAGGATTTGCGCCCGCCTATATAGAGCGTCGCCCAGAGGCGCCCGACGATGCCGAGGAAAATCAAGAGCACGCCGAACATCTCGATCGTTTCGTGCATCGGCGTGTCCGGCGGGAAGGTCGACTGGCCGAACAGCAGCGCCAGAAACAGCACCACCACGAGCACGGCAAGCACCAGCCGGCGCATCTGCTGGTAGTTGCCCAGCCCGTGTTTGACGTCCTTGACGTCCGAAACCTTGTCGTTGGCCATGCGGGAATCCGATCGTCGAAGAGCTTTGCCGGCGATCGCAGCTTTGAGCTAAGAAATAAGGCGTCCCGCCGATCGCCGGGACGCCCTGTAGCACAATTCAGGCGGATTAGAGCGCGATGTCCGGGCCTGACGTCATCGTGATCCAAGTGCGTTCCGCAAACCTTAGCGCGGCGCCAGCACCATCATCATCTGGCGGCCTTCGAGCTTCGGCTCGGCTTCCACCTTGGCGATGGTCGCCACCTCCTCGCGCACCTTGTTCAGAAGCTGCATGCCGAGTTCCATATGCGCCATCTCGCGGCCGCGGAAGCGCAGCGTCAGCTTGACCTTGTCGCCTTCCTCGAAGAAGCGGCGCACCGCCTTCATCTTGGTTTCGTAGTCATGGCTGTCGATGTTCGGGCGCATCTTGATCTCCTTGATCTCGATGACCTTCTGGTTCTTGCGCGCCTCGGCCGCCTTCTTCTGGTTGGCGTATTTCAACTTGCCGAGATCGAGGATTTTTACGACGGGGGGGACCGCGTTGGGCGATATTTCGACGAGATCGAGCCCGGCCTCTTCGGCGAGCAGCAATGCGTCGTTGATGGAAATATCGCCGCGATTCTGGCCGTCGGCGTCGATAAGCTGGACCCGGGGAACCCGGATGTCACGATTGGAGCGCGGCCCATCCTTGGTCGGCGCCGCTGCTTTGAAAGGTCTGCGAATGGTCGTGGTCTCCTTGGCCGTTTCGTTCGGGATTTGTCGGTCTTGATACGTGGACGCGCCAATGTGGTGAGCGCGCGGGCGGAGTCAATAGCACAGCATTGACAGAAAATCACCCTGATCGCTGGCCTGCACCAAACAAAGAAACAGCGCGAGTACTTTTCGCCACGCCTCCGGCTGTGCCACAAGGACCGCGTGCCAAAAGACGGGCCTGAGGAAAAAACCATGATCGCCACGCCCCCATCCTCTCTGGCTCCAACTTTTCTGGATGTCGACGGATCTGATATCGCGGTGCGCCATTCAGCCGGCTCGACGCCCGGCATCGTCTGGCTCGGCGGCTACAAGTCGGACATGCTGGGCACGAAGGCCGAGACGCTGTCGGACTGGGCGGCACGGGAAGGCCGGGCCTTCCTGCGGCACGACTATTCCGGCCATGGCGAATCCGGTGGCGCCTTCGCCGACGGCACGATCTCGAAATGGCTTGCGCAAAGCCTTGCCGTCTTCCGGCATTTCGCCAAAGGCGATCAGATCCTGGTCGGTTCGTCGATGGGCGCCTGGATCGCGCTGCGCATGGTGCAGGAATTGCGCAAGGCGGGCGACGCAAACGTCGTCGGCCTGGTGCTGCTGGCCCCGGCGCCGGATTTTACCAGCGACCTGATCGAGCCGGTGCTGACCAAGCCACAGAAGCGCGATCTCGCCGAAAAGGGCTTCTTCGCGGAACCCTCGGATTATTCCCCCGAGCCTTACGTCTACACCCGCGCCCTGATCGAGGATGGGCGCGATAACCGGGTGATGACCGGGCCGATCGACACGCATTGCCCGGTTCACATCCTGCAGGGACTGGCCGACGCCGACGTGCCGTCGAGCCATGCCTTGAGGCTGGTCAGCCTGCTGCCGGCCGACGATGTCACGCTGTCGCTGATCCCTGACGGCGACCACCGCCTGTCGCGGCCGCAGGATCTCGACATGCTGGTGCGGGCGGTCGGCGATATGGCCAGGCGAGGCCAGTGACGATGCGCCTGTCCATCCCGATCTCCGCCTTCGTCGCGGCCATCGTCGGTTTCGGCGGCACGCTGGCCATCGTCATTGCCGCCGCCAAGGCGGTCGGCGCGACGCAGGTCGAGACGGCAAGCGGTGTGACGGCGATCTGCCTGGCCATGACCGTCGAGTGCCTGTGGCTGTCATGGCGCACGAAAATGCCTGTCATCACCGCCTGGTCGACGCCAGGCCTTGCACTGGTCGCCGCCTCGAGCGGCTTCTCGATGGGCGAGGCCGTCGGCGCCTATATCGTCACGGGCGTGCTGCTGGTCGCTACCGGCCTGTTTGGGCCGCTGACCCGGCTGATATCGAGAATACCGGCTTCGGTCGCCTCCGGCATGCTGGCCGGCATCGTCGTCACCTTCGCCATCAATGCCATGAAGGCCATCCCGGCGGACCCTTGGCTCATCCTGCCGCTGATCGCGGCATTCTTCGTCATCCGGCTGTTCAATCCGGCGCTGTCGGTGCTGGCGGTGCTGGTTGGCGGTGGCCTTGCCGCCTTCCTTACGGGCCGTGTCGGCGGCCTGCCCGCGCCCGAACTGTCGACACTGACGTTTATCGCTCCCCATTTCACCGCCAAGGCGATCATCGGCCTGGCGCTGCCGCTCTACCTCGTCACCATGGCTTCGCAGAACCTGTCGGGGCTGGCGGTACTGCGGGCGGCCGGCTACCACCCTGAACCTGGCCCACTGATCGGCGTCACCGGCCTGTTTTCGCTCCTGTCGGCACCATTCGGTGCCGGAACCACCAATCTGGCCGCGATCTCGGCGGCCATCTGCACCGGCCCTGACGTCCATCCCGATCCCGCCGAGCGCTGGAAGACCGGGCCGTTCTACGCGCTTGCCTATCTCGTCTTCGCAATTTTCGGCGCTTCGCTGGTGGCGATCTTCGCCGTCCTGCCGCAGACCCTGATCGTGCTGGTGGCGGGACTTGCGCTGATGGGGTCGCTCGCCAACGCGCTGGCGATCGCGCTGAAGGACGAGAGCGAGCGCATGGCCGCAACCGTCACCTTCGTCGTGACCGCCTCCGGGCTGACGCTGTTCGGTGTCGGCGCCGCATTCTGGGGCCTGATCGCCGGGTTGGTCGTGCTTTTCCTCGATATGCTCAAAAAGCGATAATCATTTCAGGCCCTTGTTCGGTTTTGGCGGACATTGTCTTGAATCGCCGTTTTCGCCTTCCCATTTCGATTCCACGCAGCCGGTTCTGGCTGTCTCCAACCGAAGGAATGGGAGAAAATGAACACATCTGCATTGATCCGCCCGGCCTGGACGCCGGCGACCATCGCGTTGATGGTGATCGGTTTCATGGTGTTCTGGCCGCTCGGCTTCGCCATGCTCGCCTACATCATCTGGGGCGACCGGCTCGAGGGCTTCAAGCGTGACGTCAACCGCGCGACCGACGGCATCTTCGCCGGCTGCCGCCGTGGCTCCGACAAGGCCGCGCGCTGGGGCAACGGCTCCGCCCGCACCGGCAACGTCGCTTTCGACGACTGGCGCGAAAAGGAGCTTGAGCGTCTGAACGAAGAGCGCCGCAAGCTCGACGAGATGCTGACGCAGTTCGACGAGTATGCCCGCGAATTGCGCCGCGCCAAGGATCAGGACGAGTTCGACCGGTTCATGGCCAACCGCAACAAGTCGACCGCGCCGGCCAAGACCGATCCGAGCACCGGAACGACCCCCACCAAGCGTGGCAAAGGCTCGAACCTGCTCGACGACTGAAGCCCGGCCGCAGGGCCAAGGTATGATGACGGCGTCGCGCGAGCGGCGCCGTTTCTTTTTTGTTCTATTCGTTCTCCTCGAATCGCGTATCGTCCCGCCATGACCATCGGGTTCTTCCGCAATCTGACGAAGCCCAAACCCACGCCTGTGGTGGAGCGGGAATATTGCGTCGCCGGCCGCACGCTGCCGCTCAAGATCGTCGAGAGCGCCAGGGCAAAGCGTCTGACGCTGCGCATCGATTCCGGCGGACAGGGCCTGCGCATAACCGTGCCGCCGGGCCTGCGCCGCGGCGAAGTGGACAGGTTCCTCGACCGCCACCAGGACTGGCTGGAACAGCGGCTGGCCAAGGTGCCGACGCGGCCGCAGGTGCGTCCGGGCATAAAGATTCCGGTGCGCGGCGTGGCCCACCGTATCGTGCATGAGCCGTCAAAGCGCGGCACTGTCACCATATCGCGCGACGACCGTGGCCCGCTGCTGATCGTGCATGGCGACCGCATCCATCTGCCGCGCCGCATCGCCGATTTTTTGAAGCGCGAGGCCAAGAAGGAAATCGAAAAGCTGGTCGTCAAGCATACGGAGGCGCTTGGCAAACGCGCCAAGGCGATCCGCTACAAGGACACCTCCAGCCGCTGGGGCTCCTGCACTTCGGAAGGCAATCTGTCCTTTTCCTGGCGCATCATGATGGCGCCGCAGCCTGTCATAAACTACCTCGTCGCGCATGAGGTGGCGCATCTCAAGGAGATGAACCACGGGCCGAAATTCTGGAAACTATGCGAAAAGCTCTGCCCCGACACCGAGCGCTGCAAGGATTGGCTGAAGCGCAATGGCGGCGCCCTGCAGGCGATTGTGTTCGAGTAGGGCGCCTCAATCATCATTCGCCGCATTGAGCTCATCCGGCCGCAACCCTTCGTCGCCATGGTGCGGCCAGGGTAGAAAGTTCCGATCGAAAGCCTCGCCGCCGAAATAATCCAGCGCCCGATGCGCCTCGGCGCCGTTGAAGGCGGCCCTGTCCATGAGGTGCGCTATGACCTCGCGCGCCTGCGCGATCTTCTGCTTCAGTTCGGCAACGGTCTGGTCGGCCATGGCTGTGCTCCCGCCTTGCATGCTGTCCATCCATAGGTAGCGCCTTTGGCCTTGCCGGCAAACAGCATGCTTTTTCTCGACTCTTGGCGCTTTTCGTGCCAATTCCGCGCCATGGCGCTCGACATCAAGATCTGCGGCTTGAAGACCGACCAGGCAATGGCCGCGGCCCTGGCCGGCGGCGCCAGCCATGTCGGGTTCATTTTCTTTCCAAAAAGCCCGCGTTATGTTGAGCCGGCCGAAGCCGGCCGTCTGCGCGAAGCGGCTCGTGGCAAGGCCTTGGCGATTGCCGTCACCGTCGATGCCAGAGAGGCCTTCCTCGACGAAATCGTCGAAAAGCTGCAGCCCGACATGCTGCAACTGCACGGCTCCGAAACCCCCGAGCGAGTGGCTGAACTGAAAGCCCGCCATGGGCTGCCGGTGATGAAGGCGTTGCCGCTCAGCGAGGCCGCCGATCTCGAACGGATAAAGCCGTTTGTCGGCATCGCCGACCGGTTCCTGTTCGACGCCAAGCCGCCAAAGGGCTCGGAGCTGCCGGGCGGCAATGGCGTCGCCTTCGACTGGCGCATTCTCGCCGGCCTTGACGCCGGGATCGATTACATGCTTTCCGGTGGGCTCAACGCCGCCAACATCGGCGATGCCCTTAGGCTTGCCAATCCGCCCGCGATCGACATTTCGTCAGGCGTGGAAAGCGCCTCGGGCGTCAAGGATCCGGCGCTGATCGAACAGTTTTTCCGGGCCGTCAGGGCCGCGCGGGACGACCGCGCTGCCTGAACAAAATTTCGAACCCTGAGCATGTCCCGGAAAAGTGGGAACCGGTTTTCCGACAGGACATGCTCAAAGTACAGATCAGGAGATCGGCGATGAACAAGCCGGCGACACCCAATTCCTTCCGCACCGGACCCGACGAACAGGGCATGTTCGGCATTTTCGGCGGTCGTTTCGTTGCCGAAACGCTGATGCCGCTGATCCTCGACCTGGAGAAAAACTGGAACGAGGTCAAGAACGATCCGGATTTCAGGGCCGAATTGACCGGTCTTTCGACCCACTATGCCGGACGGCCGTCGAAGCTCTACTTCGCCGAGGGCCTGACCAGGCATCTTCGTGAGGTTTCCTCGGCGAAGGGTCTCGGGGGCGGCGCGAAAGTCTATTTCAAGCGCGAGGATTTGAACCATACCGGTTCGCACAAGATCAACAACTGCCTGGGCCAGATCCTGTTGGCCAAGCGGATGGGCAAGAAGCGCATCATCGCGGAGACCGGTGCTGGCCAGCATGGCGTGGCGTCGGCGACCGTCGCGGCCCGCTTCGGTTTTCCCTGCGTCGTCTATATGGGCGCGACCGACGTTGCCCGGCAGAGCCCCAACGTCTTCCGCATGAAGCTGCTCGGCGCCGAAGTGCGGCCCGTCACCGCCGGCCACGGCACGCTGAAGGACGCCATGAACGAAGCCCTTCGTGATTGGGTGACCAATGTCGAGGACACCTATTATTTGATCGGCACCGCGGCTGGCCCGCACCCCTATCCGGAACTGGTGCGCGATTTCCAGTCGGTGATCGGAACCGAGGCGCGCGCGCAGATCCTCGAACAGGAGGGGCGGCTGCCCGACACCATCATCGCTGCCGTCGGCGGCGGGTCCAATGCCATCGGCATGTTCCATCCCTTCCTCGATGACAAGGAAGTTCGTATCATCGGCATCGAAGCCGGCGGGCGCGGCCTCGACGGCATCGAGCATTGCGCCTCGATGAATGCCGGCTCCCCCGGTGTGCTGCACGGCAACCGCACCTATCTCCTGCAGAATGCCGACGGCCAGATCATGGACGGCCATTCGATCTCGGCCGGCCTCGATTATCCCGGCGTCGGCCCGGAGCATTCGTGGCTGCGCGACTCCGGCCGTGTCGACTATGTGCCGATCCTTGACGACGAGGCGCTCGAGGCCTTCAAGCTGACGACCCGCGTCGAAGGCATCATCCCGGCGCTGGAATCCGCGCACGCCATCGCCCATGCGGTCAAGATCGTGCCCGCCATGGACAAGGACCAGATCGTCATCGTCAACCTGTCCGGCCGTGGCGACAAGGACGTGCACACGGTGGCCTCGATGCTGGGCATGGAGATCTAGTCCCTTGGACCGTTCGACCTGGGAGTTGATTATGAGCAAAATTCGTCCAAAGGGCCTGACATGACAACCCGCATCGACCGCCGCATGGCGAAGCTGAAGGCCGAAGGCCGCCCGGCCCTCGTCACCTATTTCATGGGTGGCGACCCAGACTATGCAACCTCGCTGTCGATCATGAAGGCGCTGCCCGGCGCCGGCTCCGACGTCATCGAGCTCGGCATGCCGTTTTCCGACCCGATGGCCGACGGCCCGGCGATCCAGGCGGCGGGCCTCAGGGCGCTCAAAGGCGGCCAGACGCTGGTCAAGACGCTGAAGATGGCGTCGGACTTCCGCGCCAGCGACGATGAAACGCCGATCGTGCTGATGGGCTACTACAACCCGATCTACATCTATGGCGTCGACCGCTTCCTGAAGGACGCGATCGCCAGCGGCATCGACGGGCTGATCGTCGTCGACCTGCCGCCGGAGATGGATGAGGAACTCTGCATCCCGGCGCTGAAGGCTGGCATCAATTTCATCCGGCTGGCGACGCCGACCACCGACGACAAGCGCCTGCCCAAGGTGCTGCAGAACACATCCGGCTTCGTCTACTACGTGTCCATGACCGGCATCACCGGCTCGGCGCTTGCCGACACCGGCAAGGTCGCCACAGCGGTCCAGCGCATCAAGGGTCACACCAACCTGCCGGTCTGCGTCGGGTTCGGCGTCAAGACCGCCGAACAGGCGCGCGTGATCGGGGCCAACGCCGACGGCGTGGTCGTCGGCACGGCGATCGTCAACGCGGTCGCGAACGTGCTGGGGCCGAAGGGTGAAAAGACCGCCGATCCGGCCGAGGCAGTCGCCACGCTGGTCAGCGGCCTTGCGCAAGGCGTGCGTTCGGCCCGCCTTGCTGCCGCCGAATAGTTTCCCTACGTCTTTACCCAACTCTTCGTCAGGACAGGAGCCGAAGCGATGAACTGGATCACCAACTACGTTCGCCCGAAGATCAATTCGATGCTCGGCCGGCGCACCGACATGCCCGAGAATCTCTGGATCAAGGATCCCGAGACCGGCGAGATGGTGTTCCACAAGGACCTGGAATCCAACCAGTTCGTCATCCCGTCTTCCGGCCATCACATGAAGATCTCGGCCAAGGAGCGGCTGAAATTCTTCTTCGATGACGGCAAGTACGAGACCCTGGACAATCCCAAGGTCATGCAGGATCCGCTGAAGTTCCGTGACGAGAAACGCTATGTCGACCGGCTGAAGGACGCCAAGGCCAAGACCGGCCTGGAAGACGCCATCATCAATGCGCTGGGGACCGTCGAGGGCTTGCCGGTGGTGGTGACGGTGCAGGATTTCGCTTTCATGGGCGGTTCGCTCGGCATGGCTGCGGGTGATGCCATCGTGCATGGCTTCGAGGTCGCCTTGCAGCGCAAGCGGCCGTTGATCCTGTTCGCCGCCTCCGGCGGCGCGCGCATGCAGGAAGGTATTTTGTCCCTCATGCAATTGCCGCGCACCACGGTTGGTGTCGATAGGCTGAAGGAAGCCGGCCTGCCCTACATCGTCGTGCTGACCAACCCGACCACCGGCGGCGTCACCGCCTCCTATGCCATGCTGGGCGACGTGCACATCGCCGAGCCCGGCGCGCTGATCGGTTTTGCCGGGCCGCGTGTCATCGAACAGACCATCCGCGAGAAGTTGCCGGACGGCTTCCAGCGCTCCGAATATCTGATGGAGCATGGCATGGTCGACATGGTGGTGTCGCGGCTGGAGCTGCGCGAGACCATCGCCCGCCTGTTGAAGATGCTGCTCAAGATGCCGGAAGAGCAGAAGCCTCTGGAACCAGAAATCTTGCCGCCGGCCGTGGTTGCCGCCGAAGTCCGGCCGCAAGCTTGACGCTACATCGACATGACGCGAGACTGGCCTGACGTGAGACTGGCCTGACGCGACATTGGCCGCCGCGAACAGCGATTGCGCGGCATCCGTTGCGCGCTGTAGCCTTTCGATAGCCATGGTCTTTGCGGGAGCGCTTCTGGCTCCAGGCCATGCACGGGATTTGCCATGACGACGCTTGCCGCGGACCGCGAAATCGAAGCCCTGATGGCGCTTCACCCGAAGGGCTTCGACCTTTCGCTCGACCGCATCACGCGGCTGTTGGAACGGTTGGGCAATCCGCAGGACCTGCTGCCGCCGGTCATCCACATCGCTGGCACCAACGGCAAGGGTTCCTGCGCCGCCTTCTCGCGGGCGCTGCTGGAAGCCTCCGGCCGGCTCGTCCATGTCCACACCTCGCCACATCTGGTCAGCTGGCACGAGCGCTACAGGCTGGCCGCCGAAGGCGGCGGCAGGCTGGTCGACGACGATATCTTCGCGGAGGCCATTGCCCGCGTTGCCAAGGCCAATGCAGGCCAGAAGATCACCGTCTTCGAAATTCTCACCGCCGTCACCTTCATCCTGTTTTCGGAACATCCGGCCGATGTCGCGATCATCGAGGTCGGTCTTGGCGGCCGTTTCGACGCCACCAATGTCGTCGCGCGGCCGGCCGTGTCGGTGATCATGCCGGTGTCGATGGACCATGAGGCCTATCTCGGCGATCGCGTCGAACTGATCGCCGCCGAAAAGGCCGGGATCATGAAGCGTGGCTGCCCGGTGGTCATCGGCGCGCAGGAAAGCGAGACGGCGCTGCAGGTGCTGATCGACGCCGCCGAGCGGTTGGAATGCCCGACCCTGGTCTACGGGCAGGATTTTCTCGCCTTCGAGGAAAACGGCCGCATGGTCTACCAGGACGATGATGGGTTGATGGATCTGCCGCCGCCGCGGCTGCCCGGTCGCCACCAGTTCGCCAATGCGGCCGCCGCGATCGCCGCGGTCAAGGCGGCCGGCTTCGAGATCAGCCACCGCGCCGCCGAGAAGGCAATGACCAACGTCGCCTGGCCGGGCCGCATGCAGAAGCTGGCGCAGGGCCGGCTGGCGGAACTGGCGCCTAGGGGCGCCGATATCTGGCTCGACGGCGGCCATAATCCTGGCGCCGGCGTCGTCGTCGCCGAAGCGCTGGCCGAGCAGGAAGAAAAGAACCCGCGTCCGCTCTTCCTCATTTCGGGCATGATCAACACCAAGGACCAGGCCGGCTATTTCCGCGCCTTCAAGGGCCTCGTCCGGCATGTCTACACCGTGCCGGTGAGCATGAGCGATGCCGGTGTGCCGAATGACGAACTGGCGATCCGTGCCACGGAAGCCGGGCTGACGGCCGAGCCGGTAAGCTCCGTCGCCAGCGCCCTGATGCTGCTGCGCGACACCTGGGACGGCCCGACGCCGCGCATCCTGATCGGCGGGTCACTTTACCTGGCCGGCGCGGTTCTCGCCGAGAACGGCACGCCCCCAACCTGAGGCCGCCTATTGCCTCGTTATCCCAGGGCGTAGCGAGGAGCGAAGCGAAGCAGCGGTGCGGAATTTCCTTCAGCTGCATTCGTCGAGGGCCGTCACGGCATGGATACCAAGGTCTTCGCGACGGAGCTTCGCTCCTGCTTCGCCCTGGTATGACGAAGTGAAGGAGGCTTCGGTCAACGTCAGGATTGCCGCTTACTTCAGCTCAATCTCGATAAAAGCGTACTCGCCCTCATTGGCGCTGACGACGTCGTGTTCCACTCCCTCCTTGCGGAAATACGGCGCGCCTTTCTTCATCTCGGCGAAGGTTTCGCCGTCCTTGGTCACCAGCTTCAGCTTGCCGTCCATCAGTGGCACCACGACATAGTCGTGGCCGTGGCGATGCCAGCCGGTGTTGTCGCCCGGCTGGAAGCGGTACTCGGTGACGATGACGCGTTCGTTGTCGATGAAGACGGTGGCCTTGGCGGATCCGGTCATTTCTCTCTCCCTGCTTCTGCTGCCAACAGAGGACATGGAGTGGCCCGATGTGAGGGCCAGAGCGGCGCACCGATGACGCCAACAAAAAGCCCGGCGCGATGGCCGGGCTCAATGCTTCGAATTCAGATGGCATCAGGCGAGATTGCCGTTGACCCAGTGCGACAGTGCGGTCTTGGGCGCGGCGCCAACCTTGATGTCGGCCACTTCGCCGCCCTTGAAGATCATCAGCGTCGGGATCGAGCGCACGCCAAACTGGGCGGCAAGCTCGGGATTTTCGTCGATGTTCAGCTTGGCGATCTTTACCTTGGCGCCGAGCTCAGTGGCGATGTCTTCGAGCGCCGGTGCGATCATCTTGCAAGGGCCACACCATTCCGCCCAGAAATCAACCACAACCGGCACCTGGGCATTAAGCACGTCAGCCTGGAAATTGTTCTTGTCGACCTTGACGGTGGTCATGCGGAAATCCTTTCGAAATTTTTCGTCCCACCAAATGTGGTGGTTGTCGCGCCCTTCTTCAAGCAGTTCTTGTGTCACGCTCCCGTGAGTCGGGCAAGGGCGTCGTCCATGGCCCGGGACGGCAGTTCGATCAGCCTTGGCGCTTCGGTGAACAGCAGGACTGCCTTGACCTCCCGTCCGGGATAAAGCGGCTGCAGCAGGGCGCGATAGAGCGCGAGCTGAAGCAGATAGGCCGGCGGGACTTCCGCCAGGGAGGCGGGTGCGGGCCGGTTGGTCTTGTAGTCGACGATCGAGACCGCATTCGGGGTCACCGCCAGCCGATCGATCTTGCCCGAAATGGAGCGGATTTTGCCCTTGACCTCCAGGCTGCCCATGATCGCGACCTCGGCGCGCGAGGAGGGCGCGAACAGCTGACCGAGGCCGGGGTCGGCAAGGATGGCGATGACCGATGCCAGGGCCTTTTCACGCTCGGCCTCAGGCCACGCCGCACCCGTTCGGGAGAGATAACGCTTCGCAGCGTCCACCCGTGCGTCCTCGGCGATGCCGGGCAGCATCTGCAGCAGTTTGTGCAGGGCGAGCCCGCGCAGCACGGCAAAACCCGGCTCGGCAGCGGCGTCCAGCACCGGCGACGCCTTGTCGACCACCGCTTCCTTGCCTTCCTCGATCAGCGCCGAGGCGCCCGACGGCGACAGGGGACGCGGCAGGTCCTCGAAAGGCGGCAAGGGCCTGAACAGGGTCGTCGGCAAGGGTCCGAAAGCATCGGCCTGCCGTGCCTGTTCGCCCGGACTTGGCGCAACCGGCGGCAGTTTGGTGATGTGGAAACGGTAGACAGGCTCCCCGCCGGCAGGATGCGGACGCTGTTCGCTTTCGGGCGCGCCGCTCAGCGCGCGGCTGACGATCGAATGCCATGTGCCGGCGTTCGGCGCCCGCTTGCCGTGATAGCCGCAGACGATAAGCCGGTCCTCGGCGCGCGTCATGCCGACGTAGAGCAGCCGGCGGTACTCGTCGTCGGCGAGTTCGCGGGCGCGAGCGGCGGCCGTCTTCGAGAAGCCGTTGGCGACGTCGCTGGCCGAACGCCAGAGATAGCCCCTGCCATCCCAATGTCGGCCAGAGCCGTCGAAAGGCATCAGGCGCGGTAAATGCTGGTCGCTGAACGGGGCGGAACCGCCGTCGACCAGGAACACCACGGGCGCCTCAAGGCCCTTGGCCGCGTGCACGGTCATGACCCGGACCTCGTCACGGGTCTGATCCATCTCGCGCTTGATCTCGGGGCCGGCGTTTTCCAGTGTCGACAGGAAGGCTTCCAGCCCGGGCAGGCCGGTCCGCTCTTCGGCAAGGCAGAAGCTCAGGAACTCATCGAGAATATCGCCGGCTTCCGGCCCGAGCCGCGCAATCATCTTGCGGCGTACGCCATCGCGCGCCAGCAGGGCGGCATAGAATTCGAACACCGGCTTGAAGGCGGCCTCGTCAGCCCAGCCGTCGAGTTGCGCGACCACCGCCGCGAGCGTTTCGCTTCCGCCGGCATGCTGGCGTAGCGATGCCGCCAGCGACACGCCGGACGGCCGTTGCGCGGCGAGCGTGAACAGTGTCTCTTCCGGCAGGTCGAAGACCGGACTGCGCAGCAGAGCGGCGAGCGACAAATCGTCCTGCGGCTGGATCAAAAGGTGGCCGAGCGCGATCAGGTCCTTGACGGCAATATGGCCCGACAGGCTCAGCCGGTCGGCGCCGGCAACCGGGATGTCGCGGCGCTTGAGCGCGCGGGTCAGCGCGTGGACGAAGCTGTCGCGCTTGCGCACCAGCACCAGCACGTCGCCCGGCCGCAGCCGCTTGCCACGCCCCTCGATGATTTCCCCCTTGCCGATCCAGCCGGCAATGGTGGCCGCGACATTCTCGGCGACGCGCACCGCCGGCGCATGGGCATGATCGATCGCTTGCGCCCAGTCGTCGGGCTCGTCGACGGCCTCGGCACCGACCGACGGCCAGACCTCGACATAGCCTGGCGCATCGGTGCGGATGGCCTTGTGGTTCAGCGGATCGGGATCGTGGCTGATGCCGCGCCGCACGATGGGATCGGCAAAGACCCGGTCGACGGCGGCCAGCACATCGTCCGTGGAGCGGAACGACCAGGTCAGCTTGAGGTCGGCGAAGGACGCTTCGGCATCGCGCACACGCCCGGCGAACAACAACCGGCTGTCGGCGAAGGAGTCGGGTGCCGCACCCTGGAAGGAGTAGATCGACTGCTTCTCGTCGCCGACGGCAAAGACCGTGCGGTGGACCCGCTCGCGGGCGCCGAAGCCGGCAAAGAATTCTTCCGCCAGCCGCTTCACCACCTCCCATTGATCCGGGCTGGTGTCCTGCGCCTCGTCGAGCAGGATGTGATCTATGCCCTGGTCGAGCTTGTATTGCACCCATGGGCCGGCATCGGGCCGCGCCAAAAGGTTCACCGTGCGGGTGATCAGGTCGTTGAAATCGAGAAAGCCGCGGCCGCGCTTCAGCACTTCGTATCGTGCGATCAGCCAGTCGGCGATGGTCAGGGCCGCGCGTGTGCCCTCCAGCATCCGGAATAGCGCCAGCCGGTCGACAGTCTCCATGATGGCGCTGGCGGCCGACACATAGCGCTCGGCCAGCTCAGGCAGCCGGTCGGTGAGCGCCTTTTTGAACGCCTTTGCCGGATCATAAGGATCGCCGTCGGTCTTGAGGAAGGCTCTTGCAAGCAACGGCAGCCGGCGGAGAGGGTCGCTCTCGGCGAAGGCCTGGCGCGCATAGGGCAGGATGTTGTTCAACACCGACCTGGCGTCGGTGGCTTCGGCTGCCTGGGCAAAGCCGGCAAAATAGTCCGGCAGGAAACCAGGCAGCGGCCATACAGATGCCGCTATGCCTTCGGCGGTCTGGCCGGGCTGGAAATGGAATTCATCGAACAGCGGCTGGAAGCCGTCACGCCCGACAGCATCGAGGAAATGGCGCAACCCGTCACGCTTGCGCACGATCTCGCCAAGCAAGGCGTCGAGACCGGCTTCACCGCCGCGTTCCAGGACAGTGGCGAAGGCCTCCGCCAAAGTCCTGTCGCCGGCGGCGGAGATCATCTCGCGGCGCGCAGCGGCAAAAAGCGAGGCCTCCATCTGGCTGTCGAGCATTTCGAAATGGGCGGGGATGTTGGCTTCCAGGGGGAACTGATGCAGGACGGATTCGCAGAAGGCGTGGATGGTCTGGATTTTCAACCCGCCAGGCGTCTCCAGCGCCTCGGCGAACAGGCGGCGGGCGCGGCGCATGGTGTCGCGATCGGCCCGGCGCCCTTCCAGCGCCTCTATTTTGGCGGCCAGCTCCAGGTCACCCAGCGATGTCCATTCCGACAGCGTGGAGAAAACCCGGTTCGACATGTTGGCGGCCGCTGCGCGCGTATAGGTCAGGCACAATATCTTCGAGGGATCGGTGCCGTTGAGCAGCAGCCGGATGACGCGCTGGGCCAGCACGTGCGTCTTGCCCGATCCCGCATTGGCCGACACCCAGGCCGAATTGCCGGGATCGGCGGCCCGAGCCTGGCTCGAAGCCGTATCGCTCGGGATCGGATAGGCCTTCTTCATGCCTCCCCTCCCTCATCCCCGGCGTCGCCGCCGGCGGACCATTCGAGCACGCGGGCGAGGTGGTCGTAATCGCCATCGGTTTCGCCTTCGCGAAACGGCAGCGCGCGCGACAGATAGCCGGTCGCCGGGTCGGCATAATGGATCAGCAGTTTTTCCAGCCGCGCCCAGGCCTCTTCGGCAAGATCGGCGGCGGTGCGTGGTTGGCGGTTGTGTTCGAGTATGGACTCCTCGAACACCTCGCCATTCGGCTTCAACCTGATGAAGGCCAGTTGCGACGGTTCGCGCGTGCCCAAATCCTTGAATGCGCCACGTCTGAGCAGCGCCCCTTCCAACGCCAGTTGCGGCGCCAATAGCGTATGGGCCTGTGCCTTGGAAGGCGATGAGCCCGTCTTGTAGTCCAGAATGTCCGCCATGCCGCCGGCCAGCAGATCGACACGGTCGGCATAGCCGGACAGCGTTACGCCGGACTGTCCGACCACAGTCTTGCCGGCGCGCTCCTCGGCATGCCGCTGGATGACCGCGTCGGCGCGCGTTCGCTCCCATTCGATGATGTTGGCGGCGAGCTTTTCGAACCGCGGCCACCACACCGCCTCGACATCGGCCGGAAGCGCCGCCTCGGCAAAACAGGCGCGGCCGGCGGCGATGAGCCCGGCCAATGCGTCCAGCGCGCGCGGGTCGGCCACCTCGGACGAAAAGAGATGCAGGATGGCGTGAAACAGCGTGCCGCGCTCCGCCGCACCCGGATCGCGGACGAGCGGATCGAGCGGCGTCAGGCCAAGGATCCTCCGGGCATAGACAGCGTAGGGGTCGCGGCGCAGCGTCTCGATCTCGGTGACGGAGAAATGCGTCGGGCGAACCGAAAGCGGCGGCTTCGGCTGCGGTCGTGGCGCGAAATCCCGCTTCGGTCCCGTGTCGAGCGCGCGCGCCCAGGCAAGCAGCTCATCGCCGCGCCGGCGCAGTGCCGCCGCCTGATCGTTGCCGATGAAGGTGAGCAGCCGCTGCAACCAGCGCGACGGCACGGCAGGTGCGTCGCCGGCACGCGCCGAGCGGGCCAGCACCACATGTCTCGCGCCCATGGCCATCTGGAAATCATGCGCGGCAAGCCCGATGCGCCGCTCCGGCGGTTCCAGGTCGATGCCGGTCTTCATCAGCCGCGACATGAAGCGGTCGCTCTCCGGCTTGCGCGGCCAGACCCCTTCGTTGAGCCCGCCGATGACCAGCGTGTCGACATCCTGCAGCCGCGCCTCCAGCGCACCCCAGATGGCGATGTTCCTGTCGGTGCCTTGCGCTGGCTTGACGGTCTCGGGCGCGATCAGCGCCTCCATCACATCGGGCCATTCGATTGCCGCGAACGACAGCGGCGCCGAAGCCGCGACCAGCCCGCGCAGCAGTTCGGCGAGCTTTTCGCCGGCATCGCCGGCGTAGAGTTCGCCAAGACCACCGTCGGCGGAACGGCCGAGATTTTCCAGGGCAGCGACGCTGGCTTCGACCAGCGCGGCAAGGCCGGCCTCCGCCTGGCCGCGAAAGATCGAAAGCGGCGCCAGCGCGTCAGCCAGGCGTGCGAGAAGGGTCCGCGCAACCTCAATGGAGCGCACGGTCAGGCGGGCAAACCAGAACGGCGGCCGGCTGCCGTCGCCTAGCCCGGTGAGGCGGGCCTCGAAAAGATCCGGCAGCGAAGCGATGTCAGGGCGGCCGGTGCCGCCGCGCAGCGCCACCAGTTCGACCAATTCCGCCGCGTGGCGCACGTTGACCCGTTCCAGACCCAGGCCAAGCAGGGGATGCTTGAGCAGCGACAACAGGCCGACCGGATCGCCCGGCCGGAACACCGCTTCGAGCGCCAGCCTGAGCAGGCTGGCCGCCGGCGTGTTGGACAGCGGCGTGCCGCCGGAATCGTCGGCAACGACACCGAAGCGCTTGAGCTCGACCGAGACGCGGCGTGCCAGCGCGCGGTCGCCGGTCACGAGAGCGGCCCTTTGGCCGGGTTCTTCCACTGCCTGCTTGAGCGCGACGGCGATCGCGACGGCTTCGTCGCGCTCGCTTGCCGCCTCCAGCAGCGTCACGTCGGCGAAAGCGCCGGCGATATCGGACACTGAAAACCCGTTTCGTGTTTCCGCCCATAATTCCGTGGTCTCGGCCGGCCGCAGCGCCTCGCCGACAAGGGCGGCGCGGCGCGCGAGCTTCGGCTCGGCCGCATCGATCTCCTCGACATCGCCGCGCAGCACGCCGATCTTGCCGATCAGCTTTGCCAGGCCGTATTGCGGATGGCCCAGCACGGCTGGACGCGCGCCGGGAGCGACGAGAGCCTGGAAGGAGGCTTCGTCGAGCATCTGGTCCAGGCCGGGCAGCACGATGGCACCGCCGGACAGGCCGGCGATGGTCGCAAGCAGTTCCGCCGTGGCGGGTATGGAGCCGGTGGACCCCGCGGCTATGACCGGCCCGGCGGGTGGATTGCGCCGCAGCCGCGCGGCCTCGGCACGGATCAAGGCGCTGCGATGCGCGGCTGGGTTGGAGCGGTCGCTCTCTGCGAGGAATTTCGGCCAGGCATCGGTGACGATGCCGAGGAATTCGAGCGTGACCTGCCACCATCCGGCAAGGTTGCCGCTGACGAGGCCGGCAAGTTTGGCCCAATCGGTGCCTTCCGTCTCGATCTCGTCCATCAGTCCGGCCAGATCGCGCGCCAGCCAGATCGCGTCGGCGGTGGAGGCCGGGACGACGATCTCCTCGGCGAAGAGGGCCGCGACATGGGCGGGCAACCGGCGTTTCCACGCCCGCACCAGCGGCGTCAGTAGCAACAGTCTCTCGGTGGCGGGGATCGCGGGCGCGAGATCGATTGCCGCCGTTGGATCGGTCTCGAATGCGGCCTCATCCTCGTCGAATTCGCCGAGCGGCCGGATCACCGGCAGGATCGCCGAACCGCCGCCGCCACGCGCCTTCAGGCTGTCGACGAAGACGCCGCGCAAGGCACGAGCGGCCCGGCGCGTCGGCACATAGATGGTAACATCGGCCAAAGCGAGGGGGTCACCGTCGAACCGAAAGCCGGGGATAAGGCGGCCGTCAAGCAGCGCCTCGGCCAGCGTCGGCAGAAACGGCGCTCCGGAGGGAATGGAGAAAACGCGGCTTGAGCCGCTCATTGCGATCCGATGAGTGCGCCGGCCACTGCGTCTTCGGCGAGCGGAATGGCATCGGGCGTGCCGACGGTTATCCAGTGGCCATGCATCGGCATGCCGAACAGGCGGCCGCCGGCAATCGCCTTGTCGAAATAGGCATTGAGCGAATGCGGTTCGGCGGGTGCGTTTTTGAACAGGCGCGGATGGATGATCGCCGCGCCGGCATAGATCAGGCCAGCGGGATCGCCTTTCGAACGCCGCAGGGCGCCATCCGGCGCCACCAGGAAATCGGTGCTGCCACAGTGCCCTGTCGCCTGATGGAGATCCGCCAGCATCAGCAGAATATCCATTTTCGCGGCGTCCCATGCAAGGGCAAGCCGCCCGAGATTGAGCGGGCCGTGGTCGATCCAGAATGTATCGGCGTTGAGGATGTAGAACGGCTCCTGGCCGAGCTCCGGCAGCGCCTTGACGATGCCGCCGGCGGAATCGAGCAGCCGGTCGCTCTCATCGGAAATGACGACGCGCGGGGCGCGGCGCGCGGCCACATGAGCGACAATCTGTTCGGGAAGGTAATGGACATTGACCACCGCCTTGCCGACGCCGGCCGCCGCCAGGCTGTCGAGGCCCCAGTCGAGCAGCGTCTTGCCGGCGATCCTGACCAGCGGCTTGGGCATAGCGTCGGTTATCGGCCGCATGCGCTTGCCGAGCCCGGCGGCAAGAACGATGGCGGTGTCCGGTTTCGTTGTCACAGCGCTCGTTCCTCCAGCAGCCCGTGCGCGCTGTAGAAATCCCGCAGGTCGGCGAGCGCGGGATGCGACAGCGCCCGCCTGAGATAGTCACGGATGCGCGGCAGGTGCCTGAGATAATAGGGTTTGCCGTCACGTTTTTCGAGGCGCACGAAAATACCCAGAATCTTGGAATTGCGCTGCGCGGCCATGATTGCATAGGCTTCGAGGAAGCTTTCTTCGTCGAAGCCGCCTGCTGCATGACGCGCGGCGACATAGGCGTCGAGCGTCCGCTTCTCGATCTCGGGCGCCATGGTGACGCGGGCGTCCATGGCGAGCGAGGCGACGTCATAGGCGCAAGGCCCGATCAGCGCGTCCTGGACGTCGACGATGCCGAGCCGGTCGAGGCCGGATCGCTCGCCGCGCCAGATGATGTTAGGCGAGTGGAAGTCGCGCAGCATCAGCGTGTATTCGCTGCCTTGCAGCCGGTCGAGAAGCGCATTCCATGTCTTGTGGTAGCCGGAACGCAGCGCCTCGCTTGCCGGCTCGCCCGATATCGCCGGCACGTACCAGTCGATCAGCAGGTCGGCCTCGATCAGCATGGCGTCGCGATCGAAGGGCGGCACGTCATGAACGACGCCGGGAGCCGCCTCCATGCGGTGAGGCCAAGCCTTGCCGTGCATCATGGCAAGCAGTTCGGCCGCCGCCTCGTACCGTTCGGCGACCGGCTCGCCATTGCCGTCGAGGAAACCTTCCGAGCCCAGATGCTCGAGCAGCAGGAAACCCTGGTCGAGATCCTGCGCGTCGATCCTGGGCACCGCGACCCCGGCGGCCAGCAGCGCACGGTCGATTGCGACGAAGGCGGACACCGACTGCGCCGTATGGGCAATCACGGCATAGGGTTTGCCGTCGCGCACGGGCGGGCCGAGCACCAGCCGCGGCGAGTTCATCAGCACGCGCGGCGCCTCGCCGGCAAGCGTTACGATCTCGTAGGAGCGGGCCGAGGCATCGCCGATGAAGTGCCGGCGCCGCGCTTGCCCCCAGCCGGTGCTCTCCAGAAAGCCGCGCATGGCCAGCGAGCGCGCCATACGGTCGAAGGTAGCGCCTTGCCCCGACAATTGGGCCAGCCGGCCCTCGCCATGCTGGACGAGTTCGATCAGCACCGTCGCCTTGGGCAGGTAGCCGTCAGCCCGTTCAGGCCATTCGATCAGGGCGGCACCTTGCGCCAGCGACTCCTCGAAGCCGAGTTCGTCGAGCTCGGTCGCCGAGGACAGGCGGTAGAGATCGAAATGGTGAACCGGCACGCGGGTATCGTAGCTCTGTACCAGCGTGAAGGTCGGGCTCGGCACTTCGAGACCGGCATCGTCGGCCAGCGCCCGGATCAGTGCCCTTGCCAGCGTCGACTTGCCGGCGCCGAGATCGCCCTTGAGCGCCAGCACGTCGCCCACGCGCAGCGCCAACGCCAGATCCTCGCCCAGCCGGGCTGTCTGGGTCTCGTCGGCGAGCAAACGCTCCAGCACCGGTTCCGTCATCGAGCGCGCTACTCGGCCGCTGCGCGGATACCCGGCATGTCGGGAAAGGTGCAGATGACTGTCGTGCCCTTGTCCTTGCCGGTTTCGATGCGAACGGCGCCGCCATGCAGTTCGACAAAGCTCTTGACGATCGACAGGCCGAGGCCGGCGCCGCGCCGGCGGCCGCCATTGGCGCGCGGCTCGAAGCGGCGGAACACCGAATCGAGAACATCGGGCGGCATGCCGGGTCCGTCGTCGTGAACCGAGAACTCGACCCCGTCCGCCAACTGACGGCAGGCCAGCCGGATGGTGCTGGCCTCCGGCGCGTAGTTGGCGGCGTTGCTGAGCAGATTGTAGAGGATCTGGCGGATGCGCGTTTCGTCGCCATGGAACGTCTTCGGCGCCGCGGCGGCATCGACCGCGAGCCGGATCGAATGCTCCTCCAGCCGGTCGGCGACAAGCTCGGCGGCAGCCGCGATGGTGCGGTCCACATGCACCTCGGAAATGTCGAGCTGCATGATGCCGGCATCGACGGTCGCCAGGTCGAGTATGTCGTTGACGATGGTCAGCAGCACCGAGGAGGACGAGCCGACATGTTCGACATATTCGCGCTGCTTCTGCGTCAACGGGCCAGTCGCCGGCAGCGACAGCAGCTCGGTGAAACCGATGATGTTGGTCAGCGGCGAACGCAGTTCGTAGGACACATGCTGGACGAAGTCGTTCTTGAGCTGGTCCGATTTCTCCAGCGCCTCGTTCCTGTCCTTGAGCGCGCGTTCGACATGAACGCTGTCCGTGACATCGACGAAGGTCATCATCACTTGCCCGTTGGGCAGCGGAATCACGGCGTAGCGCAGCACGGTGCCGTTGTTGAGCTCGGTCTGGCCGTGGCGCTCGCGGCGCTCGTCGTCGAAGCCGGTGATGGCGGCGACAAAGCCGGGCCAGGGGCTCTCGACCGCCTGCCGATCTGAGAGCTCGCGTATGGTCGATACGTGCACATTGGGCTTGGCGACTTCCGTGCCCAACCCCCACAGCGTGGCAAAGGCCGGGTTCGACAGCCGCAGCCGGCCGTCGGGGCCGAACACCGCCACGCCTTCGGCCAGATTGTCGAGCGTTTCGCCCTGGACCCGGACCGCGGTGCGGTAGCGGCTTTCGAGATCCATCTTCTCGGTCAGGTTCTCGAACACCCAGGTGACGCCGCCCTTGGGTTGCGGGTTGGCGACGACGCGGATGGTCTTGCCGTCCGGCAGGTGCCACCAGTGTTCCTGCGATTCGACCGCACGATAAGCGCCGAGCAGGCCTTCCTTCCAGCGGCGCCATTCCGGCTGTTCGGCGATCTTGCCCTCGCTGCGCAGCCGGTCGAGCAAAAGGGCGTTGTCGGGCGCGCTGTGCAGGAAGCCGCTGTCGAGCCCCCACAGTTTCTGGAAAGCCTGGTTGAAGAAGCGCAGCTTCTCGTTCGTGTCGAAGATGGCGACTGCCGTGTTGAGTTGGTCGAGCGTATCGGCATGGCTGCGCACGGTCCGCTCATATTCGCCGCGGATGGCCTCGATGGCGCTGGTGTCGCAGGCAAGGCCGGCCGAACCGTCGGCGCCGGCAAAGTCGGTCACGGCAAACACGCGGCGGTCGCCTTCGATCACCGTCGAAAGCGATTGCTCGAACACCGGATGCGATTTGTGCTGGGCGGCGATGGCCTCGCGCGCCTGGCCGCCGAGGAACTCCTGGGCGTCACGCACGGCGGCTTCAGCGTTCTCGGCTTCGACCGCGTCGGCATAGGCCCGGTTGACCCATTTCAGCCGGCCATGCTCGTCACGCAGCCATGCCGGCATCTTCAGCGCCTCGAGCAGGCCGATCATCGTGTCATGGTCGGCGGCCAGCCGCTGGTTTTCGATCTTGAGCCGGGCCTGGCTGCGCTGTGTCTCGGACAGCGAGACAAACCGCACCAGCACATGGGCCGCGCTCTTTCGGCCATGCACTTCCAACGGAGCGCCGGCCTGCGATTCCACCACCAGGTCGAACGCCCTGCCTTTTTCCCGCAAACCCGTCACGGCATGTTCGAGTGCCGCCGCCGAGCGCGGCATCAGCCAGCGCCCAAAGGCGAGGAATGCGGCCCGTTCCTCCGGCGCTCCGCTTTCGGTCGGCAATGTGCCGATGAGCTCGGGTTTCTTGTTTTCCGAGGCCCAGACGACCACACGCTGGTCGCGCAGATTGAGCAGCGCTTCCGAACGTCGCAACGCCGCACTGATATCGGCGACGCGGCTTCTCAGCTCGACATTTTCCGCCGAGGTGCGCGCGCGTTCGCGAATGAGAACGATGGCCGAAAGGAATGCCGCTCCCATCACTCCGGCAAAGACGGCTAGCTGCATGACCTCGATCGTGCTGACCGAAAGGCCGGCCGCCACTTCGGCGCCCTGGGCGCATGCAACCCCGCCAAGCAGCGGGCCGGCAAGTGTGGAGCCGGCAAGCAACAGCCCCGCGCGGCCACGCCACGAAAGGCGCCGCGAGCCAGTGGTCTCCGAATCCTGATGGCCGCCGGAAACGGCCTGTCCCGCGTGAAGCGGGTTTTCCCCCGGCATGTCTTGGTCCTCTTCGCCGCCTGAATGCAAGACCGCCCTGACGCGTGCGCCGGTCCTCGCCCCTGGACCCGCGAATCACAACAATAGCGCCTGCTGGAATCGGCGTGAAGAATCATTCGGCGCAAAAATAATGCCGGGCGAAAAGTCAATCGCCCGGCATCAATATCTTGTGGCAAATTCGGCTTTGGTTAATAGCGGTAGTGTTCCGGCTTGAACGGCCCCTGCGGCGTGACGCCAATATAGGCGGCCTGCTCGCTCGACAGCTCGGTCAGGCGGGCGCCGAGCTTGTCGAGATGCAGGCGTGCGACCTTCTCGTCGAGATGCTTGGGCAGCACATAGACCTGGTTCTGATACTGCTCGCCCTTGGTGAACAACTCGATCTGCGCCAGCACCTGGTTGGTGAAGGAGGCCGACATGACGAAGCTCGGGTGGCCGGTGGCGTTGCCGAGATTGAGCAGGCGGCCTTCCGACAAGAGGATCATGCGCTTGCCGTCCGGGAAGGTGATCATGTCGACCTGCGGCTTGACGTTGGTCCATTTCAGATTGCGCAGCGACGCAACCTGGATCTCGTTGTCGAAATGGCCGATGTTGCCGACGATCACCATGTCCTTCATCGAGCGCATGTGGTCGAGGGTAACCACATCCTTGTTGCCGGTGGTGGTGATGACGATGTCGGCGGTCGGTGCCGCATCTTCCAGCGTGACCACTTCAAAGCCGTCCATCGCCGCCTGCAGTGCGCAGATCGGATCGACCTCGGTGACCTTGACGCGGGCGCCCGCGCCCTTGAGCGAGGCCGACGAGCCCTTGCCGACGTCGCCATAACCGCAGACGACCGCGACCTTGCCGGCCATCATCGTGTCGGTGCCGCGGCGGATACCGTCGACCAGCGATTCCTTGCAGCCATATTTGTTGTCGAATTTCGACTTGGTGACCGAATCGTTGACGTTGATGGCCGGGAAGGGCAGCAGGCCCTTCTTCTGCAACTGGTAGAGCCGGTTGACGCCGGTCGTCGTCTCTTCGGTGACGCCGCGGATCGCTTCCTTCTGCTTGGTGAAGAAGCCCGGCGAAGCCTTCAGGCGCTTCTTGACCTGGGCGTAGAAATATTCCTCTTCCTCGCTCTGCGGATTGGACAGCACGTCCTCGCCGGCTTCGGCACGGGCGCCGATCAGGATGTACATGGTGGCGTCGCCGCCGTCATCGAGGATCATGTTGGAGAGGCCGCCATCGGCCCACTGGAAGATCCTGTCGGTGTAGTCCCAGTACTGTTCGAGGCTCTCGCCCTTGACGGCGAAGACCGGAATGCCGGTCTCGGCGATGGCCGCGGCGGCGTGGTCCTGGGTCGAGAAGATGTTGCAGGAAGCCCAGCGGATGTCGGCGCCGAGCACCTTCAGCGTCTCGATCAGCACCGCCGTCTGGATCGTCATGTGCAGCGAGCCGGTAATGCGCGCGCCCTTGAGCGGCTTCTTGGCCCCGAATTCCTCGCGGCAGGCCATCAGGCCCGGCATTTCGGTTTCGGCGATATCGAGTTCCTTGCGGCCCCAGCCGGCAAGAGAGATGTCGGCGACCACATAGTCCTTGCTACCCGTCATGGCAGTGCTCCGATGCGAATTGTCTTGCTGTGAATTGATCGTTGGCTTGCGAATTGGTTGCGGATGCGCCCGCGCCGGTCGGCGCGTCGAAGGGCGCGAATTGCCGGCCTGACTAGCAGATCGGGCTTCGCACGACAATGGGATATAAAGAAATCTTTATTCGTGCATGTCTCGGATGGCTGACTTCCGGGTCAGCACTCCTCGCCGAAACGGGAGGCGACGAGCTGCTCCAGCGCGTCCATGACCTCGAGCGCCTCCGGGCCGCTGGCGGTGACGCGGATCGAGTATCCAGGGCTGGCCGCCAGCATCATCAGGCCCATGATCGAGGTGCCGCCGACCTTGACGCCGTCCTTCTCGACATGGACCGAAGCGTTGAAACCGCTGGCAAGCTGGACGAATTTCGCCGAGGCGCGCGCATGCAGGCCGCGCTGGTTGACGATCGGAAACTCCCTGACGATCTGGTCCTTGTCAGGCGACAGCGTACTCATTTGCTGCTCAAAAGCTGGCTGGCGACGTTGATATATTTGCGCCCCGCGGCTTGCGCTTCATCGAGCGCGGCCGCCATGTTGTCGCCCTTGCGGATCGACGACAGCTTGATCAGCATCGGCAGGTTCATGCCGGCGATCACCTCGGTGCGGCCGGACTCCATTACCGAGATGGCAAGGTTGGACGGCGTGCCGCCGAACATGTCGGTCAGCACGATCACACCCGCCCCTGTATCGACACGGGCGACGGCGTCGACGATGTCGCGGCGACGCTGTTCCATATCGTCGTCGGCACCGATCGCCACGGTTTCGAAATTGTCTTGTGGCCCGACGACATGTTCGACGGCATGTCTGAACTCGGTGGCCAGTTGACCGTGCGTTACAAGCACGAGTCCGATCATTCTTTGGTGGCTCCCGTCATCGCCGCTTCACAGGCGCATTTTATGCTCGCCAGCCAATCCAGGCGGCGGGAGCGCTATCTTGTCGACGCGCGGCCCGTTGACAAGCCCAAAATTGCGCCGGCCCACGCCATTTTGACGCATTGCAGCAAAAAACCCAGCGCGGATCATAGAAAAGGCAGGATCGACAGCCGTGCCATCACGGCGAGCAAGGCGGCCGCGACATTGCGCTCGGCCAGATCGGTGCGCGCCACCGCACAGCCGGCGATGTCGTCGCTTACATCCTCCTGGAAGCGTGCGATTTCGCCGGCCGGCAACAGGCGCACATGCAGATCGACGACGCAGGCCGGTTCGAACGGCAGGGACCGTGGCCCATGTCCCGGCACCTCGGCAAGGCCTTCGATGGTGGCAGGCGCACGGCACACCAGCCGCCCGGCATGGGCTTCGACGAAGAGCTGATCGTCGCCGACGAGCCGTGAGAACAATCCGCGTTGCAGGCAATGGCTGATCAGCGTCAGAGCCAGCGTTGTCTTGCCCGACCCGGATGAGCCGCTGATGAGAATGCCGCTCTCGCCGATCAGCAGCGCCGTGGCGTGTATGTTGTCAGGCCGCACGTCGCGATTCCTGGCGATTGGCGGTCATCCCTCGGCCGGGAGCGTCACGACGAAGCGTGCGCCCTTGATCTCGCCGGGCTTGGTGCCTGGTATGTTTTCGGCGGTCAACGTACCGCCATGGGCCTCGACGATCTGCCTGGAGATGGACAGGCCAAGGCCGGAATTCTGGCCGAACGCCTCGCCGGCGGGCCGGTCGGTGTAAAAACGTTCGAAGATGCGGTCGATGGCGTCGGCGCGGATGCCGGGACCGTTGTCGTCGACGGTCAGGATGTTGAACTTGCCGGCGCGCGCCAGCGACAGGCTGATGTGGCCATGGTCCTCGGGGACGAAGGAACGGGCGTTCTCGATCAGATTGGTGATGACCTGGCCGATGCGCAGATCGTGACCGACGACGATATAGCCCTTGGCGCCCTGCGGCAGCTTGGCGACCTTGAGCTCGATCTCGACCGCCTTCTTGTTGCGCGTGGTTTCACGCGAAACAGCGACGAGGTCGGTGACGAATTTCTTCAGGTCGACGGTGCCGGCATCTTCGCGCGCCAATTCCGCATCAAGGCGCGAGGCGTCGGAAATGTCGGTGATGAGGCGGTCCAGCCGTTTCACGTCATGCTGGATGATCTCCATCAGGCGCGCACGGGAGGTGTCATTCTTCGCCAGCGGCAATGTTTCGACAGCACTGCGCAACGACGTCAGCGGGTTCTTCAACTCATGCGAGACATCGGCCGCGAAGCTTTCGATCGCCTCGATGCGCGCATAGAGTGCGTTGGTCATGTCGCGCACGGCAATCGACAGATTGCCGATCTCGTCCTGGCGGTCGGAAAAGTCTGGGATTTCCTCGCGGCTCTTGACGCCGCGACGCACCCGTACGGCCGCCGCCGACAGCCGGCGCAGCGGGTTGGCGATGGTGGACGCCAAAAGCATCGACAGGATGGCTGTGACGAGCGCCGCGATGCCGAAGACGCGCAGGATCGCCTTGCGTTCGGCGGCGACGATCTTGTCGATATCACCGCCTTCGGTCGACAGCATCAGCACGCCGAGCACGGCGCGAAAACGCTGGATCGGCACCGCCACCGAGACGATCTGCTCGCCCTGTTCCGAGACGCGCACGATGGTCGACGGACTGCCCGTCAATGCCTTGACCACTTCCGGGAAGGCGGCGCCGTTGCCGCCGGGCTGTTCGTGATAGACCGGCAGGTCGGTGTTGCGGAAGAAGTCGAAGATGAATTTCTGGACGCGCTCGACAAGGTCGGGCTCCTCCTCCTCGACCGGCGGCAGGTCGTAGCGCAGGATCTGACCGCGCGAATAGAGATGGCGCGAATCGAGCAGCAAATTGGCGTCGCGGTCATAGATGCGGGCTCGGGTGCGGGTCGGCGAGATCAGCCGCCGCAGGACCGGCGCCACGCGCTCGGGATTGATCGGAAAATCCAGATTGTCGAGTTGGTCCGAGCCAGGCCCCAGGCTTTCGCCGGCCTGCAGCTCAAGCAGTTTTTCCGGGTCGATGCTGATCGAATCCGTCTCGACCGTCGCCGACGCCGCAATCGCGCCGGCGATGATTTCGCCCTGCGTCATCAGGCTTTCGACGCGCGCGTCGATCAGCCCGTCGCGGAAGGTGTTGAGATAGAGGATGCCGGTGACGAGCACCGCCAGCCCGGCGAGATTGAGGAAAAGAATACGCCGCGTCAGGCTGGAAAAGATATGGTGGCCGAGGAAGCGGCGCATCGGCACCGTGATTTTCGACACGAAGGAAGGCATGATGCGCGACGGCCGCCTGGCGGCGCCCGCCGGTCTTGTTCGCTGTGCTTCCACTGCCATCGAACAGCAGCTCCCGCTAGTCCCAGGTTTGATGTATGTCGCAGCCCCACACTGGGGACCGCTTTTGCTCGACATACATCAAATTACGCTTCGCGGAACCGATATCCGACTCCGTAAAGGGTTTCGATCATCTCGAAGTCGTCGTCGACAGCCTTGAACTTCTTGCGCAGCCGCTTGATGTGGCTGTCGATCGTGCGGTCATCGACATAGACCTGCTCATCATAGGCCGAATCCATCAGCGCATCACGGCTTTTTACCACGCCGGGACGCTGCGCCAGCGAATGCAGGATCAGGAACTCCGTGACGGTAAGCGTCACCGGCTCACCCTTCCAGGTGCAGGTATGGCGTTCCTGGTCCATGACGAGCTGGCCACGTTCGAGCGAGCGGGCCTGCTGACTCGGCGCTTTTGCCGCGGCCTCGCGGGCACTGGCACGGCGCAGCACGGCGCGCACCCGCTCCACCAGCAGGCGCTGCGAGAACGGTTTGCGGATAAAGTCGTCGGCGCCCATCTTGAGACCGAACAATTCATCGATCTCGTCGTCCTTGGAGGTCAGGAAGATCACCGGCAGGTCGGATTTCTGGCGCATCCGGCGCAGCAGCTCCATGCCGTCCATGCGCGGCATCTTGATGTCGAGGATGGCGAGATTAGGCGGCCTGGCCGCCAGGCCTTCCAGCGCGGACGCACCATCCGTGTAGGTCTCGACACGATATCCCTCGGATTCGAGGGCGATCGACACCGACGTCAGAATGTTGCGGTCGTCATCGACAAGCGCGATTGTTGCCATTTCAAGCGGCTCCCTCATGAGCTGTCCCTTCTGTCGTAGAGAAGGGGCTTTTGCAGGACAAATTAGGTACAAAATGTGGCATAGGCCTTAACCGCTGTCACGCGCGGGGTGCCGCCGGCCACAATCCGACCTCGACATGGATTGGACGAACGAACCTCGCCAATCCTTTGGGCAACCGTAAAACTTTTCGCATATATAAACGATTTAAACAACTTTCAAAATATTTAAATCGATTAATGATTTGATATCATTTGGCTTTTCTGGTTCTGACCATCCTAGCCTGCTTAGTGGGTGTGCCGGAAATGCGCCGGCAAAGATGCGGCAAGTCTTGAAAAGGGTCACCAATGTCGGAAGTCGGCAAACGCAATCCTGCCTGCGCGATCGATCGTATCGGTCTGAAAACCTCCGGCACGGTGCGCTACAATTTCGGTGCGGCCGCGCTCTACGAGGAAGCGATCCGGCGCGGTGAAGCCCGGCTGACCGCGCATGGCGCGCTGCTCGCCGAGACCGGCCAGCACACCGGTCGCTCGCCCAAGGACAAGTTCATCGTTCGCGACGCCGCCACCGAGCCGCAAGTCTGGTGGGACAACAACAAGGCGATCTCGCCGGCACAGTTCGACGCCTTGCTCGCCGATTTCCAGGCCCATGCCGGGGACAAGGACCTTTATGTGCAGGATCTGGTCGGCGGTGCCGACGCGGAGCTAAAGCTGCCCACCAGGGTAATCACCGAACTTGCCTGGCACTCGTTGTTCATCCGTAACCTGCTCATCCGTCCCGAGGCGGCCGAACTCGAACACTTCGTGCCCGGGATGACGATCATCGACCTGCCGTCCTTCCGCGCCGATCCCGGCCGCCACGGCAGCCGCACCGAAACGGTGATCGCCGTCGACCTGACGCGCAAGATCGTGCTGATCGGTGGCACCTCCTATGCCGGCGAGATGAAGAAGTCGGTGTTCACCATGCTCAACTACCTCCTGCCGGAGAAAGGCGTGATGCCTATGCACTGCTCGGCCAATGAGGGACCGGCCGGCGATGCCGCTATTTTCTTCGGCCTGTCGGGAACCGGCAAGACCACGCTGTCGGCCGATCCGTCGCGCACCTTGATCGGCGACGACGAGCACGGCTGGGGTCCGCACGGCATCTTCAATTTCGAAGGCGGCTGCTACGCCAAGACGATCAAGCTGTCGGCGGAAGCCGAGCCGGAGATCTTCGCCACCACGCAGCGCTTCGGCACCGTGCTGGAAAACGTCGTACTCGACGCCGATGGCATGCCGGATTTCAATGACGGCAGGCTCACCGAAAACACACGCTGCGCTTATCCGCTCGACTTCATCCCCAATGCCTCGAAAACCGGGCGCGCCAGTCACCCGAAGAACATCATCATGCTGACCGCCGACGCTTTCGGCGTGATGCCGCCGATCGCCCGGCTGACGCCGGCGCAGGCGATGTATCATTTCCTTTCCGGCTACACGGCCAAGGTGGCCGGAACGGAAAGGGGCGTGACCGAGCCGGAAGCGACTTTCTCGACCTGTTTCGGCGCGCCGTTCATGCCGCGCCATCCGTCGGAATACGGCAATCTTCTGCGCGAGCTCATCGCTCGCCACGGCGCCGATTGCTGGCTGGTCAACACCGGCTGGACCGGCGGTGCCCATGGCACCGGCAAGCGCATGCCGATCAAGGCGACGCGCGCCTTGCTCGCCGCCGCCCTCGACGGCTCGCTGAAGGCAGGCGTTTTCCGCACCGACGCCAATTTCGGCTTCGAGGTGCCGGTGGCGGTCCCGGGCGTCGACGGCGCCATCCTCGACCCGCGATCGACCTGGGCCGACAAATCGGCCTATGACCGGCAAGCGGCAAGGCTGGTCGGCATGTTCGCCGTCAATTTCGAGAAGTTCGAAAGCCATGTCGACGCCTCCGTCCTCGGCGCGGCGCCGCACATGCAGGAAGCGGCGGAATAGGCGCAGCAGGACGTCGGTGCCGTCAGCCGTCGGTCGAGACAGTGACAGACTTCCACACCTCGATTTCCTTCCGGAGACGTTCGATTCTGTCCGACACGAGCTTGAGAGCATCGCTGCCAAGCAGAAGCTGCGGCGGCGGATCACTGGACTCGACCAGGCCTAAAACGGCGGCCGCCAGTTTATCGGGATCACCGAGCTGCTTGCCGCTCTTTACCTGTCGCGCCTCACGTATCGGATCAAAAAGCGCGTCGTAGTCAGTGATTGATCTCTCTGTGCGGACCATTGATCGTCCAGCCCAATCCGTCCGGAACGAGCCGGGGCAGACCGCGGTCACGCGGACACCGAACGGGGCCATTTCCGAGCGCATCACCTCCGATATGCCCTGGAGCGCAAACTTGCTGCCGCAATAGTAAGCAATGCCGGGCATGGTGATCATGCCGCCCATCGACGTAACATTGACGATGAATCCACGACGTCGCTCGCGGAACCGGGGAAGAAAAGCCTTAGCGACGGCGACAGCGCCGAAGACATTCACGTCGAACTGACGCCGCATCTCTTCGATCGGCGACTCTTCAAGCACTCCCTCGTGGCCGTAGCCGGCATTGTTGATCAGCACGTCAACCGGTCCATGTTCGTTCTCCGCCTGCCTGACGACGTCGGGTATGGCGTCGAATTCCGTTACGTCGCACAGTACCGGTCGAACTGCGGGAAGAACGTCAGCGAGCGCTGCGCGTGATGTCTCCGAGCGAACGGCGCCAATCACCTTATGGCCGATCTGGATAGCCGCGGAAGCTATGGCCAAGCCGAAGCCGGAATTCGCGCCGGTGATAAAGAAGGTCTTCTGTGACATGATCGCAAGCTTTCCTTGATTGGTGATGAGTTGACAAATATTATGAGGAACCGAGCGTTTCGATCGCGGATTCTCTGAATTTGTTGCCAAATCCTATTCCTCCCAAACACGGACGATCCAAGCTGGTCGAGTTGGCCGGAGCTCTCGCCCCTCGTTGCGGCTACAATCCGACCGCGTTCAACCGCGTCCGCATACTCCGGACGGAAGCCGTGCTTCACGACATCCCGGTCCTCTATAAGCCAGGCGCGGTGTTCGTATTACAGGGAAGCAAGCAGGGTATCCTCGAAAGGGAGATCTACCTCTACGACGAGGAGCACTATCTGGCGGTTTCGGTGCCCGTTCCATTCCGCATGAAATCGATGGCCAGTTCGGAGCGACCATTGCTTGCGGTCTATGTTGAGTTCGATATGCAGATGGCAGCCGAACTCGCCATGCAAGCGCAGATGCATGCCGAACCGGCGAGCGGCAAGCCGCGAGGTCTCGTGTCAAGCAGGATGGCCCCCGAAATAGAGGATGTCCTGCTGCGCCTCCTTGTGGCACTTCGCAGCCCTGTTGAAGCTCTCGTCCTTGGTGACGGCATTCTGCGCGAACTGCATTACCGGGTGCTGGTCGGCCCGCAGGGCGGTGCAATGCTCGCGGCGCTGCAGCAGAAGGGCACGTCTGGAAGGATTGTCCAGAGCCTGGCTTGGTTGCGAGAGAACTACGGTTCTGAAATTTCGATCGGCGATCTGGCAAAAGACGTGGGCATGAGCGTTCCTTCCTACCATGTCCATTTCAAGAGCCTGACCGGCAACAGTCCAATGCAGTACGTGAAGGCGATACGGCTCCACGAAGCACGATTGATGATAGCACGCCAGAACAGCACGATCGCAGAGGTCGCTGCTTTGGTAGGCTACGCGAGCCCGTCCCAATTCAGCCGCGACTTCAAACGGCATTTCGGGCGCACGGCATCGGAAGAGACGAAATGGCTCCGTCGCCATCTTGGCGAACTCGCCTGGGCGTCGTGATCAGGATCGTCACATGTCGGTTAGGGGCTGCGCTTTCGATCGGGCCTTTTCTTTTTCGGTCCGCCGCGCCATGACTGCGGCATGCCGATCGACGACGACATCATCATATCGGGCGAAGCCGTGATTCACCCGGGCGACCTGCACGAGGATTTCATCCGCTCGTCCGGTCCCGGCGGCCAGAACGTCAACAAGGTGGCGACGGCGGTGCAGCTTCGCTTCGATGCGCGGAACGCCGAGGGCCTGTCGGACCGCGTACGCGAGCGGACCATAAAACTTGCCGGCCAGCGCGCCACCAAGGATGGTGTCATCGTCATCGAGGCCGGACGCTTTCGCACACAGGAGCAAAACCGCGCCGACGCACGGACCAGGCTGGCGGCACTGGTGGCCAAGGCCGCAGAACCGCCGCCGCCGCCGCGCAAGAAGACACGGCCGTCGAAAGGCGCGGTCGAGCGTCGGCTGAAGAGCAAGGCCGGGCGCGGTACGATCAAGAAGCTGCGCGGTCGCGTGGAGAGCGATTAAGCAACACGCAAATCGTGCCCGCAAAACCACTTTCAATTTTGCGTTGCGGATGCGAGGTTTCCCTTATTGCCACAGCAAGGGAGACCTAGAGATGGGTATGTTCGATTTCGTCAAGAACGTCGGCAAGAAGCTCGGCATCGGCGGCGACGAGGAAGCCGCACCCACCGCCGACACGCTCAAGAAAGAGCTCGATTCACACAAGCTCGGTACCGATGGCGTGCAGGTCGTTGTCCAGGGCGAAACGGCGGTGCTGAAGGGTGTCGTCAAGGACCAGTCGATCTTCGAAAAGGCGGTCATCGCCGTCGGCAACACGCTGGGCGTCTCCAAGGTGCAGGCCGACGAGTTGCAGGTCGCGCCGGCTTCCGGCACGGCGACCGCGGCCAAGGAGCCGACCTTCTATACGGTCCAGAAGGGCGACAATCTCTGGAAGATCGCCGAAAAGAGCTATGGCAAGGGCCAGGGCGCCAAGAACACGGTCATCTTCGAGGCGAACAAGCCGATGCTGACCCATCCCGACAAGATCTATCCGGGCCAGGTTCTGCGTATTCCAGAACTTGGCTAATCGCCGGGCATGGTTGTATCAAAACGCTGAATCAGTGCGCCGCGCGTCCGAAAGGCGCGCGGCGTTGCCTTTACCAGCGGCGCTTCAGCGAAGCCGTGATGTTGCGGCCCTGGCCCATGTAGCAATAACCGGAATTGCACACCGTCGCGCGGTCATCGGCAATGTTGCGGACGGCGAAAGCGGCCGAGACACCTTCATACCTCTTGTCGATGGCGCCGAAATCGTAGGACGCCGAGGCATCGAGATAGACGGCGGCATCGTTCTTGGCGGTGTTTGACGTGTCGGTATAGGTCGCGCTCTGCAGCCGCACGCCGGCTCCCACCGAAAGGCCGGGTGCCGCACTGCCCTCGTCGAATTTGTAGTTCGCCCAGAGGCTCGCGACATGTTCGGGGGTGACGGCGGGGACCTTGTCCAACTCCGTCGAGTCAGGGCCGGCGCCCGTGATCTCGGCATGGTTGTAGTTATAGGCCGCGATCACGTCGAGCCCGTCCATGACGGCCGCGCGGGCTTCCAGTTCAAAACCATTGCTGGTGACCTCGCCCAGTGAACGATAGGTGCCCGCATTGGGATCGACGACTACCGGCTTGTTCTTCTCGACCAGATGGTAGGCGACCGCGGACAGCAGGATATCCGTTCCCGGTGGCTGGTACTTGACCCCCACTTCGAACTGTTCGCCCTTCGTAGGCTGAAGAATGCCGCCGCCATCGGCCGAGCGGTTCGAGATCGGTTCGAATGACGTCGCGTAGCTGGCGAAGGGCGCGACGCCGCTATCGAACAGATAGAGGGCGCCGGCCTGCATGCTGAAGGCGTTCTTGTTCACCGCTTCGGAACCGCCCCCAAAATAGTCGCGCGTCTGCTCGACCCAGGTCTGGCGGCCACCGAACGTGAAACGCCATTTGTCCAGTTCGACCTGATCCAGCGCATAGACGCCGGTCTGGCTCAGATCCGCGTCGGATGCAGAGAACGTGGTGTCCGGGGTCGGGCCGGAGAAACCGTAGGTCGGGTTGGCAATGTCGAAATCGTAGGCCGGATCGGTCGGATCGAACCCATAGCCGAAGGAAGAGGTCAGGTTCGTGTAGTCGAGGCCGAGAAGCAACGTGTGGGCGAGCGCCCCGGTGTCGAACCTGGCCTCGACCTGGTTGTCGGCCTGGAAGACGTTCATTTCGTCGCGAATTGCGGTCGCATAACGATGCGCGACCGTACCTGTCCAACCGGAGACCGCGAGATAGCGCGACCTCAGGTCGAGATGGGAGTATCGTACATTCTGGCGCACCGTGATGCCGCCGCCGAAATCGTGCTCGAACTTGTAGCCGACCTGCTGCTGCCGGATCTTCTGATGGTCATAGTCGGGGTCGCTCTCGCGCAGGGTGTGGACCTTTCCCGACGGATCGGTGATCACGCCGACATTGGAATCGGTCTCGTCCGCCTGCACCAGCCCATAGATGGTGAAGGACGTCGCGGCGTCCGGATTCCAGGTGAACGACGGCTGCAGCAAATAGCGGTCGTCGGCGATGTCGAAATTGGTGTCGCCGTTTCGCGCCAGGCCGACGATCCTGTAGAGGAAATCGTCACTGCCCTTGGTGACCGGACCGCCGAAATCGAAGGCGGCCTGCGCCCTGTCCTTCGTGCCATAAAGCAGTTCGACTTCCCTGATCCTGTCCTCGGTCGGCAGCTTGGGCACCTTGTTGACGATGCCTGCCGGCGTTCCCGCGCCGTAAAGCACCGATACCGGTCCCTTGATCACCTCGACGCGTTCGAGCGAATAGGGGTCGGTGCGGAACGTGCCGTAGTTGATATAGGGCTGGCGCAGGCCGTCCTTGTAGTCGCCGAGCGTGGTTGCGTCGTAGCCCCTGATATAGATCTGGTCGAATCGCGGGTCGAATCCATAAGCGCCGGTGCTGACGCCTGAGGAATAGCGCACCGCCTCGATAATGTCCTGCGCGCCGCGCTCCTCGAGTTCCTTGCGTGTCACCACCGAGACGGAGCGGGGCGTTTCGATGAGGGGCGTGTCCGTCTTGGTCGCACCGGAGCTGCGCTTGGCAGCCACCGTCCTGTCGTCCTCGGGGGACGTGTCGCCGCCGGCCTCGCCGCTGACCGTAATGGGCTCGAGCACGGTGGCGCCGCCCGATGCCTGGGTGCCTGCCTGCTGGGCGGAGGCTTGGTAGGCACCAGCCAGCGTCGCCAGGCATGTCGTGGCAAGCAGTCCTCGCCGCGACCAGATGCAGCCCCGTACGATCGCGTTGAAGCCTTGAAGAAATGTCACTTCCATGTCCCTCGCTCTCGTTGGCTGCCCGCGGCTTCGCTGGACGCGGAAGCTGAAAATTCTTGTGTCACCGGTCCGGTTTCTAAATCTTGACTATGTTAGTCATCTTTGTTCGTCAACCGCCATTTGGCCAAGACGAATTCGCTGCGGCGATCGCTCGTAAGAACCACGACCGCTTTCGGGTCGCCGTTTTCGTCTGGCGGTGGCATGCTGAGGCTCCGAACCATTCACATGAGCCAACCCATGCTCGTTCTGCCCAAAGGCATCCGTCACATGCCGGCCCATCTGTCCCGCGCCGTCCAGGAGACGCTGGTCGAGGAGGTGAGAAGCATTGTCCAGCAGGCGCCGCTGTTCGTGCCGGCCATGCCTCGGACCGGCAAGGAGATGAGCGTGCGCATGACCAATTGCGGTCCTCTCGGCTGGGTCACCGACAAGGAACGCGGCTATCGCTACCAGCCGACGCATCCGCTGACCGGAGAGCCGTGGCCGCCCATCCCCGACAGTCTGCTCGATCTATGGCGTCAGGTGTCGGGCTATCCCAATCCACCGCAGGCCTGCCTGATCAATTTCTACACGCCGGAAGCGAAGATGGGCCTGCATCAGGATCGCGACGAGGCCGATTTCTCGGCACCCGTCGTCTCCGTCTCGCTGGGTGACGATTGCCTGTTCAGGGTCGGCCAGACAACCCGCGATGGCGCCACCAAATCGTTCAGGCTCAAAAGCGGCGATGTCGTCGTGCTTGGCGGCGAGGGCCGTCTTGCCTTCCATGGCGTCGACCGCATCTACCCTTCGACCTCGGCGCTGCTCAAGAACGGCGGCAGGATCAATCTGACGTTGCGGCGGGTGACGAAGCCCGACGAGGGCGCCGTATAGGCGAGGGTTCGCGCCCCGCACGGCGCCGCCGACCTTTGGGCGACCAGCGATAGTTCAGTTCAGCGCAGCGGTGAAAAAATCGCCGAGACCAGATGGAAAGGCAAAGCGCCGTAGGCGGCGACCGTCGCCTGATCGTCCCATTGGCGGAACTGCCGGGACGGCCGCGCCTCCAGCGTCAGCGCATGCTGTCGGCCATCGAATGTCACCTTGCCGCGAAAGCGCAGCACCCGCTCTCCACCAGACCGGCTGATGGCCATCGCACGCAGACGCGCGACGTGGTCGTCGCCCACATTGATCTCCATTTCGATGCGGCGCCGGACCGGCGGGACGCTGATCCTGATCGTGATGTCCAGCATCATCTCCCCCGCCGTCGCAGGGCACGGTATGGTCTGCGAGAAGGCCAGGGGCGACTGTCCTTCCAGCGGCTCGCGAGGTGCCTGCCTGCCGCGCCATGCTCTGCCGCGCCATGCCCTGGCGGGCGGCTCCTGCCGCAGCCGACCGCTCTTGCGTCTCAGCCGCAACTGCTTGGCGAAGCCGCGCGACAGCCAGGTCAGCCTGCCGAAGTCGGTTCGCGGCTTGGCCTGCAGCACCGCCGACCAGCGTGCAAGGCCGGTGCGGTCGGCCATGTCCAGCACGCGCGCCAGCACCTTGTCAGGCACCGTCACGCCAACATCGAGCGCAAGGTAGGAAAGCGCCACCGCCGCGGAAACGGCAAGGCCACGCCTGGCGACGACATCGAGGAACACGTCCCAGTCGACGCCGCCGGTGCGAATGGCCACCGCGCAATCGACCAGCCAATCGCTGTGGGTGTGGGCATCGAGCCCGCCATGCGCGATGGCGAGCGCGATGCGATCCGCGGGCGACGGCACCAGCACGCCGACACCGCTGAATTCGGCCGTCGCCGCGCGCTGCCAGATCGCCTGGTCATCCTCGTCGCTTTGCTGCGAGCCGTCATAGGCAAGCTGGTGCAGATCGATATCGCCATAACTGCCCTTGAAAAAATTCATCGAGCGCAGCGACGCCAGCCTTGTCCTCAGATATTGGGGACTCACCCCGGTGGCGATCTGCCAGTCGCCGTCGCGCAGCACGCCGAACGCCGCCGGCATGTCCTGCGGCCGCACCAATATGTCGATGTCGTGCGCCACCCGGCCACGCTGCGCCGAGGCGTTCAAGGCAATGCGGCTGGCACCCTTGATCAGCATCACCAGGCAGCCGGAATCCGTCATCGCCTGCAGCGCCGGTTCGGCCTCGCGCATCGCCATGCGCGACTTGGTCCACAGCATCTTTTGCAGGCCGACAAGGCGCGGATAGGCGGATTGGCCGGCCAATTTCCGGCCGAACCGATCGCAGATCGCGGCCAGCAGCCGGTGTTCCCTGAAGGAGACAAGGTCGATGTCGTTCGCGCTTAGCCACTGCATGGCGCAACCGGCGGCCGCGTCCTCATCGGCAAGAAGGGCAGCCTTGAGCAGTTGGTCGAGCCCGCCCGTCGGCCAGGACCAGCCATAGTCCGGGAAACGTCGGCTGATGCGGCGAATGCCCGCCATCAGCCCGCGCCGGCCTTGTTCCGGGACCGTCGCAGCATGGCGAGCCGCGCCACTTCGAGATAGCCGCGGTCGCGCGCCGCATCGCGGCCATAGGACAGGCTGCCGGGCCTGATGCGGCGCAGCGCCAGCACCTCTTCCACCATGTCGAGGGCAAGGCCCGCCTCGCGTACCCGCGCGATCCAGTCGATCATTTCGCCGCGGCCGCCCGGCGGATCGACGACTGCTCCAACGGTCTCGGCGACCTCGCGCCGGATCAGCATCGTGGTCCGCGACCAACCGGGTACGATCGCGTCCTCGGGTGCATCGGGCCGGTCATTGCGGAAGTTTCGCAAATGGCAAAAAACGCCCGACGTTGCGGGATGCCTTTCGAGATGCGCGAGCTGTGTTTCGGCCTTGCTCGGCAGCCACAGATCGTCGGCATCGAGCGTCGCAATGAGCGGCGTCGGCAAGGCGGCGATGCCCCTTGTCGTGGCGCTCCCAGGTCCGGCATTTGCCTGGCGCAGCAATTGCAGCGGCAGGTCCGTTCCGCCGATCGCCGCCGCGAGATCGTCGCTGGATCCATCGTCGACGATCACCACCAGCTCAGGCCGCACTGTCTGCGCCGCGACCGATCGCAGCGTCTCGGCGATGGTGCCGCTGGCGTTGAAGGCAGGTATGACGACGCCATAGCTCCGCATGCTACATGAAGCGCCAGTTGGCGAGTTCTTTGACATCGAAGATGCCTTCGATCCCGCGCAGTGAAGGGTCGGCCTTGCGCCGTTTCATCGATTTGTGGATGGCCCGCAAGAATTCCCGAAGGGACGTGTCGACCTGCTTCGTCATGTTGCCGGGATGACGTCGGTAGTAAAGCGACACGGTATCCGGCAGGACGAATCTGGGGCCGCTTTCAAAGGTGCGCAGCAGGTAGTCTGTGTCTTCGGCCTGGCCGAAGGCCTCATCGAAGCCGCCGATCCGTTCGATGAGCTTACGCGAGAAAATGCCTGACGACAGATGAATTCCCCGCACGGTCATGAAATGGCTGCCGGGGCAGGGTTCCAGCAGATCGTCGTCGATGTGTTCGACCATCATCATCAGGGAATAGGTAAGCTCCAGAGCGGGGTCGGCGTCAAAGCATGCGATATCGGCCTTGAATCGTCCCGCAGGCGAGACATCATCCGAATCGAGGAACGACACGAGCTCCGTTTCCGGCGTGAGCAGTCTGAGACCAGCGTTGCGGGCCCGGGTCACGCCCATGTTCTCTTGCCGGAAAAGGCGAATGCAGGGGTTCAGGGCCATCATCGAACGCACGGCCTCCGCCGACCCGTCGGTCGAGCCGTCGTCGATCACGATGATGTCGAGATCGGCGGCATCGTGCTGCCGCACGAGCGAGCGCAAGGCCGAGACGACATAGCGCTCGCGATTGTACACAGGCATGATCACGCTGAGCTTCACCGGGCGCCTCGTGTCAGGAAATCCTCGATCGTGCCGGCGATCTCTGCCGGGTCGGTGCCGAGGGACAAACGGAAGCACGGCAGGTGGCGCGTCAATTCGCTGAAGAAGCGAAAGCCGCTTTCGCGCTCGCCCGGCATCTGGGCGATGCCGGACGGCGCCAAGGCAATCATGGCATCCCTGCGCGACACCGGCATAATCGAACTTGCTCCGCCTCCGCTGATATGTGGCACCACCAGCGCGACGATGTCCAGCATGGCGGGCACCGGCCGAGGCGCGATATCGTGAATATGGAACGTGTGCTTGCCTTGCCAGTTGAGCGGGCCTTGCGCCGTTAGCCGCTGCCGCAGGCCCAGCCGGGCGAAACCTTTCGTGTCCTGCTTCAACGTCGAAAAAAGCGGGCGCGCGGTCACGCCGTCGGTGAGATCGATCAGCACATAGTCGTCGCCGACACTGTCGAGCCCGTTGAGGAGGCCGGCGGCGACGGTCCCCGATTTCCCGGCCCCGCCCGAGCCGGCAAGCAGAATACCCTTGCCGTCGATGCTGAGCGTGCCGGCATGGGTCAGCCGCATGCCGCGCGCCGCATATTCCCAGTGCAGGAAGGCGCGCAGCGGTGCTCCCGGCTCCCAGGGCGGAAAGGCATCGGCCGAGGCCATCAGCTGCACGCCGACGCGGCGGTGCGGATCGTAGACCTGCCAGAAATCGAGGTCGTGGAAATGGTGCCCGCGCAAACCGGCTTCGGCGAGCTGTTTGGCAAAACCGTGCTCGGTGAAATGGGCATCGCCCCAGTGCGCCGGCTCCGGGATGCCGTCAATGCCGGGATGCGCGATGAAGATGCGACCCGTGGACGGTGCCGGCTGGTCATGCCCGGGCTCGACAAAAGCATGGCCCAATGCATCGGCAAGCACGCCGTGACCGAGATGCACGGTCAGTTCAAGCCAGGGCAGGCGAACCTTTCGCATGGTCGGATAGCGCGCGGCCGCGCCTTCAGCGGCGGCGATGAGATACCTGGCGTAATCCGGCAAGGTTTCGAGCGTGACGCGCGGCATCAATCGCCTTCCATCACGCTGCGGCCGCCCCGTCAGGAAGCCTGCTTGACCGCCGGCCAGCCGAGAGGTTCCTCGACCTCGTGGATGGGATCAACGACGATCAGGTCGGCGAGGTCGTCGTGAATGCTCACATTGAGCGGCTCGTTCGTGGCGGCAAGCTCGGCAGGCAAATCGCCCGGCAAAGGCTGCGCCGCCGCGTCCAAGCGCACCAGCAAACCCAATTCGAGCAATTGCGATATGAAGCGTTCGAGTTCGGCCTGGCCTATTGTCGAGCCGCCGGCGCTCAGCCCGACCAGAGCCTGGGCGTCCGCGCCGGATGAAAGCGCCTGCCATACCTTGCTGCCGGAATCGGAAAAGCCGAAATATTTGCCATTGGCAAGATTGAGCACCACGGCCTCGCCATCGAAAGATTCGAAAACGATATCCCGGCTCGCTACCGCATAGGCGTGGGAGTCATGCGTCATTGTTGCCCCGTCCTGCATTTCCTGCCCGCCAGCAGGACCGCTTCCACCAACAACGCCTGTAAACTTTCAGGTCTTCCTTGGCAAGGTAACCTTTGCCGGCAACGCGGGACCATTTCCGGGTTCAGTCGAAAGCCGGGCGGATCAAGCCTCGATTTCAAGCGGCGACAATGGCTTGGAACAACAGGCCAGGATGAAGCCATCATCGATCTCATGATCGAGGATGCCGCCATTGTGGCTCATCTCGACGCTGCCGGAGACTTTCTTCACTTTGCAAGTTCCGCACAGGCCGAATTCGCAGGCGGCCGGTATTCGCACGCCCGAGGCGCGCGCCGTCTGCAGCACGGTCTGGCCGGCGACACAGTCGGCGTCGACATCCGAAAGCGCGAAGCGGATCGGCGTCGCGGCTTCGACGCAAATCGCCGCGCCGTCTTCAGCCGGCGAGGCAAACGGCGCTGGGATTTCCTCCATCGCCGGCGCGGCAAAGCTCTCTTGATGGTATTTTGCCATGTCGAACCCGGCGGCCTCCAGCATGCCGCGCACGGCGCGCATGAAAGGGTCGGGGCCGCAGCAGAAGATTTCGCGTTCGCGGAAATCGGGCGCCAGGAGCGGCAGCCGGATGGCGTCGATGCGGCCCATATGGCCGTACCAGCCCTCGCGGCTCGACCGCTCCTCGATCATGAAGCCGAGCGACAGCCCCGGCATATGGCCGCCGAGCAGTTCGAGTTCCTTGCGAAAGATGATCTCTTCCGGGCGCCGCGCGCAATTGACGAAGCCGACATCGGTCCATGGCGCGCAGTCGTTCAGCCAGCGCAGCATCGACATCATCGGCGTCACGCCCGAACCGGCCGAGATGAACAGGTATTTCGCCGCCGGGTGGCTGTGCAGCGAAAAGTCGCCGCCCGGTCCATAGGCCTTGACGTGCGAGCCGGGCGTCAGGTGATCGAACATCCAGCGTGTGCCGACGCTGCCCGCCTGCGCCTTCACCGTCACCGCGATCGAGAATGGCCGTGACGGCGATGATGACAGCGTGTAGGTGCGCATCAGCGGGCCGTCCGGTGTCGGCAATTCCAGCGTCACGAACTGGCCCGGCTTGTAGCGGAACCAGGTCTGGTTGTCGGAGCGGAAGGTGAAGGTCTTGACGTCGGGCGCCTCGTCGCTGACGCCGGTTACTTCCAGCACCTGCAGCCTGTCGTTCCACGGCGCCATCTGGTCGAGGTGGCGATAGAGGCCAAGATCAGTCATGGCGTTCATCCCTGCATACCTTTCATTTTGGGCGTGTCGTGATCCCAAAGCCGCTGCACAGTTTTGGCCGACATGCGCTAGGCGACACTGCGCAGAGCAGGCCGGCCGTCTTCGGAAAGCCGTGGGCCGATAAAGCGCGCGTACCAGTCGACGAACTGGATGACGCCGCCCTCGTGCAGCTCCGAATAGGGACCGGGCTCGTAGGCCGGCGACAGGATGCCGAAGGCATTTTCCTCGACGATGCGGCGGTCCTGGTCGTTGGTCTCGGTCCAGACATGGGTGAGTTCGGCGAGATCGTAGTCGACGCCTTCCACGGCATCCTTGTGGACCAGCCATTTGGTCGTAACCGCTGTTTCCGTGGCGCTGACCGGCAGCACGCGGAACGTCACCGCATGATCCACGAGGATATGGTTCCAGGTTGTCGGGTAGTGATAGTGCATCAGCGTGCCGATCCGGTCGGCCGAGACGCTGTCGGACAGGTTCTTCTTCACCGCCCGCTTGCCGGTCATCGTGTAGCTCTGGGCATCGCGCAGCAGCGGCGCGCGGGTGGCGCGGTATTGTCCGGCCGGGTCGATGCGAAACTTGCTGGGCAGGCCAACAGCTTCGCACTTCGCCCAGTGGGCCAGCATCTCCGGATCGCTGTCGGCGCCTTGCACGCCGGTCACGGTCGGCGCTTCCGGGAAGGTCTTGCACAGCTCAGGATGGTTGCCCGCGCAATGGTAGCATTCGCGGTTGTTTTCCCAGACCAGCTTCCAGTTGCCCTTCTCGATGATCGTGCTCTCGAAGGCGATCTTGGCCTCGCTCAGCCGGTGCGGCTGGAGATAGGGCTCGATCATCGCCTGCATCGGCGCGAAGTCGGCGGGCTCCTTGGCCAGGCAGATGAAGACATAGCCGGCGACGCTTTCGCAGGCGACCGGCTTGAGCCCGAACTGGCTCTTGTCGAACCCATCGGCCATCTGGCGGGCGAACAGCAGCCGGCCGTCGAGTTCGTAGGTCCACTGGTGATAGGGACACACCAGTTTGGCGGCCATGCCCTTGTCGGTGTTGCAGACGCGGCTGCCGCGATGGCGGCAGGAATTGTGGAAAGCGTTGATCTTGCCCTGCTGATCGCGCACCAGCACGACCGGATAGTCGCCGATCTGCACGGTGATGAAGCTGCCCGGCTTGGGCAACTCGCAATCATGGCCGATGAACAGCCAGTCGCGATACCAGATCAGTTCCATGTCAAGCTTGAAGTAGTCCGGGTCGGTATAGAAGGGCTGTTCCAGCGAAAGGCCCTGTCTGCGGCCGTTCAAAAGCCTCAGCATGTCGTTGCGCGCGTCCATGTCCTGTCCTCATTTTCAAGGACTGAACTGGTGGTGATGGAGGAAGGACTGGGCGCAAGCCGGCGAAGCCGGACAACACCATCCGCCCCTTGACCGCCCACCGCGATCAGTCGAGTTCTAGCGATCTCGGGCTGGTTTCCGGGCTCTGGAGTTGTCCTGGCGGACCATCGCGACACCTTCCCAGGCTTTCGCCCAGTGGTCTCCCGTTGCGACTTGAACTCCACCACCGTTGCGGGGGCAGCGCCGGAATCTGACCGGCTTCCCAATTCTCCGCTCCGTCGTCACGCAGCGGCACCTGAGATCGCTCGATCTAATCACGACAGGGTTTGCGACATCGGCACGAAAGCGACATCGCATCCATGCGGCGCGACACGTACGCGGGATCGTCCCGGCGCGGTTGCAGCGGGGGAATCGCCTCTTCTCGCCAGGCGCGCGGGCACAGTTTTCGACCCTCAGCCGGGCCGGAAAAGGGTTAATGGTTTCGAAAAGTGACTATTAGCAGAGTCTAAAATCGAACCGAACGGTTCGTTTCTGTTGACGGTGCGTGCAGGACGGTGTGAACGCCCAGCCTTCCGACACAGTTGGTGATCGGGTTATGATCTCAGACAACTATTTGATATCAAACGGAAAAATAAGACATGTAGAAGGCGTTGGTACAATTTCAAGTGGTGGAGTCATGGTCCACGCTGAACAACTTCGTGATTGGAAACGGCAAGGGGGCTCTCCCACATCGGGGCTGTCCGAACGACGCGATTTAATCCCAAGACACGCCGCTAGACGGACGGGAAAAATACTGGAGTACAAAAATGAAAAAGATCATTCTCACTGCCGCCGCCCTTCTGGCTATTTCCGGCAGCGCCTTCGCTAGCAGCGACCATTATGGTTCGAACGCCGCGACCCCCACGGCTACTGTCGACAGCTCCTACACCGCTTCGACTAAGAAGTCGGAGCCGGCTGCCCAGACGCCTGTGACGGGCGCCGACCACAACCTCTTCGGCAACAATTAATAGCGATCCCCGGCACGCGGCGGGTGACCCTGCCGCGCTGGTGGACCCTACAAATTCAGGAGTATTAAAATGAACAAGATCCTCATTGCTGCCGCTGCCGTTCTGGCTCTCTCCGGCAGCGCTTTCGCCGGCAGCGACAACTATGGCTCCAACGGCGCCAACCAGGCTGCTGCCGCTTCGACCGACAATTCGAACACCGCGTCGATCGGCAAGTCGGCTCCGGCCACCTCGGCGCCTGTCCAGCAGGGCAGCGACCGCAACCTCTTCGGCCATTAACGGCCATCCCACGGCCGGTGGGCTCTGGCCCGCCGGTCCGCGGGACTTCCAAAATTCAGGAGTACCTAAAATGAACAAGATCCTCATTGCCGCCGCCGCCGTTCTGGCCGTCTCCGGCAGCGCCTTCGCCGGCAGCGACAATTATGGCTCCAACGGCGTCAACCAGCCCACTGCTTCGTCGACTGTCAATGTCGATACGTCGCATACAGGTGCGATCCGCAACAGCGATTCGCCTGTCTACAAGCTGCTCAACTCGTCCGGCGACGTGCAGAAGCCGGCCCATCAGGGTGCCGATCGCAATCTCTTCGGCAACAACTAACCAGCCTGTGCAGACAAGAACAGCGGCGGGCCAGGCCCGCCGCTCTTGTTCTTTCATTACCGGACGGCCGTCTTCAGGCCGCCTTTGCTTCCGCTTCGTGGAGGGCAAAGGAGCGACCATCGGCATCGAAGATATGGAGATCGCCGGCATTGGCGGTCAGCCGCAGCGTCGAGCCGCGCTTGACCTCGACATTGCCCGGCAGCTTGGTCACCAGCGGCAGGTCGGCCCGGCCGATATCGACATAGACCAGCTGGACCTCGCCAAGCTGTTCGAGATAATCGACGGTCCCCTCGAACAGATAATCCGCACCGCTGGCGATCGCGAGATCTTCCGGCCGTACGCCGAAGCTGACCGCCGCTCCCTTTGCCGAAGCAGGTGTCGCGATCGGCACCGTCGCCTTGCGGCCGCCGACATGGCTGACGATGGTCGGATTGCCCGTCTTGTCGACCGTCGCCGGCAGGATGTTCATGGCCGGCGAGCCGATGAACTGGGCGACGAAGAGGTTGCCGGGGTTCTTGTAGAGTTCCATGGGCGTGCCGACCTGCTCGATGTGCCCGTCCTTCAGCACGACGATGCGGTCGGCCAGCGTCATCGCCTCGACCTGGTCGTGCGTGACGTAGATCATGGTCGTGTTGGGCATCGATTCCTTGAGCTTGGCGATCTCGATGCGCGTCGCAACGCGCAATGCGGCGTCAAGGTTCGACAGCGGTTCGTCGAACAGGAACACCTTCGGATTGCGCACGATGGCGCGGCCGATGGCGACGCGCTGCCGCTGGCCGCCCGACATCGCCTTGGGCAGACGGTCGAGATATTTGGTCAGCTGCAGGATCTCGGCGGCTTGCCGAACCCTTTTGTCGATCTCGGCCTTGCTTTCCCCACCGATCTTCATCGAGAAGGCCATGTTGTCGTAGACGGTCATGTGGGGGTAGAGGGCATAGGACTGGAACACCATGGCGATGCCGCGCTTCGAGGGTGGCACGTCGTTGACCACCTGGCCGTCGATCTTGAGTTCACCCGACGTGATTTCCTCGAGCCCGGCGATCGAGCGCAGCAAGGTCGACTTGCCGCAGCCCGACGGGCCGACGAAGACTATGAACTCGCCCGATTTGATGTCGAGGTCAATGCCGTGGAGAATGTTAAGATTGCCATAGGACTTCTTCACTTGTCTCAAATTGACATCGGCCATTGGTTTCCTCCAGTGATTCCTCGGATGTTTCAGCCTATGCGTCCGAACCAGGCGCCATAGCCGCCGAGCTCGACCGACCCGGTGCTCGCCTGCCCGGAGAGCCCGTGTCCCGGCAAAGGTTGCAGGGTTCGGTTGCCGAGGTCAACCTTCGCCGGCCTTGCGCCCAGATTGAAGACGCAGACGATCTCCTCATTGCCCGACCGGCGGGTGAAGGCGACGGTGTCGCCCTGGCTTTCGATGAAGGCGATGTCCCCCTTGGCCAGCGCCGGATGGGCGCGGCGGAAAGAAAGAAAGCGCCGGTAATGCTCAAGCAGGGAGGTTTCGTCGCCTTGCTGCACGTTGACCGCCTGCGGCAGATGCTCGGCCGGTACCGGCAACCAGGGTTTTGCCTGGGAGAAGCCGCCATTCCTTGCATTGCCATCCCACACCATGGGCGTGCGGCAGCCGTCGCGGCCCTTGAATTCAGGCCAGAAACGGATGCCGTAGGGATCCTGCAGATCCTCGAAGCGCAGGTCGGCCTCGCCGAGGCCGAGTTCTTCGCCCTGGTAGATGCAGACCGAACCGCGCAGCGACATCAGCAATGCCGAGATGACCTTGAGATAGGCCGACGGGTCCGCCTCGTCGGCGGCCCAGCGCGAGGCCGGTCGCATCACGTCATGGTTGGAAAACGCCCAGCACGACCAGCCGTCGCTGGCCACCCGGCCAAAAGCTTCCAGCACCGAGCGGACCTTGGCGGCGCTGATCTTTTCCGGCGCCAGGAAGTCGAAGGAATAGCACATATGCACGCGCTTGCCGCCGGCGGTATAGGCGGCGACCACGTCCAGCCCGCGTTGCGAATCGCCGACTTCGCCGACCGCGGCGGTCGCCGGGTACTCGTCGAGCAGCGCCCGGAAGCGCTCGAGGAAGGCGAGGTTCTCCGGTCGGCTTTTGTCGTAGATATGGTCCTGGTAGTTGTAGGGATTGACCGCCGGCGCGGTCTGGTCGTTGCGCTGTTCCGGCGGCAGCGGCGGGTTGTTTTCCAGCCCCTGGCTGTGGAAGTAAAAATTGATGGTGTCGAGGCGAAAGCCGTCGACGCCGCGTTCCAGCCAGAAGCGGGTGACGTCGAGCAGCGCGTCCTGGACTTCGCGGTTGTGGAAATTGAGGTCGGGCTGCTCGGCCAGGAAATTGTGCAGGTAGTATTGCTGGCGGCTGGTGTCCCATTGCCAGGCCGAGCCGCCAAAGATCGACAGCCAGTTGTTGGGCGGCGTGCCATCGGGTCTTGCATCCGCCCAGACATACCAGTCGGCCTTGGGATTGGTGCGGCTCGAGCGGCTTTCCTTGAACCAGGGGTGGATGTCGGCGGTATGCGACAGCACCTCGTCGATCATCACCTTGAGGCCCAGTCGGTGCGCCTCCGCCGTCAGCGCATCGAAATCCGCCAGCGTACCGAACATCGGGTCGACGTCACAATAATCCGAGACGTCATAGCCGAAATCCTTCATTGGCGATTTGAAGAAAGGCGAGATCCAGATGGCGTCCGCGCCAAGGGCGGCAATGTAGGGCAGCCTGCCGATGATGCCCTTGAGGTCGCCGATGCCGTCGCCATTGGAATCCTGATAGCTGCGCGGATAGATCTGGTAGATCACCGCGCCCCGCCACCAGTCGCGGTCGATGGCGGGGTCTGGTTTCGAAGTCGCCTTCAAAGCCGATTGCATGGTCTCAACCTCCTTTCACCGAGCCGGCCAGCAGCCCGCGGACGAAATAACGCTGCAGCGAGAAGAAGACGATCAGCGGCACGATGATGGTGATGAAGGCCGATGTCGTCAGGATCTCCCAGTTACCGCCACGCGAGCCAAGCAGAGCATTGAGCTTGGCCGTCAGCACGATCTGATCGGGCGCCGTTCCGAGGAAAACCATTGCCACCAGGAGATCGTTCCATACCCACAGGAATTGGAAGATGGCGAAGGAGGCAAGCACCGGGAAGGACAGCGGCAGCACGATCTTGACGAAGATCTCGAAATCGCTGGCGCCGTCGATGCGCGCCGATTCCATGATCTCGCGCGGCAGGCCGGCAATATAGCTTCGCAAGAGGTAGATGGCGAAGGGCAGTCCGAAGCCGGTATGCGCCAGCCAGATGCCGAGGTAGGTCTTGGACGGCACGCCGAAGAACGTGCCGACGCCATTGTAGAGCTTCAGCAGTGGAATGAGCGACATCTGCAGCGGCACCACCAGCAAGCCGATGACGACGGCGATCAGGAGCGCGCGGCCTGGAAAGCGCATCCAGGCCAGTGCGTAAGCCGCAAAGGCCGCGATCAGGATCGGGATGACGGTCGCCGGGATGGTGACCGTTAGCGAATTCATGAACGAGCGGCCGATGCCTTCGGAAAACAGCACGGTCTGATAATTGTCGGTGGTGAATTTCGGCGGCGCCGACGAAGCGTAGTAGACGCGCTGGCCCCTGTCGCCCTCGAACGCCTTTGGCGAGGCCATGACGAAGCTGCCGTCGGCCTTGATCTGGAGGGTCACGCCGTCACCGAGATCGGCTGATGTGCCGGCAGGATACTGCGTCGGTGCCGCCGCCTTGACGCCGAAGGCGCTTATCGCGCGCTTGGCCCCGTCGCCGAAGATGTTGCCCTGGAGAACGAACTTGCCGTCCTTTTCTACCTGTGTGGAGGCGGCCGGCAGTCGCCCGGCTTCCGTCTGGCTGGAACTGGCGAAGGAATTCCACCAACCCGAGGCGATGATCTGGTCCTTGTCGCGCAGCGACGAAACGAGGATGCCGAGCGTCGGGATGGTCCAGATCACCACGAAGACGAGCACCGCGATATGGACGCCGAAACGGCTGGCGAAGGAATTTCCGGTCGCGACGGCCATCTCAGTGCCCTCCCGTCTCTTTGTTGGCCTGGCGGATGTTCCAGACCATGATCGGAATGACGGCAATCATGATGATGATGGCTATGGTCGCGCCGCGGCCGAAATCGCCGCCGCCGCGGAACATCCAGTCGAACATCAGATTGGCCAGCACCTGGCTGTTCCATTGACCGTTGGTCATGGTCAGAACGATGTCGAACACTTTCAGCACCAGGATGGTGATGGTGGTCCATACCACCGCGATGGTGCCCCAGATCTGCGGCACCATGATCTTCCAGAAGATCTGGAACGGGTTGGCGCCGTCTATGACTGCGGCTTCCAGTGTTTCTTCGGGGATGCCGCGCAGCGCCGAGGACAGGATGACCATGGCAAAGCCGGTCTGGATCCAGATCAGGATGACCATCAGGAAGAAGTTGTTCCAGAACGGCAGCGATATCCAGACCTGCGGCTGGCCGCCGAAATACTGGATGATGGCGTTGAGCAGGCCGATCTGGATCTGGCCCTGGCCACGATATTCGTAGATGAACTTCCAGATCACGCTGGCGCCGACGAAGGAGATGGCCAGCGGCAGGAAGATCAGGCTTTTGGCAATCGTTCCCCACCATATCTTGTCGGTGAGCACGGCGATGATCAGGCCGAGGAAGGTGCAGGCCGCCGGCACCACCGCCAGCCACAATATGTTGTTGCGGATGGCGTTTCGCAGATCCGGATCGCGCAGCGCCCATTCATAGTTGGCGAACCCCACGAAACTCGTGCCGCCGCGATCGAAGAAGGACAGCCACAGTGTCGCGATCACCGGATAGACCAGGTAGATGGTCAGGATGATCAGCGCCGGACCCACGAACAACCAGGGCCGCACCAATCCCTGCCGGCGCAGATTGTTGACGGCGGCCGCTCCGGACACTCCGCGCGCGGGGAAGATCAGGTCAAGCAGTTTGTTGGCGCCCCAGAAATAGGCGACGCAGCCGCCGACGCCGATAATGATGACGAATATTGCCGAGAAAATCTGAGCCGCCATGGGTCCCTCTCCCTGCGCGTGACCGGCCAGCGGTGCTGGCGACCGATGCGCCGACTTTCAGTTATTCGGAACAATCGAAATGCGAAGCTTCCGGCGTGTCCCGCCGGTCGGATCCGGGCCGTAGCCCGAATCCAGTAGCAAGATGAGGAAAGATCAGGTCGCGCCGGAGCGGCCTATTTGATGGCGTCCCAGCTCTTCTGGATGTCGGTGGCGACGTCCTGGGCGGACTTGCCGCCGACCAGGTCGATCATGCCAGTCCAGAACGAGCCGGCGCCGACCTTGCCGGGCATCAGGTCGGAGCCGTCGAAGCGCACCGTCGTGGCGCCGACCAGGATCTCGCCCTGCTTCTTCAGCGCATCGCTGCCATAGGCGTCCTTGTTGGCCCCCTTGAAGGGTGTGACGAAGCTCTTCTGTGCCATCCACAATTCATGCGCGAGCGGCATTTGCAGGAACTTGATGAATTCGCGCGATGCCTTGGAATCCTTGGTGATCATCACCAGCGTTCCGGCGACTTCCAGCGGCGTCCCGAGCTCCGGCTTGGAGCCGTAGGGCGGGTAGGGGAAGAAGTCCGCATCCTGGCCAAGCTTCACGCCTTCCGGGAAGAAGGAGGGGATGAACGATGCCTGATGGTGCATGTAGCACTTCGGCGGTACGGTGAAGAGGCCCTTCGGGCTGTCGCGGAAGTCGGTCGCCGCGACCGCCTTGGCGCCGCCGTCGACCATCTTGTCGTCGGTGGCGATCTTGCCGAAGATGTCGATAGCGTTGACCACGGCCGGGTCGTTGAACGGAATCTCGTTCTTCACCCACTTGTCGTAGACTTCGGGAGTCTGCGTGCGCAGCATGATGTCCTCGACCCAGTCGGTCGCCGGCCAGCCCGTCGCGCCGCCCGAACCAAGCCCGATACACCACGGCTTGCCGCCATCGGCGATGATCTTCTTCTCGAGTTCGGCAAGTTCTTCCTGCGTCTTCGGCACCTTGTAGCCAGCTTCCTCGAAATTGTCGGGCGAGTACCAGACCAGCCCCTTCACGTCGATCTTGTAGGGAAAGGCATAGAAGCCCGGCTTGCCGTCCTTGCCGTTGTAAGTTCCGAGCTTGGCCCAGGAGTCGCCGGCGGCGTAATTCTCCTTGACCCAGGCTGCGACGTCGTCGCCGAGCGGGGTCAGCACGCCCTTGGAAGCGAGGTCCTGGATGAGGCCCGGCTGCGGCAGGACGGCGATGTTGGGCGGGCTGCCGGCCTGGGTGTCGATGACGATCTGCTGCTCGTAGTTCTCGGACGAGGAATATTTGACCTCTGCGCCGGTGGCTTCGGAGAAATAATCAAGTACCGACCGGACAAGCGTCTCGTCCTCGCCACGCCACGGTCCGAAGATGGTCAGGGTCTCGCCCTTGAGGTCGACTTTCTTGAGGTCCTCGTAATTCGCCCAGTTGAAGCGCTTGTCCTCGCCCGGCTTGAACTTCAGTTCGGCATGCGCGGGCGCGCTCAGGGCGAATGCGGCAGACGCAACACCCAGCAAAAGCATTTTCTTCATCGGTATTCCTCCCAGTGGGTCATACACACCGGACGGAACCTCCATTCCGCCCGCCGACGCCGCAGGACTGTGACTCAGTCGCAAGGGAACCGCAACCTTTCGAACAGTCTTCCAAAGCGCTTTGGCTTTGTTGATCTCGCCACTGAATCGGACGGGTGTCAAGGGGGAGCAGGAACTAATCGATTTAGTCGCCGTCTGCCAGGGTCCAAAAATTTGCACCGCAACATGCTTTTTCGGCACTGCAGCAGCAATTTTCGTTTCAAACCGGGCCCCGGCACGCTTATGGTCCATGTGGAGTGGCCACGCCCTTGTGGCGTTTGGGTCGATTCAATTTAAAAGCGCTTTGAGGCAGGGAGGCCTCTCGTGAACCTCAAGCAACTCGCGCATATGCTGGCGCTTTCCCAGACCACGGTAAGCCGGGCGCTGAACGGCTATCCCGAAGTCAACGAGGAAACCCGCAGGCGTGTCATGGACGCAGCCAAGCGCCACGGCTATCGCCCCAATCCGAGTGCGCGCCGGCTGGCCACGGGTAAGTCCGGAATGATCGGCTATGTCCTGCCGACGGGTGCAGCCGTCGACATCGATCCCCATTTCGTCGAATTCCTGTCCGGTCTTGGCGACTATGCCCGCTCGCACGAGCTCGACCTTGTCCTGTCACCGACCGATGCCGATGACCAGGAAACGACCTACCGCCGCATCGTCGCCAACCGGCAGGTCGATGCCGTCTACATCTCTTCGCCGAGGCCGCAGGACAGGCGCGTGGCGCTGGTCAACACGCTCGGCATTCCTTTCATCGTCCATGGCCGCAGCGAGGGCCTGAATTTCGACTATCCCTTTCTCGACATCGACAATGAAGGCGCCTTCCACGAAGCCGCGCGGCTGCTCGTCCAACTCGGCCACCGGCGGCTGGCGCTGATCAATGGCGACGACCGCGAGACCTTTGCCATCCACCGCGAGCGCGGCCTGCGCCGGGCGCTGGCCGCCAGTGGCCTGGCATTGGACGATCGCCATGTCTGCTCGCTCGTCATGACCGAGGAGAACGGCTATCGCGCCGCCCGGCGCCTGCTCGAACAGGAAGGCGCGCCGACGGCAATCGCCTGTTCCAGCCTGATCATGGCGCTCGGCGTCGTGCGCGCGGTGCGCGACCTTGGCCTCAGCATTCCCGGCGACGTCTCGCTGATTGCCCATGACGACGTTTTTCCCTGGCTGAAGCCGGAGAATTTTTCGGTGCCGCTGTCCACGACGCGCTCGTCGATCCGGCTGGCCGGCGCACGCATCGCCGAGCGGCTGGCGGCGCGGATATCGGGACTGGAGGAGGGCGCGCGCGGCGAGGTCTGGCCGGTCGACCTGGTGGTCAGGGGATCGGTCGCCGGCGCGCCGGCTTGACCACTCGCCAGCAGGGTCAATTGCTGGAACGACTTCTGCGCTGCCTCTGCCCGTTGTCTCAGCCCGCGGATTTAAGATGATCGATGAAGGCGCGCAGCTTCGGCAGGACCTGACGCTTGCCTGGATGATAGAGGAAGACGCCCGGGGTCGCGCCGGCAAAGTCCTCCAGCACCGGTTTGAGTTTCCCCTGTTCTATTGCGCCGTCGGCGACAGGCCGAGGCGTCTGCGCCAGGCCGACGCCTTGGATCGCGGCCCCCAGCAAGGTTGGATAGTCATGCGCAATCAGCGGGCCCGAGACGATCGCCTCGATCGCCCCGTTGCCGTCGGTGAAGGACCAGGGTGCGACGGCGCCGTTCGCGCGGCGCAGGCGCAGGCAGGCGTGGCGGCCCAGATCGGTGATCTGTTCGGGCTGGCCGTGGCGCTCGAGATAGTCCGGGCTGCCGACGACCACGAAGGAGAAGGGCGGCGTCAGCCGCACCGCGATCATGTCGGGCGCTATGAACTGGCCCAGCCGGATGCCGGCATCGAATCCGCCGGCGGCGAGATCGACCATCTCGTCGCTGGCGGCGATCTCCAGTTCGATCTCGGGATAGGCCCGGCAGAACGACGCGATCATAGGCTCCAGGATCAGCGGCACGACCGCGCGGGGCACGGACAGTCGCAAAAGCCCGGTCGGCCGCTGGCCGACATCGCGGGCGACCTCGCCTGCGGCCATGATCTCCTCGAAGGCAGGTCCGGCGCGGTCGAGGAACCGCTGGCCAGCCTCGGTCAGGCCGACGCTTCGGGTCGTGCGGGCAAACAGGGCCGCACCGATGCGGACTTCCAGCGCGCGCACCGCCTGGCTTACCGCGGACGGCGTTACCGCCAGTTCGGCCGCGGCACGGCGGAAGTTACGATGCCGCGCGACGGCCAGGAACACCTCGACCCCGTCCAACGCACCGTGCCGGATTGTGTATCTCTGCTTCATAGGCTGTTCTGATTACAGCGGATGGCCGAACTATGAAAGCAGTCTTAGCTAACGGCCGAAGTGCGCGGGACCGCATGACCACCTGTTGCGAGGAAACCGATGTCAACGCCGATGCTGTTCCAGATCCAACTCGTCCTGGGCTATGTCGCATGGCTGCTTTGCTTCGGTGCATATGGCCTGCCATGGCTGGACTCGATGGATCGGATGGCGGCGCAACGCGCCATTGCCACGCTGCACAGTTTCCGCTTCTTCGGTCTCGTGTTCCTGCTTCCGGGCGTCGTCGGCCCCAATCTGCCTGCCGGCTTCGCCATGTTCGCTGCCTATGGCGACTTCGCCACCGGGGTGCTGGCCATGCTGGCATTGCTGACGGTCAGAGTTCGCTTGCTCTTCTGGTCGTTCGTCGTCGCCTTTAATCTCGTCGGAATGGCCGACCTCGTCGTCGACTATTACCACGCGGTTCAGGAAGGCCTTCCCGAGCACGCGGAGCAGTTGGGAGCCACCTACGCGATCCCCATCATCTACGTGCCGCTGCTGATGATCACGCACATCGCCGCGTTCTGGTTCCTGCTTCGTCCCGGCAAAGCGCCGCGTGAGCCGTCGCTGGCTATTCCTTCGCAGTCCCTGCAGCCTTGATGTCCAGCAGGCCGTAGCCGAAATCATTGTCGCGCCCCTTAAGCCCGAGATCCTTCGCGGTCGCCGCAAGCGCCTTCTCGATGTCGTCGGCCGAGCGGTCGGGCGTGGCATGGATGAGGTTGGCGATGGCGCCGCTGACGATCGCGGCCGCGAACGACGTGCCGGTAACGACATCCGAGCCGGCGCCGCTCGGCGCCACCATCTCGACGCCGGGCGCGGAAATGAACACATAGGCGCCGCGATTGGCCTGCGGCATCAGCGCATCCTTGGCGTCGGTGGCCGTCACGGCGATGACGCCGTCAAAGGCGGCCGGATAGCCGTAGGGCGCCTTCGGCCCGTTATTGCCGGCCGCCGCCACCAGCACCATGCCAAGCGCCCGTGCATTGCGGCAGGCGGTGCCGAGCAGGTCGTTTTTCGGTCCGACGAAGCTCATATTGATGATGCTGACATTCTGGTCCGCCGCCCAGTCGAGCGCCGACAGAATGACGTCCATGGTCGACTTGCCGCCCTCGAAGGCGCGCGCATGGTAGATCCTGGCGCCCGGCGCCATGCCTTCCAGCGGGCCGACGCCGGCAATCAGACCGTCGATCGAAGTGCCGTGGTCGCGCTTTTCGATCGGCACGTCGGGCATGGCGTCGAACTGCGCGGCGATGACGCCGGCAAGCGCCGGATTGCTGTCGTCGATGCCGGTATCGATGACGGCGACGCGCACGTTCTCGCCGCTGGCCTGTTTGGCGTCGAGCGCGATGCGGTCGAAGGCATAGTTGACGATGCCGGCCGCCTGCTGCAGCGAGTAGATGTGGTTGGGCTCGCGGCGCCGCGTGCGGCCGTCGGCGGCAAGCTGCGCCAGCACCACGCCGACAGGGCGGCCATCGGGAATGCCGAAACGCACCAAAGTGGCGCCAAGCAGCCGGGACTGGCGCTGCGAGCGCACTTCTAGGCCGAAGGAAGCGGCGATCTGCTGCACGGCGCCGGCATCGCCATCGACCGTCACCAGCACCTCGTCCGGCACGAAGTCCCCGGTCACGGCGCGCCGCGACTGGACGGCGATGAGATCGGTCGGCGAGACGATCGGTCCACTGGCTGGTGGGCCGGCCTGGTTGCCCCCGGGGGAAGTCGCGGGCTCCGGCCGTGGTGTCGGCACCGGTGCAGGAGGGGCGGCCGGATTGGGGAAAAGGTCGACGATCAAGGCGGGCAGAAAAACGGCGCTGGCCTGGGCCGCACCCGACCCGTTTTTGGTGGCGCCGCCGTCCTTGACGCAGTCGGCCGCCATTGCATTGGCCTCGTTGCTGCAATCGATTTTGGCCCGCTCGGGATTAGCCTCGTTGGTCTGCGCCGACGCAGGCACGGCGGCGATTGTCATCGCCGCCGCAAGGACAGCCGCAAATCGAATGACCGCCTCAGCCGCCATCAACAGGTTTCCTTCCCTCGATCACGGTCTCGGCGAAAGGCTGCGCGGCAACAAGGCTGCGCGCCTTCTCGTAGTCGGCAGCTGTCGTCGCCGGAATGGCGAGCCTGAAGACGCCATCGGCGGTCGGTCCGCCGATGATCTTGAGCTTGTTGGCGTCGAGGAAGACGGCAATGTCGGCCATCCTGGCGTCCGGCTTGAACTTGACCAGCGCAAACGGCAATTTGGCCAGATCGTCTTGTGCGCCGGCGATCTCGAAATTGCCGCCCCTGCCGCCGGGCTGCACCAGCGACTGCACCGCGATCAAGGCCAGCAGAACCGCGGCCGCCGCCCAGGCGACGCCGACCGGCACCGCCATGAAACGGCCCCACGCCTGCGCCAGCCAGGACGATCCTGCCGGCCTGCGTGCAGGCCCGGCCTCCGCGTCCAGCGCCTTGGCGAAGCGGCTGAGCGCATCGGCCGGCGGGCGGATCGCCTCATTGGCCGCCGCCGTGCCGGAGAACTCGGCTTCCGCCTCGCCAAGCGCGGCAAGTGCCGAGGGATCGTTGGCCAGCCATTCCTCGACGGCTTCCAGATCCGAACCTTCGAGCGAGCCGTTCAGGTAGAACGGCAGCAGCGTTTCCATTTCGTCGCGGCGCGACATCTTTTCAGCGGCGCTCATGGCCACCCCCTGTCGTAACCGGCGGCTTTCAGGGCTTCGCCGAGTTTCTTGCGGGCGTAGAACATACGGGTTTTGACGGTCGCGACCGGAATGTCGAGCACCTCGGCGATCTCGGTCACCGACTGGCCCTGATAATAGGCGAGGTCGATCACCGTGCGGTGCTCCTCGGGCAGGGCGTCAATCAGGCGGCGCAAGGCGGCGGCCTTATCCTCCTTCATGGTGACGACCTCGGGCGTGTCGGCGCTGTCGGGCACCGCGGCGGCGGCCTCGTCGTCGATCCAGTCTTCCTTCTTCTTGCGCAGCAGCGACAGCGCCTTGAAGCGGGCGATGCCGAGCAGCCATGTCGAGACTTCGGAGCGCCCTTCGAAACCCGGCGCCTGGCGCCACAGTTCGAGAAACACCTCGTTGGCGATATCGTCAGCCATCATTTCCGATCCCGTCTGGCGCGCCACGAAGCGGTAGACCCGCGCGTGGTGACGCATGAACAGGAGCCGCACGGCGGCCCGGTCGCCCTTCGCGACCCGGTCGACCAGCGCGCGATCGGTTTCCGTCGCCGCTGTCATGGCCGGTCGAGCCGCCTGGCTCCTGTTTGCTCTGTCGCCGATCGGTCCAAAAAGGTTCATCCTCCGCCAAGGAATTTTGGGAGGCTAACCGAAGAGCGGGGCGGTTGCCAGAGCACCCCTTCGCGCCGTTTAGGGGGAGAAGGTGCCGGCAGGCGGATGCGGGAGGCGCCAGCCGCCCGATCAGGTGAGAAAAGCCTTCGCCTTCATCGTCGCCGGCACCGGCACGCCCAGCCGGCTCAACACCGTTGGCGCCAGTTGCAACTGGTCGAGCAGCGTGTCGGCTTCCGGCCCTTTGCCTTGTCCGAAATAATACAGTGCGAAATCCTGCATCTCGTCGTCATGGCCGCCATGGTGACCGCGGTCGGTCTGGCCATGGTCGGCGGTGACCATGACCTCATAGCCGGCTTCGATCCAGCCCGGCAGGAAGGCCGCCAGCATGCCGTCCATGGCGTAGCAGGCATGGTCCATCTCGTGGCAGTCGTGACCGAAGCGATGGCCCATCGAGTCCAGCGTGCAGGTGTGCAGGATGCCGTAGTCAATGCCGTGGCGCCGGGTGAGCATGGTCAGCGTCGCGAACAGGTCGACATCGCTCGGCGTCATCTGGTTCTTGAGATTATAGCCGGTCATGGTGTGGAAGCGGCCATGCGTGATCGGTCCGCCGGGCTCGTCATATTCCATGTCCTCGACGAGGTCGAAGGGATAGGAACGGAAGAATTCAGACCAGTAGGAATGGGTAACCGCGCCGGTCCTGCCGCCGGCCTTGCTGACTTCCGAGAAGATATCGGGCTGTCCGACGCGAAACCGGTTTTCGTTGGACAGGATCCCGTGCACCTGCGGCGAAACGCCGGTGTGGACCGAGGCATAGCAGCAGGCCGAGGTCGACGGCAGCACCGAGCGCATCTTCCACACCCGCGCCTCGCCCGATTGCACCCAACCCTCGAGATTGCCCATCAGCCGGCGCCAGTTGCGGTAGGGAACGCCATCGAGGATGATCAGCAGAAGCTTGGATTGGATCGCCACCGGTTGCTCCACGCGATTGTCTGTTGAAACGAGCGCGCCGCGTGTCGTTCGGACACGCGGCGCTTTTCAATATGAGACAGATGTCAGGCGTTCAGCCAGCATTCTCCCAGCGCGTACCCATCCATCATTTCGCCGATCGGGTTCTTGACCCATCCGCTGATCTTGTTGGTGGCGGCCGCGTCGATGAACTGGTTGAAGAAGGGCACGATCAGGCCCCCTTCGTCGCGCATCATGACCGCCATGTCGTGGTAGATCGCCTTGCGCTTGTCCTGGTCGAGCTCGCCGCGCGCGGTGAACAGCATCTTGTCGAATCCCGGCCGCTTGAAGCGCGTGTCGTTCCAGTCGGCTGTCGAGACGTAACCGGTGGAATACATCTGGTCCTGCGTGGCGCGGCCGCCCCAATAGGAGAGCGAGAAGGGCTTCTTGTTCCACACCTCGGACCAGTAGCCATCGCCGGGCTCGCGCTTGATCTCGATCTTGATCCCGGCTTTGGCCGCACTCTGCTGATAGAGCTGGGCGGCGTCGACGGCGCCGGGGAAGGCGACATCGGAGGTACGCAGCAGGACCGAGCCGCTATGGCCCGACTTCTTGTAGAGGGCGGCGGCTTTTTCCGGATCGAATTTGCGCTGCTCGATGGCGGTAAACAGCGGGTAGGCTTCGTTGATCGGGAAGTCGTTGCCCACCGAGCCGTAGCCGCGCAGGATCTTCTCCAGCATTTCCTCGCGGTCCATGGCGAGCTTGAGCGCCATACGCAGATCGTTGCTGTCGAAGGGTGCGGTGTCGCAGAACATGTTGAACGGGTAGTAGCCCTTGCCAGACACGTTCTCGATACTTACGCCGGCAATGCGCTTGACCAGATCGACAACCTTCGGCTCGACGCGGTTGATCATGTGGACCTGACCACCCTGGAGGGCAGCGAGACGCGCCGTCGCGTCATTGATGACGACGATCTCGACCTGGTCGGCATGGCCGGCCTTGTCGCCCTGCCAGTAGTTGGCAAAGCGTTCGCCGCCATGGCGCACGCCCGGCTGGTTGACGGTGACCTTGTAGGGACCGGCGCTGATGCCGGCATTCGGGTTGTCCTTGCCGCCATTCGGCTGGATGACGAGATGGTAGTCGGCCATCAGATAGGGGAAGTCGGCGTCTGCATCGCCGAGCGTGACGATCACTTCCTTGCCGCTCGCCTTGACGCCCTTGATGTTCTTGAGGATACCGAGCGCGCCCGACTTCGACTTCTCGTCGGCATGGCGCTCGATGGTGGCGGCAACGTCTTCGGCGTTTACCGTCTTGCCATTGTGGAATTCGATGCCGTCACGGACCTTGATCGTCCACGTCTTGGCGTCCTTGGAAGCGCCGATGTCTTCGGCGATCAGGTTTACCAGCTTGTTGTCTGGGCTTAGCCGGGCAAGATACTCGCCCCACTGCTTGCTGAAACTGTAGGTGACCTGGCTGAGGTTCAGGGCAGGGTCGAGGCTGTTGGTCGATTCACCGCCCTGCAGGCCGGCCTTGATGATGCCGCCCTTGACCGGACTCTGTGCGAAGGCCCTCCCGGCCAGCGTCGTTGCCAGCGCGGCGGACACGCCGAGCGCCGCGGTGCGGCCAAGAAAGTCGCGACGCGATATACGGCCCTGGCCAGCGAGATCGGCGAGATGATCGAGTTCAGTCTTCATGTCCTACCCCTTGTTGAAACAACGCCGCACCAGTGGCGCCCGTCCAAAGGACGTGTGGCGCCCTAGTGTTGCATGCGGATGACGGCCGCCATCCCCCCTGGTTGGCGGATCGCTGGGTGCCTAGAGCAATTCCAGGAAAAGTGTGAACGGTTTTCCATCCGGAATTGCATAAAAACAAAGAGATAGAGCAGTTCACCGTTCCCGTGAAACCGTGAACTGCGCTAGTTCCCGGCGCTGGCCATGCGCCGCCCCTTGATCGCCTTTTCCAGCCAGCCGATCTCCATCTCCGGGACCGATGACAAGAGAAGGTCGGTGTAGTCATCGAAGGGGGGCGTCAGCACCTTGCTTTTCGAACCATAGCGCACCACCTCGCCGCGATACATCACAGCGATCGAATCGGCGATCGACTTCACCGTCGCCAGATCGTGGGTGATGAACAGATAGGCGACGTTCTCCTCCTTCTGCAGTTCAAGCAGAAGCTTCAGGATGCCGTGCGCCACCAAGGGGTCAAGCGCCGAGGTCACCTCGTCACAAATGATCAGCTTGGGTTTTGCCGCGAGCGAGCGGGCGATGCAAACACGCTGTTTCTGGCCGCCGGAAAGCTCGGCCGGGTAACGGTCGACAAAGCCCTTGCCCATTTCGATCTTGTCGAGCAGTTCGGCGACGCGGGCATCGCGCTGTTTGCCGCGCATGCCGAAATAGAATTCGAGCGGCCGGCCGATGATGGTGCCGACGGTCTGGCGCGGGTTCATCGCCACGTCGGCCATCTGATAGATCATCTGCAGCTGGCGCAAATCCTCCTTCGGCCGGTCGGCAAGCCGGTTGGCCAACGGGCGTCCGTCGAACGTGACGGTGCCCTGCTCGGGTGGCAAAAGTCCGGTTATGGCGCGCGCCAGCGTCGATTTTCCGGAGCCGGATTCGCCAACCACGGCCAATGTCTGGCCGGGGTAGATATCGACCGAGACGTTCTTCAGCACCTTGACCTGGCCGCCGCCATAGGCAGCGGTGACGTTCTTGACAGACAGGAACGGCGTGGTGCCGGGGTTCTGCTCGGCATGTTCGATCTCGTGCACCGAAACCAGGGCGTTGGTGTATTCCTGGCGCGGTTCCTTGATGATCTGGCGGGTGCCGCCCCATTCGACCAGCCGGCCGTGGCGCAGCACCATGATCTCGTCCGAGACTTGGGCAACGACGGCCAAATCGTGCGTGATATAGAGCGCCGCCACATGGGTGTCGCGGATGGCGTCCTTGATCGCCGCCAGCACGTCGATCTGCGTCGTCACGTCGAGTGCCGTCGTCGGTTCGTCGAAGACGATCAGGTCAGGCTCCGAGCACAGCGCCATAGCCGTCATGACGCGCTGCAGCTGGCCGCCTGACACCTGGTGCGGAAAGCGTTCGCCGATGGCTTCCGGGTTCGGCAGGCTGAGCTTCTTGAACAGCGCGATCGCGCGTTTCTCGGCCTCCGCCCGTGTCGCCGTCCCGTGCAGCAGCGTGGCTTCCACCACCTGGTCCATCAGCCTGTGCGCCGGGTTGAAAGCGGCCGCCGCCGACTGCGCGACATAGCAGACCTCGCGGCCACGCAGCTTGCGGAAACCTTCCTTGCCGCCCTTCAGGATGTCGCGGCCGTTGAGCAGCACCTCGCCGCCGGTGATGCGCACGCCGCCACGGCCATAGCCCATGGACGACAGGCCGATGGTCGACTTGCCGGCTCCGGATTCGCCGATCAGGCCGAGCACCTTGCCCTTCTCCAGCGTCAGCGAGACGTCGTGCACGAGCACGATATTCTTCGGCGCCTCACCTGGCGGATAGACCGTCGCCTCGATGCGCAAATTGCGGATATCGAGCAGAGGGGTGGACTTTGCCTTCACGTCGGCCGTCATCCGCGTCCTCCCTTCAGGCTTGTCGTGCGGTTCAGCACCCAGTCGGCCACAAGATTGACCGAGATCGCCAGTGCTGCGATCGCGGCCGCGGGAATGAGCGCGGCGCCTATGCCGAACACGATCCCGTCCTTGTTCTCCTTCACCATGCCGCCCCAGTCGGCGTCCGGCGGCTGCACGCCGAGGCCGAGAAAGGACAACGTCGACAGGAACAGCACCGCATAGATGAAGCGCAGGCCGAGCTCGGAGATCAGCGGCGACAGCGCATTGGGCAGGATTTCGCGGAAAATGATCCAGGCGCTGCCTTCGCCGCGCAGCTTGGCGGCCTCGACATAGTCCATAACGTTGATGTCGACGGCGACCGCGCGCGACAGGCGATAGACGCGCGTCGAGTCGAGAATGCCCATCACCAGGATCAGCGTCACCAGGTTGGTTGGCAGCACTGAGAGCACCACCAGGCCCATGATCAGTGTCGGGATCGACATCAGGAGATCGACGAGGCGCGACAGGATCGTATCGAACCAGCCGCCGAACACGGCCGCCGAAAAGCCAAGTATGGCGCCGAGCGAGAACGACAGCGCGGTGGCCAGCACGGCGATAAACAAGGTGATGCGGGCGCCATAGATCATCCGGGACAGCAAATCGCGGCCGAGATTGTCGGTGCCCAGCCAATGCGCCGCCGATATCGGCTCCCAGACATCGCCGACAATTTCGGCATTGTCATGCGGTGAGATCCAGGGCGCGAAGATCGCCGCCAGCACGAACAGTGCCGTCAGGACAATGCCGATCAGCGCGGGGACGGGGATGCGTTTGATATCGAGCATATCAGCCCCCCTATTTCGGATGGCGGAGACGCGGATTGGCGACGATCGCCGCTATGTCCGCGATGATGTTGAGACTGATGTAGACGGCGGCGAAGATCAGGCCGACGGCCTGTACCACCGGCACGTCACGCTTGGTGACGTGATCGACGAGATATTGCCCCATGCCGGGATAGACGAAAATCACCTCGACCACGACGACGCCGACGATGAGATAGGCGAGGTTGAGCATGACGACGTTGATGATCGGCGCGATGGCATTGGGGAAGGCGTGCTTGCGGATGACGTTGAACGCCGACAGCCCTTTCAGTTCCGCCGTCTCGACATAGGCCGACTGCATGACATTGAGGATCGCCGCTCGCGTCATGCGCATCATGTGGGCGAGCACCACCAGCGTCAGCGCCGTCGCCGGCAGCGCGATCGCCTGCATCCGCTCACCGAAGGGCATGCCTTCGTAGACAGTCGAGATGCCGGGAAAGATCTGCCACTTCACGGCGAAGAAATAGACCAGCACATAGCCGATGAAGAATTCGGGGAAGGAGGTCGAGGCCAGTGCCAGCCCGGAGATCAGCTTGTCGACCCAGCCATTGCGGTAGCGCACCGCGATCAGGCCCAGGATGATGGCCAGCGGTACGGCCACGATCGCCGCCCAGAAGGCGAGGAACAGTGTGTTCCACAGGCGCGACTTGATCGAGGTTGCGATAACCTGCCCGCTCGACATCGCCGTGCCGAGGTCGCCGGTCAAGACGCCGCCGAGCCAGTGGAAATACCTGACATAGGCCGGGTCGTTCAGCCCGAGCTGCTCACGCAGATTGGCGAGCGATTCCGGCGTCGCGGATTGTCCCAGAATGGCTTGCGCGACATCGCCTGGCAGAATCTGCGTGCCGGCGAAGATCAGGACCGAGATGGCCAACAGAAGGAGGATGCCCAGCGCAATGCGCTGGGCAATGAGTTTCAGGATGGGTGAAGACATCTCTGCAAAGCCGGACTCAGGCCTGCAGCCAGCACTTCGCCAGGGCGTAGCCGTTCATCAGTTCCTGGTGCGGATCATCCACCCAGCCATCGACCTTGGCGCCGGTGGCGTCGATGAACTGGTTGAACATCGGCAGGATCAGGCCGCCGTCGTCGCGGACCATGACAGCCATGTCATGGTACATCTGCTTGCGCTTGGCCTCGTCGAGTTCGGCGCGCGCCGCCAGCACCATCTTGTCGAAATCCGGGCGCTTGAAACGCGTGTCGTTCCAGTCTGCCGTCGACAGATAGGCGGTCGAATACATCTGGTCCTGCGTCGAGCGGCCGCCCCAGTAGGAGGCGCAGAAGGGCTGCTTGTTCCAGACCTCGTTCCAGTAGCCGTCGCCGGGCTCTCGCTTGAGCTCGATCTTGATGCCGGCCTTGGCCGCGCTCTGCTGGAACAACTGGGACGCATCGACGGCGCCGGGGAAAGCCACGTCCGAGGTCCTGAGCAGCACGGTGCCGTCATGGCCTGACTTCTTGTAGTGGAACTTGGCCTTGTCGGGATCGTACTTGCGCTGCTCGATCTCGCTGAACAGCGGATAGGACGCGTTGATCGGGAAGTCGTTGCCGAGCGAGCCGTAGCCGCGCAGCACCTTGGTCAGCATCTCCTCGCGGTCGATCGCCAGCTTCAGCGCCATCCTGAGGTCGTTGTTGTCGAACGGCGCCGTGTTGCAATGCATGATGAACACGTAGTGGCCGGGACCGGCGTGGTTGCGGATGGTCACGCCCGGGACGCGCTTGATCAGGTCGACGATCTTCGGCTCGACGCGGTTGATCATGTTGACCTGGCCGCCCTGCAGTGCTGCCGTGCGGGCGGTCGCGTCATTGATGACGATGACCTCGATCTGGTCGGCATGGCCCATCTTGTCGCCCTGCCAGTAATTGGCGAAGCGCTCGCCGCCATGGCGCACGCCAGGCTCGTTGGTCTTGACCACGTATGGCCCTGCCGAGATGCCGGCATCGGGCTTGTCCTTGCCGCCATTGGGCTGGACGATCAGGTGATAGTCGCTGAGCAAATAGGGAAGGTCGGCATTGGCCTCCTTCAGCGTCAGCACCACTTCCTTGCCGCTGGCCTTGATGGTGTCGATGCCCTTCATGTAGCCGAGCGCGCCGGATTTCGACTTCTCGTCCGAATGGCGCTCCAGCGTGGCGGCCACGTCCTCCGCGGTCACGGTCTTGCCGTTGTGGAATTCGACGCCGTCGCGGATCTTCAGCGTCCAGGTCTTGGCGTCCTTGGACGAGCCGATGTCTTCAGCGATGCGGTTCTCGAGCTTGCCTTCCGGCGACAGCTCGACGATCATTTCGCCCCAGCACTTGCCGAAGGCGAACGGCACCTGCGTCATCATCAGCGCCGGGTCGAGGCTGTTGGTGGATTCACCGCCGACCAGGCCGGCCTTCAGCGTACCGCCCTTGACCGGACCCGCTGCGCGTGCCGCGCTGGAAAGCAGCGCGTTGGCGAAGGGTGCGGCGATGCCGAGCGCTGCCGCCCGGCCGAGAAAATCACGACGGCTCAGTTTGCCGGACGCAACGCGCCAGCTAAGGAATTCCAGTTCGTTTGACATTTGAGTTCCTCACTCTGTTGGTTCGACTCTGCGGTCGATTTTCTTGCTTCTTGTTAAAGGGAATAATGGCCGCAAGGGAAAGCGGTAAGCAAGACCGAATGCGACATGCCATGGCGTAAATCGCACGTCGCATTTGGATCAATGATTTCAGCGCTCAAACAAGCGCACGCGGGACCTTTTCGTCGAAATCGCGCTCGAAGACGAGTTTTTCGCCCTCATAGGCTTCGATTCGGGCGCTGACGATGAAGTTTTGCGCGTCCGACCGCATCTGCGCCCATGTCTCGGTACGGACCGACCATCCATTTCGCGACAGGGTCTGCGTCCAGTGTGTTTTTCCCGAGGCCGACAGGGGATCGTCAGGTTGGATGGTCCAGGTTTCGCGGGCGATGCTGCCGTTGACCAGTCCGTGGTCGAGATCGCGCACTTCGCCGAAGTCGTCGGTTATCGACAGCGTGACAATCCCGGTCTTTTCGTCGCGATCGACATGGCGTTCGGAATTGGCGGGCCGAACCGTCTCGGTCGCCCACGGCGTGGCACCTTCCGGCTCGGCGAAAACGGCTTCATCGCCTGTTGCCAGCAGGCGCAACGGCACCGTTAGCGTGGCCGCCGACACGGTCAGCCGTACCGGCTCGGGCGAGGGCCAGATAGCGGGCCAGTAGGCGGTCGAAACGGCGACGCGCAGACGATGGCCGGCCGGCACGCGGTAGGCGCATTGATCGAGTACGACACGGACCGAAACCGTCTCGCCGGGGACCAGCGCCTCGGGGAATTCATGCGAGTTGCGGTGCGTCAGATTGAGCACGCCATAGGAGATCAGTTCCGAGGCGCCATCGGGATGCACGTCGCAGAGCCGGACAGCGATGTTGGCCTGGGGCCGATCCGAGGCAAGCTGGACCTCAAGCTCCGGCGCGCCGACGATCTCGATCGGCTTGGTGAGCTCAGGCTGGTCGAAACAGGCCGACAGCCCGTCATCAGGACGCTGATCGCCCGGCAGTTCCGGTCCGAAGGTGAACGGAAAGTATTCGCCGCCGGCAAGCCCACAGGTTTGCGGCGAAGCGACGGCTGAAGGCCCTGCACCCGGGGCCATGAGCTCGAGCGCTTCAGTCGTTATGTTGGACGATGGCCACTCCTGCTCGGCTATCCAGCGGCCGGGCCGCTCCGGATGCCAGCGCGCGGGACGCACGCTGTCCATGACATACGCACGGTAGTCGGGATCGGCCTCGACGCCGGTCTCGGCGCCCTTCAGCCAGCGGTCCCACCAGCGCAGCGCCTCCTGGAGGAAGCCGATGGCTGGCTTGGGGCCGGCATAGTGCGGGTATTTGTGGATCCACGGCCCGACGATGCCCTTGACCGGTGCCTCGATGTTGGTGATCAGGTGCGAGATCGTGTTGCGGTAGCCGTCGTGCCAACCGCCAATCGACAGCACAGCCGCCTTGACGGCCGAAAAATCCTCGCAAATCGAACCGCGCTTCCAATAGGCGTCGCGATGCTGGTGGCTGAGCCACAGGGGCAAGAGGAACGACTGGTTCTCCAGCCGTCTCAGCCACAGATCGCGCCATTTGCTGTCGCCGGCAATCAGCGGATCCGGCGGCCGCGACGAGTAGGACAGCATGGTCGAGGCCCAGCCGAAATTCTCGTTCAAAAGGCAGCCGCCCTTGTAGTGGATGTCGTCGGCATAGCGGTCGACGGTCGAGCACAGGCTGATCACCGCCTTGAGCGCCGGCGGCTGTTTGGCCGCCACCTGCAGGCAGTTGAAGCCGCCCCAGGAAATACCCATCATGCCGACATTGCCGTTGCACCAGGGCTGCGCCGCCGCCCAAGCGATGACATCACAGGCGTCCTGCAGTTCCTGCTCGGAATATTCGTCGTCCATCAGCCCTTCGGAATCGCCATTGCCGCGCATGTCGACGCGGATCGAGGCATAGCCGTGGCCGGCGAAATAGGGATGGGTAAGCTGATCGCGAAAGATCGTGCCGTCGCGCTTGCGGTAGGGCAGGTGCTCGAGGATGGCAGGCACCGGATCGTCGCCCGCATCCTCCGGCATCCACACCCGAGCCGACAGCCGGCAGCCATCGGGCATGACGATGCCCATATCGGGAAATTCGACGACCTTGCGGGGAAATTCGGTGATGGTTTTCATATGGCAGGCATAACGCTCCGCGGCACGAGAACTTTCAATCGCCATTCGCGACTGGAGCAGCGAAATATGCGACCTGTGCCGCTATCGCAATTCGTCGAGCAGTTCGGGATGTTTCTCCAGCAATGTCATCAATTGAATGGTCGGGCCACTCGGTTCGATCAAGCCTCTTTCATACTTGTCGAAGGCGTTCTCGCCGACCTTGAACAAGGATCCGGCCTCGCGCTGCGACAGCTTGAGCTTCGTGCGCATGCGGCGGATGGTTGACGGGGCCGGCACGCCGTCGATCTTCTCTTTGAGCGCGCGCAACCCGGCATCAACGGCGGCCATATCGTCGCCGACATGCACACCCTCGCCATCCGATGGCGGATAGTAGCCGGGCAGGTCGACGATCATGCTCTCGCCCTTATAGGTCACGGTGAATGGACGGACTCCGCGCATCAACGTTTTTCCGGTTTCGGGGGAGACCATCCTATTCGTTTCACTGCTCTCCCTTGTCGCCATGGTCATTTCTCCTTGAATGACATGACCGTGAATTCGGTCACGACATCCGCCTGGAATTTCACATAGAGAAGCATGTCACGCGCTGGCACGTGATAGACATCCTGCCACACTCGATGATCCGCGAAAGTCGTCATCGACTTTACAAACATCTTCCGCGTCATGCTGTCGATCACCTCGATCAAACCGGCGCGATGGAAGCCCAGCCCAACAGCATCCCGCAGTGCGGACGTTGTGATCGCCAGCGTGTCGACAGACCCAAATGTCGTCTTGATTGCATCAAGATCGTAAGTGGGTCTGCGTTATCCATAATCAGTATGCCCCCATAAAGGGGGTAACTCAAGCGGCGATTGTTGAGACGGAAGCTCAATTCAGCGGAATGTCGTTCTCAGCCTTGCTCGCCTGGTAGTCACCCGACAATTCGTCGTAGCGCGCCGAGATTTTCCCGATCCGCTCCTCCAGCCGTTGGCGTTCGGCCCGGGGTAGCGCCCTAACCAACCTGCGGATCGAAAAACTTTTCCAATAGGCGTTCTCGGCATTGTAGCCGCCGGGGTCGAGGGTGAAGACCTCTTTCAGAATTTTGAGATCATGCGGGATGGCAAAACTGTCACGCGAATCCTCGTGGCTGAACAAATAGTAGAAGTTGTCAAAGCCGGCCCAGGTGATCGCCGACAGGCAGAGCGAGCAGGGCTCGTGTGTGGCGAGAAAGATGGCGTCCTTGGTGTCGACGCGCTCGGCCCTGGGCATCTCGTAAAAGCGCTTCAGGCAATGCACCTCGCCATGCCAGAGCGGATTTTCCATCTCGTTGTTGGTCTCGGCCAGCACCAGCGAATGGTCGTCCTTGCGCAGGATCGCCGCGCCGAACAGCTTGTTGCCGTGGGCGACGCCTTCTGCCGTCTTCGGCACGATCTCGTGCTCGATGACGTCGAGCAGGCGGTCGATCAGCGAAATGTCGGTCATCACAAGCTCTCGTCAGGGAGGTGGATTTCGTAGGCGTGCGAGAAGTGGAATTCCTCGAGGTTGGAGCCGTCGCCACCACGGTCGACGATCAAAAAGTCCTGAGGCTCTCCGAGCGGCGTCAGCACGCCGTGCCAGAGATTGCGGAAGTAGTTGATGCCTTGCCCCGGTGCGGTGACGAAGGCATGAGGCTCGCCAGGCCCGTCCTTGCCGTCAGGGCAGACGACGACCAGGAACGGACGCGGCGACAGCGGTATGAAGGCCTGGCTGCCCAAGGGGTGGCGCTCCACCATGGTCAGCTTCAGCGGCATGTCATAGGGCGTGCCGCGCACCATCGAGATCAGCACGCGCGCATTCGGCCCCGTGGCTTGCGCGGTGGCGAGGTCATGGTAGCGCTCGGCCTTGCCGCCATTGATCGGATAGTGGTTGTCGCCGCCCATGTCGATGACATCGCCGAATTCGGCAAAGGCCTCACGGGTCAGCGGCCGCGCGACAATGCGGCTCATGACGTCCGCTTCGCGATGCCGGCCCCGCCGAGCTTGGCGTGCCGGTTGACGTCCTTGTAGAGCAGATAGCGGAATTTGCCGGGGCCGCCGGCATAGCAGGCCTGCGGGCAGAAGGCGCGCAGCCACATATAGTCGCCGGCCTCGACCTCGACCCAGTCCTGGTTGAGCCGATAGACAGCCTTGCCTTCGAGCACATAGAGCCCGTGTTCCATGACATGCGTCTCGGCGAAGGGAATGACCGCGCCGGGCTCGAGCGTGACGATGGTCATGTGCATGTCATGGCGCAGATCGGCGGGATCGACGAACCGCGTCGTTGCCCAGCGGCCCTCGGTGCCGGGCATCGGCGTCGGCGCGATCTCCTGTTCGTTGGTGAAGAAGGCTTGCGGAATCTCGAGGCCATCGACGACTTCATAAGCCTTGCGTATCCAGTGGAAGCGGACAGCCGCCTTGCCTTCGTTGCGGACTGTCCAGCCGCTGGCCGGCGGCAGGAAGGCAAAACCGCCGGGGCGCAACACATGTTTCATGCCGTCGAGCAGAACCGTCAGCTCGCCCTCGACCACGAACAGGGCGCCTTCGGCGCCGGCATCGGGCTCCGGCCGCTCGCTGCCGCCGCCTGGCGCGACCTCGACGATGTATTGCGAAAACGTCTCGGCGAAACCGGACAGCGGCCGTGACAGGATCCAGACACGGGTCTTGTCCCAGAACGGCAGGACGCTGGTAACGATGTCCTGCATCACGCCCTTGGGGATGACCGCATAGGCTTCGGTGAAGACGGCGCGGCCGGTCAGAAGTTCGCTCTGGCCAGAATGGCCGCCCTTTGGGGCATAATAGGTTCGCTCGGGCATCCTGATCGTATCCATGGGTTCAAACCTATTGTGGAAGCATGTCCTTGAGGCGCAGCAGCGCGATGCGCTCGACCTGTTTGCAGGCGGTTTCGAATTCGACGCCGCGGCTGTTGCCGATGCGGGCTTCGAATTCGGCGAGGATTTCCTCCTTTGTCTTGCCTTTCACCGCGATGATGAAGGGAAAGCCGAAGGTGGTGACGTAGGCGGCGTTGAGCTTGGAGAACAGTTCGCGTTCCTTGTCTGTCAGCGCGTCGAGACCGGCGGAAGCCTGTTCCCTGGTCGATTCCGCCGTCAGTCGCCTGGCCTTGGCCAGCTTGCCGGCGAGGTCGGGATGGGCGTTGAGCACGCCGAGCCGTTCGGTCTCACTGGCGGAACGGAAGATGCGGCAAAGCGCATTGTGGAGGCCGCCCGCCGTGTCGTGCGCCGGGCCGAGCTCCAGCTCGTAGGCCCGCTCGGCGATCCAGGGCGAATGTTCGAAAACGCCGCCGAAGCTGTGAACGAACGTCTCGAATTCCATCTTCGAGGGGCGTAGCGCGGCCGGCTGATAGGTGTGGTTTTCCTGCCAGTGCTTGGCGATGTCGATACGCCGCGCCAGCCAGACCTTGTCGTGCGATTTGACATAATCGACGAAGCGTTTCAGCGCCGCCACCCGGCCCGGCCGCCCGACCAGGCGGCAATGCAGGCCGATGTTCATCATGCGCGGCCGGCCGGCCTTGCCCTCGGCATAGAGCGTATCGAAACTGTCCTTCAAATACGCAAAGAACTGGTCGCCCGAGTTGAAGCCTTGCGGTGTGGCAAAGCGCATGTCGTTGGCGTCGAGCGTATAGGGGATGATAAGCTGCGTGCCGTCCTCATGCTCGAACCAGTAGGGCAGCTCGTCGTCATAGGTGTCCGAGACGTAGTCGAAGCCGCCTTCCTCCGCCACCAGCCGCACCGTGTTGATCGATGTGCGGCCCGTATACCAGCCGGTCGGGCGCTGGCCGGTCACCTCGTAGTGCAGCTTGATCGCCGCTTCGAGGTCGCGGCGCTCGTCCTCGGCGTCGTGGTCGCGGTAGTCGATCCATCTCAACCCGTGCGAGGCGATTTCCCAGCCGGCTTCCTGCATCGCCGTGACCTGGTCGGGTGAGCGCGCGAGCGCCGTGGCGACGCCATAGCAGGTGACAGGCACTTGCTCTTCGCTGAACAGGCGCAGCAGCCGCCAGAAGCCGGCCCGCGCCCCATACTCGTAGATCGATTCCATGTTCCAGTGGCGCTGGCCCACCCAGGGCGCCGCGCCGACGATCTCGGACAGGAAGGCTTCAGAAGCTTTGTCACCGTGGAGCACGCAGTTCTCGCCGCCCTCTTCGTAGTTGACGACGAACTGCACGGCGACATGCGCGCCGCCAGGCCATTTCGGATCCGGCGGATTGGCTCCGTAGCCACGCATGTCCCTGCTGTAACGCATCGTCCCTCCGCGCCCGGCATCACCGGAAGTATGATCAGGATATCGAAAGGGTGCTTCTCGCATTCCCCTCAAAATTTTTGAAAGTGTTTTTGTCGCACTCCGCTCGACCGGGACTTATGCATCGCCTTTAATTGGCGCACAATTCATCAGTAGTGCTCGATTGTACCGGCCAATTTGTTCGTATTGGAAAATGGGAGGCGGCCAATGGCAGAGACATCGAAAGCCGATGGCGGGCGTCTGACGACCCATGTCCTGGATACCGCGACCGGCAGGCCGGCGGCTGGATTGTCCATCGCGCTCTACCGTCTCGAGGGTTTGGCCCGCACGCTTCTGAAGACGGTCGTCACCAATGCCGACGGCCGCTGCGATGCGCCGCTGCTGGCCGGTGCCGACTTCCGCATCGGCGAATACGAACTGGTGTTCGCGGCCGGCGACTATCTGCGCGGCCAAGGAACGAAGCTGCCCGAGCCTGCCTTCCTCGATAGCGTGCCGATCCGCTTCGGCATGGCGCAGGCGCTGCACTATCATGTACCATTGCTGATCTCGCCATACGGCTATTCCACCTACAGGGGGAGCTGAGGCATGGCCAAGGGCAATATCCGCAACGAAATCCGCTTCATTCTGAATGGCAGGGATGTCGCGCTGTCATCCGTGACGCCTGACGCGACCCTGCTCGACTGGCTGCGGCTCGACCGTTCGCTGCGCGGCACCAAGGAAGGCTGCGCCGAGGGCGATTGCGGCGCCTGCACGGTGCTGATCGGCAGACTTTCGGCCACCGGACTGGTCTATGAAAGCATCAATGCCTGCATTCGCTTTCTGGGCTCGCTCGACGGCACCCATGTCGTGACGGTCGAGCACCTGCGCGGCGAAGCTGGCCAGTTGCATCCGGTCCAGCAGGCTATGGTCGATTTCCATGGCTCGCAATGCGGCTTCTGCACGCCGGGTTTCGTCATGTCGCTCTACGGCTTGTGGATGAAGTCACCGGACCCTTCGGGCGCGGCCATCGAAAAAGCCTTGCAAGGCAATCTCTGCCGCTGCACCGGCTATGAGGCGATCATGCGCGCCGCGCACGCCATATCGAGCTACGGCAAGGTGGCGAAGGACCCCTTGGCGGCGGAGCGCCGGGACATCACCACACGGCTGCAGGCGTTGCACGATGGCGCCAGGGTCGAGATCGGCGCCGGCGGGACGCGGCTGGTTGTGCCGGCCGATGCCGACGATTTCGCAGCTGTCTTCGAAAAAGAGCCGACCGCCACCGTCGTAGCCGGTTCGACCGACGTTGGTCTGTGGGTGACCAAGCAGATGCGCGACATCTCGCCGGCGATCTTCATCGGCAATCTGCCGGGGCTTTGCACCGTCACGGAAGACAATGGTGTCATATCGATTGGCGCCGGCGTCACCTACACCGAAGCCTTTTCGACGCTGTCGAAACGCATCCCGGCATTGGGGCCGTTGTTCGACCGCATCGGCGGCGAACAGGTCCGCAACATGGGCACGATCGGTGGCAACGTCGCCAACGGCTCGCCGATAGGTGACACGCCGCCACCGTTGATTGCGCTCGGTGCACGGCTGACATTGCGCAGGGGCAAGACACGGCGCACGATCCCGTTGCAGGATTTCTTCATCGCCTATGGCAAGCAGGACCGCCAGCCAGGCGAGTTCGTCGAGGCCGTGCATGTGCCGGTGCCGGTAAAGGGGACAAAGTTCGCCGTCTACAAGGTCACCAAACGCCGCGACGAGGACATCAGCGCGACCCTTGGCGCCTTTTATCTGGCCTTGGCCAAGGACGGCACGGTAGCCGATATCCGCATCGCCTATGGCGGCATGGCGGCAACGCCGAAGCGGGCGTCCTCTGTCGAAAAGGCGCTGCTCGGCAAGGCCTGGACCGAAGTGACGGTGGAAGCGGCTATGGCCTGCTATGCCAGCGATTTCACCCCGCTGACCGATATGCGCGCAACCGCCGAATACCGAGCTTTGGCGGCGAAGAACCTTCTGTTGCGCTTTTACGTGGAAACCACCGGCACCAAGGCGCCGTTCCAGGTATCACGCAGCGAGGCGGCCTGATGAACAAGCACGCACCATCAAACCTCAAGGCCGAGAAGATCGTCGGCGGCGTCGCCACCGACCAGCGGCACGATTCCGCCCACAAGCATGTCAGCGGCGGCGCCGTCTATATCGACGACATGCCGGAGCCGGCCGGCACGCTGCATGTCGGTCTTGGCCTGTCCAAGGTGGCCCATGGCGTTCTGAAGAGCGTCGATCTCTCGGCGGTGCGCGCGGCCCCTGGCGTCGTCGACGTGCTGACCTATGCCGACGTGCCGGGCGAGAACGATGTCTCGCCCAGCAACATGCATGACGATCCGGTGCTGGCGGAAGGCAAGGTGCAGTTCTTCGGGCAACCGATCTTCGCGGTCATTGCCGAGACGCGCGAGGCGGCGCGTCGCGCCGTGCGCCTGGCTGGGATCGAGTATGACGAGCTCCCTGCCCTCATCGACATATGGGACCTTGATCCGACCAGGGACAAGCAGGTCACGACGCCGCTGATCCTGAAGCGTGGCGATGCGGCCGCCGCAATCCAGGCAGCCCCCCGCCGCATCAAGAACCGCATGTGGCTTGGCGGCCAGGACCATTTCTATCTCGAAGGCCAGGTGTCGCTCGCCATCCCCGGCGAGGACGACGAGGTGACCGTCTACTGTTCGACGCAAGGGCCGAGCGAGACGCAGCATCTGGTCGCCCACACGCTCGGCGTGCCGAGCAACGCGGTGACGGTGGAGGTGCGCCGCATGGGCGGCGGCTTCGGCGGCAAGGAAACGCAGGCCAACCAGTGCGCCGCGATCGCCGCCATCGCCGCCAAGAAGCTGAAGCGGGCGGTCAAGGTCCGGCTCGACCGCGACGAGGACATGACCGCCACCGGCAAGCGGCACGATTTCGCCATCGACTACGAGGTCGGCTTCGACGACGAGGGCAACATCCTCGGCGTCGATTTCACCTATGCCTTGCGCTGCGGCTTTTCCGCCGACCTGTCCGGCCCGGTCGGCGACCGCGCGCTGTTCCACTGCGACAACGCGTATTTCTATCCCGCGGTGTTGGCCAAGTCGGCGCCGCTCTACACCAACACCGTCTCCAACACCGCCTTCCGCGGCTTCGGCGGCCCGCAAGGCATGATCGGCGCCGAGCGGGTCATCGACGAGGTCGCCTTCGCGGTCGGCAAGGATTCGCTCGAAATCCGCAAGCTGAATTTCTATGACTCGATGGAGGCGATCGGCGCGCGCTGCGTCACGCCCTATCACCAGAAGGTCGAGGACTGCATCATCCAGCGCATCGTGGCGGAACTGGAAGAGAGCGCCAGCTATGCGCGCCGCCGCCGCGAGATTTCCGCGTTCAACGCCAACAGCCGCTTCGTCAAGCGCGGCCTGGCGCTGACGCCGGTCAAGTTTGGCATCTCCTTCACCAAGACCGAGTCCAACCAGGCCGGGGCGCTGGTCCATGTCTATGCCGATGGTTCGGTGCACATGAACCATGGCGGCACCGAAATGGGGCAGGGCCTGCACCTCAAGGTGGCGCAGGTCGTGGCCGAGGAGTTCCAGATCGACCTCGACCGCGTGAAGATCACCGCCACCACAACCGCCAAGGTGCCCAACACCGCGCCGACGGCGGCGTCCTCGGGCGCCGACCTCAACGGCATGGCGGCGCAGAACGCGGCGCGCCAGATCCGCCAGCGGCTGACCGACTTCGCCGCCGAGAGATATCAGATACCTGTCGACCAGGTGGTGTTCCTGCCCAACCGGGTGCGCGTCGGCAACCAGGAAGTCAGCTTCAACGATTTGGTCAAGCAGGCCTACATCGCGCGTGTGCAGCTCTCGGCCGCCGGCTTCTACAAGACGCCGAAGATTCACTGGGACCGCGGCAAGGGCCAGGGCCACGCCTTCTACTACTATGCCTATGGCGCGGCCTGCGCCGAAGTGTCGGTCGACACGCTGACCGGCGAGTATGTCGTCGAGCGCGCCGATATCCTGCACGACTGTGGCCGTTCGCTGAATCGGGCCATCGACCTCGGCCAGGTCGAGGGCGGCTTCATCCAGGGCATGGGCTGGCTGACCACCGAGGAACTGTGGTGGGACGACAAGGGCCGGCTGCGCACCCATGCGCCCTCGACTTACAAGATCCCGCTGGCCTCGGACCGGCCGAAGATCTTCAACGTCGCGCTGACCGACTGGTCGCAGGCCTATGAGCCGACCATCCATCGCTCCAAGGCGGTCGGCGAGCCACCGCTGCCGCATGGCATGGCAGTGCTGCATGCGCTGTCGGATGCCGTGGCCAGCGTCGCCGACCACAAGATCTGCCCGCGCCTCGACGCGCCGGCGACCCCCGAACGCGTGCTGATGGCGATCGAGCGGTTGAAGAAAGAGGTCAAGGCTGGCGCCTGAAGGCCGGCAAACGTGCAATCCCAGCCGAAAAAGCCTATATTTTGCATTCGGGAACCGTGAACCATGAACTCGAACGTGCAAAGCTTGAAAACCTTTCTCGGCAGCGCCGCGCGACTTGCCCTGGTCGAAGTGGCCGGTACCAAGGGCTCGACGCCGCGTGAGAAGGGCGCTTTCATGCTTGTTTCGCCTGCGGCGATCTTTGGCACGATCGGCGGTGGTCAGCTCGAATACATGGCCATCGACAAGGCGCGGCAGATGCTCATCTCCCCCCTCGAGGGGGAGATGGCCGCGAAGCGGCCAGAGGGGGTCCTCGCAGGAGGCACCGCAAGGGGGTCGAGCACTGCCGCAACGACCCCACCCGGCGGCTTCGCCGCCACCCTCCCCTCGAGGGGGAGGGGAACCCGCATCGAGGCCGACGAAATCTGCGCCTCGCTTGACGTCCCGCTCGGCCCCGAAATTGGCCAGTGTTGTGGCGGACGGGTCGAGGTGCTGATTCGGCTGGTCGATGCAGCGCTGGCCGCCGAGCTGGTTGCGGCGGCGGAAGCCGAGGAGGCGCAGCTGCCGCATGTCTATATCTTCGGCGGCGGCCATGTCGGCCAGGCGCTCGCGTCTACGGTAGCGCTTCTTCCCGTGCACGGTGTCGTCATCGAGACGCGGGCCGAGGCGCTGGAAGGCATGCCGGAAACCATCGAGACGCGGCTGACGCCGATGCCGGAAGCCGAGGTGCGCAACGCCCCGGCCGGCACCGCCTTCGCCATCCTCACCCATGACCACGCGCTCGATTTCCTGATCGTCGCCGAAGCACTGAAACGCGGCGACGCTGCCTATGTCGGCATGATCGGCTCGAAGACCAAGAAGGCGACATTCAGAAACTGGTTCCTAAAATCGGCGGACGGCGCGGAGACTGAATTTGCCCGGCTCGTCTCGCCGATCGGCGGCGACGCCGTCAAGGACAAGCGCCCGCAGGTGATCGCCGCACTGGCGGCCGCCGAGATCATGACGGCTCTAGTCGTGCACGGGGCGGCCTCAAGTTCCGACCGTCCCCATGACAGGGTGATGGCGAGTTAGACTTGCGCCGCGGCTAAGCCGGCCGTTTCAAGCCGAGATGTTCAGGCAGCGTGACCGCCGCTCTTGTCGAACAGTAGAGCATCCGCGTCCTGCCACAGGCCCTGCACGATGCCTGTGAATTCCTCCGCGCAGCGTCGAAAACCGTGTCCGAAAATCCTTCGGGCCTGCTGAAGTTGGTGGCCTCGCGCGGGTAGGGTCAGCGATGCGTTCCAGCCGGCACGGCCGTGGCTGATGACGTTGAGGGGACGCGAAGCGACGCGCTAGATTATAGGCTGATGCGCGAGGGTCGAGGCGCCTCGGAATCGGCAACGATGACCCATCGGCTTTGCTCGTACCTCGACCAAGGTGCGGATTGCCCGGTCAAAACCGCGCAGGACGAAACTAAGTTCGTCCTGCAGCAAGACAAGCCCGGCGAATGGAAGCAGCCGGCGGTCACTTGCCGGCCTGTTCTACCGCCCGGCCAGGATGTCCTTGATCAGCCGCTGGCAGCGCTCCGCCATGAAGTCGAGCAGCAGGCGCACCTTGGGATCCTGCAGCTTCTTGTGCGGATATACGGCAGCGAACTGCACCGGCGTAGGCGGGGTGCTGGCGAGAATGACCTTCAGCCGCCGGTCGCGGATGAACGGCTCGACCTCGAAGCGCGGCTTGTTGATGATACCGCGTCCCGACAGAGCCCAACCGGTCAGCACGTCGCCGTCATCGGTGTCGTAGGGCCCGTGCACTTCGAATTTTTGCTGGCCGGCCGGCGTTTGCAAGGTCCAGACATATTCGCGTGCGCCGGAATAGCGCAGCATCAGGCAGTCATGTCTCCTGCCGATCAATTCCTGCGGATCCATGGGCTCGCCGCGTGCCTCAAGATATTTGGGTGCGGCGACCAACACACGTTCGCATTCCATGATGCCGCGCATCCGAAGGCTGGAGTCCTCGATGATGCCGAGCCGGAAGGCGACATCGATGCCCTCTTTCATGATGTCGACATTGTGGTCCGAGAGCCTGAGCCGCACCTCGATATCAGGGTATTTGTCGTGAAAATCGGGAATGCCCGAGGCCACCAGCCGCCGGCCGAGCCCAAGCGGCGCCGTCACCTTGATGGTGCCGCGCGGCTGGCCGGACAGTGCCGAGACGGCCGCCTCCGCTTCAGTGATCGCCTCCAGAACCTGCTTCGCGCCCGAGTAGAACACGGTGCCGTGCTCGGTCGGCATCAACTGCCGTGTCGTGCGGTTGAACAGCCGGACGCCGAGATGCTTCTCCAGTTCCTTGATACGGTTCGAGGCGACCGCCGGCGAAATGCGCATGTCGCGCCCGGCCGCCGACAGATTGCCGAGCTCGACGACGCGGACGAAGACGGCGATGTTGTCGAGATAGGCCATGCGGAGCACCTTCGCCGGTTTGCAGGGATCAACCTAGTATTTTCCAATTTTTTTTGAAAGTCATCGCACACCTCGCCTCTTTCCGTTTACGCGCCACACCTTAAAGTCGCGTCATCGGCAGGGACGACTTCAATGATGGATTTCGCGATTTTCTGGGACTGGCTGAGCTTCGCCGTGCGCTGGCTGCACGTCGTCACCGGCATCGCCTGGATCGGCTCGTCCTTCTATTTCGTCGCGCTCGATCTGGGCCTGCGCCAGCGACCAGGCATGCCCGTCGGCGCCTTCGGCGAGGAATGGCAGGTGCATGGCGGTGGCTTCTACCACATCCAGAAATATCTGGTGGCGCCGGCCGAGATGCCCGAGCATCTGACCTGGTTCAAGTGGGAATCCTACGCCACCTGGCTGTCCGGTTTCGCCATGCTGTGCGTGGTTTATTACGCCGGAGCGGACCTGTTCCTGATCGATCCCAATGTGCTGCCGATGTCGGTGCCAATAGGCATCCTGCTGTCGATGGCGACGATCGGCGTCGGCTGGGTGGTCTATGATCTCCTGTGCCGCTCGCCGCTCGGCAAAAGCGACACCGGCCTGATGCTGGTTCTCTATTGCGTGCTGGTGTTCATCGCCTGGGGACTGACGCATCTGTTCACCGGCCGCGCCGCCTTCCTGCATCTTGGCGCCATCACCGCGACGATCATGTCGGCCAATGTCTTCATGGTCATCATTCCGAACCAGAAGATCGTCGTCGCCGACCTCATCGCAGGACGCAAGCCGGATCCGAAGTACGGCAAGATCGCCAAGCAGCGTTCGCTCCACAACAACTATCTGACGCTCCCCGTGCTGTTCCTGATGCTGTCGAACCACTATCCGCTGGCGTTCGGGACGCAGTTCAACTGGGTCATCGCCTCGCTGGTGTTCATCATCGGTGTCTTGATCCGCCACTATTTCAACAGCGTGCACAAACGTGCCGGCAACCCGCACTGGACCTGGCTGGGCGCCCTTGTCCTGTTCCTCATCATCATCTGGCTGTCGACCGTGCCGAAGGTGCTGACCGGTGAACCCAAGGTTTCCGCCTCGGCGCAAGTCTATATCGCTTCGGCGCATTTCCCGGCGGTGCGCGACACCGTGCTTGGCCGCTGCTCGATGTGCCATGCCGCGGAGCCGGTCTACGAGGGCATCTACCACGCGCCCAAGGGGGTGATGCTGGATACGGACGCGGGCATTGCTGATCATGCCCGCGAGATTTACCTGCAGGCAGGCCGCAGCCACGCCATGCCGCCCGCCAATGTCACAGAGATCACCGACAAGGAGCGGGCGCTGCTGGTCGCCTGGTTCGAAGGCGCGGGGAAATAAGCATGACCTCGACACTTCTGCGCGGCCGCACGCTGTCCTTCGTGCGCTGGCCGCTAGCCATCGACGACCACTCCGCCTGGCGCTACGAGGAAGATGGTGGCCTGCTGATAAGCGGCGGCAGGATCGTTGCATCGGGCGCCTACGCCGATGTCGAGAAACAGGCGGGCGAGGGGACAAAAAAAATCGATCACCGGCCGCATCTGTTGCTGCCGGGCTTCATCGATGCCCATGTGCATTTCCCGCAGATGCAGATCATCGCTTCCTATGGCGCCGAACTGCTCGACTGGCTGAACACCTACACCTTTCCAGAGGAAACAAAATTCGCCAACGCGCAGCATGGCCGCCGCATCGCGCGCCTGTTCCTTGATGAGACGGTGCGCCATGGCACGACGACGGTCGCCGCTTACTGTTCGGTGCACAAGGCGTCGGCGGAAGCCTTCTTCGCCGAGTCGCACGCGCGCGACATGCTCAACATCGCCGGCAAGGTGATGATGGACCGCAACGCGCCCGAAGGCGTGCTCGACACACCGCAATCCGGCTATGACGACACCAAGGCGCTGATCGCCGAGTGGCACGGCAAGGGCCGCCAGCTTTATGCCATCACGCCACGCTTCGCCATCACCTCCTCACCGGAGCAGATGGAGATGGCCGGCGCGCTGTGCCGCGAACATCCCGACCTGCACATGCAGACGCATCTGTCGGAAAACCACGCCGAGATCGCCTTCACGCAACAGCTCTACCCCTGGTCGCGCGACTACACCGATGTGTACGAACATTACGGGCTGCTTGGCAAAAAGAGCCTGTTCGGTCATTGCATTCATTTGTCGGAGCGTGAGGCGGACGCGCTGTCGGACAGCGGTTCGGTGGCGGTATTCTGCCCGACCTCCAACCTGTTCCTCGGCTCCGGCCTGTTCGACTATCAGCGCTTTCGCTGCCGCGACAAGCCATTGCGCATCGCGACCGCCACCGATGTCGGCGGCGGCACCAACTATTCGATGCTGCGTACCATGGAAGAGGGCTACAAGGTAATCGCGCTCAATGGTGAGAAGCTCAACCCGTTCCAGTCATTCTGGCAGATCACGCGTGGCAACGCCGAGGCGCTGTCGGTGGCGGACAGGATCGGCACGCTGGAGGATGGCACCGACGCCGATATCGTCGTGCTCGATGCCAGGGCGACGCCGGCGATGCGGCTCAGGATGGAAACGGTCGAGACGCTGGCGCAGGAACTGTTCCTGCTGCAGACGCTGGGAGACGACCGCGCGGTGCGCGAGGTCTATGTCGCGGGGCGGCCTGCCAAGAGCGACATCGCAATTTAGCACTGCGGCGTGTTCCCCGCTTGACCCGGCGGCAGCCATCGGTCAAAGCGTGCGGCGAAGTTGACAGGGGAACGACATGGCCGTTGCTGACGACATCGCTCTGATCAAGAGACAGGAAGAGACGCTTGTCTTCACGGCCTTCGACGAGGCTGTCGCCTTCGAGATCGGTTCGGCCATCCGCGACCGGGCGCTCCGGGAAGACTTGCCCATCATCGTCGACATCAGGACCTTCGACCGGCCGCTGTTCTATGCCGCGATGCCGGGCTCGAACGCTTCCAATCCCGACTGGGCGCGGCGCAAAATCAATGTCGTGAAGCGCTATCTCAGAAGCACTTACCGGCTGGTGCTGGAGCAGCAGCGCCCCGACCGCACCTTCAAGATCGGCGAGGGGCTCGATATTGCTGACTATGTGTTGGCCGGCGGCGGCTTTCCGGTTGCGGTCAAGGGCGTCGGTGTCATCGGCGTGATCGCGGTCTCTGGCCTGCCTGAGCGCCAGGATCATGGCGTGGTGGTCGATGCGCTGTGCGATTACCTGGCCATCGATGCAGGCCAGCTTGCTCTGCCGCCGGAAGAAAAATCGTGACGTCAGCGCTGCCCCTCCCCCTCACCCTCACCCTCTCCCCGTATAGAGACGGGGAGAGGGGCGTACCAACGCTGGAGCGCTTCCCTTCTCCCCGTCACTATACGGGGAGAAGGTGCCGGCAGGCGGATGAGGGGCGGGGCCAGCCTTGCGGCTATTCGCAAATCGCCGATGGCAGCCAAGGATGACCGTGCTCGATCCCGAATCCTTCCTCATCTCCATCTTCGACGCCGCCGTCGCGGCCGCCGATCCGGAAAAGACCATTCGCGATCATTTGCCGGCAAAGCCGAAGGGCCGCACCATCGTCATCGGTGCCGGCAAGGGCTCGGCGCAGATGGCGGCGGCCTTCGAGAAGGTCTGGGATGAGACGATCGAAGGCCTGGTCGTTACCCGCTACGGCTATGGCGCCAAATGCGAGCGCATCGAGATCATCGAGGCCGCACACCCGGTGCCGGACGCTGCCGGGCTCGAGGCCTCGCGGCGCCTGCTGGAGAAGGTGCAAGGGCTGACAGCGGACGATCTGGTCGTGGCGCTGATTTCCGGCGGCGGTTCGGCGCTGCTGCCGTCTCCGGCCGCCGGCCTGACGCTGGCCGACGAGATCGCCGTCAACGAGGCGCTGCTTGCCTCCGGCGCGCCGATCGCGGCGATGAATACCATCCGCAAACACCTCTCCACCATCAAAGGCGGCCGGCTGGCTGCCGCGGCCTGGCCGGCCAAGGTGGTGTCGCTGGTGGTCTCCGACATCCCCGGCGACAATCCGGCCCTTGTCGCCTCCGGCCCAACCGTTCCCGATGTCGGCAGCCGTGAGAATGCCCTGGCTTCTATATCAGCCTATGGCATGAAACTGCCGGACGCGGTCATGGCGCATATCCAGTCGCCGGCGGCCGACGCCCCAGATCCCGGCGATCAGCGCTTTGCGCGCAACGAGGTGCATCTGATCGCATCGGCCGGCGTGTCGCTGGAAGCGGCAGCGGTGGAAGCGAGGCGGCAAGGCATCGAAGCCGTCATCCTCTCCGATGCCATCGAAGGCGAAGCACGCGAGGTCGGCGGCGTCCACGCGGCCATCGCCCGCGAAGTGGCGACGCGCAACCGGCCCTTCCAAAAGCCGGTTCTGATCCTGTCGGGCGGGGAGACCACCGTCACGTTGCGGGCCAAAGGCAAGGGTGGCCGCAACTCGGAATTCCTGCTTGCCTTCGCCATCGGCATCAATGGCATCGAAGGCATTCACGCTCTTGCCGCAGATACCGACGGCATCGACGGCTCGGAAGACAATGCCGGCGCCTTCGCCGACGGCTCGACCGTTTCGCGGATGCGCGCGGCGGGTGTGGATGCCAAGGCGATGCTGGCCGGAAACAATGCCTGGACGGCCTTCAATGCCGTTGGCGATCTCTTCGTGCCCGGCCCGACCGGCACGAACGTGAATGATCTCAGGGCAATTCTCGTTCGCTAAACCGGCAGATCAAGCTGCCATCAGCTTCTTCACCTGCCTCATATCCTGCAAAAACCGCTCGCGTTCGGCTTCTTTGTCGGCGTGATCCCGAATGCGCAGGATGAAAGACGGATGGATGGTGAGGAAGACACGCAAGCCATCCTCGCGTTCGATCACCTGGCCCCGCATCTTGGTCACCGGGACCGCCTTGCCAAGCAGGGATAGCGCCGCCGTGGCGCCGAGCGCCACGGCGAGATTCGGCTTGATCAGGTCAAACTCGTGGTCTAGCCACCAGCGGCAGGCTTGAACCTCGCCGACATTCGGCTTGGAGTGGATGCGGCGTTTTCCGCGCGGTTCGAATTTGAAGTGCTTGACCGCGTTGGTGACGTAGACCTTCAGCCGGTCGACCCCGGCATCGTCCAATATGGCATCGAAAACCTTGCCCGCCGGGCCGACGAACGGCTGGCCGGCGAGGTCTTCCTGGTCGCCCGGCTGTTCGCCGACGAAAATCACCTTGGCGTTGTCAGGCCCCTCGCCGAATACGGTCTGCGTCGCATCGCGCCAAAGCGGACAGCGGCGGCATCCCTTGGCGGCCTCGCGCAATTCGGAAACCGTGTGCGCGTCGGGGTCATCAGGCGCTTCGGTAGGCTCATGCTTAGGCCAGTGCCTCGCCTGCACCTTGGCGTGGTGCGGCGCGGGCGTTGTCGGCATCTTCGCAATCATATCCCTAGCGGCCTCGTCCGCTCCTGCGATCAAGTCAGGAATGAGCGAGGCCTCGGGAAGGTTCCGCCAATATTTCTTCGGCATCTCCTTTTGCATGGCCTTCACCTTGAGGCGTGCCGGATTGAAGATGTGCTCGAAATAAGTCCTCCACAGCGTCTCGGTGTCGTCCTTGTCTGGCGCATCGCCCTTGGCCGCGCCCGGCCCGATCGCCAGCCTCTCGCCATCCCAATCGGCGGACGCGTAAGGCGTCAGGATCGTCCAGCGCATGCCGGTAAAACGCCTGATGAAGAAATCCGCATTGCGCTCGACGATGAAATGGTCGGGTTCGAACCAGGCGACATAGTGTTCATCCTCGCCGTCACCGATCTTCCGGAAGCGGACGAAGGCGTGCATCTTGTGGCTGTCGCGCCGCACCGCCTTTTCCATGGTTTCAAGCCGTTTGGTGTCGGGATCCGATGCGATCGCCAGCAATTTGGGCTCGGTGCGCAGCCGCCACAGCAGCCTGTAGAGAAAGGCGAAACGTCCGGGATCGGAATGGCAGAAGGCGGTCTCGGCGTGGCCGATGAAATCGCGTGGCACATTGAGCTCAGCGCCCTGCGGCACGTCAGGCAATTCGCTTGGCGGCCGGTCGAGACCGGCTACGACATGCCAGCTGATGTCCCCGGGGCTGACCTCATTCAACGCCAGCCGCCGAGCCGCGTCGCGCCAGCCGGCGAAATCGGTCTGGCTTTCAAGCCAAACGGTGTGGCGGGTGAGGTCGAGCTCGGCTGGCGGCATCGTCAAAACAGCGCCAGTTGTTCGCAGGATTGCACGATCTTGCCGCGCAGTCCGGCCTCGTCTGTGAGCGCGCCTGGCGACCAGCCTTCGGCGATGATGAAGGGCCTGAGCTTGGCGATCGAATGGCAGAGCCGGCCGACATCCTCGAGCCGCAGTCGCCGGTAGCGGCGGGTTTCGAGGATTTTCGCGACAACCTTGGTTCCCAGGCCAGGCACGCGCAGCAGCGCTTCGCGGTCGGCGCGGTTGACGTCGACGGGGAAGCGTCCCCGGTTGCGCAGCGCCCAGGCAAGTTTCGGATCGATGGCGAGATCGAGCATGCCATCGCTGCTGCCGGCCAGGATTTCAGGCTGCGAAAATCCGTAGAAGCGCATCAGCCAGTCGGCCTGGTAGAGCCGGTGTTCGCGCATCAGCGGCGGCTTCCGGAGCGGGAGCGATGACGAGGAATCGGGGATCGGACTGAAGGCCGAGTAATAGACGCGCCGCAAATGGTAGCTGCCATACAGCCGGGCGCTGGCGTGCAGGATGCCGTCGTCGGAGGTGTTGTCCGCGCCAATGATCATCTGCGTCGACTGGCCACCCGGGGCGAAGCGTTCGCGTTTTTTGGTCCGCAACGTCGGCTCGGCTTTTTCCTCCATCTTCCGGCGCAAATTGGCCATGGAAAGCCGGATTGTCTCCGGCCTCTTTTCCGGCGCCAGCTTCTTCACGCCCTCGTCGGTGGGCAATTCGACATTGATCGACAGGCGGTCGGCATAGAGCCCGGCCTTCTCGATCAGGTCCGCCGAACTCTCGGGGATGGTTTTGAGATGGATATAGCCGGAGAATTTTTCCTCCAGCCGCAGCCGCCGCGCCACCTCGACCATCTCGCCCATGGTCTCGTCAGGCGAACGGATGACGCCCGAGGACAGGAAAAGCCCTTCGACATAATTGCGCCGGTAGAAATCCATGGTCAGCTTCACCACCTCGTCGATGCCGAAGCGGGCGCGCCGCACATTCGAGGACGAGCGGTTGATGCAATAGCTGCAGTCGTAGATGCAGAAATTGGTCAGCAGGATTTTCAGCAGCGAGATGCAGCGGCCGTCCGGTGCGTAGGAATGGCAGATGCCCATGCCTTCGGTGGAGCCGATGCCGCCGGATTTCAAAGAATCCTTCTTCGCCGCGCCCGATGAGGCGCAGGAGGCGTCGTATTTGGCGGCGTCGGACAGGATTGCCAGTTTCTCACGAACAGGGAGTGCGCTCATTTGTTCATGATATGTTCTAATAGGCCAATGCGCCATCTCATTTGATGGTGACGGCGAAAAAGTGATCGCCGCCGGTCTCCCGCATCAGACTTCGTGCAGATAGAGATGATAGTCCAGCTCGCTTACCGTGCGCGCCACGCGCAGGTACTCGGACTGCTTGATCGCCACAAAGGTGCGGTGCAGGTCCTCACCGAGCGCGCCCTTCAGGAAGCTGGACGCCTTGGCCGCTTCGATGGCGGCCCGCCAATCGGCCGGCATCGTCGTGCGGGTGATTGCCGCTTCATAGCCATTGCCGGTCGTTTCGGGGCCGGGATCGAGCCCTTCGTCGAGGCCCTTGACGATGCCGGCAAGCACCGTCGCGGCAATCAGATACGGATTGGCGTCGACGCCTGATGGACGATGCTCGATGCGCCGGTTCTTTGCATCGCCGGCCGGCACGCGCAACGCTACCGAGCGGTTGTTGACGCCCCAGCTCGGCGCCACCGGCGCATAGGATTGCGAGACGAAGCGCCGCCAGGAATTGGCATGCGGCGCAAACACCAGCATTGATTCCGCCATGGTCTGGATCAGCCCGCCGAGGCCACGCAGCAGCGGCAGCGACCAGCTCTCGCCGGCGGCTTCCGCAAAGACGTTTCGGCCGTCCTTGTCCTGCAGCGAGACATGGAAATGCATACCGGAGCCGGCATATTTCTCGATCGGCTTGGCCATGAAGCAGGCGGTGACACCATGGCGGCGCGCCTGCGCCCGCACCAGCCGCTTCAGCATGACCAGATCGTCGGCCGCCCGCATCACGTCCTTGCGGTAATTCAGCGTCAGTTCGTACTGGCCGGGCGCATATTCGGAAATCACCGTCTCGGCCGGAATGCCTTGCGCCTTGGCGGCGGCGTAGATGTCGGAGAACAACGGCTCCATGCCGTGCAGATGGTCGACTGAATAAACTTCGGTCTTGCCCGAGACGCGGCCATCGAGCACCGCGCGCGCCGGCTGCACCTTGCCGTCGGCGTCGCGCTCATTGGCCAGCAGAAAAAACTCGAGCTCGAAGGCACCGGCGGGATAGAGTCCCTTGGCCGCCAATATGCCGACCTGCCGGGCAAGCGCCAGCCGCGGATCCGACGACATTGGCTGGCCGTCGAGATGATACATCGCCATCAGCAGTTGGCCGCGCGGTGGCTTCGTGCCGTAAAGCGGCACCAGCGTGCCCGGAATCGGCCAGGCCCTCAGATCTCCGTCGCCGCTGTCCCAGATCAGCCCGGTTTCGTGCACATCCTCGCCGGTGATGTCGAGGCCGAGAATGGAGATCGGCATATGCCGGCCGCCCTCGAAAATGCTTTTCAGCTCATGCCTGCGCACGATCTTGCCGCGCCCCACACCATTGGCGTCGGTCAGCACGATATCGAAGGCCTCGATCTCGGGATGGGCGTCGAGGAAGGCTTGCGCCTCGGTGGGCGTCGAGCCCGAAGGTGAGGTCATGATCGCACTCAAATTTGGCTTGGGCGCTTGTCTCACGCCGAAAGCTTTGCCGCAACCGCGCCGAACGCGGCGATCAGCCGGTTGACCTGGGTGCCTGACGTTGCCGGCGAGATCAGCATCATGTTGTGGAACGGTGCGATCAGCACGCCGCGATTGACCAATGCGACATGGATGGCAGCCTCCAGTTCCGGCGCATGCGCAATTTCCGCCTCGGCACCATTGCGCAGCGGGCCGGGCGCGCAGATGAACTCGACGCGTGCCCCGACGCGGGAGACATGCCAGGGCAGATTGTAACGATCGATCACGCCGTTCAGCCCGGCATCGAGCCGCCGCGCCAGATGATCCATGCGGTCGTAATTCTCTTGCGTCATCACCTCCTCGAGCGTGGCGCGCATAGCGGCGAACTGCAGCGGGTTGGCCGACAGCGTCGTGCCCATGCCGGAATATCCCGGCTCTTTCGTCCTGTTATAGTCGGCATAGCGCGAGGCGACCTCCTCGCTCATGCCCCAGACGCTCGCCGGCACGCCGCCGGCAATCGGCTTGCCGAGCACGAACAAGTCGGGCTCCAGCCCATATTTACTGGTGTAACCACCAGGACCGGTCGAGATCGTATGCGTCTCGTCGATCAAGAGCAGGGTGCCGGCTTCACGCGTCAATTTTCGCAGCGCATCATGGTAGCCAGGGTCGGCAAGTACCATGCAGGAATTGGTCAGCACCGGCTCGGCGATGACGCAGGCAACGTCCCTGTCCTTGAGCGCGGCTTCCAGTGCGGCAACGTCGTTGAACTCGATGACGTTGGCCGTGCGGGTCAGGTCGCGGAATTCGCCCGCCAGTCCCGGCCGGTTGACGGGCTTGCCGTCGATCAGCCGCACCATCGTCTCGTCCACCGAGCCGTGATAGCAGCCGTTGAAGACCAGGATCTTCTCCCTGGAGGTGACGGCGCGGGCGACGCGCAGCGCAAAGCGATTGGCGTCGGTCGCCGTGGTCGCGATCTGCCAGAACGGCAGGCCGAAGCGCTGCTGCAGCAGCGGCCCGATGGCCAGCGCATCCTCGGAAGGCAGCATATAGGTCAGGCCGCGCCCGGCCTGGCGGCGAATGGCGCGCGCCACCGGTGGAGGCGAATGGCCAAACATCGAACCGGTGTCGCCGAGGCAGAAATCGTCGAGCTTGTTGCCGTCCATGTCGGTGATCGTGGCGCCTCGGGCGCTGTCGACCAGGATCGGAAACGGTGTCGGCCAATCGTTCATCCAGTGCATCGGCACGCCGCCGAAGAAGCCGGGCAGGCCGTTGCCGACCTTGGTTTGTGATCTCGGCCGCGCCTCGCGAAAGGCTGCCCCCTCCGTCTCGCGCAATTGCGCGATGCGGTCGCGGCTGATCCCGCCGATGGTCTTTGAACTATCGCTGCCGTGCATGAAAATCCCTCTGGCTCATTCCTACTTACCCAATCCACCTCCGCAACGGCAATTGGCCGTGCGTCCGTTCTGCATTGGCTCAGTCGCCTGCGGCGGGCGCTTGACCCCACTTGCGAAGTCGGCGCCAATGCTGTCGGCAACGACAAGCGGGGAAAGAATGCGGACGATCATCTGCGTGACCATGCTCTTCCTGTCGGCCGGTACGGCGTTCGCGACCGGCGGTATCTGGTGCACCGTCGATGATCCACAGGTCAAATTCCAGGTTGATGCCGGCGTCACCACGGGCATGGGCGGCCCGACTTTCAATTTCCGCGGCGACCTCGAAATCAAGGCAAGGCCCACGGGTGATCCATTGCGCAAGACGGTGTTCGAGGATGCGAACCTCACCCAGTATTGGCTCGACGACAAGGAACTGCGGCTAAACATCTACCACGAGCAGCAGGTCGCCAAGATCTACAGTTCGGTCGAATTGACGATCCTGACCAGGGCCAGCGACGAGGGCGTCTATGACGGGCATTACAAGCTCGCTGTCTATGACAGCACCGCCGACAAGGAAAGCGACGGCAAGCCCGTCGATCTGACCGGCAAGATCTCCTGCGGGGCCGAGTGATCGGCCATCCCGGCTAGGCCGTGATGTCGATGACGCCACAGTCGCCGGCGGCGCTGCCGAAGGCGACGCGGCGTTCTTCCCTGTCCCACATCATCGTGGTGATGGCGCCCTTGCCCGGTCGCCGCAAAAGCACTTCTTTGGCGTCGGAAAAGCGCACGGCCATCACCATGCCGTCGTCGTAACCGACTGCGACGACGTCCTGGCTCGGATGGCAGGCGACCGCCGTCACCATGGCATTGCCGCGCGTGCCGAGTTCCAGCGGCGCCTTGCCCATCGGGCCGTCCTTGCCCGAAAACGGCCAGACGATCGCCGCCGGCGCGCCGGAACTGGCCAGCCACTTGCCTTTCACGCTCCATGACAGGCTTTTGACCTTGCCGGGATAGCCGCTCATGCGCATGTGCTTGCCGTCGGCCAGCTTCCAGCCATGCAGGGCGTTTTCCTGCATGGTGGTGACCAGAAAGGCGCCGTCCGGCGAGAAGGTGATGCCGGTGTGCGCGCCCGCCCATTCCAGTTCCACCGGCTTGCCCTCGGCGGCGGGGAAATGCAGCGTCGCGCCATTGTAGCGGGCGACGCCGAAGCGCATGCCCTTGGGCGAGAAGGCCAGCCCCTCGACCGAGCGCGGATGGGCAAATTCCCGGGTCTTGCCATCGGCGAAGCGCACGAAGGCGGTCTTGCCCGTGGCATAGGCGATGGCTCCTTGCGGCCCGGCGGCAACGCTGGTGATCCATTTTTTTCCCGCGTTCGCCACCTCCTGGGTCTCGCCGCCGGCTTTCACGGCAAAAACCTTGCCGTCCTCGCCGCCGGTGATCAGCCGGTCGTTGGCCGCGTCATGGAAGGCGGCAAGCAGCCCGTCATTGGCCTGCACCGTCTTGTGGCCATTGTCGAGCCGATGGACAGCACCATCGGCCAGCGCGAAATGCGGCACGTCGCCGAGGAAGACGGCGGCGACGCAATGGCCTTCGAGATCAAGCGGGGCAACTGTGGGCATGGGTTATCTTTGTTCGACTGGATTAGAATTGTAGAGGCGGCTTACTCGACGTTTGCGGTTCCGACAACCATCGGGATTGGCAAGTGATGAAGGGGCAGGCGTCAAAGCAGCCCCTTGGCTCGTAGATCCGCAGCGAATGCTGCCAACGGCATTACCAGAGTCAAATCCGATCCTGTGAGACGCTCGGCGCCGTAGCTTGCATACCACTTTGCCGCCCGCTCGCTCTTGGCGTCGATGATGAGCAGAATGCCGCCCCCTTCTCCCGCAAGCCGCAGGCAGCGCAATGCCGCCGCGGCAAGCAACTGACCTCCGAGGCCTTGCCCGGCGACGGTGCGATCGGTGGCAAGACGGCCAAGCTTGAAGCCGGAAACTTCGTGTCGTGCCAAGCCTCTCGTCAGGGCTGCGGGAACGGCTTCATGAGCGACGGCGGACGGCGCGATCGTATAAAAACCGAGTACACGTTCCGAAGCTGTATCGCCGATCGCGCAGAAGGTCTTGGCCGCATTCTGATCATGACTCTGTCGCGCGAACCGCTGCAGAAATTCGTTCATCTGCAGGTCGCCACAATCGAAGGACGCTCGATCGTGGCGTTTTGCTATTGGCTCCTCGTGCCAGGACGGAAGAGTCACAAAGTGTCCGGCAAGGCCGCAATCGCCGCCTTGAGCCTGGCGTTGGGTTTTGGCGGGTGTTCCAGCAGGTCCAGGATGCGCTTAAAGTCGCGGTCGGACACCTTCGTCACTTCAGCCGCATCAATCACCGCCTGCGCCGCAGGCACGATCTTATCGAGGATGAAGTCTGCCATGTCTTTGTGCGAGAGCGCAGCGGCGCGCGCGATCATCGCCTTCTCCGAAGGGGGAATGCGGATTTGGTAGCGCTCGGTCTTGTTGTCCGCAGGTCTAGGCATGGTCATTCCTCATCGCGATACGTACACATGATATGTGTACGTATCGCACAATTCAAGCTTTGAATCGTGTGGCTGAACCTAGGCCTGGCAGGCGTCAAAGCTCTTCTTCAGCCGTTCAGCGTCGAGTTCGCGTCCGATGAACACCAGCCGGCTTTCGTGCTTTTCGCCGTCCTTCCAGGCGCGCTGGTGGTCGCCCTCGATGATCATGTGCACGCCTTGGATGACATAGCGCTCGTCATCGCCCTTGAGCGCGATGATGCCTTTCAGCCGCAGGATGTTAGGGCCTTCCATCTGGGTGACCTTCTCGATCCACGGGAAGAATTTCTTCGGGTCCATCTCGCCGCCGCGCAGCGACACCGACTGCACCGTCACGTCATGGATGTCGGACGGATGAGCGTGATGGTGGTGGTCGTGCCCATCGTGGTGATGATGATCATGGTCGTGATGATCATGATCGTGGTCATGGTGATCATGTTCATCATGCGCTTCGAGGAAATGCGGATCGTTCTCCAGCGCCCTGGACAGGTCGAAGGCGCCGCGGTCGAGCACTTCCGACAGGGCGACGCCGGCGCGCGTCGTGCGGTGAATTTTGGCGGCAGGGTTGATGGCGCGGATCGTCGCCTCGACCATGGCAAGTTCTTCCGGGGTGACGAGGTCGGTCTTGTTGAGCACGACGACGTCGGCGAAGGCGATCTGGTCCTCGGCTTCCTTGGAATCCTTGAGCCTGAGCGGCAGGTGCTTGGCGTCGACCAGGGCCACCACGGCATCGAGCTTGGTCTTGGAGCGCACGTCGTCGTCCATGAAGAAGGTCTGCGCCACCGGCACAGGATCGGCGAGACCCGTGGTCTCGACGACGATGGCGTCGAAGCGGCCGGGCCGCCGCATCAGGCCCTCGACGACACGGATCAGGTCGCCGCGCACCGTGCAGCAGACGCAGCCATTGTTCATCTCGTAGATCTCCTCGTCTGATTCCACGATCAGGTCGTTGTCGATGCCGATCTCGCCGAATTCGTTGACGATGACGGCGTAGCGCCTGCCGTGGTTTTCCGACAGGATGCGGTTGAGCAGCGTCGTCTTGCCGGCGCCGAGATAGCCGGTGAGGACGGTTACGGGGATCTGTGTCTGCGCTTCGCTCATGGCTTGCCTCGAAATGACTGGGCCCTGAAATTCAGGCCGCGAAAAGGGATTGTCGGTTCCATATAGGATGTGCGCCGGGCTTTTGCACGGGGCAAACCATGGGCCAAAGCTGCCGACCGGGATTGTCCCGGCATCATGGCCGCGGAAGCGGCCGCCGTCCCCGGCGACGGAATGATCAACGGGCCTCTTGCCAGGGCTGTCCGGTCGTCGGATCGCATTCACGCAGTGGTCGCTCCGAATTCCCTTCACCCGAAACTCGTTTGTCATCTAACTGAAATAAACATCTGGCATCACCACGGCGGACACCGCGAATGCTTGCCGGCAAAGCTGTTTCGGATGCCGGAATCTTTTTCGATCGTCGATTGCCAACCGGCCGGCTGCGTCTATGCTGTGCGCACCGGTACGGCCGAAGAGGGATGACCATGGCCAAGGCGGACAAGACTGCAACGATGAGCCGGCTGCATTCAGCGGCAAGGCTGGCAAGGACCGCGCTGGCCGCGCGGCTCCTGGCGCATGGCTTTTACGCCGGCCAGGACCAGATCATGCTGGCGCTGGACCGTGAGGACGGCCAGACGCCGGGCAATCTCGCCGGGCGTCTTGGCGTGCGTCCGCCGACCATCACCAAGACCATCAACCGGCTGCAGGCACAGGGTTTTCTGGAGAAACGCGCGTCGGACTCCGATGCCCGCCAGGCCCATATCTTCCTCACCGATACCGGCCGTGAAACCATCCGCGCCATTGAGAAATCGGTGAAGAAGACCGAAAAGCAGGCGCTTAAGGGCCTCGACAAGAAGGACCAGAAGGCGCTGTTCAAGCTGCTCGCCCGCATCGAGGCCAACCTCTCCAACGAGGAACTGGTGCTGATCGATGACGACGCCGAGTCGGATGACTGATCTCTCCGGCCGTCAGGCTGCCGCGGTATTTCCGTGGATCAAGGACGACCAACGGCCCGGCGTCATGCCGAACGCTTTCTTGAATTGCCTGTTGAAGTGGCTCTGGTCGCTGAAGCCGGCCTCGATCGCGATCTGTGCCAAGGGCACGCCGGCGGCGATCATCCTGCGCGCGCTGAAGCCGGCGCATTACCAGGAAACGATGCGGGCTGGTCGAGAAGGCCGCGCGGAAATGTCTCGACAGGGCATAGCGGTCGAGACCCGTGACGGCTTCCAACTCACCCGAATGCACGGGCCGGTCGAGGTTTTCCGTGAGATACTCACCCGCCAGTGTCGCCGCCCGCCACGCCGTCCCGGCTATTGGCTTTGCCGGCTTGCCGGCATGCCGGTTCAGACTTTGCATCAGTCGCGCCAGGAAGTCGTCGACGAACAACTCGTCGAGTTCCTGCTCCAACGGCCCGAGCGCCGACAGCAGGGTCGCGCAGAAGGCCTCGTCCGCCACCACGCCGTCCCTGACGAAGGGCAGCGCCGTGCCGCCGAGACAGTCGAACATCAGTGACGGCTCAAGATAGAGCATCCTGTAGCGCAGGCCTTCTTCCGTGCCGGCGCCGCCATCGTGCAACTCGTCCGGATGCAGCACGATGACCTGGCCGGGCAGGCTCAGCCGTGCCGCGCCGCGATAGCGGAAGGTCTGCACGCCGCGCAGCGTCACCCCGATCGCGTAGGTGTCGTGGCGATGCGGATCGAAGGCGCTGCCGTGAAACCGCGCCTCGATGCGCTCCATCCCCGCGGGGTCGCGAGCGGAGATGATGCAGTTTTCAGCGGCATCGGCGCACAAACGTCCAAGACCCTCGAAGGCCTGGCGGTCTAGATCGAACGACATCGTCTACTTCAGTCTCGTTACACGGGGCCTAACCTTGAATGGCTTGTTTTCTCATGTTCGATACGAAATTTGCAATCGTACTGCGGCAAGACCTGGCCGTCTGGCAGAAACTCAACGTCACCGCCTTCCTGACCAGCGGCATTGTCGCCCAATTCCCCGACATCATCGGCGAGCCCTATCGCGACCGCGCCGGCAATCTCTACAATCCCCTGTCGATCCAGCCGGTCATCGTGCTCTCGACCGACCAGGCAACGATGAGTGCGATCCATCGGCGTGCGCTGGAACGCGGCGTCACCACCTCGCTCTATGTCGAGGAGATGTTCTCGACCGGCTTCGATGCCGCCAACCGCGCCGTCTTTGCCGAGTTCGCGCCCGAAGATGCCAAGGTGGTCGGCATAGCGCTGCGTGCCGAGAAGAAGGTGGTCGACAAGATAACCAAGGGCGCCCGCATGCACGCGTAGCGCCCGAAGGCTAAGCCTGACGCCGACTGTTGTTGTACCAGCGAGCTTAGGCGCGGCTGCGGGCGACAATTGGCTTGCCGGCAAGCCGCAATTCCCGCAAAGGTGGGGTTCCAGCCCAGCTTTTCCCCGGCCTGCACGTGAATCCTTCCCAAAGACATGTCGAAAGCGCGACGCCGCCGGTGGCGATCCTGTGCATGCTGAACACCTATGTCTTCTTCACCTTCCTCGACACCAGCAGCAAATATCTCGTCCTGGCCGGCGTCTCCGTCCTGATCGTCGCCTGGGTGCGCTTTGCCGTGCATGTCGTGCTGGTTGGAGCGCTGCTGCGTGGCTGGCGCGAACCGAGGCGATTTCGGCCGGTCAACCTGCCGGCGCATGTGATGCGCGGCGCGTTCCTGTTCGGCTCGACCATGTTCAATGTCCTGGCGCTGCGCTCCCTGCAACTGGCCGAGACGACGTCGATCTATTTCTTCGGGCCGATGGTGATCACCGCCCTTGCCGGGCCGCTGCTCGGCGAATGGGCCGGATGGCGGCGCTGGCTGGCTATCCTGGCCGCTTTCGCCGGGGTCCTGATCATCACGCGGCCCGGTGTCGGCGTTTTCGGCATCGGACATCTCTTCGCGCTCGGCTCGATGCTGTCGAACTGCTTCTATGTCATCATGACGCGCCGCATGTCGGCGACCGAGACTCCGGAGAGCCTGATCTTGTTCTCGGCGTTGGCGCCGACGGTCCTGCTGCTGCCCTTGCTGCCGTTTTCATTTTCCCTGCCGCATGATGGCTGGCACTGGTCCGTGCTGCTCATGCTTGGCGTGTTCGGCGGTGTCGGCCACTGGTTGCTGGTCCAGGCCTATCGGCTGGCGACGACCACAGCGCTCGCGCCATATCCCTATTCGCAAATGGTGTGGATGATCATTTCGGGCTGGCTTGTCTTCAAGCAGTTCCCCGACCGCTGGACGCTGGTCGGCGCTGCCATCATCGTCGCCAGCGGCCTCTACATCGTCCATCGCGAACATCGGCTCAGGCTGCGCAGCCGTGCGGCCTCGGATGTCGAGGCCGAGGCGCTGGCAAAAAAACTTTGATTTGGCCCGGATCGATGGCATAAGGCCGCCCTTAAACAGTTTAAAAAAACGACGGGGAGCGAAAGGCTGGCACAGAAGATCAAGCTGTCGACGATCGCGGATGCGCTCGGCGTGTCCACGGCCACCGTATCCTTGGCACTGCGCGACAGCCCGCTGGTTGCCGGCTCAACGCGCGACCGCATTAAGGAACATGCGCGCGCCATCGGCTATATCTACAACCGCCGCGCCGCCAGCCTGCGCACCTCGCGCTCGGGCATTGTCGGTGTCGTCGTCCACGACATCATGAACCCGTTCTTCGCCGAGATTCTGCGCTCGATCGAGAGTGAGCTCGACCGCAGCCGACAGACCTTCATCCTGTCCAATCACTACGATCAGCTCGAAAAACAGCGCACCTTCATCGATACATTGCTGCAGCTCGGCGCCGATGGCGTCATCATGTCGCCGGCTATCGGCACGCCGGCGTCCGATATCGTCATGGCCGAGGAGAATGGGCTGCCGGCGGTGCTGATCGCACGCACCGTCGAGGGCGCCGACGTGCCGGTGTTTCGCGGCGACGATGCCTATGGCACGGGCCTCGCCACCAACCATCTGATCTCGCTCGGCCACAAGCGCATCGCCATGATCGGCGGCACCGACCAGACCTCGACCGGCCGCGATCGCTACCAGGGCTATGTGAACGCCATGGAGGCAGCCGGACTCGACGTCAGGCCGTCCTGGCGCATATCAGGCCCGCGCACCAAGCAGGCCGGTTTCGAGGCCGCCGGGCAGTTTCTGGCGCTGAAGGACAGGCCGACCGCGGCCTGCTGCTGGAACGACCTCGTCGCCATCGGCCTGATGAACGGCATTGCGCGTGCCGGCCTTGTGCCGGGCGTCGACATCTCCGTCACCGGCTATGATGACCTCGAAGAGGCGGCGATAGCCACGCCGGCGCTGACCACCGTCTGGAACGGCCAGCGCGAGGTCGGCCGCCGCGCCGCCAGTGCGCTGCTCGACAAGCTCAACGGGCAGACGGTGCGGCCCTCGCAGGAATTGATCAAGCCGGAACTGCATGTGCGCCAGTCGACCGGCAAGCCGGTGGAGCGTGCATGACCAAGGCCGAACAATTGGGAGCCGTTGCCATTCTGGTGCCGGCCGATTTCAGCGACCACGCCGTCGCGCGTATCGACCAGACGTTCAATCGCATCGGCATCGAGCGCGCCGATCCCGCGCTGGTCACCGACGAGATGCGCCGCACGGTGCGCGGCATCGCATCCTTTGCCGGCATCAGTGCGGCGATGATGGACGCGTTGCCGAAGCTCGAACTCATCGCCTCGTTCGGCGTCGGCTATGATTCGGTCGATGTCGGCCATGCGGCGGCGAAAAACATCATGGTCACCAACACGCCCGACGTGCTGACCGAAGAGGTCGCCGACACCGCGATCGGGCTGCTGATCAACACGGTGCGCGACCTGCCGCGTGCCGAAACCTGGCTGCGTGACGGCAGCTGGGCGAAGAAGGGCAACTATCCGCTGAGCCGGCTGACCTTGCGCGCGCGCCGCGTCGGTATTTTCGGCATGGGCCGCATCGGACAAGCCATTGCACGGCGGCTGGAGGCCTTCAGCCTGCCGATCGCCTATCACAACCGACGCCGGGTCGAAGGCCTGTCCTATCAATACCACGACACGCTGAAGGGCTTGGCCGAGGCAGTCGACACGCTGATTTCGGTGGCGCCCGGCGGTGCTTCGACACAGAAAGCGGTCAATGCCGAGATCCTGTCGGCGCTCGGCGCGAACGGCGTCTTCGTCAACATCGGCCGCGGCAGCACCGTCGACGAGGCGGCGCTTGCGGCCGCTCTCGCCGACGGCACCATCGCCGCCGCCGGGCTCGATGTCTTCGCCGACGAGCCGAATGTCCCCAAGGCGTTGCTCGACTTACCAAACGCCTCTCTGTTGCCGCATGTCGGCTCGGCCTCGGAGCATACACGCCGCGCCATGGCCGATCTGTGCGTCGACAATCTGGTGTCGTGGTTCAGCGACCGCAGGCCGCTGACACCAGTGCCCGAGACGGCGCATGTGAAGGCTCGCCCTTGAGCGGTGGCACTGCCACACTTATTAACGTCCGCTTAACCCTTTGAAATCATTCTTCATCCTGTGTGCTGGATGAGGAATGATGAAAACGCTTTTCGCATTGATCGGTGCAGCCGCGCTGTTTGGCGGCGTTCAGCTGTTTCATGACGGCAGCGGGGAAAGCATTGCCAATGAGGCCACGCCTTCCAATGCCTACAGACTGATTGCCAATGGCGACGAAGGCGCATGCGCGGTCACGCGCGGCGCCTCGGTCTCGGATGGCCTGTCGCTGCTGACGGTGGCGCCGAATTGCCGACGGCTCCTGCCGGGCCTCGAGCGGGCTAAATTCTGGCGCGAGCAAAACGACGGAACCGTTGCCTTCAACGCCAACGGCATCGATCCGATCGTCACCTTTGCCGTGGCTGATGGCGATGGCTACGAATCCTACGCGCCGGCCCTGCCGTTGCTGTCGCTGGCATCAGACGGTGGCCTGAAACCTGGAAACTGACTACTCCGCCGCCGCCCGCGCGCCGGCTTTCGCGGCGGCATGCAGGCGCACCGCATCGCCGAAAGCGCGAAAAATCTTGGCGGAATTGCTGTCCGACTTGACCCAGTATTCGGGATGCCACTGGACGCCGACGGCGAAGGCGCGGGCACCCTTGACCGAAACCGCTTCGACCGTGCCGTCGGTGGCGACAGCCTCGATCTCGAGCTTCGATCCCAGCCGGTCAATCGCCTGGCGATGCAAGGAATTGACCTTGATGTCGCCGGCGCCGAACACGCCGGCCAGGCAACTGCCTGCCTTGATCGAAATGGTCTGGTGAATAGCGAAGCGCTCATCCTGTTTGTCGCTCACCGCCGCACGGTGGTCCAGCGACCCCTCGCGCTCCTGGATCTCGGTGCCCAGTGTGCCGCCGAGCGCCACGTTCAATTCCTGGATGCCGCGGCAGATGGCAAGCAGCGGCACGCCGCGCTCGATCGCCTTGCGGATCAGCGGCAGCGTCGTGGCGTCGCGCGCGGTGTCATAGGGGCCGTTCGCTTCGCTGGCATCGCCGCCATAGAGCGAGGGGTCGACGTTGGATTTCGAGCCCGTCAGCATGACGCCGTCGACCGACGACAGAAGTTCGTCGAAGTCCAGCCGGTCGCCGAACGATGGCACGAGCAGTGGGAAAACGCCGGCACCTACGATTGCTGCTTCCAGATATTGTTGAGGGGCGGCATGCCAGGTGTAGTTGTCGAACTGACGGACGTCGGTCGATATGGCGACGAGCGGCTGCTGCATTTTGGGTCTGTCTTCCATCTGGCAAGGGATATCCTGCCTTTAAAATAAGCGATCCCCGGCCATTTTTCCAGCCAAGTCTCAGCGTGTCGCATGGGCCACGAAACCGCCTGTTAGACTATAGTTGCAGGGTCGCATGGCTTCGCCATCAAATCCGGCCGGCGTGCTGGACTCGACTCCTTGCCCGTGTATTGTTTCGAGCGAACCGATGCGGGAGCCGAGGATTTCCCGAACGTCGGTTTGTTGGTCCAAAAGGGAGGAACTGCATGGATCGTCGTTCATTTATCCGCAAGGCCGGCGTCACCGGCGTCGGCGCAGCCGCGGCGGCGGCCACGCTCGCCGCACCGGCAATCGCCCAGTCCAACCCCAAGGTGACATGGCGATTGGCGTCGTCCTTCCCGAAGTCGCTCGACACCATCTATGGCGGGGCCGAAGTGTTCTCCAAGATGCTGTCGGAAGCCACCGACGGCAATTTCCAGATCCAGGTCTTTGCCGCCGGCGAGCTTGTTCCCGGCCTGCAGGCCGCCGATGCCACCACGGCCGGCACGGTCGAGGCCTGCCACACGGTGGCATATTATTACTGGGGCAAGGACCCGACATGGGCGCTGGGTGCGGCGGTGCCCTTTTCGCTCAACGCGCGCGGCATGAATGCATGGCACTACCATGGCGGCGGCATCGACCTGTTCAATGAGTTTCTCGCCACGCAAGGTCTGTTCGGCCTGCCGGGCGGCAACACCGGCGTGCAGATGGGCGGCTGGTTCCGCAAGGAGATCAACACCGTCGCCGACCTCTCCGGCCTCAAGATGCGCATTGGCGGCTTTGCCGGCAAAGTGGTGCAGAAGCTCGGCGTGGTGCCGCAGCAGATCGCCGGCGGCGACATCTACCCGGCGCTGGAAAAAGGCACCATCGACGCCGCCGAATGGGTCGGCCCCTATGACGACGAGAAGCTCGGCTTCTACAAGGTCGCGCCCTATTATTACTATCCCGGCTGGTGGGAAGGCGGCCCGACCGTCCACCTGATGTTCAACAAGGCGAAATACGACGAGCTTTCGCCGACCTACAAGTCGCTGCTGCGCACGTGCGCCCAGGCCGCGGACGCCAACATGCTGCAGAAATATGACTATGTGAACCCCCCGGCGGTGAAGCGGCTGGTGGCCGGCGGCGCCAAACTGCGCCCATTCAGCCAGGAGATCATGGCCGCCTGCTTCGAGAAGGCCAACGAGGTCTACGCCGAAATGGAAGCCTCGAACGCGCCGTTCAAGAAGATCTGGGAATCGATCAAGGGCTTCCGCAAGGAGCACTATCTCTGGGCGCAGGTGGCCGAATACAATTACGACACCTTCATGATGGTCCAGCAGCGCAACGGCAAGCTGTAGGCGATCGTACTTTGCTTTTCGAAAGCCTCGGGGCATTTTTGTTCCCCGGGGCTTTTCTTTGCTCGACGGCGACGGCAATCGCCAAATGCCGCGAAGCCTGAACCTCAGCCCATCGCTGGTACCACCAGCACCTTCACTTCACCCGGAGCCGGCGGATTGGCGATCACCCCTGGCGCCTCTTCGAGCGTGACTTGCCTAGATATCAACCGATCGATCTCGATCACGCCCGACGCGATAAGCTCGGCGGCGCGGCGATGCGTGTAGGGATTGAGGAATGAGCCCACTACCTTGAGTTCGCGGAACAACAGGTCGAAGGGCTCGAATTCCACCTTCATGCCTTGCGGCGTCACGCCGACGATAACGACGGTGCCGCCCGCCCTTGCCAGCCGCATCGACTGCTCGACGGTCTCGCACACACCGGCGCATTCGAACACCACGTCGGCACCACCAGGCATCAGTCCGGCCGGACCGGCGATGGCCTCGATCACATCGGTGGCGGCGGGATCGACCGTCGCCGTCGCACCGAGTTCGCTGGCAAGCGCTCGCCGCGAGGCTTGCCGTGTCGACAGGATGATAGTGGTGGCCCCGGCCAGCCGTGCCAGTTGCACGGTGAGCAGGCCGATGACGCCGCCGCCGAGCACCACCACCGAGCTGCCTGGCTTGATCTCGGCAAGGTCGACGCCGTGCAGGCAGCAGCCGAGCGGTTCGCAGAAAGCACCATGTGTCGGCTTCAGATTCGCGGGAAGGACAAAGGCCTGTTTCTGCGGCATCACCACATAGTCGGCAAAGCCGCCGTCGCGGTGGATGCCGATGGCGGTGAGATTGCCGCACAAATTGACGCGGCCGGCATGGCAATGGCCGCAGCGCCCGCAGGCGATGTTGGGGTCGCCGGTGACGCGGTCGCCGACGGCAAAGCCGGAGACGGCGGTGCCGATTGCCTCGACGATGCCGGAGAATTCGTGCCCGGGTGTCACTGGCGGCCTGCAGGGGAACTCGCCGCGGAAAAGATGCCGGTCGGTGCCGCAGACACCGCAGGCTTCGATCCGCACCAGGAGGTCGTCCGAGCCCGGGACCGGTTTGGCGATCTCGCGCAACGAGATGCTGCCCACTGCCTCCAACCGCACGGCTTTCATGGCATCGTTTCCATCAATTGAAGCTCGGCGGTTGCGACAGGTCCGGCGCGGGTGCAGCCCGCTTGGCCGGCGGCGCATCGCCGAAATTCGGGGGCTGCGACAGATCGGGCGTGCCGGGCGCCGTCGGTGCGGCGCCGCCATTGGCAGGCACGCCGCCACCGTCCGGCGCGCCGAGCGGCGACAGGCTGGGCACCCCGGGCACCGTGTAGTCGATCGTGCCGGAATCGACGGCCGTGCCCTTGTAGCGCATCACCATTTGCGGGAAGGCGATGGTCAGGCCGATCATGATCACCTGGATGCAGACGAATGGCACCGCGCCCCAATAGATCTGGCCCGTTGTCACCGGCGCGATCTGCTTGCCGGTCAGGCGATCGAGATAGGGCACGCGGGCAGCGACCGAGCGCAGGTAGAACAGCGCGAAGCCGAATGGTGGATGCATGAAGCTGGTCTGCATGTTGACGCCCAGGAGCACGCCGAACCAGATCAGGTCGATGCCGAGCTTGTCGGCCGCCGGCGCCAGCAGCGGCACGATGATGAAGGCCAGTTCGAAGAAATCGAGGAAGAAGGCGAGGAAGAAGACGAGCATGTTGACGCCGATCAGGAAGCCGACTTCGCCGCCCGGCAGCGAGGTCAAGAGATGCTCGACCCAGATCTGGCCGTTGACGCCGTAGAAGGTCAGCGAAAACACCCGCGCGCCGATCAGGATGAACAGCACGAAGGACGACAGCCGCGTCGTCGAGGCCAGCGCCTGCTTGATCACGTCCATCGACAGCCGGCCCTTCATTGCCGCCATCGCCAGCGCACCGACCGCGCCCATCGCGCCGCCCTCGGTTGGGGTGGCGATGCCGAGAAAGATGGTGCCCAGCACCAGGAAGATCAGCGCCAGCGGCGGGATCAGCACGATCACGACCTGCTGCGCCAGCCGCGACATCATGTTGATGTTCAGGCTGCGGTCGAGGATCGCGACGATGTAGATGAAGATGACGCCGACCGTCGCGCCGAGAATATCGGCGTTGTCGCCATGAGCGGGCACCAGGTAACGGTAGGCCGCATAGGCGATCGCAATGGCCGCTATCAACGCGATCAGCAACGACACCACGCCATGGCCGAGCGTCCGCGCCTCAAGCGGCAGGGCAGGCATCGACTTTGGCCGGACGATCGACATGATCACGATGTAGAGCGTGTATAGGCCGGTCAGCACCAGGCCGGGGATCAGGGCGCCGGCATACATGTCGCCGACAGAGCGGCCGAGCTGGTCGGCGAGAACGATCAGCACCAGCGACGGCGGAATGATCTGAGCGAGGGTGCCCGAGGCAGCGATGACACCGGATGCCACCCGGCGGTCATAACCATAGCGCAGCATGATCGGCAGCGAGATCAGTCCCATGGCGATAACGGACGCCGCCACCACGCCTGTGGTCGCCGCCAGCAGTGCGCCAACGAAGATCACCGCGTAGGCGAGGCCGCCTCGGACGGGCCCGAACAACTGGCCGATCGTGTCGAGCAGGTCTTCGGCCATGCCCGATCGTTCGAGCACGATGCCCATGAAGGTGAAGAACGGGATCGCGAGCAGCGTGTCGTTCGACATCACCCGGCTGCCGTAGAAATTGTCCGGCAGCGCATAGAGCAGCGGCCATGCGAGATTGATCGCGCCGCCCGAATAGGGCGTCAGAAGCACGCCGATGAAGAAGAACATCAAGCCGTTGGCGGCGAGCGAAAAGGCGACGGGATAGCCGATCAGCATGAACAGGATCAGCGAGGCGAACATGATCGGCGCCATGTTCTGGGCGATGAACTCCATCACGAACGCACCTCTTCGGCGAGCGCCTTGGCTTCGAGTTCAGCCTGTTCGTGCACGGAAATGAATGGGTTGGGATCCTCAATGACGCCGCGCATGATGGCGATCTTCTTGATGATCTCGGAAATGCCCTGCAGCGCGAGCAGGAAAAAGCCGACCAGCAGGATCGCCTTGGCCGGCCACACGATCAGGCCGCCGGCGTTGGTCGACATCTCGCCGCTGTGAAACGACAGCGACACGTAGGGCACGAAATAGAACACCATCAGCGTCACGAACGGCATCAGGAAAAAGACGTGGCCGAAGAGGTCGATCCAGTGCTGCACGCGGCGTGAAAACAGGCCGTAGACGATATCGATGCGGATATGCTCGTTCTGTTTCAGCGTGTAGGCGGCGGCCAGCATGAAGGCGGCGCCGAACAGGTACCATTGCAGCTCCAGCCAGGCGTTGGACGAGGTGTCGAACACCTTGCGGATGACCGCGTTGGCCGCACTCACCAGGATCGCCAGCAGGATCAGCCAGGATACCGATTTGCCGATGAACTCGTTCATACGATCGATCGTTCTGGATAGAGCGAGAAGCCCTGCCATGTATTCCTCCCTGATGCGGTGACGCGCGATCGCCCTTTTCGTCGCGCCGCCTGGCCCAACCGTATGCAGTGCGTGGTCCGGTTGGTCAACACGGGGACGAAGGATGCAGGCCAATCGGCGCTCGCGGCACGGTGGAAAACCGCGGCCTGAAGAGACGTCATGCAACCAAAGTCTGGCGGGATCAGACGACCTTGCCGGTGTCGCGGCCGGCGCCGATCAGGATCAGCATGGCAACCAGGAACAGATACATCCAGGCATCGCGCCATTCGGCCGGGAAATAGCCGGCCCACAGTGATTCGGCCATGCCGAAAGCGGCCGCGCCCAGCGCTGCCCTTGGCGGTGAGAGATAACCGCCGACCGCCGTCACGAACAGGATCTTCAGGCCGTAGACAAGGCCGGAACCGAAGCTGACATTGCCGTAGTAGAGGCTGGCCATGACCCCGGCCAGCGCGGCGCAGAAGCCGCCGAACAGCACGGCACGCCGGAACACGCCGCGCACGTCGACGCCGCATAGGGCGGCGGCCCTGGGGTCGTCGGAGACGGCGCGCCAGCACCGGCCGAAGTTTGAGCGGGCAAATGCCCAGGTGGCGAGGGCGACCGCCGCCACGACCACGGCGCAGTCGAGCACCTGGATCAGCGTCAGCGTCGCCTTGAATCCGGAGGCTTCGGCGAAAACGACGGGCTCGGCCAGCATCGGCGGCAGCCACAGATCATGTGTGTCGGCGGCGATGCGGCTTGCTTCCGACAGGACGAGCAGGATGCCGAGCGTCGTCACCACGATGGCGTTGGGCGAGCGGTCGGCCAACGGCTCGAAGACGCTGCGCGACAGGACATGGCTGATGAGCGCCGCATAGAGGAACGCCGCGAGGACGCCGAACAGCACCGAAGCCAGCAGCGTCAGCCACAGCACTTGGTAGCCGAAGGCGACGCTCAGGATCATTGCCTGGCCGCAAAAGGCAAACAGCGCCCCATAGGCGAGGTTGGTGCGGTGCAGAATGCCGTTGGTCAGCACATAGCCGAAGGCGAGCAACGCATAGAGCGCACCCGAATGCAGCCCGTTCAGCACCTGCTGGAAGAAGTAAAGCATGCTCGACAACACCAGAAGCATCCCGCCCAAGAGGGAATAGGACAAGCGCGGAGCGGACAAAGGCGACGATACCCTGCGCATCCGAGGTTTGCATCGCCGAATCTAACTTGTCAAACGCGATTTATCGGTTAGATTTCCGGAAATGACAGTTGCCTGGACTCCTCACCGCTTCACCGGCGGCCTGCTCGCGCTCGACACGGCGAACACCGTCGTGCTGCGCGGCGATCCGGAGCGCACATTCGACCGCTTCGACGATCCGGCCGAAATCGCCCGCTTCGCCGACGCGGCTAGCGGCTTTCGCGCCGCCGAGCTTGGCGACAGGCGGCTGGCGGTGTCCTCGCCGGCGGCAATCGCGCCCGTCGTGCTGTCGATCCGCGAGACGACCGATAGGCTGTTTCGAGGCGCTGTGTTGAAAGGCGCGGTCGCCACCGCCGATCTGCCCGAATTCCTGCGGTCCTGCGCCGACGGCCTGGCCGCCGGCGGGACCGAGATCGGGGCGCAGGGACGGCCGTTCGGCGATCCGGCGACGCCGATCGCCTTCGAGGCGGCACTGGCGGTTTCGGCGCTTTCCCTGCTGCGTGACGACACCGTCGCGAGGCTCAGGATCTGTCCCAATTGCACCTGGCTGTTCGTCGACAGAAGCCGCAATTCCAGCCGCCTTTGGTGCGACATGGCGGTGTGCGGCAACAGGCAGAAGGCAAGCCGTCACTATCGCCGCCGCATGGCGGCCAATGAGGTCAGGAATGCCTAGAATTCTTTCCCGCTCGACGGTTGCTGGCGCGGCGCTGATCGCGGCGATGACGCTTGGCGCTTGCCGGGATACCGGCGGTGAAGGCAAGCTGTTTGAAGTTTCCGGCAAGATATTCGTCTTCAACTACCGCCTCGCCAGGGCGACCTATGTCGTGACGCTGAGACCCTTGCGGCCGATGGGCGAGGGTCAGGTGGCGGTTGCCAGTTTCCAGAACCCCGCCGGTGGCGATCCCTTCGTGGTCGAGCAGAAGATCTGGCCGAAGCTCGACAAGGTGAGCCTGGAAAGCCCGGCGCTGACCTGCGTTGTCAGGAACAAGCCCTATGCCATCGCCATCAGCATCAAGGGCGCCGATGGCGCGGTCCTGCAGGAGATCGACACCACGCTGATGTCGACGGAAGACCAGTCCATCCTGCCCGATCGGCCGCTGGTCATCGACCAGCTCTACACGGCCAATCCCGACCTCGTCGGTCATCCCGACGGCAAGCTGCCGGGCGAGCCGAAGCCGGACTGCTCGAAAGCCGGCTGACACCTTCCGACGGCCTCGATTTCCGCTGAATTTTCGTGTGCCATCGCGCTTGGTGACGCACCGTTTGATGCGTGATCCAGCGCCCGCCGAACTGCTTGTCGCGCGTTGGCCGGTCCTTTCGATTTTGTTTGACCTGCCTTGCAAGGGGAGAAAGGATGCGTCATCCGATCCCGACGTTGGCTGCTGCCCCGCGCGGCCTTCGCAGAGGAAATGCCTGATGACGCTGCACGATGTCGCGCTCGACGACAAGTTTGATCTTGGAAAGGAGCGCATCTTCCTGTCCGGCGCGCAGGCGGTCATCCGCATGCTCCTGATGCAGCGCGAGCGCGACCGCCGCGCCGGCCTGAACACGGCTGGCTTCGTCTCCGGCTATCGCGGCTCGCCGCTCGGTGGCCTCGACATGCAGCTGTGGAAGGCGAAAAAGCAGCTCGCCGGGGCCGACATCGTTTTCCAGCCCGGCCTCAACGAAGAGCTGGCCGCCACCGCCTGCTGGGGCTCGCAGCAGACGGAACTGCTGGGCGAGGGCACCCATGATGGCGTTTTTTCGGTCTGGTACGGCAAGGGGCCGGGCGTCGATCGTTCGGGCGACGTGTTCCGCCACGCCAATCTCGCCGGCTCGTCCAGACATGGCGGCGTCCTTGCGCTCATGGGCGACGACCACATGGCCGAATCTTCGACCAATGCGCACGCCACGGAATTCCTCTTCGTCGACACCATGGTGCCGATCCTCAACCCGGCCGGTGTCCAGGAGATCATCGACTATGGCCTGTACGGCTTTGCCATGTCGCGCTTCGCCGGCACCTGGGCGGCGATCAAATGCGTCAAGGACAACATCGAATCGACGGCTTCGGTCGACGCCTCGCTCGAACGGTTGAACATCGTCGTCCCGGATTTCGACATGCCGCCGGGCGGCCTCAACATCCGCCACGAGATCGACATGCTCGGCCAGGAAGAACGGCTGCATGAACACAAGCGTGCCGCGGCCTCCGCCTTCATCCATGCCAATGGGCTGAACAGGCTCGTCTATTCGGGCGGCAGCAATCCGAAACTCGGCATCATCACGCTGGGCAAGAGCTATCTCGATGTCCGCCAGGCGCTGGAGGATATCGGCATCGACGAGGCGGCCGCCAACCGCATCGGCGTGCGGCTGTTCAAGGTCGGCTGCCCCTGGCCGCTCGACCTGCAGCACATCGCCGACTTCGCGCGCGGTCTCGACACCATCGTCGTCGTCGAGGAGAAACGCTCGCTGATCGAGGTGCAACTGCGCGAAAGCCTTTACGGCACGGCCTCGCAGCCGGTCATCGTCGGCAAGAAGGACGAGCGCGGCGACTGGCTGTTTCCGGCCAAGGGGGCGCTCGACCCCAACGAGATCGCCATTGCGCTCGGCGAGAGAATCCTCAAGACCATCGGCCCATCCGAAGAGATTTCGGCCAGGGTAGCCAAGCTACGCCAGTTCCAGGCGATGCTGGCCGATGCCACCGACATCGGCTCGCGCACACCCTTCTTCTGTTCGGGCTGTCCGCACAATTCCTCGACCAAGGTGCCTGACGGCTCGATCGCCGCTGCTGGCATCGGCTGTCACTTCATGGCGCTGTGGATGGATCGCAACACAGTTGGCTTTACCGCCATGGGCGGCGAGGGGGCGCAATGGGTCGGCCAGGCGCCGTTCTCCAGGCGCGACCACATCTTCCAGAACCTCGGCGACGGCACCTACAACCATTCCGGCACGCTGGCGATCCGCTTCGCCCTCTCGAGCGAGGCCAACATCACCTACAAAATCCTCTACAACGACGCCGTCGCCATGACTGGGGGCCAGCCGCATGAGGGCGGGCTGACGGTAGACATGATCGCCAGGCAGGTGCGGGCAGAGGGCGTCGACCGCATTGCCATCGTCACCGACGAACCCGACAAATATGCCGGGAAGGCCGAATTCCCGGCCGGCGCCACTATCCACCACCGCGAGGACCTCGACCTCGTCCAGCGCGAGCTGCGCGACGTCAAGGGCGTATCGATCCTGCTATACGACCAGACCTGCGCCGCCGAAAAGCGCCGTCGTCGCAAGCGCGGCACCTTTCCCGATCCCGACAAGCGCGTCTTCATCAACGAACTGGTCTGCGAAGGCTGCGGCGATTGCGGCGTGCAATCGAACTGCGTCTCGATCCAGCCGGTCGAAACCGAATTCGGCCGCAAGCGCAAGATCGACCAGTCGAGCTGCAACAAGGATTTCTCCTGCGTCAACGGTTTCTGCCCGTCCTTCGTCACCGTGCACGGTGCCAAGATCCGCAAGGCCGAGGGCCTGGCCGGCGGGACCGACCCGCTTGAAGGCGTGCCCATGCCAGCCGAATTCCCGCTCGGCGTCGAGGGCTGGGCGGCGATCATCGACGGCGTCGGCGGCACCGGCGTCGTCACCGTCGGTGCCGTGCTCGGCATGGCGGCGCATCTGGAGGACAAGGGTTGCGGCATGATCGACATGGCCGGCCTCGCCCAGAAGGGTGGCTCGGTGTTCACCCATGTCCGCATCGCCCGCACACCGGAAGACATCAATGCCATCCGCGTTTCGGCGGGGAAGGCCGACCTCGTGCTCGGCTGCGATCTCGTCGTGTCGGGCGCCAAGAAAGTGCTGACGGCGGTGCGCGAGGGGCATACGATCTTCCTCGCCAACACCGCCGAGATCATGCCGGGCGAATTTGCTCGATCAGCCGATTTCTCGCTGCCGATCGAGCGCCTGAAGAAGGCGATCCGCTCAGCGGCCGGTGACGGCAAGGCGCATTTCTTCGACGCCACCCGCACCGCCACAGCCCTGTTCGGCAATTCGCTGGGCGCCAACATGTTCATGCTCGGCTTTGCCTTCCAGTTCGGCGGTCTGCCGCTCTCGGCCGAAGCCGTCGAAAAGGCCATTGAATTGAATGGCGAAGCGGTGGCGATGAACATCGCTGCTTTCCGCTGGGGCCGCCGCGCCGCGCATCAGCCGGATTTCGTGCGCGGCCTCATCGCCCAGCCGTCCGCAACCCTCGGCGACAAGGCCGGACAGGCCGGTCCGGTCGCTGAGACACTGGACGATATCATCGCCCGCCGTGTTGCCTTCCTCACGGCCTATCAGAACGCTGCTTACGGCAAGCGCTACGCCGATAGGATATCGACGCTGCGAGGGTCAGAAACGAAGGCCGTGCCGGGTTCGACCGCCGTGACCGAGGCCGCCGCCAAAAGCCTGTTCAAGCTGATGGCGATCAAGGACGAATACGAGGTTGCGCGGCTTTATACCGACGGCTCCTTCGCCGCCGCGCTTGGCAAGCAGTTCCAGAGCTACGAGAAACTTGAATTCCATCTCGCCCCGCCGATCATGGGACGTCGCGGCAATGACGGCAAACCCAGGAAATCGAGCTTCGGCCCTTGGATGATGAAAGGCTTTCGCCTGCTGGCCGCGATGAAGGGCCTGCGCGGCACGGCCTTCGACCTGTTCGGCTACACCGCCGAGCGGCGCATGGAGCGGCAATTGCTGGCGCAGTACGAGGCCGATCTGCAGCTCGTGGCCAGTTCGCTGGCGCCGGGCAAGATCGAGGCCGCGGTAGCCCTGGTCTCGGTCCCGGCGCTGATCCGCGGCTATGGCCATGTCCGGCAGGCAAGCGCCGAAAAGGCGGCGGGCGAGCGCTCCAGACTGCTCCAGCGACTGACCCAAACCATGCCGGTACCGGTTCTCAGTGCCGCTGAGTGACTTCTCCACCCATGCCCGAAGCCTGCTGCAAGGTCCTCTTGCCGAGGCGGGCCGACCGAAGCCGTAGCTTAAGCCCCTCTGTCTAAGCCTTTCTTAAGGCGGTTGTGGCATGACAAGGCTTAGCGTTGGGCCGATCATATGGGCAAAACAAAGACCGAAAGCATCCCCGCGGATGTCTATATCCAATTTGTGCGGTCGTTGTTCGACAACGCGCACATGTTGGTGATCGGTGGCGCGTGCTACTGGATCCTCGGATTCATGATTTATCTGCGCACGCAAAATCCGTTGTTTCTGGCCTTTTCTTTTATTCTACTGCCGATCAGCCTTCTGCGTTATTTCGGTATTCGCAGCTTCCTGAAGACCGGGGGCGTGATTGCCGACGTCGAACACGCACACCGATTGGAGCGCAGTTACATCCTCAAGGGCTGCTTGCAGGGCCTCGGATTGGGTGCGCTGTGCTTCGTGTCGATCTATGTGTATCCCGACCCATTCGCCGAACTGGCGGCAATGTCGCTGACCCTGGCGACCCTGGTCACGGTTGTCGCCCGTAATTACGGGTCTCCGCGCATGGTGCGGATTTTTTCTGTAACCTTCATCGGTCCGGCGGCTCTTGCGCTCCTGCTGCGTCTGGATGCCCCGTCCGTCGTCCTCGGTCTGATGATCTTCCCGATGACGTTCATTACCATCAACAGCGCCGACCATGTTCGCAATGTGCTGTTTTCGGCGGTCATCGGCCACAAGCAGGCGAAAAGCATAACGCGCAAGTTCGACCGCGCGCTCAACACCATGTCGCACGGCCTGGTCATGCTCGGCCCTGACGGACGCGTCGCGGTCGCCAATGCCGAGGCCGCTCACCTGATGTCGCTGAAATCGGCCGACGCACTGCTCGGGCGCTCCATCCACGGGCTTCTGATGCGCGGCGTTGCCGGCGGCATGCTGGCGCCGAAGGACTGCCGCTACGTCGAGGCGCAGCTGACGCGCGCGCTGCGCGAGGGCAGGGACCGCAAGGTGCTTGTTTCGCTCGCCAACGGCCAGCATTACGAATTCTCCGCGCGTGAAGGCAGCCAGGAACTCGGCGTGATCACCTTCGAGGATGTCACGGCGCGCGTCGAAGCGGAGGAAAAGATCCGCTTCATGGCGCGCTACGACAATCTCACCGGCCTTCCCAACCGCGCCTATTTCCACGAACTGGTCGGCGAGCTGATGGCCTCCGGCGACCGGGATCGCCTGTGCGGCCTCGCCGTGATCGACCTCGACGATTTCAAGAGCGTCAACGACACGCTCGGCCATCCCGTCGGCGACGGGCTGATCTACGCCGTGGCCGACCGGCTGGCGGCCATCGCCGGGCAAGGCCTTACCGTCAGCCGCTTCGGTGGCGACGAGTTCATGCTGTTCTTCGACCGCATCGATGACGAGAGCCATCTGGAGAGCCTGCTCGACCAGATTTTCGCCGAGCTGCAGGGAGAGGTCGACGTGGCGGGCCACGGGTTGCGGATCCAGGCCAGCGCCGGCGCGGTACTGTCCAAGGTCGGCGGAACCGATGTCGACGCCATGATCGTCAAGGCGGACCTGGCGCTCTACAAGGCCAAGGAACTCGGCAAGAACGGGTGGCGGCTGTTCGAGGCGGCAATGGATGCCGCATTCCGCAATCGCCAGCTGATGAAGGCGGATCTGCGCAGTGCCGTGGAAGGCAGGGAACTGCGGGTCGTCTACCAGCCCATCGTGGCGATGAACACCATGCGCATCGCCAGCTGCGAGGCGCTCTGCCGTTGGGACCATCCCGATCTCGGACCGATTTCGCCCGGCATCTTCATTCCCCTGGCCGAGGAGATGGGCATCATTTCCGAGATCAGCACCTTTGTGCTGCATGCAGCTTGCACCGAATGCGCCAAATGGCCTGACCAGACCAGCGTCTCGGTCAATCTCTCGGCGAGGGATTTCCGCAGCCGCGACGTCATCCAAAAGGTGCGCGATGCGTTGGCTAACTCCGGCCTCGATGCTAGCCGCCTGGAGATCGAAGTCACGGAAACCGCGCTGCTCGACGACAAATCCCTGACCCGCCAGTATATCGAGGAACTGAAGCAGCTTGGCGTCCGCATCGCTCTCGACGATTTCGGCACCGGCTATTCAAGCCTGAGCTATCTGCACAAGCTTCCGCTCGACAAGATCAAGATCGACCGGTCGTTCGTGATGGACGTCACCCACAATCCGCGCTCGCTCGAGCTGTTGAAGGGCGTCGTCGACCTGACCCGTGTCCTGGGGCTCACCGTCACCATCGAAGGCGTGGAAACATTCGAGCAGCTTAAGGTCCTCATGCATTCGGTGAAGCCGGATCTTGTCCAGGGCTTCCTGTTCGGCGCGGCGCTCAGCGCGTCGGGCATCGAGACGATGTCGAACGTCACCTGGCCGTTTGCCGCGGATCTGCGTCTCGCCGCAAAGCGCACAGTCGGCTAGCTTTCGTCGCAAATTCTGCCAATCGAAGTTGATAAAGCGCGTGCTTGGGTCGTGCGGTTGGTGCGAACCAGAATATTTTTATCGGCGGCGAACAAATCCAACCAAGACGTGCAGTAGTTTTGGCCGATTTTGAAGAAGCGAAAAGGTTTGACCGGATCGGCGCATCTGTCAAAGCGGAACGCTCCAGTGCTTTTCGCGCCCGAGTTTGCAGCGCCTTTCATAGGAATGAAGGCTTGGATTAGAGCGTCCAGGCTGCCCCTTCGGCAACCACTCCGCAGCCATAGATCTCCAGCTGTTAAGGTTAACAAGTGGTAAACCAGTGGGATCCAATTTTCGGCTTGTGTCTCATTTCAACTCGAATAGCCTGTTCACGGCGGATACGAGGACTTGAGAATGGATGCTGCGAGAAACGATGCGCGGGCTGGCGCCAGCTCCAATGCTGGGTCGGCGCTGAACCAGTCGATCATGCAATTGCTGGAGCATGTCGACTACCGTCTCATCACTGGAGGCGAGGATCTGGAGGCGATCTACCGCCTTCGCTATCAATCCTACCTGCAATCGGGCATGTGCGGCCCGATCGCCAGCGGGATGTTCGAGGATCGCTGGGACAATCTGCCGAATTCCTATCGGTTCGGCGTCTATTTCGATGGACACCTGGTCAGCACGTTACGGCTTCACTACATTTCCAGAGAGCACCCTCATTCGCCGTCCGTTGATGCCTATCCCGAAATATTGGCCGAGCGGCTTGCCCGCGGAGAGACGTTCATCGACGGGACTCGTTTCGCAACCGATGCCGACAGTGCGCCCGCGCCCGGAGTTCTGCCTTTTCTGACGCTCAGGCTTGGCATGGTGGCCGCTTCTTACTTTGGGCTTACCGCAGTGCTAACGCCGGTCAAGATCGAGCACTCCGCTTACTATGCTCGTATCTTTCATGCCGTTCAGAGGACAGAGGGCAAGGTGTTCCCGGGAGTCCTTGCGCCGATCGCTCTGTTCGAAATCCCGTGCGGCGAAAACTTGCGCCAGACACTCGAACGGTTCCCGTTCTTTAAGTCGACAGCCGTGGAACAGCGGATGATGTTCGCCAATCCGGCCATCAACCGGCTGACGCCGCTGTCCATAGTGCCGACGGCGAAATACTACCGCGATGCTGCCTGAACGGGCGTCGTCCTTGCATCTGAACCTTCCCGCGGCTTCGCCGTTATAGGTAGCGGCATCGCCATCAAGTGTCGCCGCGATCCTGCCCAACGGGCATTTCGCCCCGGGCTCCTGTCGCATTGTTCGTGGGAAGGAATACGGCCATGACCATCCACTCGCTCGCGCTCACACCGCTTATCTCGCTGATCGCCGGCGTGCTGATCCTGATCATGCCGCGGCTCCTGAACTACATCGTCGCGCTCTATCTGATTGTCGTTGGGCTGCTCGGGCTTTTTCCTCACCTTGCTGGCTGAGACGCTAGGCAGGGGCTCGCTCAAAAGCCATCCCGCGGGCATCGGCCGCCAGTTTCAATTTTCCCTTGAGGGAGTTGTCGGCTGCGATGCGGCAATAGCGCCATTGCCCTGCGCCCAGCTTTTCGGTATGTGCCTGAAAGATGTCTTCGAAGGGGTATTCCTATGGCTGAGCACACGCCGAGCGGTCCTGTAGAACTGGGCGCGAAGATGGACTATGCCGAGCATGACCGCACCTATGCGGGCTTCCTGGCGCTGGCCAAATATGGCTCGCTCTTCTGCGGCGCGCTTCTCCTGGCGATGGCTTTCGGCTTCTTCGCGGGCGGCTTCTTCTCCGCGCTGATCCTGTTCGTGCTTATTCTGGCAGTCGGCGCCTTCATTCTGCGATAGACCTTCCAAAACGCTCTTGCGGTTGACGTCGCCGGATATCCCGGTCGACACTTCGCGCAGACAGGTTCCGGCCGAAAGGATCATGCGGTGGGACAGACGGTTTTCATCCCTCGTGAGCTCGACGCGAACGAGCCGCGTGTCGCGGCTTCGCCCGATACGGTGAAGCGGCTGACGGCCCTGGGTTTCGACGTGGTCGTCGAAGCCGGTGCCGGCACCCGCTCGCGTATCCCCGACGAAGAGTTTGCCAAGACAGGTGCTGTCATCGGCAAGGCCTCGGATGTCGCCAAGGCCGATGTCGTGCTGAAGGTTCGCCGGCCAACGGATGCCGAGCTGAAGAGTTACAAATCCGGCGCCGCGGTGATCGCCATCATGGATCCCTACGGCAACGATGCGGCTGTCGCGGCCTTGGCCAAAGCCGGCGTCACCGCCTTCTCGATGGAGTTCATGCCGCGCATCACCCGCGCGCAATCGATGGACGTCCTGTCCAGCCAGGCCAATCTTGCTGGCTACCAGGCGGTGATCGACGGAGCCGCCGAATACGACCGGGCGCTGCCGATGATGATGACGGCGGCTGGCACGGTGCCGGCTGCCAAGGTCTTCATCATGGGCGTCGGCGTTGCCGGCCTGCAGGCGATCGCCACCGCGCGCCGTCTCGGTGCCGTCGTCACCGCCACCGACGTTCGGCCCGCCGCCAAGGAACAAGTCGCCTCGCTCGGCGCGAAGTTCCTCGCCGTCGAGGACGAGGAGTTCAAGGCGGCCGAGACCGCCGGCGGCTATGCCAAGGAAATGTCGAAGGAGTACCAGGCCAAGCAGGCGGCGCTGACCGCCGAACACATCGCCAAGCAGGACATCGTCATCACCACGGCGCTGATCCCCGGCCGGCCTGCGCCGAAGCTGGTGTCGGCGGCGATGGTCGCCTCGATGAAGCCGGGCTCGGTGATCATCGACCTCGCCGTCGAGCGTGGCGGCAATGTCGAGGGCGCCGAGGCCGGCAAGATCGTCACCACGGTCAACAATGTAAAGATCGTCGGTCATCTCAACGTGCCAGGTCGCATCGCGGCATCCGCCTCGCTGCTTTATGCCAGGAACCTGTTCGCCTTCGTCGAGACGCTCGTCGACAAGACGACCAAGACGCTTGCCATTAATCGCGACGACGATCTGGTCAAGGCAACCATGCTGACCGACGGCGGCAAGGTCGTTCATCCGGCCTTCGCCAAGGCCGACCAGCAGCCTTATGTCGAGCCGGCCGCGATCCCGGCCACGACCATGGTCGCCGATGCCACGGCCGCGCCCAGGAAGGCCGCGCCCGGGAAGACCGCCGCATCCAAGTCACCCTCGCCGAAGCCGAAAGGGACCGCGTGATGGACCAGACCTTGCAGAAAGCCTTGGATCAGCTCGACCAGGCAAGCGCTGCCGTTCGGCTCGCGGTGCAGAACCTGGCCAATGCCCCAGGCGGTGCAGAGGCGGCCGGTGATGCCGCGCATGCGCTCTCGGGCGGGGCCATCGATCCCTTCGTCTTCCGTTTCGCCATCTTCATCCTGGCGATCTTCGTCGGCTATTACGTCGTCTGGTCGGTGACCCCGGCACTGCACACGCCGCTGATGGCCGTCACCAACGCCATCTCGTCCGTCATTGTCGTCGGTGCGCTGCTCGCCGTCGGCATCGCGGCCTCCGGCGTCGCCGCCGGCTTCGGTTTCGTCGCGCTGATGCTGGTCTCGGTCAACATCTTCGGCGGCTTCCTCGTCACCCAGCGCATGCTGGCCATGTACAAGAAGAAGGACAAGTGACGTGACCGTCAATCTCGCCTCCTTCCTCTATCTGGTATCCGGCGTCCTGTTCATCATGGCGTTGCGCGGCCTCTCGCATCCGACCACCAGCCGGCAGGGCAATCTCTACGGCATGGTCGGCATGGGCATCGCCATTGCCACCACGCTGGCGCTGGCAACCCCGTCCGCCGGCCGCTTCGGCCTGATCGTGCTTGGTCTCGCCATCGGCGGTGGCGTCGGCGCCGTCACGGCCAGGCGCATTGCCATGACCTCGATGCCGCAGCTGGTCGCCGCCTTCCATTCGTTGGTCGGCCTTGCCGCCGTCATGGTGGCGGCCGCGGCCATCTATGCGCCGGAAAGCTTCGGCATCGGCGCGGCGGGTGACATCCATGCCCAGGCGCTGGTTGAGATGAGCCTTGGCGTCGCCATCGGTGCCATCACCTTCACCGGCTCAGTCATTGCCTTCCTGAAGCTCGACGGCCGCATGTCGGGCAAGCCGATCATGATCGGCGGCCGTCACGTCATCAACGCTGCCCTTGGCGTGGCCCTGATCGTGCTGATCGTGCTGCTGGTCACCACGGAATCGAAACTGGTGTTCTGGCTGATCGTTGCCGCCTCGCTGGTGCTCGGCGTGCTCCTGATCATCCCGATCGGTGGCGCCGACATGCCGGTGGTCGTATCGATGCTGAATTCCTATTCCGGCTGGGCGGCCGCCGCCCTTGGCTTCACGCTCGGCAATCTGGCGCTGATCATCACCGGCGCGCTGGTCGGCTCGTCGGGCGCGATCCTGTCCTACATCATGTGCAAGGGCATGAACCGAAGCTTCATCTCGGTCATCCTCGGCGGCTTCGGCGGCGAGACCGCCGCTGCGGCCGATGACGGCATCGAGCGCACCGTCAAGCAGGGTTCGGCCGACGATGCCGCCTACCTCATGATGAACGCGCAGAAGGTCATCATCGTGCCGGGTTACGGCATGGCGGTCGCCCAGGCGCAGCATGCGCTGCGTGAAATGGCCGACAAGCTCAAGGCCAACGGCGTCGACGTCAAATATGCCATCCACCCCGTCGCCGGCCGCATGCCCGGCCACATGAATGTGCTGCTCGCCGAAGCCAACGTGCCGTACGACGAAGTATTCGAGCTCGAGGACATCAACTCGGAGTTTGCCCAGGCCGACGTCGCCTACGTCATCGGCGCCAACGACGTCACCAACCCGTCCGCGCGCGACGACAAGTCGTCGCCCATCTACGGCATGCCGATCCTCGACGTCGACAAGGCCCGCACCTGCCTGTTCGTCAAGCGCTCGCTCGGGTCCGGCTATGCCGGCATCGACAACACGCTGTTCTACAAGGACGGCACCATGATGCTGCTCGGCGACGCCAAGAAGATGACCGAGGAAATCGTCAAGGCGATGGATCACTGACCGGTCGGTCTTGATCGTCGAATAGAAAGAGCCCGGTCGATGCCGGGCTCTGTAATTTTGGCGTGATGCTGCCTTCAGCCGTTGGTCAGGAACACCGCTTCCTCTTCATCGCGCTGCCTGCCGCCGAGCGCTGCGGCCGCACTGGCGATGAAGGCGCCGATGACCAGCGACAAGGCGCCGAGAAGCGCGAAAGTGGCGCTTGCTTTCCTTGCCGTGTCGGCCGCCTGCTTCGCCTTGACCTTTGCGTCCTGCGCCTTCGCCAGCACCGTGTCGACACGCGTCTTGGCATCAGCCTCGGAAAGGCCGGTGCGCGCGGCGACCAATTGCGCAAGATAGGTCTTGTCTTCCGCCGAAACCTCGCCGGCGACGGCGCCGGCAATCAGGATCCGCGAGGCCTGCCCGGCCGCGGCGGCTTCGTCGGCAGGATTGGCGGTGGCGAGCTTGGCCGGATCGGCAGGGCGGAACAGCGAATCCACCAGATAGGAGGTCGCATTGTCGGTCGATGCACCGCTGGCATTCGCCGAGGCGCCGGCCGACGCACCCATGGCGGCTCCCGAGGCCACGGTGGACGCGGCCTGCACACCTGAACCAATCGCGGCGGAAAGTGCCGAGCCAAGCACGCCGGCGACCAGCAAGGTGGCCAGCGCCCAGGCGAGAAAGCCGTGCGCGGTGTCACGGAAATAGACTTCGTCGGTGTGGATGCCGACCCATTTGGTCCGCAACCGGCCCGCAAGGTAGCCGCCTACACCGGCGGACAGCCACTGCACGATCACCAGCCAGACGGCGGTGGAAACCGCGAAGGTGGTGATTGACGCGCCAGAGCCCGACCATGGTGAAACCATGCTGAGCCCAAGGCCTGAGCCGAGCAGCATGAGGATGAACGTCAACGTCGAGGCCGCGAAAGCGCCGGCGATGATCGGTCCCCAGCTGACGGCGGTGGAGGACGATTCCGTGGAAGCGGATACGTCGACAGCCGATAGGGTGGACTGCATCGACGCCCCCTACCGTACGAACAGCATGATGAGGATGATGATCGGAATCGGAATGCCGAGCAACCAGAGTAGAATGCCGCGTCCCATGAAAAGCCTCCTGCAAGAAATTGTGATGGACACTGTCACAATGTCTTCGAAGGCCTTCTGTTCCGGCGCATCCTCATTATTGGCGCGGGCACGAGCTATGCCAATCTGTCAAAAAGGCTGTGCGAAACCTCAAATATCCAGGTTGGCGACCGACAGTGCGTTGTCCTGGATGAACTCGCGCCGAGGCTCCACCTCGTCACCCATCAGCCGCGAGAACAGGCTGTCGGCATCGGTCGCATCGTTGACCTTGACCTGCAGCAGCGAACGCACGTTCGGGTCAAGCGTGGTTTCCCAGAGCTGCTCGGCATTCATTTCGCCGAGACCCTTGTAGCGCTGCATGGTCAGCCCCTTGCGGCCGGTCGCAAAGACCGCGTTGAGCAGCGCCAGCGGTCCCGAGACTGTTTCGGACACCTCCTTGCGGCGCAGCACCGGCGGCGCCCCGTAGACTTCGCTGAGGCGCTGCGCGTAGCGATCGAGCTGGCGTGCGTCGGCGGAATTGATCAACGCCATGTCGAGATGGGCGTATTCCTTGACGCTGCGCACGGTGCGTTCGAAGACATAGCCGCCGATGCCCTCGTTCGAGGTCGACATGCGGCCGGTCCAGCCGCGCTCGGTGTCCTCGGCAATGATGTCAAGGCGTTGCGCGATCCGCTCCGCCATCGCGTTGGCGCGGCCAAGATCGGCGAAGATTTCGGGATTGAGCCCGCCGGCGATCGCCGCCTGCTCGACGACGTCGCGGTTATAGCGCGTGTGCAAGCCGTTGATGAGCTGGCGCACGGCAAGCGCATCGGCGACGGCGCCGTGCAGATCCTGTCCGGTCCGCACTTCCCCTGAGCCGAGCGTAAGGGACGCTTCCTCCAACCCCGAATCGATCAGGAATTCTTCGAAGGCGCTCTCATTCTTGATGTATTGCGAGCTCTTGCCGCGCGTCACCTTGTAGAGCGGCGGCTGGGCGATGTAGAGGTGGCCGCGCTCGATCAGCTCCGGCATCTGCCGGAAGAAGAAAGTGAGCAGCAAGGTCCTGATATGGGCGCCGTCGACGTCCGCGTCGGTCATCAGGATGATCTTGTGGTAGCGCAGCTTGTCGGCGTTGAATTCGTCCTTGCCGATCGAGGTGCCGAGCGCGGTGATCAGCGTGCCGATCATGTCGGACGAGAGCATGCGGTCGAAGCGGGCCCGCTCGACATTGAGGATCTTGCCGCGCAGGGGAAGGATTGCCTGGTTTTGGCGCGAACGGCCGCCCTTCGCGGAGCCGCCGGCCGAGTCACCCTCGACGATGAAGATTTCGGACTTCGCCGGATCGCGTTCCTGGCAATCGGCCAGCTTGCCGGGCAGCGAGGTGACGCCGAGCGAGGTCTTGCGGGTGATGTCACGAGCCTTGCGCGCCGCTTCACGCGCCGCCGCGGCCTGGATCACCTTGTCGACGACCACCTTGCCCTCGGTCGGATGCTCTTCGAGCCACGTGCCGAGCGCTTCGTTGACCAGTCCCTCGACCACGGGACGAACCTCCGACGAGACCAGCTTGTCCTTGGTCTGCGACGAGAATTTCGGATCGGGAACCTTAACCGACAGCACCGCCGTCAGGCCCTCGCGGCAATCGTCGCCGATCAGCGAGACCTTTTCCTTCTTGGTCAGCCCCGAAGATTCGCCATAGCCGGTGATCTGGCGGGTCAGTGCGCCGCGAAAACCGGCCAGATGGGTGCCGCCATCGCGCTGCGGGATGTTATTGGTGAAGGCCAGCACATTCTCGTGGTAACTGTCGTTCCACCACATCGCCAGTTCCACGGTGATGCCGTCACGCTCGGCCCTGATGGAGATGGGCTTTCCGATCAGCGGTTTCTTGACCCGGTCGAGATATTTGACGAACTCTTCCAGGCCGCCATCATAGTGCAGTTCATGCTTCACGACGTCGGCATGACGGGCGTCTGTCAGAACGATGCGCACGCCGGAGTTCAGGAAGGCGAGTTCGCGCAGCCGGTGCTCCAGCGTGCCGAAATCGAATTCGACCATGGTAAAGGTCTCGGACGACGGAAAGAAGGTGACCTCGGTGCCGCTGCGGCCCTCATTGGTGCCTGGGCGCTTGTCCTGCTCGTAGCTGCCGATCGCCTTCAGTGGCGCATCGGCATTGCCGTGGGTAAAGCTCATCTCGAAGACCTGGCCGTTGCGGCGGATCTTGAGCTTCAGCCAGGCCGACAGCGCGTTGACCACCGAGACGCCGACGCCATGCAGACCGCCAGACACCTTGTAGGAGTTCTGGTCAAACTTTCCGCCGGCATGCAGCTGCGTCATGATCACTTCGGCCGCCGAAATGCCTTCGCTGGGGTGAATGTCGGTTGGAATGCCACGGCCATTGTCGATAACCGTCACCGAACCGTCGGGATTGAGCGTCACCGAAACCAGGTCGGCATGGCCGGCCAGCGCCTCGTCGATGGCGTTGTCGACCACTTCGTAGACCATGTGATGCAGGCCCGAGCCGTCATCGGTATCGCCGATATACATGCCCGGCCGCTTGCGGACGGCGTCCAACCCCTTCAAAACCTTGATGGAATCGGCGCCGTATTCGGCTTCAGCGCCGTTTGTGTTCTCGGTCTGGTCGCTCATGAAAACCTGTTGTCTAGATGCCGCTTTTACAGCGCGAAAAATCGGCCCCGAATCGCGCTTCTGATATGGGGTAGATATAGGCGCTAAAGGCGGTTTTTCCAAGGTTTGCAGGCATGTCCGGCGCGAATGCCGAGCCGGCAGCCGGCTATTTTTTTCGGGCGTTGAATTTAGCCAGGAGGCCGCGCAAATATTTGACCGTGGATTTGTCCCTGGGCGCCAGCCGGCCCGTCTGGTCGAGCTCCAGCGAAACCAAGTTTCCTCAGCGCCGCTTCCATCGCTTCGCCGCCTTGGGCGGGGTTGGCAATTGGCCGGACCAGCCGGTAGTCGTCATTGGCCATGACCAATGGCCACGTGCCGCTCGGCCGCCGCGATAGCGGTGGTCGCAAGCATCAGCAGCATGGCAAACAGCAAACGCAGTCGAACCGCCCCCGGCTCAGTCGTTTGCCGACCATTCCACCTCTTTATGGCGCAAGCAAAGCCGCGCTGAGGGCGGCTCTCTCAGGCAGCGCGCATCGGTTTCAACGCCTCGCTCCAGCGCAACAGTTCGTCCAGCATGGTCTTGGTCCCGCCCCGCACTTGCTCGCTGGCATCGAAGGCGCCGTTCTCGTCGAGCAGTTTCTGGTACAGCGGCAGCGCGACACCTTCCGGGATAGGCATGATCCCGACCGAGGTCAGCAGCGGCTTCAGCGCCTGCGCCGCGCGCAGGCCGCCGGAGACACCGCCATAGCTGAAGATCGCAGCGGGCTTGTATTTCCATTCGCGGGCGAGATAGTCGATCGCGTTGATGATCGCGGGTGCGGCGAAGTAATTGTATTCCGGCGCCACGAACACGAAGGCGTCAGCGGCATCCATCGCCTTCGACCAGGCCTTGGTGTGGTCGTTCTGATAATTGCCGAGCCTTGGATGATGCGGTTCGTCCAGGACCGGCAGGTTGAACGCGGCTATGTCGGTCAGCACTGGCTCGAATTTTCCGTGTTCGCGTACGAACGTCTCCAGCCATTCGGCGAAAACCGGGCCAGCGCGGCCGGGCCGCGTGCTGCCGATGATGATGTTCAACTGGTGCTTCAAGGCAGGCTCCTTTGTCAGGCAGTATCTGTTGGTGACTGCCACTACGGCAGAGCGTTCCAGCAGGCAAGGTTGGATCCCTGAAGGAACGGTCACGATCGGATGAACAGACCGTCCGCCCTGGCGTTCCCGCCGTCATCGGTCCGGTTTGCCGTTCGGTCACATGGACGCCGGAGGTGGCAGCCACTACATTGATGGGAACAGCGGAGCACTTCATGGACACGCAGCCCGCCCCATTCGTTCCTCCCGCCCCGAAGCCGCGCACGTCGCCGCCTTCGACGCTGGAAATGATCCGCATCGTCTATCGCAACCCGCTCGAACTCTGGGGCGAGCCGACCTACAACGAACCCTGGATTTCTGCCAAGGGCGCTGGTGGGCCGCTGGTCATCGCCAATGATCCGGGCCTAATCCGCCATGTGCTGGTCGACAACGCCAAGAACTACAAGATGGCGACGGTGCGCCAGAAGATACTGAGGCCGATCCTGCGCGACGGCCTGCTGACGGCCGAGGGCGAGGTGTGGAAGCGGTCGCGCAAGGCAATGGCGCCGGTGTTCACGCCACGCCACATTTTCGGCTTCGCCCAGCCGATGCTGAAACGGACGCTGGAGTTCGTCACCCGTTACGAGGCCGGCGGCACGTCCGATATCGCCCATGACATGACGCTGCTCACCTATGACATCCTGGCCGAGACGCTGTTTTCCGGCGAGATCGCGGGCGAGCCCGGCAGTTTCGCCAACGAGATCGACCGCCTGTTCGAAACCATGGGCCGCGTGGATCCGCTCGACCTGCTGCGCGCGCCCGACTGGCTGCCGCGGCTGACCCGTATCCGCGGCCGCAAGACCATGGCCTATTTCCGCAAGATCGTGACCGACACGGTCAAGATGCGCGAAGAGAAGTTCAGGCGCGACCCCGATGCCGTGCCGCAGGATTTCCTGACGCTGCTGCTCAAGGCCGAAGGCCCCGACGGACTGACGCGCCCGGAAGTCGAGGACAACATCATCACCTTCATCGGCGCCGGCCACGAGACCACGGCGCGCGCGCTCGGCTGGACGCTCTATTGCCTGGCCGAATCGCCCTGGGAGCGCGACCGGGTCGAACAGGAGATCGACCGGGTGCTGGCGCGCGAGCCCGATCCGGCGAAGTGGCTCGACGCCATGCCGCTGACACGCGCCGCTTTCGACGAGGCGCTTCGGCTCTACCCGCCGGCGCCATCGATCAATCGCGAGCCGATCGTTCCGGAAATGTGGAAGGATCTTTATATCCCCAAGCACGCCGCCGTGCTGGTGATGCCATGGGTCGTTCACCGCCACAGGAAGCTGTGGGACCGGCCCGACGCCTTCCTGCCCGAACGCTTCCATCCGGGAAACCGTGAAAAGATCGACCGCTTCCAATATCTGCCCTTCGGCGCCGGCCCGCGCGTCTGCATCGGCGCCAGCTTCGCCATGCAGGAGGCGATCATCGCGCTCGCCATCCTCTTGTCACGCTTCCGCTTCGACGCGACCGCTGAAACAAAACCCTGGCCGGTGCAGAAATTGACCACGCAGCCGCAAGGCGGTCTGCCGATGGGGGTCACGCCTCGCCCTCGCTGAGGGCCGACGCTTCTTATACCGCGGGCTTACGCTGCTGGAACTGGCCGGCGGCGCGGAAGCGCCAGAGGTAGCTCGGCAGGATCGTCGCGATTGATTGCGGCTGGATGCCGACCCCCGCCAGTGTCCGGTTGGCCTTGGCGGCTTCGTCCGAAACGATGTTGTGCTCGCGCAACTGCATCACCTGGTCCTTGGTCAGCAGCGGATTGGGCAACAGGCCGAGGATCGAGGCCTGGATGTTTGCCATCCACCACGGCACCGGCACCAGCAGGCGCTTGCGCTCGATAACCGTGAGCAGTTCCTGCATGCACTCCTTGAAGGTGAGCACGTTGGGGCCGCCGAGCTCGTAAACCTGGCCGCCATCGATCTTGCCGTCGACCGAACGCGCGACAGCCTCCGCCACGTCACCGACATAGACCGGCTGGAACTTGGTCTGGCCGCCGCCGATCAGCGGCAGCACCGGCGAATAACGCGCCATATTCGCGAACCGGTTGAAGAAGCTGTCCTCCGGCCCGAAATTGATCGACGGCCGCAAGATCACGGCATCGGCGATCGTCTCCAGCACGGCCTTTTCACCGAGCGCCTTGGTGCGCGCATAATCCGATTCGGAATCCGGATCGGCGCCGAGCGCCGAAATATGGGTGAGCCCGGCGCCGACGGAGCGCGCCGCCTCGGCGATGGCGCGAGCACCGAATTCGTGCACGGCGGAGAATTTCTGCCGGCCGCTCTCATGCAGGATGGCGACGAGATTGACGACATGGTCGGCACCTTGCACGGCGCGGTCGACCGACCAGCGCACGCGCACATTGGCCTGCACCGGCTGGATCTGGCCGACATTGCCGAGCGGCTGCAAATGGCCGGCAAGGTCGGGCCGCCGGCAGGCGACCCTGATGCGATAGCCGCGCTTGGCTAGCGCCCGCACGACATGACGGCCGACAAAGCCTGATCCGCCAAAGACGACGACGAGCTTTGGGGTCTGCAGGATTTCGGTCATGGCGGGCTCCGGCGCGCGTTCCAGATGGCTTGGCTGAGCCGTTTCATAGTCCGTTTTGCGCCAAAGGCAAAGGGTGACGCGTCGTCGCGTCATCCTTGTTTTTTGCGCGATTCCAAGAAAAAGCAAGGCCCGGTATTCCTGCGACAAGCGCATCGATCATGTCTTGGCCCTGCGAGCGACAGAAGCAGGAAACCCCGCCGAAACGGGGTTTCCCGGATGACATCCATGAGGTGTCAGGGGCCGACGAGCGGCCTGACCTGAGACGGTATCAGGAGGGCGTGAAGCAAGTACGCCCACCCCAGCCCTGAACATCCGACATGGTGCCACCAACCTTCTTGCATGCGGCGACGAAATCGGCGCTGCAGTTGGCGAATTTCGCATGGCCGTTCTTGCAGTAGTGGTCCTCGGTGGCGCCGCCACCCGGCGCGGTAATGACGCCCGGGTTGGCCGGCTTGACCGGTGCGGCCTTCAAATTGGCAGCCTGCGTGGCGCCCATGAAGGAACCGAGCAGGAGGACGGCGGTCAGCATGGTGGTCTTGGTGTTGGTCATGATGATTTCCTTTGATTTGAGGTTGGGTTTCCGGGACGCGAAGGGCGATGCCTTTCACGCGAAGCAGACTTTCGATTTCGATTTTGCTGTTCCCCGGTCTGGATCGGGCAAGCTCACCTTGCCCTGGACAAACGTTGGTCGCCCGGGCGCTCAAAAAGGTTCAGGACGCGCGGGAAAAAAAACGCGCACTACCGCGCTTCAGGCGGGGGCGGCCAATTAACTGTCTGAAAAGAAATGAAGAATCAGGCCGAATAGCGTTCGGCGAATTCGGAGATGCGCTGGATCACTGCCTTGGGCGCGGTGATGCCGCGCGCCTGCGCCTTTTCGGCCGCTTCGGCGCGGGCGCGGCCGGGCACATGAACGCCGAAGCGCCGCCGCAGCCGGTCGAGCTGGTCTTTCATGCGCTGTTCGAAACCCGGGTCGAGCAGCTTGGGCTCGACGGCAAGCACGAACAGGCCCGTCCCGGGGCTGTCCGGGCCGCCGCTGAACCATGGCGCGTCGAGTGACCAGTTAGCGCCCGACAGGCCGGCCGCCAGCACTTCGACCATCAGCGCGATGTTGGCGCCGCGCTGGCCGCCGAAGGCGAGCATGGCGCCCTTCATGGCCGCCGCCGGATCGGTGGTCGGGTTGCCGCTGGCGTCCAGTGCCCAGCCTTCGGGGATCTTCTTGCCTTCCTCGGCGGCCTTGCGGATGTTGACGAAGGCGGTGGCGCTCGACGACTGGTCGATGACCAGCGGCGCGCCGTCGGCGGCGGGGGCGGCGAAAGACATCGGGTTGGTGCAATAGACCGGCTTGACCGAGCCTGAGCCGGCCAGGACGGCCGGACCATTGGTGGCCGCGAAGGACACCAGCCCCTGCGCGGCCAGCCGGCCGGTGAAGTAGCCGAGCGCCCCGCAGGTGTAGGCGTTCTTCTGCGAGAAGATGGCGACGCCGAACAGTCTTGCCGCCTTGGCGAGGTCGTCGATGGTGCGGTCGAAGCCGGTATGCGCCAGCCCGCCGCGTGCGTCCGAGAGATAGACGGCCAGCGCCGGCCGGGTGATCACAGGATCGGCATTGCCGTCGATCCGTCCGGCCTCGAGTGCTTCGAGGTAGTCGATGAAATGTGTGAGCCCGACGGCTGCAAGTCCCTCTGCCTCGGCTGCGATGATCGAGGCGGTGAGCGATTGCGCTGCTTCCTCGTTGGCGCCGGCGCCAAGTGCCGCCATCCGGCACAGCCCTTTTGCCTGGTCGAGACTGAGTTGCATGGCGATTGCCCTTAGTGAGTAGTGAGTAGGGGTTGTTGAGTGGTGAGTTGTGGAGTGCGCGGCAGCCACTTCCTACTTACCAATCCCTACCACCACTCACTTGAACCTAACCGATCTTGACCGGGATTCGTGCCTCGATCCGGCTGAAGGCGAAGACCAGAATGCCGGTGATCGCCATATAGATCAACGCCAGGAGCAGCAAGGGCTCGTAGGTGAGATAGGTGTCCTGCCGCACCTTGGACGAGACGGCGAAGATGTCGATCACGCTGATGGTTGCCACCAGCGGCGTCGATTTCAGCTGCAGCACGGTCTCGCCGGTCAGCGTAGGCAGCGCCCGGTAGAAGGCTTGCGGCAGCCAGATGCGGCGGAAGATCTTCCAGCGGCTCATGCCGAAGGCGCGAGCGGCTTCCAGCTGCCCCTTGGGCACGCCGGCAAAGGCGCCGCGCATCACTTCGCCCTCGTAGCCGGCGAAGGACAAGGTCAGCGCCAGCACGCCGTACGGCCAGGCCTGCCTGAGATAGGGCCACATCCAGGATTCGCGGATCCATGGATATTGCGGGAAAAGCGAGCCCAGCCCGTAATAGAGCAGCCATAGCTGCAGAAGCAGCGGCGTGCCGCGGATGATGGTGCAGAAGACTTTCGCGGGTGCCGCGACCCAGATCGAGCCGGCCGCCTGCGCCAGCCCCACGGGCACGGCGATCATGAAGCCGAGCGTACAGGTGACGGCCAGGATCCACAGGGCACGCCAGATCCCCATCAGGCCCATTTCCCAATATTGCGGCAGCCAGTCCCAGCGCATGAAGAGGGCGGCTGACGCCACCAGCCCCAGCGCGACCAGGATCAGCACGATGCGATGCGGCTGCAGCCAGAGCGAAGCGCGCGCCGCCGTGTCGATGATGACCGTTTCGCTGGTCATCAGCGTGCCTCCTTGATCGAAGGCATGCCGCGCCGCGCCCATTTCTCGGCGCGGCCAAGCAGGAGGTTCGAAACCAGCGTCACGCAGAGATAGAGCACGCCGGCGGCGAGGAAGAAAACCAGATATGCCTTGGTGACGCCCGCCGCCTGTCGTGTCGCCAGTGTCAGTTCGAAGAAGCCGACGACGGCCAGCAGCGCGGTGTCCTTGGTGGCGATCAACCACAGATTGGCGAGGCCCGGAATGGCGAAAGGCAGCATCGCCGGCAGCGTGATGCGCCGCAACAGAAGGCCGGGAGACATGCCGAAGGCGCGGGCGGCTTCGATCTGGCCCTGCGGGATAGCGAGGATCGCGCCGCGGATGACTTCCGTCGAATAGGCGCCCTGGACGAAGCCGAGCACGGCGATGCCGGCCACCAGCCCGCTGATGTCGACACGCTGGTAACCCATCGCCGTCAGCACCTGGTTTATCAGGTCGGTGCCGGCATAGTAGAGCAGCAGGATCAGCACCAGTTCCGGCACGGCGCGCACCACGGTGGTGTAGACCGCGAACAGGTCGCGCACCACGGGTCCGCCGTAAAGCTTGCCATAGGCACCGCAGGTTCCAATCAGCAGGCCGACGATGGTCGCGCCGACGGCGATCTCTAGCGAATGCAGGAGCCCGAGCAAGAGCGTCCCGCCCCAGCCGACGGGAGCCGGCGAGAGCAGTTCGACGATGCCGGCCGCGGAGGCCGGAAGAAAGGATTCGATCAGCTTCGCCCCCGGATTGCTGGCTCTGTCCGCCGGCACCAGCAGCCGGCGGCAAGCATGCGTGGACAGGCCGGCTGGAGGACGAGGGCGTCAGCGCCCTGTCCTCCAGCCGATGCGAGGGCCTCAGTTCGACTGCGTGGCGCCGCCGTAAATGTCGAAATCGAAATATTTCTTCGAGATCTCGTCATATTTGCCGTTGGCGCGGATCGCCTTGATGCCGGCGTTGATCTTCTCTTTCAGATCGGTGTCTTCCTTGCGCACGCCGGCGCCGACGCCCGGTCCGAGCACCTCGTCGTCAGGGGCCACCATGCCCTTGAGATCGCAGCAGGCCTTGCCCTGGTCGGTCTTGAGGAACTCCTTGAGCGCGATGGAATCGGCCTGCACCGCGTCGAGGCGGCCCGCGGCGAGGTCGTTGTTGGCTTCGTCCTGCGTCTGGTATTCCTTGATCTCGGATGCGGTGGGGCCGAAATGCTTCTTGGCGTATACGGCATGCACCGTCGACACCTGGACGCCGAGGACCTTGCCCTTGAGATCGTCGGGCGTGGCGCCGAATTTCTGGTCCTTCGGACCGATGATGGCGGTCGGGGTGTTATAGTACTTGTCGGAGAAGTCGATGGTCTTCTTGCGTTCATCGGTGATCGACATCGACGAGACGATGAGGTCGATCTTCTTGGTGGTCAGTGCCGGGATGATGCCGTCCCAGGCGACAGGGGTGATGACGCAGTCGAGCTTCTCCTCGGCGCAGACGGCGTCGATGAAGTCGATCTCCCAGCCGACCCATTTGCCCGAAGCATCGGGCGAGGTGAAGGGCGCGTAGGGTTCGGCGGCGACGCCGATCTTGACCGGATCGGCCTTGGCCACGCCCATGGCGGCGACGCCGAGCAGCAGCGCCGCGGCGAATGTCTTCAGAACAGTCTTCATTTCAGAACTCCCAGTTTGTTGTTGGTTCCCGGTTTTCTTCCGTCCCGGCCTGTCCCTAGCCGATGTTGCGGATGAACTGCTTTAGCCTTTCGGACTTGGGCGCGCCGAAGATCTGCTCCGGCGGGCCTTCCTCCTCGACCAACCCGTTGTAGAGGTAGACGACGTGGGTCGCGACCTCGCGGGCGAATTTCATTTCGTGGGTGACCAGCACCATGGTGCGGCCTTCACGGGCCAGATCGCCAATCACCTTCAGCACTTCGCCGACCAGTTCGGGATCGAGCGCCGAGGTCGGTTCGTCGAACAGCATGACGCGCGGATTGATGGCCAAGGCGCGAGCGATCGCGGCGCGCTGCTGCTGGCCGCCGGAGAGATAGGCCGGATAGACATCGCGCTTCTCGGCCAGACCGACGCGCACCAGCAGCTTTTCGGCCTGGGCGACAGCCTGGTCGCGCTTGACGCCCAGCACATGAACGGGAACCTCGATGACGTTTTCGATCAGCGTCATATGGCTCCACAGGTTGAAGTTCTGGAACACCATGCCGAGCTTGGAGCGGATGCGTTCGATCTGCCTGCGGTCGGCCGGAATGGTATGGCCATGGCTGTCCGCCTTGAGCTTGATCTCCTCGCCATTGACCCGGATGATGCCGCTGGTCGGGTTTTCCAGGCAGTTGATGCAGCGCAGCAGCGTCGATTTGCCTGAGCCCGAGCCGCCGATGATGGCGATGACCTCGCCGTCGCGCGCCGACAGCGATACGCCCTTCAGCACATGCAGTTGACCGAATTTCTTGTGCAGGTTCTCGACATGGATGGCTTCTGCGGCGCCGTCCTGCGCCTCGCCGGATGGGACTTTGGCAGCTGCCACAGCGCTCACCAAATGACCTCCATATCGCCGCCGGCGGTTCGTCGAACGTCTATCCGGCTAATCAACATACGCTGTACTGCCTCGCTCCAGACCTCAAGCATGGACCCAACAGAGCGAGCCCGTCAATCCCGCTCATTACGGCACTTGCGGCCTTGTTGTGCAAGTGTATAAATAACCTCTCATGAAATTTTCTCGGTTTTTTTCAGCTTAAAAAAGGGCATCGATGAGCGCTTTCGGATCTCAGTCCATGGCGGCGCCGCTACGGCGCGTGCTGATGCGGTCGGCGGCCAACGCCATGCGCGACGCCGACCGGGCTGCCTGGCACTATGGTCCGGGATTCAACGCGGCGAAAGCGGCCTCGCAGCACGCAGCCCTGGCTGAACTGGTGGCGGCTTCCGGCGCCGAGATCGAATGGATCGAGGACAAGGCCGACGGACTTTCGGATTCGGTGTTCACGCACGACCCTTCGCTGATGACCGACCGCGGTGCGCTGATCCTGTCCATGGGCAAGCCGCTGCGCGCCAGGGAGCCTTCGTTGCATGAAGAAACCTACAGAAGGCTGGGCATTCCGATCCTTGGTCGCGTCGAGGCTCCTGGCCAGGTCGAAGGTGGCGACTGTGTATGGGTGGATGCCCGCACGCTGGCGATCGGGCGCGGTGTCCGTTCCAACCAGGAAGGCATCCAGCAGGTTTCCAACCTGCTGTCGCCGCTGGGGATTTCCGTCTACGGCTTTGATCTGCCGCTGTGGCAGGGCGAAGAGGCGTGCCTGCATCTGATGTCGGTTATCAGCCCGCTGGCCGACGACCTGGCGCTGGTCTATTCACCGCTTTTACCGGCCCCTTTCTATCAGACGCTGAAGGCACGCGGCATCCGGCTGGTCGAAGGCGACGCCGAGGAGTTCGCGGCTTCCAACGGCCTCAGTCTTAACGTACTGCCGACCAGCCCGCTCAAGGTTATTGCCGTTGCGGGCTTTCCCAGGACCAAGGCCGCCATGGAAGCCGCCGGATGCACGGTTGAGATCTTCGAGGCGGACGCGCTCTGCATCGCCTGCGAAGGCGGGCCGACATGCCTGACGCGACCGATCCTGCGCCAATGAATGGGCGCCGTAAGTTCCGTCGCGAGGGCGAGGAGCGGCGGCGGCAGGATCTGATCGAGGCGACTCTGGACAGCGTGGCGGAATATGGCCTTCAAGGCGCCAGCCTGCGCACCATCGCATTGCGTGCCGGCGTCACCGCCGGGCTGATCCGGCATTATTTCCCGGGCAAGGAAGAATTGCTGCAGGAAGCCTATACGGCGCTGGTCGATCGCATGACCGAGCAGGCGAAGGCGGCATTGGTCATGGATGATGCCTCGCCGCGCCAGCGTCTTGCGGCTTTCATCACCGCCAATCTCAATGCGCCGATCATCGACGCGCGGGTGTTTTCGCTCTGGGCAACCTTCATCGGCCGCGCCAGTGCGGATCCCGCCCTGGCCCGTGCCCACCGCGAAGGCTACCTTGGCTTTCGCAACGAGGTGGAAGCAGTTGTGGCCGACGTGCTCGCCGCCGAACAGCACAAGCCGGACGCAACCCAGTTGCGCCACCATGCCATCGCGATCAATGCGATCATCGACGGGCTCTGGATCGAAGGCTGCCTGGCCGGCGAGATGTTTTCGCCCGGTGAATTGGCGGCCATAGGAATCAAGGCCGTGGAGACCGAGCTCGGCCTCGCGCCGCTGGAGCAATTCCTGGAAAAGTGAGAAGCGGGTTTCCCGGGAAAAGCGCGCAGCGCTTCCCCTTGGGAATTGCGTAGAAACAAAGAGATAGGGGAGAAAACCAATGACCACTGTGGGCGAAGCGCTCATTTCGCTGCTCGAGGCGCATGGCGTCGACACCGTGTTCGGCATTCCCGGCGTCCACACGGTCGAACTCTATCGCGGTCTTGCGCGCTCGAAGATTCGCCACATCACGCCGCGACACGAACAGGGCGCCGGCTTCATGGCCGACGGCTATGCGCGCGCCGGCGGCAAGCCGGGCGTCGCCTTCGTCATCACCGGGCCGGGGCTGACCAACACCATCACCGCCATAGGCCAGGCGCGCGCCGATTCGGTGCCGATGCTGGTGATCTCCGGCGTCAACGCCACCGACACGCTCGGCAAGGGGCTCGGCTTCCTGCACGAATTGCCCGATCAGCGCGGCATGATGGAGAAGGTAGCGCTGTTGTCGCTACGCGTGACCGGGGCCAGCGAATTGCCCGGTGCGCTGGCGCGGGCTTTCGCCCTGTTTTCCTCGTCTCGGCCCGGCCCTGTGCATATAGAGATCCCGACCGATATCATGGTCAAGCCGGCGGACGGATTCTCGGCAGCCTTGAGCAATGCCGGGCCGCCGGCGCCAGAGCGTGCCGCCATTGCCAGGGCTGCCGAACTCATCGCCACCGCACGCCGCCCGCTCATCCTTGCAGGCGGCGGCGCCAAGAAAGCCGATGCGGCGCTGCGGCGCCTTGCCGAAAGGCTGGGCGCGCCGGCTGTCGAGACCACCAACGCGCGCGGTCTCATGCATGGCCATCCGCTTTGCGTGCCGGCAAGCCCAAGCCTCAAGGCGGTTCGCGCGCTGATGGCCGGGGCCGATCTGGTGATCGCCGCCGGTACCGAATTCGGCCCGACCGACTATGACGGCTATGGCGACGGCGGCTTCGTACTGCCTTCGAACCTGATCCGTATCGACATCGGCGCCGACCAGCTTGCGCGGCGTCCGGTGACGGTCGCCATCCAGGCCGATTGCGCCGAGGCGTTCGAGGCGCTGCTTGCGGCGATCGATCCCGCCCACAGCGCTGGCGAAGATGGCCATGGCCGCGCCGCGGCGGCGCGAAAGGCCGCTTTTGCCGAGTTGAGCCCGGCCTATGCAGCGCAGGTGTGTGCCGTGGAAATGATCCGCGACGCTTTGCCCGGTGCCATCATCGTTGGCGACTCGACCCAGCCGATTTACGCCGCCAACCTCTATTACGACCACGACCGGCCCGGCGGCTGGTTCAATGCCGCGACCGGCTTTGGCGCGCTTGGCTACGGTCCGCCGGCGGCGATCGGTGCGGCACTTGCCGTGCCCGATGCGCCGGTTGTCTGCCTGACCGGCGACGGGGGCTTCCAGTTCACCTTGCCGGAGATAGCGGTGGCGCTCGATTCTGGAGCGCCCGTCATCTTCGTGGTCTGGAACAACAGAGGCTATCGCGAGATCGAGACCTCGATGCTCGATGTCGGCGTGGAACCTGTCGGCGTGTCGCCGGCGCCGCCGGATTTCTGCAAGCTTGCCGAAGCCTATGGCATTGGTGCCGAAAGGCTGGCCGACATCGACGCCTTGCCACAGGCGCTCAGGCAGGCCCGGGCAACGGGGCTGCCGCGCGTCATCGAAGTCACGGTCGTCTGAAACATCCGGGCCGTCCTTGCCGACAGGAAGCGGACCATTTGCCGGCTTGGTTTTTGCAAGACCTGATCCGCTTCCGGGCGGCTTCGTTATTCGGCGATGCCCTGACGCATGCAAAGACGTGACGGCTGCCATGTCGAGATATCGGTTGAGTGATCGACTGAAAGGGGCGACGCTTCGCGTCGGCGCGGCAAACCAACGACAAAAGTCATAAAAATGACAGGAGCGGTCCAGGATGACGGAAACACTTGAAGGCAGGCACATCGTTGTGACCGGTGGAACCGGCGCGCTCGGTGGGGCGGTGGTCGGCAGACTGCTGGAACAGGGCGCGATCTGCCACGTGCCGAACGCGCATGCCGCGGCACCTCAGCACTTCCCCTTCACCACGCACGACAATGTCAAACTGGCGCACAATGTCGATCTCTCGGACCCCGCCAAGGTCGAGGCGTTCTACAGCCAGGTTCCTGCCTTGTGGGGATCGATCCATCTGGCCGGCGGCTTTGCCATGGCGCCGGTGGAGAAGATCGAATCGGCGTCGTTTGCCGAGATGATGGACACCAACGCCCGCACCGCCTTCCTGTGCAGCCGCGCCGCCATCCGCTCGATGCTGGCGTCGGATACTGCCGGTCGCATCGTCAATGTCACGGCACGCGCCGGGCTCGACCCGCGCCGCGGCGCCGGCATGGTCGCCTATACGGCCAGCAAGGCGGCGGTCGCGGCCATGACGGTCGCGATGGCGGAAGAATTGAAGGCCCAGGGCATCCTGGTCAACGCGGTGGCCCCATCGACGCTCGACACGCCGGCCAACCGCGCCGACATGCCGGATGCCGATTTCACCAAATGGGTCAGCCTCGAAGCAGCGGCCGAGGCAATCGCCTATCTCGCCTCGCCGGCCAATCAGGCAATGAGCGGAACGCTGGTGCCGCTCTACGGCAGGGCCTGAGCGGAGAGCGTCGAAGCCGGGCAGCCGGCGTCGGATCCATCGGCGTTGCGGTAGCTGTAGATACGCAGCGGCGATGAAGCGTCCGTGGGACACTCCCTCAACCAAGCCGGCGGCTTGCCTTCCATCAGGGCCGCCGCGAAAGGGTAGGCGGCTTCGAGACCTGGCGACGGCGCGCCTCGCCAGGCACAGATCGCGACATGTGTCGCCTTCGACGCGTCGAGAATCGCACGCGGCTCGGCGGTCATGGGGTCGAGAAAGCGGTAGCTCCGTTCGATGCCCTTGGCCGAAGGGTGGTTTGGGATCGTCACCACCTTGGGGCCGTCGGCCAGCGCGACGAAATGCGATCCGATGAGCGGTGGCGAAAAGACGATGGCGCCCGACGGCCAACCCCGTTGCGCTCCGAAATGATCGAGGTCGCAACTGTCGGCGAATTCGGCGGCGGGTATCGCCGCTTGGGAGGGTCTGACCGCCAGATGGTACAGCGCCATGGCCCCGGACAAAACCAGACCGGGCAGGATCAATGCGTATTTGCGCGATGGCGCCGGCACGGGAGATTTCAAGTAGCGCCGCAGCCCCGAACCTTGCGGCAGCAGGCTCTCCAGCACGAAGATCAGGCCGATGCCGGAGAAAATCGGGAGATAGCGGAAGTAGCGGAGATAGTCGATCGCCAGCACCAATCCGAGCAGCGAAAACAGGGCCAGTATGACCAGAGGCCGGCTGCGGCCATGCGACCCGGTGCAGATGACGACCGGCGCGAGCGCGCCGACGAACAGCAGCAACATGCTGGGAAAGCCTGACGACAGGACGAAATCGGAACGCCGGAATAGACTCAGCTCCTGAAGAATTCTGTTGAGCATGTTGTCGCGGACATAGGCGTCCATCGACGCGTAAGGGCCGTCCAGGCATTGCGGAAACAGTTTCACCAGCGCCACCAGGCTGATGGCGGCGAACACCAGCAGAAGCGCGGCCCGCATTGCCCAGCCGCCACGCGTGCCGACAAGCCGAGGTACGACGGCGAATGAGAGCCCGGCGGCGGTCAGCGCCAGCACATGCGGCGCGGAATAGGTATCGCATTTGACCGCGGCATAGGCCGAGGGCGCGACGGTAGCGGCGAACAGGCCGATCGCGCCGATCGCCAAGGCCACTCCAAAGCCGGTGATCCCTGTCGCACTCTCGTCGCGGCCGGCGATCCAGTCGAAGGCGTAGACGGCCATCACCAGGGCGAAGAACGGTGCGAACTCGGCGCTGATCGCGATTGCCAGGGCTGTCAGCAAGCCGTTGACGAAGGGCGAAAGGCGATTCCGCGACAGCAACAGGACCAGGGCGGCAAGCAGAAGCAATATCTGCAGATTGTGATAGTCGATCCGCCCCGGCGCGTATTCGAAGAAGGTGCGCGCGGCGAAGATCAAGGCCAACGGCAATGCAATGGCCGGATAGGCAAAGCCCATCGCGACAATCAGCCGGTTGTAGAAGTAGAGCGCGGGTACAAACAGGAGCAGCGGCACGACAAAGCTTGCTGCCATCAGCGCCGGCTCGAAGCCGGCGAACGGCGCGAGCAGCCACGCAAAAGCGGCATAGGGCAGGTCCACGATCCATGGCCAGTGCGAGATGTAGGGCTCGGGCTGGGCAATGCCGGGCATTGTCCGGTCGAAGATATTCCCGGTCTCGAGCAAGGTGCGGATCTCGTGTATTTTGAGAAGGTCGTCCGCATCGGCATTGAGCCGGAAGCCCAGGGACCAGAGGACGATCATCACCGTCACCATGCCGCAGAAGCAGAAAAGGGCCGGTGCGCTCATATAAAGACGCGGCAGCCACGAAGATTGCGCTGCGGCCCTGTCGTCGTCATTGCACATGGAAGGCTTCCCGGGACGACTGCCAAATACGCGAGGAAGTTTATCTTGCCGTAAAGAAAGACCCCGCCGGAGCGATCCGGCGGGGTCTTTGTTCAAGCCGCACGAAAATCGTGCGGCAAGCGGTTAATCCTTAGTTGCCCTGCTTCTTCAGCGCGGCACCCAGGATGTCGCCCAGCGAAGCGCCGGAGTCGGTCGAGCCGTACTGTGCGACGGCTTCCTTCTCTTCGGCGATTTCCAGCGCCTTGATCGAGACCTGCAGCTTGCGGGTCTTCTTGTCGAAGGCGATGACGCGGGCGTCGACCTTCTGGCCGACGGTGAAGCGCTCGGGGCGCTGCTCGTCGCGATCGCGGCTGAGGTCGGAGCGCTTGATGAAGGTCTCGATGCCGCTGTCGACCAGCCGCACTTCCAGACCGCCATCCTTGACGCCGATGACTTCGCAGGTAACGACGGCGTTCTTGCGCAGTTCGCCTGACGTCGCGGCTTCGCCGACCGTGTCCTTGGCCAGCTGCTTGATGCCGAGCGAGATGCGCTCCTTGTCGATGTCGACGTCGAGCACCTGCGCCTTGACCATGTCGCCGCGATTGTACTCTTCGATGACCTGCTCGCCCGGACGGGTCCAGTCGAGGTCGGACAGGTGCACCATGCCGTCCACGTCGCCTTCGAGGCCGATGAACAGGCCGAACTCGGTCTTGTTCTTGACCTCGCCCTCGACCTGGCTGCCGACCGGATGGCTCGAGGCGAAAGCCTGCCACGGATTCTCGAGCGTCTGCTTGAGGCCGAGCGAGATGCGGCGCTTGGCCGGATCGACTTCGAGCACCACCACGTCGACTTCCTGCGTCGTCGACAGGATCTTGCCGGGATGCACGTTCTTCTTGGTCCACGACATTTCCGAAACGTGGATAAGGCCCTCGATGCCCGGCTCCAGCTCGACGAACGCGCCGTAGTCGGTGATGTTGGTGACGGTGCCCTTGATCTTCTTGCCGATCGGGAACTTGGTGCCGATCTCGGACCACGGATCGCTCTCGAGCTGCTTCATGCCGAGCGAGATGCGGTGGGTTTCCTGGTTGATGCGGATGATCTGCACCTTGACCGTCTGACCGATGTTGAGGATTTCGGTCGGATGGTTGACGCGGCGCCATGCCATGTCGGTGACATGCAGCAGGCCGTCGATGCCGCCGAGGTCGACGAACGCACCGTAATCGGTGATGTTCTTGACGACGCCTTCGACAACCTGGCCTTCCTCGAGGTTCTGCACGATTTCCGAACGCTGTTCGGCGCGGCTCTCCTCAAGCACGGTACGGCGCGACACGACGATGTTGCCGCGGCGGCGATCCATCTTGAGGATCTCGAAGGGCTGCGGGTTGTGCATCAGCGGGGAGACGTCGCGGATCGGGCGAATATCGACCTGGCTGCGCGGCAGGAAGGCCACGGCGCCGTCGAGGTCGACGGTGAAGCCGCCCTTGACCTGGTTGAAGATGACGCCTTCGACGCGCTCGCCCTTGGTGAACTTCTCTTCGAGCTTGACCCAGCTCTCCTCGCGGCGCGCCTTGTCGCGCGACAGCACGGCCTCGCCCAGCGCATTTTCGATGCGCTCGACCATGACTTCGACCGTATCGCCGACCTTGAGCGTCGAATCCTTGCCCTTGACGCCGAATTCCTTCAGCGGCACACGGCCTTCGACCTTGAGGCCGACATCGATGATGGCCATGTCTTTTTCGATCGCCAGAATCGTGCCCTTGACGACTTGGCCTTCGCCGGAATGACCGGTGGTAAATGATTCTTCGAGCAGGCTCGCGAAATCATCGCGAGTGGGATTTGCAGCAGACATTGTTTCTCCTGGAGTACCCCGCATTTTTCGCGGGGCGGGCGCCGTGGGTTAGCGTTGCGTTGGCCTGCCGGCGTTCCGGGCTGCAAAAGCCCTGGGCCGCTTTTCAAGCGGCAATTCCGGCGCATGAAGAATGCAGGCAGGCTGGTTCGTGCCCGATATGGGTATTTTCTTCGCCTCCGGCAACCGGAAGCAGCATGAAACCCGGATCAGGCCTTGTTTCTCTTGGCCAGCACGTCGTCGATGACGGACATGGCCGCGAGAAACGCGGCTTCTATAGCCATTTCGCTGGTATCAAGCAAGTGCGCGTCGGCCGCCGGCTTCAGCGGCGAGTCCGCCCGGCCCATGTCGCGCTCGTCGCGACGCTGGATATCGGCAAGGATTTCGGCGAAATCGGCGGTGCCGCCGATGCTTTCGATCTCAGCCAGCCGGCGCTTGGCGCGCACCTCGGCACTTGCCGTCACATAGAGTTTTATGTCGGCGTCGGGGCACACGACCGTGCCGATGTCGCGCCCGTCCAGCACCGCGCCCGGCGGCGTCCTTGCGAAGTCGCGCTGCTTTTCGACCAGGATGCGCCGCACCGTAGGGAAAACCGCGACCTTCGAGGCGGCCTCGCCAACCGCATGCGCCGACAGCACCGCGCGGTCGAGCTTTGCCAGATCGACCTGGCGGGCGGCGGTTTCTGCCGCCGAGACATTGTCGAGCGGTAGGCCCAGCCGCAGCAGCGCATGGGCGACGGCGCGATAGGTCAGGCCGGTGTCGAGCAGGTTGAGGCGGTAGTGATCGGCGAGACGGCGGGCGAGCGTGCCTTTGCCCGCGCCGGCCGGTCCGTCGATGGCGATGGTGAAGGGGTGGGTCATTGGCGGGCAGACGCCTTACGCATGGAAATAGGCCCCCGCGACTTCGTCATCCTGGGATCTGCGCCGCGTCGCTGCGCTCCTTGCTTCGCCCCAGAATGACGAAGCACGGGATGTCGCCAGCCAATCCCCAAGGTTTGCGATTGCCACTATCGCTCGATCTCCGCGCCCAGCCCCTTCATCAAGTCCATGAACTCCGGAAAGCTCGTCGCGATCATGGCCGCGTCGTCAATGGTTACAGGCTTTTCAGTCGCCAGGCCCATCACCAGAAAGCTCATGGCGATGCGGTGGTCGAGATGGGTCTGCACCGTCGTATCCCGGTCGTTGGGGTGGCCGCCCAATCCCCTGCCGCCTGGTTTGCCGCGCACGGCAAGCGAAGCTTCGCCCTCGGTGCAGTCGACGCCGTTGAGCTTCAGCCCGTTGGCGACCGCCGACAGCCGGTCGGATTCCTTCACCCGAAGTTCCTCCAGCCCCTGCATCAGCGTCTCGCCCTCGGCGAAGCTGGCGGCAACGGCCAGCACCGGGTATTCGTCGATCATCGACGGCGCCCGCTCGGGCGGCACGGCGACGCCTTTCAGCTCGGAGTAACGAACGCGCAGGTCCGCGACATCCTCGCCGCCGGCATTGCGCGGGTTCAAGATGTCGATCTGGCCGCCCATTTCCTGCAGCGTGAGAAGCAACCCGGTGCGGGTCGGGTTCATCAGCACGTTTTCGATGACAATGTCGGAACCCGGCACGATCAGCGCCGCCACCAGCGGGAAGCCGGCCGAGGACGGGTCACCCGGCACGGCGATGGTCTGGCCGGTCAGCTTGCCCTGGCCTTCGATGAAGATGTGGCGCACGCCGCGTTCGTCGGTCTCGACCGACAGGTTGGCGCCAAAGCCCTTGAGCATCTTTTCCGTGTGGTCGCGCGTCATGACAGGTTCGATGACGGTGGTGATGCCGGGCGTGTTCAACCCGGCCAGCAGCACCGCCGACTTCACCTGCGCCGAGGCCATCGGCACGCGGTAGGTGATCGGGGCCGCGTGCTTCGGCCCATGCAACGTGATCGGCATGCGGTCGCCGGGCGTGGCTTTGAGCACCTGCACGCCCATCTGGCGCAGCGGTTCGAGCACGCGACCCATCGGCCGGCCCGACAGCGAAGCATCGCCGATAAAAGTCGTCTCCATGTCGTAGGTGCCGACAAGGCCCATGGTCAGCCGCGAGCCGGTGCCGGCATTGCCGAAATCGAGCGGACCTTCCGGCTGCAGCAGCGCGCCGTTGCCGGTGCCGCGGATCACCCACTCGGCGCCGCGTTTCTCGATATGCGCGCCCATCGCCTTCATGGCCGCGCCCGTGCGCATCACATCCTCGCCCTCGAGCAGGCCGGTGATGCGGGTTTCGCCGGAGGCGAGTCCGCCGAACATGAACGAGCGGTGCGAGATCGACTTGTCGCCCGGCACGCGGGCCGTGCCGGAAAGGGCTGGTGACTTGCGGGCAGTGGCCGGCTTGGCAGCGGCGGCGTGAGACATGGAATTTCCCTGGACGGATTGCCGGCGTGCCGGCGCTTTTCATTTGTTGCGGCGGTCTCGTATCACGGCGGGGCGAAATGGTCATCCCCATGCTTGTCACTTGGCGCGAGGCCTTTCAGTGCTTGGTTTTGTGACGCCGGCTTTTCGCTTTGACAGCGCTGCAAACTGTGGTTAAGGGGACCACTCTTTTATCGACGAGGCTTGCCGTGGCAAAAACCGAACTTGGCACAAAACGCATCGACCCGGAAACGGGCCGGAAATTCTACGACCTGAACAAGGACCCGATCGTCTCGCCCTATACGGGCAAGACCTATCCGCGCTCCTATTTCGAGGAAGGCAAGATCGCCGCCGTCGAGGAGGAAGAGGAAGTGGCCGAGAAGGAAGTGGACGCCGAGGAGGAAGAGGGTGTCGAGGTCGTCTCGCTCGAAGAGGCGGAAGACGACGCCAAGAGCGACGATCTTCCCGATCTCGGTGACGACGAGGATGACGTCGACCTCGGCGACGACGAGGATGACACCTTCCTTGCCGACGAAGAGGAAGAAGACGACGACGTTTCCGACATGATCGGCGTCGGCGACGACGACGACGAAGTCTGACAAAGGCTTCGAACGTAAGCGTTTGCCGGCTTTCACGCCCTGTGAAGAAAAAGCCGCCGATGAAGGCTTGATATCTGGGAATGGCGGGGTTAGAAGCCGCCTGCACTAACGGCGCGGTCTTCCAACCCGCGCCGATCTCTCGCCGGAAACGGCGCCGGCTGACTGCCGGGAGTGGGGCCATAGCTCAGTTGGGAGAGCGCTTGAATGGCATTCAAGAGGTCGTCGGTTCGATCCCGATTGGCTCCACCAGTTACCTTCCAGGGCAAGGAAACGCTTTGTTTCGGCGGGACATCTCCGCCCTGTTCAACCATTGGCGATCCCTGATTTGCGCGATCACGGAACGTCAGCGCCGAACTCGACGGCAAATCCCGCGTCGATCGCGCTTCGCGCAATGAGATCGCCAAGTTCCCAATCCGTGAGTTCGCAAAGCGGGAACATTCTCCTCACCTCGTGGCTCACCTCGGATATCGAAATGCACGGCCTGTCGACGGTGTCGATCAGGCAGCGGACAATCGCTTGGCGAACGTCCGACAGGGTAGGCGTCTGCGCGAGCGCAGGCATCTCCGCCCCCTACGAATGGAGTTGCGGCGCTACGCCATCGGCCGAGTTTGTGTCGAACGCCACGGGTACGCCGTGAACGAGGGATGCGGTCGCCAGCAACTCCTCCAACTCGCCGTCGGTAGCCCTGCATGCGGGTATGAGTGTTCGGATGGCGCGTATTGCCTGCGCAATGGAGAGAAAGCGTGCCTTGCCCCTGGAAAGAACATAGGCTTCGGCGGCTCTTTCAACCGTGATGGAGTGAAAAGAGTTGGTCATCGAGAATTCCTCCCTGAACCCTGACCAACATGGTTTACGGCAGGACTTCGGTGGTCTTCAAGCCTATGTCCGGTTCCAGACAATCAGCCAGCCCCTGCGCTGAAGTGCTGTTGCTCCTCCTCGCCATAGGCACCATCCGTGAGTTTTATCATTCCGGTACGGTCGACGATCGTGATCTCGCCGCGCTTGGCATGAACCAGCCCCCGATATTCGAGCATTTGGAGGGCGGTGGTAACGCCCGGGCGCCTGGAGCCAAGCATGGTCGCCAGAAATTCATGCGTCAGGTAGATGATATCTCCTTCAGCGCGATCGTTGACCATCAGCAACCAGCGGGCGAGCCGTTCCTCGATTTTCGAATGGCCATTGACCAGCGCCGTTCGCGACGACTGGACCAGGAATGCGTGGGCGTAGCGAAGCAGCGACGGGCGAAGGGTCTGGCTCTCGGCAATCGCAATGCGCAGACGTTCAACCGGCAGACACCAGCCGTTGCTGGCGACTTGAATATAGGTTTCATTGGGAGATCGGTCCTGGCCGAGAACGACCGCTACCCCGGTCATGCCGTCGCGGCCGATGATGCCGACTTCGCTTTGCCGCCCTCCGGTCATGGCGGCGACCACCGACGCGATACCGGTTTCGGGAAAATAGACATGCTCGATCGGCTGATGCGCGATCTCCAGCCGGGCTTTGATGGCCAGTTCGACGTGATGCATCGACGGCCGTAAAAGCCCGAAATCCTCAGGCGTGAGGGTTTTCAGAACATGGTTGCGAAAGGTGGATTGAGGCATGGCTCTTCTCCCTATCGGGCAAGAGCATGTACCCTCTTACTGTCGGCTGCATCCGGACAAACGGCGGCCGATGGCTGATCTTACGCTTCATGCGCGGGCTTGGCAAACGACTGCGCCTGCGTGGAAAGCTAAGAGCATTGACCGTCAAGCATCTCCGGGAGCAGCAGCGCTGCTAGACGCCGAAGAAGGCTTCAGCCGAGAAGGTCCGCGGCGACTTCGAGCGTGTTGCGGAACGACGTCTCGAGGTGGTGTTCCATCGCTTGTGCGGCGCCCTCGGCATCGTGCCGCTTCAAGGCATCGAGAATGGTTTCGTGCTGCTCGATCGTCTGTTCGCCATAGCCGGGCTTTGGAATGGCGAGATAGCGGCCGCGGTCCATCTGCGCCTTGGAGATGTCGACCGCTCGCCAGATCATCGGCAGGCCGCAGATTTCGGCGATGGTGCGATGAAAGACATCGTCGAGTTGGATCGCGGGGGCATATCGGCCGCGCGCGATGGCGAGCTTGTGCGCCGCCATATTGTCCTCCAGCAATTCGGCGGATGCCGGCGTGAGCTTGACGGCCGCGCGCCTGGCGCTCTCCATCTCCAGCGCCCGTCGGATGACGTAGGCCTCCTCGAGGTCGGCGCGGCTGATCGGCGCGACATAGGTGCCGGTCTGCGCCAGGATATGGACCAGGCCTTCGTCGCTGATGCGCTTCACCGCTTCCCGCACCGGGGTGCGCGAAACGCCGAGCGCTTCGGCGATGGCCACCTCGTTGATCACCTCCCCTGGCTTCATCTGTCCGACGACAATCAGGTTGCGGATCTTCTGATAGATCTGATCGCGCAACGGCAAAGCCCGATTGAGGGTCGAAGGGTCAAGGTCCATGGCAAATCCGTAGCGTTCGTTCACCAGAATTGATCGGAGTATATTGGAACGTAAATTGGAATGCACCCAATGCGGAGGCGTCCCTGTCGACAATTGGGGGGTGGCCAATTCACTCGACGCCTGGAAGGAGGCCGCCAACCCTTTCCAAGGCGGCGCAAGGACAACGTCAACGCGGTCGAGCCGGTCCTCTCCGCTTCCAGGCGGCGGGCATGAGGAAGAATTTCCAATTGCGTGCGCGGAATTAGAATAAACTAGCTCTACAGAATTTATAGAATAATCAATCTGCATGGGCGATCTGTTTCCTGCACAGGACCACGCCATGCCAGCATTTTTGCGTCTACTCTCAACCGTGCCGGAGCCGGGCCGCTACCGTCGAACCACAGGAGGCAAGGCATGACCCAAGATGTCCCCGACCGCATCAAGGTTCTCTGGTTCCTGCCGACGCATGGCGACAGCCGTTATCTCGGCACGACCGAGGGCGGCAGGGCCGTCGATCTGCCCTATCTGTCGCAAGTGGCGAAAGCGGCCGACACGCTTGGCTATTACGGCGTGCTGTTGCCGACCGGCCGGGCCTGCGAGGATTCCTGGGTGATTGCGTCGGCGCTGGCGCCACTGACAGAGCGGCTGCGTTTCCTCGTCGCCGTGCGGCCCGGCTTGCAGTCGCCGACGCTTGCCGCGCGCATGACAGCCACGCTCGACCGCATCTCCAACGGCCGCCTGCTGATCAATGTCGTCACCGGCGGCGATCCGCTGGAAAACAAGGGCGATGGGATCTTTCTCTCGCATGCCGAGCGCTATGAGGTGACGCAGGAATTCCTCCGGATCTACAAACGGGTGCTGAGCGGTGAGACGGTCGAGCACCAGGGCAAGCATTTCCGCATCGAGGACGGAAGGTTGCTGTTCCCGCCGGTGCAGGCGCCCTATCCGCCGCTCTATTTCGGTGGCTCATCGGATGCTGGATCGGCAGTCGCGGCGCAGGAAGTCGACAAATATCTGACCTGGGGCGAACCCCCGGCCGACGTCGGACGCAAGCTCGATGCCGTGCGCGGACTGGCCGACAAGGCCGGCCGCAAACTCTCCTTCGGCATTCGTCTGCATGTCATCACCCGTGAAACCACTGAACGGGCCTGGGCCGCCGCCGACAGCCTGATCAGTCGGCTCGACGACGCGACGATCGCTTCGGCGCAGAAAGTGTTCGGCCGCATGGATTCGGTCGGCCAAGCGCGCATGAGCGCGCTGCATGGCGGCAACCGTGACAAGCTCGAGATCGCGCCCAATCTATGGGCCGGCGTCGGCCTGGTGCGCGGCGGTGCGGGAACGGCACTGGTCGGCGACCCGGATACGATTGCCGAGCGCATCGATGAATACCGTCGCCTCGGCATCGACACCTTCATCCTGTCCGGCTATCCGCATCTGGAGGAAGCCTATCGCTTCGGCGAACTGGTGCTGCCGAAACTGCCGACCGATCATCCGGTCAAGTCGGCCGGGTCGTCGGTCAATACCGGGCCGTTCGGCGAGACCATTGCCGGTGACCATCGGCCGAAGTCGCTCGCCAGCGCCTCGTGAACGCGCTGCCTCCGGTCCGCCGATCGCGCGTCGCCATAATCGGCGGTGGTTTTTCCGGCGCGGCGGTCGCTTGGCACCTTGCGCGGGCGCATGGGCCGGAGCGCCTGTCGATCTCGGTGATCGAACCGCGTTCCGCGCTCGGCGGCGGTCTTGCCTATTCCAGCGATGAGCCGTCGCACCGCGTCAACGTCCCGGCCGTCCGGATGAGCATGGTTCCCGAAGACCAGCAGCATTTTGCGCGCTGGCTGGCCGGCAGTGGCGAAATCGAGCGGGACCCGGATGCGCTGTGGAAGAACGGCGACGTATTTCCGCGCCGGCGGGTGTTCGGTCGCTATGTCGCCGAGCAGCTCGCACTTTGGCTCGACTCGGGCGCTATCCGTCATGTCGAAGCTCAGGCCACCCGGGTAGTTCGAGCCAACGGCGCGGGCTGGACCGTACAGACCTTAGCCGGACCTGTCGCGACCGACATCGTCGTGCTCGCCGCGACTCATCCTCTGCCGGCCATCCCGGCAGCACTTGCCCTGTTGGCTGAAGCACCTGGCTTCATCGCCGATCCCTACGCGCCGTCGGCACTCGCCGGGATCGGGCCGGAGGCGTCGGTCCTGATCGTCGGCTCCGGACTGAGCTCGGCCGACATGGTGGCCGAGCTTGACCGCCGGGGTCATCGCGGCCGCATCCTGGCGCTGTCGCGCCGCGGACTGCGTTCGCGCGGCCACCCGGATATCAGACATGAGCCCTTCGGCGACTTTGCGTCGGTGCCGGCCACATCCGCACTTGGCCTGCTGAAGAACATTCGCGCCACGCTGGCCGCGGCGCGAGCCGCCAACCTCAACTGGCAGTCGGTTTTTGACCAATTGCGCATGCAAGGGCCGGTGCTGTGGTCCGCCCTCGCTCCGCCAGAGCGGGCAAGGCTGGTCCGCCAGCTGCGCGTGTTCTGGGACGTGCATCGCTTCAGGATCGCACCGCAGGTGGCTTCCGTCCTCGACCGCCGCCAGACCGCCGGCACATTCGACACCATTGCCGCCCGGCTTGTCGCGTCGAACGACGAGGGCGACAGCCTCGCGGTCAGCTTCCAACGGCGCGGACAGACGCACATCGAGACGGCAAGCTTCGATGCCGTCATCAACACGACAGGGCCGGCCCATGGGCAGGCGCTCCAGTCAAATCCGGCGCTGCGTTCCCTGACTGAGGCCAGTCTGATCAGGGCGGACGCATACGGGCTCGGTATCGAGACGAGCCTCGATAGTCGCGCCGTCGGTGGCGATGACAAGGCGGTTGCCGGGCTTTTCGTCGCCGGTCCGCTGGCGCGAGGCACCTTTGGCGAACTCATGGGCCTGCCGGAGGTTGCTCGCCATGCCCAAAGGGTCTCGGCCGAGATCGCGGGGCTGCTCGACACATCTTCTTCAGGCGGAGCGGTTGGCCCCAATGCCGGGGGCGTTGCGGTCGCGGGCTGACAACCGCAAGCCGGCATGGCCGGGCAAAATTGGTATTTCCGTCCCGCAAGTGCGCCAAAAACGGAAAATCCTCCTTTGTATATAAATTCCATAAACATAATAAATATAGAGACATCCGGCTGCGGCTGGACCGATCAACAGCCTGACTGGGAGACAATTCATGGCACATACAGGAACCGACGCGGTCAAATTCGCCTACTGGGTGCCCAATGTTTCGGGCGGCCTGGTGATCTCCGACATCGAGCAGCGCACCAGCCATTCAGCCGAGTACAACCGCAAGCTGGCACAGATCGCCGAAAAGGCCGGTTTCGACTACGCGCTGAGCCAGATCCGTTTCACCGCCGGCTACGGCGCCGACGAGCAGCATGAATCGGTGGCATTCAGCCATGACCTGCTGGCCGCCACCACGACGCTGAAGGTGATCGCCGCGATCCTGCCCGGCCCTTGGAATCCCGCGCTGGCGGCCAAGCAGATTGCCACCATCAGCTACCTGACCAACGGCCGTGTCGCCATCAATCTCGTCTCCGGCTGGTTCCGTGGCGAGTTCCACGCCATCGGTGAGCATTGGCTTGACCATGATGAGCGCTACCGTCGCTCCGAGGAATTCATCCGTGCGCTGCGCGGCATATGGACTGAAGACAGCTTCACCTTCCGAGGCGACTTCTACCGCTTCAACGAATACTCGCTGAAACCGAAGCCGCCGCGGCCGCTGCCCGAGATCTTCCAGGGCGGCTCGTCGCGCGCGGCACGCGACATGGCATCACGCGTCTCCGACTGGTATTTCACCAACGGCAACACGCCGGCCGAAATCGCCAAACAGGTCGATGATCTCAAGACCAAGGCAAAGGCCAGCAATCATTCCGTCAAGGTCGGCGTCAACGCCTTCGCCATTGTCCGCGAGACCGAGCACGAGGCCAAGGCGGTGCTTGCAGAGATCATCGCCAGGGCCAATCCGGAAGCGGTCAACGCCTTCGGCCACGAGGTCAAGAACGCCGGCAAGGCCTCGCCGGAAGGCGAGGGCAATTGGGCGAAGTCCTCCTTCGACGACCTCGTCCAGTACAATGACGGTTTTCGCTCCAACCTGATCGGCACACCGAGACAGGTTGCCGAGCGCATCGTCGATTTGAAGAGCGCCGGCGCCGATCTCATCCTGCTCGGCTTCCTGCATTTCCAGGAAGAGGTCGAGTATTTCGGCAAGCATGTCATCCCGCTCGTTCGCGAGCTGGAGGATGCCGGGCAGGCGGCTTCGCTGGCAGCGGAATAGTCATCTCTCCAAGGCTGGCCGGGTAATCCGGCCAGCACCCGAATGAAGGTTTTCAAGCGCGCTCGATCTTTTCGGGCGGCATCGAGGATTCGTGCGCCTGCGGGCGAAATCGAGGACGATTGGAATGCCGTTGCCCAGCTATGCCATAGGCGTGATGGAAGCCTCGGTCTATGCGCCGGAAGTTTTCGCGCGCGGCCTGCCCTCGGCGCTGCAGCCGTCCGAAGGTCATACCGCACCGGTAACAGGCACTGCGGTGGCCACATCTCCGATGCTTTCACTCCAGGCCATCGGCCTGTCGTTCGGCGGCGTCGTCGCGCTGGCCGACATCGATCTGTCTGTTCGATCAGGTGAAATCCGCGCCATTATCGGCCCGAACGGCGCCGGCAAGAGCTCGCTGATCAATGTCATCAGCGGTGTCTACCGGCCGGATCGCGGCCAGGTCCAGCTTGCCGGAATCGACTATGCGCAGGTGCCGACGCAGCGGCTGGCGCATCTCGGCGTCGCCCGGACTTTCCAGAACCTTGCTTTGTTCAAGGGACTGAGCGTCCTCGACAATGTCGCCACCGGCCTTGCCTACAAGGTCCGTTCCAACTTCGCCGGCCAGGTGCTCGGCATCGGACGATCGCGCGGCGAGCGACGTGAGACACGCAGCCGCGCCGATCAGATTCTCGAATTTCTCGACCTCACCGCCGTGCGCGATCGTCTTGCCGGCACGCTGCCCTACGGGCTGCGGAAGCGGGTCGAACTCGCCCGGGCGCTGGTCGTGGAGCCGCGCCTGCTGCTGCTCGACGAACCGATGGCCGGCATGACATCAGGTGAGAAAAGCGAAATGGCTGCTTTCGTGCGCGCCGCGCGTGACCGCTTTGCCACCACCATCGTCCTGATCGAACACGATGTCGGCGTCGTCATGGGCCTGTCCGACCGTGTCGCCGTTCTCGACCATGGCCGCAAGATCGCCGACGGCACACCCGACGAGGTCCGCAACGACCAGCACGTCATCGATGCCTATCTGGGCGTCGCCTCAGACAATGAGGACGGGGCGGGCATATGATCGCCGACTTCGACTATCAGTTCTTCATCGAGGTGCTCGTCGGCGGGCTGCTCTCCGGCGTCATGTATTCGCTGGTCGCGATCGGCTTCGTGCTGATCTACAAGACCTCGGGCGTGCTCAACTTCGCCCAAGGCGCGATGCTGCTGTTCGCCGCCCTTACCTTCGTCAGCCTTGTCGAACGCGGTGTTCCGTTTGCACTGGCGTTGGTGGCAACGTTCGCCATCATGGTGGCGATCGGCATCGCCATCGAGCGCACGGTGCTGAGGCCGCTAACCAACAAGCCACCGATCACCCTGTTCATGGCGACGCTTGGACTGTCCTACATCATCGAGGGCGCCGCCCAACTGATCTGGGGCACGCAGGTCCATGGTCTTGACCTCGGCATCGAGGATGTGCCGCTGGAAGTCGGCGGCGTGCTGATCAGCCAGTTCGATATTTTTGCGGCGGTGGTCGCGGCCGGCATGGTTCTCCTGCTGTCGCTGTTCTTCCGCTACACCCGCATCGGCCTCGCCTTCCGCGCCGTCGCGGACGACCAGTTCGCCGCACTCGCGGTTGGCCTGCGTCTGCCACTGATCTGGGCCACCGTCTGGGCGGCGGCCGGCCTGGTCGCGCTGGTCGCCGGGCTGCTCTGGGGCGCTCGCTTAGGGGTGCAGTTCTCGCTGTCGCTGGTGGTGCTCAAGGCGCTGCCGGTGCTGGTGCTTGGCGGCTTCGATTCCATTCTTGGCGCCATTGTCGGCGGGCTCCTGATCGGCGCCAGCGAGAAGCTCGCCGAGGTCTATATCGGCGATTATTTCGGCGGCGGCATCGAGAGCTGGTTCGCCTATGTCGTCGCGCTTGTCTTCCTCCTGATCCGTCCTTCCGGCCTGTTCGGCCAAAAGCTCGTCGAAAGGGTCTGAGCCATGGCCGCGATTGCAAGCGACTTTTCCGCCGTGACGGTGCTGCCGAAATGGGCGGTGCCCGTACTCCTGCTCGCCTTCGCCTATGGGGTCTTGCCGCTGATCGGCTCGAGCTACCTGTTCGAGGCCATCCTGCTGCCGTTCCTGGCGCTCAGCCTCGCCGGTATCGGCCTCAACATCCTGACCGGCTATGCAGGCCAGGTTTCGCTGGGCAGCGCCGCTTTCATGGCGGCAGGCGTCTTTGCCGCCTATAATTTCAACCTGCGCGTCGAAGGCCTGCCACTGATCGGCAGCATTTTCCTCGCCGGCATCGTGGCCGCCGCGATCGGCATCGTCTTCGGCTTGCCGAGCCTGCGGCTGAAAGGGTTTTACCTCGCGGTTTCGACGCTTGCCGCGCAGTTCTTCGTGCAATGGGCGCTGACCAAGTTCAGCTGGTTTTCCAACAACTCTGCATCCGGCGTCATCGACGCGCCGAGGCTTTCGATTTCGGGCTTCACACTCGATGGCCCCGTCGGCCGCTATTTCTTTGCGCTGACCATCGTCGTCATCCTGACCTTCTTCGCCTATCGGCTAGTGTCGTCGCAGACGGGACGAAACTTCATCGCCATCCGCGACAACGAGACCGCCGCCCGCATCATCGGCATCCCGGTCTTGAAGACCAAGCTTCTGGCCTTTGCCATCTCGTCCTTCGTCATCGGCGTCGCCGGTGTCATCTGGGCGTTCGCTTATCTCAGGACCGTAGAGCCGGATGGCTTCGATCTCGACCGCTCGTTCCAGATAATGTTCATCATCATCATCGGCGGCCTTGCCTCGATCCGCGGCGCATTCTTCGGCGCCGCCCTGATCGTGGTCTTTCCGCTCGCACTGTCGCGCCTCGGCGGCTTCCTGCTTGGCGATGTCTTCGACTCGGGCGTGCTCGACATGAGCCAGCGCATCGTGCTCGGCGTCCTCATCATCCTGTTTCTGATCCTCGAACCCGACGGGCTGGTGGCCCTGTGGGACAGGATCCGAAGACGGCTCCTGTTCGCTTGGCAATCGACCTGAGCCCTCGCAGTCCAGAATCCTATTCGAAGATGAACCAGAGGCCGGACCAAAGACGGCCCATACCGGGAGTACCTAGCCATGACCTTCCTCAGCACCATCAAGGCGGCGGCTTTGTCCGCGGCGATGATCGTGTCGGTGGCCTTGCCATCAGCTCATGCCGACGAACAATATTTCCCGCTGCAGAGCTATCGCGTCGGACCCTACGCGGCCGGCGGCACCGGCTTCTTCGGCGGCTTCATCGATTATCTCAACCTCATCAACATCCGCGACGGCGGCGTCAACGGCGTCAAGCTGACCTGGGACGAGTGTGAGACCCAGTATGAGGTCGAGCGCGGCGTCGAATGCTACGAGCGGCAGAAGAGCCATGCGGGTGCCGCTGCCTGGAACCCGCTCTCAGTGGGCATCGCCTATGCGATGATCGACCGTATCACCGCCGACAAAGTGCCGCTGATCACGGTCAACCATGGCCGCACCGACTCCACGGACGGGCGCGTCTTCCCTTACGTCTTCCCGCTGCTGCTCAACCCCTACAGCGAGACGTCAGGGATCGTGAACTATATCGCCGCCAAGGAAGGCGGCATCGACAAGCTCAAGGGCAAGAAGATCGTCGTGCTCTATCACGGCTCGCCCTACGGCAAGGAGACCATCCCGATATATGATTTGCTGGCGCAGAAATATGGCTTCACCGTGCAGCAGATCGAGGTCCCGCATCCCGGCAACGAACAGCAGTCGCAATGGCTGACCATCCGCCGCGCCAAGCCTGATTTCGTCGTCCTGCGCGGCTGGGGCGTGATGAACCCGGTGGCGCTGAAGACGGCGGTCAAGGTCGGCTATCCCGTCGACCACATCGTCGGCAATGTCTGGTCGAATTCGGAAGAGGACGTCATCCCCGCCGGCGATTCCGCCAAGGGCTACACCGCCATCACCACCCAGGCCTCGGGCAACACCTATCCGGTGGTGCAGGAGATCGTGAAGACCGTCTACGGCGCCGGCAAGGGCAATCTCGAAGACAAGTCGCGCATCGGCTCTGTCTACCACAATCTCGGCATCGTCAACGGCATCCTGAATGTCGAGGCGATCCGCGTCGCGCAGGAGAAGTTCGGCCATCGCACGCTGACCGGCGACGAAGTCCGCTGGGGCTTCGAACACCTCAAGCTTGACCCGGCCAAGGTCGAGACGCTCGGCGCCAAGGACCTGTTCCACTCGATCAATGTCAGCTGGGATAACCACGAGGGCGAGGGCTACGTGACCTTCCAGCAGTGGGACGGCAAGAAGTGGAACGTCGTTTCCGACTGGATCGCGCCGGATTGGGCGCTGCTGCGGCCGATCATCGAGAAGTCGGCCGAGGCCTATGCCGCCGAGAAGGGCATCAAGCTGCGCACCGCCGACGATGCCAACGCCGTGACCACCAACTGATCTCCGGGCCGGGTGCCGTGGACACCATCCGCGGCGCCCGGCCCATCCGCAAAGCACGGAAACAGCCATGCCGAACGACGACATCATCCTGGCCGTGGACGCGGTCCACGCCACCTATATCAACGCCATCACGGCGCTGCATGGCGTCAGCTTCGAGATCAGGCGGGGTGGGATTCTGGCGCTGCTCGGTGCCAACGGCGCCGGCAAGACCACGACGTTGAAGGCCGTCTCCAACCTGCTGCCGGCAGAGCGCGGCCAGGTCAACGCCGGCTCCATCCGCTATGATGGCTCGGATGTCTCGCGCCGCAAGCCGGGCGATCTCGTACGCGCCGGGCTGGTCCAGGTGCTGGAGGGCCGTCACTGTTTCAAGAGCCTCACCGTCGAGGAAAACCTGGTCGCCGGCGGCATCGGCCGCAGCGGCCGCCGAGCCGAAATCAACGCGGATCTCGAACGGGTTTATTCCTATTTTCCGCGTCTCAGGGAAAAGCGCCGGACATTGTCCGGCCTCACCTCCGGTGGCGAACAGCAGATGACTGGCATCGGCCGCGCGCTGATGTCGCGGCCGCGCCTGCTGGTTCTCGACGAGCCCTCGATGGGGCTTGCCCCGCTCATCGTGCAAGACATCTTTCAGACGCTGAAAAAACTCAACCGCGAGATCGGTCTGTCGATCCTGGTCGCCGAGCAGAACTCGGCGGTCGCGCTTCGCTATGCCGACCACGCCACTGTGCTCGAAAACGGCGTCTCGGTCCTGTCCGGCGCGGCCGCCGATCTTCGCCAGCGCGAGGATATCAGGGCGCTCTATCTCGGCCAGCAGCCGTCGCCCGCCGCCAAGCCATCCCGTCTCCACGCCGTTGCCTGAACCGAAATTTGAAGGAGCAATGAAATGACCGTCTCGACCGTCAAGACAGACCATGCTTCCGCCGCCGTACCGCCGGTCGCAAGGCCCTCGGCACCAGCACACATCATCAGGGACGATGCGGAGGCGATCGCCATCGCCCATGCGCTCGCCGCCGAATTCGTCAAGGGGGCGTCCAGGCGCGACCGCGAGCGTATCTGGCCGGTTGCCGAGCTCGACGCCTTCTCCCAAAGCGGCCTGTGGTCGATCAATGTGCCGAAGGAATTCGGCGGGCCGGAACTGTCCTATGCGACGCTGGTCAAGGTGATCGAGATCATCTCGGCGGCCGATTCCTCAATCGGCCAGGTCGCGCAGAACCATCTCGGCGTCATCGCGGCCATCCGCACCGTGTCGGATGTGGGACAGCAGAAGCTGCTGTTCACCGAGGCGCTGAAGGGCACCCGGTTCGGCAACGCCTTTTCCGAGTTCGGTTCGAAGCGCGCCGCCGATTTCGAGACCCGCTTCACCGACGCCGGCGACCATGTCGTCGTCAACGGCCGCAAATTCTATTCGTCCGGCGCGCTGCTTGCCCATCTGGTGCCGATCGTGGCGCTCGATGACGAAGGTCGCGCCTGGTATGCCATCGCCGACCGTGGCGCGCCCGGCCTGACCGTTATCGACGACTGGTCGAGCTTCGGCCAGCGCACGACGCTCTCCGGCACCGTCATCATCGACAACGTCAAGGTGCCGAAGACGTATCTGGTGCCGGGCTACAAGGGCTACGACAAGCCGACCGCCGACGGCGCCATCTTCCAGATAATCCAGGTGGCGGTGGACACCGGGATCGCCCAGGCGGCGATCGACGAGACGGTTCACTTTGTCAGGACCAGGAGCCGCGCCTGGATCGACAGCGGCTTCGACAATGCCTGGGACGATCCCTATACCATCCAGGCTGTCGGCGACCTCACGCTGCGCCTGCACGCGGCGCAGGCGCTGCTCGAAAAGGCCGGCCATGCCATCGACAAGGCGGTGGCCGAGCCTACAGCCGAAACGGTCGCGCATGCCCAGATCGTTACCGCGGAAGCAAAAATCCTGTCGACCGAAATCGCCATCGCCGCAACGAACAAGCTGTTCGAACTGGCCGGCACGCGCTCGACGCTGGCCGAGCACAATCTCGATCGCCATTGGCGCAACGCCCGCACGCACACGCTGCACGATCCGGTGCGCTGGAAATATTCGATCCTTGGCAAATATTTCCTCAACGGCGAGAATCCGCCGCTGCACGCCTGGAGCTGATCTGCCGGAGGCGGACGGCGCGCGCTGCGGTCGACCTGGTCGTCGCCGAGTGGCTTTGCCCTGACGGTTATCCCCTTCGGGATGCCGGCGGCGGGTGAAAGCTTACGCGCAATTTACGACCATCGGTTACACCGGTTCCTGTCTGATTCGTTCGGGACAGGAACCCCATGAGCAAAGCCCTCACGACCTTCGCACTCGTCTCCGTCTTGACCGCCTTGCTCATGGCGCTGAGCCTTGCGGTGGCCCGTCACGGCTATCCCTATGGGGCGATCGGCGTCAAGCGTCTCGACGGCATCGCCGACGCCGGAACGTTCATTCCGCTTGCGGCAATTTTCTTCTTCAGCGCGCTGTTGATGATGATCCTGCCGATCCGCGCGGCCAGTATCGTCCTCCTCCATGCCGCCGATGCGATCTTCTGGACTGTCATTGTGCTGTTCGCCACCATCGTCGGCGGCCTGCTCGCCCGATGGGCCTTCGGTCAGGGCAGCGCTCTTCTGGCGTTGTTGAACTGGCGGTTCCTGTTTGCCGTGGCGGTCGTCGGTTGCCACTTCGTCATGAACGAGTTACGCCGCAACGTGCTGCTGCGCAGCCTGTTCTTCGTGATCTTTGCCGCCGCCACGCTGGCCTGCCTGTTCTGGTCGTTTACGCTTTAGCCGGAACCTACCATCCTATCGCCGCCGGTTCTTCGTTCCATGGCGAAGCGCTATTGGGATCACGAGTTCGGAGTCTTCGGGCTACCGGCCGCCGGAGACCGCTTTCGCGACGTAGCACGAAAAATCCTCGACATCCGCAGCCGAAGGCTCCTGGCCGGTGAAGCTGCGCAGATACGCGGCAACATGCGGCAGGCGACTGCTCATCGGCTCGTTGAGTTCGAGCGAATAGTAGCCGATCTGCATGAAATAGAGCACGCGAGCGCGAACGAACGCGTCTTCCTCCTCATAGCCATGACGCAAGAACATGCCGCGGATGGCAGTGACGCGTTCTTCGTCGGCCTCGTCGAGCGCACGCCGGATGGTGGGAGAGCGGCGAGCCCATGCCCGGATGGCGAAATCCAGCCGGGGATCGAACAGCTTTTCGTCCACCCAGCATTCGAAAATGCTCATCACCCCGCGAATGACAGTCGTGGAAGGGCGTGCGGCACGCTCGACGATGAATCGGGTATTGGTCTGCCGCCAGTGGTCCAGCAATTGGTCGAGCAGATCCTGCCGGCTCTTGAAATACCAGTAGAAGCTCGAGCGCGAGACATCGAGTTGCTGGCCAAGCGTCAGCACACGGACGCGTTCGACGCCGTCCGAGATCAGGGTTTCAAGCGCCAGCTTCAGCCAGTCTTCGCGGGTAGCCTTGACGTTGCCGGTGGCGCCGGCGCGCTGGATCGTCGTTTCGATTGCTGCCATCGTGACGACGCATGACACGCCACACCAGGCAAATCAAGATTGTGGACATGCCTGTACAGGCGATCCGGCCTTGACCCGGAGCGCTGCCCGCCCATGTTAGCCGGATTGCTTGGCGACGCGGCTCCGTCGCCGCTGCCGCGAAGGCGTGGGTGCAGCCCGGGGACTTTTGTCGCGGTCTCCAGGCCCAGTGCGTGCTTTCCCGCAAGGCAATTGTCTGGCAAATACCACTTCAGACAGATGCCGCCGCGCGGCCAACAGCCAGGAAGGCAAGGACATGACAGCGTTTCGAAAAAACCTCATCGATGGTGAATGGGTCGGCGATGCCGGCTCCCGCAACATCAACCCCTCGGATACCGGCGACGTCGTCGGCGAATATGCTTCGGCGGGGGTCGAACAGGCGGGCCAGGCGATAGCGGCGGCCAAGGCGGCGTTTCCAGCGTGGTCCCGTTCCGGTCCGCTGGCGCGCCATGCGGTGCTGAAAAAGGCGGCCGACGAGATCATGGCGCGCAAGGATGAACTCGGCCGCAATCTGGCGCGTGAGGAAGGCAAGACGCTGGCCGAGGGCATTGGCGAGACCATCCGCGCCGCCCAGATATTCGATTTCTTTGCCGGCGAAACATTGCGCCTGTCGGGAGAGGTGGTGCCAAGCGTGCGGCCGGGCGTCGGCGTCGAGATCACGCGCGAAGCGGTCGGCGTGGTCGGCATCATCACACCGTGGAATTTCCCTATTGCCATTCCCGCCTGGAAGATCGCTCCGGCGCTGGCCCACGGCAACACCATCGTCTTCAAACCGGCCGAGCTCGTTCCCGAAAGCGCCTGGTCCATCGTCGACATCTTGCATCGCGCCGGCCTGCCCAAGGGCGTGCTCAACCTCGTCATGGGCAAGGGCTCGGTGGTCGGCCAGGCGATGCTCGACAGCCCCGACGTCAACGCCATCTCCTTCACAGGCTCGGTGGGAACCGGCAAGCGCGTCGCGGCGGCAAGCGTCGAGCACATGCGCAAGTTCCAGCTTGAAATGGGCGGCAAGAATCCGCTGGTCGTGCTCGACGATGCCGATCTCGCGGTGGCTGTCGATTGCGCGCTGAACGGCGCCTTCTTCTCGACCGGCCAGCGCTGCACGGCCTCGTCGCGTTTGATCGTCACCAAAGGCATCCACGACCGTTTCGTCGACGCGCTCAAGGAGCGCATGGAGAAGCTGGTGATCGGCGACGCGCTCGACGCGCAGACACAGATCGGCCCGGTCGTCGACGCCACCCAGCTCAAGCAGGACGAGGACTATATCGCCATCGGCGTCCGTGAAGGCGCCACGCTCGCTTTCGGCGGCGAACGGCTCGACCGCAAGACGCCGGGCTTCTATCTCAAGCCGGCGCTGCTGACCGAGGCCACCAACGCCATGCGCAGTTCGCGCGAGGAGATTTTCGGCCCCGTCGCCAGTGTCATCCGCGTCCAGGATTATGACGAGGCGCTTGCCGTTGCCAACGACACGCCGTTCGGCCTGACCTCGGGCATCTGCACCACGAGCCTCAAGCACGCCACGCATTTCAAGCGCAACTCCGAAGCCGGCATGGTGATGGTCAACCTGCCGACGGCGGGCGTCGATTTCCACGTTCCTTTCGGTGGTCGCAAGGGTTCGAGCTTCGGTCCGCGCGAACAGGGCCGCTATGCCATGGAGTTCTACACCACGGTAAAGACCGCCTATACGTTCGCGGGATAACCTGGCGCGCCGGCCGACCGCCGGCGGACCGTCGCCTCCTCTGGAAACGGACCGGTGCAAAGGGATGACATTGCAGGACCTGACCTGGCTCAACCCGCCGCCGCATCATGCCATCGAAGGTGATGGCGTGCGCGTGCGCACCGGCAAGGAGACCGATTTCTGGCGTGAGACCTTCTATGGCTTCTGGCGCGACAACGGCCACTTCCTGTATCGGCGGGTCGAGGGCGATTTCACTGCCGAAGTGACCGTCAAGGGCGACTACGAGGTGCTTTACGACCAGGCCGGGCTGATGGTCCGGCTGAGCGAAAGGCACTGGATCAAGGCCGGCATCGAATACACCGATGGCCTTGCCTATTTCTCCGTCGTCGTCACCAACGACACCTCGGACTGGTCGTTGGTGGCCATTGCCGCCGGCCCTGACGGCGTCAGGATCCGCCTGACCCGCCACGGCGAGGCGGTCCGCGTCCAGTATTTGGACGCTTCCGACGGCCATTGGAAGCCGGTGCGGCTCGCCTATTTCCCGACCTCGAAGATGGTCGATGTCGGGTTGATGTGCTGTTCGCCGCAGCGTGAAGGTTTCGAAGTCACGTTCTCCGGATTTTCGGTCGGTCCGCCGATTGCGCGGGATCTGCACGACTGACCCTGGCAACCGGGCTCCGCGTGGCGTGTGCGAACGGACCGGTAGGACATTGCGGCCCCAAAGCCCTTCCATCTCTCGGCATAGGCCTGGAAGCGTTCGGGAACGCTATCCGTCTTCCACGCCCGGTGCAGGATCGGCGGGATAATCGGCGGCTCATGGGGTGATCCGAGACGGCTGGTCGTCATCGCCGTCATTATCCAGGGCAAGCCCGGCACGGACGGCATCGCGGATCGCCTGCGGGCCAAACCTTGCCCATACGGCCTGGTGGGCGCGCACGCGCTGCCTTGCCCGGCGCCCGGCGTCGCGTGAAAGTTGGACGGCCATGGCGGCCAGGCCTTCGTCGCTGGCCGACAGCAGCACCTCGTCGTTCTCGACCAGGCCCAGGCCCTCGGCCGCGAGCGGTGTCGCGATCACCGGCACCCCCCAAGCCATCGCCTCCAGAATCTTGATGCGCGTGCCCCCGCCCGCCCTGAGCGGGATGATGCTGAGATGCGCGCTGGACAGGAGCGGCCCCACGCTTTCGGGATCTTCGACGAGCTCGACATCGGGCAACCCGCGCAGGGCCAGCACGGCCGGTTCCGGGCCGCGTCCGGCGAGAACCAGCTTCGCGTCGGGCAAGGCCTGGCGGATGCGGGGCAATATGGTCCGGGCCAATCGCACGGCGGCGTCGACGTTTGGAGGATAGCCGAGATGACCGATGAAAAGGATCACCGGAAAGCCGCTATTGGCCGACGGTTCCGGGGGCAGCACATCGGGAATCGCCTCGACGTTAGGAATCCCATTGGGAACGACATGGATGGGCATCGTGCGCCCGCCAAAGCGCATCAGCTTCTCGCGATCCTCGTTCGAGCAGACCCAGACCCTGTCGACAAGGGCGAGCGCCTTTCTTTCGAGATGCCTGATGCCAGGCACCGATGCGGCAACGGAAAGGCGCGATGCGGTTGCTTCGGCGCGTTTCACCTGCGCGGACAAGTCGGACTCGACATTGTGCATGTCGAGGATGAGCTGCTTTGCCAGCGATCGCAAAGGCCGCAGCAGCTTGAACAGGCCGATGCTCTCGACCACCACGGTGTCAGGGCGGAATTCGAGGATCAGTGCTTCCAGCCGCGCCAGGGCCGCGCGCGAAATGCGATGCTCCTCCCTTATACGCCACCATCCGATGGAAGCCGTCCGGGGCTCTCCCTCGATCGACAGCGCCTCGGTGCGGATCAGCGGATTGGGCGCGGTCATGGCGATGGCCCTGGGCCGCACCGAGGCCAGGCAGACCGGTCCGAACGCGGCCGCCGCCACGGCATTGCGATAGTTGCGCAGATCCGCGCCGGAAGTCGGCGGAAACGCCGGCTCATGGCACACGATCAGCACGCGTCGCCCGCTGCCGCGCGCCGGCATGTCGGCATCGGGCCGCGCGCTCAAGGCGGACGCCCGACGCTTCGCGCCAGGAGTTGCGCAAGCTCTTTCTCGGACGACATTAACGAGGCCCCCGCAGCCACAGAAATCAGCTTCGACTTGTTTAGCCGAACCGTGCTTTCGTCAAGCGCTGGATCACAGTCTGATGCCCGGCGCGCTTGCCTTGCGGATCGGTCGCAATGCGGATCCGGCTGGGACCGAGCGCAAAGGCTTATCGCCTGGACCAGGCCAGCCAGCGGGCCGCCAGGCGCCTGCGCAATGAAGTGAACCGTGTCCGTCGGTAGGCGTCGCCCGCCATCTTGATGCCTTGCGCCTGTGTCGGGAAGGGATGGATGACATCGGCCAACGCATGCAATCCCATGCCCGAACGGATAGCGAGGGTCACGGCATTGATCATCTCGCCGGCATGGCTGGCGACGACCGTCGCCCCCAGGATGCGGTCGGATCCCTCCCTGACGTGGATCTTGACGAACCCTTCCTCTTCGCCGTCCATCACGGCGCGGGCGACATCGTGCATCAGGACCGTATAGGTCTTGACCGGAATGCCGTTGCGCCGCGCCTCCAGGGGATAGAGACCGACATGGGCGATCTCCGGATCGGTATAGGTGCACCAGGGGATAACGAGTTCGCTGAGCCTTTCGCGGCCGCGAAACAGGGCATTGCGCACGACGATGCGCGCTGTTGCCTCGGCGGTGTGGGTGAACTTGTATTCGAGGCAGACGTCGCCCGCCGCGTAGACATTTGGGTTGGTGGATCGCAGATAATCGTCGACCTTGATGCCGCTGGCGTCATAGGCCACGCCGGCTTCATCGAGGCCCAGGCCATCGACGTTGGGTGAACGGCCGACGCCAGTGATGATCTCATCGACCGTAATCGTCGTCGTGTCGCCATCCCGCATCAGGTCGGCGGCCTTCTTCTCGCCCTCCATCCGCACCGCCACCACTTCGGTGTTCAGCCGCACCTCGATCCCCTCGCGCGCCAGCGCATCCGAAAGGATCTGCGCGGCGTCGCGCTCCTCGCCGGGCAGGAACATCGGATCGCTCTGCGCCAGGATGACCTTGGCGCCGAGCAGGCAGAAAGCCTGCGCCGTCTCGCAGCCGAGCGGCCCGCCGCCGATGACGAGGAGCCGCGGCGGGCATTGCGTAAGGTCGTACATGGTCTCGTTGTCGAGATAACCGGCCTCGGCAAGCCCCGGAATCGCGGGCCCGCTCGCATGCGCGCCCGTCGCGACCAATGCCTTCTTGAAATGCAGGGTCCTGTCCGCGACCACGACGGTGTCCGGTCCGGCGAAGCGCGCTTCGCCGAAATAGAGGTCGATGCCCTCGGCTGCGACGGAAACGGCCGAATTGGCACGGCTGATCCGCTGCCGTATCTGCCGCATCCGTGTCATCGCCCGTTGAAAGTCGACACGAAGGTGGTCTGGCGGGTCGCCGCCAAAGCTCTCGGCATCGCGCATATCGGCATAGAGCCTGGCCGTGCGGATGATCGACTTCGACGGGATGCCGCCGACATTGACACAGGCACCACCGATCAGCCCGCGTTCGATCAGCGCGACCTTCGCGCCAAGGCTCGCGGCGTCACGCGCGGCGGTCAGCCCTGCCGGCCCGGCGCCGATGACAACGAGATTGTAGGGGCCGTTCGCGGTCGGGTTCTTCCAGTGCGCGGGATGCGCGCGCCTGATCAGTTCGACGTCGTTGCTGTCGACGGGGAAGATGGCGGCTCTCGTCGGTTCACGCGACATCGAGCCCTCCGGATACCGGCCGCGACAGCCATCCGCCGGTGAAACCCGCCTTGCCCAGGCCGCGACGGATATGGGGATTGGAACGCATCAGCTTCCAGATCAGTCCGGAACGGTGGTTTTCGATCATCATCACCGCGATGCCCTGGTCGAGCCCGTAATGGCCTTCCGACACCCAGCCGTTGCGGCCGAATTTGCGCCGGTTGGCCAATGTCGGATTGAAACCGCTCGGCAGCCGGAAATTCTCGAGCACCTCCGGGTAACGATCGACGAGGTGACGCAGCGCCGCCAGGCAAATGTCCGGCGCGAAAGGCAGCGACGCCGGATAGGACCATGGCGCGATTGTCCCGTCATCCGGTCCGAAAGGCGCGCCGCGCGCGGCATAGCCGGAAAACCGGTGGGGCCGCCGCTCCACGCTGGCGCGGAAGCCGCCCGGTCCGTCTCCGGCCGAAAGGCCCCACAAATTCTCGCCATAGCCGTCAAATCCGTAAGGGTTGTGCCGGGCGTAGTCGCGGTGGAGGTATGTCGAGCGGCGGCTGTTTTCGAAATAGTCCGAATTCTTCTCCCGCATGAAAGCGTCGCGGATGCCGGCGAAATCGATCCAGGCATGCGAGAACTGGTGCATGAACAGCGGCCCGCCATAGAGCACGTCGTGGCCGTAGATGTTTTCCCATTGATAGGTCGCCGTCCAGGCCTCGTAGCTGTCGTCCGAGGTCGGGCGGTCCGGAGAGGCCATCGACAGCACATAGAGGATCGTCGCCTCGTTATAGCCTTCCCAGCCATAATGCAGAAAGCCGCTCCTCGGCTTCCAGCCCTGGCGGAGCGTTGGGCTGCTGCCTTGCGCCCATCGCCAGTCGACGCGCCTGTAGAGCGCCTCGGCCAGGAGGCGGATTTCGGCTTCGTCGTCGTTGTCGCGGGAAAAATAGGCGCTCGCCACCAGCATGCCGGCGATCAGCAGGGCGGTATCCACCATCGACAGTTCGCAGCGCCAAACGCGCAAGCCGCTCCTCAAGTCGAGAAAGTGGTAGTAAAAACCCTTGTGGCCGGTGACGTCGTGGCCGCTGCCTTGCGTGCTGGTCTGGAAAAAGCGTAGCGCCGCAAGGGTCAGGCAGGCAGCCGCATCACGCGTTATCCAGCCACGTTCGACGCCGATCGGATAGCAGGACAGGGCAAAACCGACGACGGCGATGCTGCACGGCGAATTGGGCCGCGACGTGTCGGCGACCAGCCCGTTGTCGGGGTTCACGTTCTCCAGGAAATAGCCGAACGCGGCGCGTTGACAGCGGTCCAGCAGTTCGTCATCGGCCAGCGCGGCGGGATCTGCTCTAAGCAATCGATAAAAACTCCAGCCTGATGGCAGCAACGCCCTGCGCAGGTACGGTGACATCGAACAGAAGGGTATGATCGCTGAAGGCGATCGCTTGCGGCTGTTTCGGCATCGCCGAGGCCGCATGCAAATGCTCTACCATTGCTCGGCTCAGGTAATCGGGACTTCCCATCGTCGCCCATAGCGCCTTGGGGTTGGCATTTGCCGCATCGACGCGTCGGATGGTTACCATGTCGGGCCGCCGTGCATTCTCAAGTTGAATCTGCACGGTCTCGTTCGCGATCGGATGCCGCGGCAAGGCGAAGTTGGAAATCAGCACGGTCAACGAATTTCCGTCGCGCACACACCAACTGTCGACGGTGGGATGATTGCCTTGAGTCGACAGGATTTCGGTTCCAAGGCCATGCAGCATTTCGAAGGCACGGTAAGCCGGTTTGGCTACGCCGTGAAGGTTCATCAGGCCGAAACCACCATGAAAGGGTAGGGATGGAAAATAATTCTCTTCGAAAATATCCGAAAAGGTCCAGTAGCTGTAGCCCTGAACCAGCCCTCTCGCCTCCATGACCGTCTTGACGATGAAGGCGGCGGCATAGGGCTCGTCGTGCATGGGATCGCGCGGGTTCGACGATGTGCACCATTCGGTGTAGTAGAGCGGACGGTCGCCTGCCTGCCGTCGCGCGGTGCACGCTTCCTCGCGCAGGACGCTTCGCGTGCTTTTCGAGAGCTGGGCTTCGGTGTCGTCGCCAGGCTGGCCGAAGGCATCGGTCGGATAATGGTGCGTGCTGACGAAGTCCGCGGGAAGGCCGTTCTGGCCACAGTAAGCGATGAACTCATCGATCCAGGCATTGTCGGCTGTGGCTGGTCCGCCAACCTTCAAATGCGTGTCAACGGATTTGATTGCTCTTGCCGTGTAGGCATACAGCTTGAAATAATCCTCCTGTTTGCCGCTGCCGAACGCCTCGAGATTGGGTTCATTCCAGACCTCGAAGAACCATTGCCGCACCTCGTCGAGGCCGTAGCGATCAACCCAGTGAGCGACGAGTTTCGAAATCAGCGTCGACCACTGGTCGTAGTCCTTCGGCGCGCTGACATTGGCGCGATAACGGAAGACGATCTTTCCGGACGACGACAGCATCGTCGGCGTGAAACTCAGCTCGACGAAGGGGCGCATGCCGATCGACAGCAGGAAATCGAAGATCTGATCGGCATTGAAGAACGAATAGAGCGGCTTGTCGTCCTGGTCGATGAGCGTGCCCATGTCGTCATCGAGCAGCCCGTGAAAACGGACATGGCGAAAGCCGAGTTCGTCATGCGCCCGGCGCATCTGTGCCTGCCAGTCCGCGCGCAGGGCGAGCGTCGCGTGGCCGCTGCCGACCGTATGTTCCCAGAAGTGGGGGAATTCCTCTCCCTGAACGCCGAGATCGCAGCGAAAGGTCACACCCGTGGAACTGTCTGAAATATTTGCCGTTTCTACACCTTCCATCACCGACTATACGTCGGCGATGGCATATCGTTGCCTGCTCACGCGGATTTGTAGTGCATCAGTAGGTGGCGCGGCCGCCCGAGACGTCGAACACAGCGGCCGTGGTGAACGAGCATTCCTCCGAGGCGATCCATGAGATCAGCGCCGCCACTTCCTCGACCTCGCCGAACCGCGCCATCGGTATCTTGGAGAGCATGAAATCGATGTGCTCCTGCTTCATCTGCTTGAAGATCGCGGTGCGCACGGCGGCTGGCGTCACGCAATTGACCGTCACCTTGGTTTTGGCGAGTTCCTTGCCGAGCGACTTGGTCAGGCCGATCACCGCCGCCTTCGAGGTGCTGTAGGCGGAAGCGTTGGGATTGCCTTCCTTGCCGGCGATCGAGGCAATGTTGACGATGCGGCCATAGTTGCGCTCGAGCATGTGTGGCACCAGCGCCTTGTTGCAGTAGAAGACGCCGTTGATGTTGATGTCGATGACTCCACGCCAGTCCTCGACCGAATAGGACCAGGTGGTCATGTTGGGGCCGGTGATGGCCGCACTGGTGACCAGTATGTCGACCGCGCCGAAGGCGTCGATCGTCGATCGTGCGGCGACCTCCACACTTGCCGCATCCGCAACGTCCAACGTCACTCCACGCAGGCCGGGAACAATGGCTTTCGCCTGTTCGATCTGTGCGGGATCGCGATCCCAGACGCAGACGCGCCCGCCTTCGTCGACGATCCTCTGCGCGACCGCCAGGCCGATGCCCGAGGCGCCGCCGGTGATGACCGCCGACCGGTCGGCGAAGCGTCCCGCGAAATTCATTGGCATGTGTTCCCCCCTGTTCATGTTGGCTGAAGCCGCCCCGCGTGCTGGCCCGTCCTGGGACTGTGAGGTGACCGCCGACCGAGTTCAAGCCGGCATGCGGCCGGATCGTCTGGGCCAATCGGCCGGATTATGGCGCGGCTCCTTCGAGCTGGTCGCGCAGCGCTTCCACCATACCCACCACGGCGGGGCCGATCTAGGCGTGCGCATGGACTAAGGAACCTCAAGGGAAGCGTCTCGTTCTGATGGGCAGCCGGAGCGCATGACCGATTGGCCCGTCCACGGCCGACATCTCTCGGCGATCGCCGCGCTGTAAGACAAGGTGACCGGATTTGCCATTGAGCACGGGGTGCGATAGGTTATATTGCACTGCACAATGGAGACGCCGTTTCTTGTACGACCCTGTTCGCGGATATGCCGGCTGGTTTGCGGCCTGCCGGTCCTGGGTCGCGTCGACGGGACCGTGAGATGAAAATTCCCAAATCCCTGCTCGTCGATCCCGAGAAGAATTCGGTCTATGGCAGCTTTGCCGTTGCCGTTTCGATCTGGGCGTTCTCCTATTCCGTCATTTTCGGCCAGGTGCTGATCCTGGCCTATTATGCCGTCTGGCTTCCGCTTATTCTGGTCGACTACCGGCGTTTCCTGCGGCAACTGTCCAGCGCCTGGCTGCCGCTGCTCTTCGCGGCCTATGTCTGCTTTTCCGTATTCTGGTCGCAGGCGCCCGGCGTCACCGCCAGAACGGCGGTCCAGTACTTGTCCCATATCGCCTGCGCCTATGTCGCCGCACGCACCGTCAGCGTCCGCACCCTGACGATAGGCGCCCTGGTCGGCATATTCTTCGTCCTGCTCTATTCGCTGAAGGTTGGCGCCTATTCCGAGGACGTCCTCGACGGCACCTATAATTTCGTCGGCGCCTTCGCCTCCAAGAACCAGATCGGCTTCGTCGGCTCGCTCGGCATCTATTTCTCGGTCGTGTTCCTTGCTTTCCTTCGGCGTGGCCGGCTGAGTTTCATGCTGACCGTGCCGGTCGTGCTGTTGTCGGCCTATGTGCTGGTCGTCTCGCATTCCGCCACCTCGATGGCCTCGATACCGGCGGTTCTGGCGCTGGTGGCGCTTCTTGCGATGAGCAAGCTTTTGTCGCGACGCTACCGCCGGGTGATCTTCCTGGTCGGCGCCGGCATGATCGTCGTGGTGGCCATCGTCGCCCTCAATCTCGGGCTCATGGACTTCGTGCTTGGCATCTTCGGCAAGGATTCGACGCTCACCGGGCGGACTTATCTGTGGGAGCAGGGCTGGAACGCCGCGATGCGATCGCCGATCCTTGGCGTCGGCTATGCCGCCTATTGGGTGCAGGGCTTTGCCGAGGCGGAGCGGCTGTGGAACGAATTCTACATCAGCACCCGCACCGGCTTCCATTTCCACAACACCTATGTCGAAGCCCTTGTCGAACTCGGCTTCACCGGGGCGGTGCTGATATCGCTGATCATGCTGCGCACGCTCCTCGGCCACATCGCCGCGGTGGTCTTCAAGACATGGCAGGCCGAATCGGTGGTTCTGATCGGCGTGATGGTGCTGCTGCTCATCCGCTCCTTCGTCGAGGTCGAGATACTCAACCCCTACATCATGGGTTCATTCCTGATGTATTTCAGCTTCTTCAAGCTGGCGAAGCTGCCGGTCACCCGCACGCGATGGTCACCGGCTTTCGAGCCGGCGGATGCCAAGGCCGGACAGGCAGCCTGGCCTCACCGTCCCGCGGCAGCCGAGTAATGATGAGAGTCCGCTAAAGCCATCGCAGGAAAACCGCGTAGCGGTTCCGTTCGGGATTGCGTCAACAGCCATTCTGATTTTCCGGTGCTGAAAATCTATCAGCAAAAACCTCCGCCAAGCAGGCTTGGCTGAGGCTCAAAGTCTTGCGCTATGGATAGAACGCGGCGAGCCCGCGATCTTCCGCGTTTCTACTGGCTGGCCAGCGGCGCCAGCTTGATCTTGATCACATCGCCAGGCAGTACCGGTGTGTCTTCCTTGGCGGCGATTTCGCTGGTCTTGCCGTCGACATTGCGCACCAGCGAATAGAGCAAGGTAGGTTGCTGGTCGTTGGTGATGGCGGCCGTCGTCGCTGGATCCGTGGCCTGGGCTATCAGGCCTTTTTGCATATTCACCTTCAGCGCGGCCTCGTTCAGGTCGGCTTCGGTCTGCTGGCGATCGGCGGCGAGGCTCGAACTCAAGGTGTTCTGGGCGTCGATGGCGTCCTGCGTCGCCTTGCTGATCGCCTGCTTGGCGGTCAGGATGGCTGTCTCGTAGTCCAGGATCTTGCCCTGCAGGTCGGTGACGGACTGCTGCGAATCCAGAAGCCGGGCATTGGCCACCAGGCCCTTCTGGGCCAGTGGACCGATGCTGGCCAGCTGTTGCTGCGCCAGGTCGACCTGCTTCTGCTGGTTGACGATCTTCTTCTGCAGCGATTCGATCTCGGCCTGCAGCACACCCTTGAGATCGTCGAGCGCCTCGAGCTTGAGCTTCAGCGCCTTCTGGTCGGCGGTAAGGATTGTCATCTCGTCGGCGACGATGGTCGGCAGTCGCGGATCGCCTTCGACCTCCTTGGGTGCCTCAAAACTCGTCTTGCCGGCCATATCGGCGTCGATGCGGGCGCGCTTGACGATCAGCCGAACGCGCTGGTCGTCGGAGATATCGAAATTGCCCTTGGCGGTGACCAGGTCCTTGCCGAGCTGGGGACCGTAGTCGGCGTTGCGCCTGATGCCTCCGGCGACGCTGATCGCTTTCAGCACCGTAAGATCGGGCACAAACGGAAATTGCCCGGGATTCTGCACCTCGCCCGAAATGTAGAAGGGGCGGAACTGTGCCATTTCGACCGAGGCTTCGGGCTTGTCCGACAAAGCGAGCTTGTGCTGCAGCGCCTCGGAGATCGCCGCAGCGACCTCCGCCGTGGTCTTGCCGGCCGCCGGCAATTCGCCGACGAAAGGCACCGACAGCGTGCCTGCCGGGCCGATCGTATATTGGCCATTGACCGACGACCAGTCGCGGAACGTGCTTTCGACGGTCTGCCATTCGGCGATGCGGATGGTGAGCTTGTCCTGGGAGCCCAGACGGTAATCGTCGGCGGCGGCCATCTGGGGAAAAGCAAGCGACATCGCAAGGCAGGTCGCCACGAGCCGCGAGCGGCCGGAAAACGGGCCGCTGCCAAAGGCTTCGAAAATGTCTATCTTCAACTGAGCGTTCCGATCCGTTTTAGCCCCATCGCCCGATGAGCTTGCCGCCGGATGCCTTGATCCTGCCGGCCGATCAGTAAGAGCCGCGCGACATCCAGACGGCCGGCACTGTTCTGATGATGATGCGAACGTCCTCGAACAGCGACCAGTTCTCGACATAGTGGCGGTCGAACGCGACGCGGCTGTCATAGGAAACGTCGTTGCGGCCGCTGACCTGCCATAGGCCGGTCAGGCCGGGCCGGGACTTCAGATAATAGACAGCCGCGCTGCCATAGATTTCCAGTTCGTCCCGGACCACCGGGCGAGGCCCGACAAGGCTCATGTCGCCCTGGAGGATGTTGATGATCTGCGGCAATTCATCGAGGCTCAGCTTGCGCAGCACCGTTCCGACGCGGGTGACGCGTGGATCGTTCTTCAGCTTGCGGGTCGCTATCCATTCCGCATTGGCCTCTGGATTGGTCGCGAGATAGGCTGCCAGCACCTTGTCGCCGTCCGGAACCATGGTGCGGAACTTGAGGCAGGAGAAGAGCCGTCCGCCGCGCCCGATTCGACGGTGACCATAGAAAACCGATCCGCCATCGGAGAATTTGACGAGCAGCGCTATCATGATGAACAGCGGGCTGAGCGCGATCAGTCCAGCCAGCGAACCGACGATGTCGAAACTCCGCTTGATGAGGCCGCCGATCGGCGGCGGAAAGTCGGTGTCGGCCTGCGAAAACCCCGCCGTGGCCGACTTGGCAATATCCCTCATACGGAAACTCCATGCGTTGAACGAATGGTTTACCGCACGATACCAAAAAAATGCTGCAGCGCAACACACAATTTCCCGCGCCGCTGAAATAGTCGCGTCATGAATTGACTAAATAATAAGCTCGCGCTGCACAAATTTCGAAATGTTTAGCACATTTGTGACAATAAATGGGCAAGCATAAAAAAATCCGGGCGTTTTTGGGGCGTTTTGTGGGCGGCTCGTTCCCAGTGTCGGGATCCGTAGCATACGAGTCCTTACTGACGATGCTATATTCTGGACTATTCACCTAAAATACCATCTAATATTATGGGTTGTACTCCAGATCTACAATGGCTGCAGGTTGAGTGAAATGCGGCCGGGTGCGTTGCAGCATGGCAGAGTCGAACGCGTAAGCGCAATCAAAAATATGTGCGGTTGCCCTTGCCGCCTTCTGCTCGCCTTAATAGAATTGCAAATTATACCTGTCACGGTGGCGACAGGTTGAAAGGCCGGAAGCAACCGGTCGAGAGCGGGTGGTTTAACAAGCCCGCATCACAAGGGACGGCGCTCGGGTGGGGCTATCGTTGGATATACCCGAGCCGGTTTATGGGCTGTTGGGTATGTCGCTTCCAAAATTCATCGTTGGGATGCTGTTCGCGCTCGCGATCGTCGTCGCCTGGTCCTGGCTGGGTGGAGCTTCGCTTGGCACGACACTGCTGCGTGTCATCATCTGCGCGGTGGTCATCCAGGCCGGTTATTTCGCGGTCGTCTATGCCATGATCGCCAGGAGCGCGCCAACGCCGGCCGACAGGCTGCGCGAAGCCGAGAGAAAGCAGAACTCCACCGAAGTGCCCGAGGGCGAGAAGCTGGGCAGCGTCCGGCGGGGGCTGCATTAGATCCACGGGACATCATCGTCCTCAGGCCACATCGGCGGGTTCGGTTTCCGACTGTTCTCCCGACAGCATCCGGGACAACCGGCTCCCCGGCTTCGCCTTCAACCGCTGATATTGCCCGACCTCCACCACACGACCATCCTCCATCGCCACCACCCAGTCGGCGAAGGCGATCATCGACGGCCGGTGCGCGATGGTCAGGATCGTCATTGCGCCGCGCAGGCCGTCGATCGACCGGGCGATAAGCGACTGGTTCTGCCAGTCGAGCGCGCTTGTCGCCTCGTCCAGGATGAGCAGTGACGGCTTGCGCAGCAACGCGCGTGCCAGCGCGATGCGCTGGCGCTCGCCACCCGAGAGGCGCACGCCGCGGTCGCCGACCACGGTATTCAGCCTCAGGTCCAGTCGGTCCACGAAGTCGCCGGCGTGAGCGGCGCGCAGTGCCTTCCACAAGTCGTCCTCGCTGGCCTGGGGCGCGGCAAGGCGCAGGTTCGCTGCGATCGTGTCATGCAGCAGGAACACGTCCTGCGGCACATAGGCCACCTGATCGCGCCAGCGGCGGCGATTGCCGGCATCGAGCTCGACGCCGTCGACGAGGATCTTGCCGGTGGTCGGCTCGAGCAGCCCGAGCAGCATGTCGGCGATCGTGCTCTTGCCTGACCCGGACGGGCCGATGAGCGCCGTGACCTTGCCGGCCGGAAGGCCGAAGGTGATGTCGCTCACCACTGCCTTGCCGGCGCCGTCGTCATAGACAAAGGAGACGTCGCGAATGTGCAGCCCCGTATCGAGGGTCAGCTTGCGGGCATCCGTGGATTCGACGTGGCCAGGCTCCCGTTCGGCGTCGAAACGCGCCTGCAGGTTGCGCATTGCCGTATAGGCGGGCAGGTTGATCAGCACCTGCTGGGCCTGCGTCTGCATGTCCATGAAGCGCGGCGCGATGCGCATGAAGACCAGGAGCAGCACGACGATCTCGGCCAGCGACAGGTGGAAGCGGACCAACGCCACATAGATGAAGACGCTCAAGCCTACGACGCTCGCCACCTGGAATACGGCGGTGCCGATCGAAGAGTTGCGGACATAGGCGATATTGTCGGCCTTCATCTTTTCGAGCGTGACCTGCAGCTGCGCGAAATAGCTGGCCTCGACGTTCAGGCTCTTGGCCACCTTGATGCCGCCGAGAAATTCCGAGACCGTGCGGTACTGGTCCTGGCGATTGGTCGTCAGGATCCGGCCGAAGGCGGTGGCTCGCGAGCGAAATGGCTGCAGCGCTATGAACATGACGATGCCGATGACGACGGCAAACGCCGTCATGACCGGCGAAATGAACATGGAAATCACCAGATAGCCCGCCAGCAGCACGGCGATCTGCACCAGCATCAGCAGGGCAAAAGCCGCCCCCTGGACGCGGTCTATGTCGCCGGTCAGGGCATGGTCGAGATCGGAGCCGCGCATGCGCGTGAACACGCCCCAGCGCGCCTTGCCGATGCTCTCGAACAGGTTCATGCGCAAGCGGTTGATGAAATCGAAGAGCAGCCTTGCCATGTACACCGACTTGAAGCGGTTGAAGGCTGCCTGCACGGCAACAAGCCCGACCAGCGCGCAAAGCACCGTCGTCAGCTGCAGCGTTCCGCCGGGCACCAGCCAGCGCACAAACTCGATATTGGGCAGCCTTACCGCGAAATCCTGGTCGGCACGGCCGACCAGGTGCAGCAGCGGCACCAGCAGCAGGATGGAAACGCCTTCCGTCAGGCTGCCGAGGATCAGGAACAGCAGCGCCGTCCAGGTTCGTCGTCCACCGATCCGGGCAATGACCGCGCCGAATGCCGCGACATCGCGAAACAGCGACAGGCTGAAGACCGATGACCTAGGCATCTCCAGCCAATTCCTTTTCGATCAGCGCCACAGCCTCGCCGATCCTGTCGATGCCCGTCGGAACGTCCAGCCGGCACACGCCGACATGGTTAGCGATCGCTGAACAATGGCGAAGATGCATCGCCGCGAAATCGCCGGAGAGCGCCGCGCGGCCAAACCGCGTCACGTAGGAGAATTTGATGATGGCTGGCAAGGCGGCGATTTGAGGCAGGAGGGTGATCCCGGCCCTTGCGCCGCGCTCGAGGATGTAAATCCTGGCCGCCGGCACCTTGTTGCCGGAGAAGGCGCCGTGCAGGCGATGCTGCATCTTCTCGATTGCCGGATGCACTTGCGGTCGCACTTGCGCTTGCCCAAGCGAGATCGCCGCCGCGGCGTCGGCGGCAAGCTTGATCTGCGGAAATCCCGGAACGATCATCGGTTCGTCCGGGTTGGTGAGATCGAGCGCCACGACGTCGTCGGTGAGCAGGTCGTGTCCGGCCCGGATCAGGGCGCTTGCCGTCGTCGACTTGCCGGCGCCCTTGTCGCCCATGAAGATGGCGCCCCTGCCGGCCACCGCGATGGCGCTGGCATGCAGCACCAGCAGGCCGCGCTGATGCAGCAGCAGCGCCAGCACTGGCCCCAGCAACGGGAAGGCAAGCAAGGCGTCGTCGACGCCGGGCGCCGGCTGGACATCGATGCGGCGGGCGTCGCTGATCAGGAATGCGCCGACGGCCTCCCAGGCCAGATACTGCCGGCCAGGCTCGAAACGGAAGACGGTCGCTGCCTTCGCCGAAGGCTTGGGCATATCGATCGGGCCGATGACGATCTCGATGTCGGCCGTTGCCGGGTCCGCCGGCTCCAGTTCGGGCAGCCACACGTCGGACGCGATGAGCAGGCCGTAGGCGCGGTAGTAACTTCGTTCTCCCGCTGTCCTGTCGCGGTTGGGAAGACGGTCGAGATCGCCGGCGAACGGCTCATGGCGAGACATCATGCGGGGCTCCCGCCATGCTGGACCTGCCGCAGCCACAGCGACAGCGACGCCGAGCGCCAGACATACTGGACATCGAGCGGTGCCGCCTGGTCCGGCTGGCGCAGCAGCCGCGCATAGGCGGCGTTTACTTCCGGCAGGTTGACATAGGGTGCGATGCGACCCGCATCGCCGACCAGCAACTGCTCCAGCAGGTCGCGATGGTTGCGCACCATGCCGTTGACCAGATTGGCGGTGAAATCGATCTTGTCGCGCCGCCACTGTACCGCCGCCGGCAGGATGCCTTCCATGGCCCGGCGCAGCACGTAGCGGCCAAACCCATGACGGAGCTTCTCCTCGCCCGGCAGCCCCAGGCAGAATTCCACCAGCGGCTTGTCCCAGAAGGGATACCGCGGCTCGACGCCGAAATTGGCGGCGGCCTTGTCCAAAACTTCGAAAGAGTGCGGAACATAGCCGTTGGACAGGATCCAGCGGTGGCTGAGCGCGTCGCTGGCTTGGACGCCGGGCGGCATGTAGCCAGCCCGATGGAACCGGTCGATGAGCTCGGTTCGCCTGGCAAGGTCCGGATTGATCAGGTCGCGCCAGCTGCGGCCACGCTTCGATCGGGCAGGCCTGCGCATCCTGTTCAGGGCTCGGTTCCCCAGCTGTCTCAGCCTGGCGATCCGCCAGGCCGGCCCGTAGATGGTCAGGAACTGGAAATACAGGCCGAGCGTGCTGTCGCCATAGGTGTTGGAGGCGCTTCGGACCTCGCGCCAAAGGTCCAGCCACCTGCCGCCATTGGCAAGCTCGTGCAGATGGCCATGTCCCTGTGAAACAACCTCGTCGCCGCCATGGCCGTCGAGGAGCACCTTGATGCCCTTGGCGCCAGCCGTCCGATAGATACCGCGGGTCAGCGTCAGGCCCGGCGCCAAGAATGTGCCTTCCTGTTCCTCCAGCACCCGTTCGAACTCAGCGAAGGGTGCATAATTGCCAACTGGGATGAACGTGGGATCGGCCTTCTGCTGATCGAGCACGGCATCGATGAACGGGCGCTCGTCCATCGACGAACCCTTTTCGAACACGAGCGAGAAGGTCGGTAGCCTCGGCTTGCGCTCGGCCGCATTTTGCACTCCCGCCACGCAGGTGATCGAGGATGAATCGAGGCCGCCGCTCAGCATCGCGCCGATCGACGGACTTCCTCGCATGCGGTTGCGGACCGATTGCGCGAACAGATGGGCGAATTCCTCCGCGGCATCAGGCCGCGGTGCTCGCTGCGATGGTTCGATCTGCCAGTACCGGCGCAGCACCAGACGTTGCGCGGTGACGGTGAGGCTGTGACGCGCCGGCAGGGCGAAGATGTCGCTGTAGGGCGTGGACTGCGGGTCATCGGGCAGCCCGGCCAGGAATCCCGAAATCCGGTGCTCGCTGAGTCGAGCACCGACCCCGTCGAGGCCGAGCATTGGCCCGATCTCGGAGGCAAAGGCAAAGCGGCGTTCCGCTGCGTGGTAATAGAAAGGCTTGACCCCGAAATGGTCTCGCGCGCAAAACAAAAGCTGCCGCTCGGCATCCCAGATGGCAAAGGCGAAGTCGCCTTGCAGATGCACGGGGCACGTTTCACCCCAGCGCAGATAGGCCCGCATCAGCAACGCCGCATCGGCGAGTGAGTTGTCCCTGATGCCGAGCCTTGCGAGCAGCTCGTCGCGGTTATCGAGCCGGCAATCGGCGGTGATGGCCAGCTTGCCGCCGGCCATGGTCAGCGGGCCGGGGCCGGCTTCGTCGGTGGTGTTGAGCCAGGCATGGCCAAGCGCGACGCCGCTGTCCTGCCACCACGAGGTTCCGTCGGGACCACGATGGCGTATGCGCGCCAGCATCTGCTGGATGTCGCTCGCCGCTTCAGCCGGCGCGGGGCCTTGTCGCAGCAGGATTCCGGCTACGCCGCTCATCGGCTGCCGTGGTCGATCAGGTGGGCGAAACCATCGACGGATCCGCCAAGCACGATGTGGTCATCGCTGACCAGCCAGGCATGCGCCTTCAATTGCTCGCCAGTGCCGCGCTCGATGCCGATGCGGATGTTCGACGCATTGCCCTGGCGCGCGAGGAGGTATTGGCCCGACAGCGCCTGGGTCAGGCAGGTGGCGCCCGGAACGAACCGTGCTGCGGCGGCAACCCCCCAGGCGACGAGCCGCAACTCGCCCATGCTGGCACACTGGTGCGCGTTGAGCCGCGTCACCATCCCACGCACCCGGTTGTAGGAGAACAATGTCAGCCCGAGCCGGACGGTCGTGACCACCAGCAGGCAGCGGCACAGGAAAAGCGCTTCCGAGCCGCTCAAGGACAAGATCCTGGCCAGGCTGCGCCTGCCAGGCCGCTGCTTCATCGGCCGGGGATTTCTCTGCGTCACAACTCTTTGCCGCACAGCCATGGCCTTCTGCGACGCCTGCCTAGACGAGTGCCTCATGCTCAAGCCTCGCAAGCCCGTTTTCCGCCAGGCCTTTCAGCAATGCGTCGACGTCGGCCTTGCAGCGTTCGGCGTCGACATTGTAGCGAGCGAGGACGGCGCTGCGGATGTCCGCGATCGGCTTGGGTTCCTGGATCAATTCCCAGATGAAGGCGCCGACACCGTTGAGGCTGTAATAGATATTGGACTTCAGGTTGAGAAGCGCGAGGCCATCGCCGAATTCGCAAGCAACGGCGTCCTTGGTGGCCTTTACGCAATCGTGCTCGGATGGGTTCCAGTTCATCCTAAAACCTCGTTTGCAACACACGGTCTACGCGTCATCAGGTTCAATGGAAAGTCGGGGATTTTCATCCCCGGCTCCATTTCATTGTCTTCGATCCCGGAGGCCCAACGTCATTCCTCCAGAATCAGGCTGGTCTCAGGAGAACGTCAGGTCGCCAATCGGGGTGTGCGCGGGAAACGACGCGTCGATTGCCGTGCTGCCACCACCGCCTTGGGTAATGGTTTCGATTGAACCATGTACTGTCAGGTTTGGCGTTTCGTACTCATGCTTTTCAACATTCTGTTCCATTTTACTCTCCATAAGGACTGGAAACGGCCTGTCGATTGCCGTCAGCACTTTCATGCTGCATCGCAATAGCTGCACAGCAACATTTATGAGTCAAGCCTGATTTACCGGTCGTTAATCAATTATGGGTTGCGGACGTCACCCCGCGTGTAAGAAATCCACCTCTTTCGAGATGAAGCCGGGTGTGATTGCCCCTCGTCACAGGAGATTCCGTAAACCATTGATTTTACATAAACAATAGGAAGCCATGCTTGGCCATTGCCATTGGACAACGCCGAAAGATACTCAATTTTCAGCTGATCCCATCGATGGCCCGGCCGAAGCGCTGCGCTAGGGTAGGAATTCGTCCATACATCTCATCCCCTTCCGCGAAGCCGGCAAACGCTATGGTTGTAAAATTTCGCACTGCGAAAGGAAAGGCTTTACGGCGCCGCCGTTTTTGACGATGCTTTGCTTAGCAGCTGCAGCATACGCTTCGCGCAAACCGCTTTTTGGAGACTGTGCGCTCAATGGCCTTGCCGGAAAGCTCCTATGAAAGACTGCGCGCCACCGACTGCGCCGACGAGATCGCTTATGTGCGGGCCTGCTTACGGTTGTATTTCGCGGGGCCGGCCGCCTCGGCCGGTGAAACGTGGACGCCGGGCCTTTCCGACGCTGTCGTCACTGATATCGCCAGGTTGAACAAGGTCGGTACCTTCGTCTTGAAGGCGCTGTCGCGTACGCCGGCGCATGAGAGGCCGGCCGAACTGTTCCAGTGGCTCGAAACCTATCGCAGGAGGACGGTGTCGATGAACGCCGCCTGCCTAATGGATTCGATCGCCATTCACGAGGCGCTGCTCGACAGGCGGATTGATTTCGTGTTCCTGAAAGGGCCGTTCCAGCAGCATCTGCTTTACGACGATCATTTCATGAAACCCTCGGGCGATATCGATATTCTGGTTTCGCCTGCCGGGTTCTTGAAGGCACGCGAAGCGTTACGCTCGATCGGCTACGAAGTATCGGGCAAGTCGCGTTCGGTCTGGTGGGTCCGCTTCCTCGGCGAACAGCACATGATCCGTGGCAATGGGTCGAAATCATCCACTGTCGACCTTCATTACCGGCTTCAGCAGCCCGGCTCGCCCAGTCCGCGCGATGCTGACGGGTTCCTGCGGCGAAAGCGGCTGGTCGAGATCACCGGCGCCGAAGTCCCGTTCACGTCGGCTGCCGACACGCTGATGCTGGCCTGCATCAGCGTCGCCAAGGCACTGTTCAACCGGGAGCCTTGCGCCGGCTACGTCTGCGATATCAGGGCCAGCGCCAGCCGTCTCGGCCACGCCGATCAGCAGCGTGTGCTCGATGCGGCGGTGAGCCAGGGGCTGGAGGACACGCTGCTGCTCGGCCTGCGTTCCGCCGATGTGCTGCTCGGCGGCACCGGTACGCTTCTGTCGGAGCGGGCCAAGCCGATCCTGTCGCGCATCGGCAATGAAGACCTGCTCAACATGGTCATCGCGCCATGGCTGTCGTCGCTGCGCTGGCCGCAGCGACGCACGGTGTTGTGGGAATTGTGCGGCCGGGCTCCGGTCCGTTACCTTTCCGAGGCCGGTTGGGCGGCGTCGGCGGACATCAGCCGCCGCATCTTCGAACGGCCGGCCGGCCCGTGAAGGCGGCGAATATCGAACGCGTACAGGGCGAGGGCAGATCGGAACCTGTGCAAGAGGCAATTCCATGTCGATGACGAAATCCCAAGTCTGCGTGATCATCGCGGCCAAAAACGCGGCGCGAACGATCGCCGTCGCCATCGCGTCCGCGTTGCGCGAACCGGAAGTCGGGGAGGTCGTCGTCGTCGACGATGGCTCCACGGACAATACGGCCGAGGTCGCACGCTCCGCCGACGATGGCAGCGGCCGGCTTGCGGTGATGCGCCTCGACGTCAATCGCGGCCCTTCTTTTGCCCGCAATGCGGCGATCGCCGGTTCACGAGCCCCGTTCATCAGCATTCTGGACGCCGACGATTTCTTCCTCGAGGGCCGGTTTCGCAACCTGTTTGTCGGCGCCGATTGGGATTTCGCCGCCGACAACATCATGCTCATCAGGGATGACGCGGCTGGCGATGCAACCAAAATCGTCGCCCCGGATTTTGCCGCCGATCCGGAATTCCTCGATTTCGAAGGATTCGTGGAAGGCAACATCTCCAGGCGCCGCGTCCAAAGAGGCGAACTCGGCTTCTTGAAGCCGGTGATCAGCCGTGCCTTTCTCGACCGCCACGGGTTGCGCTACGACGAGAGCCTGCGGCTAGGCGAGGACTACGAGCTTTACGCGCGAGCGGTCGCCCACGGGGCACGGTTCAAGGTCATCCGTTCCTGCGGCTACGGCGCCATCGTCCGCGCCGATTCACTCAGCGGCCGCCACAAGACGCAGGATCTGAAGCGGCTGGCCGATGCCGATCTGGCGCTGCTGGCGATCGACAGCCTGCCGGAAGGGTCGAAAGCAGTGCTACGGCGGCACGAGCGGCATGTGCGCGACAAATACCGGCTGCGCAATTTCCTCGACGTGAAGGCCGAGCGGGGCCTGGCTTCTGCCGCGGCCTACGCCTTCGCAAGCCAATCCAACCTCGTCCCCATCGTCCAGGGCGTGGCGTCCGACAAGATCGAGGCGCTGTTTCGCAGTGTTGGCCTGGTCTCCAGGAACAAGCACGTGCCGCCGCTCCGTTTCCTGATGGCTGGAACCAGTACCGGCAAAGGACGGTAAAGCGTGGTGTTACCTGCCGACCGCGAGGCCGCCACGCAACCATTTCCATCGGATTTATGAGTTTACGAATTGGGTGGTTGCCTCGCGGCTCTGGGGATGGCAGTCTATGTTGCGGTGCAACAAATTAAACGACCAGCCGAACTGGCCCCCGATCGGACTGGTGCGAAGTCTCTCTTCGTCAGAGGAGTTGGGCGACGCGGTTACGAGTTTTCAGCCCCGGTTGCGGGGATCGGCCAGTGGCCTGGCCTGAAAGCCGGTCCAGGAAGCCGGCGATGACGGGAATTTAAGTTCATGGCCTCGATATTCGGCTTCAGATCAAGGGATCCGGCCCGCGACAGGCAGACCGACGTTGCGCGCCTGGACCGGCTGGCGAAGCTGTTCGAGCAGATCGCCGCCGAGATCGAGGCGGAGAAAACCGGCTTGGAGAGCCGCTACCGCAAGGAGGCGACCAACGCGGCCTTTCTGGTCGAAGCCATGGAAAACGGCTCCGCCTCCGATCGCCGCTCGTCCGAAGTCAGCGCGTTGACGCAGTCGATCCTGAACAGCGAGCGCCGCATCGCTGCGCTGTCGCGCCAGGGCGGCAGGATGCGCGAGCTCCGTCATTCGCTGGACGTGGTCTTCGACGAGAATACGACCACCGATCCGGCGGCGACGGTCGAACCGGTCAGGCAGGCGGGAGCCGGCCGAAATTGAAGGCGGCGGCGGGGGACCGTTACGGCGAAGGTGATGCAAGGCTGGACGTCGGGAGGGTGATTGAAAAGGTCAAAGGTTGGCCCGTTTGGAAGCGGTTCGAACGTCGACTTTGGGTTGGGGACACAGCGCAAAGGTGAGTTAGTCATGAATTCGGATGCAAAGACCATGTCCACGACAGCAATCGACGCCCCTTCAGCCCTGCTTTCCTGGCGGCGGTCTGGTCTGGCTGTCGCTTTGCTGCTGGTCGCTCTTGGCAGCCTGCCGGCAACCCCGTCTCATGCGCAGGATATCCAGTCCGCGCCCTCTTTCGTCGACGATTTCAAGAATTTCGACCGCGAGCGCTGGTACGTTTCAGACGGCTGGACGAACGGCAGCCATCAGAATTGCACCTGGTCGAAAGGCTTGGTCAAGCTTTCCGATGGCGTTCTTTCGCTCGGATTCGCGAAGCAGAAGACCAAGGATCGCGAGTTCGCCTGCGGCGAGATCCAGACCAAGCAGCGTTTCGGCTATGGTACCTATGAGGCGCGGATGAAGACCGACACCGGCCCCGGCCTCAACGCGGCTTTCTTCTCCTATATCGGCCCATCCGACAAACAGCCCTGGGACGAGATCGACTTCGAGATCCTGACCAAGGACACCTCCAAGGTGCAGGTCAACGCCTATATCGCCGGCAAGGGCAAGAACGAGAAGCTGGTCGACGTGCCGGGCGGCACCGACAGTGCCTTCAACGACTATGCCTTCGTCTGGGAGAAAGATAGCCTGCGCTGGTATCTCAACGGCCAGCTGGTGAACACCATCACCGATCCCGCGAAGCTGCCCAGCCATGCGCAGAAGATCTTCTTCAGCCTTTGGGGTAGCGACACCATGAAGGGCTGGATGGGAGCGTTTGCGGACCCGGGCCGCAAGCTTTCGCTGCAGGTCGAGCGGGTCGCGTTCACCGCGCTGGGTCAGCCCTGCCAATTTCCGGAATCGCTGGTGTGTAGTGTAAAAGAGCTGGGAAAGACGAATTGAACCGGCAGGGCCGAGAAGCGGTCCGCTGCCCTGGATGGGAATGAAACCGAATGAACTTGACGGTGTTTGGAATTGGCTATGTCGGCTTGGTGCAGGCGGCGGTGCTTGCCGAGGTTGGCCACCAGGTTGTTTGCGTCGATATCGACGCAAACAAGGTGGAGCGGCTCAATCAGGGCCTCGTTCCGATCTTCGAGCCGGGTCTTGAAACCATCGTCAGGGAGAATCACGCCGCCGGCCGCATCAAGTTCACCACCGATGCGGCGGCAGCCGTCAGGCACGGCGAAATCCAGATGATCGCGGTCGGCACGCCGCCCGGCGAAGATGGTTCGGCCGACCTCAAATATGTGCTGGCGGTCGCCGAGACCATCGGCCGCGAGATGGATACCGCCAAGATCGTCGTCGGCAAGTCGACCGTGCCGGTCGGCACCTGCGAAAAGGTGAAGGCCAGGATCGCCGAGACGCTGAAGAAGCGGGGCCGCGAGGATCTGAGCTTCGACGTCGCCTCCAATCCCGAATTCCTCAAGGAGGGCTCCGCGGTCGCCGACTGCATGAAGCCCGACCGCATCATCGTCGGCACGTCGAGCGAGGAAACCGAGGCGGTGATGCGCGAACTCTACGCGCCCTTCAACCGCAACCACGAGAAGATGATCGTGATGGACGTGCGCAGCGCCGAATTCACGAAATACGCCGCCAATTGCATGCTGGCGACCAAGATCAGCTTCATGAACGAGATGGCCAACCTCGCCGAGCAACTCGGCGCCGACATCGAGGAAGTGCGCCAGGGCATCGGCAGCGACCCGCGCATCGGCTATCACTTCATCTATCCGGGTCTCGGCTATGGCGGCTCGTGCTTTCCCAAGGACGTCCGTGCCCTGATCAAGACCGCCGAGGGCGTCAAGTACGACGCCAAGCTGCTGCGCGCCGTCGAGGAGCGCAACAATGACCAGAAATCCGTTCTGTTCGACAAGGTGCACCGCTATTTCAAGGGTAACCTCAAGGGCAAGACCTTCGCGCTGTGGGGCCTGGCCTTCAAGCCCAACACCGACGACATGCGCGAGGCGCCCGCGCGCGTGCTGATGGAGGCGCTCTGGAACGCCGGCGCGGCCGTGCAGGCCTATGATCCCGAGGCCATGCAGGAATGCCAGGCCATCTACGGGCTGCGCGACGACCTGCTGTTGTGCGGCACCAAGGAGGCGGCTCTGCGCGGCGCCGATGCGCTGCTGATCGCCACCGAATGGAAGAGTTTTCGCGCACCGTCCTTCGATGCGCTGAAGGATGCGCTGACCACGCCGGTCATCTTCGATGGCCGCAACCTTTACGATCCCAAGGTCGTGGCGCGCCACGGCATCGAATATCACTCGATCGGCAGAATGGCGGCATGAGATCGGGCGCGGAGAGCCGAAAGCAGGATCGGGCCAAACGCCCGGCGTAGAAGGAATTGTAGCTGATGGTGCTGGACGTAAAGCCCGAGCAAGTCACCAAAGATCATTTCGATGTTGTCGCGATCGGTTCCGGCTTCGGTTCGGCTTTCTTCCTGCATGAATTCGCCAGGCGGCGTAAGGCGCGCATCCTGGTTCTGGAGTGGGGTCGCCACAACACGCATGAATGGCAGCTTGACCAGAACGTCAACACCGACATAGACGACGAGACGACCTACAGCACCAATTCCGACAAGCCGTGGAATTACACGATCGGGCTGGGTGGCGGGACCAATTGCTGGTTCGCGCAGACGCCAAGATTCCACCCCAATGATTTCAGGCTGAAAAGCACCTACGGCGTCGGCAATGACTGGCCGATCAGCTACGACGATGTCGAGCCGTTCTATTGCGACGCCGAAGACATCATGTCGATCTCCGGCGATCCCGACATGGCGGCGATGCTGCCGCGCTCGAAGCCCTTTCCGCAGCCACCGCATCGCATGTCGACGCCGGACAGGATGATGAAGGCGGCCCAGCCCGACCAGCATTTCGTCATGCCGACCGCACGGGCGCGCGTGCCGACCGCGCAACGCAGCTCCTGCTGCGCCAATCTGCGCTGCTGGCTGTGCCCGGTCGATGCCAAGTTCACCGCCAATAACGGCCTTATGCATGTCTTCGAGCATCCCGACGTTTCGGTCTGCCTCGGCTCCGAAGTGCGGCGGCTCGACCATGTCGGCGGCACGGTCCGTTCGGTCGCCTTCGTGCATGAGGGCAGGGAATATCAGGTCAGCGGCGACCTCTTCGTTCTCGGCGCCAATGCCATCCAGAGCGCGGCGATCATGCTGCGCTCGGGCCTGGGCGATGAATTCGTCGGGCGCGGCCTGCATGAATCCTATGGCTGGAATTTCGAGGTCTATCTCGACGGCGTCGACAATTTCGACGGCAGCACCATCACCACCGGCCTGAATTTCGGCCTCTATGACGGTCCGCACCGGTCCGAGCACGCGGCGGCCCTCGTCTATTTCGAGAACCGCTGGCAGCACGGGATGCGCGCAGAGAAGGGCCGGCTGCGCCAGGCGCTGCCGCTGGTCGTGGTCACCGAGAACCTGCTCGATCACGAGAATTTCGTCACCCTCGACGAGGATGACAACGCCTTCGTCTCCTTCAAGGCGCCGTCGGACTATGCCGTCAAAGGCATGGCCCGGGCGCTGGACAAATTGCCCGGACTGCTTGCCCCGTTGCCTGTCGAACGGCTCTTCGACCGCGGCATCCGGCCAACGGAATCGCACGTCCAGGGCACATTGCGGATGGGCACCGGCCCGGCTGATTCGGTGATCGACAGCAACATGATCCATCACCGGTTGAGAAACTTGGTCGTCGTCGGCACCAGCACCTATCCAAGCTGCTCCTGCGCCAACCCGAGCCTGACCGCGGCAGCTTTGTCCCTGCGCGCGGCGAGCCGGATGGCGTGACGGGAAGGGAAGGAGGTAACCGATGATGGAAATCTCACGGCGCTCGGTCTTGGCCATCATGGCTGGTGGAGTTGCATCGACTGGCGTGGCCTTCGCGGCGGTGTCTTCGTTTTCGGACGAGGACCTGGTTCGCGTCACGCTCGAAAAATACCTCGGCGGGTTGAACATGCGCATCGAGCACCTGCAGCAGTTCGTGCTGGAGTTCCGCAACCGCAATCCGTGGCTGTTTCCCAGCGAAAAACTGGGCGACGCCGTCACTTTGCTCGAGACGGCGAAGCTCGGCCAGGCACGCAAGTTGTTGCCAAAGCGGAAGCAGCGCGACCTCCGGCATTTCGACCGCTGGGTCGTGGCCGAATTTCACATGTTGACGGACTACGCCTCGCGCAGTTCGCCTAGTGATCCCATCCGGTTCACCGGATGGCAGCCATGCACAAATCCGTTCGCGACGCTTGATCCGCCAAAGACTGCGTGAGGCTGCACTTGACGCTGCCGTTCATCGGCCGTGGGCATTGAAACGCGATAGACGAGGAGCCAGGACCATGAAAGTTCTCTTTGCAGGCGGCAATGGCTACCCACCGGAGTTCAGCGGCGGCGTCCAGTCGAGCACTCATCATCTGGCCGAGCAGTTGATCGAGCATGGGCATGAGGCCGCGGTGCTCGCCGCGCTGTTTGGCGATGGTGTCTTCGGCTTCAAGGCGCGTGCCAAGATGAAGCTTTTGCGCCAGCCGGCGGTCGTCGACAGTTTTCCCGGCTACCCAGTGATTCGGGCGTGGTTTCCGTGGGAGGCGGCGGCCTTCGCCGTCAACAGGGTCAAGCCGGATGTGGCGGTGGTTCAGTGTCACAAGTCGGTTCCACTCGGCAAGGCGTTGCAGGCCAAGGGCGTGCCGCTGGTCGTCTACCTCCGCAACGTCGAGTTTCACGAGCTTGGGGGCGACCTGCGCGACCTGCATTCGGCGCTTTATATCGCCAATTCCGAATTCACCGCGCGTACCTACGCCAGGGAGTTCGGCATCGAGGCGGCGGTGATCCCTCCGACCATCAATCCGGCCCACTACAGCACGCCGACTTCAGGCCAGTTCGTCACCCTGATCAACCCTTATGAGGAAAAGGGCTTCGAGCTTGCGGTGCGGATCGCCGCCGCGTGCCCCGAAATCCCGTTCCTGTTCGTCGAAAGCTGGAAGCTGGCGGACGATCACCGGGCACGCATCGAACAGACGATCACGCCGCTCGGCAATGTCACGCTGGAGAACCGCACCAGTGACATGAAGACGGTCTATGGCCGCACCCGGATCCTGCTGGCGCCCAGCAAATGGGAGGAGGCCTGGGGGCGGGTTGCCTCGGAAGCCCATTGCAGCGGCATTCCGGTCGTCGGTTCGCGCCGCGGTGGCTTGCCGGAAGCGGTCGGCCCTGGCGGCACGGTGCTCGACTATGATGCCCCGCTCGCCGAATGGGTCGCGGCCGTCAGGCTCTTGTGGAACGACAACAAGGAATATCAGCGGGTCTCGGCCCTCGCGCGCGGCTTCGCCGGCCGGCCGGAACTCGACCCCGACCGTCAGTTCGTCACCTTCTTCTCGATACTGGACAGAGCGGTGCAGCAGCGCGCACGCCAGGCCGCGTAGCCAAGCAGCGACCCGATCGGTTCTGCATCAGGCTGGGCGCTTGACCCTGTTCTTCAGCGTTTCATAGCCGCGTGCACCGAGCAGGGCGCGGGCAATGGTCTTGGCGGCGCTCTTGCGGCCCTCCTGCGAGTTGACCTGGCGCAGCCTCGCCGGCAGGTTTCGCGCGGCCTGGCCAAGTGCTGGCAGCGACAGCGCATCGGGAAAACTGACCATGTGCGTCTCGACGCACAGGACCGGTTTCCCCGACAGTTTGGCAATCCTCAGCGCCTGGGCATGTTCGCTTTCGATGAACAGGATGGCGTCGGATTTGCGATAGAAATCGGCCTTGAAACTGCCATGCGCGCCAAGCCGCTGGCGCTCCGCCTTGCTCGGCAGATCGAGCATGATCAGCTTGTCGTACTTGATCTCGTGCTTGGCGAGCCACGCCTCCGTCAATGCACGGTATTTCTCGAGCCGGCTGGTGACCAGCCAGCCGATCTTGTGGGTCACGGCATGAAGCGGCCGCGCCTCGCTGAGGAATTTTTCATAGGCAGGCCCGTCGTCGTTCTCGGCCTCGGTCGGATCGAGACACAGCACCCCGTCAATGTCGACACAGCATTGCGCCAGGAATTTGTGATGCATGAAGTTCCACTGGAACATGCGCGGATGCGGCACGACCTCGAACACCAGATCGGTCTCCTGATGCTCCGGCTCCAGGCCGAAGACGGCGGCAAAGGTGTAGTCAGCCTCGATACCGCCGCTCTTGATGCGGGCACGGGCGTCGCGCATCGCATTACCGCCGGCGATGCTGTCGTCGATCACCAGCACCTTGCGCATGTCCGAAACCTTGCGGTCCAGGGCCGCGCGGCGCTTGGTGATGCCTGACGTGTAGACCCTGCCTTCGAGGAAGGAGTCCAGGTCAGTCATCGGAATGTTGGCCGCAAGGCTGACCAGCGTCGCCGCCAGCACGCCGCTTCTGGGAACGCCGACCACCAGGTCGATGTCGCGTGGCAGCCGATGAAGGTTGCTCACGATGGCGTCGTTCATGTCGGAGATCGATCGGTAGTGCATGGATCAGGCCTGATGCTCGGGTGGGATATGGGATAGACGACAAAGGCGCCGAAATTATTGCGCCTCGCGCGGCGTCGCCGCCGGCGCCCTTGCCGGCAGCATTTTCAAGGCCTCCCGCAAGGCTTCGCGCCCGGCGGCGAAGGTCAGCGCGACGACGATGGTGATCGCGTAGGCCAGGATGACGCCGCTTGCCAAGGCGACGACATGCTGCTGCGGCAGCATCGGCTTGACCAGCCAGACCGCCCCAAGCGCCAGATGCGCGCCAAGCACGAACGGCGCTGCCGTGCGCAGCACATGGCTGGCTTGCAGCGGTCCGCTCTTGCCGACATAGAGCCATAGGAAGGGCGTGCGCAGATACTCGCTGACCGCATAGGCGACCGCCACGCCGAGCGCGCCGTAGGGCAGGCCGAGCGCGAAGGCAAGCACCGAGGTCACCGCCGTGATGATGCCCCAGCGCATGAAGTCGCCGGAGCGGCCCTGGCTGACGAAAAGCCAACCAGCCGGATTGTTGAGCGGCTGCAGCAGGCCGGCAAAGCCGAGCGCCAGGAAGATCGAGGCGCTGGCGCGCCACTGCTCGCCGAGCACGAAGGGGATCAGCACATCCGACATCGCGGTGGCGAAAGCGACGCCGGGCAGCGCCACCAGAAGGATCAGCGGCATGACGCGCAAATAGGCGCTGCGATAGCGGTCCGGCTCGTCCTTCAGTCGCGACAGCGCCGGCACCATCACCTTCGACAGCGGATTGGTGATCTGGCTGAGCGGGAACAGGAGCAGCTTGTAGGCGCGGTCGTAGAGTCCGAGCTGGGCCTCGCCCCAGTATTTGCCGATCAACACGTTGTCGAGATTGCGGGCGAAGAAATTGGCGAAATTGAAACCGGTGATCCCGGCACCGAAATTGATCAGCTCGCTGATCCCGACGACCTTGCGCGGCATGCCTGGGCGCCAGCGCGAGCTGGCCCAGTAGCACAGCGTCGGCAGCACCGCGCCGGTCAGCGTGCCGGCAAACAGCGCCCAGTAGGAACGGTCGATGAAAGTCCAGGCGATCGAGACGGCCAGCCCCGCGACGGCCCCGGCGACGTCGATGATCGCCAGGCGACCGAACTGCATGCGACGCGTCAGCAGAGCCAGATGCTGGGCGCCTAGGCCATAAGCCAGGATCTGCAATCCCAGTGCCGCCACCAGACCGGCGACGCGCGGCTCGCCATAGAACGCGGCGACCAGGGGTGCCGCGCCCGCGAGCACGCAGGCGAGGACCGCGCTGACGGCGACATTGATCCAGAAGAGGTAGTTCACCTCCTCATGCCGGATGCCCGATTTCTGGATGGTCGCCTGGGTCAGGCCGAAATCCTGGAACAGGGCGATGAAGGCGAGCACAGGAGCGCACATGGCCACGACGCCGAAATCCTGCGGCGACAGGAGTCGCGACAGCACGATGACGGAAATGATCTGCGTAGCGACCCGCACCGATTGCGCCATTGCGGTCACGACGGCACCGCGGCCGACCGATTTGCGCAGTGAGCCTTCCGGCGGATCGAATGGATTGGCTTCCAAATTCAGGATTCCTGATCTTTGCGCGGATTTCGGAGCCCCGAAATCCACAACCGCCGCCGACCACAAACTACGGCAATAATTTTGCAGTGCAACAGAAAACGTGGAACGGTGCGCCAAAAATGTTGCGATGCAGCAAGAGCTGTACTAGGCTTCCCCTGGGTGGGTCAAACAGCGGTCGAGTTTTCATGCTGCATGTCTTGTACCTGGTACATGATGTTTCCGACCCGGCGGTTCGCCGGCGGATCACGATGCTCAGGACAGGTGGCGCCCGGGTTACCCTGGCGGGCTTCCGCCGCGCCGCCACTCCGATTGCCGACATCGAAGGCTTGCGGCCAATCGACCTTGGCGCGACGCGCGACGGGCGATTCGCCCAGCGCCTGGCGGCGGTGGCAAAAACAGCGGTTTCGATAGGTTCGAAGCTCAGGGACGTGCCGAAGCCCGACATCATCATCGCGCGTAACCTGGAGATGCTGGCGCTGGCCCGCCGCGCCCGGTCGGCTTTCGGCGCCGCTGTCCCGATCGTCTACGAATGTCTCGACATTCACCGCCTGGTGCTTCGCGACGATGTCCTGGGCAAGGCGCTGCGCGCCACCGAGCGTCATCTGGCGCGGGATGTGCGGCTGCTGGTGACCAGTTCGCCCGCCTTCATCGCCAACTATTTCAAGCCTTTCCGCCAGGTCGCGGCGCCGGTGGAACTGGTCGAGAACAAGTATTTCGAGGCGGCGGCGATTCTGCCCGCCGAGCGCGAGGCGGTGGAAGGACCTCTCGCTCCGCCGTGGCGGATCGGCTGGTTCGGGGCGCTCCGGTGCCGCCGCTCGCTCGAACTGCTGGCCGGTTTCACGCGTCACATGGAAGGCCGGTTCGAAATCGTGCTGCGCGGCCGCCCGGCACTTTCCGAGTTCCCGGATTTCCATGCCTTCGTCGATGCCGAACCTTACATGTCGTTTCGCGGGCCGTACCGCAACCCGGAGGACATGGCGGCGATCTATCACGACGTCCATTTCTCCTGGGCGATCGATTTCTTCGAGGAGGGACAGAACTCCGAATGGCTGCTGCCCAACCGCCTTTATGAAGGCTGCCGCTTCGGCGCGGTGCCGATCTCGATGGACAACACCGAGACCGGACGGTTCCTGCGGCAGCGCGAGATCGGCGTTTTGCTGCCGCAGGCCACGCCCGAAGCGCTCGAAACCGCGCTTGGCGGGATGGAACAGCACCGCTTCGGCAGGCTGAAGGCGCGCGTGCTGGCCCACAATCCGAGGATGTGGAGCTACGATCGCAGCGACTGCGGCGCGCTAGTCGAAAAACTGCGCGGCCTGACCACTGTGCGCGGGCCGCTCGCGACCGAGGCCCTGGCATAGGATGGACATCGCCCGATGACGCAAGCGCTTGCCTCCACCCTGATCGTGATCCCGTGTCTCGACGAGGCGACTCATATCGGTGCGCTGCTCGACCAGCTTTGCCCGGCGGCGGAACGGCTTGGCGCGCGGATCGTCGTTGCTGATGGTGGCAGCACCGACGGCACGCTGGCCATTGTCGGCGAGCGCCAGAGGAACGACCCTCGCATCATCCTGCTTCACAACGAAAAGCGCATCCAGAGCGCCGCGATCAACCTGGCGGTGGCCAAATTCGGCGAGGGTGCGCACTATCTGATCCGCATCGACGCCCATGGCGGCTATCCCGACGACTATTGCGACCGACTGGTCGAGGAGGCGTTGGCGACCGGGGCGGATTCGGTCGTGGTGTCGATGCTGACCAGCGGCAGCGGCACGGTGCAGAAAGCGGCGGCGGCGGCGCAGAACTCCAAGCTCGGCACCGGCGGCTCCAAGCATCGCCATCTCTCCGCCGGGGAGTGGGTCGACCACGGCCATCACGCACTGATGCGGATATCGGCCTTCCAGGCCGTCGGCGGCTATGACGAGACGTTCAGCCACAATGAGGATGCAGAACTCGACTATCGGCTGAGGCGGGCAGGCTACAGGATCTGGATGAGCGGCAGGACGCAGATGGTCTATTATCCGCGGACCTCGCTGCGCGGCCTCTATGTCCAGTATCTCGGCTATGGCCGCGGCCGCGCCAAGAATGTGCTGAAACATCGTGTGATCCCGAAGGTTAGGCAGATGGTGCCGCTGGCGGTCTTCCCGGTGGTTCTGCTGGCGGCCTTCTCCTTCCTGCACTGGATCGCGGCGCTGCCTCTGGTGCTGTGGGTGGCGGTTTGCCTGGGCTACGGCCTGGTGGCGGCCATCAGCCAGCGCAATGCCGATATCGCGCTTGCCGGCGTCTCGGCGATGGTCATGCATTTCGGCTGGTCCGTCGGCTTCTGGCTGCAGCTTCTCGGCCTCGGCACGCGGCGGAGGGCGGCGTGATGGCGGTTGAGGTCAAGCATCGCAGCATCGACATCGGCGTGTGCACATTCCGGCGGCCGGAACTGGCCGACACGCTGCGCTCGCTTGCCGCCCTGGCCATGCCTGACGGCTTCGAGGTCGGCGTCATCGTCGCCGACAATGACGACACGCCGAGCGCCAGGGACCTGGTGACGGTGCTGTCGCAGGAATTGAAGTTGCCGGTCCGCTACCGGCATTGCCCGGCCCGCAACATCTCGATCGCTCGCAACGCTTGTCTCGAGGCCAGCGAGGCCGATTTCCTGGCCTTCATCGACGACGATGAGACCGCTACGGCCCACTGGCTCGCCGAACTGGTGGCAACGGCCGAAAAAAGCGGCGCCGCCGCGGTTCTCGGCCCGGTGCGCGCGCTCTATCGTCCGGATGCGCCGGAATGGATGCGCCGCGGCGATTTCCATTCCACCTTGCCGGTCCGCGTGCACGGCGAAATCCGCACCGGCTACACCTGCAACGTCCTGCTGCGCATGGCATCCGACAGCTTGCGCGGCCGCCGCTTCAGCCTGGCGCGCGGCCAGACCGGCGGCGAGGACACCGAATTCTTCGACCAGATGCACAAGGCAGGCGGCCGGATCGCCTTTGCGCCGGAGGCATGGGTGGACGAGGCGGTGCCGAGGGCCAGGGCCGCATTCGACTGGCTCAGCCGCCGCCGCTTCCGGGTTGGCCAGACTCACGGTCATCTCCTGGGCCGCGGCGCCAGCGGCATCGCGCGAGTAAAGCAGGCCGGCCTTGCCGCGGCAAAGGCCGCTTTTTGCTTCGCCGCGGCACTTCCGGTTGCAGCCAGTCCGGTCCGCAGGAACCGCAGCGTGTTGCGCGGCATCATGCATGTCGGCGTTGTCAGCGGTCTTGTCGGTGTCCGCGAACTGCGCCTCTATGGCCAGCCTTCACCAGGGGAAGGAGGCAAGCGTGCAGCCTGACGTTTCGTCCGTACCCGATGTTTCTTTTGTGATCGCCGCCTACAATGCCGAGGCAACACTTGATAGGGCGGTCGCCAGCGCCATCGCCCAGAAGGGCGTCAGCCTTGAGATCATCGTCGTCGACGACAAGTCGCGTGACGCCACGCTCGATGTGGCGAGGGCCTATCCCGAGCATGTCGTGCGCGTCGTGGCGCTGGAAAAGAACAGGGGCCCCGGAGGGGCCAGGAATGCCGGGCTCGACGCCGCCCGCGGCAGGTGGATAGCGGTTCTCGATGCCGACGACGCCGTCTTTCCCGGACGCGTCGCCGCCATGATCGGCCGCGCCGAAAAAGCGGGCGCCGAGATCGCCGTCGACAATCTCCAGGTCGTCCGTGAGGACGGCGTGGTCCAGGACGCGATGTTCCCGCGCCGGTATCTGGAAGGCCTGCGCGAGATTTCGCTGGCGACCTACATCGCCGGCAACGTCGTCTTCGAATCGAAGTTCAATCTCGGCTATCTCAAGCCGATCTTCCTGCGCCGGTTCCTTGACGAAAACCGGCTTCGCTATGACGAGAAGCTGAGGATCGGCGAGGACTACATCCTGTTTGCCGAAGCCCTGGCCATGGGCGGCAGATGCGTGGTGGAGCCTGAAATCGGCTATGCCTATCATATCCGCAGCGGCTCCATCTCGCGCGTGCTCGAGCCTCATCATGTCGAGGCGATGCGCAAGGCCGACGAGATTTTCGCTCAAACCCATTCGATGGACGTGGCCGCGCAGGCGGCATTCGCCCGGCGCGGCCGCAGCCTGCGCAAGGCGGCCTCGTTCCTGGCGATGGTCCAGCACATCAAGGCGCGGTCCCCGCTCAAGGCGATCCGGACGGCGCTCAGCGACCCGGCGGCGGTCAGGCATATGGGCATGCCGATCGCCGTGCGGTTGCGAAGAGTAGCGGCACAGTTTGCCGTCGGGGCGGGGAGGTGAAGATGCAGGCACATGGAGGGATTTTTCGTGGCCTGTGAATGGACTGTAGTCGATCTCCTCAGAAGGAATTTGCGATGAAGAAAATCAGGAAGGCCGTGATACCGGTGGCGGGGCTTGGAACACGGTTCCTGCCGGCGACCAAGTCGATGCCGAAGGAAATGCTTCCCGTCGTCGACAGGCCCGTCGTGCAATATGCGGTGGACGAGGCCTTCGAGGCCGGCATCGAGCACATCGTCTTCGTCACCGGCCGCAACAAGGCGGTCATAGAGGACTATTTCGACCTGCATCCGGAATTGATCGGAACCCTGGAGCAAACTGGCAAGAAGACTCAGCTGGAGACGCTCGAAAGCATGCTGCCGGTGGCCGGCGCCACCTCCTTCATCCGCCAGCAGTCGCCGCAAGGCCTCGGCCATGCCGTCTGGTGCGCCCGCGAGGTCATCGGCAACGAGCCCTTTGCCCTGCTTTTGCCTGACATGGTTTCCTTCGGCGGGCGCGGATGCCTGGCCGAGATCACCGACCTCTATGCGCAGACCGGCGGCAACGTCATCGCCGTCGAGCGTTGCGATCCCACCGAGACCAACAAATATGGCATTGTCGGCCGTGGCGCCGACATTGGCGGCGGTTTCGAGGTGACGGCCATGGTCGAAAAGCCGGCGCCGGCCAATGCGCCGTCGAACTTCTACATCAACGGCCGTTATATCCTGCAGCCCGAAATTTTCCAGCTTCTGGGCAACCAGCAGCGCGGCGCCGGCAACGAGATCCAGCTGACCGACGCCATGGTTCGCCTGTCGCAGGAGCAGCCATTCTTTGCCCAGCCTTTCAAGGGGCGCATGTTCGACTGCGGGTCCAAGGAAGGGTTCATCCAGGCCAATATCGCCTTCGCGCTGGCGCGCGACGACATGAAGGGCCCGGTTTTCGAGATGCTCCGGGAGTTCGTCCGGACGCATGAACGCCAGGAAGAAGCCGCATAATGCCCATCTTTCGGGAGTATTGTCGGGTGGCTGACGGCGCAGGGGCCGGCCGGCTCCGCGCTGTCCGGCACCAAGCGTGTGTCGCGCCTGCCAATGCTCCCGATCTCTCCGGGGCCTGCGAGCGAGACAAGCCAGAATTGGACCGAAGATGAACTATGCCAATTTTCCTCTCGACAAGAGGATGCCATTGCCGAATTCGGAAGCAGGAGACGGCGACGACTTCATCGACATCGAGCGGCTGCTTGGCATGGCCGCACGGCAGGCCAAGGTGGTTGGCGTGTGCGCCGTCATCGGCCTTTTCCTGGGCATGCTCTATCTGCAGACCACGCCGCCAAAATTCGTGTCGGTTTCCAGCGTGCTGATCGATGAAGGTCTGAACAAGATCGTCGACGACATCTCGGCGGCATCGACGACCATGCAGACCGATTCCGCGATTCTGAGCCAGATCGAGATCCTGACCTCGACGCGGCTTGCCGCCGTGGTCGTCGACAAGCTCAAGCTCGACCAGAACGACACGTTCATGAACCCGCCCCAGTCGGCCCTTGCCCAGGGCGTTGGCCTGGTCCGCGGTCTGATCCAGTATGTTCGTCCGAGCAGCCCGGTCATGCCGGGTGTCGGCGACATCACCAAGCTCGACCCCGCCGCGCGCGATGCGCTGATCGCCACGTCGCGCCGCGACTACGCGATCCTCAAACTGCAGAACGAGATCCGGGCGGATCGCGTCGGGCGAAGCTACGTTATCGCGCTTGGCTACCAGGCGACGGATCCGGCATTGGCGAAGGCCATTACCAAGGCCTATGCCGACGCCTATCTCGCCGACCAGCTCGACGCCAGCTTCGACGCCACCGAGCGCGCGGCGGTCTGGCTGCAGGGCCGGTTGACGGAGCTGCGCGAGAGCTCACAGCAGGCATCGCTGGCGGTCGAGAAATTCAGGGCCGAACACGGCCTGTCCGCCAACAGCGACGGCCAGCTGATGAGCGACAAGCAGCTCGCCGACCTGAACGCCCAGCTCATCGTCGCGCAGGCCGACACCGCGCGTGCCAGCGCCCGTTACCAGCAATACAAGTCGATCGTCGACAGCGGCTCGGACAACGCTTTCAAGGATGCCGCCATATCCAGCGACCAGCCAGCCAGCTCGGTCATTGCGGCGTTGAAGACCCGCTACCTCACGGTCGCCAAACGGCAGCAGGATGTCGAGGCGAATTTCGGCCCGCAGCATCCGCAGGCGGTGGCGCTCGCCAAGGAGAAGGCCGATATCTCGACGCAGATCTTCGGCGAACTGAAGCAGCTCACCGAAAGCTACCGCAACGAGTATGAGGTGGCGTTGGCGCGCGAGACCGCGCTCAGGGCCAATGTCGCCGCCGCGCAGGGCAAGAGTTCGATCGACAACCAGTCGCAGGTCCAATTGCGTGATCTCGATCAGAAGGCGACGGCACTCTCCACGCTCTACCAGACGTTCCTCGGACGCTACGAGGAAGCCGCGCAGCAGCAATCCTTCCCGGTCGGCAAGATCCGCATCATCTCGGATGCGTCGACGCCGCTTGCCGCCTCGAGCCCGCGCACCGTCATCGTCCTCGGCCTTTCGCTGGTGCTCGGGGTTCTGATGGGCGCCGGCTTCGGCGGCCTCAACGAGTTCAACGAGCGGTTCTTCAGGACCGGCGAGGAGGTCCGCGACCGCGTCGGCCTCAAATTCCTCGGTTACCTGCCGACCATCGGCAGCAAACCGAGCAAGGAAGACAAGCCAGCCGAACCCGATCTCAAGGTCGCCAGATCGCCGGCCGCCATCGAAAGGCGCGCACGGATGCGGGTGAGCATCGACGCTCCGGCATCGATGTTCTCCGAAACGCTGCGCAGCGCCAAGATCGCCTTCGATGTGGTGATGGAAGGGCAAGGCAGCCGCGTCATCGGCGTGATCTCGGTCCTGCCCGGCGAAGGCAAGTCGACGGTCGCGGCCAATCTCGCCGGGCTGCTCGCCGCCAATGGCTCCAGGACGCTGCTCATCGACGGCGATCTGCGCAATCCGGGCCTTAGCCGCAGCCTCGGCATGGAAGCCGAGCAAGGCTTGATGGAAGCGGTGGTGAGCGGCCAGACCTGGCAGTCCGTCGGCAAGATCGACAGGCAGACCAAGCTGGCGATCATTCCGGCTGTGCTGCGCGGACATTTCTCGCACACCAGCGAGCTTCTCTCCTCGGCCGGCATGCGTCGTTTCATCGAAAACGCCAAGGAGACCTTCGAATACATCGTCGTCGATCTGCCGCCGCTTGGCCCGGTGGTAGACGCCAAGGCCTTCGCGCCGCTGGTCGACGGCTTCGTGCTCGTCACCGAATGGGGCCGCACGCCGCGCGCCATGGTGCGCTCGATGCTGGAATCCGAGCCCTATGTCGCCAACAAGATCGTCGGCGCGGTGCTGAACAAGGTCGACCTGAAGAAGCTCGCCAAATACGGATCGTTCGGCGCGTCGGAGAAATTCTTCGACAAGTACTCGAGCTATTATCTCGACAAGTCGGAAGTGCGTTCGAAGGCGGCGGTCTGAGATAAGGCCGTTGCCCGTCATGTCTTGGGCCTGCGCTGCGGTTCTCATTCCGAATCGCGCAAAGTTTCGGCGCCGTCCGACCGCCGTTGATGCGGCCGGACATGAAGCGGAGCGGCGTATAGCTCGAGGCTATGCCGCCTTCAGCCGGTAACGGAAAAGCGTGTGGTCGAGCAGCAGCCGGATGCGCGGTTCGGCCTCGGTTGCCACCAGCCAGCTTGCCGCGATCATGGTCGCGCCGACCATTGCCATCGACAGGAGATAAGGCAGCCCGGAGCGCACCATGGCGCCGAGCATCGCCGCGCCGATGACGTCGTGGATCAGATAGAGCGGATAGGTCATCAGGCCGATCCGGCGCCAGCCGCTCCATCTGAGATCAAGCGTGAGCGACCACGCCATCAGCGCGATGGCCGCGAGGAAGATCAAGATTGGCGGCCCGTACGGCATCACGGCTCCGACTTTGATGCTATGGACGTCGACGGAGCTGGCGATCTGCAGCACCCCACCGCCGAGGAACAGCAGGCAGAAGCCAAGGCGAGACGCTGTCACCGCCTTGAACCGCATCAGCCAGATGAGCACGCCGACCGCGAAGAATGAGCCATGATGCACCAGCACGAGCTGCAGCCACCGCGTCTCGGCGAAGGCGGACCAGCCGAGCGGATAATAAAGGCACCAGAACAGCGTGCTGATCATGCCGATGACGATCGCAACCCTTTCCATCAGATGGAAACGGCCGAGCCGCAGCAGGATCCAGACGATGGCGTAGAAGGCGATTTCGATGCCGAGCGTCCAGTAGACGCTGTCCACCCAGGGACCATAAGGCGCGAACAGGCCGGTGCGCACGAGCCGAACCACCGCATCGGTCGGCCAGCTCAAGCCGATCAGCAGCAACAGCGCCGTGGTGATCGGGGCACAAATCCAGGCCGCCGGCGCCAGCCTTTTGACCCTTGCCTCGAAAAACCGCAGCGGCGTCGAATTCTCGGCGCTGAAGGCAATGACGAAACCGCTGATGACGAAGAAGATCTCGACGCCGACCCAGCCGGACCCGACCCAGGCGCCGATCCCAGGCTGCGCCGGAACGCCACCAGTCGCTTGCGCCGAGATGCCGTCGGGATAGGCCCACACCCAGAAGCCGTAGTGATAGACCATGACCAGCACGGCGGCGAGAAACCGCAGGATGTCGATACCGCCAAAAGTTATTTTTTGCTGAGCCATGCGATCCAATCGAATGGCCCCCCGCAGGAACTGTAGGGCGGAATGTTGCATCGCACAATCTACGATTGCGCCCAGCGGTCATCACAAAGTTCGCCGCGTCGCAACATCGCGCAACGGTAGCTCCAGTCAGGTCCGGCAGTGCTCCTTAGACGCCGATTCCGCGCTCCGTCAGGGCAGCGGTGATCTCATCGAGGATGGCGGGGTCGTCGATGGTTGCAGGCATCGTCCACGCTTCCTTGTCGGCGATCTTCTGCATGGTGCCGCGCAGGATCTTGCCCGAGCGCGTCTTGGGTAGGCGCTTGATCGTCACCACGGTCTTGAAGGCGGCCACCGGGCCGATGCGCTCGCGCACCAGCGCGACGACCTCCTTCTCGATGGCGGCGCCGTCGCGCGCGACACCGGCGTTCAGCACCACGAAGCCGAGCGGAATCTGGCCCTTCATCGCATCGGCGATGCCGACGACGGCGCATTCGGCGACATCGGGATGGGCGGCCAGCACCTCTTCCATGGCGCCCGTCGACAATCGGTGGCCGGCAACGTTGATGATATCGTCGGTGCGGGCCATCACGTAGAGATACCCGTCCTCGTCGATCATGCCGGCATCGGCCGTCTTGTAGAAGCCGGGGAACTCATCGAGATAGGCCTGGCGGAAGCGGGCATCGGCGTTCCACAGGGTCGGCAGGCAGCCCGCCGGCAGCGGCAGCTTGACCACGACATTGCCAAGCGTGCCGCGCGGCACCTCATGGCCGGCATCGTCGAGCACGCGGATGTCGTAGCCGGGCATCGGTACCCCGGGCGAGCCGTACTTCACCGGCAGCAGGCCGAGCCCGGCGGGGTTGATGGTCATCGGCGATCCGGTCTCGGTCTGCCACCAATGATCGACCACCGGCACGTTCAGCTTCTGCTCCGCCCATTTGATGGTTTCGGGGTCGGCGCGTTCGCCGGCCAGAAACAGGGTGCGGAATTTCGACAGATCATATTTCGGCACGAACTCGCCTTTGGGATCCTGCCCCTTGATGGCGCGGAAGGCAGTCGGCGCGGTGAACAACGCAACCACGCCATGTTCCGCGATAACGCGCCAGTAGGTGCCGGCGTCGGGCGTGCCGATCGGCTTGCCTTCGAACAGGATGCTGGTGCAGCCATGCAGCAGCGGGCCGTAGACGATGTAGGAATGGCCGACCACCCAACCGACATCGGACGCCGCCCAGAACACTTCCCCGGGCTTCACGCCGAACTCGTTTTCCATCGTCCATTTCAGCGCCACCATGTGGCCGCCATTGTCGCGAACGATGCCCTTGGGCTGGCCGGTCGTGCCTGATGTGTAGATGATGTAGAGTGGATCGGTGGCAAGCACCGGAACGCAGTCGACATTGGCGCCGGCCGCCCGCTCCCGCGCGACCGCGTCCGCATAGTCGATGTCGTAGTTTTCCCTGAGCTCGCAGCGCAACTGGTCGCGCTGCAGGATCAGGCAGGCGTCCGGCTTGTGGCGGGATATCTCTATCGCCTTGTCGAGCAGCGGCTTGTAGGCGACGACGCGGCCGGGTTCCAGGCCGCAGGACGCCGAGATGATCAGCTTCGGCCTGGCGTCGTCGATGCGGGTGGCGAGCTCATGCGAGGCAAAACCACCGAAGACGACCGAATGCACGGCGCCGATGCGGGCGCAGGCGAGCATGGCGATGGCCGCTTCCGCCACCATCGGCATGTAGATGATGACGCGGTCACCCTTGCCGACGCCGCGGTTCTTTAACACCGAGGTCAGCGCCACCACCTCGCGCTTCAGTTCGGCATAGGTGAACTTTTTCACCGTGCCGGTGATGGCGCTGTCGTATATCAGCGCGATCTGGTCGGCCCGCCCGCCGGCGACATGCCGGTCAAGGGCATTGTAGCAGGTGTTGCAGGTCGCGCCGGTGAACCAGCGGCCGTAGACGCCGGCGGTGGCATCGAACACCCTGTTCCAGGGCGAATACCAGTCGATGGCGCCGGCCGCGTCGGCCCAGAATTTTTCCGGGTCGCGTTTCCAGCCGTCATAGATCTCGTGATAGCGTGAAGCCATCCGTACCCTCCCGGAAACCATTTGCCGTCTTTGCAAACAGCCTATGCTGTTTTTTCCGGCGCTGTCTTCCCTGATTTTCGTTTGAACCGGTCTTGTCCTGACCGGGATGCCCGCTGTCCGACGATATCGAGCGAGAGGATGTGAGCGCATGCGCCATCAATGGTCGATCGAGGCCAGGCTCGAGGAACCGTCCGACCTCCTACAGCCTGTCGGATCCTGTGAACACCGGCCGGCAAGCCGGCGGTGATCGTCGTGCTGGTGCAGCGCTTCAGCCAGGGCTTTTTTAAGGGTGCGATCGCCGCTTCATAGCGGTGACCGAACAACCCGCTGAACAATTCGTCGATTGCCGTCTAACAAGCCGGATTCGTTGGGCGAATGTCGACGGCGCTAGATCGGCAAGGCCACCAGCATGAGACCGACGCCGCCGAAGATCAAAATGGCTGTCGCCAGAGCTTTTCGATGACGTTCGAAAGTCGGAGCTCGCTCCCAATTGTAACGCATACGCTATCTCCCCAAGACCCGGGGAGTTCTTACCTTATCTCAGGGAAGAAAAGCAACGGTGCCGCCGGTCAGCATGCTTGCCTGGCGCGCCTTTCCGGCGACTATTTCTGGGACGATTTTCGACTCTGGATGGATGTTGCGGCCTCACGAGAGTATGTCCGCAAAATAAAGCCACGCGAGCCATCCCGGCCGACCAATAGACAGCGCCCCACCACCGCGCTATCTCATTTCCGGGTTTTGCATGGCTTTTGGGGTTCGTTATGGAAATTGCCTCTGGAACGGTTCTGCGACTGGCGGACGATGCCTCGGTTCAGCATGTCGGCGACGGCGCGGTGGTGCTTTTGGCGCGCAGCGGCCAGCTTTATACCTGCAACGGGACGACCGAAGCCTTTCTCGACAAGGTGGATGGCGTGCGCAGCCTCGGCCAGATCGTCGGCCTGCTTTGCGAGGAGTTCGAAATCGACAAGGGCACGCTTGACGAGGACATGGCGGCGCTGGCCAGCGATCTGGTCTCGGAAGGCATTCTCGCTGCTCCAGGCTTGATGGCTGAAGGCACCGCTTGATGGTGGACGGTCCTCTCCTGCGCGCCTTGTTCCGCTGTCATCTCTGGGCAAGCGCGCGGCTGATGCCAATTCTCATTGCCAATCGCAGCTTCGAGGACGTGCTGAAATGGGCGCCGCTCGCCTCGCCGGCGCCCTATCGCGGCCTGCCTGCCCCCTACATTGTCGCCCGCGTCAACCGTGCCGTGCGTCATCCCTGGCTGATGCGTGACCGCAGATGCTTGCGGGAGGGCTTGCTCGGCCATCGCTTCCTGCGCCTTGCCGGTTTCGATCCGCAGCTGCGTTTCGGCGTCGATCCGAAGTCGCTGCAAGCGTCGCGGCTGGCGGCGCATTGCTGGGTGTGCCTGGACGGCAAGCCGGTGGTCAGTGACAGCCTTCCCGGCATGGTCGAGATCTACCGTCACCCCGCCACCGCCGCCACGAAGGTGCGCTCCGCTTGACCAGACCTTCAGTATTCTATGACCTCAATGGCCAGATCCTCGGCATATCGGCCGAGCGGCCCGGCCTGTGGCAGGATTTCGACGGGATGCTGGGCACCTTGCGTGTCACAGGTCCCGTCGAGCCGGATTTTCGTCTCGAGATCACAGAGGCGGACGTTCTGGACGAAGCGCCCGGCGGATCGCTCGTCTTCGAGGGCGAGATACCGGAGGACGGCTACTGCCGGATGATCGCGGATGGCGGCACGGTCCATCTCGTCTTTCCCGAACGCCAAGCCGTTGTCGTCAATGACGAGGAGGGTTGGGCCGAACTCCGGGTTCGCCCCGGTGCGAAGGCCGCCTGGACGCCATCGATGCTGGTGTTGGACGCAGCACTCGACGCAGGCGGCCAGCATATGCTGCACACGGCCGGGCTGACGCTGCCGGGCCGCGACGCCGTCGTGCTGGTCCATGCCCCGAGCGGCACCGGCAAGACCACCACATCGCTGGCCTTGGCAACGCAAGGATTCGGCCTGTGCTCCGACGACGCCATGATCCTGAATCTCGCTTCCCCCACGCCTGCCGCCTGGGGTTTGCCGCGCCATGTCAAGATCCATGAGAAGACCGCGCGGATGATCCCGCTTATGGCGCCATGCCTCGGTCTGTCATGGGACCGCAATGGCGAACAGGCTGTTTCGCTGGAAAAGCTGAGTGGGATCGTAAAAATCGAAAGTCCGACCGCCCGTCCGGTCGCAGCGCTCCTGCATCTTGCGCGATCCGGCGACGAAGAGACCCGGCTCGCGCCCATGGCCCGGACCGACGCGATGGTGGCGCTGGCGATGGACAATGTCCGCACCGGCGCGACCGGTCTGCTGCCGCTGCAGAAGCGCAGGTTGGCGGCGATCCGTGGACTGGTGTCGTCGGTGCCGACCTTTACCCTGGAAGTAGGCGTGCGTCCGGCCGATGCGGCGGCGCTGATAAGCGCTACGTTGGCATCACTGGACTGACGGTCCGCTCAAGCGGCGTATGGCCTGGCCTTGGCCAGCCGCTGGATCCAGCGAAAGGCATCGCGGCGTAGCCGCGAGCCGATCTTCTCCCGGGAATTGACCCTGAGCAGCGTGTTGGTCGTGATCAGCTTCTTGGCCAGTCGGATCGACAGGTCGGGCTTTATTCGCCCGGCGAGTGCCAGCGCATGCGGTTCGTCGAACAGCCGCCCGGTTACGTTGAGCACGATCGCAAGTTCGAGTTCGATGCCGGTCATGCGCGCGGCGTCAAGCAGGCGGGTTTCCGAAACCGGGGATTGCAGCGCCCTCACACCTTGCAGCACGTCGACGCAAAGCTGCAGACGGTGGAATTTGTGGCCGCCGGCGGCATGCACGATGGCGATCGTCAGAAGGGCGGCCGGCGTATCCGTCGCGCCGCCATCGATGATGCCAAGCTCGCGAAAACCCAGCGACAGGCGCCGCCGCATGCCGGTGTCGTGCACAAGGTCGCCATGCAACTCGACCAGCAGGCTGGAATTCTCCTTTTCCAGCCATTTGAATTCCTGCAGCCGGTAAGATTCGGCCTCGTTGCTGGCAAGCTCGAAGCCGCATGCCGCAATCACCCGGTTTGCCCGCGCAAGGTCGGCGGGCTCGACCAGGATGTCGATGTCGGTGAAAGGCCGGTCGGATACATTGCGGTAGAGTTTTCGTGCGAAGACCGGCCCCTTGACGATCCGCGCCGGAATGCCTTCCGCCGCCATTCCCTTCATGATGCGGTCGCCATGGTACTGAAGCAGCATCGACTGGCCGGTGGCGATCGTCGCCCTCTGGCGCAGGTCGTCGAGTTTGTCTCGCAAACCAGTATCCGACGGCAGGTGCGCATCGCCACGCTCCCCGAGCTTGCGCAGCATGATCGGGAGGACGCCGTGGAATTCGACATTGTCGAGCAGGGCAGACAGGGCCTTCGCCGATAAATTCTCCCCGACCGCCACAGCCTCCGGATCGGCGAAGCGCAGCAGCAGTTTTTCTTCAGCTGGAGTAAGAGACGGCAGCATCGATCCGGACAAATCCATCGTTATGTGGATTGTCCGGAATGGTCGCAGAAAAGCACGGCTGAAGCCAGCCTTACACGCCCCAGCGCAGCGCGGCGGTGTGGACAGGTGCGTCCCACCATTCCGTCAGTTCGTCGTCGAGCAGGCTCAGCGTGATCGAGCAGCCGGCCATGTCGAGCGAGGTGACATAGGTGCCGACCAGCGACCGGGTAACCGTCACGCCATGTTGCTCGAAAATCCGGCGGGCGCTGTTGTACATCAGATAGAGCTCCATCAGCGGCGTGCCGCCGAAGCCGTTGACGAACAGCAGCGCGGGTCCTTTCGCCCTGTCGTCGAGATCGCCCAGGATCGCAGCGCAGATTTCTTCGACAATTGCATCGGCGCTTTTCAGCCTGTCGCGCCGGCGGCCGGGCTCGCCATGGATGCCGACGCCGAATTCCATCTCGCCTTCGCCGATGTCGAAGGTCGGTTTGCCGGCAGCCGGCACGGTGCCGCTGGTCAATGCCACGCCCATCGAGCGGGTGGCGTCGTTGACGCGGTCACCCAGCGTCTTCAACGCAGGCAACGCCACCCCGTGCTCGGCGGCGGCGCCAACGATCTTTTCCACCACCAGCGTGCCCGCCACGCCGCGCCGCCCGGTTGTGTAGGACGAATTCTCGACGGCGACGTCGTCATTGGTGACGACCTGCAGCACGCCATCGGACATCTCCGCAGCCATCTCGAAGTTCATCACGTCGCCTTCGTAGTTCTTGACGATGAACAGGCAGCCGGCGCCGGTGTCGACGGCTTGCGCGGCCGCCAGCATCTGATCCGGTGTCGGCGAGGTGAACACCTGGCCAGGACAGGCGGCGTCCAGCATGCCACGGCCGACAAAGCCGCCATGCAGCGGCTCGTGGCCGGAGCCGCCGCCGGAGATCAGCGCCACCTTGCCCGGCTTGAGCATCTTGCGGCGGATGAATTTGTGCTCCTCGCCAAGCACAAGGATGTCGGCATGGGCGGCCGCGAAACCGTCGAGGCTCTCGGTCAGTACCGTGTCCACCGAGTTCATGAATTTCTTCACGGCCGTCTCCTCCCGAAATAGCCTGCATCAAGGGTCGTTCAGCCGCTCTTGCCGGTGATGCTGGTGACCTTCTGGATGAATTCGTTGATCGCTCGGTCGAGCGCCGCATTCTGCTTGTCGTCGCCGAAATCCGGCACGATGAGCGAAACGTGCCTTGTCTTGCGCGCGCCCGAGGCGACCGAGATCTTCCCGGGATGTGCCTGGTGATAGGCGGCAAGAAACTGGTCCCGCTCGGCCTGGCTGAAATGGCAGACGGAAAAGATGGCCGGCAGATGTTTCGACGGAATGGGAATCGAGTAGCTCGGGCTCGAAATCTGCGTGACGAAGCTGCGGTGCTTGCCAAGCGCATCGGCGAGCCGCTGGCGCATGCCGGACGGCCGCTGGTCGATAACCTGCGACAGGATCGTCTTGTAGGCGCGGATCGCTTCTTCGGAACCGGGTTCGGGTTTGATGTCGGCCATGCCTAGACCGGAACGTCGGCTATGGCCGCCTTGGCCATGGCGAGTTGCGCCGGCGCCACGGAAAGATCGCGCAGACCGGCTTCCAGCAGAGAGGGAATCGAGGCGGGGTCGCCGCCGGCATCGCCGCACAGGCTGACGGCGATCCCGGTCTCCCGTCCAAAGGCCGCGACCGAGGCGATCAGCCTCAACACCGCAGGATGGCGGACTGAATTCAGGTGTGCCACAGCGGCATTGTCGCGGGCGGCCGCCATCACATATTGCGTCAGATCGTTGGAACCGATCGACAGGAAGGCGACGCCGGTAAACGCCTCCGGCGCGATGGCCACCGAAGGCACTTCGACCATGATGCCGAGCGGCGGCATCTTGTGCGCGATGCCGCGCGCGGCAAGGGCTACCCGCTCCTCGGCGAACAGGGCGGCGGCGCTCTCATACTCTGCTGATGTGGCGATCATCGGAAACATGATTTTGAGATTGCCGTGTGGCGCGGCGCGCAGCAATGCCCTGATTTGAATCCGGAATATATCGGGCCTGGCCAGCGACAGCCTGATGCCGCGCAGGCCAAGGAATGGATTGCCTTCCTCGACGGTGAAGCCTGGCACCGGCTTGTCGCCGCCGGCATCGACGGTACGGATCGTCACCGGCTTTTCGCCGGCCCATTCCAGCACCTTGCGATAGGCACGATACTGCGTCTCCTCATCCGGCAGCGTTTTGCCGAACAGGAATTCGGTGCGCATCAGGCCGACGCCGTCGCAGGTCGCGATGTCGATGGCATCGACATCCCTAGGATCGGCGATGTTGACCCGTACGCGCACCGCCGTGCCGGTTTTTGTCAGGGCCGGCCGCGCCAGAAAAGTCCGTGCCTTACCCTGGCCGGCGGTGAAGGAAGAGGATGACTGCCGGAACGAGCCGATCTCGGCCGGCGAGGGCGCCAGGACGATATTGCCGTGCTCCGCGTCGAGCAGTGCCATGTCGGCAACGGCGGTGAGCGGCTCGCGCAGGCCCACGACCATCGGCACGCCACGCGAGCGCGCCAGCATGGCGACATGGCTGGCGGTGCTGCCTGCCTTCAGAGCGATGCCGCCGCCATGGCTCCAGTCGGTTTCGAGAAAGCGCGTCGGCGCGATGTCCTCGCCGTAGAGGATGGCGCCGGACGGCGCGGCTTGGTCACTGTCCTCGGTCAGGGCACGCAGAACCTGGTCCCTGATATCCCGAAGGTCCGTGGCGCGGGCGCGGAAATAATCCTGGTCCGAAGCCTCGTAGCCGGCGATCTCGGCATCGAGTGCCTGCCGCCAGGCCGTGTCGGCGGGTGTTCCGGAAGCGATCGATGCGAAGGCCGGCCCGCTCAGCGCGTCGTCTTCCAGCATGGCGATGTGGAATTCGAGTATGTCGGCCGCATCTTTCTCGGCGGTTCCGACCATGGCCACGAGCCGGTTCACCGCCTTGCCGATCGCGGCCTGCAGGGACGTCCTCTCCTCGACGGAGCTTGCCTTGCTAACGTAAATGCCCGCGGGCTGGCCGAGGTCGAACAGAGGTCCCTCGGCATAGCCGGCCGAGGCAGGAACACCCTCAATACGCATGGCACGCGTTCCCAGCGGGTGAGCGCAGGCGCGGATCGGCCTCAAGCCGAGCGGACATGGCCGGCGTCCTCGTCGAAATCGCGCTGCACCAGTTCGACCAGCGCCCGGATAGCATCATCGGCGCCATCGCCGTTGGCCCTGATGTGCAGCACCGTGCCCTTCGGCGCCTTGGCCGCCATCACTTTGACGATGCTTTTTGCATCGAACCATGGGCCGTTGGCGGCGAGTGCAATCTCCACCTCGGCGGCAAAGCTCTTGGCCAGCTTGGTGAACTTCACCGAAGGACGCGCATGCAGGCCCACATCGTGGGTGATCAGGACGGTCGCTTCGGCGGTTGCGGACATATCTTCAAAAATCCCGTTCGCTCACGATGGCGACAATTCGTGCGCCGTCGCCACCACTTCCCGGAGCGAGGCGCCGCCGGATGCTTCGGTCGCCGCCATCACCGCGCCCTCGACGATCGGCGCGTTGCAGACGATGATTTTGTGCGCACGCGGCTCGCCGATCAATTCCACCGCCATTTCCGAATTGGTCTCGGCGCCGCCGAGATCGACAAGAATGGCGACGCCGGCGTCCGACCAGGCCTTGTCGATGGCGCCCATGATCGCCTCGACATTGGTGCCGAGCCCGCCATGGCCGTTTCCGCCGCACCACGCAAGCGGCACCTCGTCGCCGACCATTTGGCGTACCATGTCGGCCGTGCCCTCGGCGACTAGCGGCGAATGCGATACGATCACGATCCCGACATTGCTCATGCCTTGCCCCCGATGATTTGCGCCAGCGTGCGCACCAGCAGCGCGGTCGAGCGCGCGCCGGCATCCATATGGCCGATCGAGCGGTCTCCGAGGAACGAGGCGCGGCCGCGCAGTGCCTTCATCGGCACGGTGGCTTCGGCCGCGGCGTCGGCGACGTTGGCTATTTCAGCCGCCGTCCTTCCCCCGGCCAAGGCATCATGCACCGGCCGCAGCACATCGAGCATGGTTTTTTGTCCTACCTGCGACTTGCCGCGCGCGGCCACCGCTTCGATCGCCTTGCCGAAGGCAACCGACAGATTGGCGCGGTCGGGTTCCGCCGAAATCTCCTTGCCGAGCGCCATGAACAGCGTGCCGAACAGCGGGCCGGAAGCGCCGCCCACCGTCATCACCAGCTTGGTGCCAATTGCCTTCAGGGCGTCCGGCAGCGGCTTCGCGGCGAACACGTCGGCCTCGGCCCGTACGGCGTCGAAGCCGCGCTTCATGTTCAGCCCGTGGTCGCCGTCGCCGATCGCCTGGTCGAGCGCGGTCAATTCCTCGGCGTGCGCGGCAATCGCATCCGCGGCGGCCGTGATAAGCCTCGAAAGGTCCAGCGCCGTCATGTCGCCCGAATTCCCGGTTTGCACCTTGCCGGCAGTAGCGAAAGAACGGTCGTTCGACAACTGGTGCATGCGTCAGGCCGTGACAAGCAGTGTGGCGGCGGCCGCGAACACCTCTGCCACGGCATGAGCACCCGGATCGACCACGCCCTGCAATCCGGCACCGACATAGGCGGACCGCCCGGCTTTTGCCTTCTCCATGGCCGCGGTGGCCTCCGCACCGCGCCGGGCTGCTGTCGCCGCGTCGCCAAGGCCGTTGCCGTCGAGGGCCTTCAAGGCCGGCTCCAGCGCATCGACCATGGTGCGATCGCCGGGTTTGGCGCCACCGTAGAAGGTCATGCGTTCAAGCCCGGCGAGCAGGGCCTTGGGCACACTGGCGCCAGCGTCCAGGGCCCGTCCGGCCGCCGTGAAAAAGATCGACAGCAGCACCCCGCTGGAGCCGCCCATCGATGCGCTCAATATGTCGCCCACTGCACCTAGGGTCGCCGCGGGGTCGGCAAGCGGCAGCGTGTCGAGCCGATCAAGAACGCTTCGTGCGCCGGTCGCCACCGTCGAGCCGGTGTCGCCGTCGCCCGCCTTGGCGTCCAGTCCGTTCAATGCCGCTTCGAGCGAAATCAGCTTCTCGCAGACCGTGACGATCAGGCGCCTGGTGCCGGCATCCCGGCTGGCCCTGTGTGCCACGCTTTGTCCGGCTGCTTTCGCCATCGGTACGACAGCGGGCGCAACGAGCGGCTTGGCGGGCATCCAGGCGTGCGGGCCGACCGGCGCCAGCAAGGCGGCCTCGCGTGCCGCATCGAGCCGGATCAGCGACAGCGAGAACCCGTTCATGTTGAGTGCCGTCATCAACGATCCGGGACCGATTGTGAACTTCACTGTCTTTGCCAGCGGTGAGGCAAGCACCGCATTGGCAACCAGCGACATTTCGAGCGGCGGCACGGAGCCGAGATTGTTGATCAGCAAGGCATGATCGGCCTTCGTGTCGAGCCGCCCCGCGAGGCGCTCCGCCATGACAGCCACCAGCTTGTCGGCACTCTGCACCGCGATGCGCTCGACGCCCGGCTCACCGTGGATGCCGAGGCCGAGCTCGCCATCGTTTTCGCCAAACCTGTCCTCGTGCGGCTGGCCGGGAATGGAGCAGGACGACAACGACATTCCGAGCGAGATGATATCCTTTGCCGCCGCACGCGCGGCCGCCGCGACGGATACCAGGTCCTTGCCGGCTTCCGACAGGTGGCCTGATATCTTGTGCACGAATAATGTGCCGGCAACGCCGCGCGGCTGGGTGATGTCGGGCAGCGCGATGTCGTCGGCGACGATCACCATCTCGACGGCAAAACCTTCGGCGCGCGCCTTCTCGGCAGCGAGGCCGAAATTGAGCCGGTCGCCGGTGTAGTTCTTGACGATCAGCAGGCAACCGGCCGGTCCGGTGACCGCGCGAATGGCCGCCAGCACCGCTTCGACGCTCGGCGAGGCGAAGATCTCGCCCGAAACCGCCGCCGTCAGCATGCCCTTGCCGACGAAGCCGGCATGCGACGGCTCGTGCCCGGCCCCGCCGCCGGAGACGACGGCAACCTTGGACTTGTCCCAATCGGCGCGCAGCACGACCTTGATCTCGGGATACCCGTCGAGGCGCGCGAGGTCGCCTGAGCCAATGGTGCGCAACAGGCCGTCCAGGGCCTCGGTGACGATCGTTTCCCTGCGGTTGAAAAAGTTCTTCATCGAATTCGTCCCGTATTCGCAATCTTCAATCAGAAGCCGGCGTCGCCTTGGCGGGGGGCGCCGAAACCGCTCACATCAGTCGTTGTCCGTCGGCGCCGAAATAGAGCGGCGAGCGGTAGCGGATCACCACCTTGTCGCCTTGCGCCAGATCGGTGTCGGGATCGGTCAGCGTCACCAGCTTCTTCGGCCCCACCGTCACGTGCAGATGGTTCTGGTCGCCGAGATGCTCGACCCAGTCGACGACGCCATCAGCATGGCCATTCACGGCCTTCTCGATCGCCAGGTGCTCGGTGCGCGCGCCGATTGTCCTGGTGCCGGCCGGCGCGCCGCCATCGGGAAGCAGCCCAGTCGGCAAAAGATTGATCGCCGGCTGGCCGAGCCTTGCAGCGACATGCAGATTTGCCGGTTCCGAATAAATGGTTCGTGGTGAACCGATCTGCACCAGCACGCCGTCGGCGAGGATGCCGATCCGATCGGCCATGGTCATCGCCTCGATCTGGTCGTGCGTGACGTAGAGCATGGTGGCACCGAGCTCGGACTGGATGCGCTTCAATTCGAGCCTGAGATCCGCGCGCAGCTTGGCGTCGAGCGACGACAGCGGCTCGTCCATCAGGTAGATGGAAGGCTTGCGCACCAGCGCGCGGCCGATGGCGACACGCTGCATTTCGCCACCCGACAATTTGGTCGAACGGTTGGCAAGCTTGTGATGGATGCGCACCATCTTCGCGACCTCCTCGACCCGGCGGCGGATTTGGTCTTCCGGTATTTTCCGCGCCGGCGAGCGCAGTGGGAAGGCGAGGTTGTCGAACACCGACAGATGCGGATAGAGCGAATATTGCTGGAAGACGAAGGCGGTGTCGCGCTCGGCCGGTGACAGGGTCGTGGCATTGTGGCCGCCGATCTCGATCGTGCCTGCATCCGGCCGTTCCAGCCCTGCAATCAGCCGCAGTGTGGTCGTCTTGCCGGCGCCGGTCGGCCCCAAGAGCACGACGAATTCGCCGTCCGATATATGCAGGTCGAGCCCGCTGACGGCGACATGGTCGCCGAAGCTTTTGGTCACGCCTTTGATGTGCACGTCAGCCATGCTGCGCTCTCCCCAACGACGCTGTGTCGTGGATCGCCGTTCTCACCGCGCGCCCGGAGCCTTGTTCGAACAGCGACAGCCGCGCGCCGTTCAGAGTCAGGCCGACATGGTCGCCAGCATTGAGCCGGATTTCGGCCGGCACCCGCGCCTTGATGATGCCGTCCGCCGTTTCCACCGCGACGATCTGGGTGGTGCCGAGATATTCGGTGCCGTATATGGCGCCGCGCAGCTTGGATGCATCGTCGAAGCGGATATGTTCGGGGCGAATGCCGAGAGCCATGTCGGCAGGCGCTACGTCCTCGCGCACCTCTGGCACTGCCACTGTCGCCCCCTGGACGACCACCTCCTTCGCGCCTTTTGTGAGTCCGCCGCCAAACTTCAAAAAATTCATCGGCGGCGAGCCGATGAAGTCGGCCACGAACATGGTAGCGGGGCGGTCGTAGATTTCGCGGGGGCTGCCGAACTGCTCGATGACGCCATGGTTCATCACTGCGATCTTGTCGGCCATCGACATGGCTTCCATTTGGTCATGCGTGACGTACACGGTCGTCGCGTGGATGCGGTTGTGCAGTTCGCGCAGCTCATGGACCATTAGGTCACGGAATTCAGTGTCGAGCGTGCCGAGTGGCTCGTCCATCAGGAAGCATTTCGGCCGCCTCACGATGGCGCGGCCGAGCGCGACGCGCTGGCGGTCGCCGCCGGCAAGACCGGATACGGATTTGTTGAGCAGATGGTCGATGCGCAGAAGCTTCGCCGTCTCCTCGACGCGGGTGCGGATCTCGGCCGAGGGCATGCCTTGCGCCAAGAGCGGAAAACCGATGTTCTTGCGCACATTCATGTGCGGATAGAGCGCGAACAGCTGGAAGACGAATGCGATGTCGCGCTCGCGGGCCCTGAGCATGGTGACGTCGTCGCCGCCGAGCAGGATCTGGCCGCCGGTCGGCAGTTCGAGCCCGGCGATCATTCTCAGTGTCGTCGTCTTGCCGCAGCCCGATGGCCCCAGCATGACGAAGAACTCGCCGTCCTCGACGACGAAGTTGGAACCCTGGACGGCGACGAAATCGCCGAAGGCCTTTCTCAGATGTTGGACGCGAATTTCGGCCATGATTATTCCGGGAACTTCGAGACGATGATGAACATCACCGTGCCGGCGAGCATGGTGATGAAGGAATAGGTATAGAGCGACAGCGCGAAGGGCTGGAACAGCATCAGGAAGCCGATGGCGATCAGCGCCGTGGCAATGTTTTCCATCAACCCGCGCCTGGCCCAGCGGGGCCAGCGCGATTTCCTGGAGATGGCGGGGCGCCTCATGCGTAGCTTCCTCCCTTTTCCCCGTTCAAAGGGAGAGATGGTTGCCAGGTGGTTCCCCCACTCCGTCGCTGCTCCGCAGCGCCACCTCTCGCCCCTCCGGGGGGAGAGGAAGGGAGCCTGGCTGAATCAAGTTCGCGCCCTTCCTCTACCCCGTCGATCGGGGGAGAGGTGTCGAGCGAAGCTCGACGGAGTGGGGGGCGACTTATTCCCACACTAATCATTTGCGCACCGCACCGAAGGTGATGCCGCGCAGCAATTGCTTGCGGAGCAGGATGGTGAAGACCAGGATTGGAACCAGGAAGATCGTCGTGCCGGCCGCCACGGCCGGCCAGTCCTGGCCGCCTTCGCCTATGATGGTCGGGATGAAGGGCGGCGCTGTTTGTGCCGTGCCGGAAGTCAGCAGTGCGGCGAAGGCATATTCGTTCCAGGCGAAGATCAGGCAGAAAATGGCCGTCGCGGCAATGCCGGTGGTCGCCTGCGGCAGCACGGTGCGCCAGAAGGCCTGCAGCCGCGTGTAGCCGTCGATCATCGCCGCCTCCTCATATTCGCGCGGAATCTCGTCGATGAAGCCCTTGAGCAGCCACACCGCGAGCGACACGTTGACCGCCGTGTAGAGCAGGATCATGCCGAGGGCGGTGTCCGACAGGCCAAGCTCGCGGTACATCAGGTAGATGGGAATGGCGACCGCGATCGGCGGCATGAAGCGTGTCGACAGGATGAAGAACAGAAGGTCGTCGGCGAGCGGCACCTTGAAGCGCGAGAAGCCGTAGGCCGACAATGTGCCGAGAAAGACGGCGCAGAAGGTCGAGCCGAAGGCGATGATCAGCGAATTGACGAAGCGCGGCAGGAAGTTGGATGGTCCGGCGATCACCATGTTGCGCTTGCGCACGGTCTCGTCGCAGAAGCCCGTCGCCGGTCCGAGCGAGTTGATATATTCAGGCGTCTGCCTGGTGCGCGTCGTGAACAGGTTGCAGTAGCCCTCGATGCTCGGCTGGAACACGATCTTGGGCGGATAGGCGATCGAATCCGGCGGCGTCTTGAAGCTGGTGGCGAAGATCCACAAGAGCGGCACGATCGAGATCAGCGCGTAGGCGATGATGATGGCGCCGGCGATGCGCTTCGAATTCGACGAGGGCGCGACGACCGAATGGGCTGTGGTCAGGCTCATCTCTGCTTCACCTTGTTGAGCGCCTTGACGTAGATGTTGGCGAGACCGAACACCGCGACGAACAGGATGATGGCGAAGGCAGAGGAATAGCCGGTACGCCAGCTCTCGAATGCCTGCCGTTTCAGCGTGATCGAGGCGACTTCGGTGGTCGAGCCCGGCCCGCCGCCGGTGAGCAGGTTGACCATGTCGAACATCTTGAAGTTCTCGATGCCGCGAAACAGCACCGCCAGCATGATGAAGGGCAGCGCCATCGGCAGCGTGATCGACCAGAACTGCCGCCAGTTGGAGGCGCGGTCGACCTCGGCCGCTTCATAAATATATTCGGGGATCGAGCGCAGGCCCGCGAGGCAGATCAGCATCACGTAGGGCGTCCACATCCAGGTATCGACGATGATGATCGACCACGGCGCCAGCGAGACGTTGGAAAGCATCTGGATGCTTGTCGGCGGAATGCCCGACACGAACGAGATGACATAGGAAAACAGGCCGATCTGCGGCTCGTAGAGGAAGCGCCAGAAATTACCGACCACCGCCGGCGACAGCATCATCGGCACCAGGATCAGCGTCGTCCAGAAAGCGTGGCCGCGAAACTTGCGGTCGATCAGCCAGGCCAGCGTGAAGCCGATCAGCGTCTGCAACAGGATGGTCCAGAACACGAAATGCGCCGTCGTCTGCATGGCGATCCAGATGTCCTGGTCGCCAAGGATGCGCTGGTAATTGGCGAAGCCGAGGTTCTTCACCACCTCGTTTGGCCGGTTCGCGCGAAAATTGGTGAACGACAGGTAGATCGCCCAGAACAGCGGGAAGATGTTGATGGCGAGCAGCAACAGGATCGTCGGCGAGATGAACAGCCAGGCGAGGCCCTTGTCGCTGATGCCCCGGACCTTGCGGGCCAAAGGTTCCGGGGTCGCCCGGGCAACGGTCTCCGCGGTCCGATTGAGCATGGTCAGTCCTGCTTCGGTCACTTCGTTCGTCTCTGTCATGGAATTTATCTGAACCGCGTCCCGTGCCAAGGGCGGCACGGGACGCGGCGTCATGGCTCGGGAGGAGCCTTGCGGTTGTCGCGGCTACATCTTGCCGTCGTCCTGGAAGACCTGCGTCCAGTCCTTGACCAGGCCGTCGAGAGCATCCTTGGCCGAACCCTGGCCGGCGACGACATAGTCATGGAAGCGCTTCTGCGAGGCTTGCAGCAGTGGTGCGTAGCTCGGCTCGGCCCAGAAGTCCTTCACGATCGCCATCGAGTCGAGGAAGGTTTGCGCATAGGGCTGGCTGGCCGGGAATTTCGGGTCCTTGACCACCGCGTTGAGGCAGGAATAACCGCCGAGCGACCACCATTTGGCCTGGACGTCCTTGTTGGCGAACCACTTGATGTATTTCAGCGCCGATTCCTGCTTGTCGGAATAGGAGACCACCGAAATACCCTGGCCGCCGAGCTGGGCGAACTGGGCGCCGCCGGGACCCTTGGGATTGACGAAATAGCCGATCTTGTCGCCGCCGACATTCTCGTCCTTCTGCAGGCCCGGCCATGTGAAGGCGAAGTTCATGTGCATCGCCACCTGGCCGGATTTGAAGGCATCGACGCCTTCGCCCATGTAGCTGTTCGAGGCGCCCGGAGGGGTGCAGCAATCGTAGAGCGCCTTGTAGAATTCCAGGCCTTTGACGGCGTCTGGCGAATTGACGAAGCCTTCCATCTCGTAGGGCTTCTTCGGGTTCTCGTATTGGAAGCCGTAGCTGTAGAGCACGTCCATGGCGCCCATGGTGATGCCTTCCGAGCCGCGCTCGGTGTAGATCGAGGCGCCATAGACCGTCTTGCCGTCGACCTGCCGCTTCTGGAAGAATTCGGCGATCTGCTTCAGCTGGTCGAAAGTGGCCGGCGGACCGAGGTCCCAGCCATACTTTTCCTTGAATTCCTTCTGCAGTTCGGGTTTGGAGAACCAGTCCTTGCGGTAGGTCCAGCCGACGACGTCGCCCATGGCCGGCAGCGCCCAGTAGTTGGGCGTGTTCTTCGGCCATTCCGAATAGCCGACGACGGTCGCCGGCACGAAGTCGTCCATGCTGATCTTCTCCTTGTCGAAGAAGTCGTTCAGCTTGACGTAATGGCCGTTCTCGGCCGCGCCGCCGATCCATTGGCTGTCGCCGATGATCAGGTCGCAGAGCTTGCCATGCGAGTTCAGCTCATTGAGGAAACGGTCGGCGTAGTTGGTCCACGGCACGAACTCGAATTTCATGCCGATGCCGGTTTCCTTGGTGAAATCCTTGGACAGTTCGACCAGCGCGTTGGCCGGGTCCCAGGCGGCCCAGCACAGCGTCAGGTCTTCAGCGTGCGCGGCGTTCGAGACGGCTGTCGACGCTGCGATCGCCGAGGTCAGTCCCAACGCCAGTTTCAAGCTCGATTTCATGCCTTCCTCCCATTTGCGAAACACGTCCGGATGACGGTCTCAAGATCCCTCAACCTCTCTCCTCAGAGGCCCAAACATGGCGGCGTCGTCGCGCCGCGGATGTTTAGTAATTTGTTTAGTGATGCAATTTTTACTAAACAAGGCAAGCGAATTCGTTGCTGCGCCGCAACATGCTGAAGCCGGTCTCTGAAAAGTTGAGAAAAACGCCGCATCAAGCGGACGAGCGCGGAATGCGATACCCCTGGCCGATCGTCCGCGGGTTCAGTCGACCCGTTTGGTGCTCACCATCACCGTCCGGATCGGTGGCGCCGGCGGCAGCAGCGCGCGGATGTCGCCGAAGGGAAATGTCGGCTCGAAGCGGAAGGCTTCGGCCAGCGAACCTTGCGCGCCGTTGCATTGGCCCGAGCGAAAAAGGTTTTGCGTCAGTGCAATGTCAACGAAGCGGTCCGGGTCCTGCGACTGGTGCATGCGGATCGCCTTGGCCTTGATGTCGGCATGGGCGGAAATATCGACATAGTGCGTCGGCGAGAATCCGGTGCCGCCCATCGTATCGGCATGCAGCACCGGAACCCCGAACGAAGCAGCGATGCGCACGCCGTCCGACAGCGCGCGGTGGTCGGCATGATAGTCGTTGGGCGCGTGCGTGATCGCCAGGTCCGGCCCGATCTCGCTGATCAGTGTTTTCAGTGCATCGATCAGCGCGGCGTCGGCCACCAGCCCGCCATCGGGAAAGTCGAGGAAGCGGGCTGCCGCCCCGAGCAGCGCGGCCGCGGCCATTGCCTCCTCGCGCCGGACACGAGCCAGCACAGCGGGATCGCTGTTGCCGCCCCTGGCACCATCGGTAGCCACGGCAAAAGTGAGTTCTGCACCTTGCGCGGCATAGGCGGCCATCGTACCGAACATGAAGATCTCGATGTCGTCTGGATGGGCACCGAGCGCCAGTATTTTCAACTTTCTCTCCCGGAAATGAAAAACGTGCCGAACGGAATCCTGCTCGCCCTGATCGCCTATGCAAGCTATTCGGGCAGCGATGCCGTTATCAAGAGCCTGGGCGGCCAATTCACGGTGTTCGAGATCGGCTTCTTCTCGACATTGTTTGCCGGCTGCTTCCTCTTCTTCAGCCGGCCGGCCAACGAGCGCTGGCGTGATTTCTGGCGTGCCAAACGTCCCTGGGCGGTGCAGGCGCGGGCCTGGGCCGGCATCGCGTCGGGCGTGCTCAGCGTCTATGCTTTCACCACCATTCCGCTGGCCGAGACCTATGCGCTCATCTTTCTGGCGCCGCTCTGCGTCACCATTCTGTCCACCGTGATCCTCAAGGAAAAGGTCGGGCCCTGGCGCTGGCTGGCGGTGGTCGCCGGCTTTGCCGGCGTCATGCTGGTTGTCAGGCCGGGCTTTCGCGAGCTGCACCTTGGTCACATTGCCGCATTCACCATCGCTTTCCTCGCCGCCACCAACGTCATCCTGATGCGGTCGCTGGCGCAGCAGGAAAAACGCACGACCATGCTCGGCGTGCTGATCGGCTATGGACTGCTGTTCAACGGCATCGGCGCCGCCGCGACCTCCTTCACCGTCCCGGATGGAAAACAGCTGGCATGGCTGGTGATGGCGGGCGCCTTCACCGCCTGTGGACAATTGCTGCAGTTGCTGGCCGCCAAATACGCTCCGGCCAACCGGATTGCGCCGACGCATTATTCGCAGATCGTCTGGGCGGTCATCCTCGGCGCGCTGTTCTTCCAGGAATATCCGGACTGGCTGTCGCTTGTCGGCCTCGCCGTCGTCGGCGGATCGGGCCTGCTGACCATGGTGCGCGAGGAAGTGCGGCTGGGCACGGTGCGCTGGAATCCGTTTTCCCGCGCACGGCTCTAACCAGGCCTGGTGCGATAAAGTTGCACGGCGCCCGCGACCGCTGATATGCGGGCGTAATGACGACCAAACCCTTGCCGGAACTTCCGGTATCCGCCGTGCTGCCGGCGCTGAGCGAGGCGCTCGGCTCTGGCAACAGCGCCGTGCTGGTGGCGCCACCCGGTGCCGGCAAGACCACGCTGGTGCCGTTGGCGCTGCTCGATGCGCCCTGGCTGGGCACGAGCAAGATCGTCTTGCTCGAACCGCGACGGCTCGCCGCCCGCGCCGCCGCGCGCCGCATGGCCGAGTTGCTGGGGGAAGAGCCCGGCGCCACCATCGGCTACGCCATGCGCATGGAAAACCGCACCTCGGCGCGGACGAAAATCCTGGTCGTCACCGAGGGCGTGCTGGCGCGCATGATTCTCGACGACCCTGAACTGCCCGGCGTTTCGGCGGTCATCTTCGACGAATTCCACGAGCGCTCGCTCGACGGCGATTTCGGTCTCGCTCTTGCCCTCGATGTGCAAGGCGCGCTGCGGCCGGATCTGCGTCTGCTGGTGATGTCGGCAACGCTCGACGGCGCACGGGTCGCGAAACTCCTGTCGGGCGCGCCGGTGATCGAAAGCGAGGGCCGCGCCTTCCCCGTCGATGTCAGATACGACGAGCGGCCGGCCGGTGTGCCGATCGAGGACGCCATGGCCAAGGCGATCCGCGCCGCCCTTGCCGACGAGAGCGGCAGCGTGCTTGCTTTCCTGCCCGGCCAGCGCGAGATCGAGCGCACCGCCGAGCGGCTGGCCGGCAAGGTCGGCGCCGACACCGATATCGTGCCGCTCTATGGCCAGCTCGACGGCAAGGCGCAGGACGCGGCGATCAAGCCGGCGCCGCCAGGCCGCCGCAAGGTGGTGCTGGCGACCTCCATCGCCGAGACCTCCATCACCATCGACGGCGTGCGCGTCGTCATCGATTCCGGCCTGTCGCGGCTGCCGCGCTATGAGCCGGCCAGCGGACTGACCAGATTGGAAACCGTGCGCGTCAGCAAGGCCTCCGCCGATCAGCGCGCCGGCCGCGCCGGCCGCACGCAGGCGGGCGTCGCTATCCGGCTATGGCGTGCCGAGCAGACGGCCGCACTTCCCGCCTTCACACCCCCGGAAATCCTCGAGGCGGACCTGTCGGGTCTGCTGCTCGACTGCGCCGCCTTCGGTGTCGCTGATCCAGTCAGTCTTGCTTTCCTCGATCCGCCGCCGGCTCCCGCGCTCAATGAAGCACGGGCGCTGTTGCGGGCGCTTGGGGCCATCGATGAAGCAGGGCGGCTGACGGACGCCGGCGCTGCGATGCGCAAGCTCGCTCTGCCGGTCCGGCTGGCGCATATGGTCGCCGAAGCGGCCAGCAGCGGTCATGGTGGTGAGGCGGCCATGCTTGCCGTGCTGCTGACCGAGCGTGGCCTTGGCGGTGACGGTGCCGACCTCGAACGGCGACTGATGCGCTTTCGCACGGAAAGATCGCCGCGTGCCACGTCGGCGCGCCAGCTTGCCGAGCGCCTGGCCAGGCATGTAGGCGGTGCGAAGACCAGCGGAGCTGTTCCAGCCGGAACCCTGCTCATCCACGCCTGGCCGGATCGCGTCGCCAAGGCGCGCGGCGAGCGCGGCCGTTTCGTGCTGGCCAACGGTTCCGGCGCCATGCTCGACGCCGGCGACCCGCTGGCGGGCGAGCCGTTTCTGGTCGTCGCGGACCTGCAGGGCAAGGCGCAGAATGCCCGCATTACGGCGGCTGCGGCAAGCAGTGAGGAGGACATCCGGGCAGCACTTGGCGGCAGGATCGAAACGCGCCGGCAGACGAGTTTCGATCGCGACAGGCGCGCCGTGCGGGTGCGCGAAACCGTGCGCCTTGGCGCCATCACGCTCGCCGAACGCATGTTGCCGCCGCCGGCCGGCGCCGATGCCGACCGCGCCATCATCGAGGCCCTGCGCGAGCATGGGCTTTCCCTTCTGACCTGGAGCAAGGAGGCGCAGACGCTGCGCCACCGGCTGTCCTGGCTGCACAAGGGCTTGGGCGAGCCCTGGCCCGACATGTCGGATGAAGCGCTCATCGCGCGCCTCGACGACTGGCTGCTGCCTTTTCTGTCCGGTGCGGCCTCCCTGGCCGCCATCGATCCCGGAACCGTCGCGGCCGGGCTGGCGTCGCTCGTGCCGCATGACCTGCAACGCAAGATCGAAGCACTGGCGCCGACTCATTTCGATGCCCCGTCGGGCAGCCATGTGCCGATCCGCTATGACGGCGAATGGCCGGTTCTGGCGGTGCGCGTGCAAGAATTGTTCGGCCTCGACCGCCATCCGTCGATCGCCAACGGCACCGTCCCCTTGACGCTTGAACTGTTGTCGCCGGCGCACCGGCCGATCCAGACGACCCGAGACCTGCCTGGCTTCTGGCGCGGCTCCTGGACCGATGTGCGCGCCGACATGCGCGGCCGCTATCCCAAGCATGTCTGGCCGGAAAACCCATTGCTCGCCGCCGCCACCGCCCGCGCCAAGCCGCGCGGGACCTAGCCTTTGCTGGTTTGCGGCTGTAATCCATGGCCATGATCAACATCCTGAACACGCCCGACTTCCAGCAAAGCCAGCGACTGCGCCTCAACACGCTGATCCGGCTGCGCTGGCTGGCCATTGTCGGCCAGAGCGTGACGGTGCTCGTCGTCGCCTACGGCCTGAAATTCCCGCTGCCGGTCAGTCTATGTTTTGCCCTTATCGCCTGTTCGGCCTGGATGAACCTGTTTCTGGCCTTTCGCTTTCCGGCCGCGCACCGGCTCACGCCGTTCGCTGCCTTCGGCATCCTGATCTTCGACAGCCTGCAGCTTGCCGGCCTGCTCTACATGACCGGCGGCCTGACCAATCCGTTCTCGCTGCTGATGACCGTGCCCGTCGTCATTTCGGCGACGTCGCTGCCCCTTCGCCTCACCGCCATCCTCGGCGGGCTGGTCATGATCGCGGCGACCTTGCTGGTCTTTCGCCATCTGCCGCTGCCCTGGTACGAAGGCGCGCCCCTGGTGATGCCCTTCATCTATGTCGCCGGCATGTGGATGGCGGTGCTGTCCTCCATTGCCTTCACCGCCATGTACGCCTTCCGGGTGGCCGCCGAAGCCCGGCTATTGGCCAACGCGCTCGCCGCCACGGAACTGGTGCTGCAGCGCGAGCAGCACCTTTCCGCGCTCGACGGGCTGGCGGCGGCGGCGGCGCACGAACTCGGCACCCCGCTCGCCACGATCACGCTCGTCGCCAAGGAGATGGAAAAGGCGCTCGGCAGCGATCCGAAATACGGGGAAGACGTGAAGCTGCTGCGCTCTCAGAGCGAGCGTTGCCGTGAAATCCTCAAGCGCCTGACCAGCCTGTCGTCGGAGGGCGAGGCACATCTGTCCCGCCTGCCACTGACCTCGCTGGTCGAGGAGGTGACGGCGCCGCATCGCGACTTCGGCATCTCGATCAAGCTTCGCCCTGGCGAGCGGACCGGGCCGGAGCCGGTCGGGCGCCGCAATCCCGGCGTCATCTATGGTCTCGGCAATCTGGTCGAGAACGCGGTCGATTTCGCCCGCAAGAGCGTCACCGTGCGCTGGAGCTGGGACGAGGCGACGGTCTCCTTCTCGATCACCGATGACGGCCCGGGTTTCCCGCCCGAGATCATCGACCGCATCGGTGAACCCTACATGTCGACACGCCAGGGCACGGAAGCCGGAGGCGGCCTCGGGCTCGGCCTGTTTATCGCCAAGACATTGCTCGAACGTTCGGGCGCCACGCTCGACTTTCGCAATTCGAGCGGCCTCGGCGAAGGGGCCGTGGTGCGGATTTCGTGGCCGAGAAGCGTCTTCCTGAACCCGGAATCGGCCCCAGCCACCATGTTTGACACTGCGTAAATTGGACAATGGCCCCGCAAAACTATATCTGCGTAAAAATAAGGCAGCAGGAATTTTCGAGACGATGACAGGCGATGAGAACAGTGGGCCTATGGTTGAAGGCGAGGACACCTCGCTTCTGATCGTCGATGACGACAAGCCGTTCCTGACCCGTCTGGCCCGTGCCATGGAAACCAGGGGTTTCGTGGTCGAGACGGCGGAGAGCGTCGAGGAGGCCGTGGGCAAGGCGCGCGCCAATCCGCCCGCCTATGCGGTGGTCGACATGCGGCTGGGCGACGGCAACGGCCTCGATGTCGTCGCCGCCATCCGCGAGAAGCGTGAGGACTCCCGCACCATCATCCTGACCGGTTACGGCAACATAGCCACCGCGGTGACGGCGGTGAAGCTCGGCGCCGTCGACTATCTGTCGAAACCCGCCGACGCCGACGATGTCTTTGCGGCATTGACCCGCACCACCGGCGAGCGCGCCGCGCCGCCGGAAAACCCGATGTCGGCCGACCGCGTGCGCTGGGAGCATATCCAGCGCGTCTACGAAATGTGCGAGCGCAACGTTTCAGAGACCGCACGCCGGCTCAACATGCATCGCCGCACGCTGCAGCGGATCCTGGCCAAGCGCGCGCCGCGCTGAGAGACTGTTTGGAAATTCTGCTCTGGCGGCCATCTGGCGGCGTTTTCTGCGCTTCCCTTGCTCACGGACGAATGTCCGCTGCGCTGCGGTTCTCAACCACCATATGACCAGTCAGAGCGAATTCGAAACAGTCTCCGAGGCGCTGAAAAGGGTCCCATGCTTGCCCGGCGGCCGGACTTTGCGCATCATTGCAAATGACGCACGCCGGCAGGCGGCATGACGGAGGCGACATGCAGGATTTGAAGCGACGGCCGGTTTCCGTCTTCCGCGAGTTCCTCGACAGCGAGGCGGCCGGCGGCATCATCCTGATGGTGGCCGCCGCCCTTGCCCTGATCGTCGCCAATTCGCCGCTCGCCGGGACCTACTTCTCGGTTCTCCACGCCTATCTCGGCCCGCTCAGCGTCTCGCACTGGGTCAATGACGGGCTGATGGCGGTGTTCTTCCTGCTCGTCGGGCTGGAGATCAAGCGCGAGATGCTGGACGGCCAGCTCTCGACCTGGCCACGCCGGGTGCTGCCCGGCATCGCGGCGGCCGGCGGCATGGTGGTGCCGGCGCTGGTCTATGTCGCCGTCAACAGCAACAATTCGGCCGCACTGTCCGGCTGGGCGATCCCGACCGCCACCGACATCGCCTTCGCGCTCGGCGTCCTGTCGCTGCTCGGCAGCCGCGTGCCGGCCTCGCTGAAGGTCTTCCTGACCGCGCTTGCCATCATCGACGACCTCGGCGCCGTCATCATCATCGCCATATTCTACACCAGCGGCCTGTCGCTAGCCTATCTCGGCGCGGCCTTCGCCGTGATTGCCGTGCTCGTCCTGCTCAACCGTATGCGGGTGATGAACCTTGTGCCCTATCTCGTGCTTGGCGCCATCCTGTGGGTACTGGTGCTGAAGTCCGGCGTCCATGCCACGCTGGCCGGCGTGGCACTTGCGCTGACCATTCCGCTCGAACGCTCGGCCGGCATCGGCCACGACCTTGACCATTCGCCGCTGCACCGGCTCGAGCACGGCCTGCACAAGCTGGTGGCGTTTATCGTCATCCCTATCTTCGGCTTTGCCAATGCCGGCGTTTCGCTCACCGGCCTGAGTTTTAGCGCCCTGATCGAGCCGCTCACGCTGGGCGTCGCAGCCGGTCTCGTCGTCGGCAAGCTGGTCGGCGTCTTCGGCTCCTCCGCGCTCGCCATCCGCTTCGGCCTCGCCGACCTGCCGGCCAACGCCGGCTGGCCGCACATGATCGGCATTTCGCTCCTGTGCGGCATCGGCTTCACCATGAGCCTGTTCATCGGCCTGCTCGCCTTCGCCAACGACGTGGCGCTGCAGGACGCGGTCAAGGTCGGCATCCTTGCCGGTTCCTTCATCGCCGCGCTGCTTGGTGCCGCGGTGCTGCTGATGGCCCCGGCTGTGGGTGGCGAGGAAGAGACGGAGTAGCCGTTCCGGGCTGGAGCATCTGGCGGGCGTCAATTTCAGGGCTGCGATTACTCGCTCTCCCCCTCCAGCACCGGCACCGCGACACCCGCCAGTTCCGCCGCCAGCAGCCGCGCCGCGCCGGCGCGCGCGATGCGCAGCATCAGCGCCTTGCGCGTCGCCGCCGCCATGCGGTGCTCGGGCGCATCACGCAAGATCTCGGCGCCATAGCCGTCGGAGAGAATGAAGCCGCATTCCTCGGGAAAGATTTCGGCCGGCACGCCGGGATGTGTGGCGAAAAAAAAGCGGTCGGAATGCAGCCGGTAATCGGGCCATTTGCGGTCGACGCGAAAATCCTCGATCGAGGATTTGATCTCGATAATCCAGATATCGCCCTGCCGCGTCAGCGCCACGAGATCGGCGCGCCGGCCGGTGGCCAACGACAACTCGGGCAGCACATGCGCGCCCATCTGCATCAGCAACCGCTGCACGCCCCGCCGCACCAGCATGGCGCGCTCGGACTGGCGACCGTCGATCAGAGGGTTCAGGAGAATCGGGGAGATGATTGGCATGGCAGGCACCATGCCAGACTTTGTTCACGGTTTGAACCCGGTTTTTAACGGCGATTATGTATTTGACAGACCTGGAGGGAGTTTGCCGGCTGACCGGGGCGGCTCGGCGGTTTGGGGGGACATCAATACGGGCAAAACCGCCGAGCCTGACTGGCGGCGGCAAATTTGGGGATTTGGGAGTTCGCCGTCAGCTTTGACCAGGATATCGCAGGGTTGACCGGTTGGCGTCATTCGAACGAAGGGCGGCGTTTCCGCTCGAGTCCATGTAGCAGTGGTCCACATTGCGCCTATGTTCGGTCCGCTCTTTCTGACCTTTCGCGGGACGTGGGGAGCCACTACCGCTGCCAGAAGCCACGGTGCACCGATACAAGTTCATCCTCAATTTCGGGGAAGGGGCCGTGGACCTCGATCTTCTTCTGCCCAGAGCCGAGCACAATTCGCGCGGACAGACTCATCGTCGGATTTTCGGGATGGTCGCCTGTCAGCGCGAGAAGCTCGGTCTCCTCGAAGCCATAGACCAGCTGGCCGATATTCGCCCAGTAGAGCGTTCCGGTGCACATCGCGCAGGGCTCGCCCGTCGAGACCAGCGTGCATGTCCAGAGAAACTCCGGCGGATAGGCTGCCGCCGCGCGCCGCGCAAGTTCGGTCTCGGCGTGATGCAGGGTGTCGATATTGCCTTGGCGCATGAGGATTGCGTCGTCGGGGCCGACCAGCACCGCGCCGAACGGATGGTGGCCGTGCGCGGCAGCCTCGCGGGCGACCGCATCGGCGGCGCGAAGGTGGGCGAGCATCTGGTCGCGGGTCATGCGCTCTCTCCGGTCATTGGGGTCACCGGCCGGCGACCAGCGGCAGTACTTTTACCCTACGCTGATATCAGAGCGCGCAATATACCACACGAACCCATGCTGGCGGCTTCACGAGCGCGTGGCAAGGCGGCTAACTCCGCCTTCGCCCAGGCCACCCTCTTCAACAGGTGGTCTATCGCTTCCGCGGTTGGGTTTGCCGCCGGCCAACGCCGCCCCCGCCATGTCATCCAAAATCGGGCAGTCCGGCCGCTCGTCGCCATGGCAGGCGTGAACGAGCTTCTGCAGCGTCGAGCGCATCGATTGCAGTTCGCGCACCTTCTCCTCGATGGCGGTGACGTGGGCGGCGGCGATTGCGCGCACGTCGTGGCTGGCGCGGCCGCGATCCTTGTAGAGCGCCATCAGCTGGCGACAATCGTCTATCGAAAAGCCGAGATTGCGCGCGCGGCGCAGGAAGGCCAGCCGGTGGATATCGTCGCCCGAATAATCGCGATAGCCATTGGCGGCGCGCGCGGGCGCGATCAGGCCGATCTCCTCATAGTAGCGGATGGTCTTGGCCGGCAGGCCTGAGCGGTGAGCGGCGTCGCCGACATTCATGACGGATCCTCGAGTTTCGCGGGCCTGCGATTCAGGCCCATTGAATTTCCTTCACAATCCGGTGAAGTATGTTGCCGAAATGCCATAGTGATACGCATACCAGCACGTAAGTCCCCGCATATAGGCATCGTGTGCTTGGCAAGCAAAGCAAATGCCAGCATGAATGATGGCGAGAAAGCGGCCGACTCGTGCCGCTCTAGTTTGGGCGGGGCACCGGATCACCACATGCGCATGAAGTCGCTTGCAATAATCGCCGCATTGGCGCTGTCCACTGCTATTGCCGGTTGCAGCACCATCGGCGGGCAGATGTTCTCCAACGACTATGGCGCGGTGACCGATGCCGGTTACCAGCTGCCACGTATCCCGATCGAGAAGGTCCCCTCGAAGTACCATCGCCAGGAAGTGAGTTACGACTCCAAGGAAAAGCCCGGCACCATCATCGTCGATACGCAGAACAAGTTCCTGTACTTCGTCGAGGGCGATGGCCGGGCAATCCGCTACGGTATCGGCGTCGGCCGCGAGGGCTTCGAATGGCACGGCACCGCCCATATCGCCATCAAGCGCGAATGGCCGACCTGGACGCCGCCTTCGCAGATGATCAAGCGCCAGCCCGAACTCGCCAAGTTCGCCGGCGGCATGGAGCCGGGCCTGAAGAACCCGCTCGGCGCGCGCGCCATGTACCTGTTCAACAAGGGCGGTGACATGGGCTACCGCCTTCACGGCAGCCCGGAATGGAACTCGATCGGCAAGGCCATGTCGTCGGGTTGCATCCGGCTGATGAACCAGGACGTCATCGACCTCTACAATCGCGCCGAGGTCGGCGCCAAGGTCATCGTTCTTTAGACCATGATCCCGGAAAGCCTGTCCGCTTTTCCGGCAGATCGTGGTTAAACTGGAAGTCGCCTTTCATACGCGGACCGTCTAGGCAACAACGGACGTCCCAAACAGAAAACCGGGCAATTCGGCCCGGTTTTTTGTTGTCCGTGGGTAGGAAATTGCCGTCTAAGAGACCTGCTCGACCTGCTGCACTTCCGGCACGAAATGGCGAAGCAGGTTCTGGATGCCGTGCTTCAGCGTCGCCGTCGAAGACGGGCAACCGGCGCAGGCGCCTTTCATGTGCAGGAACACGGTGCCGTTCTCGAAGCCACGGAAGGTGATGTCGCCGCCGTCCTGCGCCACCGCTGGGCGCACCCGCGTGTCGAGCAGCTCCTTGATGGTGATGACGAGTTCCTCGTCGGCCTTGTCATAGAATTCACCGGTCTGGCTGGTCTCGGCGGCGGGGCCGGCCTTGGCCATGACAGGCGCACCGGACATGAAATGCTCCATGATCGCACCGAGGATCGCCGGCTTCAGGTGCTGCCAGTCCGGGCCGTCCTTGGACACGGTGATGAAATCGTAGCCGAAGAACACGCCGGTGACGCCGGGAATTTCGAACAGCCGCCCAGCCAGCGGCGAGGCAATGGCCGCACTGTCGGCATCGCGGAAATCGGCGGTGCCTTCTAGGAGCACTTCCTTGCCGGGCAGGAATTTCAGCGTCGCCGGATTGGGCGTCGACTCGGTCTGGATGAACATGGCCGTCTCCATGCCCGTTTTGGGCAACTAGTTTGGAATAGTTCTAAATAGGCTCTATCGGCTGGACATTCAAGCGAAACGCATCGCAGGAACGGCTGGCTGGCGGAATGTTTTGCGACTCATGCCAAGCACTGTGAAGTGTGTCGAGATTCGGGTCAGGCCGAATCGAAAATGATGGTTTCCGAGAACCGGAGCGGAGCGTAGTTAAGCACTTGAGCACCGGAAGCGCAGGAAGCCGCCATTTGCAGGCCGGCATCACCCGTATGTCGATACACTTCAGGCGAGGCTGTCGATCTCCTCATCCGACAAATTCTGTGGCACCACGGTCACCGGGATCGGAAAGGCAGCACCTTTGCCTGCCACGGCACCGACCAGCGGTCCAGGACCTTCCTTGCCGGCGCCGGCCGCGAGCACGAGGATGGCGATGTCCTGGTCTTCCTCGATCAGCTTGTGGATCTCTTCCGTCGGCTTGCCTTCGCGCACCACCATCTCCGGTTCGATGCCGAGCTTCTGCCGCACCTTGTTGGCGTAGCCGTCCAGCGCCGCGCGCGCCGTGGCGTTCGCCTCCTCGCGCATGATCTTCTCGACCCCCAGCCAGTGCTGGAAGTCGTCCGGTACGATGACATAGAGCAGCACCAGCGTGCCGCTGGTGCTCTGCGCCCGCTTGGAGGCGTAGGCGACGGCGCGCTCGCATTCCGGCGTGTCGTCGATGATCGTCAGGAATTTCCTGCGGTGACCGGCTTCGCGGCTGAGGCGTTTGGAGACCATGTCTATCTACTCGGTGTCTTTTCGGCCGCAATCTGCCACCGCCGCTGACCGGCGGCAAGCCGCCGGCCTTGTGCCAGTGTTGTGCGCCGCGTTCAGCCCTGCAGCAGCCCGATAATGTCGCGCACCGTCTTCATCGTCGTTTCGGCGAGCACGCCGGCGCGTTCGCCGCCATCCCGCAGCACGGCGTCGACATAGGCGCGGTCGCCCTGGATACGGCGCATCTCGGTGGCGATCGGCGCCAGCCTCTCCACCGCGAGATCGGCCAGCGCCGGCTTGAACACAGAGAACTGCTGGCCGCCGAATTCCTTAAGCACATCGGCCTTCGACATCTCGGCGAGACCGGCATAGATGCCGACCAGGTTCTCCGCCTCGGGCCGGCTTTCCAGCCCGTCGACCTCGCTCGGCAAGGCCTCCGGGTCGGTCTTGGCCTTGCGGATCTTCTTCGAGATGGCGTCGGCATCGTCGGTCAGGTTGATGCGCGACAGGTCCGACGGGTCCGACTTCGACATCTTCTTGGAGCCGTCACGCAGCGACATGATGCGCGCTGCCGGCCCGCCGATGACCGGCTCGGTCAGCGGGAAATAGCCGTTCACCGTCTCCTCGCCTATCCTCATCTCGACGCCGACGCCAAGACCGGCGATGCGGTCGGAGAAATCGTTGTTGAATTTCTGCGCGATGTCGCGTGTCAGTTCCAGGTGCTGCTTCTGGTCCTCGCCCACCGGCACATGGGTGGCGCGATAAAGCAGGATGTCGGCCGCCATCAGCGAGGGATAGGCAAGCAGGCCCAGCGAGGCGTTCTCGCGGTCCTTGCCGGCCTTGTCCTTGAACTGCGTCATCTTGTTCATCCAGCCTATGCGCGCCACGCAATTGAAGATCCAGGCGAGCTCCGCGTGCTGCATCACCCGCGACTGGTTGAAGACGATGTGCTTCTTCGGGTCGATGCCGGAGGCGAGGAACGCCGCGGTGATCGACCGCGTCTGGTCGGCAAGGTCGTCATGGACAAGCTGGGCGGTCAGCGAATGCAGGTCGACAACGCAATAGATGCAGTCGGACGTATCCTGCAGGGCGACGAATTTCTTGATAGCGCCGAGATAGTTGCCGAGATGCAGATTGCCGGTCGGCTGAACACCGGAGAAGACGAGTGGCTTGAAGGCGGACATGGTTTTCCTCATGGCTTGTGGAGGGCCGTATAAGCGTGATTCCGAAAAGTTGCGGACTTTTCGGAGCCAATCATGCGGCTGGAAACCGCGCGCGGCGAAAGTCTGCGACGGCGCGCTTATGGACGAGAGCGCGGGCGGGATCAAGACCGGCCAGGCGGGATGCTCGGCCGATCTATTCGTCGAGTTCTGATTTTGCCACGGACGGGCCGGCTTCTGTCCTCCGGCGCCCCACATTGCGCCGGATCATGCCGAAATCGGCGCCGCCGGTGGCGAAAGCGGTGACGAAATAGAGCAGCGCCCCGCCGGCCACCAGTGCCAGCACCGTCGTCGCCTTGACGACCAGCGGCGAGCCGGGGCCGATCCTTGTGGCCAACCAACGTTCGGCGAAATAGAGGGCGACACCCATGACCACCGCCGACAGCACCAGCCGTGGGATGCGCCTCAACAGCGGCACGTCGCGGCCCCAATGGCCGCGCCGGATCAGCACGGCAAGCAGCATCAGCGCGTTGACCCAGCCGGCAACGGCGGAGGCCACGGCGATGCCGGGTGCACCCATCCTCGGGAACAGCGTCAGCGCGGTGGCGACGTTCACCGCCACGGAGATTGCGGCGAAGATCATCGGCGTGCGCGTATCCTCGCGGGCGAAATAGCCTGGGGTGAAGGCCTTGATCAGCACGAAGGCCGGCAGACCGAGACCGAAGATCGCCAGGATCGCCGCCACGACAGGTGTCGAATGGTTGGCGGCGAACGCGCCGCGCTCATAGACCAGCCGCACGATCGGTTCCGCCATCACCCAGAGCGCCGCCGCCGCCGGCAAGGTCATGAACAGGGTGAATTCGACGGAACGGTTCTGCAGATTGGCTGCCTCGATCAGATTGCCTGACTTCAGCGCCCGCGACAGTTCGGGCAACAGCACGATCGCCACCGCTACACCGACGACACCGAGCGGCAACTGGTAGACGCGGTCGGCATAAGCCAGCGAGGACACGGCACTGTCCTGCGCGGAGGCGATGGCCGTTCCGATCAGCTGGTTGATCTGGGTGATGCCACCGGTGATCGCCGCCGGCAGCGCCAGGATCAGGAGCCGCTTCACGTTCGGCGTCATCCTAGGCCGGCGGAAGCCGATCGAGATGCCCGCATTGCGCACCGCCACCCAGACGATGGCGAGTTGCACGACGCCGGCCGCCAGCACGCCCCAGGACAGGCCGAAGCCGACAGCGTGTGCATCCAGTCCGTGATACCAGGCATAGCCAAGCACGCTGATGAGGATGATGTTGAGGAAAGCCGGCGCGATTGCCGCGGCGAAATAGCGCCGCAAGGAGTTCAGCATGCCCGCCATCATGGCGGCGAGCGACATGCAGATGAGATAAGGGAACATGATCGTCGCAAGCGTGACGGTCGTCTCGAACTTGCCCGGCGTGTCGGCAAAGCCCGGCGCCACCAGGTAGCGCACGATCAGCGGCATGGCCAGTTCCATGGCGATGGTCAGCGCCAGGAGCGCGGTGAACAGCACCCCGAACACCTCTTCGGAAAAACGCCTGGCGCCATCGGTGCCGTGTGTCTCGATCTCCTTGGCGAACAGCGGCACGAAGGCGGCATTGAACGCGCCCTCGGCGAACAGCCGGCGAAAGGTGTTGGGGAACTGGAAGGCGGCATTGAAGGCGTCCGCGACCGGTCCGGTGCCGAGTGCGGCCGCCATCAGCATCTCGCGGCCGAAACCGAGCGCACGGCTCATCAGCGTGCCGGACGCGACGGTAGCGAATTTCTTGACGAGACTCATGCGTTCGCAAACTGCCTGTGGGATTGGAAGAAGGGGATGATGGCCGTCACTCGGCGGCTGCCTTGGCCTTGCCGCCGCGTTCGAGCGCTACACCTTCGAGCGTCGCTATCAGCCGGTTGCGGATGGTGGCGATGCGGGCCGGGTTGTCGATCTTCTGACCGGTCAGGTCGGTGACATAGAAGGTGTCGATGACCTTCTCGCCGAAGGTGGTGATATGCGCCGATGCGATGTCGAGCGACAGGTCGGATAGTGTTCCGGTGATTTCCGACAGCAGGCCGGGGCGGTCGAGCCCCTCGACCTCGATCACCGAAAACCGGTTCGACAATGCGTTGCGGATTTCGGCGCGTGGCGGAATCTTGAAGACCTTGGATCCGCGCCTTGGCTTGGTGCGTTTCTCGATCATCTCCGGCAGCCAGCTCTTGCCCGACAGCACGTCCTCGATCAGCCGGCCGACACGCTCGGCGCGCCGGCGTTCGTCCTCGTCGCGGTCGAATTCCCTCGAGATCAGGATCGTGTCCAGCGCGCGGCCGTCCGACGTGGTGAAGATCTGCGCGTCGACGATGTTGCCGCCGGCGCCGGCGCATGCCCCGGCAATCACCGAGAGAAGACGGGGATGGTCCTGCGCCAACACGGTGATTTCGGTAACCGCCTCGAACTGGTGGGTCTTGACCATGGTGGCGAGCTTGTTGCCCGCCGCGTCCGCCTCGCGGATGAATTCGGCGTGGCGAAGCTGGTCCGGCAGGTCCACCGTCAGGAGGTAGTTTTCATAATGCAGCCCGACATAGCGCTTGCGCGCCTTGTCGGGCCAGTCGGCGAGCGCCTCGGCCAGGCGTTCGCGCGCCGCCGCCGTGCGTTGGGCGCGCGAGACCTCCGAAAAGCCGCCGGTCAGCAGCAGTTCGGTCTCGTAGTAGAGCGTACGCAGCAACTGGCCCTTCCAGCCGTTCCACACGCCCGGTCCGACGCCCCTGATGTCGCAGACGGTGAGGATCAACAGCATCTTCAGCCGCTCGACCGATTGCACGATCGAGGCGAAGTCCTCGATCGTCTTGCGGTCGTTGAGGTCGCGGGTCTGCGCCGTCATAGACATGACGAGGTGGTTCTCGACCAGCCAGGCGACAGTTTCCGTATCGGCCGGCGAAAGCCCCATATGCGGGCAGATCCGCCTTGCGATCCTGGCGCCGGCCTCGGAATGGTCCTCTGGTCTGCCCTTGGCGATGTCGTGCAGCAGGACGGCGACATAGAGCGCCTCGCGGCTTTTCTTCAGCCCGGGCATCAGCGCATGCGACAGCGGATGCACCTTCTCGCCGTCGCCGCGCTCGATCTCGGCCAGCACGCCGATGCAGCGGATCAGGTGCTCGTCGACGGTGTAGTGGTGGTACATCGAGAACTGCATCATGGCGACGATCTTGCCGAAATCCGGGATCAGCCGGCCCAGCAATCCCGCCTCGTTCATCCGCCGCAGGTTGAGCTCGGCGTTGCGGTCCGAGGTCAATATGTCGAGGAACAGCCGGTTGGCTTCCTCGTCGCGCCTGAGCGACTTGTTGACCAGGCCGAGCGAACGGGTGAGCAGTTTCAGCGCATCGGGATGGAATTCCAGCCCGTGCTTGTCGGCAAACCAGAACAGCCTGAGAAGATTGACCGGGTCGCGCTCGAAGACGCCGTCGTCGGCGATGTTGATGCGATGGTTGTCGACGATGAAGTCCGACGTGCCGGCAAGCTTGCGCTTGCGGCGCTGGAAGGTGAGGAAGATGCGGTTGAAGCCGGGAACATGCTTGGCCTGCTCCTCCTCCAGCGCGGCGCAGAAGATGCGAGTCAGGTCGCCGACATCCTTGGCGACGAGGAAATAGTGCTTCATGAAGCGTTCGACCGCCGACAGGCCGGGATGGGTCGTATAGCCGAGCCGTTCGGCGATCTCGCGCTGAATGTCGAAATGCAGCCGCTCCTCGGCCTTGCCGGTGAGGAAGTGCATGTGGCAGCGCACCGCCCACAGGAAATCCTCGGCCTTCTGGAACTCGCGGTACTCGGCTTCGGTGAAGACGCCTTTTTCGACCAGTTCCTCGCCGGTGCGCACCCGGTAAAAATACTTGCCGATCCAGAACAGCGTCTGCAGGTCGCGCAGGCCGCCCTTGCCGTCCTTGACGTTGGGCTCGACCAGATAGCGGCTTTCGCCGGCCTTGGCATGGCGCTCGTCGCGTTCGGCAAGCTTGGCCTGCACATATTCCGGGCCGGTCGTGCGCACCACCTCATGGTCGAAGCGCAGCATCAACTCGTCATAGAGCTTGCGTTCGCCCCACAGGAAACGGGCTTCCAGGATCGAGGTGCGGATGGTGATGTCGGTGCGCGACAGCCTGAGGCACTCATCGATGTTGCGGGTGGCATGGCCGACCTTCAGCCCCATGTCCCACAGCATGTAGAGCATATATTCGACCGTCTGTTCGCCCCATGGCGTCTGCTTGTAAGGCAGCAGGAACAGAAGGTCGATGTCGGATCCCGGCGCCAGCGTGCCGCGGCCATAGCCGCCGACGGCAACGACCGCCATGCGTTCGGCCGAGGATCGGTTCTTCACCCGGTAGACATGGGTTGCGGCAAAATCGTAGAGCGAGCGGATCAGTTCGTCCATCAGGTGCGACAGCCGTTCGGCGCAGGCATTGCCGCCGCCATCTTGCCTCAGCATGGCCTCGGCTGTCTTGCGGCCCTCGGCGAGACGCCCCTTGAGAAGCTGAAGGACGGCCGTGCGGATGGCCTTGCTGGAACCGTCGCCGGCGCTGGCCGTGGTCAGCGCGGTCATCTCGCGGCGCAAGGCTTCGCCGTCGATCAGTTCATCGAGCTTCAGGGAGATTTTTGCCATAGATACCGGTCGGCCTTGCCTTTTGGGCGGCGTCTATAGCGTGTTTTCGCGGCGCTGGGTATGGGCCTGCTGTCAATCCCGCAAACGCTCTAGTCGTTTGCCTCGACTGGAGCGAGCGGGACGACAATCTGCCGCCGTAGCCTGCACAGATCGGTGATCTGCCGCGCTGCCCGGCTGGCCTCCCTGCGGATACGCGCGAGTGCCCGTATCCTGTGTCCATTGGCGAGCCCGCTTGCGACCCACTCGGCCTCCCTACCCTGTTCGAGCAGGCTCGGCAACCTGTTGCCCACGAACTGGTCCTGCGCACAGAGCGCCGGAACAAGCTGGTAGATCGTCTTGCCGGTCGAGATCGCGAATGTGGGATCGAAGATGAGATTGTCCACCGCCACATTGACATCGGCGGTTGTCTCGAGAAGGGCGCGTGCCGTCTGCCGGGAGAGCAGGTATCCGCCCGTCCCTATATGGTTCTTGCGGAGCCTGAACAGGGAAAACCCGCCGCCGACGGGAAACCTCTCCCGCTGGATCACGGTTGTGTGGAAGAATGTCTCGAGCTTGACGACATCTGCGTCGGCGGGGATCCAGCTCGCATCGGCAAGCAGCCTATCGGCTTTCGCGGAAAACACCATGTCGTCCTCGAAGACGGCGCCGTACGGCGCGTCGTCTTGCGCGATGATGGCCCAGCAGGCGCGATGGCTGTGCAAGCATGCGATCTCGCTGCCGGACAGACGTCGCACCGCATATCGTGCATGCTGGCGCTGCAGCGCGAGGTCTGGCCGGTCCCTTGCATCGATTGCGGCAACCCGCTCGAATCCGAGGCCGATGCGCGCAAACTCCGCCGTCATATGGGCAAGCCGGTCGGGGGATCTATCGAGGTTGATGACCAGACACTTCATTTCTTCAACAAAACTTTTTTCTTATGGCGCTCTAAGCACATGCGGAACCAGAGTCTTTTATTTATGAGAAGGACTTGGTTTTTGTAAATAAACAGGGAAACACGGATGTTTACCATCGCCTGGCTGGAATCACTATCGATATTTTGGATAGAGCAGGATTCAATTTCTGTGTCCGCTCGCCACTGGCAAGGTGGAAGCAACGCGGAGCTCTATATTTGTCTTGGCAGGCTTTGGAGCTTCCTGCCATAGATGTCGGTCGGGCTTGCCTTCCGGCGGAGCTCAAGCGCATTCCTGCGGCGCCGGATATGGACTTGCCGGCCGTCAGGCAAGATTAGTCGGCTTCCCAGTCGTCTCGAAGGGGACAACGATGTGTCGCCGACCTCTGCAGAAGCCGAGAACCCACCGCGCTGTCCGTCCGCCTTCCCTCATTATTCTTTCAGCCGTCGGGCTTCTGCGTTTCGCGGCAAGCTCATTACCGGTTCTTGCGGCATCCCGCTCTTGGCCAAGCAGGCTTGGCAGTCGGTCGCTGACGAACTGGTCCTGCACACACAGCGCAGGGACGAGCTGGTAGATCGTCTTGCTGGATGAGACCCCGAACGCCGGGGTGAAAAGTAGATCGTCGGCGGTGATATTGATCGTTTCAGTCGCTTCGAGGAGATCGCGCGCGGCCTGTCTGGAGATAATGTAACCCCCGGTCCCCGGATGGTTCTTGTAAAGCCTGAACGCGGAAAAACCATGACCGGCGGCGATCCTTCGCCGGTGGATGAGGGTCTTCTTGAAGTACGTTTCCAATTTGACAATGTCGGCATCGGGCGGAATCCATCCGTCGTCAGCGAGCAACGGACTGGCCTTTGCTGAAAAAACCACGTCATCCTCGAAAACGGCGCCGTAGCGAGCCTCGTCCTGCGCCAGCATCGTCCAGCAGACGCGGTGGCTGTGCAGGCAGGCGACCTCGCTGGCCAACAAACGCCGGGACGCATAATTCGGATGTTGCGGTTGCTGCCCGAGTTCAGGGTGGCTGCGTGCATCGACCGCCGCAACGCGTTGGAACGCGACGCCGATCCGGGCGAACTCTGCACTTATGTGTGCAAGTCGGTCCGGGGACCGATCTAGGTTTATGACCAGGCACTTCATTGTCGACAAAGGTCCAGCGGGATGGGCGGCGAACGATATATTAGAAGCGGCGCGCTTTTTAGTGTGGGCGCGCGGTTGTGTACAGTTTTCGCCATTTGGTCAATCCGCTGGGTTCGGAGAACCGAATTCAAAACAGCCCTTGACCTTCCAGTTACTGGAAGCACTACCTCTGCTTCGAAGCAGTGCATCGAGGCATTAGAAATGACGCATTCAGATCACGATCATCACACGCATGGCGCTCATGGCGGCTGCTGCGCGGCAAAGGGCACGGGCGGAGATTCGGATGCGGTTCTGCGCGATCCGGTCTGCGGCATGACGGTGGAGTCGGCCGCCGGCAAGCCGACATCCGAGCATGGCGGCCGCCTCTATCATTTCTGCAGCGAGCGATGCCGTTCGAGGTTCCAGGCCGAGCCGGAAAGCTATCTGACCGCCGTCGACCCTGTCTGCGGCATGATCGTCGACCGCGCCGACGCCAGGTATTTCGTCCGCCATGAAGGCCAGGGCTTCTATTTCTGTTCGGCCGGCTGCAAGGCGAAGTTCGAGGCGGCGCCGCAAACTTATCTCGGCGACAGGCCGGCGCCGGCGCCGATGCCCAAGGGCACGCAATACACTTGCCCCATGCATCCGCAGATTCTCCGCGACAAGCCCGGCTCCTGCCCGATCTGCGGCATGGCGCTCGAGCCCATGGGCGTGCCGACGGGCGATGAAGGGCCAAATCCCGAACTGGTCGACTTCACCAGACGCCTCTGGGTGAGCGCGGTGCTGTCGGTCCCGCTGCTGATCGTAGCCATGGCGCCGATGGTAGGCCTGCCGCTTGAGGGCCTGGTCGAGGATCGCGCGAAGGTCTGGATCGAACTGGTGCTGGCGAGCCCGGTGGTGCTGTGGGCCGCTTTCCCGTTTTTCCATCGCGGCTGGGACTCGATGCTCAACCGCAGCCCCAACATGTGGACGCTGATTTCGCTGGGTGTCGGCGCCGCCTATCTCTACAGCGTCGTCGCCACGCTCTTCCCGGACATCTTTCCGCATCAGTTTCGCGGCCATGGCGGTGCGGTGCCGGTTTATTTCGAGGCGGCTGCCGTCATCGTCGCGCTGGTCTTCCTCGGCCAGGTGCTGGAACTGCGCGCCCGCGAGAAGACCGGATCGGCGATCCGAGCTTTGCTCGACCTCGCGCCGAAGACCGCGCGGCGGGTCGCCGAGGACGGCGCCGAGATCGATGTCGGGCTGGACGAGGTCAAGACCGGCGATCGCCTGCGCATCCGTCCCGGCGATGCCGTCCCGGTCGACGGCACGGTGCTCGAAGGCCGCTCCTCCATCGATGAATCGATGATCACGGGCGAGCCCTTGCCAGTCGAGAAGGCCGAAGGCGACGCCTTGACCGGCGGCACGCTCAACAAGAATGGCTCGCTGATCATGCGCGCCGAACGGATCGGCGCCGAGACGACGCTGTCGCGCATCGTCGAACTCGTCGCCAAGGCACAGCGCTCGCGCGCCCCGATCCAAGGCCTGGCCGACCGCGTTTCCTTCTACTTTGTCCCGACCGTCGTCCTGGTCGCGATCGCCGCATTCGTCGCCTGGGCGATCTTCGGCCCCGAGCCCAGCCTGATCTTCGCCATCGTCTCGGCGGTTTCGGTGCTGATCATCGCCTGTCCCTGTGCGCTGGGTCTCGCCACACCGATGTCCATCATGACCGCCACCGGGCGCGGCGCGCATGCCGGCGTGCTGATCAAGGAAGCCGCCGCGCTCGAGCGCTTCGCCTCCGTCGACACGCTGATCGTCGACAAGACCGGCACGCTGACCGAGGGCCGGCCGAAATTGACCGATGTCGTGGCTGTCAGCGGCTTTTCCGAGGACGAATTGCTGAGATGCGCCGCGACCCTGGAAAAAGGGTCGGAGCATCCGCTGGCCGAGGCCATCGTCGACGGAGCCGGCCAGCGCGGCGTGAAGATCGCCGAGGCCGGCAGCTTCGAGGCGGTTACCGGCAAAGGCGTTTCCGGCACGGTGTCGGACAAGAAGGTCGCGCTCGGCAATACCGCGATGATGGCCGATCTCGCCATCGACGTTTCCGGGGTCCTGGCCAGCGTGGAAGCCTTGCAGGGCGATGGCAAGACGGTGATGTTCGTCGCTGTCGACGGCAAGCTGGCCGGCATCGTCGCCGTCGCCGATCCGGTCAAGGCGACCACGGCCGAGGCGATCAAGGCGCTGCATGGCAGCGGGCTGCGGATCATCATGGCGACCGGCGACAATGAGCGCACGGCCAGGGCGATCGCTGGACATCTCGGCATAGACGAGGTTCGGGCAGGTCTGTTGCCGGAACAGAAGGCAGCGCTGGTCGAGGAACTGCGCGGCAAGGGTGCCGCCGTCGCCATGGCCGGCGACGGCGTCAACGATGCGCCCGCGCTTGCCGCCGCCGATGTCGGCATCGCCATGGGAACGGGCGCCGATGTCGCGGTCGAAAGCGCCGGCATCACCTTGGTCAAGGGCGACCTCAACGGCATCGTCCGCGCCCGAACCCTGGCCCAGGCGACCATCGGTAATATCCGGCAGAACCTGTTCTTCGCCTTCCTCTACAATGTGCTTGGTGTGCCGGTCGCGGCCGGCGTGCTTTATCCGCTCACCGGCACGCTACTGTCGCCGATGCTGGCGGCGGCGGCGATGAGCCTGTCCTCGGTCTCGGTGATCGCAAACGCATTGCGCCTGAGAACGTTGAAACTCTGAGATTAACCCCCAGATACGAAACCCAACCGACAGGAGACCATGAATGACCTTGGCTAAAAAACTCGTGCTGCTGCTGATGGCCGCCGGAATGCTGCTTGCCGTTTTCCTCGAAAGCGTGCCGGCGCAGAGCGAGGAGATGAAGCACGACATGGGTGCCATGGCCATGGGGGCGGAAAGCCCTTCCACGGCGGGCTACAAGGCGGCGATGGACAAGATGCATACCGACATGATGGCCTCCCAATATACCGGCAACGCCGATGTCGATTTCGTCCGCGGCATGATCCCGCATCATCAGGGGGCGATCGACATGGCCAAGGTGGAGCTTGCCAACGGCAAGGATCCGGAAATCCGCAAACTCGCCGAAAACGTCATCGCCGCGCAGGAAGCCGAAATCAAGCAGATGCAGGACTGGCTCGCCGCCCATCCGGTGAAGTAAGGCATCAACGGCGGCGACCGGAGAACCCGAGCTCCATCCTGGATTTCTCCGTATGCTTGTGATGCCATGCGCCTCGATCGCTTACCCAGGAGCCCCCATGCCCACGACGACAAGAACCACCAAGCTGCCTTCGGGCGAAGCCGTCCAGGTGCTGGGACAGGGCACCTGGAAAATGGGCGAGGATGCCCGCCGTCGAGCCGGGGAGGTCAATGCCTTGAAGCTTGGGCTGGACCTCGGCATGACGCTGATCGACACCGCCGAAATGTATGCCAGCGGCGGCGCCGAGGAGGTGGTGGCCGAAGCCATCGCCGGCCGGCGCGAAGAACTCTTTCTCGTCTCCAAGGTGCTGCCGTCCAATGCTTCGCGCACCGGCGTGCCGGCGGCTTGCGAGAAAAGCCTGAAGCGGCTGCGCACCGACCGCATCGATCTCTATCTCCTGCACTGGCCGGGCAGCGTGCCTTTGGGCGAGACGGTCGAGGCCTTCGAGGCGTTGAAGAAGGCCGGCAAGATCCGCCACTGGGGCGTCAGCAATTTCGATACCGACGAAATGGAAGAGCTCACCGGTTTGCGCTCGGGCGGCAATGTCCAGACCAATCAGGTGCTCTACAATCTGATCCGGCGCGGCCCCGAATTCGACCTTGCACCATGGAGCCGCCAGCGCGGCATTCCGCTGATGGCCTATTCGCCGGTGGAGCAGGGTGCTTTGGCGCGCAACAGCAGGCTTGACGCCATCGCCGCCCGTCACAATGCGACCCCTGCGCAAATCGCCTTGGCCTGGGTGATGCATCAGGACGGCGTTATCGCCATTCCCAAGGCCGGCAGCCAGGAGCACGTCCGCCAGAATTTTGCCGCGCTGGACATAAAGCTTACCGCCGATGACCTCGCCGATCTCGACCGTGCATTCCCCCCACCGACGCGCAAGCGCGGACTGGAAATGATCTGACTATTTCCCCGCCAGCCCCTTCAGCCGGTAAAGCGCCTCCAGCGCTTCCTTGGGGGTCATCTCGTCGGGATTGATCTCACCGAGTGCCGCGCCCAGCGCGTCGCTCTTCACCGGCTTTGGCGCTTCCCGTTTCATCGCCACCGAAAACAGCGGCAGGTCGTCGACCAGCCGGTTGGCCTTGCCGGAAACCTCGCCTTCCTCAAGCTGATGCAGAACTTCCTTCGCGCGGCCCACCACCGCTTCCGGCAAGCCGGCAAGGCGGGCTACCTGGACGCCGTAGGAGCGGTCGGCGGCACCCTTGCCGACCTCGTGCAGGAAAACGACGTCGCCTTCCCACTCCTTGACCCGCATGGTGACGTTGGAAAGCCGCGCCAGCTTGCCGGCGAGCGACGTCATTTCGTGGAAGTGGGTGGCGAAGATCGCCCGGCAGCGGTTCTTCTCGTGCAGATACTCCACCGCCGCCCAGGCAATCGACAGCCCGTCGAAGGTGGCGGTGCCGCGGCCGATCTCGTCGAGGATCACCAGCGCCCGTTCGCCGGCCTGGTTGAGGATCGCCGCCGTCTCCACCATCTCGACCATGAAGGTCGAGCGGCCGCGCGCCAGGTCGTCCGACGCGCCGACGCGTGAGAACAGCCGGTCGACAACGCCGATATGGGCCGATGTCGCCGGCACGAAGGAGCCGGTCTGGGCCAGGATGGCGATCAGCGCGTTCTGCCGCAGGAACGTCGACTTGCCACCCATGTTGGGGCCGGTCAGCAGCCAGATCGCGCCGTTCTTGGCATTGCCCTCCGGCGAGAGGTCGCAATCGTTGGCGACGAATGGGCCTTCGCCCGAACGGCGCAGCGCCTGTTCGACCACCGGATGCCGCCCGCCTGAAATCTCGAAGGCAAGGCTGGAATCCACCACCGGCCGGCACCAGGCCTCGCTTTCCGACAGAAGCGCAAGCGCTGCCGACACGTCGAGCACGGCGAGCGCGTCGGCGCCGGCGCGGATCGCCTCGGCCGCGTCGACCGCTTCCGCCGTCAGCGCATCGAAGGCGGCCAGTTCGATGCTCAGTGCCCGGTCGGCGGCATTGGCGATCTTGGTCTCGAGCTCGGCGAGTTCGGTCGTGGTGAAACGCATGGCGTTGGCCATGGTCTGGCGGTGAATAAAGCGCGCCTTGGCGCCATCGCTGCCAGTCATGACGGCGTGATGATTGGCCGTCACCTCGATGTAGTAACCCAGCACATTGTTGTGCCGGATCTTCAGGGAGCGGATGCCGGTTTCCTCGATCAGCGAGCGCTCCAGTCCGGCAATCACTTTTCGCGACTCGTCGCGCAACGCCCGCATCTCGTCGAGGTCCGGGTGGTAGCCGCCGCGAACGAAGCCGCCGTCGCGTTTGAGCAGCGGCAGTTCCTCGCCGAGCGCCTGGGTGAGATGCTGGGCAAGCGCCTTGGGCAGCGCCTTGATCGCGGCCATCGCGCCGGCCAACTCCTGGGGCAGGGCGATCGCGGCAAAGGTTTCGGCGATGGCACCGGCCGCCTCGAAACCAGCGCGGAGCGCGCCGAGATCGCGTGGCCCGCCCCGGTTGAGCGCCAGCCTGGACAGGGCGCGAGGCATGTCGGCGACGCTCTTCAGGCTCATCCGCACCGCCTGGCAAAGCCTGACCTCGGAGCGGAAGAACGAGACGGAGTCCAGCCGCGCGCCGATGGCCGCCGGGTCGGTCAGCGGCGCCATCAGCCGGTCGGCGAGCAACCTCGCGCCGCCACCGGTCACCGTGCGGTCGATTGCCTTGAACAGCGAACCCTCGCGGCTGCCGGACAGCGTACGCAACAGTTCGAGATTGCCGCGCGTCGCCGGATCGATGAACAGGGTCGAGCCCTGCTCCTCGCGCTCGGGCCGCGACAGCGGCGGCCGCTCGGCCTTTTGCGTTTTCTCGACATAGGCGATGGCGCCTGAGATCGCCGACAATTCGGCGCGCGAAAACGTGCCGAAACTGTCCGGTGTCGCCACCTCGAAAAAACGCGCGATCCGCCCCGTGGCCGAGGCCGAATCGAACAGGCTCGGGGGCTGTGGGCTGGCGACACGGCCGAGCACGTCGAACACCGGCTTCAGGTCGGGATCATGAAACACCGGCTCGGCGACGATGAGTTCGCGCGGATCGACACGGAAGATGTCGGCCAGCAGCCGGTCGGCGGTGGTCTCGGCGACGCGGAAAGCACCAGTCGAGATGTCGATCCAGGCAATTGCAAAGCTGTGCTCGCTGCCGCCCTTCACCCGACCCAACGCCATCAGATAACTCGATTCCGACGGCGCCAGCAGTTTGTCCTCGGTGATGGTTCCCGGCGTCACCAGCCGCACCACGTCGCGGCGCACGACCGATTTGGAGCCGCGCTTCTTGGCCTCGGCCGGATCCTCGATCTGCTCGCAGACGGCAACGCGGAAGCCCTGGCCGATCAGCTTCTGCAAATAGTCGTCGGCCGCATGCACCGGCACGCCGCACATTGGAATGTCGTGGCCCTGATGCTTGCCGCGTTTGGTGAGCACGATGCCCAGCGCCCGGCTCGCCTTCTCGGCATCGTCGAAGAACAGCTCGTAGAAATCGCCCATGCGGTAGAACAGCAACGAATCCGGGTTGGCCGCCTTGATCTCGATGAACTGCTCCATCATCGGCGTGACGGCGGCAACGCCGGGCTGCGGCGGCGTCATCGCCTCGGGGGCGGCGTCGGGCTCGTTCGGGCTGTGCATGTTCATGGCGCGGCACGCTAGCAGATGTGATGGCGGGGTTTAATGCCGGACCATCGAAAAGCAGGGGAAGACCGCGAGCCATCTTCATGGAACGGCTGTTCAGCTGCATTGCCCGACGCGGCGATCGCGAATATCTGTCACCTTGGGCAATAATGGCGGGGGCGTCATGGACAAAGACGGGCACGAAACGTTCGAGGAGATGGTGGGACCTATCGACTCGGCGCTCGAACGCTTCTGGCTCAATGCTGCTCGCCAGGCCGGCCAAAGTGTAGGCAATCTGAAGCAGCTGGCGGCCAATCGGCTTCCTTTCATCCTTCCGACTACCGGCCCTTTCTCCGGTCTCGACGGAAGCATCCGGGTAGCTGTCCATGTCCTCAGTTATGATCCGCTGGTGATCTACACGCCGATCGGCGGGGCACGGCCGCTCAGCTCGATCGTGGCGATCGCCCGGCGCTTCGCTTCGCGTCGCGCCGCCTTTCTGATGATGCCTAACTGGACACTCGAGCGGCCGCGTCTCATCCCAAAGCTCGCGAGGGACCTCGCCTGGCACCGCGAGCGGTTTCCAGCTCATGAGTTGATTTTTCTCTGCAACACCGAGGAAGAGCGCCGTCTGGTCACCACCGTCGGAGGAACCGCGATCTTCTCCAACCACAATCTGATGGTCAGCGAGGACATCTTTCGGCCCTTGCCGGATGTCCCCGTCGAGTTCGACGCGGTCTATAATGCTCGCATCTCGCACACCAAGCGCCACCACCTCGCCTTCGATATCGAAAGGCTCGCCCACATTACCTTTTCGATCGGCGAGTTGCCGCGGGTCGGCAACCGTGCCTTCATCCGCCGCTTGCATGCGCAATCGCCGCTGCATCATATCGCCAACCCGATCGTCAATGGCCTGACTGGCCGGCTGACAGCCCAGGAGGTCAATCGCGTCTACAACCAGGCCGCGGTTGGTCTCTGTCTGTCGGCGGCGGAAGGAGCGATGCGCTCCAGCATGGAATATCTGATGGCGGGGTTGCCGGTGGTGAGCACGCCCAGTCTCGGCGGCCGGGACGTCTTTTTCGATCCGGACTATTGCATCATCGCCGAGCCCGATCCGGCGGCGATCCGGCGCGCGGTCGAGACGTTGCGCGACCGCGCCATTCCCCGCGATGAGATTCGCAACCGCACGCTGGCCAAGGTGCGGGCTCAACGGCAGGAACTCACAGTGTCCCTGTCCGACCTGTTGAAGAGGATGGGAAGCAGCCAACCGCCGCTGTCGCAATGGCCGTTTCCCGAAATTGGGCTGCTGCGGCGCTGGGCGGCGGTGCGCCGGCACGCGAATGAAATCACGGCATTAAGAAGGCGGCCAAACGGCTTCTGACCGGCCGTCTCCGCTTTGAAGCAGCTTTGCCCAGCTTCGTGGTTTACACGCGGCGGCCCGTGGTCTTAATTCGCAAGCACACAGGTACCCGCTTCAAGGAGGTGCCGCACCGGCGAGGAAATCAAAAGCACCATGGCCAGGAAAACCGAGAACAACGGTCCGTCCGTCAGCGCGCAGGAAGCGCTCGAATTCCACGCCATGGGCCGGCCCGGCAAGCTGGAGATCGTCGCCACCAAGCCGATGACGACGCAGCGCGATCTCAGCCTCGCCTATTCGCCTGGCGTGGCAGTGCCCGTGCGGGCCATCGCCGAGGATCCATCCAAAGCCTTCGACTACACGACGCGCGGCAACATGGTCGCCGTCATCTCAAACGGCACCGCCATACTTGGCCTAGGCAATCTCGGCGCGCTGGCCTCGAAGCCGGTGATGGAAGGCAAGGCGGTGCTGTTCAAGCGCTTCGCCGATGTCGATTCCATCGACCTCGAGGTCGACACCGAGGATGCCGACGAGTTCATCAATTGCGTGCGCTTCCTCGGTCCTTCCTTCGGCGGCATCAACCTGGAGGACATCAAGGCGCCGGAGTGCTTCATCATCGAACAGCGCCTGCGCGAACTGATGGACATTCCGGTCTTCCATGACGACCAGCACGGCACCGCCATCATCTCGGCCGCCGGTCTGATCAACGCGCTGGAAATAACCGGCCGCGACATGAAGACCACGAAGCTGGTCTGCAACGGTGCGGGCGCGGCCGGCATCGCCTGTATCGAGCTGATGAAGGCGATGGGTTTTTCGCCAGAAAACATCATCCTGTGCGACACCAAGGGGGTTGTCTTCCAGGGCCGCACCGAGGGCATGAACCAGTGGAAATCGGCGCATGCGGTCAAGACGGAGGCGCGTTCCCTGGCCGAAGCGCTGGACGGCGCCGACGTCTTCCTCGGGCTTTCGGCCAAGGGGGCGCTGACCACCACCATGGTGCAGTCGATGGCCAAGAACCCGATCATCTTCGCCATGGCCAACCCCGATCCCGAGATCACCCCGGAGGAAGTTGCCGAGATCCGCACCGACGCCATCATGGCCACCGGGCGGTCGGATTACGCCAACCAGGTCAACAACGTGCTCGGCTTTCCCTACATCTTCCGCGGCGCGCTGGATGTCAGGGCCACCACCATCAATGACGACATGAAGATCGCCGCCGCCCGCGCGCTGGCCGAACTGGCGCGCCAGGACGTGCCCGACGACGTCGCCGCGGCCTATCAGGGCAACCGGCCGAAATTCGGCCCCAACTACATCATCCCGGTGCCGTTCGACCCACGCCTGATCTCGGCCATCCCGATCGCCGTGGCCAAGGCTGCAATGGATTCGGGCGTCGCCCGCAAGCCGATCCTCGATCTCGACCGTTACGCGCAGGAGCTTTCCGCCCGCCGCGACCCGATCGCCTCGACGCTGCAGCGCATCTACGACCGCGTGCGCCGCCAGCCCAAGCGCATCGTCTTCGCCGAGGGCGAGGAGGAGCAGGTGATGCGCGCCGCCGTCTCCTACGTGAACCAGCGGCTCGGCACCGCCATCCTGCTCGGTCGCGACGACGTCATCAAGGAGAACGCCAGGCACGCTGGCATCGACCTGAACAAGCAAGGCATCGAGATCATCAATGCGCGCCTGTCGCGCCGCAATTCGATCTACACCGACTATCTCTACGAGCGCATGCAGCGCAAAGGCTTCCTGTTCCGCGACTGCCAGCGGCTGATCAACAATGACCGCAACCATTTCGCCGCCTGCATGGTGGCGCTGGGCGACGCCGACGGCATCGTCACCGGCGTGACCCGCAACTATTCGACCGCGCTCGACGACATCAGGCGCGTCATCGACGCCAAGCCCGGCCACCGCGTCATCGGCGTCTCGATCGTGCTCGCGCGCGGCAAGACGGTGCTCGTCGCCGACACCGCCGTACACGACATGCCCAACGCCGAGCAGATCGCCGACATTGCCGAGGAAGCGGCAGGCTTCGCCCGCCGCATGGGCTACGAGCCAAGGCTCGCCATGCTTGCCTATTCCACCTTCGGCCATCCACAGGGCGAACGTTCCGAGCGCGTCCAGGAAGCCGTGCGCATCCTCGACAAGCGCCGCGTCGACTTCGAATATGACGGCGAGATGGCCGCCGACGTCGCGCTCAACGCCCGCGCCATGGCGCAATACCCGTTCATAAGGCTGACCGGTCCGGCCAACGTCCTGGTCATGCCGGCTTTCCACTCGGCCTCCATCTCGACCAAGATGCTGCAGGAACTGGGCGGCTCGACCGTCATCGGCCCGCTGCTGGTCGGCCTGAACAAGCCGGTGCAGATCGTGTCGCTGAATGCCAAGGACAGCGATATCGTGAACATGGCGGCGATCGCGGCCTATTCGGCAGGGAACTGAGGGGCTTCCCCGGTGTTGGACGCTCGCGCCAGCCGCATCACCTGCTTGTGGCTGGCGATCTCCGACAGCAGCCAATCCCGGAACAGCCTGACCCTGATTGAAATGCGGTTGCCCGGCTTCTGCCACAGGCAGTAGCTCTGTGGAATTGCGTGGCGGATCGTGAAGGGCGCGACCAGCTGGCCGCTGGCCAGCAGGTCCTCGACCATGATGTTGTCGGCCAGCGCCACGCCGCCGCCATTCACGGCCTCACGGACGGCAAGCGCCGGGTCGTGGAAGATCGGGCTCGCGTCTGACCTTCGACATCGATTGCCTCGACCCGGCCTATCTCCCGGCACGGGCACTCATTGTCGGCGCCGACGTTGTGGAGGTGGCGCCCGCCATGACCACGCCGATGTCACGTCGCTTGCCGGGGCGGCGGTGCTGCAGCACTATCTCGGCCTGCTCGCGGAACGAAACGGCTGACAGCGCGCCGACTTCACCCCGGCGCGAACGCCCGCGCCGCCTCCACGACTTCCTCCGCCTGGTCCTGCCGCAGCAGGTCGATGGGAATACGCCCATCAAGGTGCGCCGCTGGACGGGTCAGCCACAGCCATGCGAGTCTCGGATTGCCGATCAGCTCCAGCACGTCGCTTATGCCCGCGACCGGCCTGCCATCGACGAACTGCGCCAGCGGGAAGACGTGCTTGCGGCCACCCTTGCGCAGAGCGATGACGTCGCCGCGCCTCTGCCAGCGGTGCAAGGTGGAGCGGGCGATGCGCAGGTTCTCTTCCAGATAGGTCGAGCCGGCGACGCGTCCGGCCCAGTCCTCGATCAGCATCGATTCGAGGTCGTCGGACTGGGGGAGCGGGAGCGGGGTTTCGGCGTCGGCCAAAAGGGCCGAGGACAGGTTGTCCGCGCCAGCGGTGCCGGCTTCGCCGCGGCGGGCGGCTTCCGCCGCCAGCGCCCGCACGAATTTCTGGGCCAGGCCCGGAAGGTCGGCATGGATGGCGTCGATGGCGCGCTGGTGCTTGGGCGAAAGCAAGGTGACGGCGGACGCTATCGAACCGGCGATCTTGCCGACCGAGACCATTGTGGGGCCGTTGATGGCTTCGTCATAGTGGGCAAGCGCACGCTCGACCCTTTCCGCCACCATGTCGGCGAAATCGTCCTGCGTGATGCCGGTCGTCTTGGTCTGAAATGTCGTCTTGGTCTGAAATCTTGTCATGCATCTGTTTTCTGGGCCGCGCGCTCTCCTCCCTCGACCGCGGCCTGTTGTTGAACGGTTACGGCGGAAAGCGGAAAGTGCGACGGCAACGGATGCAGCGACCCGACAGGTTGCTGTCCTGCATTGCTTCACACCCCGATTAGCATGTCGAAATGTCAGTCACGGCACGCTCGCATTTGCGTGTAGGAGCGGTATGTGACAACTGCGCGACGATGAGAAGCTGTCCGCGCTTGCCTCCTTTCCCCAACAGCGGGCGAAGAGAAAGGCGTTGTTACAGCAACCCCGCCTGCTCGGCCTCTTTGCGCAGGTTCTGCCTTGGCCTGGGGCCGATCTGCTGGATCACCAATCCGGCCGCCAGTGAGCCAAGATCGCCGCAGGTCTGGAGGTCGCGTCCTTGTGTGTAGCCATGCAGGAAACCGGCGGCGTAGAGATCGCCGGCGCCCGTCGTGTCGACCAGTTCCTTGATGGCGGTCGCCTGGATGATCACGGTCTCGTCGCCACGCACGATAACCGAGCCCTTTTCGGAGCGGGTAACCGCCGCGAGCTTGCAATCCTTGCGGATCCGCGCCAGCGCTTCCTCGAACGATGACGTCTGGTAAAGCGACTTGATCTCGTGGCTGTTGGCAAAAACGATATCGACCGTGCCCGAACGCATCAGGTCTAGGAACTCGTCGCGGTAACGGTCGACGCAGAACGAATCCGACAAGGTCATCGATACTTCGCGGCCGGCCGCGTGCGCCAGTTTCGCCGTCTGCCGGATGGCTTCCTTGGCGCGCGGCGGGTCCCACAGATAACCCTCGAAATAGGTCACCTTGGCGCCGGACGCCTTGTCGGCTTCGACATCTTCCGGCCCGAGTTCGACGCAGGCGCCGAGATAGGTGTTCATCGAACGCTCGCCATCGGGCGTGACGAAGATCATCGAGCGCGCCGTCGGCGGCTCGCCCTCGAGCGGCTTGGTGTCGAAGGCGACACCCTGCGCGTGGATGTCGTGCGCGTAGATTTCGCCCAGCGCATCGCTGGAGACCTTGCCGAAGAAGGCGGCGCGTCCGCCGAACGAGGCAACACCGGCCGCCGTGTTGCCGGCGCTGCCGCCGGAGGCCTCGATCGCCGGGCCCATGCGGCTATAGAGCAATTCGGCGCGCTGCGTGTCGATGAGATTCATCGCGCCCTTGATGATGCCGTTGGTCTCGAGGAATTCCTCCTCGCACTGGGCGATGATGTCGACAATCGCATTGCCGATGCAAAGCACGTCATAATCCGGCATCAATGTCTCCGCCAAAAACCCGGGCCGGCTTCTTGCCATGCCCGCGCGGGTCTACAGCATGACCCTGAAAACTGGCAACCGATTTTCTGTCCTTGCCGCGCCAGCCAGGCGCTACGACAATTCGACCGTGGCCGAAACATCTCGTCGCGATGTCGCCTACATCTGCGCCTGTTCAATCACGGTCCGAAGGCGCGAGCCCATGCCTGCCAAAAGCAACACGACCATCGACCTGGCATTGCTCGGTGTGCTGGCGGTGCTTTGGGGAGCCTCCTATACCTTCATCAAGATCGGCGTAGAGACCATCCCGCCCATCACCTTCATCGCGGCCCGCACCCTGATCGCCGGCGCCATCCTGTTCGCCATTATCCGCTGGCGCGGGCTTGCCATGCCGGGCGATGCGGCAAGCTGGCGCCGCTTCGCCTTCCAGGCCTGCCTCAACAGCGTCGTCCCGTTCACGCTGATCGCCGCGGCCGAGCGTTCGGTCGACGCCGGCCTTGCCACCATCCTCAACGCCACCTCGCCGATCTTCACCTTCCTGCTGACGGCGCTTATCACCCGTCATGAGCCGGTGACCGTGCGCAAGCTGGTCGGCGTTGGCGCCGGCATCGCCGGCATCTGCCTCATCGTCGGCACGCAGGCGCTTGGCGGCATCGGCCACCAGCTCTGGGCACAGATCGCCATCGTCGCGGCAACCGTGTGCTATGCGGGCGCCGCCATTTTCGGCCGAGGCTTCAAGGGCCTCGATCCGATGCTTCCCGCCGCCGGTTCGATGCTGTGCGGCGCTGTCATGCTGGGACCGCTCAGCCTGGCGGTCGACCAGCCATGGACGCTGGCGCCTTCGACGGCTTCCATCCTTGCCCTGCTCGGCCTGTCCGTGTTTTCGACGGCACTGGCTTTCGTCATCTATTTCCGCCTGATCCACACGCTGGGTTCGGTCGGCACCACGTCTCAGGCCTATCTGCGGGTGCCGATCGGCGTCGGCATCGGCGCCGTCTTCCTCGGCGAAAGCCTGGGGCCCACGGCCTGGCTCGGCATGGGGTTTGTCGTCGCCGGCGTGGCGGCCATGACCATACCGGTTCGTAAGCCGGGCTTAGCCCGATAGGCAGATCTGGGGAACATACGAAGGCAAGCAACGGCCCGCGCTTGTGCTCGCGGGCCGCACCGCCTATCTCGGAGGCGTCCTGCCTTGTGGCTGTGTCCGCTGACCTGGGGGTGAAGCACGGTGATTTTCGACGCTGCCCGCACCGCGGCCCTTGAGCTGCTCTCGCCTCCGTTTCGCGCCGTGTTCATCAAGACGCTCGGCCTGACCCTGCTGGCGTTGGTCGCCCTGTGGTTCGGCTTGACCAGCCTTGTCGAATGGCTTGCCCTGCCGTGGCTGCAAACATTGTTGCCCGGCATGCCGTCCTGGGCCGGCTGGTTGGGCGGCATCGTCGCGGGCATCGCGCTGGCGTTCGGCATGGCGCTTCTGATCGCACCGGTCACGGCGGTGATCGCCGGCCTGTTCCTCGACGATGTCGCCGAAGTGGTCGAGCGCACCGATTATCCCGGCGACCCAGCCGGACGCGCCATGCCGGTATTGCGCTCGCTGGTGCTGGCGATAAAATTCTTCGGCATCGTCATCCTGGGCAACATCGTCGCCTTGCTGCTTCTGCTGGTGCCAGGTATCAACATCGCCGCCTTCTTCATCGTCAACGGCTATTTGCTCGGACGCGAATTCTTCGAATTCGCCGCCATGCGCTTTCGCGGGGAAGAAGAGGCCCGGGCCCTGCGCAGGCGGTATGCCGGTACGGTGTTTCTCTCCGGGCTGGTTGTCGCGGCCTTCCTCGCCGTGCCGCTGCTCAACCTGCTGACGCCGCTCTTCGCCGCCGCCATGATGGTGCATCTGCACAAGGCGATCTCGGCGCGGGAAGTCGCACGCGCGTCGCGGCGCTAAATCTCTTCAGCGTAGCAGAAATCCCCGCCCCAACTCGTCGTCCGGCTCGACAATGAATTCGGCTCGTCCGGAATAATAGGCACGGCCGCCGACACGGGCGACGATCGCTTCATGCGGGCCGGCTCGCGCTGCTCGCGCCACCGCCCCGGAAAAGCGCGAGCCGGCGATGCTCTCGAACGTTCGCGTCTGCCCGACGGCGATCTCGCCCTTGGCATGCATGGCCGCCAGCCGGGCGGTGACGCCGGAACCGGTCGGCGAGCGGTCGACCTCCGCCTCGGCGAAGACGCAGACATTCCTGGTGGCCTCTCCGGAAAAGGCGTCCTTTCCATCGGTCAGGATGGTGCCATAGAGGAAGGCGAGGTCATCATGATCGGGATGCGACAGCGGAAACTCGGCCTTCAGCCGGTTCGTCAGCGTGGTTGCCGCGTCGACGAAATCGCGCACGCGGTCGCGGCCGAACTCCAAGCCGAATTGATGACAGTCGGCCAGCGCGTAAAAGGCGCCGCCATAGGCGATATCGAAACCGACCTTGCCATAGCCTGTCAGCTCGATCTGTCGATCGCCAGCGAACAGGAACGCCGGCACGCTCTCGAACGACACCGCGCCGGCCTTGCCATCGCTGACCGCGACCGAGGCGACGACCATGCCGCACGGCGCCTCGATGTTCACGGTGGTGAACGGCTCCTGCTTCGCCACCAGCCCCTGATCGACGGCGTAGCGGCCGAGCGCGACGATGGCGTGGCCGCACATGGTCGAATAGCCCTCATTGTGCATGAACAGCACCGCGAGGTCGGCGCCGGGCAAATCGGGCTCGACCAGCAAAGCGCCATACATGTCATAGTGGCCGCGCGGCTCGAAGATCAGCAACTTGCGCAAATGGTCGAGATGGTCCCGCACATAGGCGCGCTTCTCCAGGATGGTGCCCTTGGGGATAGCGGGATAACCGCCCGTGACGATCCGTAGCGGCTCGCCACCCGTATGCATGTCGACAACGGTAAGGTTCATGCGGCCGAACTCATTCTAGCCCTGGGATTTGCCGAACAGCGCCTGCAGCTTGCCGAACGGCATGGCGGCGCGGGTGAAGCCGAACGTGCCGTCCTGCTGGATCTCGCGCGCCGCCGTCTCCAGCATGCCGTAGGCGAAATTGGTCAGCCATGGCCCAAGCGAAATCCGCTTGGCACCGGCCATGGCGAGGTCGGCGATGGTGAAGCCGGGCCTCGCCATGACATTGACCGGCTTGCCGACCGACGAACACAAGGTCCGCACCATCTCGACATCGCCGATACCAGGTGCATAGAGCACGTCGGCGCCGGCTTTTTCGAACGCCTGCAGCCGCTTGATCGTGTCGTCGAGATCGGACTTGCCCCAGAGGAAATTCTCGGCCCGCGCCGTGAAGACAAAGTCGCGCTTCAGCGCCCGCGCCGCCTCCACCGCTGCGGCGACGCGCTCCACCGCGTGCGAAAACTCGTAGATGGGCTTTTCAGGATCGCCGGTGTGATCCTCGATCGAGCAGCCGGCAAGCCCGGCCGCTTCCGCCGCGAAAATGGTTTCGGCGGCCTGCTCGGCGCTGTCCCCCTTGCCCTTCTCGAGATCGGCCGAGACCGGCAGGTCGGTCGCGCCCGTCACCTCGCGGCAATGATGGATCATCTGGTCGAAGGTCACTGCCCCATCCGGCAGGCCGCGCGAAAAGGCAAAGCCGGCGCTGGTGGTGGCCAGTGCCTTGAAGCCGAAGGATCCGAGCAGCTTCGTCGTGCCCGGATCCCAAGGATTGGGCATGACGAAGGTCGAGGCATGCAGGTCGCGAAAAATCTTGCCCTTGTCCATGAATGCTCCCCCATAACGAGTATTGGGGCGGATGCTACCGCGCTGTTTGCGGCCGGGCAAACGAATGCGGTTGGTTCAGAAGCGTTTCTCGTTCTCTGCTGCCAATTTCTCGAAAGCGTCGATGTGGCGCATCTCGACAGGCACGGAGGTGGCATCCTTGTGACGGGCAGCGCGCTGCCGAGGTCAGGGAAACTGACGGCTTGTGAAGAGGCCGCCATCCCCAAAAGCCGCAGCAGCACCCCAGGTGGATGAAGCGAAGCAGGTACGTTGGCATGGCGGCGCCCCATTGTCGGGCGCGCGGAAGATAGCACAGCGCTTCGTGGCGTCCAGTGCAGCGGATCAGTGGATCGGCACCAGCCCGGCGAGTTCGCGCATGTCGTCGAACAGGATGCCGCCGGCCTGGATCAAGCCGTCGCGGTCGGAATAGGGGTCGCCATGATAGGAGAACACGCGCATGCCAGCGGCGATGCCAGCCTGCGTGCCGGCGACGCTGTCTTCGATGACGATGCAGTCGGCGGGCGGGAAGCCCATCGTTTTGGCCGCATGCAGGAACAGGTCGGGGAACGGCTTGCCGCGCGACACCATGGTGGCGCTGAACATGGCATGTTCGAACAGCGGCAACAGACCGGTCTGGCCAAGCGTTATGTGCATCTTGGAGATCCTGGCCGAGGTGGCGACGCAATAAGCGATGCCGGCCGCGCGGACCGCCTCGATGAACTCCCGGACATAAGGGATCGCCTCGACACCGTGAGCGAACAGATCCGGCAGGCCGGCATTCCAGCGCTCGACGAAATCGGCGCCGAGCCTGACGCTGGTCGTCTCTTCGATCTCCTTCTGCACCGAGACCATGCTGCGGCCGGAGAAGTTCTTGCGGCAATATTCGAAGGTCGTTGGAAAACCGGCGTCGCTCAGCCATTCGGCCAGGCGCCGGTTGGCGAGGTTCTCGGTATCGACCAGGATCCCGTCGCAGTCGAAGATGACGAGCTTTGGCAGGGGGCGTGTTCCAGTCATGTTGGATCAGTCTACCCGGCAAAACGGTTCACTGTGCCGAAACACAGCCAGGCATCAGGCGGTGCCGGTCGATCCGAATCCGCCCGAGCCACGCGCCGTGCCGCCGGCCAGCGAACGCTCTTCAACCGCCACCTGCGTCACCGCGGCGAAAACGATCTGGGCAATGCGCATCCCGCGCGTCACCGCGAAATCCTCGTCGCCGAGATTGACCAGCAGCACCTTCACCTCGCCGCGATAATCGCTGTCGACCGTGCCCGGTGAATTGAGGACGGTAAGGCCGTGTTTGAAGGCAAGGCCCGAGCGGGGCCGCACCTGGCCTTCCATGCCTTCGGGAATTTCCAGGATCAGCCCCGTCGCTACCAAGGCGCGCTTGCCCGGCAGGATCAGAAGCGGCCGGTCTTCAGGCACCGCCGCGCGCAAATCCATGCCGGCGGCGCCGGCGCTTTCATAGGCGGGAAGCGGAAGTCCCTCGCCATGCGGCAACCTGACGAAGCCGACGGTGGGACCGATGACGGAAGGTGTTTGAAGGGCTGCGCGCATAAAATCGATCCTATCGGCGCGAATGTCGATTCGGTCAACTCGACCGCGGCGCTATCAACGGCTTTCTTTCAGGCATCACTGTGGCCTAGCGGAGTTCCATAGGAACCACCGTCGTCTCCTTGATCTCCTCCATCACGAAGGAGGCGGAGACATCGGATAAAGCCACCTTGGCGATGAGCCGCTGGTAGAGCCGGTCATAGGCTTTCACGTCGGCGACGCGGGCGCGCAGCACATAGTCGAGATCACCGGACATCCGGTAGACCCCGATGATCTCGGAAAGACCGGTCACCGCCGCCCGGAATTTCTGCAGCCAGTCGGGGTCGTGATTGGATGTGCGGATCAGGATGAACACCGAAAGGCCCAGCCCGAGCTTCTCGGCATCGACCAGCGCCACGCGGCCGGTGATGACGCCATCTTCCTCCAGCCGCTTGACGCGACGCCAGCAGGCATTGCGCGACAAGGCCACGCGCTCCGACAGCTGGTCGACCGACAGCGTGCCGTCACGTTGCAATTCGGCGAGCAGTTTTCGATCAATTTCGTCGATGTCAAAGCTCATATTGGGATATTTGTCCCATGGAATAGCAAAATACAAGGATATTTTGGGACCAATGAACCGGTGAGGCGTGCCAGGATACTCATATCGAAACGAAAAGCGCTGAAGGGGAAACAGCATGTCGGTCGCAAGGATTTTCACCTCTCATCCGGCCAAGGTCGGCGAAACCTATTTCAGCCATATGGCCTTCGCCGCCTGGTTTTCCTCGCGCCTGCTGATGGCGGCGGGAGCAGCTTTTGTTCACGCTTTCTTGCCATTTCTCTTCGAGACTACCGCCAGCCGAATCATTCGCGAGCTCTACGAGCGGACGCACAACAGAGGCACGCACGCGATCAACGAGCCCGCTGCTCTTCCGGATCGCGCCTAGAGGAAGACAGAAGCGATGTGCCGGTGGGCGGCCTATCTCGGTGAAGCGGTCTTTCTCGAAGACATCCTCACGGCGCCCTGTCACTCGCTGATCGCCCAGAGCCATTGCGCCCAGGAAGCGAAGTCGCCCACCAATGGCGACGGCTTCGGCCTTGCCTGGTATGGCGAGAGGCCAGAACCCGGCCTCTACCGCGATATCCTGCCGGCCTGGTCCGATCCCAATCTGAAAAGCCTGTGCCGGCAGATCAAGTCCAGCCTGTTCCTCGCCCATGTCAGGGCCTCGACCGGCAGCGCCACCAGCCGCATGAACTGCCATCCGTTCATCTCAGAAGGCTGGTCGTTCATGCACAACGGCCAGATCGGCGGTTTCGAAAAAATCCGCCGCGCGCTGGAGAACTCGCTGTCCGACGCCGTTTTCGACCAGCGCGAAGGCACCACCGATTCCGAACTCTTTTTTCTGCTCATGATCGACGAGGGTCTTTCGGCCGACCCGCAAGGCGCCGTCTCGCGCGCCACCAGCCGGGTGCTGGAAGCCTCGCGTCGTGCCGGTCTCGAGCCGGCGCTGAAACTGACCGCCGCCTTCTGCGACGGACAGGCATTGTATGCGGTGCGCTATGCCACCGATGGCCAGGCTCCGACGCTTTACACGTCCATTTTCCGCAAAGGGGCCGGCCGCTGCATCGTCTCCGAACCCTTCGATCGCGAGGGCGGCGACTGGCAGGCGATTCCGCCATCGAGCTTCGTCACCATGACCAGGGATGGCATCGACATACATCCATTCGCTCCGGTCGCGGCAAAACTGGCGCTGGTTGGATAGGCTTTCGCCGCATTGAGTAACGTCGCGGGACAGCGCCCCCCTCTGTCCTGCCGGACATCTCCCCGACAAGGGGGGAGATCGGATGCCTCAATGGCTTTCGCCAATCCCCAGCGTTGCAGGACAGAGCGAAGCGCCGAAAACTGCCAATCTCCCCACCCGTGGGGGAGATGTCCGGCAGGACAAAGGGGGCGCCGTAGAGTGACGACCTCAATCATGGCGTGCAGCGTGATGATCGGCTTGCAATTGGTCGGCAAACGCTGGTCGGAGGCGCGGCTGCTCGGCATCGCCAGGGCGATGATGCCCTTGACCAGCGGCTTTCGCCGTCCGCCCGGCTATTGAGCGAAGCGATCCAATCCGTAGGGCGCCAGCAGCGTGTCGCGCTTGCCATCAAGAATTTCGCGCGTGGCGAACAGGCCGATGGCTGGCGCCAGAGTGATGCCGGAATGCATGACCGCGATATAGACACCCTCCTTGCCTTTGGCGCGGCCGATGATCGGAAAGCCGTCGATCGGTGTCGGCCGGTAGCCAACGGTGTGGAAATCCAGCTCCAGCCCGTCGCTGTCGCGCAGCATGGCCTTCATGGCCGCGAACAATTCACGCGCCGTGGCTTCGGCGTCCATGCCGGGATCGGCGCCGCCGAAATCCGAGCCGGCGATGATTCGACCCTCGGCGGTCTGACGCATGTGCAGGCGCTCGGCCAGCACCAGCCCGTTGAGCAGTTTCTTGTAAGGCCGCGAGTGGACGATCAACCCGGGCGGTGTCTCGATCGGCAGGTTGATGCCGGCGGTCGCGGCAATGTCTGGCGAACCCACGCCGGCCGCGATCACCACCTCGTCGGCGGCAAACAGTCCATGCGATGTGTCCACGCCGGTGACCTTGCCGACGCTTTGGACAAGCGCCGTCACCGTGCTGAAGAGGATTCGCGCGCCGCGCCGTTCGGCATCGGCCAGCAGTGCCTTGGTGGCCGCGACAGGCTCGGCGACACCCTCTTCTGCGACATGCAGGGCGAAATCGGGAAGCTCGGTGAGATTGGGTTCGATGAGCGCCACCTCGCCGCGGTCGACGCGCTCGATTCCGTAGCCCCACTCAGAATGCTCCGCTGCATAGGTCTCCATGTCGGCCGCCGGCAGATCCCAGCACAGGCCGCCGCACCAATTGAGCGGCAGGCCGGGCAGGTCCCGCGCTAGGCGAGCCCACTCAGCCATGGCGCGGGTGCGCAGCCGGAAATACGGCTCCGGGTTACCCCAGCTTGCATTGATCCAGGCAAACGAGTTCGGCGTTGCGACACCACCGATTTTGCTGTCGGCAATCACCGTCACCCGCGCCCCGGCCTTGGTCAGATGCCATGCGATGGAGGCACCGATGATGCCGGCGCCGATGACGATCACTTGTTTCGCCTCGGTCATGGTCGCTCCTTTGCCTCGTGATCGGGGGACGGTTCATCCCAGTGCCATTCCGGCGGCCCGTTGCCAACATTGGCAGCGCAAAATTATGCATCTTGACATCATCGCTTCTTCGACCATGTGCGCTATCTCGAGGCCTTCCTCGACGCGCTCGGCATCCAGGACATGGTGCTGGTCGCCCAGGATTGGGGCACGGCCCTTGCCTTTCATCTCGCGGCGCGGCAGTGCCATGCCGGATGGCTTCCGGGGGTCGTTCAGGCAGGCCGCTTGAACGAGCCAGCCTGAAGCAAGCCCCGCAACCGGCGGTGTTCACGCCGCCGGACCGGTCGACAGCCCGGCGCTGCGCTGCTAGAAGCCCGGCCTGTCACACGGAAATCCCAAGAGAATGCCCGAAACTATCCCAGAGGAAGTGGCGCGCCGCCGCACTTTCGCGATCATCGCCCACCCCGACGCCGGCAAGACGACGCTGACCGAAAAGCTGCTTTTGTTCGGCGGCGCCATCCAGCTTGCCGGCGAGGTGAAGGCCAAGAAGGACCGTATCCAGACCCGGTCCGACTGGATGAAGATCGAGCGCGAGCGCGGCATTTCGGTCGTCACCTCGGTGATGACCTTCGAATATGAGGACAACGTCTTCAACCTGCTCGACACGCCGGGCCACGAGGATTTCGCCGACGATACCTATCGCACGCTGTCGGCGGTCGACTCGGCCGTCATGGTCATCGACGCCGCCAAGGGCATCGAGCCGCGCACGCTGAAATTGTTCGAGGTCTGCCGGCTGCGCGACATCCCGATCATCACCTTCGTCAACAAGATGGACCGTGAAAGCCGCGATCCGTTCGAGATTTTGGACGAGATCGAGCAGAAGCTGGCGCTGGACACCGCGCCCATCACCTGGCCGATCGGCCGTGGCAAGACCTTCTCCGGTACCTATCACCTGGCGCTGAACGCCGTGCGCAAGGGCGATGACGAGAAGGAACGCACCCCCGTCAACGGTCCCGATTCCAACCGCGTTGCCGGCCTTCTGCCGGAAAACGAGCGCGAGGCCTTCATCGAGGAACTCGAGCTCGCGCGAGAAGCCTGCCGTCCGCTCGACATCGAGGCCTTTCGCGAGGGCCATCTGACGCCGGTCTATTTCGGCTCGGCGCTGCGCAATTATGGCGTGCGCGACCTGATCGAGGCGCTTGGCGCCTTTGGCCCGCCGCCGCGCGCGCAGGAGGCCGATACCCGCACTATCGAGGCGACGGAGGAGAAAATGACTTCCTTCGTCTTCAAGATCCAGGCCAACATGGATCCCAATCACCGCGACCGCATCGCCTTCGTGCGCGTCTGCTCGGGCAAGCTCGAGCGCGGCATGAAGGCCAAGCTGGTGCGCACCGGCAAGCCGATGTCACTCTCGGCGCCGCAATTCTTTTTTGCCCGCACCCGCGTCACCGCCGACGAGGCGTTTGCCGGCGATGTCGTCGGCATTCCGAACCACGGCACGCTGCGCATCGGCGACACGTTGACCGAAGGCGAGGAAATTCTGTTTCGCGGCGTGCCCAACTTCGCCCCGGAAATCCTGCGTCGCGTCCGTCTCGGCGACGCGATGAAGGCGAAAAAGCTCAAGGAAGCGCTGCACCAGATGGCAGAGGAGGGCGTCGTCCAGCTGTTCTCGCCGGAAGACGGCTCGCCGGCCATCGTCGGTGTCGTCGGCGCGCTGCAGCTCGATGTGCTCAAAGAGCGGCTGAACTTCGAATATACGCTGCCGGTCGAATTCGAGATGTCGCGCTTTTCCATCTGCCGCTGGATATCGGCCGACGACAAGGGCGAGGTGCTTCGCTTCATCGAGGCGCATCGCGGCGACATCGCCCGCGACCTCGACAACGACCCGGTCTTCCTCGCCCAGCATGCCTTCTCGCTGAACTACGAAGCCGAACGCTGGAAGGCGATCCGCTTCGCCACGATCAAGGATTATCAGGTGCGAGACAAGGCGGCGTGATTCTAGTGAGTAGTGAGTAGTGAGTAGTGAGTAGTGAGTAGGTGCGCCTCGTTCTCCCGTCGCACTACTCACTAGCAACTACTCACTACTCTACTCTTATGATCACCCCTTGGCCGCCGCTTCGATCTCAGCGATATCGATCTTGCTCATCTGCATCATTGCCGACATCACCCGGCCGGCCTTGGCCCTGTCCGGATCCAGAAGCAGGCGCGGCAGCTGCTCCGGCACGACCTGCCAAGACACACCGAATTTGTCCTTTAGCCAGCTGCATTGCGAAGGTTCGCCGCCACCTTCGATAAGCTTCTCCCAGAAGTAATCGACCTCTTCCTGCGTCTTGCAGTCGATCGACTGTGACATCGCCTCGTTAAACTTGAATTGCGGTCCGCCATTAAGCGCCTGGAACGGCACGCCGTCGAGCTCGAACGTGGTCATCAGCACTTTGCCCGCATCTGCGTGACCCTCGGGCCAACGCAGAACGCTCGTAACCTTCGAATTCTTGAAGATGGAGACGTAGAAATTCATCGCCTCTTCTGCCCGGCCGTCGAACCACAGGCAGGTGGTGATCTTTTGCATGTCGTGCTCCTAGGTTGCTTCCTGCTGTTACAATGAAACGGCTGACTCCGAGAATGGTGCCATTTCTTGCCGTCTGCCCAAGGACGGCCTTGATACGCCCGACCCGACATAGACATCGAATTTTTCTGAGACGCTCGTTTTTTCAGGAGAACCTGGCGCATTGCAAAAATGTGGCCAGACCATACTTGGCGGTCTATAAACCCTGCGATCAAAATTCAGCGCCGCCACGCTCCGCATCGAGCGCAGCCAGACAGCCAAGGAAAATTCATGCCCGCCTATCGCTCCCGCACCACCACCCATGGCCGCAACATGGCCGGCGCCCGCGGCCTGTGGCGCGCTACTGGCATGAAGGACAGCGATTTCGGCAAGCCGATCATTGCGGTGGTCAACTCCTTCACCCAGTTCGTGCCGGGCCATGTCCATCTGAAGGACCTCGGCCAACTGGTAGCGCGCGAGATCGAGAAGGCCGGCGGTGTCGCCAAGGAATTCAACACCATCGCCGTCGACGACGGCATCGCCATGGGCCATGACGGCATGCTCTATTCGCTGCCGTCGCGCGAGCTGATCGCCGATTCCGTTGAATACATGGTCAATGCGCACTGTGCCGACGCCATGGTCTGCATTTCCAATTGCGACAAGATCACGCCCGGCATGCTGATGGCCTCATTGCGCCTCAACATCCCGACCGTCTTCGTCTCCGGCGGCCCGATGGAAGCCGGCAAGGTTGTGCTGGCCGGCAAGACGCAGGCGCTCGACCTCGTCGATGCCATGGTTGCGGCCGCCGACGACAAGATCTCCAACGAGGACGTCAAGGTCATCGAGCGCTCGGCCTGCCCGACCTGCGGTTCCTGTTCGGGCATGTTCACCGCCAATTCCATGAACTGCCTGACCGAGGCGCTGGGCCTGTCGCTGCCCGGCAACGGCTCGACGCTGGCTACGCATGCAGACCGCAAGCGCCTGTTCGTCGAGGCCGGCCATCTCATCGTCGATCTCGCCCAGCGCTACTACGAGCAGGATGACGAGAGTGCATTGCCGCGCAGCATTGCCTCGAAGGGCGCCTTCGAGAATGCCATGACGCTCGATATCGCCATGGGCGGCTCCACCAACACCGTGCTGCACATTCTGGCCGCCGCGCATGAGGGCGAGGTCGATTTCACCATGGAAGACATCGACCGGCTGTCGCGGCGGGTGCCGGTGCTATGCAAGGTGGCGCCGGCCAAGTCCGACGTCCACATGGAAGACGTCCACCGCGCTGGCGGCATCATGGCCATCCTTGGCCAGCTCGACAATGCCGGGTTGCTCAACCGCGACCTGCCAACCGTGCATACGGCGAGCCTCGGCGAGGCGCTCGACCATTGGGATATTTCGCGCACCTCGAGCCAGAATGTGCGCGACTTCTTTCTCGCCGCGCCCGGCGGCGTGCCCACGCAGGTCGCCTTCAGCCAGGACCGTCGCTGGGACGAGCTCGACATGAACCGCGAGACAGGCGTCATCCGCTCGGCCAATACGCCTTTCTCGAAAGACGGCGGCCTTGCCGTCCTGAAAGGCAATCTGGCGCTCGACGGCTGTATCGTGAAGACAGCCGGCGTCGACGAATCGATCCTGAAATTCACCGGACCGGCTCGCGTCTTCGAAAGCCAGGATGCTTCGGTCAAGGCGATCCTTGCCAATGAGATCAAGGCTGGTGACGTCGTCGTCATCCGCTATGAGGGTCCGCGCGGCGGCCCCGGGATGCAGGAGATGCTCTATCCCACCAGTTATCTGAAGTCGAAAGGCCTCGGCAAGGCCTGCGCGCTGGTCACCGATGGGCGCTTCTCCGGCGGCACCTCGGGCCTGTCCATCGGCCATGCTTCGCCGGAAGCGGCGGAAGGCGGGCTGATCGGACTGGTGCAGGAGGGCGATACGATCGAGATCGATATCCCGAACCGCACCATTCGCCTTGCCGTCGATGACGCGGAACTCGATGCGCGCCGAGCGGCGATGGAGGCCAGGGGCGCGGACGCCTGGAAGCCGCGGGAAAAGCGCAAGCGCAAGGTGACGACGGCGCTGCGCGCCTACGCCGCCTTCGCCACCAGCGCCGACAAGGGGGCGGTGAGGCACGTGCCGGAGTAAAGTTCGAATCTCGTCAGGCAGGCGCTGCGGCACAAACTCCGCAGGACTACCTGTCTCGACTTGCGCCGCTCCACATTAAGGCATCAGCTGATATTCATACAGCTTCTGGTAAAGCCCGCCTTGCCCGAGCAGCATCTTGTGCGGCCCGCTTTCCACCACCTTGCCGGCTTCCAGCACCACGATCGTGTCGGCCTGGTGCACGGTCGAGAGGCGGTGTGCGATGACGATTGTGGTGCGCCCTTCCGTCAGCTGTTGCAGCGCGTCGCGGAACAGCGCTTCCGACTCGGCGTCGAGCGCACTCGTTGCCTCGTCCAGCAGCAGGATTTCGGCATTGCGCAGCATGGCGCGCGCGATCGAGATGCGCTGGCGCTGGCCGCCCGACAAGAGGCCGCCATTCTCACCGACATCCGTCTCGTAGCCTTTCGCCTGCGCGACGATGAAGTCATGCGCGTTGGCGGCCCTGGCCGCGGCGATCACCTCGTCGTCGGTCGCATCCTCGCGCCCAAGCCGGATGTTGTGCATGATCGTGCCGGCAAACAGGAACGTATCCTGGCTGACATAGGCGATCTTTTCCCGCAGTGAGGCGAGCGTGGCATGGGAAATGTCCTGGCCGTCAAGCAGCACCCTGCCGCTCTTCGGGTCATACATGCGCATGATCAGGTTCAGGATCGTCGACTTGCCGCCGCCGGAGGGGCCGACCAGCGCCGTCATCTTGCCGGGCGCCAGGGTCAGGTCGAACCGGTCCAACACCGGCGGACCGTTCTGATAGGCGAAGCTGACGGCATCGAACCGGATCTCGCCCGGTCCGGCCCGAAGCGGCTTCGCATCCGGCTTCTCGGCTAATGTCAGCGGCTGGTCGGCGAGCTCGAACATCATGCGCACGCCGACAATGCCGCTTTCCAGAGATATGCGCACCCGCGCCAGGCGCTTTGCCGGCTCATAGGCAAGCAGCAGCGCGGCGATGAAGGCCATGATGTTGCCAGGCATCTGGCCGCCCTGCAGGACCAGCAAGCCGCTGACCATGACGGCGCCGGCGATCGCCAGGCCGGCCAGCGTTTCCATCACCGGATTGGTCACCGCTTCCAGCGCGGCGATGTTGTTGGCCCGATCCTCGACGTCCGCCACCGCCCTGTACATGCGTTTGCGCATCAGGCCTTCGAGGTTGAAGGATTTGACCACGCGCACGCCGATCGCGGTTTCCTGCATCACCTGCACGATCTGGCCGACCGACCGGAACTCCATGGCGGCGAACTTGCGCACGCGCTTCAGGATGCGGTTGACGCCATAGATGGCCAACGGACCGACGACGAAGCAGATCAGCGACAGCGCCGGCTGCTGCCAGACCATGACCCCAATCAGGGCAGCCAGCGTCACCAGATCGCGCACGTAGGAAGTGACGATGAGGTCGAGCACGTTGCGCGCCGCCTGGGCATTGTTGGTCATGCGGGTGATCAGGTCGGACGACGAGGTCGAATGGTAGAATTCGATGCCTTGCGCCAGGATGCGGTCATAGATCTTGCGCTGCCGTTCGGCGATGATGGCGTTGCCGACGCGGCTCATGAAATAGGCCTGGACGAAATTGGCGATGCCCTTGACGATGAAGATCCCGGCGACCGCCACGGCGATCATATTGACGCGGTCGACCCGTTTATCGATGACGAATTCATTGGTGATTTCACGCAGGATCCAGGCACTGGCGGCCGTCATGCCGGCCACCACGAGCATCGACAGGATGGCGGCGGCGTAGCCGGCCCTGTGTTGCCGGAACGATTCCCGGAGCAGCCTTGCGACGAGGCGCTGGTTCTCCGTCGAGCGGAAGAAGCGAAACAACGGCTGATCCTTGATGCCGGGATGACGAAGGCGGCTTATAGAGGGAGATGCCGCCGGAGGGAACCTTTCGCCGCCATGGAAAGAAACCGCTGCGGCGGGGTGTCTTTTGAGACACGATGCGGCAGTGATTCTTCAAGCAGGATGATGACAGATGGATTTCGATCTTATTGTGCGCGGCGGCACGCTTCCGGATGGCGGCATCGCCGACATCGGCATCAGCGGCGAGACGATCGCCGCGATCGAGCCGAAGCTCGACGGTTCCGCGCGGACCGAGGTCGACGCCCATGGCAATCTGGTGTCACCGCCCTTCGTCGATCCGCATTTCCACATGGACGCGACGCTCTCCTACGGCCTTCCGCGTATCAACGCGTCGGGCACGCTGCTCGAAGGCATAGCGCTATGGGGCGAACTGAAGCCGCTCCTGACGCACGAGGCCGTGCGTGACCGGGCGCTCGCCTATTGCGACTGGGCGGTGTCGATGGGGCTGCTCGCCATCCGCACCCATGTCGACGTCTGCGACGACCGGCTGCTGGCCGTCGAGGCGCTGCTGGAGGTCAAGAAAATCGTCGCCCCCTATATCGATCTGCAATTGGTTGCCTTCCCTCAGGACGGCTTCTATCGCTCGCCGACCGCGCGAAAAAACACCATTCGCGCGCTGGACATTGGCGTCGACATCGTCGGCGGCATTCCGCATTTCGAGCGCACCATGGCCGACGGCACACGCTCGGTTACCGAACTGTGCGAGATCGCGGCAAAACGCGGGCTCATGGTCGACCTGCATTGCGACGAGACCGACGACCCGCTGTCGCGCCACATCGAACAGCTCGCCTATGAAGCGCAGCGCCTCGGCCTGCAGGGCAGGGTGGCCGGTTCGCACCTCACCTCGATGCATTCGATGGACAATTACTACGTCTCGAAGCTTCTGCCGCTGATCGCCGAAGCCGGCGTTTCCGCGATCCCCAATCCGCTGATCAACATCATGCTGCAGGGCCGCCACGACACATTCCCGAAGCGGCGTGGCATGACGCGGGTCAAGGAGATGCTGGCGCTGGGCATCCGTGTCGGCTGGGGTCAGGATTGCGTGCTCGATCCCTGGTATTCGCTGGGCACCGCCGACATGCTCGACGTCGCCTTCATGGGCCTGCATGTAGCCCAGATGTCGAGCCCCGCCGACATGGCGCGCTGCTTCGATATGGTCACCAACGTCAATGCCGCGATCATGGGCCTCGACCATCTCGGCCTCGGCGTCGGCAAGCGCGCCAGCCTGGTGATCCTCGATGCCGGCAATCCGATCGAGGCTCTGCGCCTGCGCGCCGAGCGCATCTGCGTCATTGCCAGGGGCAAGGTGGTGGCGAAGCGGACGAGGCAGGATACCAGGCTTTCCATCTCCGGCAGGCCGTCGCAGGTGAATCGCAGGCACATATCCACCTAGATACAGCCGATTCCCGACGCTGGTCTTACCTATTTCCCGATTTCTCCTCGTCAAAGCCGGCGCTTCCGTCTACGACGCGGCTCGGGCGAGGGAGGAATCGGGGCCGGCATGACGCAACCCGTGGCGCGGAATTCCACAATCAAGAATGTCCTCCTGGCCGGCATCCTGCTGATGCTGGCCGGCGACTTCCTGTTTGCGCTCAATGATGCGATGGGCAAGTGGCTGGTCGCCAGCTTCTCCGTCGGCCAGGTGGTGCTGATCCGCTCGATCGGCGCTTTCTTCGTGCTGGGTCCGATGATCGCCAACCAGGGCGCCGGCAGACTGTTCCAGCTGGAGCGGCCAGGGTTGCAGATCCTGCGCGTGGTGGCGACGACACTGGACACCGCCTTGTTCTACGCCGCCGTCGTCTACCTGCCGCTTGCCGATGTGATGAGCTTCTACATGGCCGGGCCGATCTATGTGGCGGCGCTGTCGCATTTCCTGCTTGGCGAAAAGGTCGGCTGGCGCCGCTGGGTGGCGATCCTGCTTGGCTTCTGCGGTGTGGTCATCATGCTGAAACCCTCCTCTGCCGCGTTTTCGCTGTCATCGAGTTTCGCACTTGTCGGCAGCCTTGCCTTCGCCTTCGCCATCATCCTTAACCGGCGCCTGCGCGGCACCAGCGACACCAATCTGGTGACATGGCAGACGATCGGCACGCTGGCGGTTGGCGGCGCCCTCACCATCGGCGCCTGGAAGACGCCGTCTGCGCTTGATTTCGGCGCCATGCTGCTGCTCGGCATCGTTTCCTGCGGGGCGCATCTGATGATCACCAGGGCACTGAAATTGGCGCCGGCCTCGACGCTGGCGCCGCTGCACTACACGCTGCTCTTGTGGGCGGTGGTGTTCGGGCTGGTGTTCTTCGGCGACGTTCCCGGCCCGCGCATCCTGATCGGCTCGGGCATCATCGTCCTGGCCGGCATGTTCATCTTCCACCGCCAGAAGGTGGTCGACACCACGGTGCCGCCGGAGAACGTGCCGAAAGGCGTGAACTAAGGCTGGATTTCTGGTGCCTAGCCCTTGCGTACCGCCGCCAGGTGCCGCGAAAACTCCTCTGTCTCCATCAGCGCCTTGCAGCGGGCGAAGCGGCCGTCGGCATAGGCGCGGAAATCGTCGACGGGATTTTCGTTGGCAAGCTGGATCAGCCCCCACAGCGTCCAGAGCAGATCGCACATCGCCTTGTAGATGACGATGCGGCCGCGCTCCGCCGGCCTCGCCTCGCCGCCGAAATAGGCGCGCATCAGCTCCTCGTCCTGGGCGGCGTCGAACTTGCCTTCCACGCTGAGGTCGCCGAGGTCCCAGAGCGGGTCGTTCATCCCCGAATATTCCCAGTCGACGATCCACATCCGCTCGCCCGTATCGAGGAAGTTCTCGCACAGCGGATCGCAATGGCAGGCGACGAGGGGCAAGGGGCGGACGGCCAAGGCCGAACGTACGCTCTCGGCCTCGCGCACCACGTCATGATAGCCGGCGGGCAGGGCGACATCCCTGGTCGACAGCACCTTGAGATAGTCGTCGATCATCGAAAACAGTTCGAAGCGGAAGGGGAACACCGCGCCGGACGCGTGCAGCTTGCGGAAGGCCTCGGCCGCTCGGGCCGGGCTGCCCTGCCGCTCCCTGAATTTCTCCGGCGACATCGTCTCGGCGCCGGCGATATAGCGCGTCACCATGAGGCCGCTGGCAGCGTCGGCATGCAGCACTTCGGGGCTGACCCCGGCTATTGCCGCCTCACGCGCGGCAATCGCCTCGTTGGCGCGGTTGATGTATTCCTCGGTGCCTTTGCCTGGAATACGCAGGCAGTAATCGCCGGCCTTGAAGACGAGGTTGGTCAAGCCGCCGAGCCGTTCCAGCCGCCCAGTATAGCCGGCCAGTACCGGAATGACGGCAAGTTTTGCCCGCGCCTCGTCTGTCCCCATGCCTGCGTCCCCACGCGTTATTTCTCGGCTGCACGGTTCCACAATTTTCGCCGTTTGGCTATCATCGCGGCGAGACGAGGAATGGTGGGCACGTGGCGGACAGCAAACATCAAGGCGCGCTCGGCGAGGTCTACGCGGCCAAGCGCCCGGAAGAGGTGGCGGCACTGTACGACCGCTGGTCGCAAACCTACGACGCCGACATGTCGGCAGCCGGCTACCGCCACCCGACCATCTGCCTTGCTTTGCTCGCCCGCCATCTGCCGCGCGGGTCAGCCCCGCTGCTCGACGCCGGGGCCGGCACCGGGCTGATCGGCGAGTGGCTTGATATTGCCGGCTATCCCCAGGTCGAGGCGCTGGATATCTCGCAAGGCATGCTGGATCAGGCCGCGCGCAAGGGCGTCTATTCGGCGCTGCATTGCCTGGCGCTCGGCGGCGCCTTGCCATTTGCCGACAGCACCTATGCCGGCATCATCTCGGCCGGCGTCTTTACCTCCGGCCATGTCGGCGCCGAGGGACTGGACGAACTGATCCGCATCTGCCGGCCGGGTGGGGTGATCGTGCTGACGGTCAAGAACACGTTGTGGGATCACGGTTTTGCCGCGCGCATCGCCGAACTTGAGGCACAAGGCCTGGTCACGCGGGTCGAGGAAACACGACCATATGTCTCAATGCCAGGCGAGGCCGATACCGTCCCCAGCCGTGGCCTCGCCTTGCGCGTGAGTTAAGCCTTCACGCGCTCCATTGCCGGGTCGTATAGCGGCTCAAGATGGATTTGAGCCGGCGTCCGCTCCATCGCCACCACAAGTTCATAGCTGCCCGAGGCGAGAAAATCATCGCTTACTCCGTCAGCGTTGCGCACATAACCGTAGCCGATGTTCTTTCCCACCGTGTAGCCATAGCCGCCGCTGGTGAGATAGCCGACCGGCTGGCTATCGCGCAGGATGGTCTCGCGTCCGACGAGCACGATCTCCGGATCATAGACCGTGAAACCGGCAAAGCACTTCTTCAGCGAGGCGCCGCCAACCTTCTCGAGTGCGCGCCGTCCGACGAAGTCGGTGTTCTTGCGCAGCTTGACCGCCCAGCCGAGCCCAGCCTCCAGCGGTGTGTCGTTGGGCGTGATGTCGGAGCCCCAGGCGCGATAACCCTTTTCCAGCCGCAGCGATTCCAGCGCGCGGTAACCGACCGGCCGGATGTCGTGCTTCCCGCCGGCCGCCATCAGCACGTCGAAGACTTCGCCGGTGGCGGCGATCGGCACATGCAGTTCCCAGCCCAGTTCGCCGACATAGGTGACGCGCAGCGCCCGGACCGTGTGACCGGCTATTGTGATCTCGCGCACATGGCCGAACGGGAAGCCGGCATTCGACACATCCGCATCGGTCACCGCCGAAAGTACGTCGCGGGCGCGCGGTCCCATCAGCGACAGCGTGCCGAAGTCCTCGGTGACATCGGCGAGCTGTGCATCGAGGCCGTGGCCAATATGGTCGCTGATCCACGAGGCATCATGGGTGCGGAAACCGGTGCCGGTGACGATATAGAATTTTTCCTCGGCCAGCCGCGACACGGTTAGGTCGGCCTCGATGCCGCCGCGCGTGTTGAGGAGTTGCGTGTAGGTCAGCCGGCCGACCGGCTTGCCGACATCGTTGGCGCAGATCCAGTCCAGGGCCCTCGCCGCGTCGGGCCCGCTCAGCTCGTACTTGGCGAAGGACGACTGGTCGAAGATACCGACATGCTCGCGCACGTGCCGATGTTCGTCGCCGACGGCGGCGAACCAGTTCTGCCGGCCCATCGAATAGATGTCCTTCGGCTCGACGCCCTCCGGCGCGAACCAGTTCGGCCGTTCCCAGCCGAGCTTGGAGCCGAACACGGCGCGATGGTCTTTCAGTCTGTCGTAGAGCGGGGAGACGATGCGCGGCCGGCCGCTGGTGTATTCCTCATGCGGGAAGCCGATCGCGTAATGTTTGCCATAGGCTTCCAGCGTACGTTCGCTCACCCATTGCCGGTCGCGGTGCAGGTTGGAAAAACGCCTGATGTCGACCACCCAAAGGTCGAGCGGCGCCTCGCCGTCGACCACCCATTGCGCCAGCACCCAGCCGGCGCCGCCGCCCGAGGCGATGCCGAAGGCGTTGAAGCCGGCGCCGACGAACATGTTGGCGCATTCGGGCGCCACACCGAGGATGAAATTGCCGTCCGGCGTGAAGCTTTCCGATCCGTTGATCATCTGCTTGACACCGACCGTCTCCAGCGCCGGCACCCGCGCGATCGCCTGCGCCATGTGCTGCTCGAAATGATCGTAGTCGTCGTCGAACAGCCGGAACTCCCAATCATTGGGCACGTCGCCCCCGGGAAGATTGGTCGTCCAGGCTTGCGGGTTCGGCTCATAGCCGCCCATCACCAGCCCGCCGACCTCCTCCTTGAAATAGGTGCGCCGATCGGGGTCGCGCAGCGTCGGCGCGTCGGTTGCCAGCCCCGCGATTTTCTCGGTGATGATATACTGGTGCTTGACCGGCTGCAGCGGCACGTTGATGCCGGCCATCGCGCCGACCTGCCGCGCCCATTGCCCGGCGCAGTTCACCACCTTGTCGCAAGCGATGTCGCCTTGATTGGTCTTCACCGCCGTGATGCGGTCGCCCTTCATCTCGAAACCCGTGACGCGCACGTCCTCGTAGAGATTGGCGCCGTGCATGCGCGCGCCCTTGGCCAGCGACTGCGTGATGTCGGAAGGGCTCGCCTGGCCGTCGGTCGGCAGCCAGGAGGCGCCGACGAGATCGCCGGTCTCCATCAAGGGCCACATCGCCTTGACCTCCGCCGGAGACAGCAGCTGCATGTCCATGCCGAAGCTTTTCGCCGTGGTCGCCAGCCGTTTGTATTCGGTCCAGCGGTCGGCATTGGTGGCGAGCCTGAGGCACCCCGTCATCTTCCAGCCGGTGGCAAGACCGGTTTCGGCTTCCAGCCCCTTGTAGAGGTCGACCGAGTATTTCAGTACCCGCGTGATCGAGGCCGACGAGCGCAACTGGCCGACCAGGCCGGCGGCATGCCAGGTCGAGCCCGAGGTCAGCTTGCCCTGTTCGAGCAGTACCACGTCGGCCTTGTGGTCACGCGCCAGATGATAGGCCGTCGAACAGCCGATGATGCCGCCGCCGATGACGACGATCTCGGCCTGGCTAGGCAAGGTCATGATTTCAGGATCCCGTATTTTATCCGGTAGTTTTCCAGCGCCGCGTCGAGCCGCGCCAGGTTTTCCTCGGTGTAGGCGACGTAGTCGATGCCCGGGGCGTCGAGATAGAGCTCCGACACCATGCTCCACATCGCCTCGCGTAGCAGCGAGGCACATTGCATGGCGGCGTGCGAGCGGCGGATCGCCTCGTCCGGTTCCTTCATGAAATAGGCGGTCAGGAAGGCGAAGGATTCCTCGTCGCTCATGCCCGCGTTCGAGGCGACGCCGGCAAGGTCGAACATCGCCGTATTGAAGCCGGCATATTCGAAATCGATCAGCCAAAGCCTGCCGCCGTCGTCGAGAATATTAGCCGGCAAAAGATCATTGTGGCCAAAGACGATCGGCAGCAATTTCTGGGCGCGCTCCAGTTCGTCGGCCAACGCCAGAAAGCGCGGCAGGTCACCGCGCTTGCGGCTGTTGCCCTCGTCGAGCGTGCGCGCATAGTCGCGGATGACGTGGAACACCCAGAACATGAAGCCGGCGCCGGAGATATGGTTGGGCATCTCGCGGTGAAAGCCGCGCATCAGCGTCGCGACGCGGCGGAGATTGGCGCGCACGTCCTCGGCCAGATAGGTTCTGGCGCCAAGAAACGCCGTCACCATGATCCCCGGTTCGGCATAACGGACCGCCGGTGCGAAGCCCGCCGCGTGAGCCGCCCGCGCGGTCATCACCTCCCGTTCGCGGAAGACATGGTGGAACGGATAATCCTGGCCGAAACGCACCACATGTTTGCCGGCCGCATCGGTGACCACATAATTGGCGTTGCTCAGGCCGCCGGGCAGCGGCGCGATCTCGATGGCGCCCGTCCAGCACGGCAGGGCGTGGATGCGGTCTTCGGCAATCACGGGATCATCCCTGGTTGGCAGGCCTGGTTTGCTGGGCTTCGATATGGCGCCATGGGCCGCGCAACGGCGGCGTGGTGAAACGCAAACAATCTCGTCGGTGCGGGATGCCAGGATCGGTATCCCGCACCGCACCGACGAGCCCCTTGGCCAGGTTTTTGAGCCCGGCATCCGCCCCCGCGGATCTGAAAATTCCTTGCGCCAGACACGTTACAGGCTGCCTGGGGTCAGTGAATTGCGGCTCTGCCAATTACCATCCCGCTGCAGTTCCGAACCCGTTGAAGATGGATTTCACGCCGGGGTTGCTCTTCTGTCAACGAAAAGATGTGACTTTTTTTGGGTGTTTCGCCCGAAAGCATGGGCAGCTCCTTTAAAAGCGCTAAGAATGCCTTAGAAACGGTCATTTGGGACGCCCATATGAACCACTCGAAACGGCATGGCGAGATCCTGCGGCTGCTGCAGGAAGAGGGAACCGTCACTATCGCCAGCCTGGCCGACCGGTTGGGCGTTTCGCTCGAGACCGTGCGCCGCGACGTCAAGCCGCTCACCGGCGACGGCTCGGTTCTGAAGATGCATGGCGCCATCGGCCTGCCGTCGATGGTCGGCGAAGCGCCGTTCGAACGGCGCATGCGCGAGCATGCCGACGCCAAGCGAAGCATTGCCCGCGCGGTCGCGGCCACTATCCGCGACGGCGAATCGATCATGCTCGACACCGGCACCACGACCTCGTTCCTGGCGCGCGAACTGCTCGGCCACCGGCGCCTGACGGTCGTCACCAACTCGTCCGACATCGCCCGCACCCTGGCCACCATCAACGGCAACAAGGTCTATATGGCCGGCGGCGAGCTGCGCAGCGATTCAGGCGCCGCGTTCGGGACGTCGGCCATCGAGTTCGTCAGCCGCTTCTCGGTCAGCCACGCCATCATCTCCACCGGCGCCGTGGATGCGGTGACGGGTGTCATGGACTTTGATCTGGACGAGGCGGAATTCGCCCGCATGGTGCTGTCGCGGGGCCAGCGCTCGCTGGTCGTCACTGACCACACGAAGTTCGGCCGCCATGGCCTGGTCCAGGTCTGCGGCTTCGACGGCTTTTCCGAACTCGCCACCGACCGCGCGCCGCCGCACGACATTGCCGCGGCACTGGCGCAAGCCGGGGCGCGCCTCAGCGTGGCCGGCGGAATTTAGCCGAAGACCAGCGACTGGTGGGCGCACACGCCCGCGAAGGTGCCGCCCGACACGGCGAAGGCGATGTTGTGCATCGCACGTGCCGCGTCACCGGCGGCATAGACGCCGGGAACCGTCGTTTGCTGCCGGTCATCGACTGATATCATCGGGCCGAGCAGGCCGTCCTTGAGGCCGCAGCCGAGTTGTTCGGCCAGCGGGCTCGCCATCGTGTTGCGTGGCGCGGTGAATATCGCCTTGACGCCAGCCTGCCGGCCATCGACGAGATGGACAACCAAGCCGCCGGAGCCATCATCGCTCAGTTCGTTGACCGTCGCGGGCTCGAACCTTACATTCCTGCTCTCAAGCGCATGCATCTCGTCGGCATCGGGCTTGATCAGTCCGTTGCCGAACAGCGTGATGTCGCCCCAATCGGAAATCAGTTGCGCCTGATGCATGGACATCGGGCCGGTCGCGAGCACGCCGAGCGGCCCGGTGGAAACCTCGTAGCCGTGGCAATAGGGGCAATGCAGCACGGTTCTGCCCCATTGCTCGGCAAGCCCCGGAACCTCCGGCAGGATGTCGCGCACGCCGGTTGCCAGCACCAGTCGTGCGGCGCCGAACGTCTCGCCGCCATCGGTGGTGATTTCGAAATCGCTGCTGCTGTTGGCAATGGCTTTGTCCGCCCGTGCGGTCACAAGCCTGGCCGTCGGGTAGGCAAGCAATTGCCGCCTTGCATCGTCCAGGATCGCTCCAGGCGTGCGTCCGTCCTGGCCGAGAAAGCCGTGCGAATGCGCGGCAAAGCGGTTGCGCGGCTGGCCGGCGTCGATCACCAGCACGGTGCGCCGCGCCCGCGCCGCCTGCATGGCGGCGGACAGGCCGGCGAAGCTGCCGCCGATAACGGCAAGATCATACTGCATGGCTGGAAACTCCAACGAGGTCGAAACGACGGTGAAAATCGGCTGTCAGGTCGGCCAGCGTGATGCGGCTGAGCTTCTCCGCCAGCAGCTTCTCGGCCGCGATGCGAAAATCGTCGAGCACGGCGATCACCGCTTGCTCGACGAGACAGCCCGGGCTTTCCGGTTCGGTGCTGAACGGCAGCAGCGTCTCGCCAAGGGCAAGGCTGATCTCGGCCAGTGAAATGTTCTCGGGCGCGCGCCCGAGCAGCCAGCCGCCGCCATGTCCGCGTGACGAGGTGACGATGCCGGCGTCACGCAAGCCTGCGATGGTCCGGCGCACCACCACCGGATTGGTATGGATGAAGGTGGCAAGCTGCTCGGAGGTCAGAGCCTGCTCGGGCTTCTCGGCCATGTGAACGAGGATGTGCAGAGTGGAGGACAGTCGGCTATTACGCTTCATGTAACTTAGTTAGTTACGATTTGTCGCAATGTCAAACGCACCAGCGGCCTTGCGAGGTTGGCGGCAAGGCTAAACGGGTAAAGCGCGAAAACTCATCCTGAAGCAGGCGCCGCTGGGCTTGCCATCGAGGATATCGATGCGGCCGCCATGGAGATACATGATTTCCTGCACGAGATTGAGGCCGAGGCCGGCGCCATGATCCTGCGGGCGCAGCCGATAGAAGGGCTCGAAGATGCGCTCCCGCTCGCCCGGCGGGACGCCGTCGCCTTCGTCCCGGACCTCGATGATGGCGGGCGTTGTGACGCCGACGGTGATCTTGCCAGCGCGACCGCCATGCTCGATGGCGTTCTGGACGATGTTGGTCACCGCGCGCTCGATGGCGGTGCGGTCTCCGGTGGCGAAAATCGTGTCCCGTTCCGGCTCGAACGACATTTCGTAACCGGCAGAAAACGCCATCGGCGCGAGGTCCACGATAACGCCGCGCGCGGTCGCCACGAGATCGACCGCTTCGAACGGCGACGTCTGCCGGTCGAGGCGCTGCAGGTCGAGCAACTGGTCGGTCAGCGTCGAAAGCCTGGCCGCGTCCTGCAGCAGCCGTGCCCGCTCCGGTGTCGCCGGCAGCGAGGCGAGGCGCGTGTTGAGGATGGCTACCGGTGTCCTGAGCTCATGGGCGGCGTCGGTGAGGAAGCGCTTGTGGCGCTCATAGCCCTTGTCGAGGCGCGCAAGGGCGGCATTCACGGCCTTGACCAGCGGCGTCACTTCCGTCGGCACGTCCTTCAGCGGCAGCTGCACGCCGCGCTGGTCGATGTCGATGCGCTCAGCCTCGGCCGCCGCATGGCCAAGTCCCGACAAAGCGCCACGCACCACCCATGGCGTCGCGAACAGCGTGGCCAGCGCCATCAGCCCGGCGAGCGGCAATATGCCCTGCAGGAAGAATTGCGGCGCCTGGCCGAGCAGACGCAGCAGCGAAAGCCCGCCCTTGGTGCCGCTGAAAATCTGGACGTTGCCGGCCATCGTGTCGGTCCAGCGGATCTTTCCCTCCGGCGGCGCGGCTTGTCCGATTGCATGGTCGATACGGGCGTCGCTGATCGTGTCCAGCAGTCCGGTGAAAGGCTGGAAGGTGGGCGGCACGGTCCCCTCCTGCAGCCTTTGCCCCTGCTTGTCTCGAATGATGAACCAGAGGTCGGGAACACCCGACCGCAGCTTCGTCAGGTCCGAGGTCTCGCGCAGAACCAACTTGCCGCCGGCATCGCGTGTCACCGCATCCGCCAGCACGTCCATCGTGCCGTCCTCGTAATCGTGCGGGATAAGGCCGGTGGCCAGCATGGCGCCGAGAATGCCGACGATGATCAGGGTCAGCATGGCGCATTGCAGCAAGGCGATGCGCAGCACCAAGCTCCATTTCAGCGAATGCGGGCGCTTGAGGCTCATCGCTTGGCGCTCATGTCGTCTCGCGCAGGAGATAGCCGACGCCGCGAATGCCGTTGATCGTCACCCCGGCATTGGCATCGGCGAGCTTGCGGCGCAGGCGCGAGACGTGCGTGTCGAGCGCGTTGGACTGGATCTCGTCGTCGAGACCGAACACCGCCTCCATCAGCGCCTCGCGCTGCACCATGCGGCCGGTGCGGCGCATCAGAGCCTCCAGCACAAGGAGTTCGCGGCGCGGCAGGCTGAGCGGTTCGGCGCGGATAGAGGCTTCGCGATGTCCGACGTCGAGCACCAGATCGCCGGCGCGGATGAACTGCGACTGCAGCGGCGCCGGGCGCCTGAGCAGCGCGCGCAACCGGGCAAGCAGTTCCTCGAACGCGAATGGCTTTGCCAGATAATCGTCCGCGCCCATGTCCAGCCCATCGACCTTGTCCGACGTGTCGCCTCTCGCCGTCAGCACCAGCACGGGCGAGGTGTTCCTGGCCGAACGCAGTCTCGGCACCAGCGACAGCCCGTCGCCATCCGGCAACTGGCGGTCGAGCAGGATGGCGTCATAGCTGTCGACGGCAACGAACCCCTCCGCCTCCAGCAATGTGCCGGCGTGATCGACCACCATATCGTGGCGCTTCAGCGCGGCACGCAGGGCCGAAACCATCTCGGGTTCGTCTTCGACCAGCAAGATACGCATCGACAATCCCTCAGAAAACCGCGCCGGGCGCTACCGCGCCAACATTGCGTAAACATGGCAAAGCCGAAGGACTGCGGTCGACAGGCACTTTCTTGGCCTCAGCGAAATTGCGCAATGTCTATGCAACCCAATCGCGGCAAACAACCCGGGTCGGCACGAATCGCTCGCGCCGACGTGAAGGCGTCAGGCCCGAATATGCAACAGGTCGGGCCTGACGCTCGAAACCAATGGCGCTGAAACGAAACCACGTGGCCACACCAAACTGGTTGGCGTGATGTTGTCCGGGATCGAGGTTACCATGCCCGCAAATGATGCTCTGTCCTTTCTCATGGCGTGGACGGTCGCGCCGTTCAGGGTCGGCTCCGTCACGCCGTCCAGTTCCAGCCTGGCGGCATTGATGACCTGTGACATTGGACCCGAGACCGGGCCCGTGCTGGAACTCGGCCCAGGAACCGGGCCGTTCACGAGGGCGCTGCTGTCGCGCGGGGTGAAGGAGGAAGATTTGACGCTGATCGAATCCGATCCGGATTTCGCCGCACTGCTCATGCGTCGTTTTCCTGCCGCCCGGATTTTCGAAATGGACGCCGTCGGTCTGCGCCATCTCTCGCTCTTCCAACGGCCTGCGATTGGCGCCGCCGTCAGCGGCTTGCCTTTCCGGCTGATTTCGCCGCGCAGGACATTTGCGATTCTCGAAGGTGTTTTCGCCAACGTTCGCCCCGGCGCAGCGCTCTACCAGTTCACGCTCGGACGGCGCTGTCCATTCGACCAGTCGCTGCTCGACAGGCTCGATCTCGGGGTTACGCGGGTTGGCCATACCTTTCGCAACTTCCCGCCGGCGACGGTCTATCGCATCACCAGGCTCAACACGTCAGGAACCTACGACTGGCGCTTCGCATGACGGGACCATTGTCGGCCATTCTCGGCTTCGGCCTGTTCGGCGTCTTCTGCCTCGCCTTTACCGAGAAGATTCTGCCGATCCCGCCCTCGCATCTGCTGCTGCTGTTCCTCGGCATGACGGCGGTGCCTGACGATGCGACGCTGGCAATTCTGCTTGGCGTGACCACGCTGGCCTCAATGACAGGCTGTCTCGTCTGGTACACTGTCGGCCGCCGGATCGGAATCGATCGCGCCGACAGGCTGGTCGAGCGGTTCGGCAGATATGTCTTCTTGCGCCCCGAAACCTACCGCAAGCTTGGCCAGGCCTATCGCCGCAACCATGTCAGGGTTTCCCTGCTGGCGCAGTTTATTCCGACGGTGCGCAACTATTTGCCGATCGCGGCCGGCGCGCTCTGCCTGCCAGCCTTACCCTTCGTGGTCGCGACGCTAGCCGGAGCCACGCTCTGGAATGCCGGCTTTCTGCTTACGGGCTATGCGCTGCACGGCAGCGGCCAAAGCCCGCTCGCCGTCGGCTTTCGCATCGTCGCTATTGTCCTGGCGCTGGAAACGGCATTCATGCTTGCCTTGCGCTATGGCCCGGCATGCTGGCGGCGCATCCGACCGATGCCGGGCTGAGCCAGGGCCAGGCATCCAGCCATGGGATAAGCTTCGCCATCGGCTTTTCTTCGCGGCTGCGTCGGTGTTTAGTCCGGCAATGGCCTTCACCATCCGGCAGTTGCAGTTCTTCATCGCCGTCGCCGAGCAAGGCACGGTATCGCGCGCGGCGCAAAACCTCTCCATCTCGCAATCGTCGGTCACCGAGGCGATCAAGGAACTTGAAAGCGATCTTGGCGTCGAACTGTTCGAGCGCCATCCGCGCGGCCTCAACATCACCCACAAGGGCCACCAGTTCCTGCGCCACGCGACAAAGATTCTCGCCGACGTGTCCGACGCCCGCCGCTCTTTTTCCGGCGAGCAGGCGGTGGCGGGCGGGCGGCTGCAACTGGGCGTCACCTCGCTGGTCGCCGGCTATGTGCTGTCGGATCTGCTCTCACGCTACCGCCGCGCCTATCCCGGCGTCGAGGTCTCGGCCATCGAGGACAATGGCGACTACCTCGAACATCTCCTGATCGGCGGCAAGCTGGACATTGCCGTCATGGTCACCTCCAATTTGCGCGACCGCACTGCACTGCAATCGGAAATCCTCGAAGTCTCGGCTTACCGGCTGTGGCTGCCGCTCGGCCATCCCCTGGCTGGCGCCGACATTATCGGCATCGGCGATATCGCCTCCGAACCGCTGATCATGCTGACCGTTGACGAGATCGAGGAAAACACCGGCAAGCTGCTGACGGCGATCGGCGCCAGGCCGCATGTCGCCTTCCGCACCCGTTCCGTGGAGGCCGTTCGCAGCCTCGTCGCCACCGGGGCCGGCGTGGCGCTGCTGCCTGACCTCGTCTACCGACCCTGGTCGCTGGAGGGCGACCGCATCGAATCGCGCGACATTTCCGGTTCCTTGCCGGTGGTGCAGGTTGGCATGGTCTGGCGGCGGGGATCTGGCTTGGCCGCCGCGGCGCGCGATTTTGTGGGTCTTGCCCAGTCGCAGCGGACGGTGCGCCGCTAGTGTGGTCTGCTCCCGGCGACGCCGCCAGTCTTGCGCTTGCGCTTTGTGGCGAGAACCGGCTCCGCTTTGAAAGGCCCGAGCGGAGCAACCTCGAAGCGGCCGGCGCCGGCAAGCCTGACGGCGCGGCGAAACGTCGGACACTCCATCGGCCGAGCGGCGGGGCATCGGGCGGCGTGACGCAAAGCCTCCCGGATCGCGGTCAGGCGCTGGATGGTGTGGTCCAGTTCGTTGGCCTTCGCATCCAGGCGCGCCCGATCCATTTTCGGCAGGCCGTCGGGCGTCAGCATCGCGGAAATCTCGTCCAGTGCGAATCCGCCGGCGCGTCCAAGCCCAATCAAGGCGAGCCGTTCCAGGACAGCCGGATCGAACAAGCGGCGCAGGCCGCGACGGCCGATCGAAGCAATTAGGCCCTTCTCCTCGTAGTAACGAAGTGTCGATGCGGGTACGCCGGTGCGGCGCGACACTTCGGCAATGTCCATATCTTTCATGCTTGACCTCAAGTCGGCTTGAACTCGTAAAGTGATGGCGACGATTGGTGAGAGCAACAGAAAAGTGAGGTCCGTTATGTCGCGATCCGCACAGCCAAACACACGGCAAGCCGCGCTCTGGAACGACGCCAGCGGAAAGGCCTGGGTCGAAATGCAGCCGATCCTTGACGAGATTCTGGCGCCGTTCGAGCGGCTGGTAGTCGATGCCGGCTATCCCGGGGAAGGGGGCAACGTCCTGGACATCGGCTGCGGCGCCGGCGCGACAACTCTGGCGATGGCGCGCCGCGTCGGCAACAACGGACGTTGTGTTGGGCTGGACATTTCGCAGCCGCTTGTCGCTCTGGCGACAGAACGCACGCAGGCGGAAGAGGTGGCAAACGCAAGTTTTGAAGTGGGCGATGCCCAGACGTATGCGTTCGAACCAGGTCGCTTCGACGCTGTTGTCTCGCGCTTTGGTATCATGTTCTTCGATGATCCCGTGGCCGCGTTCTCCAACATAAGACAGGCAGCGAGGCGCGGTGGCAAACTCGCCTTTGTTGCCTGGCGCAGTCCGGCGGAGAATGATTTCATGACGACCGCCGCGCGAGCGGCTGCGCCTTTCCTGCCGACCGCACCCGCGCCAGACCCCGATGCGCCGGGGCAGTTTGCCTTTGCCGACGGCGCCAAGGTGAAGCGGATACTTGAAGCGAGCGGCTGGTCGTCAATCGACGTCAGACAGGCGAACTTACCATGTAAGATCGCCGAAGGGGATCTGATGATGTATGCCACCCGGCTAGGGCCGCTCGCCGCCGCGCTGCGCGAGGTCGACCAGGCGACGGCCGAAAAAATTATCACGGTGTTGCCTGCTGCCTTCGCCCCTTTCGTAAAGGATGGTCAGGCTCGTTTCAACGCCGCCTGCTGGCTGGTGACGGCGCTGGCCTGAGGGAGTATATCGGAAAAACCGATATCGGCCTTCTGATAAATGAATTTGCGAAACCGGGATTTTCAAAGCACCTTCCGTTGGAAGGACCAAAGCTGCCATCAGAGTGGCGTCAAGTCCAACGGACGAGCTGACAAGTTTTTCAGTCCGCGCGTGATCTGGCGACAACCGGAGCGGTTTCAGGATCACGTGCCAAAATGGGAGATCGATATGCATTCATTCCTGAAGTCGTGCACTGCCTTGACGGTCGCGCTGACCTTCTCCGGTCAGGCCATCGCCCAGGTGAAGGAACTCGGCAAGGGCGAAGGTCAGGTCAACATCGTCGCCTGGCCGGGCTACATCGAGCGCGGCGAGACCGACAAGGGCTATGACTGGGTGAGCGCCTTCGAGAAGGAGAGCGGTTGCAAGGTCAACGTCAAGACCGCCAACACCTCGGATGAAATGGTCTCGCTGATGAACGAGGGCGGCTTCGACCTCGTCACAGCTTCGGGCGATGCCTCGCTGCGGCTCGTCGCCGGCAAGCGCGTGCAGCCGATCAACACCGATCTCATCCCGAGTTGGAAGACGGTGGACGACCGGCTGAAGGACGCGCCCTGGTTCACCGTCGACAAGGTGCATTACGGCGTCCCCTATCAGTGGGGTCCCAACATCCTGATGTACAACACCGAGGTCTTCAAGGAAGCACCGAAGAGCTGGAACGTCGTCTTCGAGGAGATGAAGCTGCCGGATGGCAAGTCCAACAAAGGCCGCGTCCAGGCCTATGACGGACCGATCCATATAGCGGACGCCGCCAATTATTTGATGTTCCACAAGCCGGAACTCGGCATCAAGGATCCCTACGAATTGAACGAGGACCAGTACAAGGCGGCGCTCGAATTGCTGCGCGTCCAGCGCACGCTGGTTGGCCGCTACTGGCACGACGCCGCCATCCAGGTCGACGATTTCCAGAACGAAGGCGTCGTTGCATCAGGCTCGTGGCCGTACCAGGTCAACACGCTGGTCGCCGCCAAGAAGCCGGTCGCCTCGACCGTGCCGGAAGAAGGCGTCACCGGCTGGGCCGACACCACCATGATGGAAGCCGACGCCGCTCACCCGAACTGCGCCTATATGTGGCTCGAGCATTCGCTGGCGCCGAAGGTGCAGGGCGATGTCTCCGCCTGGTTCGGCTCGCTGCCGGTCGTGCCGGCCGCCTGCAAGGGCAACGAGCTGCTCGGCGAGGAAGGCTGCAAGACCAACGGCTACGACAATTTCGACAAGATCAAGTTCTGGAAGACGCCGGTTTCCAAATGCGCCACCCAGAACGACCAGTGCGTGCCCTATTATCGCTGGGTCTCGGATTACATCGGCGTCATAGGCGGCCGGTGAGTTCGCTTCGCTAGAGAGGTAGGCGCTGCCTCTCACCCCTGCCTCTCCCCGTGAAGAACAGGGAGAGGCAGTTGCCAGCGTTGGAGCTTGTCCCTTCTCCTCGTCGCTATACGGGGAGAAGGTGCCGGCAGGCGAATGAGGGGCGGCGCGATCGCCTGAAATTTGATGAGCCTGAAAGATCAGGACACCCCATGACATCAGCCGTTTCCTTTCAAAAAGCCTCGCGCCATTTCGGCAGCGTTCGCGCTGTCGACGCTGTCGATCTCGACATCGCGCCGGGCGAATTCTTCGCCATGCTCGGGCCGTCCGGTTCGGGCAAGACCACGTGCCTGCGTCTCATCGCCGGCTTCGAGCAGCCGACGGCGGGTTCGATCTCGATCTTCGGCGAGCGGGCCGAGGGCGTGCCGCCCTACCGCCGCAACGTCAACACCGTGTTCCAGGACTACGCGCTGTTCCCGCATCTCAACGTGCTCGACAACGTCGCCTACGGGCTGATGGTCAAGCGTGTCGGCAAGGCCGAGCGGCACAAGGCGGCGGAAGAAGCGCTGTCGCTGGTGCGGCTGCCTGGCTATGGCGCGCGCCGGCCCGGCCAGCTTTCCGGGGGTCAGCGCCAGCGTGTCGCGCTCGCCCGTGCCCTGGTCAACCAGCCCAAGGTGCTGCTGCTCGACGAGCCGCTCGGCGCGCTCGACCTCAAGCTGCGCGAAAACATGCAGGAAGAGCTGAAATCGCTGCAGAAGGCGCTCGGCATCACCTTCGTCTTCGTCACTCACGATCAGGGCGAGGCGCTGTCGATGGCCGATCGCGTCGCCGTCTTCAACGATGGCAGGATCATGCAGATCGGCACGCCCGAGGATATTTATCAGCGGCCGAGCACGCGTTTCGTCGCCGATTTCGTCGGCTCCTCCAACGTGCTGCCGCCGAATTTCGTCCAGCGTTATTCCGGCCAGCACCGCTGGGGCAGCCTGCGCCCTGAATCCATTCGTGTCGGCCGCGCGGCGAGCGGCGAAGGCGTCGCCGCGCGCCTCGTCTCGACCAACTATCTCGGCGCCACGACAAGGCTGGCGCTCGATGCCGACGGGTTGAAACTGCACGCCGTGGTGCCTGCGGGAACGCCCCTGCCGGCGGAAGGTGAGGCGGTCATGCTCACCTTCAACCGCGAGCATCTGCACCTGATGGACGAGCCGGTATGAGCCTCGACGCTACCATGCCGCGTGCCACGGCGCCCGCCATCCTGCCCGGCAGCGGCGGCATGCGCGGGGCGCTGTCCGATCTCTTCTGGCGCCGACCCCAACTGTTGCTGCTGTTGATGCTCCTGCCGCCGGTGCTGTGGCTCGGCATCGTCTATATCGGCTCGTTGTTCGCGCTGCTGGCCCAGAGTTTTTTCTCGATCGACGAATTCTCGGGCCTCATCAATCGCCAATTCACGCTGAAGACCTATGGCGACCTGCTCCAGGCGGCCAATCTCGACATCATCCTGCGCACGGTGACGATGGCCGCATTGGTCACGCTTGCCTCCGCCATAATCGCTTTCCCGATCGCCTACTATGCGGCGCGCTATGCGCGCGGCCGCTGGAAGGCGCTGTTCTATCTCGGCGTCATGCTGCCGCTGTGGTCGAGCTACCTGGTCAAGATCTATGCCTGGAAGCTGATCCTGGCCAAGGAAGGTATTTTAACCTGGCTGCTCGCCAAGCTGCATTTGTTGTGGCTGCTCGACGCCTGGCTGTCACTGCCGGTCGTCGGCGGCAATTCGCTGTCGGTGTCGTTCACCGGCACTTTCATCGTGTTCGTCTATGTCTGGCTGCCGTTCATGATCCTCCCCGTTCAGGCAGCCCTCGAGCGGGTGCCTGGCAATCTGGTCGAGGCCTCGTCCGATCTCGGTGCTTCGCCGGGGCAGACATTCCGCAACGTCTTATTCCCGCTGGCGCTGCCCGGCATCGTCGCCGGTTCTATCTTCACCTTTTCGCTGACATTGGGCGACTACATCATCCCGCAGATCATCGGCACCTCGCGCCTCTTCATCGGCCAGGCCGTCTACTCGCAGCAAGGCACCGCCGGCAACATACCGCTCGCCGCCGCCTTCACCGTGGTGCCCATCGTCATCATGGGCTTCTATCTCTGGGGCGCCAAGCGAATGGGGGCTTTCGATGCGCTCTGACCGTGGTCAATCCGCTCCCCTCGGCCTGAAGATCGCCGCCGCCAGCGGCCTGCTCTTCCTGCATCTGCCGATCCTGCTGATCTTCGTCTATGCTTTCACGACGGAAGAGAAGAGCTTCGTCTGGCCACCGCCGGGGCTGACCACGCAATGGTTCGCCGTCACCTGGAACCGGCCCGATGTCTGGGAAGCGCTGTCGCTGTCGGTGCGCGTCGCCGCCATCTCGACCGCGATCGCGCTGCTGCTCGGCACGCTCTGCGCCGCAGCTGTGTCACGGACGAAATTCTTCGGCCGCGAGACCATCTCGCTGCTGGTCATCCTGCCCATCGCGCTGCCCGGGATCATCACCGGCATCGCGCTGCGCTCGGCCTTTTCGCTGGCCGAAATCCCGTTCTCGTTCTGGACGATCGTGCTCGGCCACGCCACTTTCTGCGTGGTCGTCGTCTACAACAACGCGGTCGCCCGTTTCCGCCGCACCTCCGGTTCGATGATCGAGGCCTCGATGGATCTCGGCGCCGATGGCTTCCAGACCTTTCGCCATGTCGTGCTGCCCAACATCGCCACCGCACTGCTCGCAGGCGGCATGCTGGCCTTCGCCCTCTCGTTCGATGAGGTCATCGTCACCACCTTCACCGCCGGCCAGCAGCAGACCGTGCCGATCTGGATGCTGGAGGAACTGATCCGCCCGCGCCAGCGCCCGGTCACCAATGTCGTGGCCATGGTGGTTGTGCTGGTGACGCTGCTGCCGATCCTGGTTGCCTATTACTTGACCCGCGACGGCGACCAGATCGCCGGTTCGGGCAAATGAAAGTAGTGAGTAGTGAGTAGTGAGTAGTGAGTAGATTTGGTCCGCTCTTTAACTACTCACTACTCACTAATTACCCCATTCGCTTCTGCCCAAGGAGACACCAATGGACACCCAGATGCTGATCGGCTCGAAATTCGAGAAGGGCACCGAGACCGAGGAGCCGATCCTCAATCCGAAGACCGGGGCGACCATCCTCAATCTGCCCGAGGCCAGCCAGGCACAGATCGAGGCGGCGGTGAGCGCCGCCGAAAAGGCGTTCGCCTTGTGGTCGCGCACCACGCCGGCACAGCGCTCCGGCTACCTCCTGAAGATCGCCGACCGCATCGAGACCGAGGCGCAGGAGTTCGCGACGCTGGAGGCGGTGAATTGCGGCAAGCCGATCAATGCGGTGCTCAATGACGAAATCCCGGCCATCGTCGACTGCTACCGCTTCTTCGCCGGGGCGGTGCGCTCTATGCCAGGTGTGGTCGCGGGCGAATACCTGCCCGGCCACACTTCGATGGTCCGGCGCGACCCGATCGGCATCGTCGCCTCGATCGCGCCCTGGAACTATCCGCTGATGATGATGGCCTGGAAGCTGGCGCCGGCAATCGCCGGCGGCAACACGGTGGTTTTCAAGCCGTCGGAGCAGACGCCGTTGACGGCGCTGAAGCTGGCGACGATCCTGGCCGATGTCCTGCCCGAGGGCGTCGTCAATGTCGTGCTTGGCCGCGGCGACAGCGTCGGCAACACGCTGATCAACCACCCCAAGGTCAACATGATCTCGATCACCGGCGACGTCGCCACAGGCAAGAAGGTGCTGCAGGCCGCCGCCAAATCGGTCAAGCGCACGCATCTGGAACTCGGCGGCAAAGCGCCGGTCATCGTTTTCGACGACGCCGACCTTGGCGCCGTCGTCAAAGGCCTGCGCGCCTTCGGCTACTACAATGCCGGCCAGGACTGCACCGCCGCCTGCCGCATCTATGCCGGCAAGAAGATCTACGACAAGCTTGTCGCCGATCTCTCCACCGCCGTCTCGACCATCAAATACAATCTATCAGACGACGCCGAGAACGAAATCGGGCCGCTGATCTCGCGGCGCCAGCGCGACCGCGTCTCGAGCTTCGTGGAACGTGCTTCGGAGCTGAAGCACATCGAGATCACCACCGGCGGCAAGCCGGGCGAGGGCACCGGCTTCTACTACCAGCCGACTGTCGTCGCCGGCGCGCTGCAGGAGGATGAGATCGTGCGCCGCGAAGTGTTCGGCCCCGTCGTTTCGATAACCCGCTTCACGGAAGTGGACGAGGCGGTGGCCTGGGCCAACGACAGCGATTACGGCCTGGCGTCATCCGTGTGGACCAAGGATGTTTCGCGCGCCATGGCGACCGCCGCGCGGCTGCAATATGGCTGCACCTGGATCAACACCCATTTCATGCTGACCAACGAGATGCCGCATGGCGGCCTGAAACAATCCGGCTACGGCAAGGACATGTCGCTCTATGCGCTGGAGGATTATACCGCCGTGCGCCATGTGATGGTTGCGCATGGGTGAGGAGCGGTCGCCGCTGGCGATCAATCGACAACGATTTGTCGATCGAAGCGACGAACGCCCGGAGCCATAGCGAAGGGCCGGGCGCCGGATCAGGGGCAGCGCAAGCTTCTACGATGCCGGCGCTGCCCCTCATTTGCCTGCGGCATCTCCTCCCGTGAACGGGAGAAGAACTCCAGCCGCTACTCCACGATGCGATAGATGTTCCACAGGCTGGTGCCCGACACGACATAGGGCTCCATCTCCTTGCCCCATTTGGCGTGCGCGTCGATCTTGCCGATCTTGGCGAACATCGCCTCCAACTGGGCCAGGCTTTCGACCTGGTGATGCGACTCGACCGTCGCTTCACGGGCGCCGATCGATCCGGTCATGATCTGGAATTTGAGCTCGGTGAGGCCGACCTGCGAGCCGATCTCGCGTTCCCATTTCCGCATCAGCTCGAGCACCGTCTGCTTGTGCCCGAACTTGGCATCGATCTGCCATCTGGCGCTGAACATGTTGGTTCTCCTCCATCACTTGCGGCTCAGGCCGCGGGTTGATCTACTCGTCCCAGGCCTGCACGACGGTTTGGCGCGCGATCAGGCCGTTCTTCAGCTCCAGCATTGCCGCGCAGAACACCTTGGTGCCGTCCGGGTAGGCGCATGCCTGGGTGAATGCCAGGCTGTCGCCGTGGGCGATGGTGGTGTCGACCTTGTGGGTCATCGCCCGGCTGCAGATGTCGTCCCAGAACGTCGTGATCGCCGCGCGCCCGCGGATTTCGCGCGGCTTGCTCGGCGGATTGTTGCGGTCGATCACCCGCACCAGCGCATCATCGGCATAGAAGCTCGACAGCATCTTGCCGTCACGGCCTTCGATCGCTTTCTTGATCGCCGCGCCATCCACGGCTTGGGTCTTGGTCAGCATTTTATCCTCCCTATGCCCGTCTTCAAGATCGGGCGTTTGACGTTTGAGGTGTCGCCCGGCGCTCGCCGACGGGCGGTGTCTTTCACTGTGACTTGGCCTTAACTGCCGCAAACACGCCGTCGGTCTGCTTCTTGAAGGTGGCCAGATCGACCTGGCTGCCGTTGAGGATCGTCGACCAGTGGCGCACGATCGCGGCCATCGCGATCGTCTCCTTGATCTCTTCGTCCGATGCGCCGTTGAGCTTGGCCGCCTCGGTGTGGAAATAGATGCAATACTGGCACGGGATCTGCGACGCGACCGCCAGCCCCATCAGCTCCTTGGTCTTGCCGTCGAGCGCGGTCTTGGGATTGAGCTGGACGCCCTTGATCTCGGCCCAGGCGCCGGCGATGGCGACGTCAGGCAGTGTCTTGAACATATCCGGCACCGAGCCGAGCGTCGCCTCGATGTCCTTGTAGGCTGTCGCCGCCGACGCATCCTCGGCTTTCGCCGGAGTGATCGTGAACAGCGCGCCAATGCCCGCCGCGATCACGAGTGACCTGACATTCAGTTTTGACTTGGGCATTTCATCCTCCGTTCGCAGCGCCTTTCCGGCGATATCCGCCTTGGCCTGCATGGGGGAATTGATAGCGCCTATGGCAGTGTGCCTGCTTCGCCCGAAAGCGCCATGGCTCTCATGGCCCGTCCGGGCCAGTCTGCCTGGCGGAAAATGCCGCCGCGGCCGCTCGCGACGGCAGGTCGAGCTTCAGCAGTATGTTGGCGACGTGGCGCTTGACCGTGTGCTCGCTCAGCCTGAGTTCGGCGGCGATTGCCGCATTGCTCTTGCCGTCGGCGATCAAATTCACGACTTCGCTCTCGCGCGCGGTCAGGCAAGCCGGTTCGGCCGCTTTGGTCTTGGGCCGGCAGGCCGGCTCCAGGTGCTGTTCGGACATCGCAAGCACAAACGCCAGCGGCTCGTCCAGCTCGTCGATGCCCACACGCCCGCGATCGACGAAATGAAGACCCGAGCCGACGGCCAGATCGGCGACCAGCCTCGACGCCAATATCTCGCCGCGCCCGGCGTGAGCGGCGAGTTGTATCGTCACGCGGCCCGTCAATCCTGCAGGAGGGCCGCGCGACTCGATCTCGCCGACATGCGCCCCTTGCGCGCTTGCCACCCCGATTTGCTGCGCCGCGTCCCGCAACGCCGCCGCGCAACGCAAGGCACGTCCAGGGCCGTCGAAGCGCGAAATCATCATCTCGGAGTGCATGTCCGCGCAGCGCCCGCCATGGCGCGTCACAAGGGTCCGCCATGTCTCATGGAAATGCTGGCTGCGTTCGCTCCACATCCGGTCTCCGAGGCGGGCCGTGTCGTAGATCCGAGTCACGAGAAGCGCAGCCAGAACGCGTTCGGCTTCCACCACGGCGCGCTCGCCGGTCAGGAACTCCTCGATCAGGTCGGCGACCCGGTCGACATCACCGGTCCAGATCGGGTGGTCGCGCCCCGGGATTTCGACCAGCCGCGCGTTGGGGATCTTCCTGGCCAGAAAGCGGCTGGCGTCGGGGTCGACCCGCACATCGTTGCGACGATGGATCAGCAGCGTCGGCGCGCCGATTGCCGCCAGGACGCCGCGTACATCGATCCCCGCGTTCATCCGCGCCAGCGTCGCCGCCGCGGTAGGGCTTGCCGACAGCCGCTCGAAGCGCGCCCACCAGGTTGAAAAGCGGGTATCGTCGACCCTGCCCGGTGCGAAATTGGGCAAGGTGGCGCCTGTGCCCCAGGCCGTCTCGGCCGTCGCGATGAAGGCTTCCAGACGCTCCGGCGGCATCACCCATTTGTGGAAATGCGCGTAGCCACCATAGAGCGCCAGTGCCCGCGTCCGCTCTGGATAGGTGGCGGCGAACAGCATCGCCAGCGGCGCGCCTTCCGAAGCGCCAAGGATCGACGCGCGGCCGCTGCCGACCGCATCCATCACCGCGCGCACATCATCCATGCGGGTCTCGAGGCTGGGCAGGTGATGGACATCGACGCGGTCGGAAAGACCCGTGCCGCGCTTGTCGAACAGGATCAGCCGTGAGAAGGCCGAAAGCCGCCTCAGGAGCCTGGTATAGCCCTCGTCTTCCCAGTGCAGGTCGAGGTTGGAGATGAAGCCGGGGACGAAGACGAGGTCGAACGACCCCTGGCCGACCACCTGATAGGCGATCCGCACCTCGCCGCTAAGGGCGTATCGGGTCTCGATCGGCCTCACGAGGGTGTCCGCCCGGCCTGACGATTTCTGATCACCAACCATAGCAGAGCCGCGCCGGTTGCGGCAGCTTATATTTTAGCGGAAATGAATGTAGCCGGCGGCCGACGCGGTTACTTTTGCGACGCGGCGACGTCGCCAGGCGAGGCCGCGAGGCCGAGCTTGAGATCGGCCTCCGCCGGCGTGATCGGCCGTTTGATCCTGGCCGAAGCGACCACGACCAGTTCGTCGAAGCCTTCACCGCCGCTGTCCAGCATCTCGAAGAACTGGCGCCGCATTCTCGGCTCCCAGAACTTGTTGATATGCTCGGCGACGCCGGCAACGCCTTCCTCGCGTGGCCTGGAGTGGAAAAAGGCGGCGATCTGGTTGGCCATGCGCACCAGCTTTTCCCCCGTGCTCATGATGTGCTCTTCGTCATGCGACATGCTGGGCAACTCCCGAAATCACCCGGTCGGGGTGGGTAAAAACATCGAAATCGTCGCCACGCACCAGCGCCACCAGCGTCATGCCGGCCTCTTCCGCGGTGCGGATGGCAAGGGCCGTCGGCGCCGAGACGGCGATGATGAAGGCTGAACCGATCGCCGCCGTCTTCTGCACCATCTCGACCGAAACACGGCTGGTCACCACGACGGCGCCCGATGCGCCATCGATATTGGCCTTGGCCAGCGCGCCGGCCAGCTTGTCCAGCGCATTGTGTCGGCCGACATCCTCGCGCGCCATGACGACGCCCTTGCCAGGGACATAGAAGCCGGCGGCGTGCACGGCGCCAGTCTCGGTATGCAGCGGCTGCACCTTCGACAGCAGCTTGACCGAGCGGATGATATCGTCGGCCTCAAGCGTAAGTTTCGACGCACCGACCGGATCGACCGAGCGCATCGCCTCCTCGATGGATTCGATGCCGCAGAGCCCGCAGCCCACCGGCCCGGCAAGCCGCCGCCGGCGAGCCTCGAAGCGCGTATTGGCCTGGTCCTTCAGCCGGATCTGGATGTCGATGCCGGCGCCATGATCTTCGACCTCGATGGCTTCGATCTCATCAGGCGCAGCGATGATGCCTTCGGTGAGCGAGAAGCCGAGCGCGAAATCCTCGAAATCGGCGGGGCTCGCCATCATCACCGCATGCGTGGTGCCGGCGAAGGAGAACGCCACTGGCGTCTCCTCCGGCACCATGCGGTTGGCCGCAGCCGTGCCGCTGGCGCGGTGCGCCAGTCGCGATATCTGCGTCGTCGCTTTGCGGCGCGCGGCCAAGACTACTCCGCCGCCTGCAGCGGTGCGATGCGACGGCTCTGCTTGGCCTGCTCGTCATAGTCGCGCTGCCATTCCGACGGGCCGTTGGAAGCGCCGACCTGCACTGCCGTCACCTTGTATTCCGGGCAGTTGGTCGCCCAGTCGGAGAAGTCGGTGGTAATGACGTTGGCCTGCGTGTCGGGATGGTGGAAGGTGGTGTAGACCACGCCCGGCGATACCCGGTCGGTGATCAGCGCGCGCAGCGTCGTCTCGCCCGAACGGCTGGTCAGCCGGACCCAGTCGCCATCGCGCAAGCCGCGGTTTTCTGCGTCGTGCGGATGGATTTCCAGCCTGTCCTCGGAGTGCCACATGACATTTTCGGTGCGCCGCGTCTGCGCGCCGACATTGTACTGCGACAGGATACGGCCGGTGGTCAGCAGCAGCGGGAAGCGCGGTCCGGTTCTTTCGTCCGTCGCCACATATTCGGTGCGGATGAACTTGCCCTTGCCGCGCACGAAGCCGTCGACATGCATGATCGGCGTGCCAAGCGGCGCCTTGTCGTTGCAGGGCCATTGCACGGAGCCGACCCGGTCGAGCAGGTCGAAGGAGACGTTGGCGAAGCTTGGCGTCGTCTTGGCGATCTCGTCCATGATTTCGGACGGATGGGTATAGTTCCAGTCGAGGCCGATCGCACGGGCGAGTTCCTGCGTCGCCTCCCAATCGGCGTAGCGCGCCTTCGGTTCCAGCACCTTGCGCACCATATTGATGCGGCGTTCGGCATTGGTGAAGGTGCCGTCCTTCTCGAGGAAGGTCGAGCCCGGCAGGAAGACATGCGCGTAGTTCGCCGTCTCGTTGAGGAAGAGGTCGTGCACCACCACGCATTCCATCGCGGCCAAGCCGGCGGCGACATGCTTGGTGTCGGGATCGGACTGCAGGATGTCCTCGCCCTGGATGTAGATGCCCTTGAACGAGCCGTCGACGGCGGCATCCAGCATGTTGGGAATGCGCAGGCCGGGTTCGTCGTCGAGCTTCACGCCCCAGAGGCTTTCGTAGATGTCGCGCACCGCGTCACCCGAAATGTGCCGGTAGCCCGGCAACTCATGCGGGAACGAGCCCATGTCGCAGGAGCCCTGCACATTGTTCTGGCCGCGCAGCGGATTCACGCCGACGCCAGGCCGGCCGATATTGCCGGTGGCCATGGCGAGGTTGGCGATCGCCATCACCGTGGTCGAGCCCTGGCTGTGCTCGGTGACGCCGAGGCCGTAATAGATCGCGCCATTGCCGCCCTTGGCGTAGAGACGGGCGGCACCGCGGATCAACTCCGGATCGACGCCGGACAGCTTGCCGACGATTTCGGGGCTGTTTTCCGGCAGGGCGACGAAGGACGCCCAGTCCTGGAATTCCGCCCAGTCGCAGCGCTCGCGGATGAAGGCTTCGTCGAAAAGGCCCTCGGTGACGATGACGTGCGCCAGCGAGGTCAGCACGGCGACATTGGTGCCGGGCTTCAGCGGCAAATGGTAGTCGGCTTCGACGTGGGCCGACTTGACCATTTCGGTGCGGCGCGGATCGAGCACGATCAGCTTGGCGCCCTGGCGCAGCCGCTTCTTCAGCCGCGAGGCGAACACCGGGTGCGCGGAAGCCGGATTGGCGCCGATGATAACCGCGACGTCGGTGAATTCGACGGAATCGAAGTCCTGCGTGCCGGCCGAGGTGCCGTAGGTCTGGCCGAGCCCATAGCCGGTCGGCGAATGGCAGACACGTGCGCAGGTGTCGACATTATTGTTGCGGAAGCCTTGGCGAACCAGCTTCTGGACGAGGTAGGTCTCCTCATTCGTGCAGCGCGAGGAGGTGATGCCGCCGATCGCGGTGCGGCCGTACTGGTACTGGATGCGGCGGAATTCCTTGGCCGTATGGGCGATCGCCTCTTCCCAGCTCACTTCGCGCCACGGATCGCTGACCTTTTCGCGGATCATCGGCGACAGGATGCGGTCCTTGTGGGTGGCATAACCGTAAGCGAAGCGGCCCTTCACGCAGGAATGGCCATGGTTGGCCATGCCCTCCTTGTAGGGCATCATGCGGATGACCTCGTCGCCCTTCACTTCGGCCTTGAACGAGCAGCCGACGCCGCAATAGGCGCAGGTGGTGACGGCCGAGCGCTCCGGCAGGCCCTTTTCGAGCACGGTCTTCTCGCGCAGCGCATCGGTCGGGCAGGCCTGCACGCAGGCGCCGCAGGACACGCATTCGGAGGCAATGAAGTCCTCGTGCATGCCGGCGACCATGCGCGATTCGAAGCCGCGGCCCTCGATGGTCAGCGCGAAAGTGCCTTGCACCTCCTCGCAGGCGCGCACGCAGCGCGAGCAGACGATGCACTGCGCCGGATCATAGGTGAAATAGGGGTTGGACTCATCACGGGCGATGTAGTCGACCGCGAGCGAGCCATGGCCCGGCGCGACGCCATTTTCTTCCTTGACGTGGTTGCGGCCCTCAACGCCGTAGCGATTTTCGGTCAGGCCGACGGACTTCGCCACCACATCGAACTCGCTGGCGCCAGTTCCGGCCTTCTCGTGCCAGCCGGTCGGATGGTCGGAGACGTAGAGTTCCATGACGCCCCGGCGGATGGCGTCGAGCCTGTCCGACTGCGTGCGCACCACCATGCCTTCGCCGACAGGCGTCGTGCAGGAAGCCGGCGTACCGCCGCGCCCGTCGATCTCGACGAGGCAGACGCGGCAGGAACCGAACGAGTCCAGCATGTCTGTGGCGCAGAGTTTGGGGATCTCCACCCCGCCTTCCATCGCCGCCCGCATGATCGAGGTGCCTTCCGGCACGCTGATGCTGCGGCCATCGACGGTCAGCGTGACCTGTTTTTGCGCCTTCGACTCCGGAGTTCCGTAGTCAATCTCTTCGATCAGTATTGGGAAGTCGGCCTTGATGTTCATCTGCCAGCTCCTATTCAGCAGCCACGCGCGCTGGCGCGGGCTTGAAATCCTCGGGGAAATGGGTGATCGAGCTCATCACCGGGTAGGGCGTGAAGCCGCCCAGCGCGCAGAGCGAACCGAACTTCATCGTGTTGCAGAGGTCGGTGACCAGAGCGAGGTTCTTCTCCGGTTCGATACCGGCGGCGAGCCTGTCGATGGTTTCCACGCCCCGCGTCGAGCCGATGCGGCAAGGCGTGCACTTGCCGCAGCTTTCGATGGCGCAGAATTCCATGGCGAAGCGTGCCTGCTTCAGCATGTCGGCGGTATCGTCGAAAACCGTGATGCCGGCGTGACCGATCAGTCCATCGCGCTTGGCGAATTCTTCGTAGTCGAACGGCGTGTCGAACAGTGCGCGCGGGAAGTAGGCGCCGAGCGGGCCGCCGACCTGCACCGCCTTCACCGGACGCCCGGTGGACGTGCCGCAACCGATCTCGTCGACGATCTCGCCCAGCGTCAGGCCGAAAGCGGTTTCGAACAGGCCGCCTTGCTTGACGTTGCCGGCGATCTGGATCGGGATCGTGCCGCGCGAGCGGCCCATGCCGAAATCCTTGTAGAAGGTGGCGCCCTTGTCCATGATGATGGGTACGGAAGCGAGCGAAATGACGTTGTTGATCACCGTCGGCTTGCCGAACAAACCCTGTATCGCGGGCAGCGGCGGCTTGGCGCGCACCACGCCGCGCTTGCCTTCCAGGCTGTTCAAGAGCGAGGTTTCCTCGCCGCAGACATAGGCGCCGGCACCGACGCGGATTTCCATGTCGAAGGCGTTAGGCGAACCCAGCACATTGACGCCGAGCACACCGGCTTTGCGGGCGATCTCGACGGCCTTGTTCATGACAGCCACCGCGTGCGGATATTCCGAGCGGATATAGACGAAACCCTTGGTCGCGCCGGTGGCGATGCCGGCGATGGTGATGCCTTCGATGAGCACGAAGGGGTCGCCCTCCATGATCATGCGGTCGGCGAAGGTGGCGCTGTCGCCCTCATCGGCGTTGCAGACGATGTATTTGCGCTCCGATGTCGTATCGAGCACCGTCTTCCATTTGATGCCGGTCGGGAAGCCGGCGCCGCCGCGGCCGCGCAGGCCGGAGTCGGTGACCTGCTTGACGATGTCGGCGGGCGCCATCGCCACCGCGTTCCGCAGGCCGCTCAGTCCGCCGAGCGATTTGTAGGCATCGAGCGACAGCGGGTCGTTGATGCCACAACGTGCAAACGTCAAGCGAGTTTGTTTGGCTAGGAACGGAATCTTGTCCGGTGCGCCGAGCCAGCGCTTGTGATGGCCGCCGGTGAGAAAACCGCTGTCGAACAGGCTCTTCACGTCCGACGGTTTCACCGGCCCGTAGGCGACACGGCCGTTGGCCGTCGCCACTTCGACCATCGGTTCGAGGAAATAGGCGCCGCGCGAGCCGTTGCGCACGATCTTGGCCTCGATGCCGCGCTCCGCAAGTTCCTTGGCGACGGCCTTCGCGACCTTTTCCGCGCCCAGCGCCAGTGCGCCGGAATCGCCGGGAATATAGATACGGGGGGTCATGAGCGCACCTCGGCGACGATCTCGTCGATCTTGTCGTCATCCAACCGACCGATCACCTCGCCATCCAGCATCGCAGATGGCGAGCAGGCGCACAGCCCGAGGCAATAGACCGGCTCCAGCGTAACCGATCCGTCACGCGTGGTCTCATGAAAGTCGATGCCGAGCAACTGCTTGACCTTGGCGGCGACCGCGTCCGAACCCATCGACTGGCAGGCTTCCGCCTGGCAGAGCTTGAGCACGTGCCGTCCGGCCGGGCGCGCACGGAAATCATGATAGAAAGTCACGACACCATGCACCTCGGCCCTGGACAGGTTCAGCCCGTCGGCAATAATGGGCACGGCATCCTGCGGGACGTGGCCGAATTCTTCCTGGATGCCGTGGAGGATCGGCAGCAGCGGACCCTCGAGGTCCTTCAACTCCTGGATAATCGCCGCCGTGCGCGATGCGATCTCGGTACTTGCAGGCTGCATCGTCATGCAGCGCCCTCCCTGGTCGATAGCTTTTATCGCTAAGTCTTTACAAAATCAGAGGAAACCCGCGAAATCAATAAAGCTGTTTCGTTGCTCGATAGAAATCTTCTATCGACGAGCTTCGCTCAGCATTGTCTAGCCTATCGGTGGGCGCGGAAATCGTCTGCCAGCGCCATCGCCTCGTCCAGCAGCGCCTGCACCAGCGGCGTGTGCGGCTCGCGCGGCGCGGCGACCAGCCCGACTGTGTGGCTGGCATCGGGCTCGACGATCGGAATGGCCCGGATCGGTTCGGAAAAACCGAATGTTTCCGCAAGGTTGAGTGGCATGATCGATGACCATTTGCCGGTCCGGATGTGCGAGAACAGCACGATCATCGAATTCGATTCCAGCGTCGGCCGCACCTGCACGCCGGCTTCCGCCAGGTGCTGGTCGATGATGCGGCGGTTCTGCATGTCCGGCGTCAGAAGGCACAGCGGCAACTGGCTGATCTCGGACCATGTCACTTTGTCGCGGTCGGAATAGGGATTGCCGATTGCGGTGATCAATTGGTAGCGCTCGTCATAGAGGGGCACGCTGGTCACCCGTCCCAGCGGTTCGTTGTCGAGATAGGTGATGCCCGCATCGACATCGAAATTGCCGAGCAGCGACAGCACTTCGATCGAGGTCCGCGACAGCACCGAAAAGGTAACGCCTGGGTGCTTGTCTCGAAAGGGCGTCGTTAATCTCGCGACCATCGCCAATGCCGTCGGGATTGCTGCAATCCGGATGCGGCCGGAAAGGCCATGCCGGGCGGCGCGCATCTCCTCGCGCATGGTCCTGGAGTCGCCGACGATGCGGCGCGCCCAGACCAACACTTGCTTGCCCTCCGGGGTCAGCCCCTGGAACCGCGACCCGCGATTGACCAGCATGACGCCGAGCTGGCCCTCGAGCTGCTTGATGCCGGCCGACAGGGTCGGCTGCGTGACCCCGCACGCCTCGGCCGCCCGGCCGAAGTGCTCTTCCTTGGCCAGCGCGATGAAGAATTCCAGCTTGTCGATCATTGGCGGAAGCTATCCGGCGCGGTGGCGTCGCGCCAGATGGTGTCGCGCTCAAACCTCCAATGCATGTCGCCCGAAAGTGACTTCGGTTTTGGGACAACGACATGCATAAAAAAGCGATCGCGCCGCGCTGCCTCGATCGCCGGGATCTACCGATCCACGAGATTGAGGATGTTGCCGTCCGGATCCTTGAACCATGCGACTTTCATGCCGCCGCCGACATGCAGGTCACCCTCCATCGTTAGGCCGGGCATCTCGTAATGCTCGAAGGCGACACCCTTCGACTTGAGGGCGTCGCCGACCCTCCAGGTTACCGCCGTCGCCTTGTTGGTCCCTGCGAATTCGGAACGATAGACATTGATCGTGGTATCGCCGCTTTTGTAGACGATCAATTCGCCGCCCTCATCGTGCACCTGTTCCAGGCCGAGTGTTCTCTCATAGAAGGCCTTGGCCTTTGCCAGATCCTTCACGGCGAGGTTTGCCGATGCGTTGCTGTTTGCAAGCATGATCGTCTCCTTCCCTGGTTGTCATTCCCTCTGGTCATGGAAATAGGTCGCCCAGGCCGCTTGACGACCGCCATCATGCCTGGCGCTTGGAGCGGTCCGCGATCTGCACTATGTGAGCTGCAGCCGAACGCCAGGGAACAACAGCCATGTCCATCACCAAGGAAATCGTCACCGAGCGCCTGAAGACGGTGAACGGGCCGGACTTTACCGGCAACATCGTCGACCTCGGCATGGTTTCGGAGATTTTCATCGCCGATTCGAAAGTGTTCTTCTCGATCACCGTTCCCGCCGCGCGCGCTCAGGAGATGGAGCCGTTGCGCGCCGCCGCCGAGCGGGTGGTGAAGGCCATTCCCGGCGTCGCCGGTGCGGTCGTCGCGCTGACGGCTGAAAAGAAAGGCGGCGGCATGGAGGGGTCGGTTCCGTCGCGCCCCGCACCCAGGCCGGCGCCGACGGCCCCGGTCGCTGCGGCGCCGCGGGCGGCTCCGCATGCTCCTGCTTCGCAGAGCCAGGGCAAGCGCGGCGTGCCCGGCATCGAGGCGATCATAGCGGTTGCTTCCGGCAAGGGTGGCGTCGGCAAGTCGACCACGGCCGTCAACCTGGCACTCGGCCTTGCCGCCAATGGCTTGCGGGTTGGCGTGCTTGATGCCGACATCTATGGCCCGTCGATGCCCAGGCTACTCAACATCCATGGCCGGCCGCAGACGGTCGACGGCAAGATCCTGAAACCGATGGAGAATTACGGCCTCAAGGTGATGTCGATGGGTTTCCTCGTCGATGAGGAGACGCCGATGATCTGGCGCGGGCCGATGGTGATGTCGGCGCTGACGCAGATGCTGCGCGAGGTTGAATGGGGACGGCTCGACGTGCTCGTCGTCGACATGCCGCCCGGCACGGGCGATGCGCAACTGACCATGGCCCAGCAGGTGCCGTTGGCGGGTGCCGTCATCGTCTCGACGCCGCAGGACCTGGCACTGATCGACGCCCGCAAGGGTCTCAATATGTTTAGGAAAGTCGATGTGCCGCTGCTCGGCATCGTCGAGAACATGAGCTACTTCATCGCCCCGGATACCGGCAAGCGTTACGACATCTTCGGCCATGGCGGCGCGCGCCGCGAGGCGGAGAGGCTGGGCGTCACCTTCCTCGGCGAGGTGCCGCTTGAAATGGGCATCCGCGAGAGCTCCGACGCCGGCACGCCCGTGGTCGTCTCGAAGCCGGATGGCGCCGAGGCGAAAATCTATCGCGATATCGCCTCCAAGGTCTGGGACCGGGTCAACGAGGAACGCGGCGCGGCCGAAGCGGCTGTGCCGAGTATCGTTTTTGAGTGAACCCTCACGGGGAGCGTATCAGCCTCCCACTTTCTCGCCGAAAGCCGAGAAGAACTGTCCGGCCAGTTTCTTCGACGTCGATTCGATCAGCCGGCTGCCGAGCTGTGCGATCTTGCCGCCGACTTCTGCCTTGGCCGCATATTTGAGGACCGTCGCGTCCGGCCCGTCGGCGGTGAGCGTGACGTCGGCGCCGCCCTTGGCGAAGCCGGCGATGCCGCCCTTGCCTTCGCCCTGGATGGTGTAGGCATGCGGCGGCTTGAGATTCCTGAGCGTCACTTCGCCGTTGAAGGTGGCCTTGATCGGCCCGATCTTCAGCACCACCGTTGCCGCCATCTCGGTCGCCGATTTCATTTCCAGGCTCTGGCAGCCTGGAATGGCGCCCCTCAGGACGGTTGGGTCGTTCAGCGCTTCCCACACTTTCTGCACGGGTGCGGCGATACGTTCCTCGCCCTCGATCACCAAAGCCATCTAAACCTCCCGCATCGCCTATGTCGGATTGGTCGTAGCGTGCGGCTCGATAGCTGTCTATCGCACCAAAGTCCGGATTCAGATCACGCGTGCCCCTTGCCTGCATCCGCGCGTTGTCATATCGATTTGTCATACAAATACGGAGACCATGATGGCCGGCGCCCCCACGAAAAAGAAAAAGTTCCGCTCGCAGGAGTGGTTCGACAATCCCGACAATCCGGGAATGACGGCGCTCTATCTCGAGCGCTACCTGAATTACGGGCTGACTCGCGCCGAGTTGATGTCGGGCAAACCGCTGATCGGCATCGCGCAGACGGGCTCTGACCTTTCCCCTTGCAACCGGCACCATATCGAACTCGCCAAGCGCGTGCGCGAAGGCATCGTCTCGATGGGCGGCATTCCTTTCGAGTTCCCCTGTCACCCGATCCAGGAGACCGGCAAGAGGCCGACCGCGGCCCTCGACCGCAACCTCGCCTATCTCAGCCTTGTCGAGGTGCTCTACGGCTATCCGCTCGACGGCGTCGTGCTCACCATCGGCTGCGACAAGACCACGCCTGCCTTGCTGATGGCGGCGGCGACCGTCAACATCCCGGCCATCGCGCTGTCGGTCGGCCCGATGCTCAATGGCTGGCATAAGGGCAAGCGTACCGGCTCGGGCACCATCGTCTGGGAATCGCGCCAGCGCCTGTCGGCCGGCGAAATCGGCTATGACGAGTTCATGGACATCGTCGCGTCCTCGGCGCCGTCCACCGGCTACTGCAACACGATGGGCACGGCCACCACTATGAATTCGCTGGCCGAGGCGCTCGGCATGCAACTGCCCGGTTCGGCCGCCATTCCCGCGCCCTACCGCGAGCGCGGCCAGATCGCCTACGAGACGGGCAAGCGCATCGTCGACATGGTGCACGAGGACCTGAAACCGTCCGATATCATGACCCGCGCGGCCTTCGAAAACGCCATCGTCGTCAATTCGGCGATCGGCGGCTCGACCAACGCGCCGATCCATCTCAACGCCATCGCCCGCCATCTCGGCGTGCCGCTCGACAATGACGACTGGCAGACCATCGGCCTCAAAGTGCCGCTCATCGTCAACTTGCAGCCGTCAGGTGAATACCTGGGCGAAGACTATCACCACGCCGGCGGCGTGCCTGCCGTGGTCGCCGAACTGATGAAGGCCGGAATGCTGCCGCATCCCGATGCCTTGACCGTCAATGGCAAGTCGATCGGCGCCAATTGCGAGGGCGTCGCCAACGAGAATACCGACGTCATCCGCACGGTGGCCGAGCCGCTGAAGGCCAATGCCGGCTTTATCAACTTCAAGGGCAACCTATTCGATTCGGCGATCATGAAGATGAGCGGCATTTCGCCGGAATTCCGCGAGCGCTATCTGTCGAACCCGGACGACCCGGAAGCCTTCGAGGGCAACGCCATGGTGTTCGACGGCCCCGAGGATTACCACGCCCGCATTGACGATCCGGCGCAAGGCATCGACGAGCATACCATCCTGTTCATGCGCGGCGCCGGTCCCGTCGGCTATCCCGGCGGCGCCGAGGTCGTCAACATGCAGCCGCCGGCCTACCTCATCAAGAAGGGTATCCACGCGCTGGCCTGCATCGGCGATGGCCGCCAGTCCGGCACGTCGGGCTCACCGTCGATCCTGAACGCCTCGCCGGAAGCCGCGGTCGGCGGCGGCCTGGCGCTGCTCAAGACCGGCGACCGCGTCCGCATCGACCTGCGGAAGGGCACGGCGAACATCCTCGTCAGCGATGACGAGATCACGCGGCGGCGCGCCGAGCTGCAGAAGGATGGCGGCTATCATTATCCCCAGCACCAGACGCCGTGGCAGGAGATCCAGCGCGGCATGGTCGACCAGTTCTCGGCCGGCATGGTGCTGAAGCCGGCGGTGAAATATCAGGATGTCGCCCACACGATGGGGGTGCCTCGCGACAATCATTGATTATCCCCGGGAATAGTCATCGATTATTCCTGGCTGATCAGCGATGATGGATGACGACGACCGGCGGCCTTCGATCAGGCCGCCGTGTCACAGCCACGGGCCGGGAAACGCTCTGTCCTTGACAAGCCAGCCCAACAATTCCACCATCATCGCAAGGGGTGTATCGCGACGACCCCGTGAGGCGTCAGCCCAATGTTCGCGTCCAGGCTTCTTCAGGAGGTGGACGCCATGCCGTCAACAACCGCTATCACCGTACAGCAACTATCCCGTCTGATTGGTCTGCCGGGCGCGCCTGTGATCGTCGATGTCCGTATCGATGAAGACTACGACGCCGACCCGCGCCTGCTGCCGGCCTCTCACCGGCGCAATTTCAAAACGGTCTCGGCTTGGGCAAACGACCTTGCCGGCAGCCAAGTGGCCGTCGTTTGCCAGAAGGGGCAAAAGCTTTCGCAAGGGGTTGCCGCGTGGCTGCGGCATGAAGGCATTGCCGCCGAATCCCTCGAAGGCGGCTTCGAAGCCTGGCGCGATGCCGGCGGGCTTCTGGTCCGCGCCGACAAGATACCTTCCCGCGATGAAAAGGGCCGCACCGTCTGGGTGACGCGGGCTCGCCCCAAGGTCGATCGCATCGCTTGCCCATGGCTGATCCGGCGCTTCATCGATCCCGACGCGGTGTTTCTCTTCGTCGAACCCGCTGAAGTTCCGGCTGTCGCAGACCGCTTTCAGGCCGTGCCTTTCGACATCGACAATGTGTTCTGGAGTCATCGCGGCGAGCGCTGCACCTTCGACACGATGATCGAGGAGTTCGGGCTGGAATCCCAGGCACTCGATCGGCTTGCCACGATCGTGCGCGCGGCCGACACCGCACGCCTGGATCTCGTTCCCCAGGCAGCCGGATTTCTGGCCGCCTCGCTTGGCCTGTCGCGCATGTTCCGCGACGATCTGGAGCAGCTGGACGCCGGCACGATGCTCTATGACGCGTTCTTCCGCTGGTGTCGCGACGCCACTGACGAGACGCACAACTGGCCGGGCGGGGCAAAGCCGTCATGAGCAGCCTCATTTCGGGCAATGATGCAGACCTCGTCGAGGCGCCGGCGGTCCCGAGCTTCCGCGAAGCCACGAAACTCTGGGCGAAGATCGGATTGCTGAGCTTCGGCGGGCCGGCCGGTCAGATCGCGCTCATGCACAAGGAATTGGTCGAGGACCGGCGCTGGATCGGCGAACAGCGTTTCCTGCATGCGCTGAACTACTGCATGCTGCTGCCCGGTCCCGAGGCCCAGCAACTCGCCATCTATATCGGCTGGCTGCTGCACAGGACGATCGGCGGCCTTGTCGCCGGTGTCCTGTTCGTGGTGCCCGGCGCACTGGTCATGCTCACCCTGAGCATTCTCTATGCGCTCTATGGTGATGTCCCGCTGGTCGCGGCGCTGTTCTTCGGGGTCAAGGCCGCCGTGCTCGCGGTCGTGGTCGAGGCGGTGATCCGCATCGGCCGCCGCGCCTTGAAGAACCGGTTGATGGTGGCGATCGCGCTCTGCGCTTTTCTCGGCATCTATGTGCTCGCCATCCCGTTCCCGCTCATCGTCCTGATTGCGGGATCGGTGGGATGGGTGGGAAACCGTGTCGCGCCAGCCCTGTTTTCCGGCGCGGCGCACGGCAAGAACGACGCTCCCGATATCAGGGGCGCGGTCGACCTGATGTTCGAACGCGGCGAACTGGCCCATACCAGACCGACACGATGGCATGCGCCGCGCACCATCGCGATCTGGCTGCCGATCTGGCTCGGGCCGGTTCTGTTGCTCTGGGCGCTCACCGGGACAAACAGCGTGTGGACGCAGATTGGCGGCTTCTTCAGCCTCATGGCGGTGGTCACCTTTGGCGGCGCCTACGCGGTTCTTGCCTATGTCGCGCAGGCAGCCGTGCAGTCCTTCGGCTGGCTCGCCCCTGGTGAAATGGTCGACGGCCTCGGCCTTGCCGAGACCACGCCGGGTCCACTCATCCTGGTGTTGCAATTCGTCGGCTTCATCGCCGCGTTTCGCCACGCCGGCTCGCTGGATCCGCTGCTTGGCGGATCGCTTGGAGCGCTGCTGACGCTGTGGGTTACGCTCACACCCTGCTTCTTCTGGATATTCCTCGGCGCGCCCTACATCGAGGCCCTGCGCGGCAACAAGGCCCTGTCGGCCGCGCTGGGCGCGATCACCGCCGCCGTGGTCGGCGTCGTCATGAACCTTGCTCTGTGGTTCGCCTTGCACGTCGTCTTCCGCGAAGTGCGCATGACGGGCCTTGGCATGAACGTGCCGGTGCTTTTGTCGATCGACTGGCGAGCCGCGCTGCTTTCGGTCGCCGCCATGGTCGCCATCCTGAAGTGGAAAACCGGTGTGCTGCCGACGCTTGCGGGATGCGCTCTTGCCGGCGTGTTGCTGCTCGCCACGGGCGGCTAGTGGATGTCGCCCGGAAGTGTCTTCGGTTCGGGAAAACGACATGCATCGAAACAAGATCTAAGGCGCGTCGCATGAATCCGTTTCGACGCGACGCGCTTTAGATTTTCCGGCTCCTTTGTATTCCGCTTCCGAACCCCCTAACTGGTGGAAAACGGATTGGACCAGCAATGGCGGGACGACGCTCTTCCCTCGGCTTTCTCGGTATGTTCGGCCGCTCGGGTGATTTGCGGCAGCTCGATGCCGCCTTGCGTGGCGCCGACCTGCATCCCGCCCTCGTGCCCGAAGGGGTGAAACTAACCATCGTCAATCTGATGAAGGACCACTGGCCCGAGGAGCCGCCGCCGCAGGCCTATCCGCGGGTAGCGAACCTGTTCAGCTACTGCATCGCCGGACCGGAAACCTTCGAGCGTGCGCAAGGCCCACAGCAGCGGCTCGACGCGGAGCGCCGGATCGAGGCCGCTCTCGAAACCGGCGACGATCTCGATGCCCAGATCGTGCTGATGGCACTGCACGCCAAGCTGATCAACGCCGAGGTGGTTGAGCGCTTCGGGCTGGGCGCCGACTGAGCGCTGGCTGAGTGCTTTCGTGAAACGCTGAAACCGCTCTAAGCCCGGCTTATCTCCTGGAGATACCAGCCGATATAACGCAGCTCGTTGTACTCCATCGGCGCGATCGGTCCGGGCACGAAATAGTGCGAGCGTACGCCGCGCGCCGTATGCTCGATGATCTTCTTGTCCTCGTCCGTGGTGACCTTCCACAGCCAGGTCAGTTTCTCCAGATCGTAGTCCTGGCCTTCGACAGCGTCGCCGCGCACCAGCCAGATCAGTTCCATCTCGCAGGTCTGAGCCGTTTTCGGGATGAATCGGTAGATCATTCCATGGTCGGGGTAGCAGACGAGGAAAGTCGTGCCGCCAAGATGGATGGAGGTGACGCCGCCGTCATAGTCGGTGAAGCGGCCCATCAGTGGCGCGACGGGGGAGCCGTCCCGGCTGCCGCTCGAAACGCCGTCATAGAGCGCATAGCGGAAGGTGTGGATCGCCTCCTGGCCGGCGGCCGAATTCTGCCAGCGATCGCCGCTGCCGATCTCGATGCCGAGAGCGCAGGTCCGCTGTTCCATCGCGGCATTGAGCTGCTCGATCATCTCCGCGGGCTTTTCCAGCGCGTGCGTCTGCGAATATTCGGGATGCGCCGGTCCGCAATGGTAGCATTCGACGTAATTTTCGACGGCGAGCTTCCAGTTCGCGTCGAGCGGATAGCTTTGGCGATAGGCCACCTTGGCACCGCCCCAACCATATTGTCCGCAACTCGTGCGCAAAGATTGCTCGATCGGATCGAAATCGAGTGGCGTCTCGGCGAAGGAGATGAAGACAAGGCCGGTCGCGACGCGGACATGGAGCTTCTTCAGCCCGTGCGCGGTGCGGTCGAAATCCTTCGGCATCAGCCTGGCGGCGCGCAGCGAGCCGTCATTGGAATAGGTCCATGCATGGTACGGGCAGACGAACACTTTCGCGTTGCCCTTCTCTTTGGTGCAGACCTCGGCGCCGCGATGGCGGCAGACATTGAGCATGGCATGCACGGTGCCATCCATGCCACGCGACAGGATGACCGCCTCGTCACCGAGCTTGAACAGTTCGAAGTCGCCGGGGTTGGGAATGACGCTGGCATGCGCCAGGCAGTGCCAATGGCGGCGGAACAGACGTTCCATGTCCCGCTCGAAAATATCCTGGTCGTGGTAGAATGGGCGCGTCAGGCCGTAGCCTGGCCGGTGCGAGGCCACCAGCCGATCGATGGCATCTTCGGTATTTGCGGCTTGCTGGATAGGATAGACGCTCATTTGTCGTTCTGCCAATGGTTGGTTCTGTCGGTGGCTATCTGTATGTCGGTCTTCTGGCTAGCCGCCCATGCTCGCGCGCGGCAGGTGGATCAGGTTGCCGAAGCGGGCGCGCAATCTGTCGTCGACCAGCTTGGGCACGTGCCGCGGAAATCGTTCCGCAAGGATGCGCTTCTTTTCGTCGATCGCCCGGGCCAATATATCAGGGCGGCCTTTTTCGTTCCATTCCTTCGGTGAGGAACGGTCGCCGAAGGCGGGATAAAAACGCTCTGCCCGGGCCGACTTGAGCGTTTGCTCGTTGTCAAGATAATGGCCCGGACCCTTGAGGCAGACATCGGCGATGGTGTCGATCGACAGCGCTTCGTCCGTCACTTCGATGCCGCGTGCGCAGCGCAAGCAATGGCCAAGCATGTCATTGTCGATGATCAGGCTTTCCAGGCAGAAGCCGAGCAGCGAGGCATGCATGCCGGCCGATTCGTAGACGAGGTTGAGGCCCGAGAGGCCGGCCATCACATTGGTGATGCCTTTCTCGTAGCCGGACTGGATATCGGGCAGTTTCGAGTCTGTCATGCCGGCGGCCGAGCCGCCGGGCAGGTCGTAGAATTGCGCCATCTGCGCGCAGGCCGCCGTTACCACCGCCTGTTCGGCCGAGCCCCCGGCCATGGTGTTGGTGCGCAGGTCCGACATGAACGGCCAGGCGCCGAAGATCGCCGGATGTCCCGGCTTGAGTGCGTTGACATACACCAGGCCAGCCAGCACTTCGGCCACTGCCTGCGCGACCGCGCCGGCCATCGCCGCCGGAGCGGTTGTTCCGGACTGGCCGGTGGAGAGGAGCAGGATGGGGATGCCGCCTTCGACACAGGCCTCGAGCACGCCGCAGGCATCCTCGGCGAACTTCATCGGCGGCACGACGAAGGAGTTGGAGTTGGAAACGAATGGCCGGGCGCGGAAATTCTCCTCGCCACCGGCGATGGCATAGAGCATTTCGAGCGCCGGCTTCACATTCTCGCGCACGGTGAAGGACGTGCCGACATGCTTCGATGTCCCCATCACGCAGGCGTAGAGCGTGTTGAAATCCATATCGAGCGGGTCGGCGATGTCGCGCGCCACCATCGGCCGCTGGAAAAAATGGATGTTGCTCAGTCCATCGACGATGCGGGCGGCGTCATAGATGTCCTGCAGCTTGGATTCGCGATACTCGCGCTTTTCGAGATCCACCAGATGCACGGCGATACCCGCCGTGCCGTAATGGACACGCTTGCCTTGGATCACCATGTCGTGCTTGGGGTCCTGGCCATGCAGTGTGAAATGCCGCGCGGCTCGCTTGATGGTGTCGAGTACGAGCGCACGGGGGAAACGGATGCGGCCATCGTCGCCATGGGTGGCGCCCGCCTTGGTCAGGACTTTTATGCAGGACGGGATGGCGTTGGCGAAGCCGACCGTTTCCAGAAGCGTCAGCACGCCCTCATGAATGCGCTCGCAGTCGTTTCCGCGCAATGGCCCGTAACTGCCGCCTTCCATGGCTTGGTGTAGTGGCCCGTTTGGTGGAATGGCTGATTTCACCGCACGTCCCGTTTCGCGGTCGCCGGAGCGTTGTGGACGACGGTTCGCCGGCATGTCCTGCTTTTCGACAGCCACTGGCATGGAAGCACTCCACCTCTACCGGCAGGAGCTCGTGGCGGTTGGTCCACCATCAACCTGCTTCTTCTCTGACGCCGACTATGCCGCCGGCACTGGCCCATCCTATGAGCCAGCTGGCCCAGCTACATGTGCCAGACCTAAAACAAACCGGAGCCGCTGAGAAGCGGCTCCGGTCACGAAATCGGCTTGATGGATCAGGCGGCGGCCGGCCTGCGTCCGGCTGCGGTGGCGAGTTCCCGGATGCCGGGCTCGATGTGCTGCAGAGCGATAGAGGAAATGCCCAACCGCATGAAACGCGAAGGCTTCTCGGTGCGGTCGAAGAAGCGGTCGCCGGGCTCGATGATGACGCTGCGCGAGGCCGCGGCTTCGGCCAAACCGCGGGAATCGGTGCCGCGGGGCCCTTCCAGCCACAGCGACGTGCCGCCGGCCGAGTCGGTCGAGCGCCATTCCGGCAGGAAGGCCGAAATCGCATGGACCAGCCGCTTGCGCCGCTCGTCGAAGGCGCTCGACAGCCGCCGCACCAGCGCTTCGTGATGGCCGAGCGACAGGAAGAGCGCCACGGCGCGCTGATTGTTGGCCGGCGGATGGCGCAGCATGAAGCGGCGCAGCGCCCTGAGTTCGGCGATCAGTCCAGCGGAAGCCACGATGTAGCCAAGCCGCAGCCCCGGGGCCAGCGTCTTCGACATCGAGCCGACATAGACGACGCGGCCGGAACGGTCGAGGCTCTTCAAGGCCTGCTGCGGCGCCTCGTCGAGAAGCTGGCTGTCATAGCCGTCCTCGATGATGATCTGGTTGTGCCGGTTGGCGCGCGCCAGAAGATCCTGCCGCCGCTCCGCCGACAACGGCACCATGGTCGGGCAATGATGACTGGGGGTGACGAAGACGAAGCCGGAATCATTGGGAATAGAAGAGGTTACGATACCGGACTGGTCCACTGGCACCGGCTCGATGTCGGCGCCCGCGAGCCGGAAGATCGAGCGTGCGTCGGGATAGCCTGGATCCTCCATCGCCACTTTCGAGCCCTTGGTCATCAGCAGCGAGGCCAGCATATAGAGCGCGTTCTGGGCGCCCAGCGTGACGATGATCTCGTCGGGATTGGCGAAGATGCCGCGCCGGGGCAGCAGCCGTGCCTGGATTTGCTCGATCAGCAGCGGATCGTCGCGGTCGACCATGTCGGACGCCCAGTTGCGGATCTCCAGCACGGCTAGCGCCATGCGGTTGCACTCGCGCCACTCGGCGGTCGGGAACAGCGCCGGGTCGAACTGGCCGTACACGAAGGGGTAGGAGGACTTGATCCAGTTCTCGTGCTTGGCGGGCGGCGGCATGTCGCTTGCCGCGATCTGCCGGCGCGCCTTCCAGTCGATCTCGTTGGCCTGGTCGGGTGCTTTCTGGTGCGGCTTGGCGGGTGTCGCCAGCACGTCCGGATTGACGAAATGGCCGCGCCGCTCGCGCGCCACCAGGAAACCCTGGTCGACGAGCTGCTGGAATGCCAGCACCACCGTTCCGCGTGCGACGCCGAGTTTTTCGGCCAGGATACGGCAGGAAGGCAGCGGCATCGAAGCGGCGATCTGGCGGTCGAGAATCGCGGCCACGATGGCTTGGCGGATCTGCGCCTGCAGGGTCTGGCCGGATTCAGCCGAAATCCGGAACAGGCCGGACCATATCGCCGTGTCGTTTCTCTGTGGCATGGAAGATGTTCCTCGATGGCCAGCTTTTTTCGCTTGGCTGGACCAGCCGAACGTAACCGTGGCACAAGGGGTTGCGCCAATCAATTTTTCTGATCTTTGGGATTTATGCCAGTGATCCTTCAAGCTCGAAATAAGGCGCGGCCCCTCGCTCTCGACACCACCTCGCTCCTCGATACCCACCTCCTTGCTCGATACATTGTGTCATCGCATCGTGATGTGCTGCGTCATCGCCGCGTATTGACCGGATGGATTTCGGCTCAATAGTTGGGGCGCGACGACACGCGCCGGAAACATCCGGTCTGATATGGTGCGTCGAAAAAGCCAGGAGTCCCCGCCAGTGGATCAGTCAGCCTTCCAGAAACAGCTTGCCGCCCTGCGCGACCATCGCGCCGCGGCCCCGGGCGACATGCGCCAGGCCTTTGCCGCCGATCCACAGCGCTTCAAGACATTCTCCGCCGCTGACGGCGACCTCCTGCTCGACTGGTCGAAATGCGCCGTCGACGCGACGACCATGGATTTCCTTGAGAAGCTCGCCGCCGCAGCCGATCTCGAAGGCCGTCGCGCCGCCATGTTCGCCGGCAAGAAGATCAACATCACCGAAGACCGCGCCGTCCTGCACACGGCGCTGCGCAACCTGAGCGGCAAGGGCGTCACGGTTGACGGCCAGGACGTCAAGGCGGATGTCATATCCGTGCTCGACGCCATGGGCGCCTTCGCCGATGCCATTCGCTCCGGCAAGGCAACAGGCGCCACCGGCAAGAAGATCACCGATATCGTCAACATCGGCATTGGCGGCTCCGACCTTGGTCCGGCCATGGCGACGCTGGCGCTCGCCCCCTATCATGACGGCCCGCGCGCCCACTATGTCTCCAACATTGACGGCGCTCACATCCACGACACGCTGAAGGGGCTGTCCGCCGAAACCACGCTGTTCATCATTGCCTCCAAGACTTTCACCACGGTCGAGACGATGACCAATGCGCAGACGGCGCGCGACTGGGTGCAGAAGGCGCTCGGCAAGGAGGCCGTGGGCAAGCATTTCGCCGCCGTCTCGACCGCGCTCGACCTGGTGGCCAAGTTCGGCATCGAGCCGGATCGCGTCTTCGGCTTCTGGGACTGGGTCGGCGGCCGCTATTCGCTGTGGGGCGCGATCGGCCTGCCGGTCATGATCGCCGTCGGCCCAAGGAATTTTCGCGCTTTCCTCGACGGCGCGCACGAAATGGACGAACACTTCCGCACTGCGCCGCTCCAGAAAAACCTGCCGGCGCTCCTCGGGCTGGTCGGCTGGTGGCACCGCGTGGTCTGCGGCTATCCGGCCCGCGCGGTCATCCCCTACGATCAGCGCCTGTCCAGGCTGCCGGCCTATCTGCAGCAGCTCGACATGGAATCGAACGGCAAGAGCGTTACCCTTGACGGGACGCCGGTGACGACGCCGACCGGGCCGCTGGTCTGGGGCGAGCCAGGCACCAACGGCCAGCACGCCTTCTTCCAGCTGCTGCACCAGGGCACCGATTTGATCCCCGTCGAGTTCCTGGCCGCCGCCGTCGGCCACGAGCCTGATCTCAAGCATCAGCATGACCTGCTGCTCGCCAACTGCCTGGCGCAGTCGGAAGCGCTGATGAAGGGCCGTACGCTGGAAGAGGCGCGCGCGCAGATGCTGGCCAAGGGCATGAAGCCGGCCGATGTCGACCGTATCGCGCCGCATCGTGTCTTCTCCGGCAACCGGCCCTCGGTGACCATTCTCTACCGCAAGCTCGACCCGCGCACCTTCGGCCGGCTGATCACGCTTTACGAGCACCGCGTCTTCGTCGAGGGCACGCTGTTCAACATCAACTCCTTCGACCAGTGGGGCGTCGAACTCGGCAAGGAATTGGCCACCGGCCTCCTGCCTGTCGTGGAAGGCAAGGAAAGCGCCGCAAACCGGGACGCCTCGACTAGGGGCCTTGTGGAACGCATCCACCAATTGCGTGGTTCGGAGTGAAGCGCTTGGCTGACATCAAGGGGATATTGTTCGACAAGGACGGAACGCTTGTCGACTTCAACGCGACCTGGCTCGGCGTCGCCGACTTCATGGCCATGGACGCGGCCGACGGCGACCGCTGGAAAGCCGACAGGCTGCTCGCGGCCGCGGGCTTCGATTTCGCCAACCGGCGCTTCAAGCCCGATTCCATCTTTGCCTCCGGCACCAATCTCGACGTTGTCGAACTGTGGTTCCCGCGCCTGTCCAATGAAGACCAGATGCTGGCCGTTGCCCGTTTCAACGAGATCACCTCGGTGCAGGGCTCGACGATGGCGGTGGCGCTGCCAGGCATCGCCGACACGCTGGCTCTGCTGCACAGGCGATCCTACCGGCTTGGCGTCGCCACCAACGATTCGACCAGCGGCGCGGAAAAGACGCTTGTCACGCTGGGTGTCGCGCAACTGTTCGAAGCCGCCTATGGCTATGACGCGGTGGCCAACCCCAAGCCCGCTCCCGACACCATCCAGGCCTTTTGCGATCTTACGGGGCTCAAGCCGTCTGAGATCGCCATGGTCGGCGACAACAGGCACGATCTCGAAATGGCGCGTGCCGGCGGCTGCGGCCTGGCGGTGGGCGTGCTCTCCGGCACCGGCACGCGCGAATCGCTGGCCGAGATCGCCGATGTCATCCTGGATTCGGTTGCCGATCTGCCGGATTTCCTTTCGACGCGGGTCAAGGAGACGGTCTGATCGGCAGGGCGGCGTACTGTTCGGGCTGGAGGCGAAAGACAGCGCTCGGCTTCAGCGCGGCGTCTTTCGCCTCGCCGAAATCCGGCACCTTGTATTCGGCAAGCAGCCGCAGCCGCGAGCGCGGCAGATAGGCCCGGCCCGGATCGCCGACCAGCACCTCGATGCCGGCGGCGAGGCAGCGGTCGAGGAAAGGCATCATCCCCAAGGCGACACCTTGCCCGTAGAACACGTCGCCGGCGAGCACCAGGTCCACGGCGGGCGGTGGCCCGGTGGTGATGTCGTTCCCCATTATCGTGATCGTGACGCCATTGGCCGCTGCATTCAGCGCCAGCGCGGCAACGCCGTTCCGATCGACCTCGGTGGCCATCACCTCACACGCGCCGGCCTTTCCCGCGGCAATGCCGACAATGCCGGAGCCTGCTCCAAGGTCGAGCACGCGGCGGCCCGCCACGATCTCCGGATGGTCCAGCACATAGCGCGCCAGCACGGCGCCGCCTGCCCACGCATAGGCCCAATAGGGCGGCTGCGGCTCCTGCGAATCGGCGTCATCTCCTTCGACAAGGCGCCTCAGCCCGCTGCTCGGGTGCGGTATAAAGCCGGATTTCGGGAAGCGCCGGCACCGATGTCAGGCGCATGTTCGCCTTGATGAATTCCGCCGGGTCGAGGCGCGGGCGCCGGACCGGCGTATCGTCGTTGGCGAGATCCACTATTCGCGCAGCGCCCGCCGCAGGATCTTGCCGACCGGCGTCTTCGGCAATTCGGTCCTGAACTCGATGTATCTGGGCCGCTTGTAGCCGGTCAGGTTCTCGCGGCAAAAGGCGGTGATGGCCTCGGCGGTCAGGGCCGGGTCTTTCTTGACGATGAACAGTTTCGGCACTTCGCCCGAATGCTCGTCCGGCACGCCGATCGCCGCCACTTCGAGCACGCCGGGATGCGCCGCCACGACTTCCTCGAGTTCGGTCGGATAGACGTTGAAGCCGGAGACGAGGATCATGTCCTTCTTGCGGTCGACGATCTTGGTGAAGCCGCGATCGTCCATGAAGCCCATGTCGCCGGACTTGAAGAAGCCGTCCTTGGTCATCACCCTGGCGGTCTCGTCCGGCCGGTTCCAGTAACCGGCCATCACCTGCGGTCCCCTGATGCAGATCTCACCGACTTCGCCGAGCGGTACGTTGTTGCCGTCGTCGTCGCGAATGGCGATTTCGGTCGAGGGCAGCGGCAGGCCGATAGTGCCGGTGAACTCGCCGGAGCTGAACTTGTTGGCCGTCGCCACCGGCGAGGTCTCCGAAAGACCGTAGCCTTCGCTGATGGGGCAACCGGTCAGCGCCTTCCAGCGCTCGGCGACACCCTTCTGTACCGCCATGCCGCCGCCAAGCGTCAAGAGCAGCGGCTTGAAGTCGAGCTTGCGAAAGTCCTCATTGTTGAGCAGCGCGTTGAACAGCGTGTTGAGGCCCGGAAAGATATGGATCGGATACTTGCCCATTTCCTTGACGAAGCCGGGAATGTCGCGCGGATTGGGGATCAGTATGTTCTGGCCGCCCATCTGCATGCCCATCAGCGCATTCACCGTCAGCGCGAAGATATGGTAGAGCGGCAGTGCGCAGACGAGGTTGAGATGCGCCGGCTTTGGCTTGACGGTGTAGGCGTCCTGCAGCCACAGCGCATTCTGCGCGACATTGGCCAGCACATTGCTGTGCGAGAGGGTCGCGCCTTTCGAGATTCCGGTGGTGCCGCCGGTATATTGCAGAAAGGCGACATCGCTGGCGGCCACCGTGGCCGGCTTGAAAGCCATGCCGCGGCCAGCCTTGAGGGCCGCGTTGAACTTGACATGGCCAGGCAATGACCAGGCCGGCACCATCTTCTTGACGCGGCGCACGACCAGATTGACGATCGAGCCCTTCAGGCCGCCGAGCAGGTCGCCCATGGCCGCGACGACGATGTGCTTGACCGAGGTCCTGGCGACGACCGCCTGCAGGGTGTTGGCGAAGTTTTCGAGGATGACGATGGCCTGCGCCCCGGAATCCTTGAGCTGATGCTCCAGTTCGCGCGGCGTGTAGAGCGGATTGACGTTCACCACCGTAAAGCCGGCGCGGGCGACCGCCATCATCGCTATGGGATACTGCAGCACGTTCGGCATCATCAGGGCGACACGCGCGCCCTTCTGCAATCCTGTGGACTGTAGGTAGGCACCGAAGGCCGCCGAAGACTGTTCGAGCTGCGCGTAGGTGATGGACTTGCCCATGCACGTGAAAGCCGGCTGGCCGGCGAACTGCTTGCAGGCGCCAACGAGGAAGTCGCCGATGGAACCGTAGGGAAGGGCGCCGATCTCGGCCGGCATGTTCTTGGGATAGCTGTTGAGCCATGGCTTTTGCGGCAGGCCGGCGGCGAGTTCGGTGAGCGCCTTCGGCAGCCGTTGGCTGGCCGCTGTCGCTGGCTTGGAGACCGGTGCAGTCTTCGCCGGTGGCGAACTCTTCGTCGTCGCGGTTTTGCCCGTTCCGGCCTTGCCCGATCCGGGCTTGGTCGCGGGTGCCTTTGTCGGCGCGGCCTTCGACGCCGGCTTCGCGGCGGTCCTGGCGGTGGCCACGGTTTTTGCCGCGGGTGCTTTCTTGCCGGCCGCCGCCTTCGCGGTCGCGGCCTTGCCCGCGGCCTTGCCTTGCCCGTCGTCGCCTGCGGCTGGTCTAGGCCTCGCCTTAACGGACGCTTTCACCGGGGCCTTCGATGCTTTTGCCACCCGTTCCTCCTCGACAACCCTGGTCGCCTGTTCTCGCTGGGCCCTACCGCGCCGCCTCCAGATTGATGGAGACGTCCCTCCGCTGCCGCCAGCTGTCTATCTATGTATTGCCTCTATCGGCGGCGGTGCAAGTCTTGCCCTAGCGGCAGGATGCCGAAAGATTTGCCGCCGAAAACCTTTCCCGCCGGCCACGGCTGGAACGGCATCTTTCCGCACCGGCGGCGGATGAATACAGGGCGCGGCACCCTTGTCGCCGGACGTCTGATCAATAAAAAAATGCGGTCGTTAATAATATCGTGAATAGAAAAAAGTGCTAATTTTTTCTGCCATTTAGCGAAATTGCGGATTTTTTTCCTGCTTCCCGCGGGGTAAGCAAACGGGGTGTTCCAAACCCGGAAAAACGGTGCTTATATGCGCGCTTCGCGAGCCTGATAGAGGGGCTTGGAAGAACATCAGGGAGTGCTCAATGAAGAAGAAATTGACTTTTGCAGCCGCGTTGCTGGCTGCAAGCGTCCTGGGCGGCGTGGCCAACGCGAAAACTCTGGTCTATTGCGCTGAAGCGTCGCCGGAGGGTTTCGACCCGGCGCCGTATACCGCGGGCCAGACATTCGACGCGTCCTCGCGCACCGTGTTCAATCGCCTTGTCGAATTCGATCACGGCAAGACCTCGGTTTCGCCCGGCCTGGCGGACAGCTGGACCATTTCCGACGACGGCAAGGAATATACCTTCAAGCTGCGCAAGGGCGTCAAGTTCGCGCCCACCGACTACTTCACCCCGACCCGCGACCTGAACGCCGACGACGTGGTGTTCTCGTTCGAGCGCCAGGTCGACAAGAATGGCCCCTGGTTCCAGTACATACCGGGCATCGCCTACCAGTATTACAATGATCAGTTCGGCGACAACATCACCAAGGTCGAGAAGGTCGACGACCTGACGGTGAAGTTCACCCTCAAGGAACCGGCAATCACCTTCATTCCGACCCTGGGCATGGATTTCGCCTCGATCGTCTCGAAGGAATATGCCGACAAGCTGCAGGCCGACAAGACGCCTGAACTGTTCAACCAGAAGCCGGTCGGCACTGGGCCGTTCATCTTCGTCGACTACCAGACCGATGCCGCCATCCGCTACAAGGCCAACCCGGACTATTGGGGCGGCAAGCAGAAGATCGACGATCTGGTCTTCGCCATCACCACCGATCCGGCGGTGCGCGCGCAGAAGCTGAAGGCCGGCGAATGCAACATCATGTCCTACCCGGCACCGGCCGACATTGCCGGCCTGCAGGCTGATGCGAACCTGACGGTCGCGGAGCAGGAAGGCCTCAACGTCGGCGCGCTGATGTACAACACCCAGCAGAAACCGTTCGACGACGTGCGTGTCCGCAAGGCGCTCAACATGGCCATCAACAAGAAGGCCATCATCGACGCGGTGTTCCAGGGCGCCGGCCAGGTGGCGATCAACCCGATCCCGCCGACCATGTGGTCCTACAACAAGGACGTGAAGGACGACCCGTACGATCCGGACGCGGCCAAGAAGATGCTTGAAGAGGCCGGCGTCAAGGACCTCAAGATGAACGTCTGGGCGATGCCCGTCTCGCGTCCGTACATGCCGAACGCGCGCCGCACCGCCGAACTGATCCAGGCGGACTTCGCAAAGGTCGGCGTCACGGTCAACATCGTCAGCTACGATTGGGGTGAATACCTCAAGCGCGCTTCCGCGGTCGATCACGACGGCGCCGTCATCGTCGGCTGGACCGGCGATAATGGCGATCCGGACAACTTCCTCGGCGTGCTCCTGAGCTGCGCTTCCGTCGGTTCGAACAACCGCGCGGAATGGTGCAACAAGGACTTCGATGCGCTCATCAACAAGGCCAAGACGGTTTCCGACCAGGCCGAGCGCACCAAGCTCTACGAACAGGCACAGGTCATCTTCAAGGAGCAGGCACCGTGGGCGACGCTCGCCCACTCCAAGGTGTTCATGCCGATGCAGAAAACCGTCTCCGGCTTTGCGATGGATCCGCTCGGTATCCATCGCTTTGACGGCGTCGATATCGCCGAATAAGGTTCGCGAAACGGGGCGGCGCCACAAGGCGCCGCCCCACCTCGCCCGCCATGCTGCGTTATATCCTCGGCAAGCTCGCCCTCATCATCCCGACCTTCATCGGGATAACCATCCTTGCTTTCGGCTTCGTACGCATCCTGCCCGGTGATCCGGTGCTGGTGCTTGCGGGCGAACGTGGCCTGTCGCCCGAACGCCATACGGCGCTGATGCACCAGTTCGGGTTCGACCTGCCGATCTGGCAACAGTATCTGACCTATCTGACCAATATCCTCGGCGGCGATTTCGGCACCTCGTTTTCAACCAAGACGCCGGTGCTCAAGGATTTCCTGGTGCGGTTCCCGGCCACGGTCGAACTCGCCATCTTCGCCATGATCTTCGCCGTCATCTTCGGTGTCGCCTTCGGCATTTTCGCCGCCATCCGCCGCGGCTCCTGGTTCGACCAGCTGACCATGGGCACCGCGCTCGCCGGCTATTCCATGCCAATCTTCTGGTGGGGGCTGCTGCTGATCATCGTGTTTTCCGGCACGCTGCACTGGACGCCGGTCTCGGGCCGCATCGACCTTCTCTATTTCTTCAAGCCGGTGACCGGCTTCATGACCATCGATTCCCTCATCTCGGGCCAGAAGGGCGCCTTCCGCTCGGCGGTGTCGCACCTCATCTTGCCCACCATCGTGCTCGGCACCATTCCGCTGGCGGTCATCGCCAGGCAGACCCGCTCGGCCATGCTCGAAGTGCTGGGCGAGGATTATGTGCGCACCGCGCGCGCCAAGGGCCTGGCGCCGCGGCGCGTCATCGGCCTGCATGCCTTCCGCAACGCGCTGATCCCGGTCGTCACCACGATCGGCCTGCAGGTCGGCACGCTGTTGACCGGCGCCATCCTGACCGAGAGCATCTTTTCGTGGCCGGGCATCGGCAAGTGGATGATCGATGCCATTTCCAAGCGCGACTATTTCACCGTGCAGGGCGGGTTGCTTTTGATCGCGCTGATTGTCATGTCGGTGAACCTTATCGTCGACGTGCTCTATGCCGTCATCAACCCGCGCATCCGGGCGAATTGACATGACCAATGAAGGCCCAGCCACCATCGAAGCAGCGACCGTCGTCAAGCCGCAGGATGCGCGGCTGCAGATGTTCGCCGAATTCTGGCACTATTTCTCGATCAACAAGGGCGCGGTGATCGGCCTCTTCGTCTTCGCCCTGCTGATCCTGATCGCCATCTTCGCGCCGTTGCTCGCCCCGCATTCGCCTGATGACCAGTTCCGTGACTTCTTCCTGACGCCGCCGGCCTGGCAGGCGGGCGGCAACGCGCAATTCCTGCTCGGCACCGACGCCGTCGGCCGCGATATGCTTTCGCGCCTGATCTACGGCTCGCGATTCTCGCTCGCCATCGGCTTCGTCGTCGTCACCACGGCACTGATCTCCGGCGTCATCCTCGGCCTGCTCGCCGGCTACTGCCGTGGCTGGGTCGACACGCTGATCATGCGCATCATGGACATCATCCTGGCTTTCCCGTCGCTGCTGCTGGCCCTGGTGCTGGTCGCGGTGCTCGGCCCTGGCCTCGTCAATGCCATGATCGCCATCGCCTTCGTGCTGCAGCCGCACTTCGCCCGGCTCACCCGCGCCGCCGTGATGGCGGAGAAGACCCGCGAATATGTAGTCTCGGCCAAGGTCGCCGGGGCCAGCCATCTCAGGCTGATGCTGGTCACCATCCTGCCCAACTGCATCGCCCCGCTGATCGTGCAGGCGACGCTGTCCTTCTCCAACGCTATCCTCGAGGCGGCCGCCCTCGGCTTCCTCGGCATGGGGGCGCAGCCGCCGACGCCGGAATGGGGCACCATGCTTGCCGAAGCGCGCGAGTTCATCCTGCGCGCCTGGTGGGTGGTGACCTTCCCGGGCCTTGCCATCCTCATCACCGTCTTTGCCATCAACCTGATCGGCGACGGCCTGCGCGACGCGCTCGACCCCAAGTTGAAGAGGTCGTGAGCATGTCCCTGCTCGAGATCAAGAACCTCACCGTTTCCTTCGACACCGCCGCCGGACCGTTCATGGCCGTGCAAGGCATCGACCTTTCGGTCGAGCCGCGCGAGGTGCTGGCGATCGTCGGCGAGTCCGGCTCCGGCAAGTCGGTCTCGATGCTGGCGGTGATGGGGCTGTTGCCCAACACCGCGACGGTCAAGGCCGACCGCATGGCTTTCGATGGCGTCGACCTGTTGAAGCTCAGCCCATCCGAACGCCGCAAGATCGTCGGCAAGGACATCTCGATGATCTTCCAGGAGCCGATCGCCAGCCTCAACCCATGCTTCACCGTCGGCTTCCAGATCGAGGAAGTGCTGCGCTTTCACATGGGCATGGATCGCGCCCAGCGCCGCGCGCGCGCTATCGAACTGATGAAGCTGGTCGGCATCGCCGACCCGGAGGAGCGCTTGAGCTCGTTTCCGCATCAGATGTCGGGCGGCCAGTGCCAGCGCGTCATGATCGCGATCGCCATCGCCTGCAATCCGAAGCTCTTGATCGCCGACGAGCCGACCACCGCGCTCGACGTCACCATCCAGAAGCAGATCCTCGATCTCCTGGTTTCGCTGCAGGCCAAATACGGCATGGGCCTGATCATGATCACCCACAATATGGGCGTGGTGGCCGAGACCGCCGACCGCGTCATCGTCCAGTACAAGGGCCGCAAGATGGAAGAGGCCGACGTTTTGTCGCTGTTCGAGAACCCGAAGAGCAACTACACGCGCGCGCTGCTTTCGGCGCTGCCGGAGAACGCCGTCGGCGACCGGCTGCCGACCGTCTCCGACATGCTGTTCGAGCCGGCACCCTCGGCCGCGGGAGCCGCCTGATGAGCACCACGGTCCTCGAAGGCAAGAACATCGTCCGCGACTACCATATCGGCGGCGGCCTGTTCTCCGGGCCGCGCACAGTGCATGCCGTTAAGGGCGTCTCCTTCACGGTGGACAAGGGCAAGACGCTGGCCATCGTCGGCGAAAGCGGCTGCGGCAAGTCCACGCTCGCCCGCATCATCACCTTGATCGATCCCGCGACGTCGGGCGAGCTGTTCATCGACGGCAACAAGGTCGATATCGCCAAAGGCGGATTGACCAAGGAGATGCGCCGCAAGGTGCAGATCGTCTTCCAGAACCCTTACGGATCGCTCAATCCGCGCCAGAAGATCGGCGATGTGCTGGGCGAGCCGCTGCTGATCAACACCGACAAGCCGGCCGCCGAACGGCGCGACCTCGCCATGAAGATGCTGAAGAAGGTCGGCCTCGGTCACGAGCACTATAACCGCTACCCGCACATGTTCTCGGGCGGCCAGCGCCAGCGCATCGCCATTGCCCGTGCGCTGATGCTCAACCCAAGCCTGCTGGTGCTCGACGAGCCGGTTTCGGCGCTCGATCTCTCGGTGCAGGCGCAGGTGCTCAACCTGCTCGCCGACCTGCAGGACGAATTCCAGCTGACCTATGTCTTCATCAGCCACGATTTGTCGGTCGTTCGCTACATCGCCGACGATGTGATGGTGATGTATTTCGGCGAGGCGGTCGAATACGGCCCGCGCGACGAGGTCTTCGCCGACCCCAAGCACAGCTACACCAGGACGCTGTTCGCCGCGACACCGCGCGCCGACGTGGCGAGCATCAAGGCGAGGCTGGCGAAGAAGAAGGCCGCCTAAGGTCGCAAGCCATGCAAATGGCCGACGTCAGCGCCGCCCCTCATTGTCCTGCCGGACATTTCTCCCCGTATAGTGACCGGGAGAAAAACGCTCTCACGGCCGGTTTCGCCACCACCAAGATTGCGAGCAGGGTGCCGAGGGTGCGGCCCGTGTCCAGCCGATAGATGGGTTACAGAATGAACCGGATACATAGGTAACAGTTCTCCCCCTATGCGTCCGCCGCAGCGCCAAGCGGTTCGGTTGGCGCGGCGCTGTGG
>NZ_VFUO01000024.1:0-1043 GCF_006440875.1 Mesorhizobium sp. B2-5-7 | reverse complement strand
GACGCGCATCCCGGCATCAATCTCGACGACCTGGTCGATCTGGGCCATGTCGGCGTGGTTGCCACCGATACCGACGGCACTCAGGCGACCGGCACCGTCAACGTGACGGTGTCCGACGACGTGCCGACGGCGCATGACGAAGCCTCGCAGAATGTTGCCGAGGGTGCGACGATCACTGGCACGCTGGACTTCGTGGCCGGCGCCGATGGCGCCACGGTGACGCACATCGGCTCTACTGTGCTGGTCTTCGGCAACGACGGCTACTCGCAGGCGATCGATATCGGCGATGGCTCGATCAAGGTCATGGCTGACGGCCACTACTCCTTCACCGCCGACAGTTCGGTTCTCGGCACCGGTGCGGCTTCGGCGACCTACACGGTGACTGACGGCGACGGCGACACTGCAACGGCCGGTATCACCTTTGCGGTGACCGACGCCAATACGCCGACAAGCGGCACGGCTACGGCTGCGGTTGACGATGACGGGCTTGCTGGCGGCAATCCGGCTAGCACCTTGGGCGATATCGACGCCAATCTCGGCGAGGTTCCGTTCAGTGCCAGCGAAAAGACCTATAACGGAGCGCTCGGCGGCAGCGTCGGTGGCGACGGCGCCGGCGCCAACGGCTTCTCGTTCGCAACGTTGGATGGCACTAATGGCACGGTCGGCCAGGAGAACGTGACCTACAGCTGGGACGCCGGCAGTGACACACTGACCGCGACAGGCCCTCGTGGCGTCCTGTTCACGATGCATGTGACCGACCCGGCAACTGGCGCCTACACGGTGACGCTGGTCGACAACGTGCTTCAGGCCCAAGGCCCGAACGATGAGAACAATGCGACCGTCGATCTCGACTATGTGATCACCGATGCGGACGGCTCGACGGCACCGGGCACGCTGACCATTACCTTCAATGACGACGGCCCTTCCGTGACGGTCGGGACGGTTGCGGATAGCGCCCTGACATTGGTGACGCAGGACGCCGATACGATCGGCAACAATACCGACACGGCGAGCGCAAGCTTCGCGGCCGCCTTCCTTGGGGC
>NZ_VFUO01000023.1:0-1072 GCF_006440875.1 Mesorhizobium sp. B2-5-7 | reverse complement strand
TGTGTCGAAGCCCTCAAAGGCTCCGAACATCGTTCCTCACGACCACGCGCGAAAGGTGCCACCAGAACAGCGCTTACGGTCAAGTGCGCCGAGCGGCTCATCGAGCAAGAGGAACGGCGGATCAGCGATCAGGGCTCGAGCAAGCGCCACGCGCTGTTACTGGCCGCCGCTCAATTGCGACGGCATGCGGCCGCCAAAGTCGGTGAGGTGCACGCGCGCGAGCATGCGGTCGACCTGCGCTGCCTCTCGGCAGCCTTCATGCCGCGCATTTCGAGCGGGAATTCTAGGTTCGGCGCACCGTGAGGTGCGGAAACAGCGCATAGCTCTGGAAGACGATGCCTTGGTCGCGCCGATAAGACTGCACCGCCGCGACCTAATTCCCAGCAATCCGGATGTCTCCCTCAGTGGGCGCTACGAACCCGGCGAGCAGCATCAGGGCCGTGGTCTTGCCCGAACCCCTTGGGACCGACGGTCAGCGACAAATTGCTGACCGCAGCGACTGCCCCATACATCTTGTGACGCTGCCGAACTCAATCTGGGCCGGAACCGAGTTTTTCTCCAATGCTTCATCCTCGGCAATTGGCGGGGTGATGTTCTTTAGATCCAAGGTCACGGCAGGCCGGACAGTGCCGAGCGGTCGAGCCCCATCCATACTACGACATCAACCATTTAACTAGTTTTAGAGGCCCTTCGACCGCCAGATGAGCCAACGTCTAGCTGAGCCGAGCGTTTGCCGCGCACATGATTAAGACCGCTGATTACAGTTATCGAGTGGTCATAAAATGGACCGGCCAGTCGATTTGTATCACCTCTGCTCCGAACCGGGCAAGATAGGAACGTCGAATGCAGGTCAGCGACAGTATTAGTCAGATCCAGATTGGTCTCAAGCCATTCTTTCGGTCTGCCAAGCGGAGCGTCGGGCGCCTTTCCAGGCATTGCCGAGAGTGCGGCGACTGCTCACATGCATCCAGCAACAATTTGGCAATACCAGCTGAATCTCAGATATTTTCGACTGCACGTCGCACTGCAATTAGCCGCTTCTCCCAGGCGTCGCCGGTGAGCCTCTTTGCGC
>NZ_VFUO01000022.1:0-1293 GCF_006440875.1 Mesorhizobium sp. B2-5-7 | reverse complement strand
GGTCCGTTCCGGACACATAGGTTACGGTTTATACCGGAGACATGGGTAACACTTTTGGCCCGAAGGGGTTTTGGAGTGGTTCGAGCCTGCATGTCTCATCGTCGAAATATCCCAAATCATAGTCCATGAAGCTAGCCAGCCAGATATGGTCCTCGACCTGTTTGATGCCGACGCTCTGGCCGGCGAAGACGAGGCTGAGGTTGATCTTCTTTCTGTTATAGCAGATGCGGCCGCAGGTAGTGACGATGACAGCCTTGTCGTGAAACGGATAATCGAGATCTGGCAGGCCGGCATAGGGTCGCGTTGAGGGTGCGTAACGCTCTGCCGGACAGTCCATGCCGAGGGCCTGGTGGGGGCGTTCTGAGTTGAACTCGTCGATGAAGTCATCGAACCTGGCCTGCTGCTGCAGAAAGTTGGCGCCTGCCGGTTTGGTGGTTTCCTTCTTCAGGGTCAGGTGCATGCGTTCATGGCGCCCGTTCTGCTGCGGGCAGCCCGGTTTGATGCGCTCGATGTCGATGCCCAGGCGCAGCCACCAGACCGACAGTTTGCTGAGATTGAACAGCGCATTGGGGCTGGCGAAGGGAACACCATTGTCGGTCCTGATCGCGCTGGGCAGGCCGAACTCCTTGAAAACCCTCTCGAACACGGTGAAGGCATAGGCTTCCTTCGTGGTCGACAGCGCCTCGCAGGCGATGAGATAGCGGCTGGCGAAGTCGGTGATCGTCAGCGGATAGCAATAGCGCCGATCGGCGAGCATGAACTCGCCCTTGTAGTCGGCACACCAAAGATCGTTGGGCCGACAGCCGTTGGAAAGCGGTGTTCCCGTCGCCCTGTTGCGCCTTCGCTTGCGGTGCTCGACCATGCCGTGTCGGTCGAGCACGGCGTGCACGGTCGAAATCGCGGGCCGGTGCACATCCGGATATAGCCGGGCCAGCCGCTCGCGTATCTTCGGCGCACCCCAAGTCGGCTTGTCTTGCTTCAGACGCACAATCAGCTTCTCGATTTGAAACGGAAGCTGATTGGCATGGCGGTAGGGCCGGCGCGATCGATCCGTCAGCCCCTCCAAGCCGCTATCATTGTAGCGCGTGAGGATCTTGTAGCCGGTCTTGCGCGAGATATCGAACTCACGGCAAAGCACGGCCATCTTCTCGCCGTCCAGCAGCCGCGCGACGAACTTCAGCCGCTCGTCCATGACGTTACACTCCTTCCAAGGCACCTTGCTCTCCTTGCAAAGGGCCGAAAGTGTAACCCATCTATCCGGAATGAACTGTCACCCATCTCTCGGGAAGGGCA
>NZ_VFUO01000021.1:0-1299 GCF_006440875.1 Mesorhizobium sp. B2-5-7 | reverse complement strand
ACCGGATACATAGGTAACAGTTCTCCCCCTATGCGTCCGCCGCAGCGCCAAGCGGTTCGGTTGGCGCGGCGCTGTGGCGGACAAGCTTCATGCGCCTTGTGTCGATGATGCCGAGCGGATGGGCATGGAAAGAAAGCAGCCATTGTCCATCCTCGGTTTCTGAGGCTGCGACCGCTTCGCCGGCCAGCGATTGCGAGACATAGACGAAGCCGCCATTCCACCTGATCTCGCCATTGTGACGCACCTGTCGGACCGCGGCCTCTTGCGGATATTCGGGCTCGCAGGGCGTTCTTGGCATGGCACGCTGTGAGGGGCGGTAATGCTGCGCTGGAGTATCCATGGCGAGCGCCTCATGCGGACGTTCCTCATTGTAGCTGCGCCGGAAGGCCTCGAAGGCCTTGGCCTGAGCCGTTCTGTCGGCCTCCGGTTCCTTGGCCAGTGGCAGCATGGTCAGATGGAAGCGCTCGTGGCGTCCGTTCTGCTGCGGCTTGCCGGGCGCGATCCGCTCCAGCGTGATGCCGAGCTTGATGAAGCGGACCGCAAGCGGCGTCAGCCCGGTGACGCCGGCCGACGCGAAGGGCGAACCATTGTCGCTTCTGAACCGATCCGGCAGGCCATGCTCCTCAAATAACCGCTCGAATACCGGCCAGGCCTCGGCGTGCGCCGTCGAGCCCGTCGCTTCAAGCGCCAGAAGGTAACGGCTCGAGGCATCCATCACCGTCAACGGATCACAGCGCCATCCGTCAGCAGTCTGGAACCAGCCCTTGTGATCGCCAGTCCACACCGCGTTCGGTCTTTCGGCCTGCGGCCACGGTCCATTGCCGCAGGCCCGCAGGCGTGGCCGCTTGCGGGCACGAACAAGCCCGTGTCGTGCAAGGATGGCGCCCACTGTCGAGGCTGACGGCCAGACCAGCTCGGGAGCCGTGCGCTTGAGCCGCGCCACGATCTTCTTAGGCCCCCACAGCGGGTGCGTCTCCTTTGTCGCCACGATCCGCTCCACCACATCCAGCGCCGTCGCCCGGCCATGATTGAGCGGCGCGCGCGGCAGATCGTGCAAACCTTCCGGACCGAACGCGCGATAGCGTCCAAGCCATTTGTAGCCAGTCTTGCGCGAGATGCCGTAAGCCGCACACAGCTCGATCATCGTCTCCTCATCCGAAAGCCAATCCACAATAAACCGCAGCCGCTCGTCCATAATGCCAGTTTCTCGCCAAACCATCGCCGGTCCTCCGGCGGACAAGAAAACTGTCACCCATGCTATCGGTCCATTCTGTTACCTATCTATCCGGTTCGGACACC
>NZ_VFUO01000020.1:0-2006 GCF_006440875.1 Mesorhizobium sp. B2-5-7 | reverse complement strand
TCGGCTGGCGCCAGGACGGCTCCGCCACAAAATCTCACCCGATGCATAAGAACGGTTAGGTGGCGCGCCACCTAACCGTTCAGCGGGGCCGTTTACGTCTTCCGGGCGAAGCGGACTGACCGGATCAAGCTGATCTTCTGGGACGGCACCGGCGTCTGCCTCTATGCCAAGCGCTTGGAGGACGGGGAGTTCCGCTGGCCAAAGGTTCAGGATGGCGTGATGCAGCTGACGGCGGCGCAGTTCTCGGCGCTGCTCGAAGGACTCGACTGGCGGCGCGTCCACGAGGCGCGCCGGACCCGTGTTCCAGCCCAGGCGGGCTGACCCGCGACCAAGTGAATCAGCCTGGATTCCGCTGTCGCGGGCTGTCGACGAATATGGTCTGATCCACTCATGGCGATGACGGCGGACCAGCTTCCCGACGATCCGGATGCGCTGAAGGCGATGGTGCTGGCGCGCGACGTCGAGAACGCCCGGTTGATCCAGATCATCAAGGAATTGCAGCGCCACCGCTTCGGCCGTCGTGCTGAGACGCTGCCGGAAGACCAGCTGCTGCTGGGACTTGAAGAAGCCGAGCAGATCGAGGCGGCCGGCGAGGAGGAGAACGAACAGGCTGCTCCCATGGAGCGTCAGGCGCGTGTCACCAAGCGTCGGGCGAACCGCGGTGCGTTGCCACCCCATCTGCCACGCACGGATATGGTGGTCGACATCGAGGACCATGCCTGCCCGTGCTGCCGCAATGACTTGCATCGGATCGGCGAGGACGTAAGCGAGCGGCTCGACATCGTTCCGGCGCAGCTGCGTGTGATCGTCGTGCGCCGACCCAAATATGCCTGCCGAGCCTGCGAAGACGTGATCGTTCAGGCTCCCGCGCCCGCCCGGCTGATCGAAGGCGGCCTGCCGACCGAGGCGACGGTTGCCCAGGTTCTGGTCTCCAAATATGCCGACCACCTGCCGCTGTATCGCCAGGCGCAGATCTACGCCCGGCAGGGCATCAATCTCGACCGCTCGACACTCGCCGACTGGGTTGGCCGTGCCGCCTGGCACCTGCGTCCGGTTCACGAACGGCTGCTGGCGAAGCTGAAGTCCTCGCCAAAGCTCTTCGCCGACGAGACCACGGCGCCGGTGCTCGATCCCGGTCGCGGCAAAACGAAGACCGGCCAGCTCTGGGCCTATGCCCGCGATGATCGGCCATGGGACGGAGCCGATCCGCGCGGCGTCGCCTATGTCTACGCGCCCGACCGCAAAGCTGAGCGTCCGATCGCTCATCTCGCGGGCTTCACAGGAATCCTGCAGGTGGACGGCTATGGCGGCTATCGCGTGCTCGCCGACAAGAGCGGCGTGACGCTCGCCTTCTGCTGGGCGCACGTGCGCCGGCGCTTCTACGAACTCGCCGCGGCCGGTCCCGCGCCAATCGCCTGCGAGGCGCTGAGACAGATCGCCGAACTTTATCGCATCGAAGACGACATCCGTGGACGATCGGCGGAGCAGCGTCGTGCCGTGCGCCAGGAAAAGAGCCTGCCGATCACCGTCGCTCTCGAGCCCTGGCTGCGCGAGAAGCTCGGGCTGATCAGCCAGAAGACCAAGCTCGCCGAGGCAATCCGCTACACGCTGTCGCGTTGGGAAGGCCTCTCGCGCTTCCTCGATGATGGCCGCATCGAGATCGATAGCAACACTGTTGAACGCTCGATCCGTCCTATCGCGCTAAACCGCAAGAATGCACTCTTTGCCGGATCGGACGGCGGCGCCGAGCACTGGGCCGTCGTCGCTTCGCTAATCGAAACCTGCAAACTCAACGGCGTCGAGCCCCTCGGCTATCTCGCCGATGTCCTCACCAGGATCGTCAATGGCCACCCGAACAGCCAGATCGACGACCTCTTGCCATGGGCCTACATCCAGGCTCACGAACTCAGCGCAGTGGCCTGAGAACATCGCTCTGATGTCCGCTGTCAAGGTTTGGAACGCAGAAGGTCGCCCGATCCGAGGAACGGCTGCTCATTCTGATGAGC
>NZ_VFUO01000002.1:702500-1300655 GCF_006440875.1 Mesorhizobium sp. B2-5-7 | reverse complement strand
CCACAGCGCCGCGCCAACCGAACCGCTTGGCGCTGCGGCGGACGCATAGGGGGAGAACTGTTACCTATGTATCCGGTCCATTCTGTAACCCATCTATCGGCTGGACACTGGCCGCAACCTTGCGCTCTTCTTGCAACAGCGGTGATTGGCGACACCGGCGACGGCAGCACCCCTCTCCCCGTCGCTATACGGGGAGAGGATGCCGGCAGGCAGGTGAGGGGCAGCGCCAACGCACTGCAAGATACCCATTCAAACCCAACGCGCGCGCCCAGCCTGTGCAGCCCCGCCCAATCCCGCATTTTCGGGGTTACATCGGGCAAAACTCTTCCCTATAAGGCCCTCCTAGCCTGATACCAGAATCGCGAGCACAACCGGCCGGGTCTTCCCGTCCCGGTTTTTTGTGCAAGCCCGCTGCCGAACGGAATTCATAGACATGCCCAGACGCACCGACATCAAGTCGATCCTGATCATCGGGGCCGGCCCCATCGTCATCGGCCAGGCCTGCGAATTCGACTATTCCGGCACCCAGGCCTGCAAGGCGCTGAAGGAAGAGGGCTTTCGCGTCATCCTGGTCAATTCCAACCCGGCCACCATCATGACCGACCCGGAACTGGCCGACGCCACCTATATCGAGCCGATCACCCCAGAAGTGGTCGCCAAGATCATCGCCAAGGAGCGGCCCGACGCGCTGCTGCCGACCATGGGCGGCCAAACCGCGCTCAACACCGCTTTGTCGCTGCGCCGCATGGGCGTGCTGGAGCGCTATCAAGTAGAGATGATCGGCGCCGACGCCCATGCCATCGACAAGGCCGAGGACCGCGCGCTGTTTCGCGAGGCGATGAAGACGATCGGGTTGGAAACACCGAAGTCGATGCTGGCCAACGCCACCGACGTCAAGAACGCCGACCGCAAGACGCATGAGGCCGAGCGGGCCGCGCTGAAGGCCGAGAAGCCGGACAATCTCGACGCCGAACTCGATGCGCTGGAAACCCGCTGGAACCTCGGCGAAGGCGACCGCAAGCAGCGCTATATCAGCCATGGCATGGCGATCGCCGCCCAGGCGCTCGACCATGTCGGCCTGCCGGCCATCATCCGCCCGTCCTTCACCATGGGCGGCACCGGCGGCGGCATCGCCTACAACAGGGCCGAATTTTACGACATCGTCCAGTCCGGCCTCGACGCCTCGCCGACCACCGAAGTGCTGATCGAGGAGAGCGTGCTCGGCTGGAAGGAGTATGAGATGGAGGTCGTCCGCGACAGAGCGGACAATTGCATCATCGTCTGCTCGATCGAGAACATCGACCCGATGGGCGTGCATACGGGCGACTCGATCACCGTCGCCCCGGCGCTGACCTTGACCGACAAGGAATACCAGATGATGCGCAACGCCTCGATCGCGGTGCTGCGCGAGATCGGCGTCGAGACCGGCGGCTCCAACGTGCAGTTCGCCGTCAACCCGGCCGACGGCCGTCTCGTCGTCATCGAGATGAACCCGCGCGTCTCGCGCTCGTCCGCGCTCGCCTCCAAGGCGACCGGCTTCCCGATCGCCAAGATCGCCGCCAAGCTTGCCGTCGGCTACACGCTGGACGAACTGGAGAACGACATCACCGGCGGCGCCACGCCCGCCTCGTTCGAGCCGAGCATCGACTATGTCGTGACCAAGATCCCGCGCTTTGCGTTTGAAAAGTTCCCCGGCGCCGAGCCGGTGCTGACCACGGCCATGAAGTCGGTCGGCGAAGTCATGGCCATCGGCCGCACCTTCCAGGAGTCTTTGCAGAAGGCGCTGCGCGGTCTCGAGACCGGCCTCACCGGCCTCGACGAGATCGAGATCCCTGGCCTCGGCGCAACCAACAGCGCCGACGACCGCAACGCCATCCGCGCCGCCTTGGGCACGCCGACGCCCGACCGGCTGCGTATGGTGGCGCAGGCGATCCGCATGGGCACGTCGCTAGAAGACGTGCACGCCATGTGCAAGATCGACCCCTGGTTCCTCGAACAGATCGCCGGCATCGTCGCCATGGAAGCCCGCATCCGCGAGCACGGCATTCCCGGCGACGCCGTCAATCTGCGTATGCTGAAGGCGATGGGCTTCTCCGACGCCCGCCTCGCCTCGCTGACGAAGACCGACGCCGAAGTCGTTCAGAAGACTCGCGAAAAGCTCGACGTTCATCCGGTTTATAAGCGCATCGACACCTGCGCGGCCGAGTTCGCCTCGCCCACCGCCTACATGTACTCGACCTACGAAGTGCCCTTCGCCGGCGCGCTCGCCAATGAGGCCCAGGTCTCGGCGCGCAAGAAGGTCGTCATTCTCGGCGGCGGACCGAACCGCATCGGCCAGGGCATCGAGTTCGACTATTGCTGCTGCCATGCCGCCTTCGCTCTGCGCGACGCCGGCTATGAAGCGATCATGATCAACTGCAACCCCGAAACCGTATCGACCGATTACGACACGTCGGACCGGCTCTATTTCGAGCCGCTGACGGCGGAGGACGTGCTGGAGATCCTGCGCGCCGAGCAGGCCTCGGGCGAGCTGGTCGGCGTCATCGTCCAGTTCGGCGGCCAGACGCCGCTGAAGCTGGCCGATGCGCTGGAGAAGGCCGGCATTCCGATCCTCGGCACCTCGCCCGACATGATCGATCTCGCCGAAGACCGCGACCGCTTCCAGAAGCTGCTGCACAAGCTCAACCTCAGCCAGCCGAAGAACGGCATCGCCTATTCGGTCGAGCAGGCCCGCCTCGTCGCCGGCGAGCTCGGCTTCCCGCTGGTGGTGCGCCCCTCCTATGTGCTCGGCGGCCGCGCCATGCAGATCATCCATGACGAGGGCATGCTGCAGTCCTATCTGCTCGACACCGTGCCCGGCCTGGTGCCGGAGGACATCAAGCAGAAATACCCCAACGACAAGACCGGCCAGATCAACACGCTGTTGGGCAAGAACCCGCTGCTGTTCGACACCTATCTCTCCGGCGCGATCGAGGTCGATGTCGACTGCCTCTGCGACGGCAAGGCGACCTTCGTGTCGGGCATTCTCGAACATATCGAGGAGGCCGGCATCCATTCGGGCGACAGTGCCTGCTCGCTGCCGGTTCACTCGCTGCCGTCGGACCTCGTCGACGAGCTCGAGCGCCAGACATCAGCCCTTGCCCGCGCGCTCAATGTCGGCGGGCTGATGAACGTGCAATACGCGATCAAGGACGGCACGGTCTATGTGCTGGAGGTCAACCCGCGCGCGTCGCGCACCGTCCCCTTCGTCGCCAAGACCATCGGCCGTCCGATCGCCAAAATCGCCGCCCGCATCATGGCCGGCGAGACGCTGGAAGACGCCTTCGCCCATTACGGCGCCATGCCCGACCCCAGGAATCCCGGCCACATCGCGGTCAAGGAAGCCGTCTTCCCCTTCGCCCGTTTCCCCGGCGTCGACATATTGCTCGGCCCGGAAATGCGCTCCACGGGCGAGGTCATGGGCCTCGACCGCGATTTCGCGCTGGCCTTCGCCAAGAGCCAGCTCGGAGCCGGCGTCGACCTGCCCCGCTCCGGCACGCTGTTCGTCTCGGTCCGCGACGAGGACAAGAAAGGCATCCTGCCGGCGGTCAAGCGCCTCGCCGGCCTCGGCTTCAAGGTGCTGGCGACCTCGGGCACGCAGCGCTTCCTCGCCGAAAACGGCGTCGACGCCCAGAAGATCAACAAGGTCCTGGAAGGCCGCCCCCACATCGAAGACGCCATCCGCAACCGCCAGGTCCAGATCGTCTTCAACACGACCGACGGTCAGAAGGCGGTGTCGGACTCCAAGTCGCTCCGCCGCGCAACGCTGATGCAGAAGGTGCCGTATTACACGACGCTGTCAGGGGCTGCTGCGGTGGCCGAAGCGATCGCGGCGCTGAAGGCGGGGAGCCTGGAAGTGAGGCCGCTGCAGGAGTATTTTGCCTGAGGTGATTGGCTCTCTTCTCCCCCTTCAACGGGGAGAAGGTGCCGGCAGGCGGATGAGGGGCAGCGCTTACATCTCAAATTAGACTGCCAAGCGGCCCTATTTTATCGACTCCAGCGACAGGCCACCGTTCGCCTGTGTCGTCCAGACGTACATCGCGACGTCAGGCTCGCGCCGATCGCCTTTCGCGAAGTACCCCGCCGCATTTCGTCGCCCATGAGTGCCCAATCCCCGGTCATAGGACCGGCCACAGCCATGGGAATATCCGGGCATTCGGCGGCTGCCAGTCGGGGCAACGCGGCAAAGACGGCGAACATCGCCACTCCACCCATGCGGGCAACCCACAGAGGTCTCAGGTGCTTTTTGGAGCCTAGCTCGCGACATCGGCGACAACAACTTTCGTAGCCTTGTTCTTAGCTCGTTCCAGTTTGTTCAGCGCCTTTCGCATTCTGGCGACCGCTTCCTTGGCTTTGTCTCCTTCGATCGTGTCCCGCTTGATCACTTCATTTTCAACCATCAGCGAGAGGTTCTCGTTGCCGACTTTGATGTCAGGAAACAGTCTCCGGATTTCCCGACGCACCACTGAGATGACCGCATCCGACCGTATGATCGCAGATACAGTAAACTTATTGAACAACTGGGCCTGCTGGTGAAATGCGTCCATCGCGTCGGTCGTCAGCCCTTCCTTGGCGTATAGGAAAAGGCACTGCAAATGATCCTCGTTCTTCGGACTTACATCCGCCAGTACTATACGGCAAACTTCTTCATGGCTGATCTGGTTTGCCACATAGATACGGACCAGCCGCCATTCGACCGCGTTGGTCAGGATTACCCAGTGAATGCCTTGGTGAGCCCCGTAGTCAATAACCTGCCTCAGGTGGTTATCGGCCAAGCTGCTGCCTGCTGATTTCACTTCGACAAGCAATCGCAATTTTCCTGCGATCTTGATGGCAAGATCGCAGTATGTCGCCTTGATCTGGTGTTCCGACGTCAGTTCGTCATATTTGTCATAGCCAAAAACATCAGCGAGAATGTCCTTGACCAAGGTAACCGTATCAGCCTCTGCGACATCGGATTTTTGCTGAGCCAACGCAATCCGCTGGTACTTCTTCAGATTAGACGCAACGCGTTCGACAAATTTCTTTGGTAATTTATTCAATGACTCACCCTCCCTATCCCCGACGGGAATTGAGGACGAGTTTACTTGAAAGACAAGTGAAAAATTACGCTATGCGCTCCAGCCCTGCTCCAGCTCAGGGCATTCGAGGCGCGAAAGGCCAAGCAATTGGCTTTTTCGTCCGCTATGCGGCCTGCCCTCACCCCACAGCCACACACTCAATCTCGATATCAAACTCCATCGGCCATGAAGCCACCGGCACGAAACTCCTTGCCGGCGGGTTCACGCTGAAATACCGGGCATACACCCTGTTTATCGCGTTGTAGAAGCCGGAATTGACGGCGTAGATGCGCACCATCACGACGTTTTCCAGCGAGGTTCCGGCCGCTTCCAGGCAGTGTTTCAGCGCCTTCAGCGACGCCTCGGTCTGGACCTCGATGTCGCCGCGCACCATCTCGCCGGTCACCATGTCCACCGGCGGCGTCGCCGAGATGAACACGAAGCCGTTGGCCCGCACCGCCGTCGAACAGGGCAGGCCGAGCGCCCGCACCTTGTCCGACATGACGGGCACTTCGATGACTTCTTTTTTCATGGGTGGTGCTCCCTGGGTTGTGGGAGCTTATCCCGGCACTGGCGGAACGCCAGTGGCAAACCCTTGGTGCAGAGCCGGAGCTCGTCACTGTCCCAGAGAATCTCGTATGGCGCTCCCCCTCTCCGACCCGGCTGTGCCGGGCCACCTCTCCCCCATTTCATGGGGGCGAGGAAACGCCAATCTCGGACGTCGCGGCCTTGAAAAACCTGGGTTCCTCGCCCCCACAGCGTGGGGGAGAGGTGGCGCGGCGAAGCCGAGACGGAGAGGGGGCGGCGCCGCCCTATGCGATTGCCCTCACCCCTGCCCCGGATACGGCGTGCCGTCCTTGTGCAGGAAGCGCCCGTCCGAACTCGGGCTCATCATGTCGATGTCCGAACAGGTGATGACATCGTCCTGAGAGCGCGAGCCGACTTCCAGGTAGCGCGCGGTGACCGGCGAGCGGTTGATCATGTGGTGGCCGTTGCCGCTGTTCTTGGCGAAGGCAGCACTGTCGCCGGCCTTGAGCAGCGTCTCGCCGCCATCCTCGACCAGCACCAGTTCGCCTTCCAAGACATAGACGAGCTCGTCCTCGTGGCTGTGCCAGTGACGCTGGCTCGACCAGCCGCCGGGCGGCAGTGTCATCAGATTGACGCCGAAATCGGTGAGCCCGCCGGCATCGCCGAGGCGCCGGCGCGTGCGGTCGGCGCACGGGGCGTCGAAGGGTGCGGGGTAGCCCGAGCCCTTGCGCACGGGCACGAATGCGAGATCGATCTTGGGCATGGGGTGCTCCCGAGGTGAGGCGGCAGTGTAGCGCATGGCCGGTGAAGGCACAGGGCCAAGTTGCGCGTTTTGCCTGGGCGTACCGACGTAGCGCCCTACGGCGCCCCCCTCTGTCCTGCCGGACATCTCCCCCTCTTGGGGGGAGATTGGCTGTTGTCGCTGCTCTCGCCAATTTTCAACAGCGCCAGGAAGAGAGCCGGCGCCGAAGCCGCCAATCTCCCCACTTGAGGGGGAGATGTCCGGCAGGACAGAGGGGGGCGCCGTAGAGCGCGGATCTCGAACCGTTCTCGCCCTGGCCACCGCCCCCCTAATGCACCGCGCCGAGCTCCTTCACGTGCTTCTCGTGCATCTTCAACACGGGCAGCGTCTTCTTCGCGAATTCCTTCAGCGCGGGGTCGTCGCCCGATTTCGCATAGGTGCTGAACAGGGCGACCGCCTGCTTGTGGGCCTCAGTCTGCATCATGACGTATTTCTCATCGAACGCCTTGCCGCTGGCGGCTTTCAGCTGGTCCAGCATCTGCTGGTCCTTGGGCTGCAGCGCGGGTCCGGCGGGCTTGATCGAGGCGGTGGTCTGCCCCTTGCTCAGCGCCTGCTTGAAGTCCTCGCCGGCCTTGGTGTGGTCCTTGATCATCTGGCCGGCGAAGGCCTTGACGTCCGCCGAGGCGGATTTCTGTTCGGCGAGCCGGCTCGACTGGATCTCGAATTCATTGGCACTGGGCACTGTGCCGACAAAGGTCGGGGTGTCGACCTTGCTGTCGGGCAACATGGGCGCGACGGCATTCGAGTTGGTGCCGTTCGTCTGGGCAAGGGCGGCGGGCGCGACGGCGGTCAGCGCGACGGCGGCCACGGTCAGGAGCATTTTCATCTGGCGTCTCCGATCGGAATGGTTCCCTCGAGGATTCCAACGCCGCAGATGCGGCGAGGTTGCCAGCCGTATCCCTTCTCGTCGCGCCGTAGAAGGGAAAGCAGCCTTGCGACCGCGGCAGGATCTACGGACGACGAGGCCCCAGCAGAAAGGCTGTCATCGTCGCGCTCACGCACGCCACCGCCAACAAGGGGACGAAGCCCGAAGAGCCGGGGCTTCGGTGCATTGGAACAAGGCTTTCCGGAGCCGGAGCATTTTGAACCAACCCGTCCAGGTCGGACCTGCTCCCCCGTCGAACGGAATAGGCGCGCGTCAACTCCGCACCGAGCAGAAAGATTTCCGATGAATAATAGACCCAGAGCAGTATGACGAGCAGCCCTCCGGCCGCACCATAGGACGATGCGATCGCACTCGTGCCGATATACCAGCCGATAAGCGACTTTCCCAACGTGAACAGAGCGGCGGTCACCACGGCACCGATCCCGACATCCCGCCACTGCAAGGCACGGTCCGGCAGCACTTTGTAGATCGCGGCAAACATCACGGAGATCAGGGAAAAGGAAATCAGGGTGTTGATGGCGCTCAGAACAAATTGGCCGAACGGCAGATGAGCGCTGATCACGCTGCCCAGAGCCGAGATCGCCGCGCTCGCCGCCAGGGATACCAGCAACATGAAGCCGAGGGCGGCGACCAGGCCCAGACTTGCCGCACGCGCGCGCAAGAGACGCGACAGCGAATCCCCTTTCGCTTCAACCTTCCATATTGCATTCAGAGCCTGCTGCATCTCGCCGAACACCGCGGAGGCGGTGACGAGCAGAGTGGCCACGCCGATCAGGGCTGCCAGGGTCCCCGATGATTTGCTGGATGCCCCTTCGAGCGCCGTCTGAAGCAGCGCCGCGCTTTCCCGGCCCATCAGCCCCGATATCTGAGCAGACAAGGCCAACTGTGCCGCGTCATGACCAAAAGCGATGCCGGCTATCGCAACGACGATTATCAGGACCGGGGCCAGCGACGTGGCGGCATAAAACGCCATTGCCGCGCCATGGCTAAGGGCATTGTCGTTGACAAAGCCAACCACGCTTTCTCGCACCAAGTCCCATACGTCTTTAACTGCAGGGCGCACGTCTAATCCGTGAAGCGGGTCGCAAACCGTCTCCTATCAATGCAGCGGATCTTCCGATGTTCCGGCCGACTTGAGTGAGAGTTCCAGCAGCCACGTGAAGCGCGGGATCAAGGACACTGGTCAAACGCAAGGCATCCGACGAGCCCCCTACCTCATCGAACAGGCCTACGGCGACCACGTGCTGAAGAGCCACTCCGAACTGAAGCGTGCGGACTGAGCGTCCTCAGTGGCAGCACGCCTCGCCATATTGCAGCTGCTCGCCGAAATTCGGCCGGCCCTCCGGCGTGAAATCCATCAAGTTCCACAGGATCTCGCAGGTGCCGATGGCGCGAGGGTCCTGGCCGGGCTCGGTCGGCGCGAAGCCGAGTTCCGACGACCAGAAATGCCTGAGGCCGTCAGCGTCGCGGTGGAACACCGACAGCAGCGGGATCTGCGCACCGTCCGCATCCTCGGCATTGTAGTCGCGCTTGAAGCTGTTGTTGGCCGACGACAGCAGCCGCATGTTGCGCCAGCCGCGATCGCGGCCGAGCGTGACGAGGTTTTCCAGCGCCGTCCTGGCCACCACTGCGAAGTTGAAGCCGGCCGCTTCGAGATGGCCGACCGCGCCGTCGAACTGGTCGAGCAGGGCGGTGCAGGACGGGCATGGCTGGTCGGGCCGGGCGAGCTTTGCCGTGCCGCCGCTGGTCGCGACGTCGCGCGTCTCCCGCGGATGGCGCGGGAACATCATGTTGTAGAGGATCAGCGTGTTCTTGCCGGCCGCGAACAGCTCCGACAGTTTTATCCTGGCGGGCTTGCCGGCTTCATCGAGGCCGTCGAATACATAATCCTGCGGCACCAGCCCGCCCGGCGGCAGCGCGCGGCGCGCCTCGGCCACGGCTTCCATGGCCCGGCGCAGCTCGATTTCCTTCTTCAGCAGCTTTTCGCGCGCGGTGCGGTATCTGGCGGATTCGTTGGGAAAGGTGATCATGATCGGCTCCTTGGTTCCGCGCGCCGGCGTCCCGGCGCGGTTGCTCTGCGACCCAAGGACGTTTGGCCGGAACCGGTCCCGACATTTCGCATCGGGACAGGCCCGGCCTTGCCACATCCCCGTTATCGGCTACAGCTGCGAGTGGAGAGAAGAATGCACGAAGCCGACGAGATCGACCTGCGCTGCCCGCAAGTGGTGGCCGACAATGCCGCCAAGGGCCTGCGGCTGCGCAAGCAGTTCGGCCGTGGCGGCACCGAGATCGGCGTGGCGCGGGCGACGGAGCTGAAGAACCGGGAGAAGCTGGCGCCTTCCACCATCCGCCGCATCGTCAGCTACTTCGCCCGCCACGAGGTCGACAAGCGCGGCAAGAATTACGGCAATGAGGAAAACCCTTCGGCCGGCACCATCGCCTGGCTCTTATGGGGTGGCGACGAGGGCCGCGCCTGGGCGCTGGAGATCAAGCAGAAAATCGGCAACGCGCCCGATATCTGAGGATGCCCTGCCCTCCGCTATGGCTTCGGGCGTTCGTCGCTTCAATCGACAAATCGTTGTCGATTGATCGGCTTCGCCGACCACTCCTCACCCCTTGACGCCGCCGGCAGTGAGGCCGGAGACGATCTTGCGCTGGAAGATCAGCACCAGCACCACCAGCGGCACCGTGACGATCACCGAGGCGGCCATGATGTTGCCCCAGGGGATTTCGAACTGCGAATTGCCCGAAAGCAGCGCGATCGCCACCGGCACGGTCCGCCGCGCGTCGTTGGAGGTGAAGGTCAGCGCAAACAGGAACTCGTTCCAGGCACCGATGAAGGCCAGCAGCCCGGTGGTCGCCAGCGCCGGCCACATCAGCGGCAGGAAGATGCGCGTGATGATGATCCACGGCGTCGCGCCATCGAGGATCGCCGCCTCCTCGACCTCCACCGGCAGGTCGCGCACGAAAGCGGTGAGCACCCAGACGGTGAACGGCAGCGTGAAGATCATGTAGGAGAAGATCAGCGCGAGGAGCGAATTGTAGAGGCCGAACAGCCGCACCAGCTCGAACAGCCCGGCCAGCACCGCCACCTGCGGGAACATCGAGACCGACAGGATGGCGAACAGCAATGCCGGGCGGCCGCGAAAACGGATACGCGCCAGCGCGTAGGCCGCGGTGACGCCGAGGAACAGCGACAGCGCCACCACCGCACCCGAAACCACGAGCGAGTTCAGCAGGTTGCGCAGGAAGGCGCCTTCGGCCAGCACGTTGCGGTAATTGCCGAGGCTGGGCGCCTTCGGCCACAGGTCGGCATGGAACAGCTCGGTCCCCGATTTGAGGCTGGTGACGATGGCGTAATAGAACGGGAACACCGCGATGAGCACGATTGCTCCGACCAGCAGATAAAAGCCTATGCGCTTCAGCAGCCACATCTCAGCGGCCTCCGTCCAGGCTTAGCCGGCCGATGCGGATGGTGAGCATGGTAAGCAGAGCGAGAATGAGGAAGAGCAAGGTCGAGGCGGCCGAGCCATAGGCGAACTTGTCGAACTCGAACAGGTTCTCGCGGGCGAACACCGACATCGACTTGGTGTGCGCATTGTTGGGCGTCAGCACATAGATCAGGTCGAAGATGCGCAGCGCATCGAGCGCCCGGAAGATCACCGCCACCATCACCGCCGGGCGGATCAGCGGCAAGGTCACGCGCCAGAAGATCTGCCAGGGATTGGCGCCGTCCAGCCTGGCGACCTCGATGATCTCGCGCGGCAGCATCTGCAGCGCGGCAAGGATCAGCAGCGCCATGAAGGGCGTCGTCTTCCAGATGTCGACGATCAGCACCGCCGCCATCGCCGTGTCGGCGCTGGCGGTCCAGGCGATCTTGTGGTCGATCAGCCCGAGGTTGACGAGCATGACATTGATGATGCCGAACTGGTCGTTCAGCATCCACTGCCACATCTTCGCCGAGACGATGGTCGGGATCGCCCAGGGGATGAGGATCGCCGCCCTGACGATGCCGCGGCCGGGGAATTCGGCGTTGAGCACCAGGGCGACGACCATGCCGAGGATCGTCTCGCAGGTCACCGAAACCACCGCGAACCGCACGGTGTTCCAAACGGCGCCCCACCAGACCGGGTCGAGAAGCAGACCGTCGTAGATGACCCGCCCGCTCGGCATGCGCAGCACCGAGACGTAATTGGCCAAGCCGACCCATTGCCGGGCGTCGAGGTCTGACAGCGAGGCGTCGGTGAAGCTGAAATAGACCGTGCGCGCCAGCGGCCAGCCGGCAGCGGCGGCGAGCACCACAAGCATCGGCGCCAGAAACAGCCATGCCGAGCGCACACGCTGGCGCGTCAGGCTCGAACCAGAGCGCGCATCGGCCGGGTGCGCGCTCACCAGCCCTTGCCTTTCAGCCGGGTCAGCGTCGCTTCGAGGTCGGCCAGATTGTCGGCGGCGCTGCCCTCGCCGGACAAGGTCTTGTGGACGGCGTTCCAGAACTGGCTCGACGCCTCGTTGTACTTGTTCCTGGTCACCGCCGAGGGCCGTGGCCCGGCATTGAGGAAGACCTCCTTCCAGTGTGGAATGATCGGCTGTTGCCGGGCGATGTCGGCATCGTCATAGAGCGCCTGGATGGTCGGCAGGTTGGCGGTCTTGAGCGTGCGGTATTTCTGCATTGCCGGCGAGGCGATGAACTTGACCAGCTCGATCGCCGCATCCCGGTGCTTGGAATATTTCGAGACCGCGAGGTTCCAGCCGCCGAGCGTCGCCGCCGGCCGGGCGCCCTCGCCCGTGCCCGCCGGCAGCGGTGCGACATCGAACTTGCCCTTGATCGGCGACCCCTGGCTGTTGCCCAGCGCATAGGCATAGGGCCAGTTGCGCATGAAGACCGCATTGCCGGTCTGCCACACGCCGCGCGCCTCCTCTTCCTGGTAGGCGAGCACGCCCGGCGGCGCGATGGTGCCGATCCAGGCCTTCGCCATGTCGAGCGCGGCCGCCGCCTGGGGGTTGTTGATGGAAATCGCGCCATCCGGCTCGACGATATGGCCGCCGCCATTCGACACCACCCATTCGAACGCGTCGCAGGTCAGCCCCTCATAGGCATTGCCCTGGAAGACGAAACCCCAGATATCCCTGTTGCCCGACGCCCGCTCCCTGTTCATTACCAGCCTGGCGGTGTCACCCAGCTCCTTCCAGGTGGCCGGTACCTTGGCGCCGTATTTGTCGAGCAGGTCCTTGCGGTAATAGAGCGCCGGCGCATCGGTGAAGATCGGCAGCGCCACCAGCCTGCCGTCGACGGTCTGCGACTGGATGATCGACGGGAAATGCTTGGCCACGACATCCCTGGTCGCCTGGGTCAGGTCGACGAACTGGCTGGCGAGCTGCGGCGCCCAGATGACATCGGTCTGGTAGACGTCGACGTCGCTGTTGCCGGCGGCGAGCCACAGCCTGTACTGGCCGAACTGGTCGGTCCCCGACGACGGCATGGCGACGATGGTGACCGTGTCGCCGCTCTCCTTCTCATAGCGGTCGAGGATCTCGCGCAGCACCTTGAGGCCGTTGCCGGTGTCGCCCGACACGATCGACAGCTCGACCGCGCGCGCCGGACCCGCCGCGAGCACGACAACGACGCTCAACGCCAGCCATGCGTGGAAAAGCTTCATCGCGGTGGATCTCCCTTGGCAGCCGGCGGCGCACGGCACCGGCAGCCGGTCAGGACCCCGCCGTTCATTGAATGCGGAGCAGCGCCTTGGGTTCCCGAACAGCCATCGCCGCCCAGTCAGCCTTCCCAGGCGACGGGCCTCATGCCCAGCCGCTCGTAAAGCCGCACGGCGGCGGGGTTCTCGAGCGTATTGGTCTTGAGGTCGACATGGGCCGCGCCCCGGTCGCGAAAAATGGCGAAGGCGTGCCACATCAGCGCTTCGCCGACACCCCTGCCGCGCGCCTCGGGATGAACGGCCAGATCCTTGACGAACGCCGAGCTCCAGCACAGTGCAGCCGCCGCCAGCCTGCCCTTGGCGTCGATGACGAGGAAACACAGCGCCGGGTCGAATTGGGGATCTTCGGATATGCGCGGCCACCATTCGTCGAAGGGGCCGTCCGTGCCGTCGTCGAACACTTCGCCCAGCAACGCATGCAGGGGCAGCGCGTCGCCGCGCTCGAACGAGCGCATGACGAAGCCGTCCGGCCAATGCGGTGGAACGAGTGTCTCGTCGAGGATCTTGCGCAGCCGGATGTCGTTCGGAGCCGGCGGGCGCGGTTCGGGCATCGCGCTCAGGCGTCGGGCTGAAGGCGCCCGCGCTTGCGGTCGACGCCGAGGCCGGTCGCCTCGAGCAGGCCCTTGCGCTTGGCGTCGAAATAATAGCCGGTCTGGTAGAGCCAGTCGGCCTTCTTGGCGTTGCCGTTGGACACCAGCCAGGCGCCGCGCAAATATTTGACCGCGTATTTGAGGTTGGTCTCGGCGTCGAACAGGCCCTTGGCCGGCCCATCATAGCCCATGCCGCGCGCCGTCGCGTGCTTGATCTGCATCAGCCCCCAATGGCCGTTATTGTAGGCCTTGGGATTATAGGTGCTTTCGCGGTTGACGACATGGCGCACCAGATCCACCGGCACCTGGTAGAAGGCGGCGTATTTGACGATCAGCCGGTCGACGTCGCCGCGCATGCCGGTCGCATGCTGCTCCGGCTCGACCGGCTCCGACGGGAACTGCACCAGGGCGGCAGGGTTCTGCGGCACGACATAGGCCACCTGCTGCACGCCAGGCAGTTTCTGGCCGCCCTTGGCAACCGCCGGTACGATGAGCCCGGCGGTCGTATAGGTCTCCGCCGACTGGATCGGCCGGCCGGCTTTCGCCGGGGCCGGCGCCTGCCAGGCATTGGCGGCCATCACGGCGGGCACGGCAGGCGCGGTTGGGGTCGCCCCGGCAAAGGCCGCGGTCGCCGCGGCGGGCTGGGCGACGGCATTGAGGGCCGGTGTACCCGCGCTTGGAGTCGACTCGGCGGTCTGGACGGGGCTGATTCCGGAGGATTGCGGCAGCACCGAAACCGTCTCCGGCAAGGGGATGGTGAAGCCGGCATCGCTACCGGCGACGGTCGCGGTTTCGGTCAGCGACGGCGCGGCCTTCATCTGCGAGGTCGAGGTGCAGCCGCTGATGCCGGCAGCCGCCACGATCATGCCGATGGCGATAAGGGTTTGTTTTGCTGGCAAGCCGCGTTCGGTGTCCGGTTTGTCGGGTGTTAAGATTTTCCTTACACCAGCGATTCCTGGGTAGCAATCGGGGCCATCTGGTGGTTTTCGGGTGGCGGGATGCAGGCAGCGATGCCATATTGTTCCTGATATGTACCGGCAGGAATCCCGGATTTCGCCGCTTTGCGGAAAGGAGCGCAGCATGGAAACGACATCTTCGATCACGGCCGGCCACGCAGTGTTAGAAACAGTGATCGGTTTCATGGGCATCGCCTGGAGCGAAAAGGGCCTGATCCGGCTTTGCCTGCCCGAACGCAGCCGCGAAGCGGTGGAGCGGCGGCTGATGCGCCATGCCGGGATTTCCGCCTCCACGGCCCAGCCGTCATGGGTGGTCGAACTGATCGCCTCGATCAAGGCTTACGCCGCGGGCGAGGACGTCGATTTCACCGGCTTTCCCGTCGACCTCGACGGCATCGACGATTTCCGCCTCGCCATCTACGACGCGGCACGAAAACTCGGCTACGGCGAAACCACCACCTATGGCGAACTCGCCAAGCGCGCCGGCCATGCCGGCCTGCCGCGCGAAACAGGGGCGGCCCTTGGCGCCAATCCGGTGCCGCTGGTCATCCCGTGCCACCGCATCCTTGCCGCCGGCGGCAAGATCGGCGGCTTCTCGGCGCCCGGCGGCTCGACCACCAAGGAAAAGATGCTGGCCATGGAAGGCGTGCATGTCGGCCCGCCGCCGCCGGCGCAGGTGTCCTTCGGCTTTTGAGAGCAGTGAGCCGCTCCCGGGTGCTAATGGCGCCGGATGAATCGATGCCTGAAATGCTCATTGTCCGGCCGCTTGCAGTTGTACACCGGACAGGACTTGGTATCGGCGCTCGGCACATAGGCGCGTGTCCGCACCTCGCCGATGGTGCAGAACTGCTGGCTCTGCACATAGCGGTCATAGAGCGGCAGCCCCGGCACCCGCTTCGACCGATAGCGAAGGATAACCGCACCTTGGCGCGCGATCGTCGACTGGACCTTGCCGCAGCTCAAACGTGTCGGGTCGTAGCGCGAGATCGCCTGCGCCTGGGCGGCCACCAGCGTGAGGCAGGCGGCAAGCAGGATGGTTTTCATGGTCGCTCTCCCCTCGATCCGCCGCCCGGGACGGCACGATCTTGTGCCACGGTTTCAGCAGATTGGGGCGGCCGTTGGGCGGCCCCGGATCACGACGTTTTCACGCAGTCTTGTTTTTTGTGCGAAAGCAGCCTATATCAGCCCCATTGATATTTCGGCCGATCGATCCGGGCCTCGCGATCTTCGCGTTTGCTGACGTCTATCTCCAAAATCTCGATGCACACCGGCTGGACTTCGGTCCGGTCATACCAAAGCAAATGTGAAGGACTATTTTTATGGCAACTGGAACGGTCAAGTGGTTCAACGCCACCAAGGGTTTCGGCTTCATCCAGCCTGACAGCGGCGGCGCGGACGTTTTCGTCCACATCTCGGCTGTCGAGCGCGCTGGACTGTCGACCCTGGTCGAAGGCCAGAAGATCAACTTCGAGATCGAGCAGGACCGCCGCACTGGCAAGTCGTCCGCTGGTTCTCTGAGCAAGGCAGCCTGATTTTGAAAATGGCGCGCGCCGGACGAGAGTTCGGGGCGCGCGGCAAGTCACGGATGTACTGACGGTCGCGCGAGAAGCGCGCCGGAGCGGAAAGACCCGACAAGCTGGAACAGCAGATAGCTGCCAGCCCGGACCGGACGCTCCCAATCAGGCTACCGAAATGGGAAGGCGGGATTTATCCCGCCTTTTTATTTGTCTGGGGTTTGGCGAAGCTGCTGTCCTTTTCCCCGTCTCTATACGGGGAGAAGGACGCTGCGGCACCGCTTTCGCCAACTACCGGCCGCCCTACCCCACCCATTCGATCGGCACATGCCCCGGGTCCGCCTCCACGCGGCCGAGCCAGGCGACCACCGCCGGATAGGCGTCGAGTTGGAACCCGCCCTGCTCCGCCGTGTGGGTATAAGCATAGAGCGCGATGTCGGCGATGCTGAATGTGCGGCCGGCGAAGAAGGCGTTGTTTTCGAGATATGTGTTCATGACGCCAAGCGCCTTGTTGCCGCGCTCCAGCGTCACAGCCAGCCGCTCCGGCGTGGCATCCGCTGCGCGTTCCGGAAAGGTCAGCAGCGCCTTGCGCACGGCGATATAGGGCTCGTGGCTGTATTGTTCGAAGAACAGCCACTGATAAGCGAGCCCGCGCTCATATTTGTCCGCGGGCAGCAAGCGCGTGCCTTCGGCGAGATAGAGCAGGATGGCGTTGGATTCTGCCAGCCGCCGGCCGTCGTCCAGTTCCAGCAGTGGCACCATGGCGTTCGGGTTCTTGGCGACGAAATCGGCCTTGCGCGTATCGCCGGTATGCGAACTCACCTCGACGGTGGTGAAGGCCAGGCCGAGCTTGGCCATCAGCAAACGCGGCTTGTAGCAATTGCCGCTATCGATCATGCTGTAAAGTATCATCATGGTTCCCCGGAGCGCTGCTTCTGCGAGCGGATTATCGCAGCGACGCCATCCTCAACCAATGATTTGTTTTGGCGCGACCATCAGCGCCGCTTATGCAATGGCACGACCTTGTTGTCGAAGCCCAGCAGCGCATCGACGGCAAGCGGCTCTTCGTTGAAGATGGTGCCGGCCAGCGCCGGACGCCCGAGAAGAAAGCCCTGCAGCAAATCGACCCCGCCTTCGAGCGCGACACGCAAATGGGTGGGCTGCTCGATGCCCTCGACCAGCACCTTGGCACCGCGATCGTGGAGGCTGGACACCAGCGGGCGGAAGAAGCGTTCCGCGGCGGCGTGGCGGCAGAATTCCGCGAACCAGCCGCCATCGATCTTGACGATGTCGGGCTGAAGCAGGCTCACCCGCTCCACGGTCGAATGGCCGGTGCCGAAATCGTCAATGGCGATGCGGATGCCGTCGCGCCGCATTTCACGCACCAGCCTGGCCAGCAGCGCATCGTCCGCCGCCTGCTCGGTGATTTCACACACGAGCATTGCCGGAGCCAGGCCAAGTTCGTCGAGGTGCCGGCTCATCAGCCGGATCTCGGCCAGCGCCCGTCCAGCATGGTCGTTGACCAGGGGATTGTAATTGAAGAACAGGTCGAGCCCGTCGACCCCGATATTGTGGAAATTCCTCAGATGCAGCACCCGGCACATTGTTTCGACATACAGCCGCTCCGGAGCCGCGACGCTGTCGAAGAACACCCGCGGCGACACCGGCCGGCCGGCGCGGTGCGGTTCTATCAGGCCCTCGACGGCCACCGGATGCAAGCTGCCGCCGCGCGGGGCGTAGATCGGCTGGTAGGCGCTGCGCAGGCGGAAGTCGCCATGGATGCCACATTCGATGCCGATCTCGTCGACGAAGATCGCATCGCCGACGGTGCGCCGCCGCTCGACGCTCATGGCGCCACCTTGCGCCCGAAGGCTTTTGCGGGCCGCCCGGTGCGCGGCGCGACGGCGGGGGGAGCGGGCGCATGGCTCGGGGGAGGAACCGGCTCGGGACTGCCCTGGCCGAAAGCGCAGAAACTCGTCGGCGCCAGTTCTGGGCGGGCCAGCACATAGCCCTGGACCATCGAGGCGCCCGATCGTTCCGCCAGCTCCAGTTGCCAGCCTTCCTCGATACCTTCGAACACGGTGCGGATGCCCTGGTCCTCGAAGCTCCTCACCATGGATGTCAGCAGCGCGAAACCGGCGCCCGATTCCATCAGTTGCGTGATCCAGTGCGCATCGAACTTGACGATGTCGGGGCGCAATTCCTTGACGCGGGTGATGTCGGAATCGTCGGCGCCATAGTCGTCGACGGCAATCCGGAAGCCGTTGGCCCTGAGCGCGGCGACGAAGCCGTGCAGGGTTTCCTGCGATGCCGATCTCTGCTCCGTCACCTCGCAAACGACGCGGCCCGGATCGATGCCGGCTTCCTGCAGCACCAGCCGCATGTCACGCAAGGCATTGTCGGCGACAGCGCGCTCGGTGAACACCGACGGGTCGAAATTGATGAAGATCGACGCCTCTTGCGGCAGGCAGGCGCCGGCATTAAGCAGATGCAGCGTCCTGGTCAGCGCCTCGACATGCAGACGGTCGGCCGCCGGACAGGTGGAAAAAAAGCTCATCGGCGATTGCGGCTCGCCGTCGCGAAACGGGCGGATCAGCCCTTCGAAGGCGGCAACCGAAAGCTTGCCCTCGTTGAAGGCAAAGATCGGCTGAAAAGCGCTTTGCAGCGTATAAATGCCCCAGACACCACTCGAGGTGCCGTCATCATGACGGGTGATATGGGCAAGTCCGATGCTGCGCGACAAAGGTTCCTCGCTCCGCGACCTGGCGGAATTGAACCGCGATCCTGCCATGCAAGCCTCTACCGCCCGTTAATGAACTTTCTTTTGCCGATCACGCCTCATTGACCGCGCTGCCCCACCTGGCCCAGCCGACAAGGCTTGCGCTGACGGGAATGTTGCGACATGAGAAGCGCCGCGGCCGCTCCTGGCCGCGCCGATCCTTTGGAGAGACAAAAGGTCATGGCCTTTCTTGCCGACACCCTTTCCCGCGTTAAGCCTTCCGCCACCATCGCGGTGACGCAGAAAGCGCGCGAGCTGAAAAATGCCGGCCGGGACATCATTGGCCTTGGCGCCGGCGAGCCCGATTTCGACACGCCCGACAACATCAAGAATGCGGCGATCGAGGCCATTCGCCGTGGCGAGACCAAATACCCGCCGGTTTCGGGCATCGTGCCGCTGCGCGAGGCGATCGCGAAAAAATTCAAGCGCGAGAACAATCTCGACTACAAGCCCGAGCAGACCATCGTCGGCACCGGCGGCAAGCAGATCCTGTTCAACGCCTTCATGGCGACGCTGAACCCCGGCGACGAGGTCATCATCCCCCGCCCCTACTGGGTCAGCTATCCCGAAATGGTGGCGATCTGCGGCGGCACGTCGGTATTTGCCGACACCTCGATCGACAATGGCTTCAAGCTGACGCCGGCGGTGCTGGAAAAGGCAATCACGCCGAAGACCAAATGGCTGCTGATGAACTCGCCGTCGAACCCGTCGGGCGCGGCCTATAGCGAGGCCGAACTGCGGGCGCTCGCCGACGTGCTGCTGAAGCACCCGCAGGTCTGGACGCTCACCGACGACATGTACGAACACCTGACCTATGGCGACTTCGTCTTCAAGACCATCGCCGAGGTCGAGCCCAAGCTCTACGAGCGCACGCTGACCATGAACGGCGTCTCGAAAGCCTATGCCATGACTGGCTGGCGCATCGGCTACGCCGCCGGTCCCGTCCAGCTGATCAAGGCGATGGACATGATCCAGGGCCAGCAGACCTCCGGCGCCTGCACCATCGCGCAATGGGCTTCGGTCGAGGCGTTGAATGGCCCGCAGGATTTCATCGCCAAGAACAAGGCGATCTTTCAAGGCAGGCGGGACCTCGTCGTCTCGATGCTCAACCAGGCGCGCGGCATCACCTGCCCGTCGCCGGAAGGCGCCTTCTATGTCTATCCGTCCTGCGCCCAGCTGATCGGGAAGAAAACCAGGGCCGGCAAGGTGATCGACACCGACGAGGCCTTCTGCTCGGAACTGCTCGAGGCCGAGGGCGTCGCGGTGGTGTTCGGCTCGGCCTTCGGCCTTGGTCCCAACTTCCGCATCTCCTACGCCACCTCGGAGACGCTGCTGGAGGAAGCCTGCACGCGCATCCAGCGCTTCACGGCATCGCTGACCTGATCTGGTCGATCCGAAACAAACCCGGCGTCACCGCTGTCAGGCGTTACCGCCGGGTTTTGTGGATACAGCAATCAGCCGCCATATTGCGCCGCGGTCACCTCTTCCAGCCAGTCGGCATGGACGCCGTCGAGTGCCTCCTGCATGGCGATGTGCGTCATTGCCGATTTCGGCGCCGCGCCATGCCAATGCTTCTCGCCAGGCGCGAAGGAGATGACGTCACCGGCCCTGATTTCCTGGATCGGCCCGTCCCATGTCTGGACCAGGCCGGCGCCTGCGGTGACATAAAGCGTCTGGCCAAGCGGATGCGTGTGCCAGTGGGTGCGCGCGCCGGGCTCGAAACTGACCAGCGTGGCCCTGAGCCGCGCTGGCGGCTCCTTCTCGATGATTGGCGTCTGCAGAACCCGGCCGGTGAAATATTTTTCCGGCGCTATAACGGTCGGCACGCTGCCGCAAGCAATGATCTTCATCGTCTGTTCCCTGGAACTGGTGGTTGCCGGTGAGATGCCGGCCCGCGAAGTGAGCCGCATTCTCGGTCTGGATCGGCTCTGATGCAACCGCCCTTGTCACCTCGCTTGGACAAAGGCCTGATTTCTTAACCATGACACTTGCCGGCACGGGACCGCCAAGCGAAATGCCCGGGAATTCAATGTCTTCTTAACGGCTGCGCACTAGCCGTTGGCCTGCATTGCGGGGGCTGGCGGATGAGCATACTGGCGACGATCAAGGACCATAGCGGCCGGATCTATCGCGGTATCCAGTCGCTGCTCGTGATCAGCACCGGCGCGGCGGTGCTTGGCGCTTTCGACGTCTCGCAAGACCTGTCAGCCGGCGGTGCCTTCGCCATCTCGATCCTGGCCACGAGCCTGGCCTTGCTGGCATTGATGTACATGCGCAGCAGCGTCGTCCATCGTCTCCAGTCGGCCGCCGCTGCGGAAGCCGAGAAACATCATTTCCTCACCAGGGATGCGATGACCGGCGCCACGACGAGACGCTATTTCCTCGAAGCGCTGCGCGAAGGCCTGGGCACCAGGCGCGACAGGCGCGAGGCAGCCTTGCTCTTGATCGACCTCGACCATTTCAAGCAGTTGAACGACACGTTCGGACACCAGTTCGGCGACCTCACCTTGGCGCATCTGGTCAAGACCGCGGAGCGCATCTTTGCCGGCGCCATGGTAGGACGCCTCGGCGGCGACGAATTCGGTGTTATCATTCCCCATGGCGACCTGGCGGCCATCAACAAGGATGTCAGACGATTGCTGGATGCCATGCGCGCCGGCAAATCGCATGAAGGCAAGACCATTCCGCTCTCCATCTCGATCGGCGTCGCCCTGGCGCCGGCCCATGCCTCGAACACGACGGAACTGATGCTGGTTGCCGATCTGGCGCTTTATGAAAGCAAGGCGGCGGGCCGTGGCCGCGTCACCGTCTTCGACGAGGAGATGCTGTCCGACAAGCGCTACCGGCGGCTGGTCGAACGGGAATTGCGCGCCGCGGTCTATCTGGGCGAACTCGAACTGCATTATCAGCCGATCGTCGGCCCGGACGGTTCCACCGAGGCGTTCGAGGGGCTGATCCGCTGGCGCCACCCGGTTCGCGGGCTGATCGCGCCGGCCGAGTTCATTGCGATCGCCGAGCGATCGACGTTGATCGACATGCTCGGCGAATGGGTGTTCAAGCGGGCTTGTGCCGACATCGGCCAGTTCGCCGGCCGCCGCATTTCCATCAACGTCTCCGGCGAGCAGCTCAAGCGTGACGAGATCGTGACCATGTGCGACCGCGTGCTGAAGGACACTGGCCGGTCGGCATCACAGTTCATCATCGAGATCACCGAGACGGTGGCGACCGCCGCCACGCCCGAGATCCTGCGGCGCCTCGAGGCATTGCGTGGCCTCGGCTTTCACATCGCCCTCGACGATTTCGGCACCGGCCATTGCGGCTTCAACTATCTGAAGACCTTGCCCGTCGACATCATCAAGATCGATCGCTCCTACATCCGCGCCCTCGCTCACGATCAGGTAGCACAGATATTCGTCTCGGCGCTGGCGCAGATCGCGCGCATCCAGGAGGTCACCATCGTGGCGGAAGGCGTGGAGACGGCAGAGGAATTCGCGCTCGCCAAGGCGGCCGGGTGCAATCGTTTCCAGGGTTATTTCTTCGGCAGGCCGGCGCCTCGCGGCAAGCTCGCGCTGGTTGACGGGCGCTCGGTCGAACCGCTCGCGCTCAGCGCCTGAGACGACCGGCCGTGCCTGCTTCCTATTTTTCTTGCCCTGCCGGCAAACAAGTGGGACGATAATCGCGGGCAGGTCGAAACAGACCGCCCGCGACGGTCGAACAGGCCGGCCGCCGCTCAGGACCGATTGACCCTGGCCTGAACCATCAATGCCAGTCGGTCCCCAGGAAACGCCTGAGTGGAGGTCAGTCATGGGTACTCGCGCCGGAGGACGACGCACGGGACCGAAATGCATTGCCATAGTCGGTCCCTTCGCAAGCGGTAAGACGACACTTCTCGAAGCCATATTGGCCCGTACCGGCGCCATTCCCCGCCAGAACCCGGTTTCCTCGGGCAATACTGTTTCAGATCATTCACCCGAGGCCCGCGCCCACGCCATGAGCGTCGAGGCGTCGATCGCCACCACCGAGTTCATGGGCGAGCAGTTCACCTTCATCGACTGCCCCGGATCGATCGAATTCTCCTTCGAGGCCGAACCGGTGCTGGCCGCCTGCGACGTCGCGGTGGTCGTGGCCGAGGCCGACGAAAAGAAAATCCCCGCCTTGCAGCTCATCATGCGCAAGCTCGACGATCTCGGCGTGCCGCGCATCCTGTTCCTCAACAAGGTCGACAAGGCGATCGCGGGCGTGCGCGATACGCTGAAGATGCTGCAGCCGACAAGCGCGGCGCCGCTGCTTCTGCGCCAGATCCCGCTGCGCAAGGACGGCGTCGTGATCGGCTCGATCGATCTGGCGCTGGAGCGCGCCTACATCTACCGCGAATATGCCGAAAGCGAGGTGGCCGAGATACCGGGCGACGACAAGGCGCGCGAACTGGAGGCGCGCTTCTCGATGCTGGAGACGCTGGCCGATCACGACGATGAGTTGATGGAGCAGCTGCTGGAAGAGATAGAGCCGCCGAAGGACGCGATCTTCGACGATCTCGCCGCCGATCTGCGCGAAGGCGCGGTGACGCCGGTGCTGATCGGCACCGCCGAGAAAGGCAATGGCGTGCTGCGCCTCTTGAAGACGATCCGCCACGATGCGCCCGACATCGAGGCGACCCGCAAGCGGCTCGGCGCCCCGGACGGCACTGCGACGGTGGTCCAGGTGATGAAGACCATCCACACGCCGCATGGCGGCAAGCTGTCGGTGTCGCGCATCCTCTCCGGCCAGGTCGCCGACGGCTCGGAACTGTGGCTGCCCGGCGGCGACACCGCCAAGGTTTCCGGAATCTACCGGATGCTGGGCAAGGAACAGGTCAAGCTGAGCGCCGCCAGGACCGGCGACACCGTGGCGCTCGGCAAACTAGACGCGGTAAAGACCGGCCAGACGCTCACCTCGGCCAAGGGCGGTGCCAAACAGCTCTTCGATGTCGAGCCGCCGCAGCCGGTCTTCGCCTTCGCGCTGCGCCCCAGGGAGCGCAAGGACGAGGTCAAGATGTCGGCCGCCATCCAGCGCCTGGCAGAGGAGGATCCCTCGCTCAGCCTGCGCCACAACCAGGATTCGGCCGAGACCGTGCTGTCAGGGCATGGCGAGATGCATCTGCGCGTCGTGCGCGAGCGGCTGGAGGGCAAGAACCAGATACCGGTGGAAGGCCATGCGCCGGCGGTGCCCTATCGCGAGACGATCCGAAAGCCGGTGCAGCAGCGCGGCCGCCACAAGAAACAGTCGGGCGGCCATGGCCAGTTCGGCGATGTCGTCATCGAGATCAAGCCGCTGCCGCGCGGCTCCGGCTTCCAGTTCACCGACACCATCACCGGCGGCGTCGTGCCCAAGACCTACATCCAGTCGGTCGAGACAGGCATACGTGACTACCTGAAATCCGGCCCGCTCGGCTTCCCCGTGGTCGACGTCGCGGTCAATCTGTCGGACGGCTCGTACCATGCGGTCGATTCCTCCGACATGGCCTTCCAGATGGCGGCCAAGCTCGCCATGAAGGAAGGCATGGCCGCCTGCTCGCCGGTGCTTCTGGAACCGGTGATGAAGGTAGAGATCGTCACGCCGTCGGACGCGACATCGAAGATCATCGCGCTGATCCCGCAGCGGCGCGGCCAGATCCTCGGCTATGACGCGCGGCCCGACTGGCCGGGATGGGACGTCGTCGAGGCGACCATGCCGCAGGCCGAGATCGGCGATCTGATTATCGAGCTGCGCTCGGCCACCTCGGGCGTTGCCAGCTACCGCGCCGTTTTCGATCACATGGCCGAGCTGACTGGTCGTCTCGCCGACGAAGCGATGAACGCCAACGGCAAGGCTGCCTGATTTCGCCCGGTGCCAGATTCCGAATCATGTGGAGCCCCCTCGAGGGGGCGAAAACCAAAAACGACGCCCGGGGGGCCGGACGCCGTTTTGTTTGCGGACCGTTTTCTCGGGAGGAAAAACGGCAGGTCCGCCGCATGTCGAGGTCGTCGCGCTTCGGCGCAAAAGGTTCGGACGCGGTAGCCGCCTGAGCCCGGGCCGTACGAGTGATGCCCCCATCTCCCGTCCGAACCACACCGCGTCCTATCATCCACTTAGCAGATGGAGGGTGTCCTTGTCATGTTACCAGAGGTTACATGACACTGTTACGCGGCAATTCCGGTGAATTTTTCAGCCATCCCAGTGGCATGCAGGCAACAAAAAAGCCGGATCAACGAAGATCCGGCTGAGTTTGATTGGAAGTGCCTGTTAAGGCTAACCTCCAGAGGGGAACACTCGAGGACGCTAATGGGAGGAGAACGCGTCCAGGAGATGATCTATATATGTGCTCTTCATGCCCAAGAAACAAGCATCTATTTTGCAACACACACATGCAAAAAGGCACAGGCTGTGGTCCAACCCATTCCGAAAGCCAATAGGACCAGCAGAATCGTGAAAATGAGGCGCGATTTCGGGTTATTGTCGTCTCGAAAACGCCGATCCCGACCGATTTTGCTCCCGAATGCCGAAAAACACTGATGATGTGGAATGAGGCAGCGGCGGTTCATTTCCAAGGCAGTCAAGCGAGGATCGACCATTGCGCAGGTTTTCGGCGATCGCCGGCAGCGGCATTTTCCTGATCGCGGCTCCCGGCGTTGTCGCCGGGCTGGTTCCCTGGCTGCTTAGCGATCGCTGGGGCCTGCCATGGTCGCCCCTGCCCTCGTTTGCGCTCACCGGCGGCATGCTCGTCATTGCCGCGGCCGCGGTGCTGCTGCATGCCTTCGCCCGCTTCGCGCTGGAGGGGCTGGGCACGCCCGCCCCCGTCGCACCGACCGAAAGGCTGGTGATCGGCGGCGTCTACCGCCATGTCCGCAATCCCATGTACGTCGCCGTGCTGTCGATCATTCTGGGCCAGGCGCTGCTGTTCTCGAGCTGGTCGATTGCTGCCTACGCGGCAATCGCGGCGGCTGCCATGGTCACCTTCGTCAAGCTCTACGAGGAGCCGACGCTCGCCGGCCGCTATGGCGCCGAATACGAGGCCTACCGCCGCAACGTACCGGGCTGGCTGCCGCGAATTACGCCTTGGAGAGGATAGGCTAGAACGACCAGCTTCTGGCCTTGGCGATGATGAAGTCGCGAAACACGTGCAGCTTGGCCTGGTTTTTCATCGCGTCGGGGTAGGCGAAATAGGTGTCGAAGGACGGCACCTCGGTCTCCGGCAGCAGCTGCACCAGGCCGGAATCCTTGCTGATCACATAGTCCGGCAGCATGGCGATGCCGGCGCCGCCCTGCACGGCGCGCTTGATCGACAGGATGTCGTTGATCTGCAGCGACGGCACGCGCTGGCCGCTCTCGAAATCGCCGACCGTCTCCAGCCAATTCAACTCCGAAAGATGCGACGGCACGGGCAGGCCGAAGGTGACGATGCGATGGGTTCTCAGCTCCGCGACCGAGCCCGGCTTGCCGTGCTTGGCGACATAGGAGGGGGCTGCGTAAAGGTGGAAATGCACGGTGAACAGGCGGCGCTGGATCAGGTCCGGCTGTTGCGGCTGGCGCAGCCGGATGGCGCAATCCGCCTGGCGCATGGTAAGGTCGAGTTCCTCGTTGGCGAGGATCAGCTGCAGGCTGATTTCGGGATAGAGTTCGATGAACTCCTGCACCCGCTCGGTCAGCCAGCCGGCGCCGAGGCCAACGGTCGTCGTTACCCTGAGCACGCCGGACGGCCGGTCCTTGGTTTCGGTCAGCCGCGACTTGATGGTCTCGAGCTTCATCAGCACGTCATGCGCCGTGCGGAACAGCATCTCGCCCTGTTCGGTCAGCACCAGGCCGCGCGCATGGCGGTTGAACAGCGGCACGCCGACATCATGTTCGAGCGCGCTGACCTGCCTCGAGATCGCCGATTGCGACAGATGCAGCGTCTCGGCCGCATGCGTGAACGACCCCGCTTCCGCCGCAGCGTGAAACACGCGTAGCTTGTCCCAGTCCAACGCCATGATTTCCCCTCGTTCCGGTTGGCGTCTGAATGAAAAATCAGGCTTTTACACGGCGTTTCTAAGCCGTTTTATACAGTCTGCGGCGGCCCTTATTCCGCTGCTTCGCGATGTACCTCGATGCCGGCCAGATACTTTTCCGCTTCGAGCGCGGCCATGCAGCCCAGCCCCGCCGCTGTCACGGCCTGCCGATAGATATCGTCGGTCACGTCGCCGGCGGCGAATACGCCGGGCACGTCGGTGCGCGTCGAATCCGGCGCTGTCCACAGATAGCCGTTCGGCTTCTGCTTCAGCTTGCCCGCGAACAGCTCGACCGCGGGCGCATGGCCGATGGCCACGAAGACACCGTCGATCTTGAGGTGGCTCTCGGCTCCGGTCACGGCATGCCTGAGCTTCAGCCCTTCGACCGAAGGCGGCAGCGGTGCCTTGCCGGGGCGGCCGGTGATCTCATCGACGATCGTGTCCCAGATGACGCGGACATTGTCCTTTTTCAACAACCGTTCGCGCAGGATGCGTTCGGCACGAAAATCCGAGCGCCTGTGGATGACGGTGACGCTCTTGGCGAGGTTGGACAGATAGAGCGCCTCCTCCACCGCCGAATTGCCGCCGCCGACCACCGCGACATCCTTGCCGCGATAGAAGAAGCCGTCGCAGGTGGCGCAGGCGGAAACGCCGAAGCCCATGAAGTCCTGCTCGGTCGGAATGCCCAGCCACTTGGCTTGCGCGCCGGTGGCGATGATCAGCGCATCGGCCGTGTAGGTCGTGCCGGAATCGCCCTTGGCGCGGAACGGCCGCACGTTGAGGTCAACCTCGGTGATGATGTCGTTGATGATGTCGGTGCCGACATGCTCGGCCTGCTTGAGCATCTGCTCCATCAGCCACGGTCCCTGGATCGGATCGGCGAAGCCGGGGTAGTTCTCGACATCCGTGGTGATCATCAATTGGCCGCCCTGCTGCAGACCGGCGACCAGCATCGGCTTCAGCATGGCCCGCGCGGCATAGACCGCCGCCGTATAGCCGGCCGGACCGGAACCGATGATGAGAACGGGCGCGTGCTTGGTGGTCATTTGGAGCCTCTGCGGGGGCGGACAGCGAGTGTGCCTTGGAAAAAGACGTGGAATATCGCTCTTAATGTAAGGGCTGCAAACCACGCCAGCAAGACGAACGGACCGTCGTCCCCGGAAAGCTTCGGCCCCTATGGATATTCGCGCGATGGCCGCTTTCGTTACCTGTCCACAATCGCGTCGACGAGGGCTGGCTTCGACGCAAAAGTCGTTTAATTACAAAATAGCGAAAGATTCTTGCGCCACACTGATCATCGAGAACCCTGATGCCCCTCAAGGCCGATCTTGACGCCATCGACTGGAAGATCCTGCGCGAGCTTCAGTCGGACGGGCGCATGACCAATGTCGAGCTCTCGAACCGCGTCGGCATTTCGGCACCGCCCTGCCTGCGCCGGGTCAAGCGGCTGGAAGAAGCCGGCATCATCCGCGGTTACCGCGCGCTCCTCAACGCCCCGGCGCTGGGCCTCGATGTCGTTGCCTTCTGCCTGGTCGGGCTGCATCACCAGGCCGATGCCGAACTGCGCATCTTCGCCGAGCGTACGCGCGGCTGGCCGGTCGTGCGCGATGCCTGGATGGTGTCGGGCGAATCCGATTTTCTGCTGCATTGCGTGGCGAGCGACCTCGGCGCCTTCCAGACCTTCGTCATCGAGGAACTGACCTCGACACCGAACGTCGACACGGTGCGCACCGCGCTCACCATCCGCCGCGTCAAGGATGAGGGCTTGGTGTCGTTCGAACGCTCCTGAGCCAGGCGAACGTCTGCGCGATGGGCAAATTCCCGACATTCGCCACACCGGTGCCGCGTTGGTATTCGAAAGACGCTGATGTACAAGGCTGGACGGCTCTGCCGGATTCGCCGCTCGACTGACGCTTCATTGGTTTCCCGAGCAATTCCAGCAAAAATGTGTAACGGTTTTCCGCCCGGAATTGCTTGAGAACAGATGGCGCCAGCAGCGTATATTCCGGGAAGAATCCGCCATGGGAAGGGGACCATGACCCGTTTTGCAAGCCCGGTCTCGGCGCTGATCATCTGCGTGAACGAGGCCGATATGATCGGCCCGTGCCTGGAAAGCATCGATTTCTGTGCCGAGATCATCATCGTCGATTCCGGCTCGACGGACGGCACCGTCGAATGCGTTGAAAGCTATATCGCCAGGGGCTATCCGATAACGCTGCTGCACAATGACTGGCCGGGCTTCCCCCGCCAGCGGCAATTCGCGCTCGACCACGCCAACCAGCCTTGGTGCCTTTCGATCGACCCGGACGAGCGCGTCGACGACCGATTGCGGCAGTCGATCGTGGCCATCACCCAGGCGGCCGGCGGCAAGGCCAGCGGATGGTACATGCGCCGCCGCGACTGGCTGAAGGGCTACGGTTATGCCCATCGCTGGGTGCTGCACAACAGGCTGCTCAGGCTTTTCCGCAGGGAAGGCGCCAGCATGGATCTAACGGCACGGGTGCATGAATCCGTTCACGTGCCGGGCGAGACCGACACGATCGAAGAGGGTCTCTTGCTGCATCGCCGTGAAATATCGGTCGAGGAGGATCTTGCCCGGGCCAACACCTATTCCAGCCTCAAGGCGGTGACGCTGGTCGAGAGAGGCAAGAAGCCCGGCCTGGTGCGGCTGGTGCTGTCGCCGTTCGGCAACTTCCTCAAATTCTACCTGGCCAAGCGCTACTTCCTGTGCGGCCGGCACGGCTTCGTCTACTCGATGTCGGTGATGATCTATTCCTTCGCCACCGAAGCCAAGCTCTACGAAGCCTCGCAGCAAAACGACCAGGCTTAGGCCCTACGATCCGAGCGCGTCGATAGCGGCGAGCAGGCCGCCGAGATCGTGGTCGGCATGCAAGCGCCTGATGGCGAAGCCAGGCTGAAGCGCCGCCTCACCGTCGACCAGCCAGCCCTGTGCCAGCCCTGCGCGTTGGGCCGCCTGCATGTCGGCCAGCTTGTCGCCGACCATCAGGGAGCGCTGGAGGTCAAGATCAAGGCGCCTGCCCGCCTCGATCAGCATGCCCGGATTGGGCTTGCGCATCGGATGGTCCGTTATGGCGAGCGGCCCGACGCCCGCCTCGTGATAGGCGCAGGCCAGCACCATGTCGACGAACGCGCCCTGCCTGTCCAGCAAATGGAGCACGCGGTCGTTTACCGCGGCAAAGACGCCCCAGTCGAAATAGCCGCGCGCGATGCCGGACTGATTGGTGACCACGACCACCGGAATGCCGATCCGGTTGGCGGCGGCGATCGCCGGCAGCATCTGCGGCCTGAGTTCTATCTCGTCCGGGTCGCTGGGATAGTCGGTGTCGACATTGATGGTGCCGTCACGGTCCAGGAACAGCGCCGGCGAGCGCGCGGGGAAAACCCGCCCGCCGATCCGCTGGACCCACAAGCCCGGCTCGGCCAGCGGAAACGGCGCTGTTTCGTCAGCCATTCGACAGGCGCGCTTCGACCACCTCGCACAGATAGTGATAGAGGCACAGATGCCCCTGCTGGATGATCGGCGTCGAGGTCGAGGGGACGTTGAGCAGGATGTCGGTGAGCGGCTTGAGCTTGCCGCCGGTATCGCCGGTCAGGCTGATCACCGTCATGTCCATCATGCGCGCCTGTTCGGCCGCGGCGAGAATGCTCGGCGAATTGCCGCTGGTCGAGATTGCCAAAAGCACGCCGCCCGCGGCGCCATGCGCTTCGACCTGGCGCGAAAACACCGTGTCGAAGCCGTAATCATTGCCCCAGGCGGTCAGCATCCCGGCGTTGGCCGGCAGCGCGATCACATTGTAGGCCTTGCGTTCCTTCAGGAAGCGGCCGACCAGTTCGGTGGCGATATGGATGGCGTCGCTGGCCGAGCCGCCATTGCCGCAGACCAGCAGGGCCTTTCCCTGGGAAAGCGCCGCCACGACAGCATTCACCGCACGGTCCATCTCGCCGGTCAGATCTCGCTCGACCGTGGCAGTGATGGCGGCCGCCGAGCGGACCAGATAGTCGTTCAATTCGGACATGAATTCCCTCAGTTGGTGGCGCCGCCGGCGCGCAGTTTGCCGATGGTGCCAGTGGTGCTCTTGCCGGCGACGAGATCGACCAGCACGACGCGCCCGCCCGCCTTTTGCACCACATCGGCGCCGACCACGGTGTCGATCGTGTAGTCCGCGCCCTTGACCAGTATGTCGGGCAGAAGCGCCTCGATCAGAGCCAGCGGCGTATCCTCATCGAAGACAATGACGGCATCGACCGAAGCGAGCGCGGCAAGCACGCAGGCGCGGTCATGCTGGTCGTTGACCGGGCGGCCCGGCCCTTTCAGCCGCCGCACCGAGGCATCGCTGTTGAGCCCGAGCACCAGCCGGTCGCACTGGCTGCGCGCTGCGTGCAGCAGGCTGACATGGCCGGCATGCAGGATGTCGAAGCAGCCATTGGTGAAGCCGACGCTCAGGCCCTCCGCCTTCCATCCCGCCACCATGCGCGCGGCAGAAGTGGCGTCCAGGATAGCGTCCTTGTGCGCGGTCGGTCCGTGCGAGCGGAACAGCGCGCCGGTGAGTTCCTCGACGCTCAGCCGGGCGGTGCCGCGTTTTCCGACCACGACGCCGCCGGCGGCGTTGGCGATGGAGGCAGCGGCGACAGGATCGGCACCGGCGGCAAGCGCCAGCGCGAAGGTCGCGATCACCGTATCGCCGGCGCCCGAGACATCGAACACCTCGCGCGCCTGGGTGGCGATGTGGCGCGCCTCGTCGGGACCGACCACGCTCATGCCCTTCTCGCTGCGCGTGGCGACGACGAAGTCGAAGCCGTGCGCCGCAATCAGTTCCCGTGCCGCCGCAACGATCTCGTCATCGGCGAACACCGCATGGCCGACGGCCTCGCCAAGCTCCTTGCGGTTGGGGGTGACGGCGGTCGCCCCGGAGTAGCGCGCGTAGTCGCGGCCCTTCGGGTCGACCAGCACCGGCTTGCCCGCCTCGCGGCAGATGGCGATCAATTCGGCGGCGACGCCGTCCAGCAATATGCCCTTGCCGTAGTCGGACAGGATAACGATGTCGGCCTGCTGCAATGCGTTCCGGAAACGGCGGATCAGCTCCGCCCGTTCCGCTTCGCCGAGCGGCTTGATCTCTTCCTCGTCGAAACGCAGCACCTGCTGGTTGAGCGCGCTGAAGCGGCTCTTTGACGAGGTCATGCGGCCGCGCTGCTGTGAAAGGCCCACTGTCTCGGCGCCAAGCTCGCCCAGCATCCGCACCAGACTGTCACCGGCGGGATCGGTGCCGATCACCGAGACCGGAATGGCGCGCGCGCCAAGCGAGACGATGTTGGCCACGACGTTGCCGGCGCCGCCCATGGCCGAGCTTTCGCCACGCCCATGCAGCACCGGGATCGGCGCCTCCGGCGAGATCCGCTCGATGACGCCATTGACGAAGCGGTCGAGGATGATATCGCCGACCACCAGCACGGCGACGTCGCCGAAGCGCGCAATGGCGCGGTGCAGGGGCTCGGGTGAAGGTGGATTGTGCTTGATCATGTCATCTGCCACGCGCGGGAAACGCCGATCTCGGATAAGTCGAAACACCAGATTTGCTAGGCCGGCCGGTCATGCCTGCCGATATACCGCAATTGGGCACCAGCGCAACGCCGGGGCGGAGGCAAACCCGGACAGGTCAGGCCTTCTGCAAGGCGACGTGGACGCCCAGCCCGACCAGCACCGCGCCGCCGGCCTTCTGCATCAGCCGCTGCGCACGGCTCGAACGCCGCAGCCGGCCGATCACGAGACCGGCCAGGAACACGCACACGACATCTGCCGAGGAGAACATCAGGTTGACGATGGTGCCCAGCACCACGAATTGCATCCAGACCGGCAACCCCGCCGAGGCATCGATGAACTGCGGCAGAAATGCCATGAAAAAGATCGCGGTCTTGGGATTGAGCACCTCCACCGTGATGCTCTCGAAGAACGCGCGCCGCGCCGACTTCCGCTCGATCGCGGGCAGCGCCACGTCGCCCTCCACGCGCTTGCGAAACAGCGAGACGCCAAGCCAGATCAGGTACAGCGCGCCCACCAGCTTGACGGCCATGTAGAGCGGCGGCACGGCGTGGAACAGCACCGACAGGCCGGCGGCGGCGGCAAAGACATGGACATAGCCGCCCAGATGAATGCCGAGTGCCGCCGTCAGCCCCGACCAGCGCCCCCGGGCCATCGTCTGCGCGGCGGCATAAAGCATGGCGGGACCCGGAATGTAGGCGAAGATCGCCGTGGTGGCGAAAAACGCGATCAGCAGTTCGGTCGGCGGCATTTCTTGTCCCTCATGATCCTGCCCTGTCCGATTGCAGGCCTTTCAGTCAGCCCGTGGGATGGCTTTGGATTGGCCTGCGCGAACAGTTGCCATGAAAGCCGACATGACTTTTTTGTGGAATGACGGACTGAATGCGCCGATACGCGCACCCGGTTCGAAATAAGCCGACGATTCCAGAATATCGTGCTTGTACTCGTCGACTATGACCCAAAGCGGGATAGGGTCAAGGCCGGCGCGGCGCGTTCAATTTCCGGAACGCCAACCGCGACGCGATCACGGCCCGGCTGGGTGGAAGTGATTGCAAGGATGAAAAGGTTCGTGCCTCCGGCTTTTCCGGGAAGAACGGCGACGAAGGCGACAGGCCTCGCCTTGCGGCCTTCGGTCTCGCCGTCTCCATCTTGGCGATGCCACAGATATGGATATCGCCAGACGTCCGCGGCCACTGGTTTAATCACGGTCCAATTCCGCGGCGTACTCCTCCAGCATCTCGACATGTTGCAGCGGTGCATCCTCGGCCGCGTAGACGCGACGGCTATCGTTGCCGAAGCGCGCTTCGTAGGCCTCGATGCTCATCAGGACGTATCTCGGTTTGTTGTGGCGAGTGATGGAGACCGGCTGCTGGCTGGCAGCCGCGAGCACATCGCCGAGATTCTGTTTCAGATCAGTGGATGGATAGTGTTTCATTGGAAACTCCGTTTGCCCATAATAGACAAAATGGACAAAACAGACAAGCCTGAGCGGGCGAGCCCCGAGCGACCGCCTGCTTTGTCGACAGCCCGGCCAGCCTCCCTTATAAGGACCGGAATCGCACGCAACCAGAGGCCTTCATGATCATCGTCACGGGCGGCGCCGGCATGATCGGCTCCAACATCGTCGCCGCGCTCAATGCGGAAGGCCATGACGACATCCTGGTCGTCGACGACCTCACCGACGGCCACAAGATCGCCAACCTGGCCGATTTGACGATAGCCGACTATCTCGACAAGGATGATTTCCTGGCCGGCATGGAGGCCGGCTTGCTTGGCCGTGTCGAGGCCGTCTTCCATCAGGGGGCCTGCTCGACCACCACCGAGTGGAACGGCAAGTTCATGATGGAGGTGAATTACGCCTATTCGAAACGGCTGCTGCATGCCTGCCAGGCGCTGCGCGTGCCCTTCCTCTACGCCTCCTCCGCTTCGGTCTATGGCGGCGGCGCCGAATTTCGCGAGGAGCCGGCGCTGGAGCGGCCGCTCAACGTCTATGCGTATTCCAAGAAACTCTTCGACGATCATGTCAGGCGCACGGTCTTCGACAGCGATCATTCGCAGGTTACCGGCTTGCGCTACTTCAATGTCTATGGCCCGCGCGAGGCGCATAAGGGGGCCATGGCCTCGGTCGCCTTCCATCTGTTCAACCAGGTCGAGCGCGGCGAGAATCCAAAGCTGTTCGGCGCTTACGATGGCTTCGGGCCGGGCGAACAGAGCCGCGACTTCATCCATGTCGGCGATGTCGCCGACGTCAATTTGTGGCTGTGGAAGCGCGGCGCCAGCGGCATCTTCAACTGCGGCACCGGCCGCGCGCAGCCGTTCCGTGCGATCGCCGAAACGGTCATCGACACGCTGGGCCAGGGCGAGATCGAGTTCATCCCCTTCCCCGACCACCTCAAGGGCAGCTACCAGAGTTTTACCCAGGCTGATATGTCCCGCTTGCGCGCGGCCGGCTATAACGGGCAATTCCGCACTGTAGAAACCGGCGTCAGAGACTATGTCGAATGGCTGAAAGCCCAACGATCCTCGTGATCGGCCCACGCTGGGTGGGCGATATGGTGATGGCGCAGTGCCTGTTCTCGGCGCTGAAGGAACTCCATCCCGATGCCGCGATCGATGTGCTGGCGCCCGCCTGGGCGGCACCTCTGGTCAAGCGCATGCCCGAAATCCGACAGCAGATCGACTTTCCGCTGAAGCCGGGTGCGCTGGAATTCAGCCATCGCCGCCGTTTCGGCCGTCTGCTGCGCGGCCGCTACGACATGGCCTATGTCCTGCCGGGCAGCTGGAAGTCGGCGCTGATCCCGTTCTTTGCCCGCATCCCGCGCCGTTTCGGCCATCTGCGCGAAATGCGCTACGGCCTCTTGACCGACATCGTGCCGTTGCCCGATGCCGTGAAACGACGCACCGCGCAGGCCTATTTCGGCCTCGCCCAGGGTGGCAACTTCCGCGCGCCCCGGCTGACCGTGGACGTGAAAAACCAGGCCGCCCTGCTCGATCGTTTCGGCCTGGCGCCGCGGACATTCGTGGCCCTCATGCCCGGGGCCGAGTTCGGCCCGGCCAAGCGCTGGCCAAGCGAGAGCTATGCCGGCCTTGCCCGCGAATTCATGGCCAAGGGCCTGGAGGTCGCCCTGTTTGGTTCGAAGAACGACCGCGACGTGACCGCGGAGATCGCAGCCCTTGCCCCCGGCGTCGTCGACCTCGCCGGCCAGACGCGGCTGGAGGACGCCATCGACCTGATCGCGGCGGCAAGGCTCGCGGTCTCCAACGACAGCGGGCTGATGCATGTCGCGGCCGCCGTCGGTACATCCATCGTTGCCGTCTATGGCTCGACCTCGCCTGAAAACACGCCGCCGCTGGCGGAGCGTCGCGAACTGGTCTGGCTCGGCCTGTCCTGCTCGCCCTGCCACCGGAAAATCTGTCCGCTCGGTCATCTCAACTGTCTGAAGACATTGGAAGTCGCGCAGGTCGCTGCGGCAGCGGACCGCCTGCTGGAAGTGCCGGCCGCGGCATGAAGGTACTGATCGTCAAGACTTCGTCGATGGGCGATGTCATCCACACTTTTCCGGCACTTCAGGATGCCTGCCGCGCACGGCCCGATATCGCTTTCGACTGGTGCGTGGAAGAGACGTTTGCCGGCATCCTCGCGCTGCATCCGGCTATCGGCACCATCCACACTGTGGCGATAAGGCGCTGGCGAAAGAACCTCTTCGACGCGAACACCTGGCGCGAGGCGGCGGCCATGCGCCGAACCTTGCGCAAATGCCGCTACGACCTCGTCATCGATGCGCAAGGCCTGCTGAAGTCGGCCCTGGTGGCACGCCAGGCGCGCGCGCCGATCGCCGGCTTCGACCGGTCGAGCGTGCGCGAGCCCTCGGCGACGCTGTTCTATGATATCACCTATGCGGTGCCGCGCGACCTGCACGCCATCGAGCGGACACGGCGGCTGTTCGGGCTGGCGCTCGGCTATCGGCCGGACCTTTTGACGCTCGACTCCGGCATCGTGGCGCCAGCGGGCATGATCGCCGGCGTCGACGGCAGGACCGCGTTCCTGCTGCACGGCACCAGCCGCGAGGACAAGAAATGGCCGGTCGAGGACTGGATCGGAACCGCCCGCCTGCTGGTCGAGCGCGGCATGATTCCGGTCACAACCTGGTCGAACGAACGGGAGAAGGTGGTAGCCGAAGCGATCGCCAAGGCCGTACCAGCCACGGTCGTGATGTCAAAGTCGCCGCTGGACGCCATCGCCGCCATCCTCGGCCGCTCGACCCTGGTCATCGGCGCCGATACCGGGCTGACCCATCTCGCCAGCGCCTTCGGCCTGCCGACGGTCGCCGTGTTCCTGGCGACGGAGCCGGGTTTGACCGGACCGCGCGGGCCGTATGCGTCGACGTTGCTGGCGCCTGGTGGCAGACGCGTGACGCCCTCGGACGTGATGGCGGAGGCTGAACGACTTTTAGAGCTTAGGCGGACAACTACCGGGAAAGACTGAATTTTCGATCGAACGATTGGCAGGGTTGGCGCTGCCCCTCATCTGCCTGCCGGCAGGGGCGGCGCCAACCTCGCGCGAATAGCACCTGTCAGCGCGGAGCTGCGCCCAGCCGACGCCCTCAGATGAACTGCACCTGGACGATCTCGTAACCCCTGGCGCCGCCCGGCGCATTCACCTCGATGGCGTCGCCGACTTCCTTGCCGATGAGCGCGCGCGCGATCGGGGAGGAGATCGAGATGCGGCCGGATTTCACGTCGGCTTCCTGGTCGCCGACGATCTGATAGGTCTTCTTCTCCTCGGTGTCCTCGTCGACCAGCACCACGGTGGCGCCGAACTTGACCTTTTCGCCGCTAAGCTTGGTCACGTCGATGACCTCGGCGCGCGCGATATAATCCTCAAGCTCGTTGACGCGGCCTTCATTAAGGCTCTGCGCCTCTTTCGCGGCATGGTATTCGGCATTTTCGGACAGGTCGCCATGCGAGCGCGCCTCGGAGATCGCCTCGATGATGCGCGGCCGCTCTTCCTGCTGGCGCCAACGCAGTTCTTCCTTCAATGACGCGAACCCCTCGCCTGTCATCGGGACCTTGTTCATAGTGCCTGACCTTTCCTGCCGCCGCCCCCGCATTTCGGGGGAAGCCTTGTCGTTGGGGTACAAAAAGAAAACGGTCCGGCAGCCTCGGGCTAACGGAACCGTTTCACCGCAATTTCCTTGAATATAGCAATCTTTGCGGGCTTTTCACGCCCAAAAATCGGTTTTGTAAAAATCATCCCTTCTTTTGTAGCAGGGGCGGCCGTGGGACGGAGCCGAACAAAAACGGCCGCGATCGCTCGCAGCCGCTTTGAGACATCAGGAGGGCCCCGATCAGCTCCTCATGAAATGGTCGATCTGCTCGGACAGCATACCGTATTCGCGCGAACCCTTGCCGGTGCGCTTTTCGATTTCCATCAGCTGCTGCTGGGCGCCGGCCAGGTCGCCGATCTGCAGATGCGCCTCGCCGAGATATTCGCGCACCAGCGTGTAATCGGGATCGATGCGCAGCGCTTCCTCGTAGTAGCCGAGCCCGACGGTGACGCGGCCGGAATGGCGGTGCGAGTAGCCGAGATAGTTGAGGATGCGCGGATCCTGCTTGTTGGCGGCAAGAACGAGAACCGAGATCGCCTCGTCATAGCGGCCGGCCATCGCCAGCGCATGGCCCGCATCGTAGATGCTGTCGTCGTCCAGCATGCCTTCCTTCGGCGGTACGCATTTCTGCTTCTTCTTGTCCCAGACCTCGCCTTTCTTGCACTGGGTGACAGTCTGGTCGCTACCACCACTGCTGCCGGCGGCAAACGCCGGAACGGCAAGGAACTGCAGAGCGATAAGCGCGCTCGCCGCCTGGATCAGCACTCTTTTATGCATGGAAACCTCCTGAGGGTGTGACAATGCAACACTAACGCCGAGCGGTCCGCGTTTCATCCCGGAAAAAGATCGCCTGGAGAACATGAGGTGACGGATGCCGCAAATCCGGTATCATCCGGCAAACGACTGACGGAGAGGGCCCGTGCAGCGACGGCTGGAAAAGGACTGGGATCTCACGATCGGCCCCGATACCGTGCGGCTGTTCATCCTCAAGGCCAAGGCTCTGAGCGCGGCCGTCAACGAGGACTATGCCGACGGCGCCGAACACGAGGTCGAGTTCGACGGCGACACGCATGACAACCACCACCATGACGGCCTTGCCGAGGAAAGCTCGGAGAACCTCACCGAGGAAGAGCTGCGCGAGCTGATCAACGACCTCAATATCGACGAGGCCGCCGAGCTGATCGCGCTGGCCTGGGTCGGCCGCGGCGACTACGACCCCTCGGAATGGACCGATGCCGTAACCGCGGCGCGCGAGCGCGCCAACAAGCGCACGGCGAAATACCTGCTCGGCATGCCGCTGCTCGCCGACTGGCTGGAAGAGGGGCTGGAAGCGATCGGCGCGTAACGCGGAGGTAACCGATTGTGATCGGGTCTAAGCGCCTGTCCAGGCAACTTCGGCCGACTGGCGCCGTTTTGTGGATGATGGCAAAGCTGAGCTTTTCTCGAGGGTACAGGATTGCATTGGCCTTGGCCGTTACCGCTCTGCTGGTCATGCCGGCCGACGCCAAACATCGTCACAAACACCATGGGCCGCTGAGCCCCCGCGTGGAGCAGCCGCTGACACAGCGGGCCGATCAGCCGCTGAAACCGCGAGGCAAGCGGCAGTCGAGAGCGCGAGCCAGGCAGCATCTCGCGCCCAATCCGGCACCGCCGGCAACGCAGGATGCTCGGCCGTCCGCCGATGTTCCGGTGCCCGAGCCACGCCCGGTGGACACTCAGAAAGTGGACACCCCAAAGTCGCAAGACCAGAACGCTGAAAATCCAAAGAGCGGCGCGGCGCCCGATCTGCCCAAGGACCCCGATCTACCCAGCGACGAAGGGTCCCATCAGAAAAGCCGGAAACCACCGGAACCACGAGCCGAAACCGAAAGCGAGCCGGAGCCGCCTGCCGTGGCGCCGACGCCGACGCCAAAGCCCGCCACCACGACGCCCGAACCTCAACCGCCGGCCGTCGCCCCGCAGCCAACGCCAAAGCCGGCGGAAGCAGGTGACGAGGAGAAGATGCTGCCCGATCCACGCTCGGCCGATCTTCCCGCCGACAAGATGCCGGCTGAGGAAGTCGCCTGCCGCGAGCGCCTGAAGACACTCGGGGTCGAATTCGAGGAGCACAAGGCCGAAAGCAACCCCGAAATCGGCTGCTCGATCCCCTACCCCGTCGTGCTGAAGTCGCTTGGCAAATCGATCGCGATTGCTCCGGGCACCGAGCTCAACTGCCCGATGGCCGAGGCGGCGGCGCGTTTTGCCGCCGACGTCATCCAGCCGGCGGCTAAAGCCGAATTCGGCGCCGACCTGAAATCGATCGGCCAGGCGTCGGCCTTCGTCTGCCGGCCGCGCAATGGCACACGCAAACTGTCGGAACATGCTTTCGGCAACGCGCTCGACATTGCCAGCTTTACGCTGTCCGATGGCAGGACGATCGAGGTCGGGCCGGCGCCGCCGGAAAAAGACGGCAAATTCCTCGACGCCGTACGCAAGGCCGCCTGCGGACCTTTCAAGACCGTGCTCGGCCCAGGCGCCGACCCGGACCATTCCTTGCATTTCCATCTCGATCTCGAGCCGCGCCGGCATGGCGGAACGTTCTGCCAATAAAATCGCCGATCGCAAGCCGCAATGTGGCTCGAGTTCGATGCCTTGAATTATCGAACTCTTGGCCGTTCCATGCCTGTTCAAGAGCTGCAAGTTGATCTAACTATATTCGCTATGCAGGCTCCTCGGAGCCGGTCATTCCATTTGCCACGTGAACAGGCCTCGAAGGGAAATAGCATGAAATATGCGGCGTTCATTTTCCTGTCTATGGCTGTGCTATTTGCACCAGGCATAACTTCAGCCTCGGCGCATTTCAAAAAACGCGTAGATCAGCACAGGCATGAGAAAATTCAACCCAGGCATGAGAAATCTGCAAAGCCGGCGAAGCCCATGCCCCTGTACCAGCAGATCCAGCATCGCCACTTCAAGGGAAAGGATTTGTGCTGGCGCATGTACAATGGCAACCTGATAGACATCTGCGTCGGATAATCTTGGGTCAAACCTCAGCAACTCGGCGCTTGCGTTGTGCTACACAGAGTTTGCCGCAATTCGGCCGCAGGCGTGAGCGCCGACGCTGAGCTTTCCTTTACCCTTGATCGTTAAAATCCCACCGATCAGGATAGGAATTCCGCCCATGGCCGAGCTATTTCGCGCCGCCGAGACGGTCGCGCGCCAATCAAAATGCGCAGTGATGGCAAAATGTACAGCGATGGTGGCCGCTGGCCTTGCCCTCGTCGCCGTTTCCGCCTGCAACACTGGCAGCGTGCTGTCACTGCAGCCGGCTGTCGACGTCGGCTCCCAGACTGCAGCCTTGCCGCAATATGCTGGCATGCAGAAGCTCGTACCCTCAAATCCCTATCTGACCGCCGCCTATCCGCGCATGGACGAGCCGATGTCGCCGGTGGAGCAGATTCCAGCCAGCGAAACCGATTGCCGCCAGCAGCTGAAGCGCCTCGATGTCGCCTACACCGATCTGGCGCCGATCCATGAAGGCCAGTGCGGCATCGACTATCCGGTCAAGGTCACGGCTATCGGCAGCATCCAGATGAAACCCGCAGCGACCCTGACCTGCGACATGGCCGCCACCTTCGCCGCCTGGACCAAGAACGAACTCGTTCCCTCCGCCCGCTGGCGCTATTTCTCCGGCGTCAGGACCATCCACCAGGGCTCAAGCTACTCCTGCCGCAACATTGCCGGCGAAGGCGTGCTGTCCGAGCACGGCAAGGGCAACGCGCTCGACGTCATGAGCATCGAACTCAACAATGGCGACGACATCGACGTGCGCAAACCCGGCCTGTTCGCCTTCCGCACCCGCGGCTTCCTCAACAATGTGCGCGCCGACGGCTGCCAGTATTTCACCACCGTGCTCGGCCCCGGCTACAATTACGACCACCGCAACCATTTCCATTTCGACATCAAGAACCGCAGGAACGGTTACCGCGCCTGCCGGTAGGAAAAGATCATGCGTCACCGGTGGACGCGATAATTTGCCGAGCCACGAGATCCTGGATGCGCCAGAGATTCTTGTCCCGAATACCGCTTTCTTCCAGCTTGCTGACGGTCCGGAACAGATACTGCGCCGACGACCCCCAGTGTCCGGCGGCTCGCGCCAGCGTGTCCGCAACCTGCTCCAACGGCAACCGTCCGGCATAGGCCTTGCCACCCGGCGCGGCGACGAAAGCCAGAGCGCGCAGCGGACCCTCCTTGGTCTTGATCTTGATCCAGCAGGGCACGTTGGTTGGTGGGTTGGCATCGATTTCCCGGCGCATCAGCTGGCCGAGCTGCCCGAAATGATCTTCATCGGGAAGCCGGTAGACGATCCCGTTGCAGCTGCCGCCGCGGTCCAGCGCCAGCATCAGGGCAGGCAATTCGCGCGTGCCCCGCCAACGCGTCAGCTTCAGGCAGAACGAACGGTGCCATCCAGGCGCCGTCGCCGGGCGCTGCTCGACAGGAACGAATTCGGGATTCCAGATCAACGAACCATAGGCGAAGACCCACAGCATTTCGGGCCGATATTCGGCAAGCAGTCGAGCGACCAACTCATCGAACTCCGCGTTGGTGTGCTCGGCCGTTCCAGGCTCAGGCCCGGGATCCAGTTCGACGCGCTCGACCCGGGCGACAAGATCCGCGGTCAACGCCATCGTTCTCGGGCCCGTCGGCTTCCGTTTCATTCCCGCCCCCACGAAAAAATGATGGCTGACGATAAACCGTCTGCTCATCTCTGGCCATTGATTTCCAGGGAACCGTCAGGCAACAGATAGCGCTCGGATCGAGCCGCCTTTATGAGCCAACGAAGCCCCCAGCGACGCATTGCGATCTGGGTGGTGGCCGTGCTGGGCGGCTATCTGGTGCTCGCCTATGTCGCGGCGCCGGAATTCTGGACATTCCGTGATCGCGGCTTTCGCGATCGGCATTTCGAGATGGTCACCCACACGTCGCAAGGCATTCCCGGCGACCCCATCAATGTCGGCCTGATCGGCACGGAGAAGGAGCTGGTGCACGCTTTCGCCGTCGCCGGCTGGGACACCGCCGACGCCGTCACCTTGAGAACCGCCATCGACATCGGCGAAAGTGTACTGTTTTCCCGCCCCTATCCCGACGCACCGATAAGCCGCCTGCTGTTCGAAGGCCGCGCCCAGGAACTCGCTTTCGAAAAGCCGGTCGGCGACAGTGCCGACCGGCGCCATCACGTCCGTTTTTGGCGAACGGATATGGTTGGCGACGATGGCAGGCCGCTCTGGCTGGGTGCCGCCAGCTTCGATCGCGGCGTCGGTCTGAGCCATGACACGGGCGCCATCACCCATCACATCGGTCCCGACCTCGATGCCGAGCGCGACTTTATGATCGGCGATCTCAATGCCGCCGGCCTGTTGGCCTCGACCAGCGGCCTGGCGGGCATCGGCCCCACCCGGAGCGGCCGCAATGGCGGCGGCGACCCTTATTTCACCGACGGCAAGGCGATCGTCGGCGTGCTGAAGCAGTTGCCGTGACGGCAGGTCAGGTCGTCGCGATGACGATCTTGCCGAACGGCCCCTTCTCCAGATGCTCGAAGGCCCGCGGCACCTCGTCGAAACCGAAGAGCCTGTCGACGACCGGCTTGATCGCCAGCGCCTCGATCGCCAGGTTCATCCGCTCGAACGCGCGCCGCCCTGGGATGCTGTCTGATCCACCCGCATCCGCTGTCATCTTTCTAAAATGGCCGCCGACTATTTTCGAAAGCCGTGCGGCAATGCTATTGAGCCCTCATGCTATACGTTGAAATCGCCACCGTGGTCGTCCTCATCTGCGTGAACGGCCTTCTGTCGATGTCCGAACTCGCCATCGTCTCATCGCGGCCGGCTCGCCTGAAGGCGATGATCGACCGCAACGTCAAGGGTGCCGGCCGCGCTTTGGCGCTTGGCTCCAATCCCGGCAAATTCCTGTCCTCCGTGCAGATCGGCATCACGCTGGTCGGCGTGCTCTCGGGTGCCTTTTCCGGCGCCACGCTCGGCCAGAGGCTGGCGCAATATCTGGCTACGGCAGGCATCCGCGAGAACATAGCCGACCCGCTCGGCGTCGGCATCGTCGTGGCCATCATCACCTATGCCTCGCTGATTATCGGCGAACTCGTGCCCAAGCAGATCGCGTTGCGCGATCCCGAGCGGGTCGCGGCACGGGCGGCGCCGGCAATGACCATCCTGGCCACCATCTCGGCCCCTCTGGTCTTCCTGCTCGATATTTCGGGCCGTGCCGTGCTCTGGCTGCTCGGCCAGCGCGGCGAAAGCGAGGAGAAGGTCACCGACGAGGAGATCAAGATGCTGGTCGCCGAGGCCGAGCATCACGGCACCATCGAATCCGACGAGCGGCGCATGATCGCCGGCGTCATGCGGCTTGGCGACCGCGCCGTGCGCGCCGTCATGTCACCGCGCACCGATGTCGACTGGATCAACCTGCAGTCCGACGATGCCACGATCCGCAAGCTCCTGATGGACACTCAGCATTCGCGCCTGCCCGCCGGCGACGGCGGGGTGGACGCCATGATCGGCGTCATCCAGACGCGCGACGTGCTGGCCGCACTGCTCGGCGGCCGCGCGCTCGACCCGCGCAAATATGTGCGCGCGGCACCGATCGTGCACGACCAGGCCGATGCGCTTGATGTGTTGCAGAAGCTGAAGGAGAGCGACGTGCCGATGGCGCTAGTGCATGACGAATACGGCCACTTCGAAGGCATCGTCACCCCCGCCGACATCCTAGAAGCCATCACCGGCGTCTTCCGCTCGGATCTCGAGGCCGGCGAGGAAGAAAACGCCGTCCAGCGCGACGACGGCTCATGGCTTCTCGCCGGCTACATGCAGGCCGACGAGATGGCCGAGGTGCTCGGCATCGACCTGCCGGAGAACCGCGACTACGAGACCGTCGCCGGCTATGTGCTGTCGCACATGCACCATCTGCCGGCGACCGGCGAATGTGTCGACGCGCAGGGCTGGCGTTTCGAGGTCGTCGACCTCGATGGCCGCCGCATCGATAAGCTGATCGCCACCCGCCTGCCCAGCGGTCACCGCGAGATGGTGCGCTGACGGCATATGCCTGGTTTCGGTCCGGCGGCCCTCGACGGCGGCCAATATATTGCGCGGACCGCGAGCTCTACCGCTCGGTGAAGGCGCGGGCGAAGGAATCGAGCATCGGCCGTGCCAGATACTCCAGGAAAGTCCGATCACCGGTGTTGATGAACGCCTCGACTGGCGTTCCGGGATAAAGCTGCTCGGGCTTTACGCCGGGCGGCAGGTCGGCCGCGATCCTCAGCTTGGCTCGGAAATAGGGCTCATGCGTTGCCTCGTCGATGAGCCGGTCCGCTGAGATTTGCGCCACCGTGGCTGAGACCTCGGGAGTGAGCCGCGCATTCAAGGCCGACAGCCGCAGTTTCGCCGGCTGGCCGACGCGGACCTGATCGAGGTCTTTCGGCCGCAGCCTTGCATCGACGACGAGGCCCGATGCCGTGGGCAGGATCTCCATGATCTTTTCGCCGGGGGCGATCACGCTTCCCTTGGAATTATAGGCCGACGACACCACGATGCCTGCCTCCGGCGCCTTGATCGTCGTGCGCCGCAGCACCGCCTCCGCCGCCCTGGTCTGCTCCTCGACATCGGCCAGATTGGAGCGAACGTCGTCCAGCTTCGTCAGCGCCTCCTCGACGCGTTGCGTGGTCTGGCGCTCGATCTGCTCCTGGGCCTCGACGATCTGGGTGTTGGCCGTCGCCAGATTGGCCTCCAACGCCCCGGCCTGCCCGACGAGATCGGCCTCGCTGCGCAATAGCTGGGAGTACTCGGTGCGGTTGGTGAGGCCCTTGTCCAGCAGGCCGGTCTTGATGCCGAGTTCGTTCTTCACGACGTCGGCTTGCTGCTGAATGGCCTGTTGCTGGGCCTGCAACCCCACCACCGACTGCCGATGCATGGCGACGCGTTGTGCCAGGATCGATTTTTCCGACCGGAACCGGGCGAGCCTGGCGTCGAATTCCTTTTGCTGTTCGCGAACCAGGATCTCGAAATCGTGCTGAAAAGGTGCCGGCGCCGCTTCGGTGATGGGCGCCATCCTGTCCAATCCGTCGCGTTCCGCCTCCAGCCGCGCCGCACTTGCCCTGAGCGCGATCGACTGCCTCACCAGCCGGTTGAGCTCGGCCTGCGCGGCCGTTGGGTCCAGCACGACCAGATCCTGGCCCTGTTGCACGCGATCGCCTTCATGGACCGGTAGCTCCCTGATGATCCCGCCCTCGCGATGCTGGATGCGGATGTTTCCGCCGGTCGCCGAGATCGTGCCTTGCGTGATCACCGCTCCCGACAAGGGAGCGCTGACGGCCCAATAGCCGAAGCCGCCCGCCAGCACCGCTATGGCGACGTAGCCGGTCAGGGCCACGCGTCTTATGTCGGTGCGCGGCTGGCTGTCCCAGGCGAGGCTCTGTGTCGTCATCTCACGATCCGAAACTGCCACCCGCGCGGATTGTCGGGACGAATGACCCGGTCACCACCGTGCTCTGCTGGGGGGCCTTGCCGATCACCGAGCGCCGCAGCACCTCGTCGGCAGGGCCGAAGGCTTCGACCATGCCGGCGCGCAAAAGCATCACGCGGTCGCAAGCGGCGGCGATCGAAGGGCGATGGGTGATCACGATCACCGTGACGCCCGCCGCCCGCGCGGCCGAAAGCACCGCCTCGAGCGCGGCCTCGCCGCTGCCGTCGAGATGGGAGCTGGGCTCGTCGAGTACCAGGAGCCGCGGATTGCCGTAGAAGGCGCGCGCCAGGCCGATTCGCTGGCGCTCGCCCCCCGACAGCGCCCTGTCCGACGGGCCGATCATGGTCTGGTAGCCGTCGCGCTGCGCCAGGATCAGTTCGTGCACCTGGGCGCGCCTTGCCGCCTCGACGATCGCGGCGTCGTCCGCTTGCGGGTCGAAGCGGGCGACGTTTTGCGCGATCGATCCAGGAAAGAGCTCAACCTCCTGCGCGAGGTAGCCGACATGCTTTCCAAGCTGGCTTTCGTCCCAGATCCTGAGGTCGGCGCCGTCGATCCTGATTGAGCCGCCGGTCGGTTGGGCGGCCCCTACGAGCAACCGCGCCAGTGTCGATTTGCCGGCCCCGCTCGGGCCGACGACGGCCAGCGCTTCGCCCGCGCCGATCGCAAAGTTGAGCCGCTTGAGGATGGGTTCCGTGCCGGGCTGGGCGTTCGGCGCCATGAAGAAGACGTCCTGCACGGAAATCGCGCCGGCCGGATCGGGCAGGATCAGTTTTCGCGGCTCCGCCGGACCCATTGCGAGCGCTTTTTCCAGCCGCGTCCACGCCCGCCGCGCATCGGCGATCTGCCGCCAGGCGCCGATCAACTGGTCGAGCGGCTGCAGCGCGCGCGACGACACCAGCGAGGAGGCGAAGATCATGCCGGCCGTCATCTGCCCCTGCAGCACCAGCCATGCGCCGGCGCCGAGGATCGCCAACTGCAGCATCATGCGCAGCGCCCGCGAGGCGCCGCTGAAGATCGCGTTGGCGCTCGAGGAACGGTCATGGAAAGTGAGCGCCGCCGCCACGTGCCGTCCCCAGACCAGCGAGGCATTCCGCACCATGCCCATGGCTCGCAGCGTCTCGGCATTGCGGGCAAAGGCCTGTTCCGCCTGGCTGGCCAACGCCGAACACTCCGCGGACAAGGCATCGTTCCTGCCGATCGCAAGCTGGTTGGCCACGACGAGGAATAGCAGAAGCACCGCGCCGGCGACCGTCACCCAGAACAGCACCGGATGGATGAGATAGAGCAAGGCGAGGAAGACAGGGGCGAAAGGCAGGTCGAACAGCACCGCCACGCCGCGTGACCTGATGAAGGCGCAGACCGAAGCGAGATCGCGCAGCGGCGACAGGCCGCCGGCATATCTCGCGCCGAGCGAAACGGCGAAGGTGCTGGCACCCAGCTTGCGGTCGACGGTCGCCGCGACGCGCTGCGTGTAAACGGCGCGGATCGCGTCCAGCAGCCCGAGGAAGGCGAGCGCGAGCACCGCGATAGCTGACAGATAGACAAGCGTCTCGACGCTGGAGGACGGCAGCACGCGGTCATACACCTGCAGCAGGTAGAGCGGAATCACCAACAGCAGGATGTTGATCAGCAGCGAGAAAACGCCGACATCGGCGATAGCGCGCAGGAAGACCGGACGCAGGCCGGACGGTCCAGTCATTTCCGCATTTCCCGCCGCTGCATGATCCCGGCCCTTACGCGTGGCCCCCGAATTCGGAACCGCCGTGCAGCGTGCTGCTGGCGATGCTATGCGTGGCGGTGCTGGTGGTGGTGTGCAAAGCGCTCGCCGGCGCGTTGTCCAGCGTATAGGCGCGGATATAGTCGATCTTCATCTCGGCAGGCGTCGCCAGGTGATCGGGAGGCGCGCCGGCAAGACCGCCGACCGCGAGATCGGCCAGCATGTACATGGGCTTGTGCATATCGGATGGCGTCGCCGCTTCCGCGACCTGGACACCGTCATAAGTCCAGACGAGCTTGTCCGGCGTCCACAGCAGCCCATAGGTGTGGAAGCCGGCGGTATCCATGGTGTTTACCGTCGACGTCACCTTGGTGTGGGTTCCCGTTTCATTCGAATGCGCCGTCATGATCAACGAGTTCGGGTCCTGCCCGCGCGTCTCGACCACATCCAGTTCCGGCGGCCACGAGCCGTCTGCCGGCAGCAGCCAGAAGGCGGGCCAGGCGCCGGCGTTCTCGGGCAGGTCGGCGCGCATTTCGAAATAGCCGTAGGTTTGTGAGAAGGTGCTGTGCGTATTGAGGATACCTGACGTGTATTCGTAGTTGTTGATCAGGGGCTTGATGTCGGCCGGCGCCTGCGCGGCGGTGATGGTGAGCACGCCGTTATTCACGCTGAACGGGTGGACGGAACTCGTCGGCCCGTAATTGGCGTCGATGTACCATTGCAGCTCGCCATTGCTGGTCAATGTGCTGCCGTTCGGCGCTCCCCATGAGAAGTTGGTATCCCACGTGCCGCCCTGAGCGTTGTGAAGATTGAGCGCGTTGAAATCGTCGCAGAAGGACAGCTTCATGCCGGACATGTCGATCGGCAATTCGAACTGGTTGGGCTGCAGCTTGTCGATGGTCGTGTCCTTGAACTCCAGGATCTCGCCTGATCCGAGGTTCAACAGCACATTCGACCCCGCCTGGATCATGCTGGAATGGATCGCGTCGAACGACGTGAACCCGTAGCCGTTGAGGCGGACCGTGTCGGTGGCGGCAAAATTCGCGATCAGGTCGCTGCCATTGCCTTTCGAGATGACGAACGTGTCGTAACCGCCGCCGCCGTCGATCAGCACGTCGTTTCCCGCGCCGCCGTCGATCGTCTGGTGCCCGGCCTTGGCGGTGATGATGTTGTCCAACCCGTTTCCGAAAGCGTAGTTATTGGGGTTTGTGACGATGAGGTTCTCGACATTGGCGGGGAGCTTGTAGCTCATCCATGTGCTGATCGTGTCGATGCCTGCCCCGGCGCCCTCGGCCACCTTGTTGCCCGCCCCATAGAGGTAATAGATGTCATCGCCCGTGCCGCCATGCATGGTGACGTTGAGATTGCCCGCTCCGTAAAACGAGTCATTTCCCGCGCTGCCATACAGGTCGGGCCCGGCCCCAGGCGCCGAGAACCAGTGGTTGGACGTGCCGCTATAGGGAAGAGGAACACCCACGGCGTTGACGAAGAAGCTCATCGGATACACCCTCCTCGTGAGGCCTGGCCGCCTCGAACCGTTCGCTTACGACTTCCGGATGGCCACGTCGGATCAATGCTGAAAGGAACGATTTCGTTCCGGGGAATCATTACACAATCCACCATAACATCGATCTTTCGGAAGACATATACTTATTATTCGGGAAAAGAGCGGCGCTTAAGCAAAGATATTTAGTAAAATGGTGTATAAACTAGAAATTGCAAAGGATCTACTTAGATGAATGATCTACTTAGATGACAGCTACCCCTCCGAGCCCATCAGCCCCCCTCCTCGGCGCATGGTGGGCGGGAAGCTTAGGCCATCAGAGAGCGGCTTCGATCGGCTCGGCAAGCCTGGGATTTGAGCGTGCCGCGATCAGGCAACTGGTGACGATGAGACCCGCTCCCGCCAGCGTGGTCCAGGTCACCGCCTCGTCGAAGAAGAGGAAGCCAAGTGCGATCGCCCAGATGAAGGCGGAGTATTCCGTCGGGATCAGATACTGCGCTTCCGCCCGCGCATAGGCCCAGCTCATCAGGAATTGGCCGGCGAGCGACAGCGCCGTCACGCCGGCGAGCGGAAGCCAGAGCTCGCGCGGCAGGGCAATGGCCAGCCAGGGCGCCGCGAGACCAAGGAAGACCGCCACGCAAAGGTTCTGAAACAGCATGATCTCGATCGGCTTGGCCACCAGCGCCTGCTGCCGCGCAAGGATCAGATTGTAGGCATAGAACACCGTCGACACCAGCACCGCCGCCGTGCCGAGCAAGGCATCCCTGGCATGGCTTGTCTGCCCGAACTGTCCGCCGACGATGATTGCGACGCCCGCAATGCCGGCCAGCGAGGCCCAGATCGCCTGACGCTGTATGCGTTCGCCGAGCAGCAACGCCGCCAGCAGCAGGGCGAACAGCGGCGCCACGAAACTGAGCCCGATCGCCTCCGCCAGCGGCAGCCTGGCAAGCCCCCAGAAGAAGGACAGCAGGACAAAGCCGACGACCGCGGCACGCAGCGCATGCAGCCTGAGCACGGAAGGCTTGGGCAGCGTGCGCGGTCCCGCCGACCAGCCGGCGCCGGCAACCACGGTCGCGAGCATGCTGCGCCACAGCACCGTGTTGTAGACGCCGACGGCAAGGACCAGGACCTTCATCGCCGCGTCCATCCCCGACAGCAGGAAGATGCCAAGCGCGCAGACAAGCACCGGGATCATGGGAGAAACGGCGCCTGCCAGGCTGGACGACTTCACGAGGCCCTCATGTGGTGGATCGCAGTCGGATATATCAGGGCGGACCGGCGGGGCCAGATGGCAGCCCCGCCGACATGGCGGTCCAACCATGGCGACTTGTGGAATGGCTGGGAAAGCTCGCAGCCAGCCCGCCAACCATTGCCGGCTTGTCTAGCGGCGCGTGACCGCGAAAGCGGATATCTGAGCATCGAGTCTCGGCCATGGCATGACGGACCGGCTTTTGCGCTATTCTGGCAAGTCCGCCTTCCGAAGGCCCTCGATATAGTTGTCACGGTCTTCCACCCGTTGAAACGGGGCAGCACCTCCGCGAGTCCGAAAGCCGCAATGTGGGATCGAGTTCGCGCAGGCGCGCATCTTCTCCGCTTCAGAAAGCTGTCCCGCCAAGGCATGACTTGCCATCGCGACACGCATCGCGCTCGCGTAGTTCGGCTGCGAGCGCAAAGATCTCGGTTTGCACTTGGCACGTTCGATTTCAGCCTCCTCGATCTTCGGCGTGATTGCGCCGACTATGTTTGAGGCGATCTGATCCTGGAGATCAAAGATCTCCGCCAGAGTGCCGTCAAAAACAGTCGGCCCATAAATGGAGGCCGGTGGAAGAGTCGAGGAGCTGTCCTGTACGGCCAACGTTTTGGCGGCAAGAGATTTGAGTTAGAATGACGCAGCACTGGCGCGCTATAGAGCACCCTTATGAACGAATCTGCCAATAGAGCAGACAGCAACACAGCAGTCGCGAGCGACCTTGCCGACGGCGATCCCCGCCTTGCCTTCATTTATCAGGAGGCAGTGAGAGGCCTCAATCACCAGCAGAACCTCGTCGAGAACATGAACGCCCGCGCTGGCAGCCTCATCTTCGCCACTGCGTTCGCCAACTCGCTGCTTGGCGGAAGGGCGCTTTCCGACGGGCTTGGGCTTTGGGACTGGATCGCGGTGGTTCTGCTGTTCGTCATCGGCGGGCTGATCGTCTTCTTGCTTTGGCCCTACCACAAATACACGTTCCGCTTCGACCCAGAAGAGCTGCTCCATCAATATGTCGACGGCGACAGGCCAGCAAACATGTCGGCCATGCAGCGCGCGCTCGCCCTTCGCATCAAGGCGGACATGGTCAGCAACTGGCGCATTATCCAGCGGCTTCGGGTGGCATTGCAGATTGCGCTGGTCCTTCTGTTGTTCGACATCCTGGCCTGGCTTTTCGCGATCGCGGGTATTTGAGCCGTTCGATATTCGGAGCCGACCCGACCTGGACCGACGACCGCCCTTTGAGGTGGCAGTCTGCCGACGAGCAGCTTCGGGAACTAAGGCATCAGCACGACCTTGCCGGTCGAGCCGCCCTCTTCGGGCAAAGGACGAGCACGTGGCTCCCGGGACGGGCGCCTTCGCAAGAGCGCTGTGTCTGCGGCACCCTCACCTGCTTGCGAGGCGCTGAGGGGCGGCGCGGCGTTGCATGCAGATCTTTCGCGCAGCCGCAACTCCTTGCAGGAACGCGAAAAAAGGGCGACGCAAGCGCCGCCCCATATCCCTTGGGAGGACAATCCGATCCGGCGGATCAGGCCGCCTGGGCTTCTCCGGCGACGGCATCGGCGGCGCGGGCGGCCTTCAGCACCTTGGCCCACCAGGCGACGTCGTTGACCAGCGCGGTGGCGGCCTGGTTCAGGTGCTCGAGATCTTCGAGCTTCTTCTCGCCCTGGCGCACGGCCAGGAAATCGCCCCAGGCGATATGGACCGCGGACTTGACCGGCGCCATCTGCAATTCGACGGCGTGGAGACGAAGCTGTTCGACGGCGCGGGCGCCACCGACGCTGCCATAGCCGACAAAGCCGGCCGGCTTCTTGTTCCACTCGTTGGCGGCGTAGTCGATCGCATTCTTCAGCACGGCCGTCGGGCCGTGATTGTATTCGGCGGCGGTGAAGATGAAGCCGTCGAATCCGGCGACCTTCTTCTGCCAGCGCTGTGCGACTTCGTTCTGCGACGGCGCCCAGGCGGAAGACGCGACCTCATCGAAGAAGGGCAGCGGAAAGTCGCGCAGATCGACAATTTCGACATCGATGTCGGCATGTGCCTTGGCGATCTTGGCGATCCACTGCGTCGGCACGTCGGCGAAGCGGGCAGCGCGCGTCGAACCGATGACAATGGCGATTTTGGGCTTGGACATAAGGGGCTCTCCTTGCGGGAATTTTTGGTATCGTTTGGATACCGGCGCTATATGTGATACTGACAATTTGATGCGCAAGGAGGCACGTTTTTGTTACTGAGGCACCCGCATAACACCGAGGACTGCCGCGCCGTGTCGGAAATCCTGCAGCGCGTCGGCGACAAATGGACCGTGCTCGTGGTCGGCAAGCTGGGCGGCGGACCGCTGCGTTTCAACGAATTGCGCGCCGCCGTCGGCGGCATCTCCCAGAAGATGCTGACCACCACCTTGCGCGGCCTGGAGCGTGACGGCTTCATCACCCGCAAGGTGTTTCCAACCATTCCGCCGCGCGTCGATTACGAGCTGACGGAGCTCGGTCACGAGTTGCTGGTGCCGGTCGGCGCGCTCGGCGAATGGGCCCGCAAGAACACCCAGCGTGTCCAGTCGGCACGCGCCAGATTCGACGACATGCACGCCTGAAGCCCATGCGCGGCAAGGGATTCGGGACCTGCACTGAGCGGCTCTAGCTGCCCAAGCGAAGTCACGGCTCCTTGAAAGCGACTGGACCTAAAGGCGACTTGGAAACAGTCCATGGCGCTCGATGCCGGCCCGACGCGCCCGGCCCCCTCTCGACGGTAACACACATTCCAACGGCAGCCAGTCAGGCCCTTCGCGCCAAGCAAGGCGTCTGGCTGCAGATCGTGCACGTCGCTGTTCGCTGCTTCGCATCCGTCGTGTCATGCAGGCAGGCGGTGCGCCCAAGGTCCTGTTTGACTTCGGCGTAAGCGGTTATGCCGAGCAGGCAGACAAGGGCCACGAGAGCCGCCGCAAGCCAGCCGTTCAACAGGTGTTGACGCATTGTCTTCCTCCGGTGTCCGGGAGAATTGCGCGTGGAAGGCAACGGCAGCATGTCGCTGAACGCATCGCTTCACTCGGGCGATGTTACAAATGCCCCCGGCTTGGCGGTGTCGAATCAGCTCTCGGCCGGAACCGCCTTCGGCTTGCCCTCGCCGTCGAGCGCCACCATGACGAAATCGGCGTGCGTCACCTTTTCCATCAGGTCGGAAAGATAGCGCTGCGCCCAGGCCTCGACCTTGAGCGTCATCGAGGTGCGGCCGACGCGTTCGACATGGGTGTAGATGCACAGCGTGTCGCCGATCTTCATCGGCTTGGCGAAGGACATTTCCTTGACCGCCGCCGTCACCACGCGGCCCCTGGCCCGCTCGGCGGCGCGGATGCCGCAGGCAAGATCCATCTGCGCCATCACCCAGCCACCGAAAATGTCGCCTGCGGCATTGGCGTCCGAAGGCATGGCCAGGGTGCGCAGCGTCAGGTCTCCGATCGGCCGTCCGTCCGCGTACTGCACCATGGGCAGAATCCTTAAGCAGTGATGGTCATCGATCCCGTATCGCCGCTACGGGAATAGGTCAACGCGCCGCCGCTGCTGTTTCCTCGCCCCAAGGCCATAGGCTAACCCTGCATTCGCCCGGTTGTGCCTGATTTTCAGCGGCTTCGGGTTCTGGAACGGGCTTCCCCCACTCCGTCGCTGCTTCGCAGCGCCACCTCTCCCCCCTCCGGAGGGAGAGGAAGGAGCCAGGCCGGGCAAGGCTAGCGCCCCTTCCTCTACCCCGTCGATCGGGGGAGAGGTGGCGCCGCAAAGCGGCGACGGAGTGGGGGTCGACGGCTCGGCGTGGAATTGGCATACGCCCGGTTGTGGGCGATTTTCAGCGGCTTCGGTGTCAGAAAGGTTCTCCCAATCGCCGAGGAACGCGGTTCCTGGAGATCGCACCTCTCAGAAATAACGTGCAAGGTTAGCGCGGATGCGGTCGAGAACCGTATCCCCGGAAATGTCGGGAACGAATGCCTTGCCGGTGATCGCCTCGTAAGCCTGGGCATACACCCCAGAGGCCTGTTCGACGATCTCGTCCGGAATCCTCGGGATCGGGTCCTTGTAGGGATCGCAGCGCGCCGTCACCCATGAGCGGATGAAATCCTTGTCGAAGCTCTCCGGCCGCGTGCCATCAGCCAGCGCCTGTTGGTAGCTCGCCGCGATCCAGTACCGGCTGCTGTCGGGCGTGTGGATTTCGTCGGCGAGAATGATCGTCCCGTCCTTGTCTGTCCCGAATTCGTATTTCGTGTCGGCCAGGATCAGGCCGCGTTCGGCTGCGCGCGCCTGGCCGCGGGCGAACAGCTTCAAGGCATAATCCGAAACCGTGTCCCACTGCTCCTGCGTGAGCAGGCCCTGCTCCAGGATCTCGGCCCTGGACAGCGGCTCGTCATGGCCGCCGTCGGCCGCCTTGCTGGTCGGCGTGATGACCGGCTCGGCCAGCCTCTCATTGTCGCGCAGGCCGTCTGGCAGGCGCATTCCATACATGTCCCGTTCGCCGCGTCGGTAGCGGGTCAGGATCGAGGTGCTGGTGGTCCCCGCCAGATAGCCGCGCACGACGATCTCGACCGGCAGTATGTCGAGCCTTGTGCCGACGACGACGTTGGGGTCGGGATATTCCAGCACATGGTTCGGGCAGATGTCGGCGGTTTCCTCGAACCAGTACCGCGCCGTCCGGGTGAGGATCTCTCCCTTGAACGGGATCGAGGTCAGGATGATGTCGAAGGCGCTGAGACGGTCGGTGGCGATGATGATACGCCTGCCGTCGGCCAGGTCGTAATTCTCGCGGACCTTGCCTTTGTAATAGCCCGGCAGTTCGGGAATGAAAGCATCCGACAGGACACGCATGGGTTCTCCTGCCTTTGCGCGGAGTGGCCAGGGGCATGATTCCGAAAAGTTGCAGACTTATCGGAAAAAATCATGCCGAAATGATGCTATCCGCATAGTCCGTCGACCCCATGCATATCAAGCGCGATTGTCGGCATTCCCCGAAAGCCGGCCGGTATACCAGTCGCTTTTTTCACAACCGATGCCGGAAGGCGCGGCGACGCGGCGAACCCATGGCGTCTAGGCTGCGCCAGATTTCCGGAGCCGCCATTTTCATCATGCAGACCTATGACTTCATCATCGTCGGCTCCGGCTCGGCCGGCTCGGTTCTGGCCGACAAACTGTCGGCTTCGGGCCGCTTCTCGGTGCTGGTGCTGGAAGCCGGCGGCAGCGACCGGCGCTTCTACGTGCAGATGCCGCTCGGCTACGGCAAGACCTTCTTCGATCCCACGGTGAACTGGAACTACAAGACCGAGCCGGATCCCGGCCTCGGCGGCAATGTCGACCACTGGCCGCGCGGCAAGCTGCTTGGCGGGTCAAGCTCGATCAACGCCATGGTCTGGATCCGCGGCGCCCGCGAAGACTTCGATGACTGGCGCGCCGCCGGCAATCCCGGCTGGGGCTATGACGATCTGTTGCCGGCCTTCAAGGCGCTCGAGGACAATGAAGCCGGCGCCGACGCATGGCGCGGCAGCGGCGGTCCCCTGCACATCAGCGACACCACCGATGCCGTCCACCCGCTGACGAAGCGCTATCTCACCGCAGGCCAGCAGGCCGGTCTGCCGCTCAATCCCGATTTCAATGGTGCTGCCCAGGAAGGCGTCGGCATCTACCAGATCTCGACCAAGAACGGCCGCCGCATGTCGGCCGCCCGTGCCTTCCTGCGCCCGGCGATGAAGCGCGCCAATGTGCGCGTGGAGACCAAGGCGCTGGCAAGCCGCGTCCTGTTCGAAGGCAAGCGCGCCGTCGGCGTCGAGTATTTGCAGAACGGTCAGACCAGGACGGCCCGCGCCGGCCGCGAAATCATCCTGTCCGCGGGTTCGATCAACTCGCCGCAGCTCATGCAGCTCTCCGGGGTGGGTCCGGCGGCGCTGCTTGAAGGCTTGGGCATCCCGGTCGTGCATGCCAACGAGAATGTCGGCGCCAATCTGCAGGACCATGTCGGCATCAACTACACCTTCAAGGGCAAGCTGCCGACGCTGAACCAGATCCTGCGTCCCTGGTGGGGCAAGCTTTTGGTCGGCATGCAGTACATCCTGACCCGCTCCGGGCCGCTGTCGCTGTCGATGAACCATGGCGGCGGCTTCTTCCGCACCGATCCGGCCTTCTCGCGCCCCAACATGCAGCTCTATTTCCAGGCCTTTTCGACCCTCATCCCGAAGAACGGCGAGCGGCCGATCCTGACGCCGGATCCGTGGCCGGGCTTCTCCATCGGCCTGTCCAACTGCCGGCCATCGAGCCGCGGCGAGATCATGATCCGCTCCAGCAATCCGCTCGATTATCCCAAGATCGTCGCCAACGCCTATTCCACCAATGCCGATGTCGACGAAATGCTGTCGGCGGTGAAATTCGTGCGCAAGATCGCCTCGATGCCCGCCATGGCCGAGATCATCGCCGAAGAGGTGCTGCCCGGTCCGTCGATCCGGTCCGACGCCGACCTGATCACCGATTTCAGGAAACGCTCCGGCACCGTCTATCACCCGGTCTCGACCTGCCGCATGGGACCCGATCCCTCGCGCTCCGTCGTCGATCCGCGCCTCAAGGCGCACGGGCTCGAAGGCTTGCGCATCATAGACGCCTCGATCTTTCCCGACAACATCACCGGCAACACCAACGCCGCCTCTGTCATGACCGGGTGGAAGGGCGCCGAACTGGTTCTGGAGGACCACACATGAAGATCACCGACGTCAAGACCTGGGTTGTCGGCAACCCGCCACCCGGCATCGGCGGCAAGTATTTCATCTTCGTCAAGCTCACCACCGATGGCGGCGTGGTCGGCTATGGCGAGGCCTATAACGCCACCTTCTCCGCCCATGTCACGGCCAAGCTCGTCGAGGACATGGCCGAGCGCTATCTGATCGGCCACGATCCGCACGACATCGAGAACTTCTTCCGCCGCGCCTATTCCTCCGGCTTTACCCAGCGCCCCGACGTGACCGGCATGGGCTGTTTTTCCGCACTCGAAATGGCTTGTTGGGACATCGTCGGCAAGGAAGCCAACAAGCCGGTCTACAAGCTCCTTGGCGGCCAGGTGCACGAGACGCTGCGCTCCTACACCTATCTCTATCCGCACACCGGCAGCGTCCATTCCGAGGACGCGCCGGATGGCAGGAATGTCTATAACGACCCGGAGATGGCGGCGGCTTGCGCGCTCGAATATGTCGAGCAGGGGTTCAATGCCGTCAAGCTCGACCCGGCCGGCCCCTACACCGCCTTCGACGGCCATCAGCCGCGCCTCGTCGACATCGATGTCTCGACCCGCATGATCAAGGCGATCCGCGAGGCGGTCGGCACCCGCGCCGATATCCTGTTCGGCACGCACGGCCAATTCACGGCATCGGGCGCGCTGCGCATGGCGCGCGCCATCGAGCCTTATGATCCGCTGTGGTTCGAGGAGCCGGTGCCGCCCGACATGCCCGAAGTGATGGCGCAGGTCGCCCGCGCGACTTCGATCCCGATCGCCACCGGCGAGCGGCTGACGACCAAATCCGAATTCGCCCGTGTCATCGAGAACCGCGCCGCCACCATCCTGCAGCCGGACCTCGGCCGCTCCGGCGGCATTCTGGAAACCAAGAAGATCGCGGCCATGGCCGAGGCCTATCACATCCAGGTCGCGCCGCACTGCTATTGCGGGCCGATCGTCGGTGCCGCCAACATCCAGCTCGCGGTGACTCTGCCCAACTTCCTGATCCTGGAATCGCTGAAGCAGTGGGACGGTTTCCACGCCACGCTGTTGAAGAAGAAGATCGAATGGCAGGACGGCAATGTCATCCCGTCGAAGGAGCCGGGCCTCGGCGTCGAGCTGAACGAGGCGGTCTGCGACGCCCATCCCTACACCGGCAAGGACCTGCATCTGCAGATGATGCAGACGCCGCTGATGCCGTGAGCGAAAGCTACGCCTTCATCGGCCTTGGCCATCTCGGCGGCAATCTTGCCGCCAGCCTGATCCGCAACGGCTTTGACGTCACCGTCGTCGACCGCGACCCCGCCGCCGTCGAGCGCCTTGTCGCGCTCGGCGCGACGGCCGCCAATAGCCCGGCCGAAGCCGCGGCGCGGGCCGGCAATGCCATCACCTGCCTGCCTTCGCCAAAAGTCAGCGAGGCGGTGCTGGGCGGCCCGGGCGGATTGCTGGAAGGTCTGCCCAGGGGCGGCACCTGGATCGAGATGTCGACCAACGGCCGCGACGAGATTTTGCGGCTGGCCGCCCTCGCCTCGGCCAAGGGGATCGAGACGCTGGAATGCCCGGTCACCGGCGGTGTGCATCTGGCGGCGGTCGGCAAGATCACCGCGCTGGTCGGCGGCGACGCCCCCCTCTACGAGCGTCACCGCCCGGCCATCGAAGCGATGTGCGCCAAGTCGTTCCTGATGGGCCCGATCGGCTCGGCGGCGGTGATCAAGGTTATCACCAACATGCTGGCCTTCATCCATCTGGTCGCCGCCGGCGAGGCGCTGATGCTGGCCAAGCAAGGCGGGCTCGACCTCGCGCAATCCTACCACGCCATCGTCGCGTCTTCAGGCAACAGCTTCGTCCACGAGACCGAAAGCCAGTTGGTGCTGAACGGCTCCTACGATATCGGCTTCACCATGGACCTTGCGCTGAAGGACCTTGGCTTTGCGCTGACCATGGCCGAACAATCCGGCGTGCCGCTCGATCTGGCGTCGCGCGTCAACGCGATCTTCGAGCAAGGCAAGGCGGCTTATGGCGGCGATGCCTGGTCGACCCAGATCGTCAAATTGCTTGAAGATACCGTCGGCACCGACCTGCGCGCGCCGGGCTTTCCGGCCAGGCTGGAAATATGAACTAGCAAATAAATCAAGATGTTGGGCGAGCATCTAGAATCATACGGCAACAACTTGAATCAGAGCTGCAACATCTCGACCGGTTTCTCGGGCGAGAGTTTCGATCGGACTGCATGGCTCGGCGATTGGCGGGAGACACCCCTTCCTTTCGTCATCCTCGGGCTTGACCCGAGGATCCATCCCGTAACATCAAGGCGCTGCAACGGTGCTGATTTCGGCTCCGCCGCACTCTTCGGCCAATATCACGGCATGGATCCCAGTGTCTCCGCGACGGAGCTTCGCTCCTGCTTCGCCCTGGGATGACGACGTTGAGACGCTCCACCGCCGGGCTGTGCCTTGATTCAATATCTCACCAGCAACGCACCAGGCAGGATCTCGAAGGTGGCGGGTATGCGCCCCGGTGACTCGCCGTCTATGTCGACCAGCGCGCCATTCTTCTCGACGTCGCCGAGCGGTTCGACAACCACTTTCCTGCCGCGCAGGATGGTGATCGCTGGATGGTTGCGGTGCCGCCCACCATAGAGCAGGCGGATGTCCCAGATCAGCTTCAGCTTGCCCGCCGCGCGCAGGATGACGATGTCGAACCGTCCATCGGTCAGTTCGGCATCGGGCGCGATCATCATGCCGCCGCCGAAGAATTTGCCATTGGCCACCGCCACCAGCGCCATGCGCGCCTCGACCGGCGTGCCGTCGTCGACTGTGATCCGCACGTCCTGGAAGCGGTAGCGGATGAACTCGACCACGGTGCGCCACAGGAACAGCGCCTTGGCCGACATCCTGCCCTTGCGCTTGTCGGCATTGACGGCGCGATCAGTGGCGCCCGACAGGCCAAGGCTGGCGATGTTGATGAAGTGGCGGCTGGCCAGCGCGCCATGGTCGTCGATATAGCAGATGCGGCCGGCATCGACCGCCCTGGCCTTCGCCCCGGCAATCCGTTCCAGCGTCGCGCCGATCTCCTTCGGCAGGCCGAGCCCGCGCGCGAAGTCGATGCCGGTGCCGCACGGCAGCAGGCCAAGCTCGGTCGTCCTGCCGCCCTCCTCGCGGGCCTGCAGCAAGCCGTCGGCCACCTCGCTCGCCGTGCCGTCGCCGCCGGCCGCGATCACCAGGTCGAAGCCGTTTGCCGCGAGATCGAGCGCCAGCCGCTCGGCGTCGCCTTCGGCCTGCGTCTCGCGCAGTTCGAAATCGCCGAAGTGTTTTTTCAGCGCGGCGGCGACGTCAGGCCAATGCCGTTTCAGCCGGCCGCCGCCGGCAATCGGATTGAGCACCACCCCGACCTTCAAGTTTCGCCCTCCCCGGCGCCGGACCTGGATGCCCGATCCTTTGCCGGCATTCAAACTCGTACCGGCCGGCGGAGCAAGGGCGCGTTCGGCCATGGATGCAAAAAGCGCGGGGCAGGCTGTCTAAGGCCTTCGCGCTTGAACTTCCCTGGCTTCTGGCATTGGTCCCCGATAATCCCGCTATCCACAGGGGCGCGGCCATTCCCCAAACCCCTTACCCGGCGTAAGTTGAACCCATCTCAGGCGGCTACCGATCATCAAGCCGAAAGGCGAAGTGAAAGGCGGATTTCCTGAGGCCCGTACGGCCCGGAACGAGAGCAGGCTTGCTTGTTCAAGGGACGGAAGCCGAGACCTACGGGGCCGCGGAAAGCGTGCCAACGCCGACGGCGGACCGATGCTGCCATGAAGGACGGCAAAAACCTTCGATGGCACGCAGGGCAAAGGCCCGCAAGGGCCAAGACCGGCGTGGTCTGGAACGGATGCTGCTCTCGGGTGGCTTCTGGCAGGACCGTCAAAATCAAGGCCGGCGTGGCGCGACGACTTTACGGAAGTTGCTGCCGCGACCGTGTCCTGATCTGACAGGGAGGCGCTGGGAGAAATCCCGGCGCCGACTGTCTTTTGGCTCTCCCACGCAATTTTTACGGTGTTTCCGGTTGGGGCTGCAACCGGCGGCAAAATCAGCTAACGTTCGACGTCGTCAGAGCCCGTTTGAAAACGCGCTCTGCCGAGTCGGATGGCGTGGTTTTCGAGAACCGAAGCACAGCGGACCTTTGGGTCCGTGAGCACAGTTCTGCTGCGGTGCAGTAGAACGCGGAAGCGCAGAAAACCGCGTCAGGCGGCTGGCAGAGTAGCGTTTACAAATGGGCTCGTAGAAGGGGGATACTTCATGACGCTGATCCAGAAGCTTGCAGTCGCCTACGCGTTCTTGTTCTTCGGCGTCGTGGCCATCGGCTACATTCCGGCCTTCAACGATGCAGACGGCAATCTGTTCGGCCTGTTCTCATTGCAATGGTACGACGACCTGCTGCACGCCTTCTCCGGCGTCTGGGCGTTGGCCGCCGCCTTCATCTCGCATCGCCAGGCGGTGTTCTATTTTAAGCTGTTCGGCTCGGTCTACCTGTTCGACGGCGTGCTCGGGCTGATCACCGGCTCAGGCTGCCTCGATGCCGGTATCTTCATCAACGGCTTCCGCTCCCTCAACGACATCGAATTCCCTGCCCGCTTCTTCGCCAACCTGCCGCACATCGTCATTGGCGGCATCGCCGTCTATATCGGCTTCTGGCTGTCGAAGCGCATCTACGACCACTTCGCCACGGCCTGACGGGCCATGTTCCTGTTCCGCTTGATAAAGCGCATCGTCAAGGCGATCCTCTGGCTGATCGTCATCGTCATCCTGATCCCGATCGCCGGGCTGGCCTATGGCTTCCTGACGACGCCGGCGCTCGACAGGACGCCGCTGCCAGGCATTGCCGACGGCGCGCCGCCCAAGGCACTGGCCGACAAGGTGCGCGCCGAAATCCCCGGCTACCAGCGGCCGGAGGAGTCGACCTTCCTCACCTACCCGGAATGGGCGATCGTCTACGCCGCGCGCGAATATGCCGGTTTCGTCGCCAAGGACCAGCCGAGCGGCTTTCCCTATTGGTCCTACGTCGGCCGCTTCTGGCAAGACTATGCCACGGTGATCCGCGCCAGTTCTCCCTACAAGTTCAACTACGCCAACCACCAGATGCTGGTCATCATCGGCACCAGCCATTCGATCGAGCATATCCTGCAATGGGCCTATGAGAACACGGTCGGTCGCATCACCGAGGCGACGTCAGCCAAGCGCACGGCGGCCGACATCTACCAGGCCAAGGTGGCCGCGGAGTATGCCTCTTTCCTCGATCAGGTGCCGTGGTACCAGTTCCCTTATGCCGAGAAGCGCGCCGGGCTGTTCGCGGTGCAGCCGGCGCCTGGTGACAGTTCCGTCCGCACCAGCGAACGCAAGCTTGCCTTCGGTCTCGCCGACACCATCAAGCAAGGCTATGCCGACCTGATCACCAAGGCGCTTGCCGCGACCTCCGACCCGGCCTTCCTCGATGTCCATGTCTGGGCCAGGGGGCCGGTCGGCGAAGCCACCCGCAACGAGCCCGACACCTTGCTGGAACGCGATTACGGCGCGGACGGCACCGTCTTCGTCACCAGGCGCTACCAGGTGTTCACCGACATGATCCCGCGGCTGATCGACAAGGGAGTCTCCTTTGTCGAGATCGGCGGCAATGACGAGATCATGGTAACGGTGCTGTCGACCGATTCGATCGCCATTCCCGAAGGCATGCGCATCCTTTTCAGCTATCCGCTGCCGGCGGACCCCTCGACGCGCCGCACCGGCATGGTCGTGGCCGTGCGCAAGCTGCATCTGGTGCTGCCGTCGCTGATCAAGGCCGGCGCCAGGCTCGAACACGTCTACGACTACTGAGGCTTTTCAGCCACGCCTGGCCAGGATTGGCGAGCCGTCATGCTCATTCCACAATCGCGGCAAAATCCCGCCTTGTTCGCGCGCAATGGAAGATCGCATGTCGCCTGAAGGCGCGACATGCCTGACTGGGCTGCCGGGGGGCATCTCGAAGGGACGAGACCGTGATCAAGACCGCCCTTGTCGCCATGACCATTGTCGGCTGCGACTGCGACGCCAAGCTGTGCGAATATATCGGCGAGACGCCGGCCAAGTGGTCGACCATCGCCGATTGCGAAGCGGCGATGAAGAGCCAGATCCTGCACGAGCGCAATTTCAATTATCCGCTCGTGTCCGGCATCTGCCGCGCGAAGGGCTCGGCGTCCTCCTCGCACCTGGCCGCGATCGCGTCGGGCCCGGAACTGAAGCCCGCCAGCCGGACCGTCAGGACGGAAAGCCCGCTGCCGCCGGAACTCAGCCATCGGCCGAGCGTCCCGGTCGGTTCGCCCACGACGGCCCTGGACGCGGCCGCTGCCCGACCCGTCGCCTATGAACAGGTGGTCGACGGTGGAACCGGCGTGCTCTACCGCACGAAGAACGGCTACGCCGTGGTCAAGACCGATCTCGGCCGCGCCGCCTCGGCAACCGCCGACGCGGCAAAGCGCTCCGTGAACTGGCTGGCTGGGCTGATGCCGACGGGCCTGTAGGACGGCCTGCGTGCCGTCTACACCGTCCCGCTCAGCGCCTTGATGGCACGGTAGAAGGTCGAGGAAAACAATTCCGCCGGGTCATAGTGCCGCTTTACCTTCAGGAAGGCCGGCAATTCGGGATAGGACGCCAGCAATTCCTTGGCCGTATAGTGCAGCTGGTAGGGCAGGAAGAAGCGCCCGCCATGCTTGATCGTCACGTCGATCAGCGCCCGCGTCAGCGCCCGCATCCTGGCATTGCCATCGGCATCGGCCGGCTGGTTGATGTAGAGCACCAGCGAATAGGCCGGCTCCGGCGCGTAGGTCAGCGCCACGTCCTCCTTGTGGACGATGCGCACCGAGGCGTTGAGCACCGGCAGATCCTGGTTGCGCAGGATCTCGCGCGCTTCCGCGATGAATGGATTATAGCTCGCGCGTGGAATAAAATATTCGTGCAGTATGTCGGTCTCATTCACGAGGTCGTTGAACAGATACGGCACCGAATCGTGCATCGGGTTGTTGCGGGTGACGAGACAGGCCTCGCCCTGGGCAAGCGCCGAGCTACGCGGCACCGTACAACTCTCGAATTTCGGCTCCAGCGTCTTTTCGGTGAACCATTTCAGTTCCTGGAACGCGCTGCCCCATTTGGCCATGTTCATGATCACCCGCTTCAGGCCGACGCCATCGGGTTCGCCAAGCGCCGGCTGGTCGGCCGGCGGCTGCTCCGCCACTCTATCGTAGCGGTAGACGATCATGTCCTCGAGGAAATTGCCCGGCGCCGTCGACAGGTGCCCGTAGAACAGGCCAATGTCCTTGTTCGGCTCCAGCACCTCGGCGAAGAATTTCGGGAAATCGTCGGATTTGATGATCTCGCGCGAGGTGCGGTAGACGGCATTGTCGACGATATCGAGCGTCGCCTCCAGCACCACGCCGAACAGACCGTAGCCGCCGACGACATGTCGGAACAGCTCGATGTTTTCGGTTGGCGAGCAGATGGTCACCGACCCGTCCGCCAGCATCACCCGCATCGAGCGGATGGAGCCGGCTACCGAGCCCGCCTGATGGTCCATGCCATGCGCGTTCACCGACAGCGAGCCGCCGACTGAAAAGATATCGGTCGACTGCATCGCCTTCACCGCGAAGCGCGGATGCAGCATGGTCTGGATGTCGTGCCAGCACGCGCCCGGCTGCAAGGTCATGGTCTTGGCCGCGGCGTCCACCGTAACCTTGTTGAACTTTCTCATATCCAGGACCAGCGCATTGTCGTCGAAAGCATGCCCGCCCATCGAATGGCGGATGGCCGCCAGCGACACTTTCAGCCCGTTGGCGCGCGCGAAGGCGAGCGCCTTGGCGATATGCTCTTCCTCGCTGACCTCGACGACGCCATAGATCGGCGTCCTCGACAGACCGCTGGCATCGTTGATGTCGCCGCCCTTGGCCAGCCAGGGCAGCGACGGATCGAAGGCGGGCGGGCTCCCGATCGGCTTCAGCGGCAGTGCGATGCCGTCTACATCGGCGATGCGTCCGCTGTTCTTCGGCCCTGACGGGCCTCGCGCCAGCCGCGCCACGGTGGTGCCGCCCCACAGCACGGCGCCGCCAAAAACAGCCGCCCCCAGCAGCAGCCGCCGCGACAGGCGCAATCCCTTTTGTTCCTCGGCCATCGGATCCCCCCGCAGCCAAGGAATAGCGCGGCCTTTTGGCAAAAACCATAGCGGCGCTGCCGCAACGGCGTTCCGCCACCGTCGTCGCCTGGCGGTGAGTGTCCAACCCAATGAAAATGGCCGGTTCCCAAGGAACCGGCCAGATTGGATCAAGGGTCTCAAAGTCCGGTCGGCAGTCTCTATGAGGCCTTCTTGATCGACGTCACCATGCCGGTCTTGTCGTCGACGGTCACCGCCACCTTGGCGCCGACCTTCAGTTTCCCGACCGACGCATCGGGCGACAACTGGTAGATCTTGCCGTCGTCGAGGGTGACCGACTTGGTTGTCGGATCGACCGCCTGGATGGTGCCCTGAACGGTCGCGGCATAGGCCGTGCCGAGGAAGGCGAGCAAAGCGGCGGTGGTTGCGAGGGTCTTCTTCATGGATATCACTCCGTGCTGTTTCGGTTTTCCGGTACCGCTTGGGAGAGGGCAGCACCGAACGGCCCGAAACTGGAACGAAACAGCTATCATCGGCAAATCACGTTGGGTGAATTTTCGCAAAGGATATCATAAGCTTAATTCCGACATATTGTCTGCGGCCGACATCATTCCGGGCCGCTTCGGTTCCCCCGGCGAGCGCATTTCCGTTCGCGAAAAGAGTCGTTTAGAGGGATTGTGGCGAGCGGTTGCGATCACGGCGAGGCCGCCGCAATCCGTCTCGAGCAGCATCACGAAACAGACCGCCGAGCCGTTATCGATACACATTTTGTGTCATGGATCAGTTCAGATCGCCAATTGAAATGGAGAAAACTCGCGCTCCGGTTGCAAATCTGGAACGGATGCCGGATGGTGCGCCGTTACCATGAGGGGGCCTTTCCATGAAGCTTGCAGTCCGGTCCATGATGTCCTTGATGATGTTGGCGTGTGCTCCGGGATCGGCCGGCGCGCAAGCCGCGATTCCGAACGATGACAAAGCGCTTATGTTTGCTACGGACGACCCCGAGATGGCGACGGCGACTGCAAAGGCTCTTGCCAGCCTGGATGAGTTCCTGGCCCTGGCCGGAACGCCGCCCTCTGGGACGGACAGGTTCAAATTGAAGGTCGAGGTGCGCGATGGGGATATCAGCGAGCACTTCTGGGTCATCCCGTTCCAGCGCACCGAAACGGGGTTCGTCGGCATATTGGCAAACGAACCGGCAGCTGTGCGCAATGTCGTCCTCGGCCAGGAGATAGAATTCACCAGGGACGATATTTCGGACTGGGGATATAGACACGACGGGCGGCAAGTAGGGAGCTTCACCGTGTGTGTGATGTTCAAGAGGATGTCGAAGGAAGAAGCGGACTACCTGCGCGACAAATCCGGTTACGATTGTTGATCGTTTGCCCAACCGGACTAGCTTGCGCCGATCTTGCGCACCAGTGCCGCGGTCGCCAGCATGGCACCCAGGTCCGAAATCATCGGTGCGACATGGCTGGCGTAGTCGAGCGGCACCGAAATATCAGGTAGCTCGAAAAAATTCTTCGGCTGCGGCAGGAGCAGAAAACCGTCGCTGCCGTTGAGCGCGACACGCGCGGGCTCGTCCGGCCAGGTTTCGCCGAGCCATTTCAGCGCTTGCGCCAGCCGGCCGGTCACCAGCGGCCGCGCCGCCTCGACATTGTTGGTGCGGAACTCGTAGGCGGCGTCGAGCTCCGGCACGCCGGACGGCAGTTCCTGCATCCTGGGCGCGAACATGCCTCGGAAAAAGCCGATCACACCGCTGGCACGTCGCGCCGCGACCAGTATTCCTGGAAACGGCTCGATGGTTTCGAAGGCGACGACGACGCCCTTGAATGTGGTCGCCTTGTTCTTGGTGGCGCCCCCGTCCCATAGGTCGGCTTCGTACAGTTCGAACGCAAATCCGTCATATCGTCCGGAGATGATATCGTCGAAGCGGCTCATGGTGAAACCGCCGACGGTCTCGCGCGGCAATCGGTCAAAAGAATGCGGCGTGACGTCATGCTGGTAGCGCATATCCCCAATGAAGCCGAAGATGATCGGCATCAGCGTCTGGCGAAATGATTGCTGCAGCCTCGCCGCCGGCCTGATCGCCTGGAAATAGAGCACGACCGCCACCACGAAGCCGACCACGTAGAGAAATACGTGCGGCGTCGAGAACCATTGCTCGTTGGGATCGGCGACCTTGTTGAACAGCCACGCAATGAGCGCCACGAAGACGACCGCCAGGCCAACGAACAACGGTGCGCGCCACTTGGCCGCGCGTGCCACCGAGGCCCTTTTCGCTTCGTAGACCTCGATGTCTTTCTTAATGGCTGCGATAGCAGCCGCGCCCGGCATGAAATCCGCTGTCTCCATCGCCAATCCCCGCCGCCAGTGTTGCCGCATGATAGCCATTTTCGCGGGAAAGTCGCCAGCGCTTACCCCTGCCCTGTCGTGGACCTGTCACGCGGTCAGGGCGACGCGTCCACAAGGGAAGCAGGAAAGATCGCGTCCAGCCGGCCCTCGATTTTTTGCCGCATGGGCTCGTCCAATGCCTCGACCGGCAGCAGCCGTTCGTGGTCTCCCGCACGCAAGCGCACAAAGGGATGAAACCAATAGGACGCGACAGCGCCGCGCGTCTCCGCATCGGCGCTGACGTCCACGATGAAAATCCCACCAATCCGCCCCGGCCACGGCTGGCGGGCAAAAGCGGTGCCGAGGAAATCCCCGAGGCCATAAGCAATCACCGTCCCGCCGATCCGCTCCACCGGCTGCACGACATGGGCGTGATGGCCGGCGATCAGACCGACGCCCTGCCCGGCCAGCCTCCGCGCCAGTGCCCGGGTTGCGGCGCGCGGAAAATGCCGGAATTCCCAATCCCAGTGCGGCACGGCACAGAGGAGATCGACCCCAGCACTCGCCTCGCGCGGCCAGCGCGCCGGATCGCCTTCCATCGAGACGCGGTCGGCAAACAGTCTCTCATCGGCGTTGCGCCAGAGCGTGAAAGCGGCGAAGCCGAGAGCGAGCGGCCCGGCAGCGAAGCGTTCGACCGGACCCTTGGCGGCGAGGCCGATGGTGCCGATACCGAGCCGCTTCAACGCCGCGACCGTCGCGTCGAAACCGGCGACGCCCTGGTCGAACACATGATTGTTGGCCAGCGACAGGACCAGTTTTTCGCGCCTGATGCCAACCGCCGCGAGTGCCTCGGCCAGAAAGCGTTCGCTCATCGCATGATGCGTACCGAGCTTTGTCCCCAGCACGGCGCTCGGCCTGTCGACGACAGGGCTTTCGCAATTGCCGATCACCAGGTCGGCCGTGCCCAGCTGCGCCTTGATCGCCGGATCGCAGTCCGGCGCGCTCCGGTTGGCTACCGCCGAGATGTCGCCGATGAAGGCCAGCCGCACCGTCTGTCTCGGTAGCGGGTCCATCAGCGTCCCGGCCGCCGGCGCAAATCCGGTGGCGTCACCGCCGAGCGACGGTTTCAGGAAACGCGGCAGCCAGGACAGTTTGTAGGAGAGCGGATAGTTCGACACGGCACGCCTCATCGTTGGCCTTCTGTAGACCGTCCGCCGGACCGGTTGAAGCGTGCCCGGCAACATTCATGCAACGATGTGGACAGCGTGCCGGCATCGACAGGCGCGGCGGCGCAAATCCGTGTATGGTCGCTGCGGCAAATGGGAGGGAAAAGATGACACGAATAGCAAGCCTGCTGGCATCGGCTTTCATTGTGCTCGTGCCGCTGTCGTCCGCATCGGCGGCCATGCCCGAAGCGGCAACAGCTTTGTTCGAGGCAAGGACCGTGGCCGCGCGCGACGGCGCGCTGTCGACACTGGAAGCGGCCGCGCCGAAAGATCCAGCGTCAGCCTATGCCGCCGGCGCCGGCGAGTTCTTCACCGCGCTGGAACTGCTGGCCAGCGGCCTGCATCGCCATGGGTTTGAGAGCCCGCAATCCTTCATGCTGCCGCTGATGCGGCTGCCGGTACCGGCGAACCCCAATCCCGAGCCGCTGACCTACGAAGAGTTCCGCGCCATACTGGTGGCCTTCCGTGACCGGCTGGCAAAGTCCGCCACCACGCTTGGTTCGGTGCCGGCCGATGCCGATATCGGCATGGTCATCGACCTCACCCATGTCGGCATCGACCTCAACGAGGACGGCACCATCGCACCGGATGAAAGCATGGCGGCGATCATGGCGGCGCTGTCGCGCGGCGGCATCTCCCAGGGCGATACAGCCCCTGCGCTCACCTTCCGCTTCGACCGCGCCGACGGCTATTGGCTGCAAGGCTATGCCGAATTCCTGATGGCGCAGGCCGATTTCTGGCTGGCGCATGATTTCAAGGGCACGTTCGACGGCTCGTTCCACATGCTGTTTCCGCGCGCCAAGCTGCCGTTGCAGGACATCCTCGTGCCGCCGCCAAGCGAGATGGGCTCGAGCATCTTCTCCTCGGAATGGCGCATCGCCGACTTCATCTCGATGGTGCATCTCGTCAACTGGCCGGTTGTCGAACCGGAACGCCGCAAGGCGGCGCGCCAGGAGCTGCTCGAAATGATCCGGCTGTCGCGCGAGGACTGGAAGGCGATCCGCGCCGAGACCGACAATGACCGCGAATGGCTGCCCGGCCCGCAGCAAAAGGGCGAGAACCCGCTCACCGGCCTCGAAGTCGGCGAGGAGCAGGTGCAGGCCTGGCTCGCGACCCTGACGATGGCCGAGGACCTGCTCGAAGGCCGCGCGCTGCTGCCGCACTTCCGCATCACCGGCAAAGGCATCAACATGAAGCGCTTCTTCGACGAGCCTAAACCCTTCGACCTCGTACTCTCGATCACCGGTCCCGGCATCGCGCCTTATCTGGAGAGCGGCAAGATCCTGACCACCGAGGATTTCGACCAGATTCAGCGCGAGTTTGCAGGTGGCGGGTTTTTGACGTTCGCACTGTGGTTCAACTGAGCGGCGCGGACAGCCGAACTTCGACTGGTCCAAAGTAGAGAATCACGGACAGCGCCTAGAAATAGCTCCCTGGCGACGGTGCTCATGGCGGCCGCCTGCACCGACATCAATGGTGCCCTGCCGTCATGGAGCCGTCGACAATAAGAACCGGCGTTGGGGCGCCCGGCCGACAGGCATTTGGCGTGCCTCACTGTCCCGGAAGCGCCGAATCGCCTTTTGCGAGGATTAGCGAAGGCTGTTTCGCTTGACTCGCCCGGCAAAAACAGGCAGCAAAAAAGCCTTGGAAGGGCTGCAATACCGCGTGCATGGTCGTGGACGAGCCTTTTTCGGCACAAAGTCCACGTCTCTCGATTGGTTTTGAGAGGGATTGGTTAACCAACTTTGTCCATATTTTGAAGCAATCGGCAACTAACGACAGGCGCGGCAAACGCGTCGGGGACCACCTGGGATCACTCACAGAATGGTCGTCGCGGCTATCACAGCCGCGGACGTGGGAGCCGATTGGAGCAAGATTGGTTGCATGGCGTTGTTGAGTCGTAAAATTGTCGGGGACAGGCGTTGCAGCGGCGAGACCGCCTTCGAAGCGCCACGTGCCTCATCCTTCACCCCTGAACGGGTTGTCCGCTGGATTGCGGTGCCGGGCGTCAGCGCCGCCGTCGGCCTATGGCTGATCGGCACCATGGCCGGCCTTAGCTCTGTCGGTGCCTCGCTTTCGGTCACGTCGGTCGGCCTGCCGCAGACGCTGTCCATGCCGGGCACGCTCGCTCTCGCCGATCCGCTGAAGCAGCATTTCCTCAGCTCTTCGGCGCCCTTCATGACAGCCAATGCGCATGGCGGCGCGCAGGCGCTGCACGACCATGCCGTACAGTGCGGTGCCAGTTGCTTCAAGCTGGCCGCGATAACCTCCAAGGCGGAGAAATCCGGGCGCCTGGTGGCGCAGGCCAAGCCAACGCCGGCGAAGTCGAAATCGCAGCAGCGCTTCGAACTGATGGAAGCGTCGCTGTCGCCGACAAAGCTTGCCGCTGCCTTCGCCGGCGCGGGAAAGCCTGCGACCGCGGCCAGCACCCATCCAGTGATTTCCAGCGCCACTCCACGGATCACCGAGGCGTCCCTCGTGCCGTCCGTCCAGGTCATGGCCAGCCTGTCCAACGACATGCCGGCTCCGGCGGCGGAACGCTTCGCCCGCGCCGAAACGGGTTCCGTCGTGCAGACCGCGCCGGCGCCGATGGGCTTTGCCCAGTCGGAAACGCCCGACAACGCGCAGCTGGCGCTTGCCCTCGTCGAGTCGATGCCGGTCGAGGACGAAGCTTTCGCCTCGCCGCTGCCGATGACCGAATCCTCCCCCGATGTCGCGGTGGCGCCTGTCGAGACCCAGCAGGAACAGCCGGGCGACGCCGCTTCGCTGCCGAATGCGCTCACCGACGACGTGCCGCTGCCGACCCGTCGCCCGCAATATGACGCGCCGCGGCAACCCCGGGTCGTGGAAGAGGACAAGCCGGCCGCACAGCCCAGGACCTTGGAGCAGAAACCGGCGCCCCAGCCGAAGCCCGTCCAGCAAGCCAGGCAGCCGGCCCGGCAAGGCCGGACCCGTGATGGTGGCGACGTGCTGGCCTATGCCAAGCCGGACACGCCTTCGGGCGGCCTCGGCCAGGCGTTCAGGAACCTGTTCAACGGCCCGAGCGCCGGAAGCGGCGCCGGCCATGGCGTCGCCGTCTATGACATCAGCGCCAAGACCGTCTACATGCCCGACGGCCAGCGGCTCGAGGCGCATTCCGGCCTCGGCGCAATGGTCGACCAGCCGCGCTATGTCCACGTCAAGGATCGTGGCCCGACGCCGCCCAACACCTACAATCTGTCGCTGCGCGAATCCCGCTTCCACGGCGTCGAGGCGATCCGCCTGACCCCGACGAGCGGCGGCAACAAATACAACCGCAACGGCCTGCTCGCGCATACCTACATGCTGCGGGGCGGTCGCGCCGAATCCAATGGCTGCGTCGTCTTCAGGGACTATTCCCGCTTCCTCGCCGCCTTCAAGAAGGGCAAGGTCACCCGCCTCGTCGTGGTGGATCGCCTGAACGGATCGGCGACCCGGGTCGCGTCGAACGGAAGCGGCGCTTGAGATAAGGCGAAACCGTCCGCCACCTCCTGACAGCCTTCTGTCAGGAGCCTGACGCGACCGCCGGCCCGTCCTCATCGCGCTCTTTCCATTTTGGCCGAGAAATCCCATATTCGGGACATGGCCAAATCCCCCGATAAAAGAACGCCGCCGACGGCGAATGAGGACCGCGCCGCGCCGAAGCGGCGCAGCCCGCTGACCGATTTCCTCGACGCCTCGCAACCGCTGCACAAAGGCGGCTTCGCCGAGATGCCGCAGGCCGAATTGTCGGGCACGCCGCTGACCGGCTCGATCGCCGATTGGGCCGAGCAGATCGAGCAGGAGGCTGAACGGGAAGGACGCGCCGCGGGCAAAGGCGGCGGAGCCAAGTCGCCGAAGAAAATACCCGAGCGCTCCGCCGCGCCGGGCCGCACCGCGCGCGGCACCTCGATGGGCGGCGCCGCGTCGGCCCGCGAACGCACGGCGGCCGGCCTCAATCCGGTCGCCGGGCTCGACATCTCGCTGGAAGAAGCCGAGACGATGTCGTCCAGTGGCGTCACCGCCACGGTGGCCGCGCTCTCGGCGCTGATCGAATCCGGCAATCCGCTGCACAAGGACGGCGTGCTGTGGACGCCGCACCGCCCTGCCCGGCCGGAAAAATCCGAAGGCGGCATCGCCATCAAGATGGTGTCGGATTTCGAGCCCGCCGGCGACCAGCCGACCGCCATCAAGGATCTGGTCGAGGGCGTCGACAACAACGACCGCACCCAGGTGCTGCTCGGCGTCACCGGCTCCGGAAAAACCTTCACCATGGCCAAGGTGATCGAGGAGACGCAGCGCCCCGCTCTGATCCTGGCGCCCAACAAGACTCTGGCCGCGCAGCTCTATTCCGAGTTCAAGAAATTCTTCCCCGACAATGCGGTGGAGTATTTCGTCTCCTATTACGATTATTACCAGCCGGAAGCCTACGTTCCGCGCACCGACACCTTCATCGAGAAGGAATCCTCGATCAACGAGCAGATCGACCGCATGCGCCATTCGGCGACGCGTTCGCTGCTCGAGCGCGACGACGTCATCATCGTCGCCTCCGTATCCTGCATCTACGGTATCGGTTCGGTCGAGACCTACACGGCGATGACCTTCCAGATGCAGATCGGCGACCGGCTCGACCAGCGCGCTCTGCTCGCCGACCTCGTTGCCCAGCAGTACAAGCGCCAGGACATCAATTTCGTGCGCGGCTCGTTCCGCGTGCGCGGCGACACGATCGAGATCTTCCCGGCCCACCTTGAGGACCGCGCCTGGCGCATCTCGATGTTCGGCGACGAGATCGAGGCGATCACCGAGTTCGACCCGCTGACCGGCCAGAAGACCGGCGAGTTGAAGAGCGTCAAGATCTACGCCAACTCGCACTATGTGACGCCGCGCCCGACGCTCAACCAGGCGATCAAGTCGATCAAGGAAGAGCTCAAGCACCGGCTGGTGGAACTCGAGCGCGCCGGCCGCCTGCTCGAGGCGCAGCGGCTGGAGCAGCGCTGCCGCTTCGACCTCGAAATGCTGGAAGCCACCGGCTCCTGCGCCGGCATCGAGAACTATTCGCGCTACCTCACCGGCCGCCAGCCGGGCGATCCGCCGCCGACGCTGTTCGAGTACATTCCAGACAATGCGCTGGTCTTCATCGACGAGAGCCACGTCACCGTGCCGCAGATCGGCGGCATGTATCGCGGCGACTTCAGGCGCAAGGCGACGCTGGCCGAATATGGCTTCCGCCTGCCCTCCTGCATGGACAACCGACCGCTGCGCTTCGAGGAATGGGACGCAATGCGGCCGCTCTCGGTTGCCGTTTCGGCGACACCGGGCGGCTGGGAGATGGAACAGGCCGGCGGCGTCTTCGCCGAACAGGTTATCCGCCCGACCGGCCTGATCGATCCGCCGGTCGAGGTGCGCCCGGCCAAGAGCCAGGTCGACGACGTCGTCGGTGAGATCCGCGACACCACCAAGGCGGGATATCGCACACTGGTGACGGTGCTGACCAAGCGCATGGCAGAGGACCTGACCGAATACCTGCACGAGCAGGGCGTGCGCGTGCGTTACATGCACTCCGACATCGACACGCTGGAGCGCATCGAGATCCTGCGCGACCTGCGCCTCGGCGCCTTCGACGTGCTGGTCGGCATCAACCTTTTGCGCGAAGGCCTCGATATTCCCGAATGCGGCTTCGTCGCCATTCTCGACGCTGACAAGGAAGGTTTCCTGCGTTCGGAAACCTCGCTGATCCAGACCATCGGCCGTGCCGCCCGCAATGTCGACGGCAAGGTCATCCTCTACGCGGACCAGGTCACCGGTTCGATGGAGCGGGCGATGGCCGAGACCAACCGGCGCCGCGAGAAGCAGATGGAGTGGAACGCCGCCAACGGCATCACGCCGGAATCGGTCAAGTCGCGCATCTCCGATATTCTGGACTCGGTCTACGAGAAGGACCATGTCCGCGCCGACATCTCGCAGTTCACCGACAGCGCCGGCGCCATGATGGGCAACAATTTCAAGGCCCATCTCGACGCGCTGGACAAGCAGATGCGCGACGCCGCCGCCAATCTCGACTTCGAAAAGGCGGCCCGCATCCGCGACGAGATCAAGCGGCTGCACGAGATGGAATTGTCGATCTCCGACGATCCGCTGGCGCGCGAGGTGGAAGGCCAAAGTCCGGCCTCTGGCCGCGAAAAGGGCAAGCACAACAAGGGCGTGGCCAAGCATCGGACGTTGGAGGAACAGGAACGGTTCCGCAAGCTCGATCAGGCACGCGCCGCCGAAGAGGCAGCCAAGGCCGCCAGGCCGAACCTCTTCCGCAAGCCCGATCTCGACGAGATGGGCGCCGACGGCGCCGTGCCGGTGAAGAAGCCACTGTTCGCCAAGCCGTCACTGGACGATATGGGACCTGGTACCGACATGCCGACGCCGTCAGGCGCGGTGTCGCGGTCGCTGTTCAAGAAGCAGTCGGCGGAAGAAGCGCATGGCTCCGACTTCGGCATCCCCGGCGATGCGACCAAGCCGCTGTTCAAAAAGAACTCGCTCGACGAGATGACGGTGCGTCGCACCGAAAAACCGGTAGAGGGAAAAGTCCCGGCGAAGCCACAGCCAATCTCCCCCGTGGAGGAGATGTCCGGCAGGACAGAGAGGGGCGCGAAGGATCGCGGCGATGCCGACAAGCCTATCGTCCGTCAACGCTCCGGCATCGGCTCCTACGAAGACCAAGGCGACGCCCGCCGCGAAAAGCGCCGGCCGGGCAAGACAGGCAGGCCCGGACGGTAGCAATTCTTCGCGCCCCCGCTGTCCCTCCAATATAGATCAGCTTTTCCTGCCACCTTGCCAGTGGTGGGACGAACCTATACGGGCCTTTCAATTCTGCTCTTCCGCTCCGAAAACCATCAGCCAACTCCCCCATGAAACCCAGAGACATCGCCGCCTACGTCTTCCTGGCTGTCACCTGGGGACTGTCGTTCCTGGTGCTGCTCAAGGTGGTGCATGCCTTTGGCTGGGTCGGCGCGGTCACCTTGCGGGCGCTGATCGCCGGCATCACGCTCTTTCTGCTTGCCGCCGCGACGCGGCGACGGCTGGATTTCAGCGCCGGCTGGCGGCATTTCGCCATGGTCGGCGCGACGACGGTGGCGGCGCAGCTGATCGGCCTGTCCTATGCCACGCCGCGCATCGGCACGGCGATGGCGGCCATCCTGGTTGCCGCCATCCCGCTGTTCTCGATGATCATCGGCCAGCTCTGGGGGCTTGAGCGCATCGCTGTTCGCGGCCTGGCCGGACTGCTGCTCGGCGCTGCCGGCATCATCGTCCTGGTCGGTTTCCCCGCCGTTCCGGTCACCGCATCCTTTGCGATCGGCTGTGCCGCCTCGCTGTTCAGTTCCCTCTCGGCGGCATTCGGCAGCAACTACGCCAATCGCCATTTGCGCTCGGCCGGCTCGCTGGAACTCACCAGCGCCGCCTTCCTGTTCGGCGGCCTGATGACGCTGCCGCTGCTGCTCGCCGTGCCGGTGCCGGCCATGCCGCGCCCTGTCGACTTCCTCTACCTGGCCATACTGGCCTGCGTGATGAGCGCATTGACCTATGTCGTGTATTTCCGGCTGGTGGCCAGCATCGGAGCCACCAGGACCATCAGCGTCGAATTCGCCGTGACCACGATCGCGGTGCTGGCTGGAACGATTGTGCTCGGCGAGTCGCTGACCCTGATCCAGGGCTTCGGCGCGGTGGCAATCATCGGCGGCTGCATACTGGTGCTGGACCCCTTCCCGCGCCGCTTGAAAGCGGCGGCCTTGCCATCAGCCTCGCCTTTGATGTAGCCAGTCGTCACACTCGAACGTCTCGAAAGGAGGGCTCACGTGTTTACGTTCTATCGTCACCATCGTCAGCGTGGCCCGATTTCCGCCCTGCGAGCCAGCTTGCAGGGCTGACCAGGGACGGTCCGGGTTTTCCCGCTTCGATTTTTGGTCTGCCCTTCGTGGTGTGCAACGCCTGGCCTGATGGCCGGCACGCGCACCGTCAAAGTGCATGAGCCGGCATTCCGGCAAGACCAGAGAAATCAAAATGGCCCTGATCAGCTTCAAATCCCTCGGCGTCACCATGAGTGCGCCGCTCTTTTCCAATCTCGACCTCAGCATCGGCAACGGCGACCGGCTCGGCATCGTCGCCGCCAACGGCCGCGGCAAGTCGACCTTGCTCAAATGCCTGACCGGCGAACTGGAACCGACGACAGGCGACATCAGCCGCACGCGCGGTCTGCGTGTCGGCCATGTCGAGCAGTCCGTTGCCCCTGCCCTGCTTGGCCGCACTTTTTACGAGGTTGTGGCTGAGGCGTTACCGCCCGAACAGGCCGACAGCGAGATGTGGCGCGTCGATGTGGTTCTCGATTCGCTTGACGTGCCCGAGCCGATGCGCGGGCGAGAAATGCAGGCACTGAGCGGCGGCTGGCAGCGGCTGGCGCTGATCGCCCGCGTCTGGGTCACCGATCCCGACATGCTTTTGCTCGACGAGCCGACCAACCATCTCGACCTTGCCCGCATCAGCCAATTGGAAACCTGGCTCAACGCGCTGCCGCGCGAGGTGCCCGTCATCATCGCCAGCCATGACCGCGCCTTCCTAGACGCCACCACCAACCGGACGCTGTTCCTGCGCCCGGAACAGTCGCCGGTGTTCTCCCTCCCCTATTCCCGCGCCAGGGAGGCGCTGGACGAGGTTGACGCGTCGACCGAACGAAAGTTCCAGCGCGACATGAAGGTGGCGCAGCAATTGCGCCGGCAGGCGGCCAAGCTCAACAATATCGGCATCAATTCCGGCAGCGACCTGCTGACGGTCAAGACCAAGCAACTCAACCAGCGCGCGGAAAAATTGGAAGAGGCCGCCAATCCGGCTCATCGCGAGAAATCGGCGGGCGCGATCAAACTCGCCAATCGCGGCACCCACGCCAAGGTGCTGATCACGCTTGACGACGTGGCGGTCGAAACGCCCGACGGCACGCTGCTGTTCAGGACCGGCAAGCGCCACATCTGCCAGGGCGACCGCATCGTGCTGCTCGGCCGCAACGGCGTCGGCAAGTCGCGCTTCGTCACCATGATCCGCAACGCCATCCTCGAGCCGGACACGGTGCGGAATGTGAAGGTGACGCCGTCCACCGTGCTCGGCTACAGCGACCAGGCGCTGTCGGGCATCAGCGGCGACGACGCGCCGCTGGCGATGGTCTCGCGCCGTTACGATGTCGGCGAACAGCGCGCCCGCTCGCTGCTTGCCGGCGCCGGCGTGGTCATCGAGATGCAGGAGAAAAAGATCGGTGTTCTGTCGGGCGGCCAGAAGGCACGGCTGATGATGCTGGCGCTCAGGCTCGCCAATCCCAATTTCTATCTGCTCGACGAGCCCACCAACCATCTCGACATAGACGGCCAGGAAGCGCTGGAGGAAGAGTTGCTGAAGCACCAGGCAAGCTGTCTGCTCGCCTCGCACGACCGCTCCTTCATCCGCGCCATCGGCAACCGCTTCTGGCTGATCGAGAAGCGGAAGCTGACCGAAGTCGAGGATCCGGAAAGCTTCTTCCGCGAGGTGGCTGAGGGAACCGGCTGAGCGGCGGGAGATCGGCATGCCTGTAAATTATCTGCTTACAGGCTCTTGATTTGTGTAAGCGATCTGTTTACATATGTCATGATCAAATCGTTCAAGAACAAGGCGCTGTCCGACCTTTTTCAAACCGGAAAAACCGGCAAGATCGATGCCAAGATGCACAAGCGCATCCTTGTTCGGCTTGACCGCCTGGAAGCATCGGAAAAGCCGGAGGAGATGAACCTTCCCGGCTTCGACTTCCATTCGCTGAAAGGCCTCGATCCCATCCGCTACACGGTCCACGTCAATGGTCCGTGGTGCATTACATTTGAATTCGACGGTAACGACGCCGCCCGCGTCGATTTCGAGCAATATCACTGAGGCGGCCAGATTGGAGAAGTTCGACGTATGACCGTGCACGAGCCGACGCGTCCGATCGAGCGTTGCCCCTCCCACCCGGGAGCGCTGCTTGAGGACATTATCCCGGCAACTGGAAAGACCAAGGTGGAGATTGCAAATCTGCTCGGGATATCCCGGCAGCAGCTCTATGACATTATCCGCGAAAGGAAGCCGGTTTCGCCGGCGGTGGCCGCTCGCCTTGGGAAGCTGTTCGGCGACGGCGCCGCGATCTGGCTTCGGATGCAGGCGGCTTTCGATGCCTGGCACGCCGAGCGTGAGGTCGATGTTTCGGCTATTCCCACGCTCAAGGTCGCATAGGGTCTCCTCGGCGACGCCTGAACGAGATGTAAATGCTGACAAAAAATTTTCCGGGCAATCTGTCGGATCGCCCGTTGCGGCCCCGTCCTTGGGATGCCGACACGATGATGCCGGCGCCAAACCAGGGAGAATTCGTCATGTCCGTCCTGTCATCCATCGGCCGCATCGCAACCCGGTATGCCGCGGCGCGCGCCCGTCACCGCAGCGAACGCATCCTGCTGTCGCTGCCTGCCGCGCTGCGCAAGGATATCGGCTTTCCGGAAATCCTCGACACGCGGAACAACCGTTGACGCTCGCCGCCTCTCAGGCGAGCGCGAATCAATCATGTGTATCGCCCGAAAGCGGCGTCGCACGCATCGACGCACGCCTTTCGAAAGCCTCGAACCAGCGCGTCAGCCGCGCCCGCGAACCAAACGACGGAAGATGACGGAACGCCATCCAGGACAGCGTGGTGGCTAGCGCAATATGTCCAACATGGAGCGGCGCCTCGTCGTCAAGGGCGCCCTCGGCCCAGTCGTAGGTCGCCTCGATCTTCTGCCGATATCCTTCGGCAAGAGCATCATAGCGCAGCTGTTCGGGTCTCCTTTCCGTCTCCCAGCGCAAGGCGATGCCCGTCTGCGCAAGGCCTTGGGCGGCCGATTGCAGCCGCAACGCCTGCCAGCGTGCCTCGCCGACCTGCGGCAGCAACTTCCGGCCATCATGCAGCGTATCGAGATAGGCGCAGATGACGTCGGAATCGAAGATCGCCGGCGCACCCGGACGCAGCAGCACCGGCACTTGGCCTAGCGGGTTTTCGGCGTGGACACTGGCGTTGTGCAAGGTCGGGCTGGTTTCGTGATGAATGACCTGGAGCTGATCGGCGACGCCTGCCTCATGCGCGAAGACCAGCGCCTTGCGCGCGAAAGGTGAGTGGGTCTGATAATAGAGGATCATTGTCGTCTCCGGGCTGAGTAGGCGGCGCGCAATCCAACTCTTTTAGCTTGGGAGCCGAGAGAATTGCGCTCTGATTGGAAGCCGCCGACGCAAGTTCGTTGCACGCCTTCCCAACCCATCGGTTGTCGCCCGGCCAAAAATTTTCGGCGTCCTGTAGGATTGCCGTCATCTCATCCGTCCTATGGTCCGCAAGGCCAAACCAACGTGAAGAGGAACATGCAATGACCGACCAGACCCCACCCCGGCCAAAAGTGCTTGGCGGATTGACCCCCTATATTCAGGTCGACGGTGCCATCAAGGCGGCCGAGTTCTACAAGAAGGCTTTCGGGGCCGAGGAAGTCTTTGCCTACCCGGCGGACGAAAAAGGCCGCACCATGCATATCCATCTCTATATCAACGGCTCGACACTGATGCTGGGCGACGCCTATCCGGAACACGGCCATCCGCACCAGGCGGCCCAGGGCTATACGCTGCAGCTCCATCTCGGCAAGGATGACATCGACGCTTGGTGGAAGCGCGCCGTCGACGCCGGCTGCGAGGCCGTCACGCCGCTGCAGGTGATGTTCTGGGGCGACCGCTGGGGCCAGGTGAAGGATCCCTTCGGCGTCGCATGGGCAATGAACGCACCGACGGAATAGGCTTTAGCGAGCGCGCCCCCTCGCCGAGGGGATGCGCCCAATCGCGCCGGGTGTATCCCCGCCGACCCGGCGTTCGAATTCAGCAAAGAGGAGACCACCATGTCCTATGTTGATGGCTTCGTGCTTGCCGTGCCGAAGGCAAATCTCGATGACTATAAAAAGCTCGCCAACCTCGCAGGCCCCATATGGATGGAACATGGCGCGCTCGCCTATGTCGAATGCATCGGCGACGACGTGCCCTATGGCGAAATCACCTCGTTTCCGCGTGCCGTTCAGGCCAAGGATGATGAAATCGTCGTTTTCTCCTGGGCCGTATACAAATCCAGGCAGGATCGCGATGCGGTGATGGCCAAGGTGATGGCCGACCCTCGTCTGCAGCGCGATATGGCCACGATGCCGTTCGACGGCAAGCGCATGATCTTCGGCGGCTTCCAGCCCTTCATGGAACTTTGAGACAGCTCGACCGCCGTTCGCAGGCCGGCCTTACCGCGCTATCGGCCTATCCGAGCTTATCCAGCAGTGGTTTCAGCCTGTCGCCATAGCGCTTCCACAGATCGACCGAGCCCTGGTACATGGGCTGGCGCACCTGCGCGGCCGACGCCGTGCGCACCGGCCTGTCGGTCTCGTGGAACGACAGCACGGCATCGTCCCATGGCAGGCCGAGATAGTCGATCAGCGCCCGGCTCTGCCCATCCTGGTCGGCGACGAAATCCTCGTAGCGCACATCGTGCACGACGCCGGGCAGCACCTTGTGCCAATGCGCCATGATGTCGGTGTAGAGATTGTGGAAATCGGCGAGCTCACCGAGGTCATAGCCATAGCGGTGGCTGTCGCCGCGGAAATGCACCTTGTAGATCGACAGGCATGTTGCCGCCGCATCGCGGGCGCAATGGATGATCCTGGCCTTCGGCAGCATCATGTGGATGAAGCCGACAAGCAGGAAGTTGCCCGGCATCTTGTCGGTGACGTGGCGCATATGCGGATATCGGGCATGCAGCATGTCCAGATAGGCCTGCCCCGCCTCGGCGAAATCCCTATCGTCCGTGTCGGCCACGCCCCAGGGGAAGCCGCCTGGCATGTTCGACGGGAACTGCTTGCCGACCGCCGTCTTCAGGATGCTGAGCTCGCCCGCGCCATAGACCTGGGGGTGACTGGCGATGATCTGTTCGACCAGCGTCGTACCCGAACGCGGCATGCCGACGACGAAGATCGGCGCGTCGTCGGCAATCGGGCTCGGTCTGTGCTTTTCGAAGAAGCCGGCATCGAACACCGTCTTCATTGCCTCGAATTCGGCACGCGTCTTCACCGGGTCGTAGTCGATGCCCTTGCGGCGGATGGCATTGCCCTCGGCGAAATAGTCGAAGGCCCTGCCATAATCCTTGAGATCGTCATTGGCCTTGCCGAGGCCAAACGACAGCTGCATGCGTGCCAGGCTGTCCTGAGGCGCCTTGGCGTGCTGCGCCTCCATGCCAGCCATTTCGGCATCGCGCTCCTTCTGGCGCTTGACCTGCATCAGCATCAGCCACGCGCGGGCCATGCCGGGCTGGATCGCCAACGCCTGCCGGAACAGGCCGGTCGCCTCGTCGAGCTTGCCCTTTTCCATCAGCCCAACACCCAGTCCGTGCAGCAGGTCAGCATCCCTAGGCCGGATGGTCAGTGCCTCCTGGAAGACAGCCAGCGCCTCGTCGAGGCGTCCGGCTTCCTGCAGGGTTTCGGCAAGCCCGATACGGGCGCGCACGTGGAATGGATTGCGCTGCACCGTGCCGCGATAGATGTCCTCGGCCTCGTCGAACCGGCCGATCTGCTTCAGCGACGAGCCGAGATTGTCGCGCGCCGCGAGCTGCTCCGGCCGCAGGTCCACCGCGCCGCGGAAGAAATCGATCGCCGCCGCGACACGCCCCAGATCGCGCATCACCGTGCCGAGATTGTTGAGGAAGTCGGGATTGGTCGGCTGCAGCTGAACCGACCGTTCGAGGAAATCCATGCCTTCTTCGCTGCGCCCCGTCTGGTGCAGCAGCAAACCCAGGAAATGCGCAGCGGCCGCGTGTTTGGGCTGACGCGTCAGCACCTGGCGGTAGATCGCCTCGGCTTCCTGCCGGCGCCCGGCCTGGTGCAGTTGCAGTGCCTGCTGCACATACTGGTCGAGACCTAGCGGCGGCTGTCCTCCCCCTCCAGACTTGGCCGCGCCAGGCTTGGTCCGCGCACCCGCCGCTCTTCTCTGATCTCTGTTGATGGGACACCTACCGTGTTCGTGCGCCTGCCGCGATCTAGGCCATCGGCGTTACAGGTTCAAGGCTTTGCTTGATTCTGCGCCTCACGTCGCGGCGAAAGCGATCAAATCAGGCGATTGGTCTCTGCAACCTGCCTGGCCCGCCTCACAGTTCCATCGGTATCGGAGATCGTTCGCCTTGCCGCCTCGTCGCTTCTGATGGTCAGCCGCGCCGACTGGACGGCCATCGGCTTTCCGGCAGCGCCAATGGGATACGTGGCGATTGGCCTGACGATCGGGTTGATCGCCACGCTCTTCCCTTTCGAAGTTCTGATTGAATCCATGGCTTTATCCCTTTTAGAAAAAATAAAAACATAAGCGCCGAGGAAAAACTTTGCACATCCCGAAGAAATTTTCGAAGATATCCGCAGACATAGCAGATTTATTCCAAAATTTATATCCGTCTATTTTTCAAATCGAAGCAAGGAATTCCGTTATTATTCTTGAATAGAGCGCCGATTTGGGCTATATATCACATATGGTTTGGGCCAGAATTGGCACCTCGCGGCGTCAGAGGTTCTCGACCCGCCAATCTCATCCCAAAAGGCCAGGACAATGCCCGACCGCACCACCCGTTCCATCGCCCATTTCACCGCGCCATTCATGCTCGGTGGCCTGGAAGGACAACTGCCGGCCGGCGACTACGACATCGATCACGACGAGGAGTTGATCGAGGGCATGTCGCGGCTTGCCTGGCGCCGCGTCGCCACCTTCATCCATCTGCCGGCAAAGGCGGTGAACAACCCGCTCACCAGCCAGCTCGTCGCCATCGACCACCTGGACCTCGAAACCGCGCTGGTGCGCGACCGGGAGAATGCAGCATGATCCGTTTTCAACAGAATGCGCGACCGCGCACCGACACCCCCTCGCATCTCTTCGCCATCGGCCAGACCGTGCGGATGAAAAGCCGGACCGGCTTGGTCAACAAGGCCGCGGAACTGTTCGAGATCAAGAGCAGGCTGCCGGTCAAGGACGGTTCCCCGCAATACCGCATCCGCAGCGACCAGGAGACCCACGAACGGGTCACCACGGAAGACAATCTCGAACTGGCCGACAATCCGGCCAGCTGAGCGGAGGCCAGCCGACACACCGCGCAACCGCAAACGCCTCGCGGCGTTGAGCCTGCACACCAGATGCAGGAGTTTTGCGATGTCCCTCACCGCCTTTGCCCTCAACTGTTCGCTGAAAGCATCCAGCGACAAGGAAAAATCGTCCACCGACAAGATCATCGCCGATCTGCTCGCGGCGCTCAAACCGCATGGCGTGGAAGGCGAGGTCGTGCGCACGCTTGATCATGACATCAAGCCTGGCGTGCTCTCCGACATGGGCAGGGGCGACGACTGGCCTGGCCTGCGCGAAAAGATCCTGGCCGCCGATATCTTCATTCTCGGCTTGCCGATCTGGTTGGGCCAGCCATCGAGCGTCGCCAAGCGCGTCATGGAGCGGATGGACGCCTTTCTCGAGGAGACCGACGACAAGGGCCGCATGCCGGCCGCCGGCAAGGTGGCCCTGGTGGCGATCGTCGGCAACGAGGACGGCGCGCATCATTGCCATGCGGAGTGCTTCCAGGCGCTGAACGATGTCGGCTTCACCATTCCCGCCAATGGCGGCGTCTACTGGGTCGGTGAAGCCATGCATGACGTCAATTACGTCGATCTGCCGAAAACCCCCGCCAAGGTTACCGAAGCCATCGAAATGGCGGCCTCAAACGCTGCTCATCTGGCCGGCCTGCTCAAGAGCAAAGCTTATGTTGGCGTGGACAAATAATGGCCTTCCCCTCATGCGGGAGACGGCAGAATCTCAGCACGGCCCCTCGCCGACGATGCGGTAGCCCGAGGCCCGCGCCTCGCAGGCGTTGGGGAAGGTGCGCATCTCTCCATGCCGGCGGGCGCACACCGGAGCATATTCGCGGGTGCAGAACGTCTTCTCGCCACCGCCATCACCGCCGTGACAGGCGCCGTCACGCACGATGCGGTAACCCGCCCGATCGGCCAGACAGGCATTGGCGAAGGTCTGGCGATCTCCGCCGCGCCGGGCGCAGACCGGCTCGTATTGCTTGGTGCAGAATTGCGGTTCAGGGCGCGGCGGACGCGGTCGCGGCCCAGGTCCGTCATCGACGACGACCGTGCAGGCGGCAAGAATTGCCGACAGGAAAAGGACGGCAAAAACCTGCCGTGAAAAGATCGCCGCAAGAAACCTCATGATCGTCTCTCCCTCGATCCCCGTCCCGGTCCGTACCGCCCAAGACTGCGTGGCGGTTCGTTGATGATGATATCGATCAGAACAAGATTTGGATCAGTCACCCAATGGCGTGATCGTCGTCATTCCACCGCCAATTGCAACCCTTGTTTGCGGCTTCTGTAGGAGAACGACACCCGAACCGATGGGCCCCAGCCGCGTCGTCGGCAATCGTCGCTCCTGGCCCATCCATGACCGGTGCTGTGGGCCGATGACCCTTCCGCCAACGAAGCCTATTTGCGGCCGGTCGACGCTTTGATCGGTCGATTTTTGCGTCGGGATGCGCCCATGGCGGCGGCCCGCGGCGCTATCTTGCAACCTTCACGTTTCCGTGCGATAAATTCTGTGTTCGGGCATTTGCGACCCGGAGAGCGGAACGTTTTGGACGACCTTTCCCCGATACTGTGAATCTCTGACGGCCCCGTTTTTCGGCGGGGGGTTTGACCATGCGCCAATGCATGACTGCCGAAAGCAACCACCAGGAACTGCCCTCGACGCCAGGTGGCGGGCAGGACCACCAAGACTGAACGGGTGAAGGAGTTTCCCCAATGGCCCAGACCGGCACCGTTAAATTCTTCAATGCGACCAAAGGCTTCGGTTTCATCACGCCCGACGGCGGCGCCAAGGACGTGTTCGTCCACATTTCAGCGATCGAGGCCTCGGGCCTGCGCACGCTCGTCGATGGCCAGAAGGTCACTTTCGACGTCGAGCCGGACCGCATGGGCAAGGGCCCGAAGGCGGTCAACCTGCGCGCAGCCTGAGCGATCGGCGCGCGCGCCATCCCAGGCGGATGGGCGAACGAGGAGCTTGACCAGCACCTGGGCAGGCAGACGGGTTTTTGAAAGGCGCGGCGGTTTTCGGCGCGCCTTTTTCATGTCCGCCGCGCAGCGCAGACTCATCTCATCCGGAAGTTCATCCCGGGTCCGGGCCAATGACGCGCATCAAAACAAGCACTTAAAGCGACGTGCTTTAAGTGCCAGCAAAACTTTCTCTTGCCGATAGCGCTAAAATAAAGGACAAATTTGCATTCGGGCATTTGCCGGCCCGAGACTGGAGTTTATGGGATCAAAGGAGCTTCCCATGCCGCAGACCGGCACCGTCAAATTCTTCAACCATGCCAAGGGCTTCGGCTTCATCACACCGGATGATGGCGCGAAGGATGTCTTCGTCCATATTTCGGCCGTGCAGGCGTCGGGTCTCCCCGGTCTCGAAGATGGGCAGAAAGTGACATTCGACACCGAGCCGGACAAGCGCGGCAAGGGACCCAAGGCCGTCAACCTGTCGGTCGGCTGAGCCGGCTTCGGACCGGCTCCACAGTCAGGTCCGCGCCGAAAGGTGCGATTTTGAGGCGGTGAAAGAATGCGTGCGGCCAAATTTTCGTTCAGCCCCCGTTCAGCCACGGTCCCATATTAGTCATTCGTAAAGCCGGACTGCATCCCCTGCAAGAAACTGCACGGTCCGGTACGAAGGAGACCAAGATGAACCGCATTTTCAAGACAGCCGTGCTGTCCGCAGCCGTGGTCGCCACCACGCTGGGGACCTTCTCGGCGGCCAATGCCGATGACTGGCGCCGTTGGCACCATCACGGCCATGGCCATGGCGATGCCGTGGCAGCCGGCGTTCTCGGCCTTGCCGCCGGCGCATTGATCGGTGGCGCATTGGCCAATGACCGGCCACCGCCCGATTCCGACCGTTATTACGATGACGGTTACTACGATCGTGACGTGCGGGTGCGCCCTGCCCCGGTCCGCCGCTACTACGCGGAACCGCAGGTGGTCTATGCCGACCGTTACGCCGAACCGTGGACGCGCGGCTGGTACGAGTACTGCTCGGACCGCTACCGCACCTTCAATTCCCGTACCGGCACCTTCACCGGCAGCGACGGCGAACAGCATTTCTGCACCGCCAACTGAGGCTTCCCTGCCCCAAACAAAAAAGCGCTGACCCCGAGGCCAGCGCTTTTTTGTTGTCGGTTTGTTGGGCTTCCGGCGGCGGCCCTCATCTCATTCAGGTCAAAAACGGGTTGGTTCGCCGTTCCTCGCCAAAACGCCCGCCGGGGCCATGGCCGCAGATGAAGCCGATGTCGTCGCCGAGCGGCAACAGCTTGTTCTTGATCGAGGCGATGAGGGCCGCATGGTCGCCGCCGGGCAGGTCGGTGCGGCCGACCGAACCACGAAACAGAACATCGCCGACATGGGCGAATTTGGCGGCGCGGTTATAATAGACGACATGGCCCGGTGCGTGGCCGGGACAATGCAGCACCTCGAACACATGGCCGCCGAACGACACCGTCTCGCCTTCGGCGAGGAACCGATCGGGCACGCAGTTTCGCACACCGCCGATGCCGTAGCGCCTGCCCTGGTTTTCCAGATTGTCGAGCAGCATCTTGTCGGCTTCATGCGGGCCGATGATCTCGACGCCGAGTGCTTCCTTCAGTTCCATGGCGCCGCCGGCATGATCGATATGACCGTGGGTGATCCAGATCGCCTCGGCCGCGATCGCGTTGTCCTTCAACGTTGCCAGCACCTTGTCGATGTCGCCGCCCGGATCCACGACGACGCCATGCTTGTCCTCCATGTCGAACAGGATGGTGCAGTTCTGCTGGAACGGTGTGACCGGCACGATGCCGGCATTGAGCTGACCCATGATCGTCCTTTCGCTGTGTCAGCGATCATGTAGAGGCATCGCTCAAAACCGTCCACAGCCGGAAGGCCAAACAGTGCGTCTCCAAAGGAATGGGCGGCCGAAGCCGCCCATTCTGCGAAGCCCGAGATCGGCAGGCTTATTTCTTCATGGCGCCCATGACCGCGCCGAGAATGCCGGTCAGGATCGCGCCACCGCCGGCGCCACCGACGATGTTCTGCAGGTTGAGCGCGCTGCCCAGGCCGCTGGTCGCCGCCGCGGCCGCGTCAGGACTGATCGCACCGCCGCCAAGCAGGCTGCCGAGGATCGCCGCGCCGCCGACACCGCCGATGGCTCCGCCCAGGATTTTGGGAAGCTGACCCATTGCCGCCGTCTTGATCGCCGCGCCGACCGCCTGACCACCAATGATGCCTGTGATGATCTGAATGATGATCGGAAGAAGCGTGTTCATGTCCATATGATTAGTCCCTCCATAGCTGCCAGCCTCCCGGGCCGACACCATCATGAGACGCCGAATTGGAGGAAAGTCAAATGCAGAAACGCTGAAATAAAAGGGGCGGCCCGAAAACCGCCCCTGCTTGCGCGAAAAGCTGTGACTATCGTTATTCTGCGGCGATAGCATGCTTGGGTTGAACGGCGATAGAATAGTCGTTCATGAGATTCTTGGCGATCTCGCCGACTTCGAATCGGTAAGGGCCGATCTCCGAAACCGGGGTTACTTCCGCTGCCGTTCCGGTCAGGAAGCACTGCTCGAACCCTTCCAGTTCTTCCGGCAGGATGGCGCGTTCGATGATCTCCAGGCCGCGATCCTTGGCGAGTCCAATGACCGTGCGGCGGGTAATGCCGTCGAGGAAGCAATCGGGCTTGGGCGTGTGGATCTTGCCGTCCTTGACGAAGAAGATGTTGGCGCCCGTCGCTTCGGCGACCTGGCCCCGCCAGTCGAGCATCATGGCGTCGGCATAGCCCTTGGCCTCGGCGGCATGCTTGGACATGGTGCAGATCATGTAGAGGCCGGCGGCCTTCGACCGCGACGGCGCCGTGCGCGGATCGGGCCGGCGCCATTCCGCCACATCGAGACGGATGCCCTTCAGCTTCTGCGCCGGGTCGAAATAGCTCGGCCATTGCCAAATGGCGATGGCGACGTTGATGCGGTTGTTTTGCGCCGAAACACCCATCTGCTCGCTGCCGCGCCAGGCGATCGGCCTGACATAGGCGTCCTGGAAGCCCTGCTTCTTCAGGAGCGTGGTCGACGCGTCGTTGAGCTCGGCCACCGAATAGGGAATCTTGAAGCCGAGCAGGCGTGCCGATTCATGCAGGCGTTCCGTATGCTCGTTGAGCTTGAAGATCTCGCCGCCATAGGCGCGCTCACCCTCGAAGACCGCGCTGGCGTAATGCAGGCCGTGGGTCAGCACATGAATCTTGGCGTCCCCCCACGGGACGAACGCGCCATTCATCCAGATGAAGCCGTCCAGTTGATCGAAGGGAACGGATGCCATGGTAACCTCCCGCGGGTCGCGACCCGCATATCCTAGTGTCGTTGCGTGTTCTTTTGGCAGCGCCATGTGGTTGGAGACGCCGGCCGGTGTCTGGAAGCGTAAGCGGATAATCGCGCCCTGGCAAACTCAGGAAGTTCCGGAAAAACCGGCTTGCCTCGCCTTTTCGTTCGCAATCCGCCCAAAAGCTTGTCAAAAATTACCATTGCAGGGAAATTACGTCAATAGTACTGACATAATCTCCTGTTCCCATGGAGAAATGATGACGGACAAAAGCCCAGCTGCCGGAAAACCGATCAGGACCGCAATCACCAGCGAGGACGGCATCGACTTCGCCATCATCGAACTCTTCTTCTTCGCCTATCGCGACTTCACTTCCGATCCCGATCAAATCCTGGCCGACTACGGCTTCGGCCGCGCCCACCACCGCGTGCTGCATTTCGTCAACCGCCGGCCGGGCCTGACCGTCGCCGAATTGCTCGACGTGCTGAAGATAACCAAGCAGAGCCTGGCGCGTGTGCTGAAGCAATTGATCGACACCGATCACGTCGTGCAGTTGCAGGGCCCGCGCGACCGTCGCCAGCGCGAACTCTATCCGACGGCCAAGGGCCGTGCGCTGGCGCTGGCGCTGGCGCGGCCACAGTCACGCCGCATCCGTGCTGCATTGGAAGATTCCGGCGCCACCGAACGGACCTTGGTGGAACGCTTCCTCGAAGCAATGGTCAATCCGGAACTGAGAGCTCAGATCGACGTTGGGTCCGCAAAAATGTCAGGGAAAAGCCATGGAGAGCACTGAGAGGGTCGACACCGCGGCCGCACCGGATGACGACGCACCACATCTGCTCGTGGTCGACGACGACACCCGCATTCGCAATCTTCTCAAGCAGTATCTGACCGAAAACGGCTTTCGCGTCACCGTCGCCGGCAATGCCGGCGAGGCCCGCCGCAAGCTCGCCGGCCTCGATTTCGACCTGCTCGTGCTCGACGTGATGATGCCGGGAGAAAGTGGCGTCGATCTCACCAAGGCGCTGCGCGCCGAGAAGAACGTGCCGATCCTGATGCTGACGGCCTTGTCGGAGACCGACAGCCGCATCTCGGGGCTCGAAGCCGGCGCCGACGATTACCTGCCAAAACCCTTCGACCCGCGCGAGCTGATCCTGCGCATCAACAACATCCTGCGCCGTGGCGGCCCGGCGGCGACGCCCAAGGTCGAGCAGCTGGTGTTCGGCCCCTACACCTTCCAGATCGCCAGGCGCGAACTGAAGCGCGGCGGCGAGGCGCTGAAGCTGACCGACCGCGAACAGGAGATCCTGGCGATCTTCGCCGCGCGCGCCGGCGAAACCATCCCCCGCCACGAACTCGTCGGCGACGATTCGGAAGTCGGCGAGCGCACCATCGACGTCCAGATCAACCGGCTGCGCCGCAAGATCGAGCGCGATCCGTCCAATCCGGTCTGGCTGCAGACCGTGCGCGGTATTGGGTATCGGCTCAGCGTGGAATAGAATGCCGGCGGCGGCCCAAGTGCATGGTCCCGAAAAGTGGGAACCGGTTTTCGGAAAAGATCATGCTCCAACAAAGAGTTGGATCAGGATGACGATTCAGCCAAACGTCATCCCGACCCAATACCGCCGACGGATGAAAAGAGCCAATGGCGACCACGGAACTGGAACAGCCGGACAATGACGGTTTGAGTGCACGCGCCACACGGTCGCTCAAGGCGGTGCCGCGCATCTGGAACCGGTTCTGGCGCCTGGTTTCGCTTTACATGCCCAAGCGCCTCTATGCGCGCTCGCTGATCATCGTCATCGCGCCGATGATCCTTTTGCAGTCGGTCGTCGCGTTCGATTTCATGGAACGCCACTGGGCAACCGTGACGCAACGCCTGTCGCAGGCCACCGTGCGCGACATCGCCGCCATCATCGACCTGATCGAGACTTATCCGCACGACGCCGACTACGCCAACATCATCCGCATCGCGCAGGATCGCATGCAGCTGAAGGTCGATCTGCTGCCGCCCGATCCGCTGCCGCCGCCCGGTCCAAAACCGTTCTTCTCTATCCTCGACGATGTTCTCTCCGCCGAGATCACTCGGCAGATCAACCGCCCCTTCTGGATCGACACTGTCGGCAATTCCAACATCATCGAAGTGCGCGTCCAGCTCGAGAACAAGGTGCTGCGCGTCTTCGTGCGCCGCAGCCAGGCCTATGCCTCCAACACCCACATTTTCCTGATCTGGATGGTCGGCACCTCGCTGGTGCTCCTGATGATCGCCATCCCCTTCCTGCGCAACCAGATCCGGCCGATCCTGGCGCTTGCCGAGGCCGCCGAAAGCTTCGGCAAGGGCCGGCCGATGCCGCGCGATTTCCGCCCGCGCGGGGCCGAAGAGGTGCGCCGCGCCGGCTTTGCCTTCATCCAGATGCGGGAGCGCATCGAGCGCCAGATCGAGCAGCGCACGGCCATGCTGACCGGTGTCAGCCATGATCTCAGGACCATCCTTACTCGCTTCAAGCTGCAGCTGGCGCTGGCCGGCGGTAAGGCCGAGACCAAGGCGGCGCTCGACCAGGACATCGAGGACATGCAGTCGATGCTGGAAGGCTATCTCGCCTTTGCCAAGGGCGAGGCCTCGGAGGACCCGGGACGTTTCGATCTCGAAGCCTATTTCCAGAAGCTTGGCGAAGAAGCGAACTTGCGCAAATGCAGACTGTCGACGACGCTTTCCGGCGATCCGACCGTGCATGTCAGGCCGAACGCCTTCGCGCGGCTGCTGTCCAACGTCATCGGCAATGCCTTCCGCTATGCCCGCACCGTTGAGGTCACCGCCGACCACGGCCGCGGCTCGCTTCTGGTCACCGTCGACGATAATGGGCCAGGCATTCCGGCCGACAGGCGCGAAGACGTGTTCAAGCCCTTCGTGCGGCTCGACGAAGCCCGTAATCTCGACGCCAGCGGCACCGGGCTCGGTCTGTCGATCGCCCGCGACATCGCCCGCAGCCATGGCGGCGACATCACGCTCGACGACAGCCCGATGGGTGGCCTGCGCGCGGTGATCAAGGTTCCGGCCTGATTTCTATTTGGCATGATCTTGCCTGAAAACCGCTTTCGACTTTTCGGGATCACGGTCTGCTTCATCCGCCCGTCATGAAACCATGGTCAAGAGCGCGCATGAAGCGCGCGACCGCACTTGATTCGTCCTTGCCGCCTCACTTCGATCCCGTACCCGTCAGGGTGCGCTGGAGCGAAGCGAGGGCGGCCGCATGGTCGCCGTTCCGGCATCGTTTCAAGGCAACCGCCGACCTCCGGAGCAAAGGGCCGCCATGCGCATAGTGATGGTCACCGACGCCTGGCGCCCGCAGGTCAACGGCGTCGTCCACACGCTCGAGCGGCTCACCGAGACCCTGAAATCCTTCGACGTCGCGGTCGAGTTCCTGACCCCGAACATCTTTCGCACCCTGCCCCTGCCGACCTACCCCGACATCCGCCTGGCGCTGACCACGCCCGGCCATGTCGCGCGCCTGATCGACGGCTACAAGGCCGACCACATTCACATCGTCACCGAGGGACCGCTGGGTATCATGGCGCGGCGCCATTGCCGCAATGCCGGCCGGCCGTTCACCACCAGCTACCACACCCGCTTTCCCGAATATCTCAGCGCCCGCCTGCCGGTGCCGGAGAGCTGGGCCTATCGCTGGCTGCGCGATTTCCACAATTCGGGCCAAGGCACGCTGGTCGCCACCCAGTCGCTCGCCGACGATCTCACGGCGCGCGGCTTCAACAAGCTGAGGCCCTGGACGCGTGGCGTCGACACCGAGCATTTCCGGCCCGACAAGCGCAAGGACCTCGGCTTCCCCGGACCGGTCTTCCTATGCGTCGGCCGCGTCGCCATCGAAAAGAACCTGTCGGCCTTTCTCGACCTAGACCTGCCCGGCAGCAAGGTGATCGTCGGTGAAGGGCCCGAGCTTGCCAAGCTGAAGGCGAAATATCCTAAGGCGCATTTCCTCGGCCATCGCCCCAATGACGAACTGGCCGAAATCTACGCCTCCGCCGACGTCTTCGTCTTTCCCAGCCGCACCGACACTTTCGGTAACGTCATCATCGAGGCGCTGGCCAGCGGCACGCCGGTCGCCGCCTACCCGGTGACCGGGCCGATCGACATCGTTGGTGATGGTGTCGGCGGTGCTGTTTCCACCGATTTGCGCGAGGCCGCGCTGGCCGCGCTCGACGTCAGCCGCGACCAGGCCCGCGAGCGCGCCATGCGCTACAGTTGGAAGGCCTGCGCGGAAATGTTTCTCGACGCGGTCGGGGAAGCACTGGGAACGACGCGCAAGCTGGCGGCCTGATCCGACAGGCCGGCGGGGACGCCAAGGAACGAGGCGGTATTCTGTTTGACCTCGGAAAGCCTAGAACAGCCTGCCGCCATCCGGCACCCTGCGCTCGATGGCGCCCAACACCACGGCGCCCTCTTCATCGGGAAAGCCGAGCGTCAGCACTTCCGACATGAACGGGCCGATCTGGCGCGGCGGGAAATTGACCACCGCGAACACCTGTCGGCCGATCAAGGTCTCGGGCGAATAGTATTTGGTGATCTGCGCCGAGGACTTCTTCACTCCGATCCCAGGCCCGAAATCGATCTTCAGCCTGAAGGCCGGCTTGCGCGCCTCCGGAAACGGTTCGGCCTCGACGATCGTGCCGGCACGGATGTCGACACGATCGAAATCGGCAAAGCTGATTTCAGGCTTGCGCTCGTTGTTTGAACTCATGTCGAACGCTTCTGCTCAGGCATTGCCGAAGGTCTCGAACAGCACGCCGGCCAGCGCGTCCTTGGCCGAGGTTCCCGACCAGACGACGAACTGGAAAGCCTGGAAATAGCATTCGCAGGCTTCCAGCGCCGAGGACAAAAGCACCTCGACCTGCTGGCTCGAGGGTTCGACCCCGCCAGCGAGCAGCAGCGACTGGCGGAACATGATCGCGCCTTCCTGCTCCCAGAGGTCGAAATGGCCGAACAGCATCTGTTCGTTGATCAGCGACAACAGCCGCATCACTTCCAGCGTGCGGGCTTCCGGCACCTTGATGTCGAAGGCGCAGGCAAGGTGCAGCGCCTCGAAATCCTCCATCCATGAGAAGGAGACGTGGTAGTCGGTCCAGCTGCCGGCAACCGAGATCGAGATTTCGTCATCGCCGGCCCGTTCGAAGGACCAGTCATTGTTGTGGGCCACCTGCTCGATCACATCCACCGGATGGATTTCGCGGGAAAATTCGAGTTCGAGAAGTTCCATGGAATGCTTCCTGTGTTCAGGGGGAGCGCCACACGCTCCGCGGGGCACACACGACGAACAATCTTGTCTAGAACTCGGACGGCCGGGACTTATCAACGCAAAGACCCCAGACCGAACCCCACCGCCCGGTTGCATGACCCTGCTCCGAATCATGCAACAAATTCAGTCTATTGATCGGGAGTCGCGTGAACAGCCCAATTTTTCGCACTGCGTCATTCGCATGTGGAAAGGTGCCTGTCACAAAGAGTCACGCAATGCCGGTAAGCGATTCACGGCAAAGCGATTTTTAGGCTGGTGCTTTGTGGAAAAGTTTAACGAATTATTTTTTCGGCTTGGGCTTCGCCGGCGCCGCAGGTGTGGCCTGACCGGTCAGCTCGGCGATCCTGGCCTCGAGCGTCTCGATGCGCGAGGCGAGCCTGCCGTTTTCTTCCCTCGCCTTGGCGGCCATCTCGCGCGCGGCCTCGAACTCCTCGCGCTGCACGACATCCATGGAGTTGAGGATGCGCTCCGCCTGGCCCTTGAAGGCCGTCTCCACCTCACGCCGCACACCTTGAGCGGCACCGGCCGCATCGGTCATCAGCTTGGCGAATTCATCGAGAATGCGGTTCGGTCCGGTCGACATGGCAAATCCTCGCTTGCTTGATTTGAATTAGTGACGTGGCGCGAGGAATGCAAGAACGTTGGGGTCCTATGCGACCTCCGCGCTGCTATGGCGCACGGCCCGTATGATGGGCGGGTCCTGCAGGAGCCTCTCGAACGGCTCCGAAGCTGTACTTGGTAGCGGCAACTCGCCTATTGTAAGGCCCTCGTCTCCCTTCACGCACGTTTCAATCAGGATCACCAATGGCAACGCCCCCGCGCAGACCGACAAATCCGATGGAAGCCGCCGAAGCAGTCTTCAAGCCGGTCAAGAAACCGGCCGCGGCCCCGCCTCGCGAACCCTCCACCGCACCGAATGCCCGCGAGCTTGTCTCGATCAGGATCGACCGGGCCGTGCTCGATCATTTCCAGGAAGATGGTCCCGGCTGGCAGGACAGGATCAACGACGCCTTGCGCGAAGTGGTGGCCGCCAAGCCCAGGGGGTAAGCACGGCCACCCCGGCGACGGAGCTGGAAGCGAATCTGTTCCCGGACCCGAATCTGTTCCCGCAGCATTGACGCTCGTGACCTTGCCTTGACCCTGCCAAAACCCTGCCGCATGGTCCGCGCCGATCGCAACCGAGAGCTCCCCGTTGAACGAATATTTCCTGCTGCCGCTGGCTTCGCTGCCTTTTCCCAATATCAATCCGATCCTCGTCCAGATCGGGCCGCTGGCGGTGCACTGGTACGGCATCGGTTACATCGTCGGCATCCTGTTTGCCTGGTGGTATGCCAAGCGGCTCGCCGCCAATCCTAAACTCTGGCCCGACGGCGTCCTGCCGATGAAGCCTGAGGATCTCGACGATTTCATCGTCTGGGCGGCCATTGGCGTGGTTCTGGGCGGCCGCACCGGCTATGTCCTGTTCTACGACCTGGCGCGCTATATCGCCCATCCGCTCGACATCTTCGCTGTCTGGCAAGGCGGCATGTCCTTCCATGGCGGCCTGCTCGGCGTCATCCTCGCCATGACGCTGTTTTCCATGAAGCGCGGCATCCGCACCTGGTCGCTGTTCGATGTCGTGGCAGCTGGCGTGCCGGTCGGTCTCGGTCTCGTGCGCGTCGCCAACTTCATTAATTCCGAGCTCTGGGGGCGGCCCACCGATATGCCCTGGGCGATCGAATTCCCCAACGGCGGTCCGTTCACCCGCCATCCGAGCCAGCTCTACGAGGCCTTGCTCGAAGGGCTGGTGCTGTTTGTCGTGCTGCGCATCCTTACCCATTCGCGCCTCAAGCTGAAGACACCGCGCTTTGTCGGCGGCGCCTTCATCTGCGGCTACGGCCTGTCACGAATTTTCGTGGAGTTCTTTCGCGAGCCCGACCAGCAGCTCGGCTATCTCCTCGGCACCAACTGGCTGACCATGGGCATGATCCTGTCGACGCCGATGGTGCTGGCCGGCATCTGGGCAATGGCGACGGCCAAGCCGGTGACGCAAGCGCAGCCGCAGGCGACATGACGCGGCTGAAGGCTCGTATCGTCGACCTGATCGAGGCTGTCGGTCCGATGCCCGTCAACGAATACATGGCGCTGTGCCTGTTCGATCCGCGCGATGGTTATTACACCACACGCGAGCCGTTCGGCGCGGCCGGCGATTTCATCACCGCACCGGAGATCAGCCAGATGTTCGGCGAACTCGTCGCTGTCTGGCTTTACCAGGCTTGGGCGGCGATCGGCCGGCCCATGCCGGTCACCGTCGCCGAGATCGGCCCCGGCCGCGGCACGCTGATGAAGGACATGCTGCGCACTCTGTCGCGGCTCGATCCGGCCTTGGCCAACGGCGCCGCCTTCGCCATGATCGAGACCAGTCCGCGCTTGGCCGAGATCCAGAAGCAGACGCTTGGAGCGACACCCTTCGCGATAGGCTGGCATGAAACGATCGAGACCCTGCCCCATCAACCGCTGTTGATCGTCGGCAACGAATTGTTCGATGCCGTGCCTATCCGCCAGTTCGTCCGTGCCCGCGCCGACTGGCGCGAGCGCATGGTCGGCCTGGACGACGCCGAAAATCTTTGCTTCTTCGCCGGCGCCGGCTCGGTCGACCCGACGCTGCTGCCCAGGGATGCGGCCGACGCGCCGCAAGGCGCGATCGTCGAAATCGCGCCCGCCCGCACCGCCCTGATGGCGGCAATCGCCGAGCGCATGGCGGCTCATGGCGGCGCTGGGCTATTCCTCGACTACGGCCATCTGCGGCCCGGTGTCGGCGACACGCTGCAGGCCTTGCGCCGGCACAATCACGAAGATGTGCTGGCCAATCCTGGCGAAGCAGACCTTACCTCCCATGTCGATTTCGCCGCTCTTGCAGCGATTGCGCGCGCGCATGGTCTCGATGCCCATCTGTCGACGCAGGGCAATTTCCTGCTCGGCATGGGCATTCTGGAGCGCGCCGGCCAGCTGGGCGCCGATGCCGGCCAGGCGGCACGCGACAACTTATCGGATGCCGTCGAACGGCTCGCCGGGCCGCAAGCGATGGGCGAACTCTTCAAGGTCCTCGCCGTCGTTCCACGCGACGTCTCCGTCAGGCCCTTCGCAACGGTGGATTGACTTTTCGTCGCTACCCCTCCCAATCTCCCGTCCGGTAAAAGAGCCGCCGGACTGCCGGCCGCTTTTCCTTGACGAAACCGCCCACACGGACAACAACGCCCGCATGCTCAATCAGACCAAACCGGATCCCATTCGGTCGCTGCTGCTGGACAAGGCACAGGCACAAGGCATCCGCCACGGCTATTTCACCCGCATCGGCGGCGTCTCCACCGGCATCTACCGGGGCCTCAACATCGGCACCGGGTCGGATGACGACCAGGCGCTGGTGACCGAGAACCGCGCCCGTGTCGCCGCCTGGATGGGCGTGCCCGCAAATCATCTGCTGACCGCCTGGCAGGTCCACTCGCCCGACGTCATCGTCGCCAGGGAACCCTTTGCCCGCGAACGGCCAAAGGCCGACGCCATCGTCACCGATCGGCCGGGCATCGCCATCGGGGCCTCGACCGCCGATTGCGGCCCGGTTCTGTTCGCGGATCCCGGTGCGCGCATCATCGGCGCGGCGCATGCCGGCTGGAAAGGCGCTTTGTCAGGCGTGCTCGAAAACACCATTGCCGCCATGGAGAGCCTCGGCGCCCGGCGCGAAAACATCGTAGCCGTGCTTGGCCCTTCCATCGGCCCCGACAATTACGAAGTGGGGCCCGAATTCGTCGCCCGCTTCGTCGAGGCCGACAGCGAAAATGCCCGGTATTTCGTGCCTTCGGCCCATGCCGGCCACGCTATGTTCGACCTCAACCGCTACACGATCGACCGGCTGGCCAAGGCTGGTGTGGCGGCCGATGGCCTTGGCCGCTGCACCTATGCCGAGGAAGATCTGTTTTACTCCTACCGGCGCACCACGCACCGCAGGGAGCCCGATTATGGCCGGCAGGTTTCGGCAATCGTTTTGGAGAAGGTATAATGGCGCTGCATTTTGAACGATCCGAATTCGACGCGCGGCGCGACCGGCTGATGATAGAGATGGCCGAGAAAAAGCTCGACGCCATCCTGCTGTTCGCCCAGGAAAGCATGTACTGGCTCACCGGCTACGACACGTTCGGCTTCTGCTTCTTCCAGTGCCTGGTGGTCAAGGCCGACGGCTCGATGGTGCTGCTGACCCGCTCGGCCGATCTGCGCCAGGCGCGCCAAACTTCGATCATCGACAACATCGTGCTGTGGACCGACCGCGACGGCGCCAATCCCGCGGTCGACCTGCGCAACCTGCTTAACGAACTCGACCTGCTCGGCGCCCGCATCGGCGTCGAATACGACACTCACGGCCTGACCGCCTACAATGGCCGCCGCCTGGACGAGCAGTTGCAGACCTTCGGCCAGATCGCCGACGCCTCCGGCATCGTCGGGCGGCTGCGCCTGTTCAAGAGCCCGGCCGAGGTCGCCAAGGCGGAAAAGGCAGCCAATCTCTCCGACGACGCGCTGGACGCGGCCCTGCCGCTGATCAAGCAGGGCGGCGACGAGGCGCTGATCCTGGCCGCCATGCAGGGCGCGATCTTCGCCGGCGGCGGCGACTATCCGGCCAACGAGTTCATCATCGGCTCCGGCGTCGATGCGCTGCTGTGCCGCTACAAGGCCGGCCGCCGCAAGCTCACCAAGAACGACCAGCTGACGCTCGAATGGGCCGGCGTCTTCCATCACTACCATGCGCCGATGATGCGCACGGTGCTGACCGGCAAGGTCTCCAAGCGCCATCAGGAGCTGTTCGACGCCGCACGCGCGGCACTTCTGGCCGTCGAAAAGGCGATGACGCCGGGCAACAGCTTCGGCGACGTGTTCGACGCCCATGCCCGCACCATGGAAGCGCACGGGCTGACCAAGCACCGGCTGAACGCCTGCGGCTATTCGGTCGGCGCCCGCTTCACGCCGTCCTGGATGGACATGCCGATGTTCTACCAGGGCAATCCCGAGCCGATCGCGCCGAACATGACGCTGTTTGCCCACATGATCATCATGGACTCCGAGACCGAGACGGCGATGACGCTTGGCCGCACCTACCTGACCACCGAATCCCAGCCGAAGCCGCTGTCCCGCCATGATCTCGACTTGATCGTGCAGTGAATCCATAATGGGAGGCGTTCTTCGCCAAGGAGTTAGAAGGCAAATGAGACGATCGCATGTGACGACCGTGTCATTGCTTGTGGCATTGGCTTTGACCGCCTGCACCAACGCAAAGGACGTCCTCGAACCTTCCGCCATCACCCCGCCGGCGGCCTCGGCGCAGCCCGCACCGGCCACGCAAGGCAGCGCTGCCGCCACCGTTCCCGCCCCGGCGCCATCCACGGCCGCGACGGCCACCACGACGGCGGGCGCGCCCGCGCCCATCACTTCGGCCCAGGCCGCCGCCATCCTGTCGAAGACCCGGCTGCAGATCGCGCCGATCGTCGGCGCTTCGGTGGACGCCGCCACGCCGCTGACGGCGGAACTGCAGACACGCGCCAGGCAGCGCGGCATCACGCTGGCCGGCAGCCAGGACCAGACCGCGACCCATGTGCTCAAGGGCTACTTCTCGGCGATGACGGAGGGTAAGGACACCACGGTCATCTATGTCTGGGATGTCTACGACCCCTCCGGCAACCGGCTGCACCGCATCAACGGCCAGATGAAGGCGCCTTCCACCGGTTCCCGCGACAGCGCGGGCGCCGACAGCTGGAAGTCGGTCTCGCCAGCCACCATGCAGGCGATCGCCGACCAGACCATCGACCAGTTTGCGGCCTTTCTCAGCGGCAAGGCGAGTTGAGGTGTTGCCAGCCGGTGATGCCGAACAGCTTTCTTAGGCTTAGCCGGCGGATTCACGATCTCGGCGCTTGCAATAGCCGCGCGGGCCGCTAAAAGCCCGGTTAAAAGGTGCAGGAGAGTCCGTCAGGCCTCTCCGTCCTCCACCAGGAACGGTGCATGAAACTCTTCGCGGGCAATTCCAACAGGGTGCTGGCCGAAGCGGTCGCCCGCTATCTCAACGTCCCGCTGGGCAAGGCCAGTGTCAGGCGCTTCGCCGACCAGGAAATCTTCGTCGAGATCCAGGAAAACGTGCGCGGCGAGGATGTCTTCATCCTGCAGTCGACCTCGTTTCCGACCAACGATCACCTGATGGAACTGCTCATCATGATCGACGCCTTCATGCGCTCGTCGGCCAAGCGCATCACGGCGGTTATTCCCTATTTCGGCTATGCCAGGCAGGATCGCCGCGCTTCCGGGCGCACGCCGATCTCTGCCAAGCTGGTCGCCAACATGATCACCCGTGCAGGTGTCGACCGGGTTTTGACGCTGGATCTCCATGCCGGCCAGATCCAGGGCTTTTTCGACATCCCCACCGACAATCTGTTCTCGGTGCCGGTGATGGCCCGCGACGTCAAGGCGAAGTACAAGCAACTCGGCAATGTCGTCGTCGTGTCGCCCGATATTGGCGGCGTGGTGCGTGCGCGTGCGCTTGCCAAGCGTTTCGACGCGCAACTTGCCATCGTCGATAAGCGCCGTGAGCGTCCCGGCGAATCGGAAGTCATGAACATCATCGGCGCGGTCGCCGGCAAGGATTGCCTTTTGATCGACGACATCGTCGATTCCGGCGGCACGCTGTGCAATGCCGCCGACGCACTGCTAGCCAACGGCGCCACCAGCGTTACCGCCTATATCACCCACGGCGTGCTGTCGGGCGGCGCGGTCGCTCGCATCAGCGGCTCGAAGCTGCAGGAACTGGTGATCACCGATTCCATCCAGCCGACGCAAGGCGTGCTCGACGCGCCCAACATCCGCGTCATCTCGATTGCCGACCTGATGGGCGAAGCCATTTCGCGCACGGCGACTGAGGAGTCGGTCTCGAGCCTGTTCGACTGAAAACCAGTTATCCCTGCGGCCCAGGTTACCCCTGCGGCCCAAGTTACTCCTGCGGCCCAAATTGGTCCTGCGGCAAGGCCGATGGCGTCGGCGCCTCCAGCCGGGCCGGGGCTCGCCGCATGCCTTCGCCGGCATCACGCGCGCCGCGCATATAGCCGCGCGGCGAGGAGCCGAGCATGCGCTTGAACATGGTGATGAAGGCCGGCACGCTGTCATATCCGAGATCGAGCGCCACCCGCGTGATCGGCTCGCCATCGGCGAGCCTCGGCAGCGCCGCGAACAGGCAGGCCTGCTGGCGCCATGTCGACAGCGACAGGCCGGTCTGCCGCTGGAAGGCCCGCGTGAAGGTGCGCCGGCTCATGCCGACGGTATCGGCCCATTCGTCGATCGTCGCGTGCGGTGAGGGTGCGGCGACGAAACGCCGGCAGAGCGCCGCCAGTTTGGGATCCGACGGGAACGGCAGGCCGAGCGGCCGCTCCGGCAATTGCGGGATCTCATGCAGCAGCAGGTTCATGATCAGGCCACCGCGCCCTTCCAGTTCGCCGCCTTGCGGCAGCTTCTCGGATTCCACGATAAGACTGTGCATCAGGTCGGTGACGCCGACGACGCGCATGCCCTCCGGCAGGCCCGGGATCGCCTGCGGCATGACATAGACCGAGCGCATCGAGACGTCGCCGAGCATCTCGACGGAATGTTCGATGCCGGCCGGAATCCACATCGCATGGTCCGGCGGCACCATCCAGCGCCCATGCCGCGTCGTCACCAGCACGACGCCGACCAGCGCATGCAGCAACTGGCTGCGGCTGTGGTGGTGGTGCGGCACGTGGTAGCCATCCGGATATTCGGTCGGCAGCACCACCGCCGGCCCGACCGCCTGCTCGAGCCACTGCCAGCGCAGCCCGTGCAATTGCTCGAGGTCGGTGTGTCCGGCGCCGAAAATTTCCCTGGTTTTTGGCATTCGGTATGGCCCACTTGCGAAACTATTGGACCAAACCACGAAAGAAGTCGCCTGGCAACCGGACTATAAGGCTGCCTGCGGGAAGCGCCCGCCACGTCGCCTGCGGGAACAACCCCGCCAAAAAGACTACGGAGCCTATCTTGACCGATACGACAGCCACCGGCGTCGCGCCGCCTGCGACCGCCAGTCACGCGTCAGCCCAGGCGACGGCCTTCACCGTCATCCTGGCAGTGAGCCTCTGCCATTCCATCAACGACATCATGCAGTCGCTGCTATCGGCCATCTATCCGCTTCTGAAAGACAATTACGGCCTGGACTTCTGGCAGATCGGGCTGTTGACCTTCACCTTCCAGGTAACGGCATCCCTGCTGCAGCCGATCATCGGCGCGGTCACCGACAAGCGGCCTATGCCCTACTCGCTGCCCTGGGGCATGGCATCCTCGCTGATCGGCCTGATCGTGCTGGCCTATGCCGGGCACTACTACCTGCTGCTGATCGGCGCCTCGCTGATCGGCATCGGTTCGGCGATCTTCCATCCGGAATCCTCGCGCATTGCCCGCTTCGCTTCCGGAGGCCGGTTTGGCCTGGCGCAGTCGCTGTTCCAGGTCGGCGGCAATTTCGGCCAGTCCATGGGTCCCTTGCTGGCCGCCTTCATCGTCGTGCCCTTCGGCCAGACCAGCATCGCCTGGTTCGCCGTCGGTTCGCTGATCGGCATCGTCATCCTGTGGCAGGTCGGCGGCTGGTACAGCCGCCTGCGCGCCGCGCAAGGTAATCGCAAGGCGGCAAGCCTCGTGTCGCCCTTCCCGCGCCGCAAGGTGATGTGGGCCCTGGCGGTGCTGACCTTGCTGGTGCTGACCAAGAACGCCTACATCGCCAGCCTGGCCAGCTACTACACCTTCTATTCCATCCATAAGTTCGGCGTTTCGGTGCAGATGTCGCAGGTCATGCTGTTCCTCTTCCTCGGCTCTTCGGCGCTGGGCATCCTGCTCGGCGGTCCGTTCGGCGACCGCTATGGACAAAAGGCGATGATCTGGTTCTCGATCGTCGGTGTCCTGCCCTTCACCCTGGCGCTGCCCTACGCCAACATGGAATGGACGATGGTGCTGACCGTGCTGATCGGCCTCATCCTGTCGTCGGCCTTCTCCAACATCGTCGTCTTCGCGCAGGAGTTGGTGCCGGGCCGCGTCGGCACGATCGCCGGCATCTTCTTCGGCTTCGCCTTCGGCGTCGGCGGCATCGCGGCCGCGGTGCTTGGCGTCGTCGCCGACATGAAGGGCATCGACTTCGTCTTCCAGATCTGCTCGTACCTGCCGTTCCTGGGGCTGCTGACGGTGTTCCTGCCCAACATGAAGGAAGCCCGGAAGGCGCAAGCGGCTTGAATCATCTGTGTCCAGGCAAAAGGCACCCGCCATATGGCGGATGCCTTTTGCCATTCCGGCAGGAGGGCTTCAGGCCCTGAAGAAGGCCAGCAGGTCGGCGTTGATGATGTCGGCGTGGGTGGTGGCCATGCCGTGCGGAAAGCCCTTGTAGACCTTGAGCTCGCCCTTCTTGAGCAGCTTGATGCTCAGCAGCGCCGAATCTGCGATGGGAACGATCTGGTCGTCGTCGCCATGCATGACCAGCACCGGCACGTCGATCTTCTGGAGGTCTTCGGTGAAATCGGTTTCCGAGAAGGCCTTGATGCAGTCGTAATGCGCCTTGGTGCCGCCCATCATGCCCTGGCGGTACCAGTTGTCGATAATGCCCTGCGAGACCACGGCGCCCGGACGGTTGAACCCGTAGAACGGGCCAGCGGGAACATCCACGTATAGCTGCGCGCGGTTGGCGGCGACGCCGGAGCGGAAGCCGTCGAAGACCTCGATCGGCAGGCCGCCGGGATTGGCTGGAGTCTTGAGCATGATCGGCGGTACCGCGCCGAGCAACGCTGCCTTGGCGACACGGCCACCCGCTCCATACTGGGCGACATAGCGCGCCACCTCGCCGCCACCCGTCGAATGGCCGACATGGATGGCGTCCTTGAGGTCGAGATGCGCGACAAGTTCAGCCACATCGGCGGCATAGGTGTCCATCTCGTTGCCGATATCCGTCTGCGTCGAACGGCCGTGGCCGCGGCGGTCGTGGGCGATGACCCGGTAGCCTTGGCCAAGGAAGAACAGCATCTGTGCATCCCAGTCGTCGCTGCTCAGCGGCCAGCCGTGATGGAACACGATGGGCTGACCGGTTCCCCAGTCCTTGTAATAGATCTGCGTGCCGTCCTTGGTGGTGATCGTGCCGCTGCCTGAGCCTGGTTTGGTCTGCGAGGTCATCTCAATCTCCGTTTGATTGCTGTCGCGATAAACAATATCACGATACCAATATCGCTAACCCAGCTCGAGGTTCTTGTCCATGGAAATATGTATCGCGATATCTTTTTCCGTGGTACATAATGCGTGCGCTTAATCGGCAAAGGAACCCACCGTGCCTCTCCCGCTGGACAGTCAGCTCTGCTTCACGCTCTACGCCACCAGCATGGCGATCAATCGCACCTACAAGCCGATGTTGGACGAGATGGGGATCACCTATCCGCAATATCTCGTGCTCAACGCGCTGGGCGAGGCCGACGGCATGTCTGTCGGCACGATCGCGCACAGGCTCGCCCTGGAATCGAGCACGGTCACGCCGCTGGTGAAGCGGATGGAGCAGGCCGGCCTGGTTACCCGCCAGCGCAGCCAGACCGACGAGCGCCAGGTACAGGTCGACCTGACACCGGCCGGCCGCAAGCTGCTCGTCCAGTGCAACTGCCTGAACGCGACCCTGGTCGAACGCTCGGGCATGACGCTGGCCGAACTCGACACGCTGAACCGGCAGGTCCAGGCGTTGCGCGATGCGTTGAGCGGCGACCGGTAGCAACGGCCTTCCCACCGCCGCTTGCACGCCTGCCCGCCTTCCGCTATAGAGCCGCCACCCGCGTAGACACCCTTGGAGGCAACGCGGCGGAAGGCTGCCTTCCCCTTGTGATCCCGAACAAAGATCCGCTCGCTGCGGTTTCCGGCATTCGGACATCGAGGTCTGGCGGCTTTCGACGTTTACGGCCTGGTACATTGCCAACCGTAGGCGCTCCATAACACGCGAAAGGAAAAGCCATGAGCCACGATACTTACGAGCTCAAGGCCGAAGCGCGCGAACAGGTCGGTAAGGGGTCCGCCCGTGCAGTTCGCCGCAACGGTAAAGTGCCTGCAGTAATTTATGGTGACAGACAGCCTCCCCTGGCGATCGCGCTCACCTACAAGGACATCTACTACAAGATCCATGGCGGCGGGTTCCTGACCACGATCGCCACGATCGATGTCGACGGCAAGAAGATCCAGGTCCTGCCGAAGGACTTCCAGCTCGACCCGGTCAAGGATTTCCCTGTCCATGTCGACTTCCTGCGCATCGGCAAGGACACCGAAGTCAACGTCGATGTTCCCGTGCACTTCATCAATGAAGACAAGTCACCCGGCATCAAGCGGGGCGGCGTGCTCAACATCGTGCGTCACGAAGTCGAGTTCCACTGCCCGGCCAATGCGATCCCGGAATTCATCACCGTCGATCTCACCGGCGCCGACATTGGCGATTCGATCCACATCTCGTCGGTCAAGCTGCCGGCCGGCGTCAAGCCGGTCATCTCCGACCGCGACTTCACCATCGCGACCGTTGCCGGTTCGTCGGCGATGAAGCCGGAGACCGAAGAGACAGCTGAGGCCGCGGCTCCCGAAGCGGCTCCCGCCGCCGAAGAGAAGTAACTCTTTTCACGCCCGGAGGCGACGATGCCAGAAAAGACAGCGCTTGTCTTTGCCGGCCTCGGCAATCCGGGCGCGAAATACGCTGAAAACCGGCACAATGTCGGCTTCATGGCGGCGGACGCTATCGCCCGCCGCCATTCCTTTTCACCCTGGTCGAAGAAGTTCCAGGGCCTGATTTCCGAGGGCACGCTCGGCGGCGAAAAGATCATCCTGATCAAGCCGCAGACCTTCATGAACCTGTCCGGCCAGTCGGTCGGCGAAGCGCTGCGCTTCTACAAGCTCGACCTTTCCGCCCTCACCGTCTTCTACGACGAGATCGACCTTGCCGAAGGCAAGCTGCGCATCAAGACCGGCGGCGGCGCCGGCGGCCACAACGGCATCCGCTCGATCGACGGCCATGTCGGCAATGCGTACCGCCGTGTGCGCATCGGCGTCGGCCATCCCGGCGTCAAGGAAATGGTCCAGCATCATGTGCTCGGTGATTTCGCCAAGGCCGACCGCGACTGGCTCGACCCGCTGCTCGACACGATCGCCGACAATGCGGCGATGATCGTCAAGGGCGACGAATCCGGTTTCATGAACAAGGCCGCCCTTGCCGTCCAGGGCAAGACCGGCGCCGAACCGGAAAACCCGGCGCGGAAGCAGTCGAGCCCGAAACAGCAAAGCCCGAAACAGCAAAGTCATGTCCGCCAGGCCCGCCCTCAGCAGCCGGTCGCCAAGCTGCCGGAAAGCGGCCCCATGGCCGCCATGCTGAAGAAACTCTTCGGCAACAAGGACTGAGGCGTAGGCGCATGCGGCGTCACGGGACTTGACGTTCCCAACCCCTATCGCCCATAGCCTCATCAAATTTCGCTTTTCCCGATAGGACTGGATAAAATGGGTTTCAAATGCGGCATCGTTGGCTTGCCCAACGTCGGCAAGTCGACGCTTTTCAACGCGCTGACGAGGACGGCCGCCGCGCAGGCCGCCAACTACCCGTTCTGCACCATCGAACCGAACACCGGCGAGGTGGCGGTGCCCGATCCGCGCCTGCAGAAGATCGCGGCGATCGGCAAGTCGAAGGAGATCATCCCGACCCGCATCTCCTTTGTCGACATCGCCGGCCTGGTCCGCGGCGCCTCCAAGGGCGAAGGCCTGGGCAACCAGTTCCTCGCCAACATCCGCGAGGTCGACGCCATCGTGCATGTGCTGCGCTGCTTCGAGGATGACGACATCACCCATGTCGAGGGCCGCATCGACCCCGTCGCCGACGCCGAGACGGTCGAGACCGAGCTGATGCTCGCCGACCTCGACAGCCTCGAGCGCCGCATCGTCCAGTTCCGCAAGCGCGCCGGCAGCAAGGACAAGGAAGCGACGACCGTGCTGCCGATGATGGAGGCCGCGCTCGAGCTGCTGCAGGCAGGCAAGCCGACCCGCATCCTGCTCGACGGCATCTCGGCGGAAGATCTGCACATCTTGCAGGGCTTGAACCTTCTGACCTCACATCCCGTGCTCTACGTCTGCAACGTCGCCGAGGCGGATGCGGCCACCGGCAACGAGCACACCAGGGCCGTGGAGCAGATGGCCGCAGCGCAAGGCGCCCGCACTGTCGTCATTTCGGCCGCGATCGAAGCCGAGGTTGCGCAGCTCTCCGACGAGGAAGAGATGGAATTCCTGTCCTCGCTCGGCCTCGACGAGCCCGGCCTGAACAAGGTGATCCGTGCCGGCTACGAATTGTTGCAGCTCATCACCTATTTCACCGTTGGGCCGAAGGAGACGCGCGCCTGGACCGTGCACAAGGGCGCCAAGGCGCCGCAGGCGGCCGGCGTCATCCACACCGATTTCGAGCGCGGCTTCATCCGCGCCCAGACCATCGCCTACAACGACTTCGTCACGCTGGGCGGCGAAGTGGCGGCCAAGGAAGCCGGCAAGGCACGCGACGAAGGCAAGGAGTACGTCGTCCAGGACGGCGACATCATGCTGTTCAAGTTCAATACCTGAGGAGGTCGCGGCGGAGCGACCCAACCGTCAGTCGGACAGCACCATCCCTGCCGCAGAGTTCTCGCGGGGGTATTGAAGACCATAAGTCGCCTTACCCCGATCAGCACCCGGTGGAGACCGATGAAAGCCATGTCCCATTATTTGCTAACGCAAATTTCTAGCTTGCGCGCGGATGCCCGCCAACACGGCTCGGCTGATCACTGCTAAAATCGGCCAATATGCAGCCGAACCGGCCAGCTTGGCGAAAAATGTCAAACGGCTGAAAGGCCGGCCAGGCTTCAGGCTTAGGGTCGGGGACTACCGTATTATCTTCGATCAGGAAGGCACGGTAATGGACATTCTGGAGATCGGACCGCGCGGTAGCATCTACGAGGACTGAGGACATGAACAAGCCCACCATCATTACCACGCCGAATGGCGACCGTATGGCTATTCTGCCACTCGCTGATTACGAGAGCCTTGTTGAAGCGGCGGAGGACGTGGCCGACATTCAAACCTACGATCAGATCAAGCAAAAGATCGCTGCCGGCGAGGAGGAGCTTATTCCGGTCGCCGTCGTCAACCGCATCCTGGACGGCGAATAAGATCCGCGTCTGGCGCGAGCATCGCGGGATTTCGGCTCGCGACCTCGCTGAAAGGACTGAGATCAGCGCAGGCTATCTCTCGCAGATCGAGACAGGCACCCGCGACGGTAGCTTCGACACGATCAAGCGCATCGCCGCCGCCCTCAATGTCTCGGTTGACGATCTCGTATAGCGCCCGTTGCGAAAGACGAAAACGGGCTGTCGTATTCCATGCTCGCAGGCGCTGCCGACGTCGGCACAGGGCCATGTTTATTTGCGCAGGCGAGGCCACTACAAGTGAGCGTAGCTTAGCTACAGCCGACCACCGGCCGGCCTCCGACCCAAACAGTGGCAATATTGGCCCGTGCCGCATTGAGCACGATCTTCTGAAAGACGTCGTCGAGCGTATCGTCGGCGCCGTTGACATGGATGTTCGAGGCGCTCGCTTTGGTGTCGATCAGCAGCGCGTCGAATTCGTGTCCGACGCGAAAACTGCCGGTCGGCAGGTCGAGCGCTTCCGCGCCTCCCGCGGTTGCCAGCCAGAACGCTTCCTGATGCGTGATCGGCTCGCCGGGCGCGCCGCGCTCCTTTGCCGGCAGGCCGGCATGCACGCCGCTCTGCAATGTTCTCGAGGCCGACAGCGCGTTCCGGCAACCGTCGAACAGCGATGGGCTGTAGCCGCCTGAAATATCGGTGCCGAGCCCGACATGCATGTGCCGGTCGAGCGCCTCGCGAAGCGGAAACACTGCATTGGCGAAGTAGACGTTGGACAGCGGGCAATGAGCGACGCCGGCGCCCTTCTCCTTGATCAGGTCCATGTCCTGCCCATCGATGAAGTTCGAATGCGCCAGGATCGTATGACGGGTGAGCAGGCCGAAACCATCGAGGCTTGCCGCATCCGTTTGGCCGAAGCGCGCTTCCACGAACTGCTTTGCCCAATCGCTTTCGGAGCAATGGGTCTGCACGTGGCAACCGAACTCTTCCGCGAGTTCGCCCAGCCCCTGCAAGGCCGCGTGGGTGCAGCTTGGAATGAAGCGCGGCGTGATCACCGGCTGGACAAGCGGCCTCTCGCCCGGATCCAATGACATGACGGCCTCGATGAAGCGCCTGGTATCCGAAACAGCGCTTGCCGCATCGGCATCGCGATAGAAGGGCGGACACTGTTCGGGGTCGTCCATCACCACCTTGCCGACCAGGGCACGCTGGCCTTTCTCAAGACATGTCTCGGCGAGCGCCACGCTCGCCGAGACATGGACGGTGGCGAAATAGAGCGCGGTGGTGGTGCCGTTGGCGAGCAGATTGTCGACCAGATCAGCATAGACCGCGCGAGCATAGTCCAAATCCGCATAGCGGGCCTCGAGCGGAAAAGTGTATTTCCGCAGCCAGACTTCGAGCGGCACGTCCAGCGCCTTGCCCATCTGCGGCCATTGCGGCGCATGGATGTGCAGGTCGACGAGCCCCGGCAGCAGGAACTGCCCCTCGCCAAGTTCCACCAGCCTGCCCGCCCGGCGGGCATCGCTTATCGTGGCCGTGTATTCCGGGTGGCCGGGCGCCAGGATCTCGGCGATGCGCCCCTGTGCGTCGACGCAGAACAGGTGCTCCTCCAGCACCTCCAGCCTGCCGCGCTCAGGCGTATGGAAGGCGGTGCCGAGCAGCACGAAAGGATCTGCCGTCATATCGTCGCTCCGGTGCTGCTGGCGGGCGGGGCTGCCAATGCGTGGCCTAGAAGAAAACAGTTGGCAAACATTTCCGCCGCTGTCCTTTGCCGCCGACTGATCCCATGATCGGCCGGGAATTTCCAGAGGGGACATCATGGAACGCGTTGCGCCAGAAATCAGTTTGATCGCCCAGCCGGACGATCCATTGCCCCTGGGCAAGGCCGCCCTGCTCGGCCTCCAGCACGTGCTAGCGATGGACGTCTATATCGTGCCGTTCATCATCGCGTCGGTGCTTGCCTTCAGCGTCGGCGACGCCGGCGCCTTCATCCAGTCGGCCTTCGTGGCGGCAGGCATCGCAACCCTGATCCAGTCGCAGTTGCTGATGCGGCTGCCCGTCGTCCAGGGACCGTCCTTCGTCCCGATCGGCGCGGTGCTGGCGATTGCCTTTGGCGCCGGCGGCGGCCTGCCGGGCCTGTCGGCCGTGATCGGCGCACTCATTCCGGGCGCCATACTGGTCATGCTTCTGGGATCGCCGACAAAGCTCTTCCACCGCCTCGTCAACCGCTTCGTGCCGTCCATCGTCGGCGGCGCCATCATCATCGTCGTCGGCGTCGCGCTGATGCCGGTGGCACTGAAGGAGAGCGTCTTCGCTGTCCACGGCACCGCCACCGTCGGCGGCAACATCGTCCTCGCCTTCGTCGCCGCGGCGGTGCTTGTCGGCTGCATGCTGATCGGCATGGCGCTTGGCGCGAAAGGCGCATGGCTGCGCCTGCTGTCCGTGATCATCGCGCTTGTGGCTGGCAGCGTGGCCGCCGCCTTCATGGGCCAGCTCGACATGACGGGCGTTTCCGCCGCGACCTGGTTTTCCATGCCGCGCATCGCCTTCCTCAATCTCGATGTCACCTTCTCCTGGTCGGCGACGCTGACCATGCTGATCGTCTACATCGTCGTCCTGGCCGAAACCACCGGCACCTGGTTCGCGGTCGGTGCCGTCATCGACAAGCCGCTCTCGGACGAGCAGCTCGACCGGGGCGCCACGGGCGAAGGCCTTGGCTGTCTGATCAGCGCGCTGCTGTGCAGCACGCCGGTCACCGGCTATTCGTCCAACGCCGGCATCATCGCCATCACCGGCATCGCCAGCCGTGCCGCCTTCGGGGCGGCCGGCATCTTCCTGGTGCTGTTCGGGCTGATCGGCAAGCTTTCGGCGGTCATCGCCTCAATCCCGGGGCCGGTCATCGGCGGCGTCTTCGGAGTGCTTTGCGTCGTCATCGCCATGAACGGTTTTCGGGTGGTGCGCGGGACGCCGCTGACCGAACGCAACATGCTGGTCATCGGCCTGCCCATCCTGATGGCGCTGTTCGCCACGCTGGTACCGCCGGATTTCGTCAAGACGCTGCCCGATATCGTGCAGTACATTCTGGGCTCATCCATCGCCTTCGGCGCCGTCTGGGCGATCGTCCTGCACCAGATCCTGCCGAACGCCCGCTAGGCGATCGGAGGCGCCGCGGCTGACCCCTACGGCCGCCGCGGACCCGATCGCGTCGGTTGGCTCACCAGAAAGGGCTTGACCAAATCGCCCGCGGCCTGCATCCGGGTTTGCCGATCCAAACGGATCACGCGTTCTGCAGGGATGCCAGACCATGACCGCGAAGACATGGGCCTATGAGGACTTCGTCGAGGGCGCCTCGTTCGACCTCGGCACGAAAGAGGTGAGCGCGGCCGAAATCATCGAGTTCGCCAGCGAATTCGATGCACAGCCGATGCATCTCGACGAGGAGGCCGGCAAGGCGAGTATTCTGGGCGGCCTCTCGGCTTCAGGCTGGCACACCTGCGCCATGTTCATGCGCATGCTGTGCGATGCCTTCCTGCTGGACTCCACCTGCCAGGGCGCACCAGGAGTCGATCAGGTCAAATGGAAGAAGCCGGTGCTCGCCGGCGATACGCTGCGGGGCAGCCTGGTGGTTCTGGCCAGGCGCCTGTCGAAATCGAAGCCGCAACTCGGCTTCGTGACCATGCGCAGCGAACTGGTCAACCAGCGCGGCGAAAGCGTCTTCGAGCTCGAGAACTCCGTCATGTTCCTGACGCGCGACGCGGGGAATGCGGCATGACGCTCGACGAATTCTTCCGCATCGGCACCACGGTGACGCTGGGCTCGCACAGATTCGAGCCCGAGGCGATCAAAGCGTTCGCCCGCAAATACGACCCGCAGATCTTTCACATCGACGAAGAGGCCGCGAAGAAGAGCGTGCTCGGCGGCCTCTGCGCCTCCGGCTGGCATACCGCCGCCACCTGGATGAAGCTGAACCTGGAGAGCCGCCTGGACGCCGAAGGCTGGGACGGCCCGGTGCCCGAATTCGGCCCCTCGCCCGGATTCAAGAACCTGAAGTGGCTGAAGCCCGTCTTTGCCGGGCAAACCATCACCTTCACGCGCACGGCGCTGTCCCACCGCCCCATCGCGTCCCGCCCCGGCTGGCGGTTGCTGGCGCTCCTCTGCGAGGCCAATGATTCGACCGGCGGCAAAGTGCTGGTGTTCGAAAGCGCGGTGCTGGTGAAGGTGGAGTAGCACAGGCCCTTCTTCCTTCTCCCACAAGGGTGAAGGGAAAATGCTCAATGGCCCTCGAACCCGATCAGCGTTCGCACCGGCACGCCGAGCGCTTCGAGCTTGGCGCGCCCGCCCAAATCCGGCAGGTCGATGACGAAACAGGCGGCGAGAATGTCGGCGCCGATCTGGCGCAGCAGCTTGACCGCCGCTTCAGCCGTGCCGCCGGTGGCGATCAGATCGTCGACCAGGATCACCTTCTCGCCGGGCGCGACGCCGTCCTTGTGCATCTCCATCTCGTCCAGCCCGTATTCCAGGCTGTAGGCGACGCGCACGGTCTCATAAGGCAGCTTGCCCTTCTTGCGGATCGGCACGAAGCCGGCCGAGAGCTGGTGAGCAACGGCGCCGCCCAGGATGAAGCCGCGCGCTTCGATGCCGGCGATCTTGTCGATCTTCTGCCCGGCATAGGGATGCACCAGCTCGTCGATGGCGCGGCGGAAGGCGCGCGCATTGCCGAGCAGCGTGGTGATGTCGCGAAACAGGATGCCGGGCTTGGGATAGTCCGGGATGGTACGGATCGAGGCCAGCAGCGTGTCTTCGAGAGAAGGTTTCATGAAGCGGCTCCGAATGATCCGGCTGACAAAGTGAAACGGCGCGGGGCCGATCGTAACCCGGCGCGACCGACAACGGCTAGCGCGATGTGGCGACCGAGACAAGCGCATCCGGCAAAGGAATTGACTACGGGCTGGGAGCAACCACCAGGCGATTTTCCTCCTGTTGGGCGCAGCCACGAAAAAGGGGCGCCCGAAGGCGCCCCGCTCGAACGGATGGCTATCGGCCAAATCCTACATGCCGAGATCGGAACGAAGCTCCGCCCTGGCCACGTCGTACTCGGCCTTGAAGTCATCCCGGTTGAGCAGGACGGCGGCGATGACGCTGCCGGAAATCTTGCCCATCTCGACGTCGGACGGATAGTGGATGCCGCCGACGATGCGGTTGTGGGCGAACTCGGCCGCGCGCGCCATGATCTCAGCACGCCTTTCCGGAACCATGTCGGACAGGATGATGCCCATCATCGTGCCGACGGTCGCATGGCCGGACGGCCAGGAACCGGAGCTCGACAGCTTGACCACGGGCTTGACGAGATCGCTGAGCTGGTGCGGACGCGGGCGCTTCCAGACATCCTTGGCCGGATCGACGACGGCGCCTTCGGTCTCCACCACGCGATCGAAGAAGGCGCTGAATTTCGGCAGCTTGTCCTTGTTGAAGTTCGGCCCCATGACATCGGCGAAACGCCAGACGTTTTCCTCGGCGTCGGCGATGGCGCGGGCTTCCATCTCGGGTGTGCGCGTGACCTGCATGGTCAGCACTTCGCCAAGCTCGGCCTTGGTCTCAGCCGAATCATTGGCCGGCGGCGGCGGCAGGATCATCGTCAGGTCGACATCCTTGTTGGTGATGAATGGTTTTGCGTCTTCGGCGCGGGCCGCGGAACCTACGACGAGCAGCAGCAGGCCTGCCGCAAGCGATGCGTATCTTTTCATGGGCGTGATCCTTTGATGAGAGCGCCGCAGGATCGCGATGTGTGGTGACGGCCATGTGACACCGCCGAGACGTGGAGGCGCAATCCACTCAAAAAGCAGAAAGGGCACCTCGCGGCGCCCCATGTTGTACACTGAACGGCCCAGGGCCTTTGAGATTCAGGTCAGGCCGAATCGAAAACGATGGTTTCCGAGAACCGGAGCGGAGCGTACTTGAAGTACGTGAGCACCGGAAGCGCAGGAAGCCATCGTTTGCAGACCGGCCTCACCTGAAGATCAACAGGCCTAGTGCGCGACGGCTTCCCACACCTTGCGCTTGGTCAGGTAGACCAGGGCGCCGAACAGAAGCAGGAACACCAGCACGCGGAAGCCCATCTTCTTGCGGTCTTCCATGTGCGGCTCGGCAGCCCATGTCAGGAAGGCAGCCACGTCGCGGGAATACTGGTCGATGGTCTGCGGCGAACCGTCGTCATAGGTGACCTGGCCGTCGGAGAGCGGCTTGGGCATCTTCAGCGACACGCCGGACATGAAGTACGGGTTGTAGTGCGTGCCTTCGGGGATGACCATGCCGGCGGGCGGCGTCTGGTCGTAGCCGGTCAAGAGCGAATGGATGTAGTCGGGACCACCGGCATCATACTGGGTGAAGATATCGAAGACGAACTGCGGGAAGCCGCGCTCGACGCCGCGCGCCTTGGCCAGCAACGACATATCCGGCGGCGCCGCACCGCCATTGGAGGCAGCGGCGGCTTCCTCATTGGCGAACGGGGCCGGGAAATGGTCGGACGGCTTGCCGGGACGGTCGAACATGTCGCCGGCATCGTTGGGGCCGTCATGGATGGTGTATTCGGCTGACAGCGTCTTGATCTGCGCGTCGCTGTAGCCGAGGTCCGAAAGCGTGCGGAACGCCACCAGGTTCATCGAATGGCAGGCCGAGCAGACTTCCTTGTAGACCTTCAGCCCGCGCTGCAACTGCGCCTTGTCATAGGTGCCGAACGGGCCGGTGAAGCTCCAGCTCATTTCCTTCGGCTCGTTGATCGGGAAATGCGTCGGTGCCGCCGCGTTGTGCGCCTCTTCGGCCGCGAACGCCCAAGTGCCTGCAACTCCGGTGCCGGCGGCCACGAGGCCGACCAGCGCAAGCGAGGTGAGAATCTTTTTCATGCCAAATCCCCTTAGATTCTCTACCGCTCAGCCCTTGGTCTCAGGTGCTGCCGTGGCGCCCGCCGGATGCCCGCTGCCACCCTTGTTCTTTTCGAGCACCGCCTCGGTGATCGAGTTCGGCAGCCTGCGGGGTGTCTCGATCAAGCCGAGCACCGGCAGCGCGATCAGGAAGAAGGCGAAGTAGAACAGCGTCGCCATCTGCGCCATGAACACATAGCTGCCTTCCGCCGGCTGCGAGCCCAGCCAGCCCAGCAGGATAGCATCGGCCACGAACAGCCAGAAAAACAGCTTGTACCAGGGCCGGTAGACCGCCGAGCGCACCTTGGAGGTGTCGAGCCACGGCACCAGGAACAGCATGACGATGGCGCCGAACATGCACAGCACGCCGCCGAGCTTGGAATTGATCGGCCCGATGTTGAACGTGATGGCGCGCAGGATTGCGTAGAACGGCAGGAAGTACCATTCCGGGACGATATGGGCCGGCGTCTTAAGCGGGTTGGCGACCGTGTAGTTGTCCGGATGGCCGAGATAGTTCGGCAGGTAGAAGACGAAGTAGGCGAAGACGAACAGGAACACGATCATGCCGAACGCGTCCTTGATGGTCGCGTAGGGCGTGAAGGCCACGGTATCTGTCTTCGACTTGACCTCGATGCCGGTCGGGTTCGACTGGCCGACGACATGCAGCGCCCAGACATGCAGCACGACGACGCCGGCAATCATGAACGGCAGCAGGTAATGCAGCGCGAAGAAGCGGTTCAGCGTTGGATTGTCGACGGCGAAGCCGCCGAGCAGGAGCTGCTGGATCCAGTCGCCAACCAGCGGAATGGCGCTGAAGAAGCCGGTGATGACAGTGGCGCCCCAGAAGCTCATCTGCCCCCATGGCAGCACATAGCCCATGAAGCCGGTCGCCATCATCAGGAGGTAGATGATGCAGCCGAGGATCCACAGCAGCTCGCGCGGCGCCTTGTAGGAGCCGTAATAAAGACCGCGGAAGATATGCAGGTAGACAGCGATGAAGAAGAACGAGGCGCCGTTGGCGTGCATGTAGCGCAGCAGCCATCCGGAATTCACGTCGCGCATGATCTTTTCGACCGAACCGAAGGCGAGATTGGTGTCGGCCGTATAGTGCATGGCCAGCACGATGCCGGTCAGGATCTGCGCCACCAGCATGATCGCCAGGATGCCGCCGAAGGTCCACATATAGTTCAGGTTGCGCGGCACCGGATAGGCGATGAAGCTGTCATAGACCATCCTGGGCAGCGGCATGCGGGCGTCGAACCAGCGTTCGATACCGGTCTTCGGCGTGTAGGTCGAGTGTCCCTCGCTCATCGAAATATCCCCTGCCTCAACCGATAAGGAGTTTGGTGTCGGAAACGAATTTGAATACCGGAATCGCCATGTTCTCCGGCGCCGGGCCTTTGCGGATGCGGCCGGCCGTGTCGTATTGCGAACCGTGGCACGGGCAGAACCAGCCGCCGAAATCGCCTTCCTGGCCGAGCGGGATGCAGCCCAGATGGGTGCAGACCTGAACCATCACCATCCAGGCCTCCTTGCCGGGCGTGGTGCGGTTGGCGTCGGTCGCCGGCGCATCGGACGGCAAATTGGCGTTGCGGGCGATCGGATCCTTGAGATCGGAGAGGCTGACGGCCTCGCCGTCCTTCATTTCCTTCTCGGTGCGGTTGCGCACCACGACCGGCTTGCCGCGCCATTTGACGATCAGCGAGCTGCCAGGCGCCAGCGAGGAGACATCGACCTCGACCGAAGCGAGCGCCAGCGTCGAGGCGTCGGGGCGCATCTGGTCGATGAACGGCCAGGCCACGGCACCGGCGCCGACCACGGCGGCCATGCCGGTGGCGACGTAGAGAAAATCTCGACGATTGGGATCGTGGATATCGGTTGCGCTCACGGGTGCCTGATCCTTTCGCCTCTTCCGCGCCGGTGGCCGAGCCTTGTTCCCCGCTCAATCACGCCAACCCGACAGCGCATGGCGAACAGGCTAGCGAATTCCTCCGGCATTTGGACTTCGGTTTATGCGTGAAGGCCGTTTTTGTCCAGACGGGTGAAGGCACAAGGGCAGATTGTCGCGGGGACAAAATCCCCTCGTGTCCGGCGGGACGGCGAATGGCTGCAAAGGGCGGCTAAACAACCGGGAAATATCAGCAAAATCCAAGGCTCCGGCTTGCGTCGACACAGGGCGCCGGTGTGATCTATCCTCCTTCGCATGGCGCACGTCATCGATCGCGAGCAATGGGCTGTTCGTTCCGACCACTGGAAGGGCGAACTGCAGTGCGGTGCCTACGGCTCAAACTCCTGCCTGATCTTCAATCACCTGCCCGACGTCGGCGGCGGCCCGCGGCTGCACGCCCATCCCTATGCGGAGATCTTCATCATCCGCCAGGGAACCGGCCTCTTCACGGTCGGTGACCAGGAAATCGAGGCTTCGGCGGGGCAGATCCTGATCGTGCCGCCTAACACGCCGCACAAGTTCACCAATCTCGGTCCCGGTCCGCTGGAAACGACCGACATTCACGAAAACGGCAGCTTCATCACCGAATGGCTGGAGTGATTTCTAAAAACTGATTTTACGCGGCGCCCAGCCTCACTAGAACCGCCCTGGGGATATTGTATTCGCGGATCACGGCGTCATGCTTGCGAAGGCCGCACAGTTCGCGCTGGATGAAATAGGCGTGAACGGCCACGGCAGCCTCCTTGAGCAGACGGGGGCGCAACCCATCGTCCCCGTTATCGCGCAACCGCGCCAAGGTTTCTTCGACGCGCTGGCCGGCCCGCCCGAGCGCCGCCGCCTTCTCTGCCAGGATTTCATGGCCAAGCGCGTCGAAGGCCGCGTCGGCGGCCGACGTGCCGGCAAGATGGGACGGCGGACGCAAGGACATTTCAGTTCCCTTTCCCGAACACCATGCGATGGGTGACGAATTCTTCGCCCTCCACGCGCTGAAAACCAAGCCGTTCATAGAAAGCGAAGGCTTCTGGCGGCGCGCGGGTGTTCAACACGGTGAAATACTGGCGGGCTCGGTCGATCACGATCTCGACCAGCGTTCGGCCAAGGCCGGCGCGACGGTGACGCGCGCTGACGAACAGGTGGCGGACCCGGCCGTGGTCCCTGCCCTCGAAATAGGGATCGATGTTCAGCCCGCAGACACCGGCGAGTTCGGCGCCATGCCAGGCTCCGAACAGCGCCTCGCCCCGCTTCAGGAACTTGTTGCGGCCGCTTGCCCAGCCATCGCCCAGACGCACCAGCATCCAGTAGCCTTCCAGCCGGCTCTCTTCCTTCAGCATGTCGAAGGCCGCCACGGTTGGCCGCAAACGCTTGAGCGTGTAGCCGATCTCTGGGCCGATCTCCGGACTGAGCTCTGCCGATCCACCCACGCGCCTACTCCGCCGGCCGCGTCTCTTCCAGCACGCTTTCCTCGTGATAGAGGAACCCGCCGGACTGGCGCTTCCACAGCCGGGCATAAAGCCCGTCGAGCGCCACCAGCTCGTCATGCGTGCCTTGCTCGACGATGCGGCCGCCGTCGAGCACCACCAGGCGGTCAAGTGCCGCGATCGTCGACAGCCGGTGGGCAATCGCGATCACGGTCTTGTTCTCCATCAGCCGCGTCAGATTCTCCTGGATCGCCGCCTCGATGTCGGAATCGAGCGCCGACGTCGCCTCGTCGAGGATCAGGACCGGCGCGTCCTTGAGGAAGACGCGGGCGATCGCCACGCGCTGACGCTGACCGCCCGACAGTTTCACGCCGCGCTCGCCGACAAAGGCTTCGTAGCCCTGGCGGTCCCTGTTGTCGCGCAAAGTCAGGATGAATTCATGGGCCTCGGCTTTTTTCGCCGCCGCGACGACCTGCGCATCGGTTGCGTCGGGCATGCCGAGCTTGATGTTGTCACGCAGCGAACGGTGGAACAGGGCCGTATCCTGGCTGACGACGCCGATATTGGCGCGCAACGAATCCTGCGTTACACCAGAGACGTCCTGGCCATCGATGGTGATCTGGCCGCTTTCGAGATCGTAGAGGCGCAGGATAAGGTTCGCCAGCGTCGTCTTGCCGGCGCCCGAAGGCCCGACCAGCCCGACCTTCTCGCCCGGCTTGACGACAAGGTCGATGCCGTTCAGCACCCCAAACCCCTTGCCGTAGTGGAACTCGACATTTTTTACGTCGATGCGCCCACCCGCCACGACCAGTTCCCCGGCGTCCGGTGCATCGGTCAGGCCGAGCGGCTGCGAGATCAGCGCCTTGGAGTTCTCCAGCACGCCGAGATTCCGCAAGATGCCGTTCATCTGCATCATCAGCCGGCCGAGCAGCATGTTGAGCCGCAGCACCAGGCTGAGCGTGAAGGCGACCGCCCCGACCGTGATCGAGCCCTCGACCCAGAGATAAACGGCAAAGCAGCCGATCGCCGTGATCATGATGCCCGACAGCGTCGTCAGCGCCATGCGCACGCCGGTCAAGCGGCGGGTGAAGGGCCGCAATGCGTCGAGATAGATGTCGAAGCCGTTCCTGATGTAGCGATCGTCGCCGTCGGCCGCGAACAGTTTCAGCGTCTGCACATTGGAGTAGGAATCGACAATGCGGCCATTGATCATGGAGCCCGCCTCCGCCGTCGCTTCGGCGTGCTTGCGGATTGCCGGCAAATAGCGCTTCGCCAGAAAGCCGAAGGCGGTGATCCAGACCACCACGAGTGCCGCCAGCCTGAGGTCAAGCCCGGCGACCAGCGCCAGCGTCGTCGCCGTATAGACGACCATGAACCAGACGACCTCGATGAAACTTTCCATCAGGTCGCCCGTTGCCTGCCCGGCCTGCCAGACTTTCGTCGCGATGCGGCCGGCAAAATCATTCTGGAAGAAGGCGTAGGATTGGCGCGAGACGTGCCGGTGCGCCTGCCAGCGCACCAGATTGTAGAAGCCGGGCGTGATCGTCTGTTCGTCGACCAGCGCCGACAAGGCGACGACCACGGTGCGGATGATCAGCACCACCGCGATCATGAACACCAGTTCGGGGCCGGCGGCGGTCCACAGCGCGTGCCAGCTTCGCTCGCCGGGCAATTGGTCGAGAATATCGACCAGCCGTCCGACGAAATAGAACAGCCCGGCCTCGACCAGCGGCGCGATGCCGCCGATGACCAGCATGGCGAAGAAGGCGAACTTCGCTTGCCCGACATAGTGCCAGAGGAAGCCCGTAACGCTGGCCGGTGGCCGAAGATTCGCCGGCTCCCTGAACGGGTAGACCCAGGTCTCGAACCAGCGGTAGACGGCTGTCATCATGCGGCGGTCATCATTCTGCGGCTTGCCCCTTTGCTATTGCGTCATTGGCGGCTTCGACTGGGACGTCATCGAGCAGGAACCCACCCGACTGGCGCTGCCAGAGCTGCGCGTAGAGCCCGCCTCTGGCGACCAGTTCCTCGTGCGAGCCCTCCTCGATGACGCGACCCTGGTCCATCACGACGAGCCTGTCCATCGCCGCGATGGTCGACAGCCGGTGCGCGATGGCGATGACGGTCTTGCCTTGCATGAGCTTGTAGAGGTTCTCCTGGATGGCGGCTTCCGCCTCGGAATCGAGCGCCGACGTCGCCTCGTCAAGGATAAGTATGGGCGCATCCTTCAACATAACGCGAGCAATGGCGATGCGTTGCCGCTGACCGCCGGACAGTTTGACGCCGCGGTCGCCTACATAGGCGTCGAACCCCTTGCGTCCATGATGGTCCGAAAGTCCTGATATGAAATCCATCGCCTCGGCCCGCCGCGCCGCCTCGAGCAGCATCTCGTCGGTGGCATCGGGCCGGCCGTAGAGGATGTTCTCCCGCACCGAACGATGCAGCAGCGAGGTGTCCTGCGTGACCATCCCGATCTGGGCGCGCAGCGAATCCTGTTTCATGCCGGCGATCTCCTGGCCGTCGATCAGGATCCGGCCGCTTTCCAGGTCGTAGAAGCGCAGGAGGAGATTGACCAGCGTCGACTTGCCGGCGCCCGAGCGGCCGACAATGCCGACCTTCTCGCCCGGCTTCACCGCCAGCGACAGGTTTTCGATGACGCCCTTCTGCTTGCCATAATGGAAGCGGATATCCTCGAAGCGGATATCGCCTTTGGAAACGATGATCTCCTTGGCATCGGGCCTGTCCTCGACTAGGCGCGGCAACGAAATCGAGGCAATGCCGTCCTGCACCGTGCCGATATTCTCGAACAGGCTCGACATTTCCCACATGATCCACTGCGACATGCCCCACATCCGGAGCACCAGGCCGATGACCACCGCGACCGCACCGATCGTCACCACTTGCCCCATCCACAGCCACAGCGAGATGGCGGTGACCGAGAACAGCAGCAGCGCGTTCAGTATGTAGAGCGAGCCGAACAGCAGTGTCACCAGCCGCATCGACCGGTAGACCGTGTCGAGGAAGCCCATCATGCCTTCCCTGGCGAAGGCGGCCTCGCGGCGTGAATGGGAAAACAGCTTGACCGTCTGGATGTTGGTGTAGCTGTCGACGACGCGACCGGTCATGGTCGAGCGCGCATTGGCCTGCTCCTCGCCGACCTTGCCCAGGCGCGGGATGAAGAAGCGCAGCAGCAGGATGTAGCCGACCATCCAGACGCCGAGCGGCGCGGCCAGCCGCCAGTCGGCCGAACCGACGATCAACAGCATGCCGAGGAAATAGACGACGACGTAGTTCAGGACGTCGATCACCTTGATGACGCATTCGCGCACGGCAAGCGCGGTCTGCATCAGCTTGGTGGCGATGCGGCCGGCGAACTCGTCCTGGTAGAAGCTCATCGATTGCTTGAGCAGGTAGCGGTGCACCTGCCAGCGGATGCGCATGGGGTAATTGCCCATCAGCGTCTGCTGGTTGAGCAGGGAATGCAGCCAGACCGTGCCGGGCAGCGCAAACAATACGATGAAGGCCATGCCGGCGAGTTTCCAGCCCTCCGTCTGCAGGAAGGTTTCGCGGTTCTGCCCCGACAGCCAGTCGACGATGCGGCCGAGGAAGCCGAACATCCACACTTCCGCGATGGCGATGGCCGCGACCAGCACCGCATCGACAAGAATATAGGGCCATGCCCCGCGCGTATAATGCAGGCAGAAGGCAACAAGCGTCTTGGGCGGCTCGACCGGTTCCGCGGCCGGGAACGGATCGAGCTTTCTTTCAAACCAGCTAAACAACAACATAGGTCACGCCTGTGAGATCTGTTTTCCGCTTACGCGGCTTGGCGGCGTACGAAGTCCTCGGACCGCATGGCATCGAGGGCCGACGCTCCGGAATCATCCGGAGCGTCGGCCCTGCTTCGCGCTATATAGGGGTTCGCCGGCTTTTCGCCGACAGCCACCTTTGTCGATCCTGACGACATGGCGCCACCAGTCCGGTTTTTCGCGCCTGGCCGGATCAGCCGGATGATCCGGCGCACCAGCGACGGACGGCTCGGATCGGGTACCGCGCGCGAGAAATCGACATCCGGCAGCATGCCGCGATGTGGACGCCGGCGTACTTCGGCATGAACCGCCGACGAATAGGTGTCACCGATCAACAGCGCCCAGGTCGGCAGCCGGTGGATATGCAGGCTCCTCGAGCCGGGTATTCTATAGGGATCGAACATCGGTCCGTCCTCCGTGTTGAAATAGAGATAAAAAGGATGATCGACGTCGTGCCGCGGGATCGGCGGCGGATCAGTCGGAACGCGTTGGGACGGGGCCATCGGCCCCTTCGGCAGCTTGAAAAACATCGCGGGTTTCCTTCGAAGACCAGGGTATGGTTTCGGCGGAAATCGGTGCGGAAGTGTCTAAAAGATCAGGAGAAACGTCGTACCGAAACCGCCAGGGCGCAAATAAGCCCACAGGTGGGGCGCTGGATGTACATGGCCATCATGAATTACCCCTCCATCGGTTCGGGTTGACAATGCCGGTCATATACCCGACTTCGAAAAAAATGGCCACCCGCAGGTCCAGGAATTTCCAAAACCAGGAAGCTGCTGTGGCCGATCTGCCACTTATTAGAAGGACGCGGAAGTGAACCCTGGTCTCCGCATCGCGCTCTACCAGCCTGACATTGCCGGCAATACCGGGACAATCCTGCGCTTCGCCGCTTGCCTCGGCCTCGGCGTCGACATCATTGAGCCGGCCGGCTTTCCGCTCTCCGACAAAGCGCTCAAGCGCGCCGGCATGGACTACCTCGAAATGGCTGCCCTGACCCGGCATGTCGACTGGGACGCCTTCGAGGAGTGGCGCAAGGCCCGCGCGGATCGCATGGTGCTGCTGTCGACCAAGGCTACGACCCCCTACACCGACTTCAGCTTCACCGACCGCGACATCCTCCTGTTCGGTCGCGAATCCGCGGGCGTGCCGGATCCAGTCCATCAGGCGGCGGATGCGCGGCTGACGATCCCGATGCAGCCCGGTGCGCGCAGCATCAACGTCGCCCTTTCCGTGGCCATGGTGGCGGGCGAAGCCGTCCGGCAACTCCGATAGGGGATCGCCGGCAGCGCCGTCAGCGGTGATTTTTGCCCAGGCGCACATCCGCCTTCTCCTTTGGTTTGCACAGTCAGACTTTCTTGGCTACAAGCTCAACTAAACTTGAGGTCAAGCGGAAAGTGCGAAAATGGCGCCGGTAACGGAATTGACGGTCGGCCAGGTGGCCACGCGCAGCGGGGTGGCTGTGTCGGCACTGCATTTCTACGAAGCCCGCGGTCTGATCAGCAGCCATCGCACGGCAGGCAACCAGCGGCGCTACGGCCGTGACGTGCTGCGCCGGGTGGCCATAATCCGGATTGCCCAGGAGGTCGGCATCTCGCTCGCGGAAATCGGTGCCGCGCTTGAATCATTACCTGAAGGCCGCACGCCGACGCGCGAGGATTGGAATCTGCTTTCAACGGCTTGGCGCGATAGCCTCGACCAGAAAATCAGCCAGCTAAGGAAGCTGCGCGACGGCTTGACCGACTGCATAGGCTGCGGCTGCATGTCGATCGACAAATGCCCGCTTCGCAATAAGGGGGATCGGCTGGCAAGGGAGGGAACGGGCGCGAGGCGCCTGCTAGCCGAGCGCTAATCCGCGGCCGGCAGCCGCCTTATCGTAAACTCGATAAGATCGCCCGGGCGTTCGAACCAGCTTTCGATCTCGGTCCAGTAGGCCTGCTTGGGGAAGCGCTCGAACCATTCCTTGGCCTTGAGACGGGCGTCCGAGCGCGGCAGGACGAAGGTCTCACGCAGGAAACCGTCGCGCGGCATGCGTGCGCGCTCGGCCCGGCTTTGATCGAGCCTTTTCTTCAGGCCATCCAGCGGCGGTCTTGCCGGGGTGCGCACGAAACAACTCCTTGCACCTGGCGCATGACCCCGAAATCGGAATCGGGTTTCGGAAAGGATCATGCGCGAAACCAAAGTGACTTGACCCTATCCCTTAAGAGATTAGGGATCGCGCCCGGAAAAGACGAGTCTTTTGTCGACTCACCGCCCCGCAACCGGAGACGGCACTTGGAACGACCTGAAATACCGGCGGGGCTGCCTGCCGACATCGAAGAAAAGAAGATGAAGGCCCGGCTTTGGTTCGAGGCGCTGCGCGAGCGCATCTGCGGCGCTTTCGAGCAGATCGAGCAGGATCTCGGCGGGCCGCTGGCTTCGTGGTCACCGGGCCGTTTCGAAAAGACGCCCTGGGAGCGTGATCACGGCAAGGGCGGCGGCGGCACCATGTCGATGATGCACGGCCGCGTCTTCGAGAAGGTCGGCGTCCACACTTCGACTGTTCATGGCGAGTTCTCGCCCGAGTTCAGGAAGCAGATGCCCGGCGCCGAGGAAGACCCGCGCTTCTGGGCATCGGGCATTTCACTGATCGCGCATCCCTGGAACCCCAACGTTCCGGCCGTGCATATGAACACCCGCATGGTGGTGACCTCGCGCCAGTGGTTCGGCGGCGGCGCCGACCTGACGCCGGTGCTCGACCGCCGCCGCACCCAGGACGATCCCGACACGATAGCCTTTCAGCGTGCCATGCAATTCGCTTGCGAGAAGAATGCCGCCGTCGCCGACTATCCGAAATTCAAGGCCTGGTGCGACGAGTACTTCTTCCTGCCGCACCGCAACGAGCCGCGCGGCACCGGCGGCATCTTCTTCGACTACCTGCATCCGGAAGAGGAGAAGGGCGGCTGGAATGCCAATTTCAACTTCGTCCAGGATGTCGGGCGCTCTTTTCTCGTGGTCTACGGTCACCTCGTGCGCGCCAACTTCAACGAGAACTGGACCGATGGCGACCGCGACGAACAGCTCGTTCGCCGCGGCCGTTATGTCGAATTCAACCTTCTTCACGATCGCGGCACCATCTTCGGGCTCAAGACCGGCGGCAATGTCGCCTCGATCCTGTCCAGCCTGCCGCCGGAAGTTCGCTGGCCATAAAAAAATTGTGAGCGCGATGTGAGGCCGCATTGATGTCCCATTGTTCGAATCTGGGCGCGGAATGTGACACAATGAATATCTTTTTCGTCTAATATCCATCTGATAAGACTGGGTTATTTATCGCATTCGGGTCGGGAAGCGCCGGTGGTTTGCCCGAGGGCAATTCCAGGAAAATGCGGTTTTCCCTTCGGAATTGCGTCGGAACAGGCGAACCGCGACTCGACGCGACCGGACGGCCCGAAGACGATGCGGATCATCTTCGTCAAAGGATGGCCGCTTTCCCAGGAGTGTATCAGCATGAGAAAGATCATTGTTTCCGCTGCCGCAGCTGCCCTTCTTGCTTCCGGTTCGGTGGCGTTCGCCGCCGTCAAGCACACCACCGGAACGGTCAAGAGCTTCGATGCGACGGCCAAGAGCCTGGTTCTCGACAATGGATCGTCTTTTACGCTTCCCCAAACCTTCAAGGATCCTGGCCTGAAGGTCGGCGAGAAGGTCAGAATTTCGTGGGACATGAGCGGCAAGGACAAAGTTGCCGAGGCAGTCAAGATCGTGAAGTGACGGCCTGCCCGCCGGGCTAGCGTAAGAGGGCGGAGCAGCGCTGCTCCGCCCTTTCACCGTTGACCGCAACCAATATCACACCATCTGTGTTATGGTTCTCACCCCCGCCCATGATCGGAAAAGTCGGATCATGGGCCAAGAAAGTACCGGGGCCTTGCAGGCTCCACGGAGGAAAAGGAGAAGTCCGATGAAGGAATTTCACTGCGGGTCGCTGGTTCCCGGCTGTGAGTGGCATACCCGTGCCGGCGAGGAGGCCGAAGTGATGCGCCGTGCCGTCGAGCATATGCGTGAGACACATGGCGAAACGACCATCCGCGAGACGATGATCGAGGCTATCCGCTCCCGAATCGAGAAGGTCCGCGACGCGGCCTGATCCTCATCAGCCTTCAAGTGCCTCCGCGGCGCGCTTGATCAGTGCGTCGCGATCGGGCGTAAAACTCGCATCGACCCATTCCGCTTCCAGGTTCTTGAGGATCTCCCCGAGCTTCGGCCCTGGTGTTGCGCCGAGCGCGGTCAGATCGGCGCCTCGCAGCGGAAATTCGGGCCTTTTCCATTTGAGCGCAAAGGAAAGTAGGCGCGAAAAGCCGCCGGCTTCGAGCAGCGCTTCGTTGTCTTCAACGGCCCGCACCCGCGCCGCGGCAAGCGAAAGCCGCAGGCGGTCGACAAATCCTTGGCGGTCGCCGCGATAGAGCCTCTTCGCCAATTCGCCCTCGGTCGTCTTCGGTTCGACCGCGATTGCCATCGACCAATGGCGCAGGCGATCCGCTTCAGCGGTCGAGAATTTCAGCCGCTCCGCAAGCGTCTTCATGCGCGCCGCATCCGGCGGCACCATCGCCTCCAGCCGCAGCATCGGATCCACCGCCCAGCCCAGGTCCTTCTCGGCCCTGGTCAATCCGTGGATCGCATCGATGCCCCATTTCTCGCTTTCCGACAGCGCGGCGGTCAAGACACCGGCCTGCCGCATCCAGAGCAGCGCCCGCGAGGGATCGGGTGCGGACAAGAGCTTTTTCAGTTCGGACCAGATGCGCTCCGCCGAGAGTTGGGCGAGGCCTTCCTTCAACCGGGCGCAGGCCTTCAGCCCCTCGGCGTCGGGCCGGCCTTCGCCATACCAGGCGAAGAAGCGGAAGAAGCGCAGGATGCGCAGATAATCCTCACGGATGCGTGCCTCCGGGTCGCCGATGAAGCGCAGCCGGCGCGCCTCGATGTCGGCGATGCCGCCGACAAGGTCGACAACGCCGCCGTCGGCCTCCGCATAGAGCGCGTTGATGGTGAAGTCGCGCCGCTCGGCGTCGAGCTTCCAGTCGCGCCCGAACGACACCTTGGCGCGACGGCCATCGGTCTCGACATCGGCGCGCAAGGTGGTGATTTCATAAGGTTTGCCATCGGCGACCACCGTGATGGTGCCGTGCTCGATACCGGTCGGCACCGCTTTGAAGCCTTCCGCCTCGGCGCGGCGAATGGTTTCCCGCGGCAGGCAAGAGGTTGCTATGTCGATGTCGGTGACAGGCTGGCCCATCAGCACGTTGCGAACGGCGCCGCCGGCGATGCGCGCCTCTTCACCGCCTTCGGTGAGCGCGCCAAGCAGGCGCTGCAGATGCTTGTCGAAGAGCCAGTCCGCCCTGCCCGCGATCGAAACACTCACGCATAGAGCCTTTCATACAGTGTGCGGATGATCCCGGCGGTGACACCCCAGATGCGCCGGTCGCCATAGGGCATGTCGTAGAAGAACCATTCGAGATCGTTCCAGATGCGGCTGTCGCGCTTGTGGTTGGCCGCGTCCATCAGGAAGCGCAGCGGCACTTCGAAGGCGGCGTCGACCTCATCCGCGTTCAGGGTCAGCTGGAAATGTGGCCGCACGATGCCTAGCACCGGCGCGATGCGGTAGCCGCTGCCGGCGACGTAATCGGGCATCCGGCCGATGATCTCGATGCGATCCTGGCCAAGGCCGATCTCCTCGAAGGTCTCGCGCAGCGCCGCCGCTTCCGGGCTTGCGTCGGTCGCATCGATCGTGCCGCCCGGGAAAGCCACTTGCCCGGAATGATTGCGGAGTTTTTCGGCCCGTTTGGTCAGCAGGACCGTCGCCTCGCCGTCATTGTCGACCACCGGGATCAGCACCGCGGCGTTGCGCAGCGGCTTGCCATGGTTGAGGCGTGGATGGCCGGGATTGAAGCGGTGATCGCCATAGTCGCCGCCGGCATGCGCCTCCGGCTGCGCGGCAAAGCGCGCGCGAAAATCCGCCGACGAAAACGGCGCTGGCGATACCTGGTCCATCATGCGCTCAACCGCTTCAACTGATCGGCCGGCATGATCGGAAACACGGCGTTCTTGGAGCGCACTGAAAACATCGTCCTGCCGTCGATTTCGATCTCCTCGCCATGCCCGACCAGTTCGTACATGACCGGCCGCGCCACAAGCGCCTCCAGCCTGCCGCGCACCAGCAGATACGGCTTCAAACCGCCGGTCCCGTTCTCGTCGACGAAGCGCAGCGGCCGCTCCGGTCCGGCCTCGATCACGTCGCCGACATTGGTGCGGAAGGTGATGACCTGATCCTCGCCTTCGCCCGAAACATCCATCTCGACGGCGACGAAAGGCGCATCGGCGACGCGGATGCCGACTTTTTCCACCGGCGTCACCAGATAGGTCCTGCCGTCGGCGTCCTTGCGCAGCACAGAGGAGAAAAGCTGCACCAGCGGCATGCGGCCGATCGGCGTGCCCAGGTAGAACCAGGTGCCGTCGGCCTTGATTTCCATGTCGAGATCGCCGCAAAAGTCGGGATTCCAGCGCTCGACCGGCGCCGCGCCCTTGCCTGCGCGGGCCGCGCGCGAGATCAGCGCCTCAAGGCCCCGAGCCTCGGTGGCCTGCGTAAGGCTTTGTTGGCGACGTTCGTGGTGTTCGCTCATCGTCACGAAATAGTCACTGTTGTTCCGCTTGTCAGCCTAAGTCTGTGATTTAAGTTCAACCATAGGCGCTCCGCGAGGCCGAATCGCGGCAGCCTATGGTATGGTGCGGGCCAGCATTTCCAAACCATGGCATTTCCAACCAAAGGGATCGATGCGGCATGAGCGTGATGGTCAAGGAAAGCCCGATCAGCGAAACGGACATGGTCGCCGAGGCCGAGAAGGCGCTTGCCGACATCTCCAGGATCCGCGACGGGGTTGGCCGGGTGATCTTCGGCCAAGAGAACGTCGTCGAGCGTACGCTGGTGGCGCTGCTGGCCGGCGGCCATGCGCTTCTGGTCGGTGTGCCGGGCCTCGCCAAGACCAAGCTGGTGGAGACGTTGGGCGTCGTGCTGGGGCTCGATTCGCGCCGCATCCAGTTCACGCCCGACCTGATGCCGTCCGACATCCTCGGCTCCGAGGTCATGGAGCAGGACGAGACCGGCAAGCGCTCGTTCCGCTTCATTTCCGGGCCGATCTTCGCCCAGTTGCTGATGGCCGACGAGATCAACCGCGCCTCGCCGCGCACGCAGTCGGCGCTGCTGCAGGCGATGCAGGAATATCATGTCACCATTGCCGGCGCACGCTACGACCTGCCTTCCCCCTTCCATGTGCTGGCGACGCAGAACCCGCTGGAGCAGGAAGGCACCTATCCGCTGCCCGAAGCCCAGCTCGACCGCTTCCTGATGCAGGTCGACATCTTGTACCCCGAAATCGAGGCCGAGCGCCGCATCCTGTTGGAAACCACCGGCGTCGAGGACGCGAAAGCCCAGAACGTGCTGCAGCCGGCGCGGCTGAAGGAGATCCAGACACTGATCCGCCGCATGCCGGTACCCGAAAGCGTCGTCGAGGCGATCCTTACCCTGGTGCGCTCGGCGCGTCCGGGCCAGGGCAATGCCGACACGGACAAGCATGTCGCCTGGGGCCCGGGCCCGCGCGCCAGCCAGGCGCTGATGCTGTGCACCAGGGCCCGCGCGCTCTACGACGGACGCCTGGCGCCTTCGGTCGACGATGTCAGGGCGCTGGCCGAACCGGTGCTGCAGCATCGCATGGCGCTGACCTTCGCCGCCCGCGCGGAGGGCACCAGCGTGCGCGACGTGGTGGCGAAGCTTGTGAAAGGCATTTGATGGCGCGTATCGGCGAAGTCCAGGCCCCGGCAGCGACGCGCGATGCGCTCGCCCGAGGCCGGTTGCGGGCTTCGCTGGTTCCCGACCTGCTGGTCGAGGCGCGCCGTATCGTCAACACCGTGATCGCCGGCTGGCATGGCCGCCGCAAGCGCGGCATCGGCGAGAATTTCTGGCAGTTCCGGCCTTATGTCGAAGGCGACGCCTCGCGCATCGACTGGCGCCGCTCGGCCCGCGACGACCACACCTATGTGCGCGACCGCGAATGGGAAGCCGCCCACACCGTCTGGCTGTGGGCCGACCCCTCGCCGTCCATGCTCTACAAATCGACGGGAGCCGGCGTTTCCAAGCAATCGCGCGCCCTGGTGCTGACCTTGGCCATGGCCGAGCTTTTGTCACGCAGCGGCGAACGCATCGCCTGGCCTGATCTGACCGATCCATTCACCGCCCGCAACGGCGCCGAGCGCATCGCCGCCCAGCTCATGCATGCCGGCGAACTGCCGGCAAAACCCGATCTCTCCAACATCAGGCGCTTCTGCGACATCGTCATCGCCAGCGATTTCCTCGACCCCGTCGAGGAAACCATGGCCTGGCTCGACGTGCTCGCCCGCCATGGCGTGCGCGTCCATCTGATCGAGGTTGCCGACCCGGCCGAGGAAACCTTCCCCTATGCCGGCCGCACCGAGTTCACCGATCCCGAGACCGGCGACAAGCTGACCGCCGGCCGCGCCGAGATGCTGGCCGATGAATACCGCCTGCTCTACACCGCTCGCCGCCAGGAGTTGGCCGGCTGGTGCAAGCGGCTTGGCTGGAGCTTTACCGTCAACCACACCGACCGGCTCGCGTCCGACGCGCTGGTGCGCCTGCACATGGCGATGACCGCCGATGGCGGGCATGCCGGTATCATTGCCGGCGATCAGCCTGGAAAGGCGGTCGCATGAGCTGGCTGCCGCTCTCCTTCGGCGCCCCCATGGTGCTGTGGGGCCTGCTGGCGCTACCGGTGATCTGGTGGCTGCTCAGGCTCACCCCGCCCAAGCCGCAGACCGAGGTGTTCCCGCCGCTGAAGATCCTGGCCCGCGTGCTGAGGCGTGAGGAAACCCCGCAGCGCAGCCCCTGGTGGCTGACACTGCTCAGGCTGCTGATGGCCGCCCTCGTCGTCGCGGCATTGGCCGAACCGGTGTTCAACCCGCGCGAAAAGCTGCCGGCCGAGGGTGCCGCGCTTGCCCTGGTCATCGACAATGATTGGGCGAGTGCCGCCGACTGGAACAAGCGCGTCGCCACCGCCGAGCGGCTGATCAAGGACGCCGGCTCGAACGGCGTGCCTGTTATCATCGCCTTCACCGCCGAAAAGCCCAATGCCGAGATCGGCCCCTTCGATGCCGCCGCCGCGCTCGACCGGCTGCGCGCCGCCAAGCCGCGGCCGATCCCGACCGACCGGCCCGCCGTCTATGCGCGCGTCGCCGGCATGCTGGAAACCTTGCCTGGCGCCAGCGTCGCCGTGCTGGCCGATGGCCTGGCGGCAAAGGGCGACGAGGCCGCCTTCAACACGCTGTTGTCGAAAAATGCCGCCCGAATCGTCTGGGCGGTGGCCGACCGGCTGTCGCTGACTGGCCTGACATCAGCCGAAAACCAGGTTGATGGCTTTGGTTTGACCGCCATCCGCGCGCCCGGCGACCCCGCCCCGGCGCAGGTCACCGCCGGCGCATTCGACGACAAGGGCCGCCGCATCGCCGATGCGACCCTAACCTTCGCGCCGGGCGAAGCCACGGCCACTGGCACCATGGCGGTGCCGTTCGAATTGCGCAACGACTTCGCGTCGATCGCGCTCGATGGCGAACGGCATGCAGGTGCCGTGCGCGTGCTCGACGAAAGCTCCAAACGCCGCCGCGTCGGGCTGTTGTCGCAAGCCGAGGCCGACCAGGCGCAGCCGCTTCTGTCGCCGCTCTACTACATCAGGCGCGCGCTGCAGCCTTTCGCCGATCTGGTCGAGCCCTCCAGCGCCGATCTCGCCGACGCCATCCCGCAGATCCTCGACCAGAAGCCGGCGATGATCGTCATGGCCGATATCGGCACCATTCCCGCACAGGTCCGGCAAAGACTGGTCGACTGGGTCGACAATGGCGGCACGCTCGTGCGTTTCGCCGGCTCGCGGCTGGCCGCCGCCGGCAATGACGACGATTTGCTGCCGGTCCGCCTGCGCACCGGCGAGCGTTCGCTCGGCGGCGCGCTGTCATGGACCTCGCCGCAGCCGGTCACCGAATTTCCCAAGACCGGCCCGTTCGCCGACCTGGCGCCGCCGACCGAGGTCACGGTGACCAGGCAGGTGCTGGCCGAACCGACACCCGACATCGTCGAGCGCACCTGGGCGGCCCTCGCCGACGGCACGCCGCTGGTGACCGGGCTGAAGAAGGGCAAGGGCACGCTGGTGCTGTTCCATGTCACCCCCGAGGCGACGTGGTCGAACCTGCCGATCTCGGGCAGTTTCGTGGAGATGCTGCGCCGCATCGTGCAATTGTCGCGCAACCAGGGCGCGGCGATCGCCAATGCCGAAGCCGCAGCCACGTCGCTGGCGCCCTATCGGATGATCGCGGCCGACGGCTCGCTGGTGCCGCCGACACCGGATGCACGGCCGCTGGTGCCGGGCGCAGGACCACTGCCGGTCACCTTCGAGAACCCGCCTGGCCTCTACGGCTCGGAAACCGGCGTCTTCGCCCACAATCTGCTCGACGCCTCAAGCACCTTCGCCCCGCTGGCGCGCCCGCAAGTGACGGTCCCGGTTACCACCGTCCAGTACGCCTTCGATGAATCGCGCAACCTGAAGGGCGCGCTGGTCGCGGCGGCTCTGTTGCTGATGCTGCTCGACACGCTGGCGGTGTTGTGGATGGGCGGCCTGTTTTCGCGCCGGCCCCGCCGTGCCGGTGCGGGCGCCACCACAGCCGCTGTCTTGATCGCGCTTGGCCCACTGTTCGGCCATGCCGATGTCGCGCGCGCCGATGATGCCAAGCCGGGCGACCAGGTTGCTATCGAGGCGATTTCGAAAACCCGCATCGCTTATGTGCTGACAGGCGTCCCGGGTGTCGATTCGATCAGCCGCGCCGGGCTCGAGGGTCTGACCCGCTTCCTGATCGAGAAGACCGCCTTGGAACCGGGGGCGCCGGCCGGCGTCGACATTTCGAAGGACGAACTGTCCTTCTATCCCCTGATCTACTGGCCGATCGATCCGGCGGCACCGATGCCAAGCCAGGCCGCGATCGCCCGCATCGACGCCTATATGCAGCAGGGCGGCACCGTGCTGTTCGACACCCGCGATCAGTTCGCCAACGGCATCGGTGCCGATTCCACCAGCCCGGCGACCGAGCGGCTGCGCGACATCCTCGGCAACTTGAACGTGCCGCCACTGGAGCCGGTGCCGTCGGACCATGTGCTGACCAAATCCTTCTTCATCCTGCCCGAGTTTCCCGGCCGCTTCGCCGGCAGCCCGCTCTGGGTCGAGGCATCGCTCGATGCCAGCAATGCCGACAACCGGCCGGTGCGCACCGGCGACGGCGTATCGCCGATCATGATCACCGCCAATGATTTCGCTGGCGCCTGGGCGGTTGACGAGAATGGCGATCCGCTGCTGCCGACCGTACCGAACGATCCGATGCAGCGGGTCTACGCGCTGCGCGCCGGCGTCAACATCATGATGTACATGCTGACCGGCAACTACAAATCCGACCAGGTGCATGTTCCCATCCTGCTCGAACGGCTGGGGCAGTAGGATGACGTTCTTACTCCCCACGGCGGGTCAACTCTCTCCACAACGGAGAGGATGAAGCATGAACTGGTCGATCTCCTTCGAACCGCTTCTATCCTGGCCGCTTCTGGCCCTGGTGCTGGTACCGTTGGCGCTGCTGGCGCTCGTCGGCCTGTGGTTTCGCCAGCGCGGCGCGGTCCTGCGCCTGGTCGCCCTGCTGGCGCTCGCCGCCGCCCTCTTCAACCCCGTATTCCTCAACGAGGAGCGCGAGCCGCTGAAAAGCGTCGTCGCGCTGGTCGTCGACCGCAGCCAGAGCCAGGACATTGGCGACCGCACCAGGCAGACCGACGAGGCCGTGGCCGGGCTGCAGCAGCGTCTTGGCCGCTTCAAGCAGTTCGACGTCCGTGTCGTCGAGGCCGGCAAATCCGACGCCGCCGAGGAGCGCACGGAAACGCGGCTGTTCGGAGCGCTGGAAGGCGCCTTCCGCGACGTGCCGCCCTCGCGCATCGGCGGCGCCATCATGGTCACCGACGGCGAGGTGCATGACACGCCGTCGGGCACGCCCGAGTTCAACGCCCCTCTGCATGCCCTGATCACCGGCAACGACCATGAGAAGGACCGCCGTATACGTTTCGAGAACGCGCCGCGTTTCGGCCTCGTCGGCAAGCCGCTCGACATGAGCTATCGCGTCATCTCGACCGAAAACGAGACCGGACCGGTCGATGTGCGCGTCTCGGTCAATGGCGAGCAGGTTTCGGTCGAGCATGCCACGGTCGGCCAGGCCATGCCGCTGCAGGTGACCATCCCGGGTGCTGGCCGCAACATCATCGAACTTGCCATCGACCGTGAGCCGGGCGAACTGACCGACACCAACAACCGCGCCATCGCGCTGGTCGACGGCATCCGCGAGAACCTGCGCGTTCTGCTCGTTTCGGGCGAACCGCATGCGGGCGAGCGCACCTGGCGCAATCTGTTGAAATCCGACGCCTCGGTCGATCTCGTGCATTTCACAATCCTGCGGCCGCCGGAAAAGCAGGACGGCACGCCGATCAACGAATTGTCGCTGATTGCCTTCCCGACCCGCGAGCTGTTCGTCGAGAAGATCAAGGATTTCGACCTCATCATCTTCGACCGCTACCAGCACCGCGACGTGCTGCCGATCCTCTATTACGATTACATCTCCGAATATGTCGAAAAGGGCGGCGCGCTGCTGATCGCCGCCGGTCCCGAATATGCCGGCGAGGCTTCGATCGCACGCACGCCGCTGATGTCGGCGCTGCCGGCCATGCCGACCGGCGAGGTCGTCGACAAGGCCTTTTATCCCCGCCTCACCGAACTCGGTCAGCGTCACCCGGTGACGCGCGGCCTCGACGGTTCGGCCACCGAGCCGCCGCACTGGAGCCGCTGGTTCCGCACCATCGGTGTGCAGAGTCCGCAGGGTGAAGTGGTGATGAAGGGCGCCGACAACCGGCCGCTGCTGCTGCTCGACCGCAAGGGCGAAGGCCGCGTCGGCATGCTTCTGTCCGACCAGGGCTGGCTGTGGGCGCGCGGCTTCGAGGGCGGCGGCCCGCATGTCCAGCTCTACCGGCGCATCGCCCACTGGCTGATGAAGGAGCCCGAACTCGAGGAAGAGCGGCTGACCGCCGAGGGACGCGGCATGGTGCTGGAGATCCGCCGCCAGACCATGGCCGACGATCCCGGCCCGGCGCAGATCATCACCCCCTCCGGTAAGACGCTCACCGTCAAGCTCGACAAGTCCGAGCCCGGCGTCTTCCTCGGCAGCGTTCAGACCAGCGAAATCGGCCTCTTCCAGGTTGCCAATGGCGATCTCACCGCGCTTGCCCATGTCGGACCGGTCAACGCTCCGGAATTCGCCGACGTCGTCTCCACGCAGGAGCGGCTGAAGGCGCCGGCGGAAGCTACCGGCGGCAGCGTGCGCCGGCTGGCGTCTGCCACGGGCAGCGACGTGACGCTGCCTTCCATCGTGCCGGTGCGCTCGGCCGGCGAGGCGTCGGGCAGCGACTGGATCGGCCTGCGCACCACCGACGACAGTGTGCTCAAGGCCGTGTCGCGCGTGCCGCTGTTCGGCGGCTTCCTTGGCCTGGGCCTGTTGCTCCTGGCGATGGGTTCGATGTGGTACCGCGAGGGACGATAGAGCGGTGCGCTCCTACTTTCTCCCCGTGTAGTGACGCGGAGAGCGACGCTATCGCGAGTGGTTTCGCCAATCGTCGAAACCAAGGCTATGACGAGCCCCTCCTCACTCCTCCGGTTCCGTCGTGAACAGCAGTGGGTAGCCCTTGGCCTTGCCGGCGTCGGTCGCCCGCGTCGCCTTGGTCTCGGCGACATCCCTGGTGAAGACCGCGACCACGCAGACGCCACGCTGGTGCGCGGTGATCATGACCCGGTGCGCCTGGTCCTCCGAGAGCTTGAACTCGCCCTTCAGCACCGTGACCACGAATTCGCGCGGCGTGAAATCGTCATTGACGAGGATGACCTTGTAGAGCTTCGGCCGCTCTGTCTGCGGCTTGACCTTGGTGCGCGGTTTTGTGGTGATTTCAGGCATTCGAACCGACTGTTTTCGCGATCAGCTTAAGTCCGCATTTTGCCGCGGGCGGCAGTGATCGTCCATTTACAGACCGTCGGCGGGCGGGCCCGGTCCTCCGGGATCATGTGGGGAATTGTCGGTCGCGGTTCAACGGCCCTGACGGCCGAAGACGCGGCGCGTTGGGTCGGCATCCGCCCGGCGTTCCAGCCACGCCGCGATCGGCCATCCGGCAACACAGATCAGCGTCACGCCGGCGAGCACGATCAAAAGCCATGCCTGCACCGGCGTGATGTAATCCCAGTTGCTGGAAATCGCCGGTGCGAACAGCGAAGGCTCGGTGCGCCCGCTTGCAGGGTCCGGCACGGGGCTGGCGGTGAGCAGAATCAGCACCCTGGCGACGCCGGTGGCAACGAGGCCGCCGATCACCATGGAGCGAAAAATGGACGAAAGCCGCTTCTTCATGCGGATTGTCCTACAGGGCCGGCATTGCAAACGGGTTAAGCACGATCGAGATGCGTGGCTGGAAGCCGCCGGCGTTCAGCTCATCGACCATGGCCCTTGGCAGAAGGCCGCCCCAGCCGGTTTGCGGCTGGGGCGGCCTTGCTAGAACTAACCTCGAAGCTGATCAGGGCTTCTTGGGAGCAGCCTTCGCAGGGGCCGCCTTCGCGGGAGCCGCCATCGCGGGGGCCTTCTTGACCGGGCACTTGTGCTTCTTGGTCACCTTGCAAACGGTCTTCTTGGCGACCTTCTTCGGAGCAGCCTTGGCCGGAGCAGTGGTCGTCGCGGCGGCAGCCGGAGCGGTGGTCGTGGTGGCAGCGGCCGGGGCAGCGGTCGTGGTCGCGGCAGCGTTGCCGAGAACGGGCATCGAGAAGGCGAGAGCGACGGCGAGACCAAGGGCGGACAGGAGGGATTTTTTCATGGCTTCGTTTTCCTTTTTTGTGCGGGTCGTTTTGAGTGTCACTGGACCGGGTCGTTCGGTGTCACTCCAAGCAGCTTCAAAGCATTGGCGAGCATCCGGATGCCCTGCGCCTGTTTCTTGGCGGCGCAGTACCGGTTGCCCTTTCTCTGAAGTGCCTTTGCCGCGGTGACCTGCGTTGCCGTGGCATGGGTTTCGAGGGCTTCATCAAATTGGTGGCTGAGATTGGCGCACCGTTCGCTCCGGGTCAGCGGCGCCTTTGCGTCTGATTGGTCGACAGCGGCAGTGAGCAGGCCAAGGCCCAGCAAAACTCCCAACAAACTGATCGACAATCTTGGCATCGGTTTATCCGTGAACCCGGAGACTAGCGTCGCAGCCGATGACCTGACCGCCACGGCACCGTTATGCCGGCCTACCTTTTCAGGAGTTTTTCCCGATTGTAGAATTTTGTTTCTGAATTGTGTCTGGCCAGGTCACGCCAAGCTGGCCGTTGCTTCATGTGGAGACGGCGGAATTCATTTTTCCTTGAAAAGCAAGGCACTGGCCAACATACGGCCCGAATTCTATCGTGTGGCTCACGAGCCAAAAATGGCGTGGCTCGCAAACCAGACAGGGCAGCTGTGAAATCCGAGACACACATACTGATCGTCGACGACGACAAGGGCATTCGCGACCTGCTTCAGGAGTTCTTCCAGAAGCGGGGTCTGCACACCTCGGTTGCCGCCGACGGCACCGAGATGGAAACCATCCTGCGCCGCACGCAGGTGGATCTGATCGTGCTCGACGTGATGCTGCCCGGCAGGAGCGGGCTGGAACTGTGCCGTGACATCCGCGCCCAGTATACGACGCCGATCATCATGCTGACCGCCGTCACCGAGACGACCGACCGCGTCGTCGGGCTCGAGATGGGCGCCGACGACTATGTGCCCAAACCCTTCGACCCGCGCGAATTGCTGGCCCGCGTCCGCGCCGTGCTGCGGCGCAATGGCGCCGCCGAGCCCAAGCGCGCCACCACCAAGCAGATTTACCACTTCGCCGGCTGGACGATGGACTGCTCGCGGCGGCGGCTGACCGCGCCCGACGACGTCAGGGTCGAACTGACCATGGCTGAGTTCAACCTCCTGCAGACCTTCGTCAAGAGCGCCCAGCGCGTGCTGACCCGCGATCAGCTCATCGAACTGTCCGGCGGCGACAGCGACTATTCCTTCGACCGCAGCATCGACATCCTTGTCTCCAGGCTGCGGCGCAAGATGGAAGATGATCCCAAGACGCCCAAACTGATCCTCACCGTGCGCAGCGGCGGCTACCAGTTCCTGCCCGAGACGACATCCGAATGAGACGTTTCCTGCCGCAGACCTTGCCTGTCTGGGTGCTGCTGATCGTCATTGCCGGCCTGCTGATCAGTCAGGTCGCGACGCTTTATATCGTATCGCGCGACCGCGCCGCCGCCAACGACGTGGTCGACCTCTACCGCCTCAACGACCGCGCCTTCTCGCTCGTGCAGCTGATGCACGACGCCACGCCGGAGGAGCGCAAGGCGACGGCGACCGGGCTGTTCAACTCCACCTACGCGCTCACCGTCTCGGACACGCCCGCCGTCACCTCCTCGATCGCCGGCGACGACGAACTGGCCGAACTCGAGGACATTCTCGTCGGCCGATTGTCCAAGTTCGGTATCACCGACGCGCGCGTGCGGCGCGATCCGGCGACGCGCGAAGCCGACGATGCCGGCGGCGCGGCACCGGGACCCGAGATCGGCCAGGTGGAGCGGGATCTTCTGGTGCTGGCCGCCGATTTCGCCCAGAGCGACAAGCTGACGGCTTCGCTGCGCTTCGCCGACGGCCAATGGCTGAATTTCACCGAACCGATCACGCCCGTCGGCCCGATCCTGAGCGTCGATAGCCTGCCGCTCTATTCGCTGATCGCGGGGCTGGTGGTGATCATGTCGATCTGGTCGCTGCGTCGGCTGACCGCGCCCTACCGGATGATGGAAACCGCCGTAAACCGGATTGGCAACGACCTCAAGAGCCCGCCGATCGCCGAGAGCGGCAGCCGCGAGGTACGCGCCGCCGCCAAGGCGATCAACGCCATGCAGGCGAGGCTGCGCGAATATGTCGAGGATCGTGAGCACCTGGCGGCGGCCCTCGCGCACGACCTGCGCACGCCGATGACCAGGATGCGCCTGCGCCTGGAGCTGTTGCGCAGATCACCGGCGCGCCAGGCGCTCGCCCACGATCTCGCCGACATCGAAAGCATCGCGAGTTCCGTGATAGACTTCGCCAAATTCGAGGTCACGGAAGAGAAGGCCGAACGGATCGATTTCTGGTCGCTCGTCGAATCGGTCGCCGACAGCTACGAGACGGTTTCCTTCGACAATGACGACGTCCGCCAGCGCGGCCTGATCTGCATGGCGCGGCCGGTGGCCCTCAAGCGCTGCGTCACCAATCTGGTGCAGAACGCCGTCACCTACGGCAAGCAGGCGCATCTCAGCCTCAGCCGCTTAGACGGCACGATCACGCTCGCCATCCGTGACGAGGGACCGGGCATTCCCCAGGCACAGATCGACGCCGTCTTCGGCTCCTTCGTGCGTCTCGAACAGTCCCGCAACCGCCAGACCGGCGGTCTCGGGCTGGGGCTGACCATTGCCCGCAACATCGCGCGCGCGGCGGGCGGCGAAGTGCGCCTGTCCAACCATCCAGACGGCGGCCTGCTGACCGAGTTGCGCCTGCCGATGGCGGCTTAGGACATAGCCGCCTAAAGCGCGTCGCGCCGAAGCGGATCAGGCGCCGCGCTTCAGTCTTCGTTTTTGTGCATGTCGCCTTCCCAAAACCGAGGTCACTTTTGGGCGACATGCATCAGCGCCGCAGCACCGCGCTCAGCACGTCGCGGATGCCGATCGCGCCGACGAAGCGCGACTGGTCGTCGAACAGCGCCACGGGTGCGGTCTGCGACCGGTGCATGGCCAGCATCACGGTCTTCAGCGAGGTGCCGGGATTGGCCCAGAACACTTGCGCCAACTCCTCCGGCTGGCCCTCGACATCGGCGCAGGACACCCATACGGCCGGCTTGCCGTCGCGCTCGGCCGCCGCCACCAGCCCGTGCTCGTCGATCTTGAAGCGCGTCGTCTTGCGCCGGTCGAGCCACACCCAGCCGTCCTTGCCCTGTTCGAGATCGCGGCGGTCGCGCATCACGTTCCAGGCGGTCAGCACCGAGAGCGGGTTCACATTGGCGATGAAGTCGCGGACATAATCGTTGGCGGGGCGCAGCACGATGTCTTCCGGCGCGCCGGTCTGGACGATACGGCCGCCCTCCATGATAGTGATGTGGCTGCCGATCTTCAGCGCCTCCTCGAGATCGTGGCTGACGAAGATGATGGTCTTCTTCAATTCCGCCTGCAGCTGCAGAAGTTCGTCCTGCAGCTTGGTGCGGATCAGCGGGTCGAGGGCCGAGAACGGCTCGTCCATCAACAGGATAGGCGCCTCGGTGGCGAAGGCACGCGCCAGGCCGACGCGCTGCTGCATGCCGCCCGACAGCTCATGGGCGTATTTGTTCGACCATTGGTCGAGATTGACCAGCTTGAGCTGGCGATGCACCCGCTCCTTGCGCTCGGCGTCCGGCACGCCGGCGAGTTCGAGGCCGAGCCCGACATTCTCCTCCACCGTGCGCCATGGCAGCAGGCCGAACTGCTGGAACACCATTGCCACCTGCTTCTGGCGCAGCCGCCGCAGGGTCGGCTCGTCGCAGGTGACGACATCGACCGTGCGGTCACCGTCCTTCACCAGCACCTGGCCGCGCGACACCACGTTGAGCCGGTTGACCGCGCGAAGCAGCGTCGACTTGCCCGAACCGGACAGGCCCATCAGCACCGAGATCTCGCCTTCATGCACGGTGAGGCTGGCGCCGGCGCAGCCGAGCACATTGCCGGTCTTCTCGAGGATTTCGGCCCGGGTGGCGCCCTTGTCGATCATCGCCAGCGAGCCGGCCTGGTCGGCGCCGAAGACGATATCGACATTCCTGAAATCGACGGCGACGGTCATTTCTTGCCTCCAACGCCAATGCGGGTCATCCGGTCGAGCACGATGGCGAGCACGACGATGGCGAGACCGGCCTCAAGGCCCAGATCGATGCGGCGCGAACCGAGCGCCCGGTTGATTTCCGTACCGAGCCCGCCGGCGCCGATCAGGGCCGCGAACACCACCATCGACAGCGACAGCATGATCGACTGCGTCAGACCCGCCATGATGGTCGGCAGCGCCGAGGGCAGCTCGACCTTCCACAACAGCTGGCTCTTGGTGGCGCCGAAGGCCTCGCCGGCCTCGATGATCGACTTCGGTACCGAGACGACGCCGAGATGGGTGAGCCGGACCGCGGTCGGGATGACGAAGATGATGGTGACGATCAGGCCGGGCGCATTGCCAAGACCGAACAGCGTCAGCACCGGGATCAGGTAGACGAAGGTCGGCAGCGTCTGCATCAGGTCGAGCACCGGCAGCATGATGCGATAAACCTTCGGCTTGTGCGCGGCCCAGATGCCGAGCGGCACGCCGATCGCCATCGCCGCCGCCGCCGCCGCGACAACCAGCACCAGCGTCTGCACCGTCTGTTTCCAAAGGTTCTGGTTGATGATGAAGATCAGCCCGATGAAAACGCCAATGGCGAGCGGGCGCGAACGCTGCAGCAGCCAGGCGATGACGGCAATCACCAAAGCGAGCAGCACCGGCGGCACCATCAGCAGGATGTTGACCAGCCCGTCGAGCAGAAAATTGAGGCCATTCGAGAACGCCCTGAAGACGGTGTCGAAATTGTCGGTAAGGAAACCGAAGAACGCCTTTCCCCAGGCGCCGATCGGGATCTTGTGATCGACCATGAACTTGGAAATCGGATCCATCTCACCCCTCGTTTGCCAGAGCTCTGCCTTCGGCCCCGTACTGTCGCGACGTCATCTTGTCACAGGATACGAAAAAGGGCAGCCTTTTCCACAAAGACTGCCCTCTGTTTCGGTCACGCCGAAATCAAAGTCGGCTCAGCTTCCGAGCGCGGTCTTGACCGCTGCCGCAGCGTCGCCGCCGTCGAAGGTGGTCACGCCGGCGATCCACGGCTTGACCGCATCCGGGTTTTTCTTCAACCAGTCGGTTGCCACCTTGTTGGCATCGCTGCCCTTCAGGATGGCGTCCATCATCTGGCCTTCCATATCCAGATTGAACTTCAGGTTGGCGATGAACTTGCCGACATTCGGGCACTCGCTCATGTAGCCCTTGCGCACATTGGTCGAGACGGTGGCCGCGCCGAAACCGCTGTCGCCCATGCCGTCGAGATAGGTGATCTTCATGGCGCCCATCACCGGATGCGGCGTCCAGCCGAGGAAGGCGATCCACTCATTGCTCTTCATCGACTGCTCGGCCTGCGTCAGCATGCCGGCCTCCGAGGATTCGACCAGCTCGAACCCGTCGAGATTGTCCTTCGGGTTCTTGATCATGTCGAGGATGATGCGATTGCCGTCATTGCCGGCCTCGATGCCGTAGATCTTGCCGTTGAACTTGTCCTTGAACTTGCCGAGGTCGGTCAGCGACTTGACGCCGGCATCCGCGACATAGGTCGGCACGACGATGCCGTAACCGGCGCCGGCCAGGTTCTGGCTGACGGTCTCGACCGAACCGTCGGCCGTATAATCCTTGATGTCATTGGTCATCGACGGCATCCAGTTGCCGAGGAAGACGTCGAGGTCCTTGTTCTTCAGCGACGCATAGGTCACCGGAACCGAGAGCTGGATCACCTGCGGCTCGTAGCCGAGCGCGGTGAGCAGTACCGAGGCCAGCCCGGTGGTGGCCTGGATGTCGGTCCAGCCGACATCGGAGAGGCGAACCGCCTTGCAGCTTGCCGGATCGCCGGCGAAGGCGGCGCTCGTGGACAGGAAAGCCGCCAGGCCCAGGCCGGCGACGAAGGAATTCATGCGCGACATCTGTATTCTCCCATTTCGATTCTTTGGCGAAGCGAAGTTACGGTTTTTGTGCCCGCCTTGTTTCGTCAGCCAAACACCATTCTGGAGTGGTTTCAAGCGCTAAGACAATCACGATCAACGGCGCTGGCTGGCCCATCAGCGACACAGCTGACGCTTTCCGCGCCGAGCCCAAGCGCAATCTGCCTCGGCAATGGCGGCTTTTTCAGGGGAATGCGGCGCCGGCCCCTCCCCGAGGCCTGGCAAGGCGGCTTAAAAGAGCGGCATGGCCAAGCTTTACTTCCACTACGCGACGATGAATGCCGGCAAGACGACCATGCTGTTGCAGGCGTCGTACAATTACCGCGAGCGCGGCATGACGACGATGCTGTTCGTCGCCGGCCACTACCGCAAGGGTGACACCGGCCTGATCTCGTCGCGCATCGGGCTGGAAACGGAAGCCGAGATGTTCCGCGACGGCGACGACCTGTTCGCCCGCGTCGCCGAGCATCACCAGCACACGGCGGTGCATTGCATCTTTGTCGACGAGGCGCAGTTCCTGGAGGAGGAGCAGGTCTGGCAGCTTGCCCGCATCGCCGACCGGCTCAACATCCCGGTCATGTGCTATGGCCTGCGCACCGATTTCCAGGGAAAGCTGTTTCCCGGCTCGCGCGCGCTGCTGGCGATCGCCGACGATCTGCGCGAAGTGCGCACGATCTGCCGCTGCGGCCGCAAGGCGACGATGGTCGTGCGCCTCGGTCCCGACGGCAAGGTGGCCAGGCAGGGCGAACAGGTGGCGATCGGCAAGGACGTCTACGTCTCGCTCTGCCGCCGGCATTGGGAAGAGGAAATGGGCCGCGCGGCACCTGACGACTTCATCGGCTTCATCAGCCGCTGAATGTGGCTCGCTGGGGCGTCGGCGTGGGTAGCTGGCTGCCACCTCTTGTCGGCCGCGCCGTTCTATGGTGCCTTTGTTAAGGCCAGCGCCCTATTTTCCCACCCTCAGCCAGAGCCTCCCGGGGTCAGCCATGCTTCGAGCCGCCTTGTCCGCCAGCCTTCTTTTGCTTGCCACCTCCGTTACCGCCCGGGCCGGGGGCGATCCTGTGCTGGGCAAACATGTTTTCAACCGATGCATGGCCTGCCATGAGGCGGCGTCCGACCGCGACAAGGTCGGCCCGCATCTGATGGGCGTCGTCGGCCGCAAGGCGGGAACCGCCGAAAGCTTCCTCGGGCATTATTCGGACGCCATGAAGAGCGCGGGTGCTGCCGGCCTCCTCTGGGACGAGGCAAATCTTGCCGAATACCTCAGATCGCCCAAGCTGAAGGTGCCCGGCAACAGGATGGCCTTTGGCGGCCTCAGCAATGACGACGACATCGCCAACGTCATCGCCTATCTGAAGGCCGACCCCAAACCCTGAGCAGACGCCGTTCGTCGTCGGAAGGGCCAACTTGTGCCGCCGTGTGGGGCTGCAAATGGCCAGTTGTTGTCGAGTTTAGGAGCCATTCGCTTCCGCGTGGATGGATTGCTTTGCCGGCATGAAAGTTCAAAATCAGCTGAACAAGGCTTGGCCTGCCAGTTGATCACGCCATGACCACGGCTCCATTGCCTTTCAAGGGTTCGGCCGGATATTTGTTTTCGCGCCACCCACTGTCTTCACGTCTTTCAATCCCCTGATACCCCACATATATTCGCCGCTGTTCGCAACCAGCGAGCGGAAGCCGAAGCGGGAGGCCCCTATGGCGACATTGCAGAATTTCGATGCCGAAATTGCCAAGACCAAGCAGGTCGTCCAGGACATGCGCACCAAGATCGAGCAATCCGGCACCGTGCTCGACACGCTCGCAACCGCCGACAAGAAGATCGGCGACGCCAATTTCGACATCGAGAACGCCCGCATTGAGGATGTGCTGAAGCAGCAGAAGGTGATGGAAGGCAACATCGCCGACCTGATCATCGGGCTGGAGGACGCCACCAACGTCTTCGGCGCCGAGTTCGAGAGCATGAAGAACTATACCGGCTGGGAAAACTTCGTCGGCGTTTTTTCGGCGCAGCGCAAGCAGCGCATGCGCACCGATCGCGTCCGCAACATGTCGCTCGCCGGCAACCTGCAGGAGCTGCTGGCCAAGTCCGATACCATCGTCGGCATATTGAAGGCGCAGAAGGAAATTCTCGACCAGCGCTACAAGACCTCCGAGGCCAGCCTGTCGCAGGTGATCGAGCGCCGCAAGATCACCATGACCAACCTCGAAACCGTGCAGAAGCGCATCGAGGAGCTCAATCCGATGCTGCTCGACATCGAAAACAGGATCGCCGCCTCGACCAGCCAGAAAGACCGCACGCAGCTCGAGGGCGAGCGTTCCAAGCTCGCCACCGAATACAATGAAAAGCAGGCGAAGGAGCAGGAGCTGCTGGCCGAAAGCCAGACGCTGGAGCGCTATACTTCGATGTTCCAGACCTTCGTCGATTCGCTCAACAACCAGATCGCCGCGCAGTCGACGCTGATCAACAAGCTGACCATCGATACCGAACAGCGCATCGTGCTCTACAAGGCGCTCGAGGACTCGCTGAAGACGGCCGCCCAGCAGGACGTCGCCCACAAGATCAACACGCTGGGCAGCCAGGTCGACAACACGGCCGAGGAAACCATGGCCGGCATCGGCGCCGCCTCGCAGAAGCACATCGGCGATCTCTTGGAGATGCACGAGAAGAACATGGTCGCCAGCGCCGACATCCAGCGCCGCAAGAAGCTGGCCGACGATGCCTTTGCCCGCCGCTTCGACGAGGTGCTGAAGAAGCACAATTCGGCCAACTACGTGCAGTCATAATTGCCGCGCACACCGGTGCGACAATCCCAGGACTGACAGCATGACCCCCGAAAACGACGCCGCGGCGCGGTATTTCTCGGCAATCATGGCCGCGCTCAGCGGCCTTGAAGTGTTCATGCGCGACGACCGCTCGCCGCTTTACCGGCACGGCATCGTCGCCAAGATCGTTGCCGAGTACATCGCCCGGCTCGACAAGTCCTTTTCCTGCTGGCGCAACCGGCTGGGCTTCATGGACACGTTCCGCATTTCGCGCGCCGAGAGCGGCTACCCGGTGTTCCAGAACCTGCTTGAACTGGAAAACGACCGCCTGCAGGCCGAAGCCCGGCTCGCCAACATCCCCCAGGCCGGCGAGCTGCGCGAGGAGATGGCCGACTTCATCCTACGCCACAAGGAGTTCCCCGAGGCGCTGCAGAAATCGATGGCCGAGCGGCTCTATCTCGAAGACGTCAAGAGCGAGCAGACCTTCGGTCCGTTCACGCTGGCGCAGACGGCCAAGGTGTCGGTCAATCCGAAGACGGCGCGGCCTTATTACCTCGTCCACTGGGCAAGCTTCGACGGCAGCGCCAACCTGCCTCTGGTCTACATGGTGACGGTGGAGGATTCCTCGGAAAGCATGGTCCGCCAGCTGGTCGACCGGAGCGGCAAGCTCAACGACAAGGTCGACATTCCGCTGCCCGTCGAGGGCCTGCTCAACCCCGAGCTTGCCCACCGCTTCGACGATTTCACCGAGAAGAATTCAGCCTATACGCTGTCGCCGGCGACCATCGCGGTCAATCTCGACAAGGATTTCGAGCCATTGCACCCCAAGCAGCTGAGGCGGGTGGTGCTTGGCCCCTTCTACTCGGCAGGCATCACCGACAACAATTCGACGGTGACGGAAGTGCTGGCCAAGGTGCGCAAGCCCGAAAATGCCTGGCTTTTGACCTGGACCATCCAGGAAGTCTATTCCAAGGGCGAGAAGCCCGGCCGCAAGGGCCTGTTCTCCAGCGAGAAGACGACGCAGGAATTCTTCATCAACACCGACGACCTGGAAGCCGCCCGCCAGGGCGTGTCGAGCTACGAAAACCACGCGCTGATCCCGCACGAAGCCTACCAGGCGCTTTACGCGGCCGGCGAAGCACAGAAGATCTTTGGCGCCTACAAGGTTCACATCCTGTCGAATGGGCAGGTCATCTCAGACGTCTGACCGTCACACCGCGGAGCACCCTTCATGGACACCGGCCTGACCACCATCCCGGAAGCGGCTATCGAAAAACACCGCGCCACCGCGCAGAGCTTCATCACCCGCATCGTCGTGCTGGAGGATCCATCGCGCGAATCCGGTACGGCATTGGCCGGCACCAACCGCCGCTTCGTCTCCACCGTCTCGGTCGGTTCGGTGCGCCGCACCCGCGAGGTCGAGCTGTCGAAGACGGTCGGCGCCGTTCATCCCGACGACCAGTTGCTGACCATCCCGCAGCACACGCTGCTCTTTCGCGCCCGGCGCGGCACGGCGATCGCGCTGGCGGTATCGGACGTCTTCGCCGAAGGCTCCGATCTCGAAAGCCTGCAGGCCAGGAACACCCGCGCGCCGCTCGAAGGCGACGAGGCGTCCACCTTCAAGAAACTGCTGTCGGCTTCGGCCTATATTTCGGCCTTCAGCCTCGCCTCGTATCTGTTCCAGCTCATCGACGGCGACGGCGAGGCGCCGAACGATATCCCCGAGCCGGACTTCCTGTTCGACACGCCCCAGGATGCGGTGAAATCGATCCTGGCCGGCATCGACAAGGCGATAGCGGGCTCGACGGACGACGGCGACCTGACGACCAGGGCGCGCGCCTTCGCCCGCGTCGCCATCGACGGGCTTTTGGCGCGCAAAAGCCGCTTCGACGGCATCGGCCCGTTCGAGAACGCCCATATCCGCATCGACGCCGACGACTTCACCCTCGACGGCTTCGACGTCGCGCCCGGCAAGCGCTCCAAGCCGCTGGTGATGACCTTCAAGAAACCGGAAGAGGTCGTCGGCAACCACATCGCCAAATACCAGTCGGTCAAGCTCGCCAAGATGCTGATGGCCTATGATTTCGAGCGTGAACTGAACCCGTTCGTCGAGCTCGGCGGCTTCCTGTTCACCTTCATCGGCGACGGCGCGCCCGGCACCGGCAAGACGACGCTGATCCAGATGATCGCCGGCCTCGTCAACGGCTATTGCCAGGTCGCCGGCTACCCCTTTGCCTATGAAAATTTCGGCGTCGACCAGATTTCGTCCTACCAAGGCAAGTCTGGCCAGAACTGCCGCCAGTTCATCAACAATGTGTTGAACCCGCGCGTCATCGGCTTCGGCACCATCGACGACATCGACCAGGTGGCCGCCCGCCGTTCCGACGACCGCGCCTCGGCGGGCCTGCAGGAGATCACCGGCGTGCTGATGGACGCCTTCGCCGGTGCTGCCACCGTGGTGCGTGGCAATTGCTCGTTCGGCATGTTCTCCAACTATCCCGAGAATGTCGACGATGCGCTGCGCCAGCGCGCCGGCGCCCGCTGGCTGGTCGACGGGCCGCAGACGCGCGACGACTATATCGACATTTTCGTGCTGCTCGCCGGCAAGAACCACGAAATCCCCCTGGGCAAGCACGAACTCTACGCCGCGCAGGAGATCCAGCGCGCCGTGACCGAAGCCTATGAAGAGCATGAAAAGCCGCGGGAGGACGGACTGGTGCGGGTCTACGAGCGCTACATGAAGGAAAATGGCGCGCCCAAGACCATGGCCGACATCGGCACCTACCTGCACCTGATCAAGGATGCCGAGCCGCGCTTCACCGGCCGCGCCATCAAGAACGTCACCGACGCCATCAAGATGCGTGCCATGGACATCGAGCTTCCCGACGACTGGTTCGAAAAGCCGGAAGCTTTCATGCACAAGAGCTACGACGACAAGAAGGCGATGATCGAGGAATTGCGCGGGCCGTTCTCGCTTGCCATGGTCATGCAGGAGATCAACCGCTACGCCGATTCCGAGTTCCGCTATTCCGACAAGTCCGACGATGCCGCGGTGGAGAAGCTGCTGCGCGACGCAAGGCTGCGCGAACGCGCGGCGCGCGAGATGGAGGAGATGAAGAAGAAGGGTCTGTGGAATGCGTGAATTTGCTTCGTTGCCCACGGGTGCTAAAAAGTGTGGCTCCAACGCTGATGCCCCCCTCTCCCCGTCCTTCACGGGGAGAGGGTGAGGGTGAGGGGCAGCGCATGCGTGGACCAGAACTCACGACGACAAAGCGGGCAAGACGTCTGCGGCAATCGGATAACGATGCCGAAGGCGCACTTTGGATGGAATTGCGCGATCGCAGACTAAACGGGCACAAATTCGTTCGACAGTTTCCGATAGGCAGCTACTTTGCTGATTTTGCCTGCAGGGAATGCCACTTGGTTGTCGAAGCGGACGGCAGTCAACACGCAGGCAACAAATATGATCAGGTCCGCGATCAGTTCATGATTTCAAATGATTGGTCTGTGCTCCGCTTTTGGAACGTCGACGTATTAAAGGAACGGGACGCGGTGCTCGAAACCATATTGGCGGCTATCGAACAGCGTCTCGATCGCCATATCGAAACGAATGATCTTCGATTTCTCGCCGCCGAAGGCTATGGGGAGACACATTCTTGACCGTCAGCGCCGCCCCTCACCCTTACCCTCTCCCCGTGAAGAACGGGGAGAGGGGGACGTCAACGTTAGCGCTTCGCCTTGTCAGGCAAAGCCTTTCGGATTCTTCGACATGACCGCCCGCAAACCCGATCTCCTGCGCGACAACGAACTCATCTACGGCCGGCTGCTCACGGTCGACGAGCCGCATCTCATCCAGCGCTACAACAAGGCGCTGGCGGCTTTCGGTCTCAAGCCGACAAAGCTGAAGAGCTTCCAGATCGACCGCACCGGCTTTTCGCCCGAAGTGGCCGAGGAGTGTGGCGACTACGATTATCTGGATCCCAACGAGGTCAACCGCCGCTTCATCATCCTGACGCCGTCGCAGATCGACCTGCCGGTGGTGCACACGGCCTTCTCGAACACCTCGCAGCTGATGTTCGAATTCATGTCCAGGAACCAGCGCGCCATAGACGCGCTGACCATCAAGGACGTGATCTACGGCGAGATCGAGGATTCCGTTCCCAAGGTCAACGACATCGAGGACCTGCTGTCGATCAGCCAGGTCGAGTTCAAGGTGCTGTCGGCCGAGGACGTGCTGGGCAAGGCGGCCGAGCTCGGCAAGCTCGTCGACCGGCTGAAGCAGGAGCCCGACGCCTGGCGCGACAATGCCATGCTGACCCGCATGGTGGAACTCGCCAAGGTCTGCGGCGACATCAGGGAGAACGCGCTGGTGCCCGACCAGGTGATCTTCCGCCACAACGCTTACTGGACCAGCCATTTCGGCGGCCTCTACGTGTTCGTCGATCCCGACATGACGACGGTGATCAGCGATCCGGCGGCTCCAGGTTTCCGTCGCTCGCGGCCCTGGCAGGTGAGCTATCTCTCCATCAAGGACGCCGACAAGGTGTTCAAATTCCTGGCCGCCACCGGCCGCATCGAATTGCCGCGCGCCTCCTGGATCGAAACCTCGGGCTATCTCGAGCACCGCGCTGAAATGGTCGTGCGCGCGCTGATCCGCGACGCCGAGCCGAACCGCAATTTGACCGATGTCGACAAGGTCTGGCTGCAGACCTGGATCCAAGGCCATGCCGACCTGATCACCAGGGACGGCAATTTTCCCTTCCTCAACGCCGCCAAGCGCGAGATCGCCCAGTTCGGCCACCTCAAGATCGAGGACGTCTTCCCGCAGCAGCGCTTCCTGGTGGTCCGCGCCAAGCCTGATCATCCCGACGCCTGGCTGACCAACCGGCTGATCTCGGATTTCGTGCCGTCGGACTTCGTGTCGCGCTACATCTTCAACAAGGACGGCTTCTACAAGGACTATGACGGCTTCAGCGACGCTTGGCGATCGCATGTTGTGGACGTTCTGAAAACCACATATTTGAAGGAAAAGGTGGCGTTTCGCACACGCCTCTACGGCCTGACCGACTAGAACGATATGAACCGGCATTCCGTTCTAACTTGTTGTTTTGGTGCATGATGTTATCCAAAAAGCCTGCAACTTTTTGGCATCGTGCTGAGGGGGTGATACAGCCATGCTCGACCCGATCGTGAACTTCTTCGTCAAGCTGTTCCAGTGGATCGGCCGCGGCATCGGCCTTCTGATCGGCGTGATCCTGTGGCCCTTCTTGTGGGCCGGCCGCTGGTACACGCAGCGCGGCTGGATCCTGAAGGCCGTCGTCGGCCTAGCCTTGCTGGTGCTGATCGGCCTTTACGCCAACTTCTTCTACGCCACCCAGTGGTGGAACAGGTTCAACCCGAACTACCCGGACACCTATACGTTCGAGAAGCGCAACGTTTCCGCCGGTGAACAGGTGGCCGCCGGCGCCGGCACCGACACGGCCAAGACTTGCGGCAACTCCGGCATCGCCCAGGTGGCGGCGGACCTGACTGACTTCAACGTCAACCAGAATGCCTGGATCTCGTCGATGATCCTCTACAAGCTCGGCCTGTTCGGCATCGACTGGGACAACACCCCGTGGATGGACAACAAGGCCTCTTTCCAGCGCGGCATCAACCAGGCGGTGCGACGCACGGCGACCGAGCTTGCCGACAATCTCGGCCGCGTGCGCACCACCTCGCAGATCGATGCCGACCTGCAGGACGCGCGTGGCAATCTGCAGTTCGACGAGTACACCTGGTATTTCGGCGTGAGCCCGTTTGGACCGAAGACACCGACGCCGAGCTACTATCGCGACGCCGTGCGCAAGCTGCGTTCGTTCAATGCCCGGCTCGCCACCTGCCAGGCCACTTTCGATGCCCGCGCCGACAATCTGAAGCAGTATATCGATCGCATCGCCAGTGACATCGGCTCGACCTCCGCCATCCTCAAGGAGCGTGCCGAGAACCACAACAATGGCTGGTTCGACACCCGCGCCGACGACCGCTACTGGTTCGCCTATGGCCAGCTCTATGCCTATTACGGCCTGATGAAGGGCGCCCAGGCCGACTTCGAGGACGTCATCAAGGAAAAGCACCTGCAGAGCCTGTGGGATACGATGGACGCGCAGTTCGTGTCGGCCCTGCGCATCCAGCCCTTCATCATCGCCAATGGCCGCGAGGACGGCTGGCTGCTGCCCACCCATCTGACGACGATGGGCTTCTACGTGCTTCGGGTGCGCTCGAACATGGTTGAAATCAGCAACGTGCTGACGCAGTAGCGCTGTCCCACGGCAACACTCGCGATGGCGGATTTGCGTCGTCGCGTCTGTCGCATTCCGTGCATTGTGCGGCTGTTTTGAGACGGCGGAAGCGCCCCTGCTCTGGCTTCTATACGGCGCGGCAAGCGGAGCCATAAAGAACCGGGAATAGGTCGGCCGCCGCAGAGGAATTTTCTCTATAGGAAACATAGTTGCATGAAAGTTGACGCCGCCGCAGCGACAGGGTTAGATGCCCTGCGCGTCCGGCTCCAGCCTTCTTGCGAGTAAGATCAACCCCGTCCCCTCCACCGTCCAATCCAGAGGAACGCCGTTATGGCCGAAGTGAAGTCCGACATCGAGATCGCGCGTGGCGCCAGGAAAAAGCAGATCCAGGAGATCGGCCAGAAGATCGGCATCCCAACCGAACATCTGCTGCCCTACGGCCACGACAAGGCCAAGATTTCGGCCGAGTTCATCAAGTCGGTGAAGGGCAACAAGGACGGCAAGCTGATCCTCGTCACCGCCATCAACCCGACCCCGGCCGGCGAAGGCAAGACCACCACCACCGTCGGCCTCGGTGACGGTCTGAACCGCATCGGCAAGAAGGCGATCGTCTGCATCCGTGAAGCTTCGCTCGGCCCGAATTTCGGCGTCAAGGGCGGTGCCGCCGGCGGCGGTTACGCGCAGGTCGTGCCGATGGAGGACATGAACCTCCACTTCACCGGCGACTTCCACGCCATCACCACGGCGCACAACCTTTTGTCGGCCCTGATCGACAACCACATCTACTGGGGCAATGAACTCGGCATCGACACCCGCCGTGTGGTGTGGCGCCGCGTCATGGACATGAACGACCGGGCGCTGCGCGAGATCATCTGCTCGCTCGGCGGCGTCGCCAACGGCTTTCCGCGCGAAGCCGGCTTCGACATCACCGTCGCCTCGGAAGTAATGGCCATCCTGTGCCTCGCCACCGACCTGAAGGACCTGGAAAAGCGCCTCGGCGACATCATCGTCGCCTATCGCCGCGACAAGTCGGCGGTCTATGCCCGCGACCTCAAGGCCGATGGCGCCATGGCCGTCCTGCTCAAGGACGCCATGCAGCCCAATCTGGTGCAGACGCTGGAGAACAACCCGGCCTTCGTGCATGGCGGCCCGTTCGCCAACATCGCGCATGGCTGCAATTCGGTCGTCGCCACCACAACGGCGCTCAAGCTTGCCGACTACGTCGTCACCGAAGCCGGTTTTGGTGCTGATCTGGGTGCCGAAAAGTTCTTCGACATCAAGTGCCGCAAGGCCGGGCTGAAGCCGGCCGCCACCGTCATCGTCGCCACCGTGCGCGCCATGAAGATGAATGGCGGCGTCAAGAAGGAAGACCTTGGGAAGGAGAATGTCGAAGCCGTCAGGAAGGGCTGCCCGAACCTTGGACGCCACATCGAGAACATCAGGCAGTTCGGCGTCCCGGCGGTCGTTGCCATCAACCACTTCTATTCCGACACCGACGCCGAGATCCAGGCGCTCAAGGACTACGTCGCCTCGATGGGCGAGGAAGGGATCCTGTGCAAGCACTGGGCCAACGGCTCCGCCGGCATCGAGGAGCTTGCCCACAAGGTGGTGGCGCTCGCCGAATCCGGCGCGTCGCAGTTCGCGCCACTCTATCCCGACTCCATGCCGCTGTTCGAGAAAATCAACACCATCGTTCAGCGCATCTATCGCGGCTCGGAAGCCATCGCCGACAAATCGGTGCGCGACCAGTTGAAGGCCTGGGAGGATGCCGGTTACGGCAACCTTCCGGTCTGCATGGCCAAGACACAGTACTCGTTCTCGACCGACCCGAACCTGCGCGGCGCGCCGACCGGCCACACCGTGCCGGTGCGCGAGGTCAGGCTGTCCGCCGGCGCCGGCTTCGTCGTCATCATCTGCGGCGAGGTCATGACAATGCCGGGCCTGCCGAGCAAGCCGTCGTCGGAAAAGATCTTCCTCAACGAGGCCGGCCAGATCGAAGGCCTGTTCTGATCTTTTATCTCGACAGAACAAGAAGGGCGCCGCATCGCCGCGGCGCCCTTCTCGTTTGCGGATCGTCCTACGCGGCGCTGCGCGAGAGCGCCCGCTGGTTGGACGCATGGATCGTGTCGCGCTCCGGCAGTGCGCCGGTCTCCAGGCAGTCGATCCATTCGGCGGTCTTGAGCACCGCGGCGAAGCGCGACTGCAGGATGATGCTCACCACGCGATGGATCTCCTCCGCCGAGGCATAGCCGGCGCTGTTGGCGTAAGGCACCGAACCGCTCGCGTCGGACAGGAACTCGACCGCGAAGCCCATATGCACGGCATGGATGATGGTCGACAGGTCGCAATTATGCGTCATGTAGCCGACGACCGCGATCGTATCGATGGCGTTGGCGCGCAACCAGTCCTCGAGGTCGGTACCGGTGAAGGCGCTTGGCAAGTTCTTCTCGACATAATGGTCGCGGCCGCGCCTGGCGATCTCGGGATGCAGTTCGCCGCCATGGCTGCCCCGGGCGAAGATCGGCGACGTCTCGGGCGCCATCTGCTTGACGACCACGACCTTGATGCCTGCTGCCGATGCGGCATCCATGGCACGCGTCACGTTGACGACGCTGTCGCGGAACGGCGGATACTGGATCGCCAGGTTGCCGCCGTCATAGTCATTCTGGACGTCGACGACGATCAGCGCGCGGCGCGGCGCGGTGTTGGCTGGGGCAGACATGATATTTCCTTTCAGGCTTGAATGCGATGGACCGAAGATAGCCTGCTGACCGAGGCGCCAACAGTGGCCCGATTGACATCATACGAAAGAATTGGGACAATCCTCCTTCACACTGGAAACGCCCCATGACCGCTCCCATCATCGCCGTCCTCGCCTTCGACGGCATCAGTCCGTTCCATCTCTCCGTGCCGTGCCTGGTGTTCGGCGCCGACCGCACCAGGCTCGGCCTGCCGCGCTTCGACTTCCGCGTCTGCGGCGTGGAGGAAGGGCTGATCCAGACCGACGCCGGATTGAGCATCCTGGTCCCGCACGGGCTTGCCGCGCTCGAAGACGCCGATATCGTCATCATCCCGAGCTGGAAGGATCTCGGAGCGCCTGTGGCAAAACCGCTCAAGGAAGCGCTCGGCCGCGCCCACCGGCGCGGCGCGCTGATCGTGGGCCTCTGCCTCGGCACCTTTGCCCTCGCCGCCGCCGGCCTGCTTTCAGGACGGAAGGCGACCACGCATTGGGCCTATACGGATCAGTTGCAGGCTCTCCATCCCGACATTTCGGTCGATGCGGACGTGCTCTACGTTGACGGCGGCGACATCGTCACCTCCGCCGGCGTCGCCGCCGGGCTCGACTGCTGCCTGCACATCGTGCGCGCCCGCTATGGCGCCGAGGCGGCACTGCGGCTCGCCCGGCACATCGTGCTTTCGCCGCACCGGCAAGGCGGACAGGCGCAGTTCATCGAACGCCCGGTAGCGCCGAGCCCGGCCGCCGACCGCTTTACCCAGGCTCTCGACATGGTGCGCGCGACATCAGGCGAACCGCACAGTCTCGACAGCGTCGCTGACGCGGCCGGTCTCACCCGCCGCACCTTTACCCGCCGTTTCCAGAAGACGACAGGTACCAGCTTCGGCGACTGGCTGGCCGACCAGCGCGTCGCGCTGGCGCAGAGGCTGCTGGAGACGACGGACAAGCCGGTGGACATGGTCGCCTTCGAGGCCGGCTTCGGCAGCGCAACTTCCTTGCGCCAACATTTCGCCGCGCGGCTAAGGACATCACCCGCGCAATATCGGCGCCAGTTTTCCAGACGGGTCGATCAGGACGGACGGGTGGCGCTGGCCCTGTCATCGTGATCGAACGGCAAGGGCGTCGCGTCGCTGCGGTGCCCTTGCATTTCCGCTCTCCGCGGTCAGCCAACGTCTTGCGGCGAGGCCGCGCGTTTACGGCCGGTGATCATGGCGCGAACCAGATTTTCATGATGACGCAGACTGGCGAGCAGCACGCCGCCGACATGAAGTCCAATCAGCACCAGTACACCATTGCCCAGGATCTTGTGCGTATCCTCGACCCAGGCCACGCCCCACCAGGCATCGGTGGTCTGCATCCAGCCGGTGAGCGCAATTCCTGCCACGCAAGCCAGAAGCGCCAGCACCATGGCACCGCCGGCGGGGTTGTGGCCGAGATAGCGTTTTTCATCGCCATGCGCCACGTCGGCGAGATAAGAACTCACCACGCGCGGTCCACGCACAAACTGACGGAAGCGCGTGTATCCCGACCCCGCCAGACCGGCGATCAAACGCGAGGCAATCAGAACCCCGGCACTGTAGCCGGCCAGTTCATGCACCTTCATGATTTCGCCTGAAGAAAGCCACGCCACCGCGACGCAAAGGACCAGCGACCAGTGAAAGAGGCGGACGTAGGGGCTCCAGACCTCGACCGAGGCCTCTCGTGTCGACTCGACCGAGGTTTCTCGTGTCGAAACAGTGGCGTTCATGGCCGTCAACCGTCATCGGAATCGGCACCGACCGACTCCAGCGTCTTGGGATTGAAGACGGCTTCCAGCTTCTTGCCATTGGCGTCAAGCGCCTTGGCTTCATAGCAGCCGTGTTCCGTCTTGATGCTGCGAACCTTCCAGCCTTCGCTTTCGAGCTTCTTCTGCAAGGCTTCGCGCGGCTGCCACTGGCCGGTCGGCACATCGCATTTGTCGGCGGCGAAGGCCGGTCTGGCAAAAGCCATAACCAGCGCGGTCAGGATCAAGGTCTTCATCTTATTTTCTCCATCGGCCGATTCCGATGTCGAGGACCTTGGCCGCGAAACCTGACAGCAGCCTGAACACGCATCGCATCGTGCAAAAGCCTCAGTTGGCTTTCATTCAGCTTCCTGTCAGCCTCGTGCCGCATGAAGGCGCGTGTTGCAGCGACACGGAGGCGAAGTGCGCGTTCTGTTGATCGAAGATGATCCGGTGCTGGGCGAAGCGGTGCGCGATCATATCGCTGCCGACGGCCACGCCGTGGACTGGAGCACGACGCTTGGCGGTGCCTGCGATCACCTCCGTGTAGTTTCCTATGTGCTCCTCCTGCTTGACCTGCATCTGCCCGACGGCAAGGGTCTCGAATTCCTTAAAACGCTGCGTCGTGAAGGCACCGATACGCCGGTCATCATCCTGACCGCGCGCGACCAGCTCTCAGACCGCATAGCGGGGCTGAATTCCGGGGCGGACGACTATCTGGTCAAGCCCTTCGATCTCAGCGAGTTGTCCGCACGCCTTGCCGCGGTCGCGCGCCGCTATGCCGGAAACCCCAACCCTTTGATCCGGCTCGGAGCCGTCGAAATCGACCAGGCCGCGCGCCGCGTTACCATCGACGGCACCGAGGCCATGCTGACATCGCGCGAATGGGCGGTGCTGGAGCAGTTCCTGCGCCGGCCCGGCATGACAGTCGGCAAGAACCAGATCGAGGACGCGCTCTATGCCTTCGGCGCGGAGATCGAAAGCAACACTGTCGAAGTCTATGTCAGCCGCTTGCGCAAGAAGATCGGGCGCCAGGTCCTTACAACCGTGAGGGGGTTGGGCTACCGCCTTGCACTCCCATGAAGGTCTTCAGCAGCCTTGCCGGTCGCCTCGTGTCGTCGCTGATCCTCGTCACGGTCGCTGTTGGCCTGGTCGCCGCTGGCACCGGAAGCATCACGCTGCACCGCGAAATCAATGAAGCCATGGACAATTCGATGCAGGAGGCAGCCCGCAGACTGCTGCCGCTGGTCATCGACGATATGTTCGGGCGTGAGGCATCGCAATCGCCGCGCAGGCTGGGGGAGGCTGTTTCGGACGACGAAGGCGGCCGCCTCATCTTCCAGGTGCGGGACGCCGGCGGCCGCCTTCTCATGCATTCCCATGACGCTCCCGCGGAGCCGCTCACGGCTGAGCTCGAGCAGGGCTTCTCGGAGGCAGCCGGATGGCGCATCTACACCGAGCCTGCGGTCAGCGGCACAATACTCATCCAGATCGCCGAGCTCGATTCACGGCGCAATGAGGAAACGCTCGAAGCCGCCACCGGCTTCCTCATACCGATGGTCATTCTGATCCCGTTGAGCGCACTTGTCGCGTGGCTGACCCTGACGCGTTTCCTGAGGCCGATCGCGACACTGCGCGGCGAAATCAGCGCCCGCCACGGCGACAACCTTGCTCCGATCCGCACCGAGGACCTGCCCTCCGAACTTGCCGCCATCGCCAAGTCGGTCAACAGCCTGATGCGGCGCCTGCATATGGCGCTCGACGCTGAAAAGGAGTTCACGGCGAACGCCGCGCATGAATTGCGCACACCGATCGCCGGCGCGTTGGCACAAACGGAGCGCCTGATCGCGGAAACATCCGACGAGGCGGCAAGAAAACGCCCGCGCCAGATCAAGGCGGCTCTGTCCGACCTCGCCGGCCTGTCCGAAAAGCTGATGCAGCTGGCGCGCGCCGACGCCGGAGTAGCGATCGCCGGCAAGCCAGCCGATCTCGCCGCGGTCGCCGCATTGGTGGTCGCTGACTTCGAGCAGCACGGCCAGAACAGGGGTCGGCTTCGTCTTGAAACGTCCGACCAAGGCAAGGCGTTGGCCGCGATCGATACGGATGCATTGGCCATTATCCTGCGCAACCTCATCGAGAACGCCTTGCGGCATGGCGCCGAGGGCGGCGAGGTTGTCGTTCGCATCACTGACGATGCTCGGCTCAGCGTGATCAACCAAGGTCCGGTGGCGTCAGCTCCCGGCGGTCTGGTCAAACGGTTCGAACGCGGTGGGACGCGTGCCGAAGGATCAGGCCTGGGACTGGCGATCGTCACCAAAATCCTGCAGCAGATCGATGCGACGCTTGTCCTGACCTCACCGGCATCCGGCCGACGGGACGGTTTTGAAGCGACGATCAGGTTCCCGCCGCGTAGTGTTAGCCCCGCCTGACCACCCGCGCCGGGTTGCCGACCACGGTCGTGTGCGCCGCCACGTCGCGCGTCACCACCGCCCCGGCGCCGACGATGGCGCCCTCGCCGATGCTGACGCCGCCAAGGATGACCGCGCTGCCGCCGATCCAGGCATTGTCACCGATCGTGACCGGCTTGGCGATCTCCAGCCCCGCCTGGCGCCTTGCCGCCTCCTTATGGTGCTCGGCGCAATAGATCTGCACATTGGGGCCAAGCAGCGTCCCCTCGCCGATACGCACCGGCGCGGTGTCAAGAATGGTGCAGCCGGCATTGAGGAAGGTGCCGGCGCCGAGAAAAATGTTGAAGCCGTAGGCGCAATGGAACGGCGCCTCGATGCGGGCACCCTCGCCCACGCCGCCCAGCAGTGTCCGCAGGGCCGGCCCGAGATTCCCGCGTCGGCGAGGCGGCAGCGTATTGTGCTCGAACACCGCATCCGCGGCCAAGCCGCGCAACGCGCCAAGATCGTCATCCAGGCACGTATACCATTCACCACCAGCCATTTTCGCGCGTTCGCTCTGAACCATGGCAGTGCCTCCGTTTTTTTACATCACTGCGAACAGCGCCAAGGCGAGGACTGACGTGAAATCCGTAAACCAGGATGCGCGGCCTTGCTGATTGGCGGCCATTCGCGATCTGCTCCAGCAATGAAATAGTTCAGGACCGATGTCGATTTCCGGGAAGCTCATTCGTCCTCGGTAGGAAGCCGAAGAAATTCGCCCAGGCAAGGAACAAATGCGATGACAATCACGATCACGGCGTTTGAACGATCACCCGATGGCGGCAAGGGACTGGCCCGCGATACGCGTGTTCGCTGGGCGCTGGAAGAAGTGGGGCAGCCTTACGCGGTTCGTTTTGTTTCTTTCGCGGGCATGAAGGCGCCTGACCATCTGGCCATCCATCCTTTCGGCCAGATCCCTACCTATGAGGACGGTTCTCTCTCGCTGTTCGAGACCGGCTCGATCGTCTTTCATCTTGCCGAGCAGCATGCGGGCCTGCTGCCGAAGGAGCGCAACGCCCGCGCGCGAGCGATCACGTGGATGTTCGCCGCACTGAACACCATAGAGCCGCCGATCCTCGAACTGACCACGGCAAGAATTTTCGAAGCCGACAAGCCCTGGAGCGAGGCGCGCTTGCCGCTGGTAAAGGACCGTGTTCGCGCCCGGCTGGACTGTCTCTCGGCTCATTTGGGCGTCGCGGACTGGCTCGATGATGCGTTCAGCGCCGGCGATCTACTGATGGTGTCAGTGCTGCTGCGACTGAGGATGTCAGGCATTCTGGATGAATACCAAAACCTGGCCGCCTATGTGGCGCGTGGGGAAGCTCGGCCCGCTTATATCAGGGCTTTCGCCGCGCAATTTGCGATCAACGCTCCATCAGCCAACTGACTTGCCTCGATCCGCCGTGGCTGTGCGCTTGTGAGTCTGCGGCCTAGCCAAATATCCGGCCTATGGTAGCTTGCCGTTTCAAGGCTGTACCGGCCCGGGATCGAGGGGGATCGACCATGCTCTACATTCTTGCACTCCTGATCGGCGTCATTGCCGGCCTGCGCGCCATGACGGCACCTGCCGCCGTTGCCTGGGGCGCCTATCTCGGCTGGCTGCCGGTTGCCGGCACCTGGGCGAGCTTCATGGGCCATTGGGCGGCTGTCGGCATCTTCACCGTCCTGGCCATAGTCGAACTGGTCACCGACCAGCTGCCGTCGACGCCAAGCCGCAAGGTGCCGCAGCAGTTCGGCGCCCGCATTCTGCTCGGCGCGTTCAGCGGCGCGGTGATCGGCGCGACCAGCGGCGCCACCATCGTGTGCCTGATCGCCGGAGCGATCGGCGCGGTCATCGGCACCCTGGGTGGTGCCGAAGCGCGCGGCCGGCTGGCGGCCGTTTTCGGCAAGGATCCGCCCGCGGCCTTCATCGAGGATGCGGTGGCGATCATCGGCGGCCTGCTGATCGTGGCGGCGGTGGCATGACGGCCCAGACCTTGAACGCAAGGACCTTCGATGCCATCGTCATCGGCGCTGGCCAGGCGGGGTCGCCCCTGGCGGGCCGTCTGACGGCAGCCGGCATGAGCGTGGCGCTGATCGAGCGCAAGCTGGTCGGCGGCACCTGTGTCAACACCGGCTGCATGCCGACCAAGACCATGGTCGCCAGCGCCTATGCCGCCCATCTGGCGCGGCGCGCCGCCGACTATGGCGTGACGTTCCCGGGTCCCGTCGGGATCGATTACAGCAGGATCAAGGCGCGCAAGGACAAGGTCACCAACGACGCCCGCGGCAATCTGGAGACCTGGATCGCCGGAATGGAGCGTTGCACTCTCTATCGCGGCCATGCACGCTTCGAATCCGCCAACACGGTGCGCGTCGGCGACGACCTGTTGACCGCCGACAAGATCTTTCTCAACACCGGCGGCCGCGCCTCGGTGCCGGACCTGCCCGGCATCCACGACATCGACTATCTGACCAACTCGTCGATGATGGATCTCGACGTTTTGCCGCGCCACCTGATCGTCGTCGGCGGCAGCTACATCTCGCTCGAATTCGCGCAGATGTTCCGCCGCTTCGGTTCGGAAGTCACCGTCATCGAAAAGAGCCCGCGCCTCACCGGCCGCGAGGACGAGGACGTCTCGGCCGCCATCCTGTCGATCCTCGAAAACGAAGGGATCGCGGTCCATGTCGGCGCCGATGACATCGGCTTCGCCAAGCAGGGCGGGGACATTGCCGTGAGTTTCTCCACGGGCCAGCCGCCCGCGGTCGGCTCGCATGTGCTGCTGGCGCTGGGCCGAACGCTCAATACCGACGATCTCGGCCTCGACAAGGCGGGCGTCGAGGTCGACGGACGCGGCGCGGTTGTCGTCGACGACCAGCTGCGCACCAGCGTGCCAGGCATCTGGGCGATGGGCGACTGCAACGGCAAGGGCGCCTTCACCCACACCTCCTACAACGACTATGAGATCGTCGCCGCCAATCTGCTCGACAAGGATCCGCGCAGGATCAGCGACCGCATCGAGGCGTACGCGCTCTACATCGATCCGCCGCTCGGCCGTTGCGGCATGACCGAGACGGCGGTGAGGAAATCCGGACGTCGCGCCCTTGTCGGCCAGCGGCCGATGACCCGTGTCGGCCGCGCCATCGAAAAGGGCGAGACGCAGGGTTTCATGAAGATCCTCGTCGATGCCGACACCAGGGAGATCCTCGGCTGCTCGGTGCTCGGTCCCGGCGGTGACGAGGCGGTGCATTGCGTGCTCGACCTGATGTACGCCAAGGCGTCGGTCGACACACTGGCGCGCGCCGTGCACATCCATCCCACCGTCTCGGAGCTGCTGCCCACCATCGCCCAGGAGCTGAAGCCGCTGGCGTGAGACTGTCAGCCGCTGCCCCTTCAATCGTCGCCTGTGCCTTGCCGAAGGCTCCGCGATTTCACGGTCGTCATCACGCATTTATTGCTGGGGCCGCGCCGGCTTCAAGATATCGTGTCGGGCACGAAGCGACATCGTTTCAGCCCTTGAAGGATCGGTCTGCGTCGGGCCGTTAGAAGAGGAGACGTCCGCTCCATGCTTTCTGCATTGCTGCATTGCGGCAATGTCTGTTGCGCCCGGCAGGGGTCCTCGCGCAGTCTGAAATTGAACCGATTCAGTCTGGACCTCTCATGCCTTTGCCGATCCTTGCGCTTGCCATTGCGTCCTTCTGCATCGGCACCACCGAATTCGTCATCATGGGCCTGCTGCCCGAGGTCGCCGCCGATCTCGGCGTGACGATCCCCGCCGCCGGCCTGCTGGTCACCGGCTATGCGCTGGGAGTCGTCTTCGGCGCGCCTGTCGTGGCCATGGCCACCGCGCATTTGCCGCGCAGGCCCGTGCTGGTGGGACTTGCGGCCCTGTTCGTCGTCGGCAACCTCTTCTGCGCCATCGCGCCCAATTACTGGCTGCTGATGGCTGCGCGCGTCTTCACCGCTTTCGGACATGGCGCCTTCTTCGGCATCGGCTCGGTCGTCGCGGCAAGCCTTGTGCCGCGCAACAAGCGCGCCAGCGCCATCGCGCTGATGTTCGCGGGCCTGACGCTCGCCAACATCCTCGGGGTTCCCGCAGGCACCGCACTCGGCGAAGCCTTCGGCTGGCGGGCCACCTTTCTGGCCGTGGTCGGCATCGGCCTGATCTCGGTCGCCGCCATCGCCTGGCTGGTGCCGTCCGACGTCACGGAACCGAGCGGCGGCGGTCTGCGCGCCGAAGTCCGTGTGCTCGGCAAGCTGCAAGTGTGGCTGGCGATGCTGATCGCGGCGCTGACCTCGGCCAGCCTGTTCGCCGTTTTCACATACATAAAGCCATACCTCACCGACGTGTCGGGCCTGTCGACCGCGGCTGTCACCTGGGTGCTGTTGCTGTTCGGCGCCGGCATGACCATCGGCAACATCATCGGCGGCAGGCTTGCCGACTGGAAACTGATGCCGACAGTGATCGCCACCTTGCTGCTGATGGCCCTGCTGTTCGTCGGCTTCATGCAGTTCGGCGCGATCGCCAGCGTTGCCATCGGCATCGTCTTCCTCTGGGGCCTGCTCATCTTCGTCGTCGTGCCACCTCTGCAGATCCGGGTCGTCGAGGCGGCTTCCGAAGGACCGAACCTTGCAGCCACGCTCAATCAAGGCGCCTTCAATGTCGGCAATGCCGGCGGCGCATGGATCGGCGGCGTGGCGCTGTCATCAGGCGTTTCCTATGCCGGTTTGCCACTGGTCGGCGCGGTGCTAGCCCTGCTGGCGGTCGCCGTTGCGGTGCTGTCGGCGGCGCTGGACAGGCGCGCGCCTGTCACGCTTCACGCTGCCGCGGAATAGGCCCTTGCGCCCATAGCGCGGCGGGCTGGACCAATCGACATCGGTACCTTCCAATGGGCATGTCTTCTCGCTTTCATGGAGAACGTCATGCAGAAATCGATCGAACGCATCGCCGGCGACAGCGACGGCGTTTCCTACGAATTCCCGGTGCTCCGCTTGGCCGGCGCCGACAAGACAGCACCTTCGGCCTACCTGCAGGCAGCGCTCCATGCCGGCGAATTGCCTGGCGTCGTCGCCATCGATGCATTGATGCCGATGCTGAACAAGGCCGAGGCCGAGGGTCGCATCAGGGGCAACATCACCATCGTGCCCTGGGCCAACCCGATCGGCCGCGCGCAATACCACTTCGGCGAGCACCAGGGTCGCTTTCATCTCGGCACCCGCACCAACTTCAACCGCGGCTTTCCGCTGCTGGCCGCGCCCGACGCCAGGCTCTTGCCGGACGCCACCTTTGGCGGCGCCGACCATCGGCTGAAGTCGCGCCTGGTGCAGCTTTCGCTCGGCCATGACATCGTGCTCGACCTGCACTGCGACGATGAGGGTCTTGCCTATCTCTACGTCCACACCAGCCTGTGGCCCGGGATGGCCGATTGCGCCGCCGCCATGGGCGTCGATGCCGTGGTGCTGTGGAGCGAGGACACAGACGGCACCTTCGAGGGCGCTTCGATCATGCCCTACCAGAACGCATCGGCCGATGTGGCGAAGTTCGACAGGCGCGTCGCCACCACCGTCGAATATCGCGGCATTCTCGATGTCGACGGCGCGCTGGCCAAGTCCGACGCCGAAGGCCTCTACCGGCTGCTGGTGGCGCGCGGCGTGATATCCGACACCGCCCTGCCCGCGCCCGGCCCCTTCAAGGGCGTCGCGGCACCTCTGGAAAATATCGACATGATGCCGGCGCCCCGTGGCGGTGCGGTCCTCTACGACGTCAAGCCCGGCGACCGCGTCACCAGGGGCGCGCGGCTCGCTACCATCGTTCACGCGCCAGGCGAAGCCGATGGCCGCACGGAAGTGTTCGCGCCGCAGGACGGCATCATCCTGACCCGCCGCTCGCGCCGCATCATCCGCTCCGGCGAAGACCTGTTGAAACTGGTTGGCGACAGGAAGAGCGCCGATGCAAGGTCGGGCACGCTGGAGGATTGAGCCTGCGTCGAATCCAGTTGCGCGGCCGCCCAATCGCCGCTAAGGGAATCGCCATGAACATGCGTTCGATCAAGACCATTTGGTGGTGGGCCTGCTGACAGCGGCCTGTTCGAACGCGTGCGCGTGAAAATAGAGGGTGGCCGCAACGGAATGTCCGGGCGGCCATTTGTTTTTTAAAGCCATTCCCGGGTCCGTTGCCCAAGTAGCTGATGGAGACGGCAATGACGTTGAAGGTTCTGGAAAACGGCGCTGAAAGCTTCGCGACGGCGGGTGGCATCACCATCACCCGCGAGCGCCACGGCCGCCCTTATGAAGGCGCGATCGACACTTATGTCGACGGACTGAACTCGCGCCGGGGCGCGGTATTTTCCTCGAACTACGAATATCCCGGCCGCTACACGCGCTGGGATACGGCCATCATCGATCCGCCGCTGGTCATCTCGGCACGCGGCCGCGCCATGCGTATCGAGGCGCTGAACGGCCGTGGCGAGGCGCTGTTGCCGGTCATCGGCAGGACACTGGGCGGCCTCGCCGAGGTCACGATCGCCGAGACCTCGAAAAAGCTGATCCGCCTCGATGTCGCCAAACCCGGCCGTGTCTTCACCGAGGAGGAACGCAGCCGCGTTCCCTCGGTCTTCACTGTGCTGCGCGCCATCACCGCGCTGTTCAAGACGGCGGAAGACGCCAATCTCGGTCTCTACGGCGCCTTCGGCTACGACCTTGCCTTCCAGTTCGACCCGGTCGACCACACGCTCGTGCGCAAGCAAAGCCAGCGCGACCTGGTGTTGTTCCTGCCCGACGAGATTCTGGTCGTCGACCACTACTCGGCCAAGGCCTGGACCGATCGCTACGACTATGCGGGCGAAGGTTTTTCGACCGAAGGCCTGCCACGCGACCAAATCGCCGAGCCGTTCAGGACCGCCGACCGCATCCCGCCACGCGGCGACCATGAGCCCGGCGAATACGCCAATCTGGTGCGCCGCGCGATGGACTCGTTCAAGCGTGGCGACCTGTTCGAGGTCGTCCCCGGCCAGATGTTCTACGAGCGTTGCGAGACCCAGCCCTCCGAGATTTCGCGCAAGCTGAAGTCCATCAACCCGTCGCCCTATTCCTTCTTCATCAACCTGGGCGAGAACGAATACCTGATCGGTGCGTCGCCGGAGATGTTCGTGCGCGTCAACGGCCGCCGCGTCGAGACCTGTCCGATCTCCGGCACCATCAAACGCGGCGACGACGCCATTTCCGATAGCGAGCAGATCCTGAAGCTGCTCAATTCGAAGAAGGACGAATCCGAGCTCACAATGTGCTCGGACGTCGATCGCAACGACAAGTCCAGGGTCTGCGAGCCGGGTTCTGTACGCGTCATCGGCCGCCGCCAGATCGAGATGTATTCGCGCCTGATCCACACCGTCGACCACATCGAGGGCCGCTTGCGTGAAGGCATGGACGCTTTCGACGCGTTTCTCTCGCACGCCTGGGCGGTCACCGTCACCGGCGCACCGAAACTGTGGGCCATGCGCTTCATCGAGCAGAACGAGAAAAGCCCGCGCGCCTGGTATGGCGGCGCGATCGGCATGGTCAACTTCAACGGCGACATGAATACCGGCCTTACCTTGCGCACCATCCGCATCAAGGACGGCATCGCCGAGGTTCGTGCCGGCGCTACATTGCTCTTCGACAGCATTCCAGAGGAAGAAGAAGCTGAAACCGAACTGAAGGCATCCGCCATGCTCTCCGCGATCCGCGACGCCAAGACGGGCAATTCGACCAGCACCGAGCGCACCACGGCGCGCGTCGGCGACGGCGTCAACATCCTTTTGGTCGACCACGAGGATTCCTTCGTCCATACGCTGGCCAACTACTTCCGCCAGACCGGCGCCAATGTCTCGACCGTGCGCTCGCCGGTGCCGGAGGAAGTCTTCGACCGGCTGAAGCCCGACCTCGTGGTGCTGTCACCCGGACCCGGCACGCCGAAGGACTTCGACTGCGCCGCGACCATCAAAAAGGCGCGCGCGCGCGACCTGCCCATCTTCGGCGTGTGCCTCGGCCTGCAGGCACTGGCGGAAGCCTATGGCGGAGAACTCAGGCAGTTGCACATTCCCATGCACGGCAAGCCGTCGCGTATCCGCGTCTCGAAGCCGGGCATCATCTTCTCCGGCCTGCCCAAGGAAGTCACCGTCGGCCGCTACCACTCGATCTTCGCCGATCCGGTACGCCTGCCCGACGATTTCATGGTTACGGCCGAGACGGAAGACGGCGTCATCATGGCCTTCGAGCACCGCAAGGAGCCGATCGCCGCGGTCCAGTTCCACCCGGAATCGATCATGACGCTCGGCCACAATGCCGGCATGCGCATCATCGAGAACATCGTCGCGCATTTGCCGCGAAAGGCCAAGGAAAAGGCAGCCTGACGCCAATGGCCGAAGCCGAGAACACGATGGCGATCGCAGCCAGGGCGGCCGCGAAGCGCAAGGTCGCCAACCTTGCCTTCTGGTCGATCGTGGTCGCTTTTGTCGTGCTCGCGCTGAAAGCCGCCGCCTGGTACGTGACCGGCTCCGTCGCGCTCTATTCGGACGCGCTGGAATCGATCGTCAACGTCATCGCGTCGATTGCCGCTTTCTGGGCGATCCAGGTCAGCCACAAGCCGGCCGACCAGGATCACCCCTTCGGCCATCACAAGGCCGAATATTTCTCCGCCGTGCTGGAAGGCGTGCTGATCGTGCTCGCCGCGCTTTTGATTCTGAACGAAGTCTGGCGCTCCTGGCAGGCCCCGGCGCCGCTCGAACAGCCTTGGAAAGGCCTTGCCGTCAACGGCGTCGCCACCGTCATCAACGCCTTCTGGGCCTGGATGCTGATCCGCACGGGCCGGGCGGAGAAATCGCCGGCGCTGGTCGCTGACGGCAATCACATCATGACCGATGTGGTGACGTCGGTCGGCGTCTTCGGCGGCCTCGTCGGAGCGATCCTGACCGGCTGGCAGATCCTCGACCCGGCATTGGCCGTCATCGTCGCGCTCAACATCCTGTGGCAGGGCTGGCATGTCATCGGCTCGTCGATGAACGGCCTGATGGACCGGGCCGTCGACACGGCGGAGCACATGCGCATCCGCGACATCATCTCGGCCAATTGCAAGGGCGCCATGGAGGTGCACGACCTCAAGACCCGCATCGCCGGCCGCGCCACCTTCATCGAGTTCCATCTGGTCGTAGACGCCGACATGTCGGTCGGCGCCAGCCATGTCATCTGCGATCGCATCGAAGACGCGCTGAAGGCCGAACTCCCCTCGGTGCGGGTGACCATCCATGTCGAGCCCGACGACGAAGCCAAGCTGCCCAAGGGCACGACCGCGGTGCCGTTCGCCTGAGGCGGGTCACTGTCGCTGACCTTGGAAGAGCAATTCCAAGAAAGCGTGAGCGGCTTTCCGTCCGGAATTGCGTAAAAACAAAGAGCTAACCGGAGTTTCTCGACTTCGTCATCCTTGGGCGAAGCAGGAGCGCAGCTCCGTAGCGGCGACCCAAGGATGACGAAACGCTGGTTACGGCGCGCAGGCGGATTGTGGCATTGGCTCCAGCCGATAGACCTTGTCGTCGGACATCGTCTTGCCGTCGGCCGCCTTCGAGCACAGGTCGACGACCGCCAGGCTGCTGTTGGGGTTGGCAAGCGTGATGGCGCCGTTGGCGCCGCGCTTGAGGAAGATTTCCTTTTGCGCGATGTCGCAGGAGAAATTGCTCGTCTTCGAACTCGCGGCACAACGCCATTGATCGGCCTCGCCCTGGCATGAATAAGTCTGCGTGACCTTGGCTCCCTTCTGCCGCGTCGTGACCGAGACCACGATGTCGGCGCCGTCGGGCCAGCTCGCGGCGTCGCCTCCCGAGGCGAAGGACGCCAGTTCGACCGGTCCTCGAAACACCCGGATCGACTGCGTCAGTTGCTCGGGATGCGAACTCATATGCGCAGCGTCATAGTCGCGCCCGTAGCAGAAGGCCCGGTCGGGCTTCAGCCGCTCGCGAAGCGGCGGCCCGAGCGCCGGGTCGATCGGATCGATGCGGGCGAATTCAGCCTTGCAGCTCGCCGCCGGCATCGGATCGAGGCGGAAATTGTCGTCTTCCTTGCCAAGCGCCTGCCTGTCGTATTCAGCCGCGCCGAGTTCTTCTTCCGAACCGGCGTCGAGGTAGATATCGGACGACAGGTCCGACAGGATCAGCCGACCCTTGCCGTCGATCTTCAGCGACGCCAGCGTACGGTCGCAGTCCATGCCGCAACGGATCGGGCCCGATTTGCCATCCTCGGACTCGTGATTGCACCAGCCTCCGGCCCATTCCGGCGCCTTGGCGCCACGCACCGTGGTGGTGAGGAACCCATTGTAGGAAGTATCGGAATTCGCGTTCGGTTCCTCATTCGGACGGCTGACCGGATCACGGCCGTAGTAGAAGAAAATCCGCGTCACCTTCTGCTTCGGACGCGCCTTGAGGTGCGCCGCGTCATAGACCCGGCCGAAACAGGCGTCCGCCCCGTTGGGGCTGAGTTCGGTGAGTTTGAGCGCATTGTCGGCAAAAGCAGAACCCACAAGTCCGCCAAGCAGTGCGGCGCCAAATCCGGCGCTGGCAAACGTCTTCCATTCCCTGAACGCCATGTGCCCCCCTTCCGCATCGACAGGACGTAACGTCAATTTATGCTAGTATTGCGGCCGCGGCCACGCAAATCGCGCTGGGCCGGCAAGCCAGGGAGGTACGCCATGCGCCGACGTGACATGTTCCACGCGGCTCTCGCCGGAGCCGGGACGCTTCTCGGCCTGCGGGCGGTGCAGGCCGCAACCACCGAGCCTGCCAGGCTGAAGGTCGCCTATCACCTCAGCGACCTCGACAAGGTCAATTTCGTGCTCGGCAACATCAAGAACCACTATGAGGGCACCGGCGGCAACGTCGATATCGCGCTGGTCGTGCATGGTCCGGCGCTTGCCGGCTTCAAGTCGAAGGGCATATCGGCGGCGGTTTCGGGGCGCTTTACCGGTCTTGTCCAGCAAGGGCTCGACCCGCATGCCTGCGGCAACACCATGTACGGCATGGACATTACCCTCGCCGATTTGCTCGACGGCTTCCATGCCGCCGACAGGGGTGGCGTCGTCAAGCTCGCCGAACTGCAAAGCCAGGGCTATGTCTATCTCAGGCCTTGAAGCGGCACTGACTTGAATGCAAGGGTGGCAACACCCGCCAAGAAACTTGGAAATCCCCGGAGGAACAGCAGTGCCAGAGACAGCCCTTGGTCTTGTCATCCCCGACCTCGCCGGCAAGGCGGTGCTGGTCACCGGCGCCTCGACCGGCATCGGCGCGGCGCTCGCGCTCGCTTATGCCGGGCAGGAATGCAAGGTGGCGCTGCACTACAATTCCAGCCGCGACGCCGCCGAGAAACTCGGCCAGACCATCCGCGACGGCGGCGGTGAGGTGTTCCTCGTCCAAGGCGACTTTTCTCTCCCTGCCGATGTCGAACGCGTCGTCGAGGACAGCGCGCGGCATTTCGGCCGGCTCGACGGGCTGGTCAACAATGCCGGCGGCATGCTTGGCCGCGTGCCCTACGCCGAGCAGACCGAGGCGCATTACGACGCGGTGATGGACCTCAACGCACGCTCGGTGCTGACCGCCTCGCGTAAGGCGATCCCGTGGCTGAAAAAACAGGGCGGCTTCATCGTCAACACCTCGTCGATCGCCGCGCGCAACGGGGCGGGCGGCGGCGCCGGCCTTTACGGCTCGGCCAAGGCCTTCGTCTCCAACGTGACGCGCGGCATGGCCAAGGAACTGATCGGCTTCGGCATCCGCGTCAACGCCGTGGCGCCGGGCACCATCCTCACCCCCTTCCACGAACGCTATTCGACCGACGAGCAGATGAAGGGCATGGTCGCCACCATCCCGCAGGGCCGTGCCGGCACGGCGCAAGATTGCGTCGGCGCCTATCTGTTCCTCTCATCGGACCTGTTGAGCGGCTACGTCACCGGCCAGGTGATCGAGGTCAATGGCGGCCAGTTGATGCCTTGACCGGCGACCGGCATACTGGACACACTCCTTTCGCGCCAACCCAGGGGGAGACGAGGACATGTATGGACTGATCGGCAAGATGCGGGCGGCGCGTGGCCAACGCGACGTAGTCATGACCGTGCTGCGTGAGAGCACTGGCGCCCTGCCCGGCTGCCTGAGCTATATCATCGCCACCGATCCGGCCGATGCCGACGCGATCTGGGTGACCGAGGTGTGGACAGATCAGGCGAGCCACAAGGCCTCGCTGCAGCTTCCCGAAGTCCAGGCGGCGATCGCCAAGGCGCGCCCCTTCATCGGCGGCTTCGAATTCCAGGTGGAAACGCATCCGGTGGGCGGCTTCGGCTTGGCTGAAACCAAAACGGGCTGAGGCGGGCGCCCGAGGCCGAAACGTGCTTTTTCAGGCGCACTTGCGTTCGCATTTTTCGCGTCTGGGGTTAGACCAGAACATGGTTTCCGAGGCCGAGCAGCCATCTTCCGACCAACCCGCCATCGAGCGCATGACGCGGCTGAGCAAGCCTTGGCAGTGGCTCATCCTGCTGGTCATCTCCGCGCTCTTCGCCGGCGCGCTGGAACTCGCCGCTTTGCCGGCGGCGCTGCTGATCGGACCGATGCTGGCGGCCATCGTCGCCGGCACCAACGGTGCCGCGGTGCGTGTGCCGCGGCTTCTGTTCGGCGCCGCCCAGGCTGTCGTCGGCTGCCTCGTCGCGGCTTCGATCTCGGCCGATATCTTCCCGGTCTTCTACAAGGAATGGCCGCTGTTCCTCGGCGTGGTGATCGCCACCGTCGCGGCCTTGAGCCTGCTTGGCTGGCTGATCAGCCGCTGGCGCATCCTGCCGGGCACCACCGCCGTCTGGGGTTCTTCGCCGGGGGCCGCCACCGCCATGGTGCTGATGGCCGGCGCCTTCGGCGCCGACCAGCGCCTTGTCGCCTTCATGCAGTATCTGCGCGTCATCTTCGTCTCGATGACGGCAGCCCTCGTCGCCAAGATGTGGGTCGACACCTCGGGCATCGAGGTCCCGCCCGTTATCTGGTTCCCCGAGATCGATCCGCAACCCTTCGCCGCCACCATCGGCATGGCGCTCATCGGCGGCCTCGCGGGCAGGCTTTGCCGGCTGCCTTCGCCCTTCTTCCTCGGCAGCTTCATCTTCGGCACAGTCATCCATCTCGGCCTCGGGGTGCCGATGCAATTGCCGCAATGGCTGCTGGCGGTCAGTTACGCGATGGTCGGCTGGGCGATCGGCCTGAACTTCACCAGGCCGATCCTGCGCCACGCGGCACGCGCTTTGCCGCAGATCATCGCTTCGATCATCGCGCTGATCGCGTTTTGCGGCGGCCTTGCCTTCCTCATCAGCCGGCTCGCCGGCGTCGACCCGCTGACCGCCTATCTGGCGACCAGCCCTGGCGGCATGGACAGCGTCGCCATCATCGCCGCCGCCGCGCAGAACGTCGACATCTCCTTTGTCATGGCCCTGCAGTCGGCGCGCTTCCTGATCGTGCTGCTTGTCGGCCCCAGCATTGCCCGGCTGGTAGCCAGAAGCATCAGGGAATGATGAGGGCTGCCACCAGGGCACCGCTATCGCGCGGCTGCCAGGCGTTCGGGCAGGAAATCGACGAAGACGCGCACCTTTGGCGACAGATGGCGATTGGAGGGCCATAGCATCCGGAACTGGCCACGGCCGTCGACATGATCGTCGAGCACGGTGCGCAGCCGGTCCTCGCGCAACGCGTCCCGCACCAGGAAATCGGGCATGCAGGCGATGCCGAGTCCGGCGATCGTGGCGCCTTTCAAAGCTTCCATGTTGTTGCAGGTCAACATTGAACGGATCAGCGGTTGGGCGCTCCCGGTAATGAACGGCCAGTCCAGCAGCCTGCCGCTGTTGAGATAGCGGAAGTTTATGCCGAAATGCCTGATGAGATCCGCCGGCACACCGGGAGTGCCATGGCGATCGAGGTAGGAGGGAGCCGCGCACAGCAGCATGCGGAAGGGCGCAATGGGTCTGGACACCAATCGTGAATCAGGCAGCTCGCCGCTGCGGATGGCGACGTCGATGCCTTCCTCGATGACGTCGACGATCCGGTCGTTGAAATCGATATCGAGCTCGATCTCGGGATAGCGGGCCATGAACTCCGACAGCACCGGCAGCAAAAGATGGTAGGTGACGATCGGGGTGGAGACGCGCAACCGCCCACGCGGCGTCTCCCTTGTCCGCGACAGCATCGCCTCGGCATCGTCGATGTCGTCGAGGATGCGCCGCACGCGCTCGTTGAACAGCTTGCCCTCCTCCGTCAGGCCGATTCGTCGCGTGGAGCGCTGCAGCAGCCGCACGCCGAGTTCCTGTTCGAGCCGCGCGACGCTTTTGCCGACCGCTGAAGCGGAGATGCCGAGCGCCCGGCCGGCGGCGACGAAGCTGCCGAACTCGGCGGTGCGGGCGAAAGCCAGAAGGCCGCTGAGGCGATCCATCATGCTGCTCCATTCGAGCGTTTCCGTCCGTTATATCAGGATATTTAATACTATTATTCCTGATCTGTCTCTGACCTATCTTGGTCCGCATGATCGGCGCCGCGGTTGCGCGCATGCCGGCGCAGACCGCTCAGATAGGAAAAACCCATGACCTTGAAGACCACCACCGGCCCGGCCGAGCGATGGCTCGTGCTCTTGTCGGTATGCCTTGCCGCGATGACGATGCCTCTGACCTTCACCGGCCCGGCCGTCGCGCTCTCCCGCATCGCGGCCGATCTCGGCGGCAGCCCGATCACGCTCAACTGGGTGACCAACGCCTTTATGCTGACCTTCGCCGCCAGCCTGATGGCGGCCGGAGCGCTGGCCGATAATCATGGCCGCAAGCGGATCTTCCTCGTCGGTCTTGCCCTCTACATATTCGCTTCGCTCGGCGCGATGCTGGCGTCCGACATCGCCTGGTTCGACATCTTCAGGGCCGCGCAAGGGCTCGGCAGTGCCTTGGCCTTCGCCGGCGGCGCCTCCGCACTTGCCCAGGAATTCGAGGGACCATCGCGGCTGCGCGCCTTCTCCTTCCTCGGCACCAGTTTCGGCATCGGGCTGGCCTTCGGCCCGATCGCCTCCGGCCTGCTCATCGCCGCCTTCGGCTGGCGGTCGATCTTTGTTCTGGTGATGGCGCTCGCGGCTGCCTCGGCAACCCTCGGCCTGCGCACCATCAGGGAATCGCGTGATCCGGATGCTTCCGGCCTCGACTGGGCGGGCGCCACCACGTTCACCTTCGCGCTGGCCTCGCTGACCTATGGCGTGCTCCAGGCACCCCAGAGCGGCTGGACCGACCCGCTGGTGGCAACGCTTCTCGGCGTCGCCGTCCTTTGCTTTGTGCTGTTTGTCGTCGCCGAGCGGCGCGTGCGCCGGCCGATGCTCGATCTCACCCTGTTTCGCTTTCCTCGCTTCGTCGGCGTCCAGTTTCTTGCGGCGGCGCCCGCCTATGGCTTCGTCGTCCTGCTCGTACTTTTACCGATCCGCTTCATCGGCATCGAGGGGATGAGCGAGATCAAGGCCGGGCAATTGATGATCTGCCTCTCCGGACCGTTGCTGTTCCTGCCCTTGCTCGCCGGCCAGCTGGCGCGCTGGATTGCTCCGGCCACGATCTGCGGCGTCGGCCTGCTCGTCGCGGCGGCCGGCCTGGTCTGGCTGAGCCTGACGCCACCGGTTGAGGTTGCGCTGGTCGCGCCACTGATCCTGATCGGCGTCGGCATCGCCTTGCCTTGGGGGTTGATGGACGGGCTCGCCGTCAGCGTCGTGCCGACAGAGCGGGCCGGGATGGCGGTCGGCATCTTCAACACCACCCGTGTCGCTTGCGAAGGTGTGGCGCTGGCCATCGTCATGGCGACGCTGTCAGGCTTCACCGCCGCGCAACTCGCCGCTCGGGGCGCTGCGCCTTCCAGCGACGCGGCCGCCGCGGCGCAATTGCTGGTGACCGGCAATCTCGGTGGAACCGTGCACCGTTTACCGGCGGCCGGCGCCGCCGTGCTGGTCGAGGCCTACGAAACAGCGTTCGACAGGCTGCTGATCGTGCTGGCGGCAATCACCATCGTCACCGCCCTCGTCGTCTTTCTCGGTCTGCGCCGCGGATCCGCGGCGGAGCACCAGACCGCACCCCTGCCGGCCTGCCAGGAGGGGTAGGCGTCAGCCATTCGCAGGCCAGCTGAATATCAATGCACCTTAGTCCAGCCTGTGCATCAGATCGTCATCCAGCCAGCGGCCGAAGAAATAAGCCAGCTGCTTGTGCCACCACGGCCAGTCATGGCTGACGTCGCCGCCCCAATAGTCGACCCAGGCCGGAATGGATTTGTCGCGCAGGATCTGTTCCAGCTGGCGCGTCTCGACCAGCATGCGCTCCTCCCATGCGCCCTGCCCACAGCAGAAGATCAGCCTGAGCGCTTTCAGCCGCGCCAGCAGTTTCGGGTCGACGATCCCTGGCAGATAATCGAGCGGCGAATTGTAGAAAATGTCGCCGTCGAGCGCCTTGCCGAAGAAATCGCGGGCCGAATAGACACCCGACAGCGAGATGACGCCGCTGGCGAGCTCGGGAAACCGGAAGACGAAGTTCGAGGAATGGTAGCCGCCCATCGAACAGCCCGAGAACAGCGGCTTCAACCGCCGTCCGCCATTGGCTTGCGCGGCGGTTTCCAGAAAGTCCGGCAGCGCCTCCTCGCGCAGATAGCGGAAATAGGCCTCGTGCCGGTCGATGCGATGCGCGGCATCGACATTCCTGGCGAAGAAGGATTCTGTATCGATGCCGTCGACGGTGAACAGCTGGATGCGGCCGGTATCGACGAACTCGGCGAGCGCCCCCACTCCGCCGGAATCCTCGAACTGGTAGAAGCGGCCCTGCGAGGTCGGGAACACCACGACCGGCCGGCCGGCATGCCCGTAGCGCTTGTACTCCATGTCGCGGCCGAGATTGCGGGCGAAGACCTTGTGATAGGAAATGTCCATGCCTCAAGCCTTTTCGGCGTGGATATAGGCCACCGCCTCGCGCAGATCAGCCTGATCCTTCGAGCGCATCTGGTAGGCGTAATTTCCCATGGCCCGGCTGAAAACCTCTTCTATCGGCTGATGATGGACGATCTTGTCGCGGTGGGCGGCTAGCACGTCCGCATGGCTGTGCAAATAGTCGAGGTGGCGCTTGCGGCTGGCATAGGCGGTGAAATACTTGCCCTCATAAGGGCCGCCGGCAGCATCCTTGACCACCATGTCCGCCCATGCCGCGTAGACATCGATGTCGAACGTGTAGTTGATCGCGTCCGTCATCCAGGCGCCGGGCGGCCGCATGTTGACCTCCAGCGCGATGATGCGGTCGTCCCTGGTTTCGAACAATTCGATATGGAAAAAGCGTTCGCGCACGTCGAATGCTTTCAGGATCTTGCGGCCGGCCTCCTCTACGGCGGGCCTGATCCGGGGAAAGCAGGTGTAGCTCATGTGGCGGTCCTTGTTGACCACGTCCATGACGCTCTGGTCGTAGCGATGGCTGGCCGCCAGCACCACCTCGCCGTCGCGGTTGATCAATCCGTCATAGGTCACCACCAGCCCTTCGATGAACTGCTCCATGACGAAGGTCACGTCCTCCGGCTTGTCCCGGAAGAACTGGTCGAGCTCTTTCGCATTGGAGATCTTGAACGTGTTCGAAGCGCCGGAGCCCGAATCCGGCTTCACCACCACGGGGTAGCCGACGCGGCGGATAAAGGTCATGGCGCCGGCCCGGTCGGAGCATTTGCGCTGGGCGATCGTCTCGACACCGCTCTTGCGGAAGAAGGCGCGCATGCGGCTCTTGCGCTTCAGATTCTTCACGAAATCGAGCTTGGTGCCGTAGATGTTGAAGTCGGTGCGGATGTTGGCTTCCAGCTCCAGCCAGTGCTCGTTGAGCGATTCGAACCGGTCGATGCGGCCCCATTTGTGGATGAAATGGCCTATCGCCCGGAACACCGGCTCGTAATCCTCCATGTCGGCGACGCGGTAGTATTCCGAAAGCGCCTGCTTCAGCTTGCCGTCGAGCGCATCATAGGGCGCATCGCCAATACCGAGCACGGTCGCGCCGGCCTTCTTCAGCCGGTCGCAGAAATCGGCGCCATTGGCGGGAAAATGCGGCGAGAAGAACACGAAATTCATGAACGCCCCCTGCCGACGGCACCCCGCCGGAAGCCAAGTCTGGCGCATTTGCGGCGCGCGGGGAAGAGCATCCGCGTTAAGATAAAATTCGACGGGGGCCGGCCCGCTTGCCTCCAACAGGCCGCTCCTGTATGAGAGCGGCCATGAACACGCGCCCCACCACCGCTTCCCGTCAGACCGGCTTTGCCGGCGAGACCGTGCGCGCGCTTGCCTCGACCCTGCTTCTTCTCGGCCTTATCGGCGATCGCCGGGTTCGCTGAAGGAGCGCCCGGCGGTCGAACCGCCGCGCAAGCGCATGCTCCTTGGCAAATCATATCAAGCGAACGAAATTCTGGTAAAGGCGCCGCTTGGCTCCACATCCGCCTGAAAGGTGGACCCGCCAGCCGCCGGGAGAAACAACGATGAACGCACGAGAAGACATCCGCGCCAGCGAGGCCGCGACCGGCAAGCAAGTTGGCCGGGGCATGCCGGACGCAGCCCGCAAATATCAACCCTACCCGACCGTCGGCCTCACCGACCGGACCTGGCCCTCGAAGGTGATCGACAAGGCGCCGATCTGGTGCTCGGTCGACCTGCGCGACGGCAACCAGGCGCTGATCGATCCGATGGGCCACGAGCGCAAGGCGCGCATGTTCGGCCTGCTGCTCGACATGGGCTTCAAGGAAATCGAGATCGGCTTCCCCTCGGCTTCGCAGACCGATTTCGACTTCGCGCGCTGGTGCATCGAGCAAGGCAACGTGCCGGCCGATGTGTCGTTGCAGGTGCTGGTGCAGTGCCGGCCTGAACTGATCAGCCGCACCTTCGAGGCGCTGAAGGGCGCCACCAACCCGATCGTGCATTTCTACAACTCGACCAGCGAGTTGCAGCGTCGCGTCGTCTTCGAGAAAGATGTCGGCGGCATCAAGCGTATCGCGACCGACGCGGCCAAGATGATCACCGACATGGCTGCCAGGGCCGGCGGCGGCTATCGCTTCGAATATTCGCCGGAGAGCTTCACCGGCACCGAACTCGAGGTCGCTCTGGAGATCTGCAACGCCGTCACCGAGATCGTCAGGCCAACACCCGACAACAAGCTGATCATCAACCTGCCGTCGACGGTCGAGATGTCGACGCCCAACATCTATGCCGACCGCATCGAGTGGATGTGCCGCAATCTCGACAACCGCGAAAACCTGATCATCTCGCTGCATCCGCACAATGATCGTGGCACCGGCATCGCCACCACCGAACTCGGCTTGATGGCTGGCGCCGACCGCGTCGAGGGCACGCTGTTCGGCAATGGCGAGCGCACCGGCAATGTCGACATCGTCACCTTGGCGCTCAACATGTACACGCAAGGCGTCGATCCGGGCATCGACTGCTCCGACATCAACCGGATGAAGGATGTCTACGAATATTCGAACCAGCTGAAGATTCCCGAGCGCCACCCCTATGTTGGCGAACTCGTCTACACTGCTTTTTCCGGCTCGCACCAGGACGCCATCAACAAGGGCATGAAGGCCTTGAAGAAGGCCAACACGCCACACTGGGAAGTGCCATACCTGCCAATCGATCCGGCCGATGTCGGCCGCAGCTATGAGGCCATCATCCGCATCAACTCGCAGTCGGGCAAGGGCGGCATTGCCTATGTGCTGCAGGCCGATTACGGCCTCAATTTGCCGCGCAACCTGCAGATCGAATTCAGCCAGGCTATCCAGGCGATCACCGACGCCGAAGGCAAGGAAGTGCCGGCCAAGCGTATTCATGACCGCTTCCTCGAAACCTATGTCGACCAGCCTGGCGCCCGCCTGAAATTCCTCGACCATCACACTTATCCGGCCACCGAGGTGAAGGGCCGGCGCGTGGTCGAGGCCGTCATCCTCGACAACGGCAAGGAAGTGACGATATCAGGCACCGGCACCGGCCCGATCGACGGCTTCGTCGATGCGCTGTCACGCCATGTCGGCGTCGAGATGTCGGTGCTCGATTATTCCGAGCATTCGATGCAGCGCGGCTCGAATGCGTCGGCCATCTCCTATGTCGAGATGGAATATCCCGGCGGCAAGCTGTTCGGCGCCGGCATCAACACCAACATCGTCGCTGCCTCTCTGGAAGCAGTAACGTCAGCGGCCAATCGTATCGTCGGCCGCAACGCGCGATAGTTTACCCGTCGGCGCGAGAGCCGGGGTTGGCTCTCGCGCCGCCATTCTTCGGGCCTGAACAAGGTCTTGGCATCCATGGGATTCGATAGGATTGCTCCGGCGTCCTGGCCGTCTCGCGCGCGCGGCTCATTAACCACCGGCAAAATATCCGGTGGGGTACGCGATCGCATAATGGGTGTATACTTGTATGGCGGTGCGGGCATTATATGATCCGTGCCTTAACCTGTGCCGACTTCGAGAGGATCGACACTTGCAGCATGCCACGCCTGCCGCCCCCGCAGTGCGCGAAACATTGGAGCGACTGCTTGCCAGCGAAACGTTCGGAAGATCCGAACGGGCACGCAAGCTGTTGCGTTATCTTGTCGAGCGCGAACAGGCAGGCGAAGCCGACAGGCTCAAGGGCTTTTCCATCGCCATGGATGTCTTCGGCAAGGACGGCGATTTCGATCCTTCGACCGATGCGGTGGTGCGGGTTCAGGCCGGCCGGCTGCGCGACTTGCTGCAGCAATATTTCGCCAATGAAGGTGTTGCCGAGCCTGTCCGCATAGCCATTCCGCGCGGCGGCTATGTCCCGGCCTACGAGCTCAATGCGATCCGCTTGCCTGAGACGGCCGAACTCGCCATCCAGACGGGAGCGGCGGCGGCTCCATCGGCGCAACGCGGCACTGCCGAGAGTGCCATTGCGGCCCCTGCCTTACTGGCACCGATGGTTGCGCCGGCGCCGTCGGTGGCACGTCACCTCAGATTCTTCTGGATGGCGATCGCCGTCGTCATCGCCATGCTTGGTGTTCTGATCCTGCGTCAGGGCAGCGGTGCGCTGCTGGCAGGCGGCGACCTTGCGGCCACGCTCGAGACCGCAGGCCTCACCGGCAGCATCGAGCCGTCTCCCGCCAGCGAGGCCTTGCCGCTCGTCTACATCGCCGTCAAGGCCAGTGGCACGGATGCCAGCCGTGTCGCCGCATCGCTGCGCGCCGGCCTGAGCGGTTTCGATACGATCGACTTCATCGGTCGCGACGCGGTCGCCACGACCGATCCGGCCACCAATGCCACAAGCTTCATCTTCGATATTCTGCCTGGGCCGGATACGGGCGAAATCACGATTGAACTGCAGAGCGTGGCGACCGGACGGGTGCTTTTGTCGCGCAACCTGACCGCCGCCGACAGCGCACCGACCGCCGTCGAGAACCGTATAGCCGGCATCTTGACGTCCGCTCTTCCCGCTTCCGGCACGATCTACAGCTATATCGAACAGAGCGGCATTCAGACCGTCCTCACGCAATGCCTGACGCTCAACGACAAATATTATCTCGACCAGAACGCCCGGACCCACGAGGCCGCCTATCGCTGCCTCGAAACCCTCGCCGAACGCGGCGCCAAGTCACCGCTGGTCTACTCGGAACTCGCTTCGCTGCACCTGGAGGCCGTGAACGACCACTACGCCTATCCGCCGGATGCCACGATCGAGAAGGCGATGACATTTGCCCATCGCGCCGTGCAGATGGGACCGACCAGTCCTTATGCGCATCGCTCCTACGGCTACATCAATTCGCGTCTTGGCAACGCTGACGAGGCGCTGCGCTGGATGCGCAAGGCCTATGACCTCAATCCCTACGATCTCGCCATGGCCGCAGCTTACGGCTATGGGTTGATTTTCGCTGGCAGGTATGCCGAGGGGACGCCGATCCTGGCCCAGGCGGTGGACGCCTCCAGCGGTCATCCGACATGGTGGGATTTCGGACTTTTCGCCGGCGAACTCATGCTTGGCGACACGAACAAGGCCGCCATCGCCAGTTCCTCTTTGAGAACAACCGCAACCAAATCGCACTATCTTGCAGCCCGGCTGATCGGTGCCAAGATCGCCGGCCAGGACAATCTGGCGCGCAAGCTGCTCGACGAGCTAACCGCCAAATTTCCGAAATTCACCGCCGATCCGCGCGCGACCTTCATCGACCGGAAATATCCGCCCGATCTGACCGAGCGGCTGGTTGGGGCTCTGCGCGCGGCGGGCCTCGGCAACGCGAGCTGACGTCCCACCAACGGTTGTTTGGACCAACCGAATTGTTGGCCGCCGAAAGCAGGTGGCAAACCCCCGATACGACGGATTTGTCGGCTTTGTCAGGCGACTTCGCAAGGTCGAGAGAGCGCAAACGCCAGTCGTCGCGAAAATTTTACTGGCCATCGTGCTGGACAAGGAGCAATCCAGCCGCATTCCCATCTTCCCGTCCCGTAATCTTCCCGTCCCGTAATAAGCTTTCACATTTCAATGATCGCATCGCTTCACGCCACCGAACAGGGTGCTGGCTCGAAGGCCATCGTCCTGCTGCATGGTTTTGGCGGCTGCCACGGTGTCTGGCACGAAGTGATCCCGTCGCTGTCGCCTGCGGTGCGCACACTCGCTTATGACTTGCCGGGGCACGGGCTGTCGCTCGATTTCCCCGGCGCCGGCCCGGCCAAGGTGGCGGCAAGGGCCGTCCTGACCGATCTCGCCGCGCGATCGGTGAAGCGCGTTCATCTGGTGGGCCACTCGATGGGCGGCGCGGTGGCGACGCTGATGGCACTGGCCGAACCCGAGAGGGTGGCCTCGCTGACACTTCTGGCGCCGGGCGGCTTCGGCCCCGAGATCAACGGCCCGCTGTTGCGCCGCTTTGCCGCCTCATGGGATCCCTCCGACATCCGCGCGTGCCTAAGCGCGATGTCGGGACCGCTGACGCGCGCCGTCGACCGCACCGTGGATACCCTTCGCGACATGCGCGAGCGACCCGGCCAGGTGGAGAAACTCATCGAGATTGCTGCCGCCATGACCAGCGACGACCGCCAGGGCGTCATCCCGCACGACCGGTTGGACACACTGACCATGCCGGTGATGGTGGTATGGGGGAGCAATGACCCGATGCTACCCGTTACCCAAATGGATGGTCTGCCCGCGCGATTTCACGTGCACCACGTGCTGGAGGCTGGCCATATGCTGATCGAGGAGGCGCCCGATCTGGTCGCCGCGATCATCCAGCGCAACACGAACCGCCGCGCCAGGCCCTTGCGCCCGAAACTCGCTGCGACCGGCTGAGACGTCCCGCGCGGCACCAAGCGGGCGCCTTGCCGTCTTGATCTCGCGAGTGCATTTTGCCTTCGGCTGTGTTAACTGCCTGTTAACCAAACCCGCGAGGCCACGCCGATGAAGGACGCAGGCGAGAAGATCGATCCGTCAAAGAAACTGTCCGATGCCATCCGTGATGTGAAGAATGCCTTCGCTGACCGCGACGATGTCGTCGTCGACATGCGCGAGGCGCACCGCATGCGCCTGGACCTGCTGGCCGCGGACCTCGCGCCCGTCTTCGCCGACGTTCCAGCCGACATGGACAATTTCGACTTTGTCGTCTCCTCGGGGCTGCAGCCGCGCCTGTGGATCGACGCCGTCAGCCATGTCGCGATGGGACGCGACCGTCGCACCTACCGCTTCCTCAAGGATACACGCATTGGCCGGGTCGTGCTTGCCGAGTCGACCGAGATGAAGCCGGTCGCCGATTCCGTGACGCGTTATGTGGCCGAGCGCATCGTCGAGCGCCAGAGGATGATGGAAGGTGGCGTCGAGCCGGCGGTCGCCGGCATGAAACGCGCCGAGGTCGCGGAAGCCGAGCCACCGCTGCGAGCATCGACGCAAGGCAAGGGCTGGTCGGCCTTCCTGTCCGGGCTTGGGCTGGTCGCCGCCGGCGCGCTGGTTGGTCTGGCGGTGTCGGCCGCGCTGCTGTGGGACCGCATCTCGGCCATGGTTCTCAACTGGCGGCCATAGCCTCGCCGGGCTCGACCCCGAGTTCCAGGCTCTGCAGATCGGAAGGCGGTATTGACGGTCCGGTCAGACCGCGCCGCGTCAGGTGGATACGCCAGTTACCCTTTTCGCCGTCGATGTCGAACAGATTGTACTGTGCTGCCGGGTGATTGCCGCCCGGCGCCTGGCCGGCGGCGGCGACCCCGACGACCGGGATCTTTGCACCGCGAAGCCCAATCTGGAACAGCGACGGCAGATGCGAATGGCCGTGCAGCACAAGCTCCGCGCCATGGCGGCGGACGATTTTGTGGAAGCGGGCGATGCCGAACAGCCGCTTGTGCTGGGAGACGGCGCCCCGCAGGGGCGGATGATGGATCATGATCGCGCGGAACAGCCCTTGCTTCGCCGTGCTCTCGAGTATCTTGCCGAGCCGAGCCGCCTGCCCCTCCATGAAAAAACCATTGGCCATGAAGGGCGCCGTGGCGCGCGCCGTCGAAACCCCGATCAGCGCGACATTGCCGCGCACGCGCAGATAGGGGAAGGCATTGCGGTCGACCGGCGTGTTGACACCGTCTCCGCTCATCCACGCCGCCCACGACCGGCAGACCTTGTCGAATGCGCCGGGCACATAGGCGTCATGGTTTCCCGGCACCACCGACACCACATGCGGTGGCCCCAGCGTCTCGAGCCAGTGTTTCGCCATCTCGATCTCACCGTCGAGGGCCAGGTTGACGAGGTCGCCGGTGACGGCGAGATGGTCCGGATTTTGCGCCTTGATATCGGCGACGATGGCGTCGATGACGGCGTCGTGCATGTGGCGGCGGCGGTTGCGCTGCCAGTTGACATAACCGAGCACGCGCTTGGAGGCGAGATCGCGATAGGATACATCGGGCAGCGGCCCCAGATGGACATCGGAAATATGCGCGAGCCTGAACATCCCTCCTTCATAGGCGACGTGCGCGCCCCTTTCCACCCACGGTTTCGCTACTGATGGCGAGCGACGAGGAGGCTCCGTTCCGCCAGACCGGCTGGGCGGGTTTGAGGGCGCGGCTGTTCCATCTCTATTTCGTGCTGCGGCGGCCAATGACGCTCGGTGTGCGCGGCCTGATCCACGATGCCGCCACCAATTCCGTCTTCCTCATCCGCCATACCTATGTGCCCGGTTGGCAGCTTCCCGGCGGCGGCGTCGAGGTCGGCGAGACGATGGCCGAAGCGCTGGCGCGCGAACTTTACGAGGAAGGCAACATCCAGATCACGGACGCGCCGATTCTCAAATCGATGCATTTCAACCGCCGTGCCAGCCGGCGCGACCATGTCGGCTTCTACCTCGTCGAGCATTTCAGCCGCACCGCACCGAAACTGCCAGACCATGAAATCGCCGAGGCCGGCTTTTTCCCGCTCAATCGCCTGCCGGAGGGCACGACGCCGGCAACGCTGCGGCGGATCGCCGAAATTTTCGCCAACGTGCCAGCATCGCCCTATTGGTAGTCAGGCAGCAGCCCTTCCGAACCGCGCCCGATCATGCGGCGCGCCATAGTCGAGCGTCGGCCCGACCGGCACGATCCGGGTCGGGTTGATGGTCTCGTGGCTGCCGTAATAATGCGCCTTGATGTGGCGCAGGTTCACGGTCCCGGCGACGCCAGGCACGCTATAGAGGTCGCGCAGATAGTTCGACAGGTTCGAATAGTCGGCGATGCGGCGCAGGTTGCACTTGAAGTGTCCGACATAGACCGGGTCAAAGCGCACCAGGGTGGTGAACAGCCGCCAGTCGGCCTCGGTGATGCGATCACCCACTAGGTAGCGCTGCCTGGAAAGGCGATGTTCCAGAGTATCGAGCGCCGAAAACAGCGCGCCGAACGCCTCCTCATAGGCCGCTTGCGTGGTGGCGAAACCGGCTCGATAGACGCCATTGTTGACGGCGGGATAGACCAGCCCGTTGATCACGTCGATCTCGCCGCGCAAGGCCTCGGGGTAGAAGTCGAAGCTGGCGTCGCCCCATTCGTCGAAGGCCGAATTGAGCATCCGGATGATCTCGGAGGATTCGTTGGAGACGATCGTCTGTTCCTTCTTGTCCCACAGCACCGGCACCGTCACCCGGCCTGAATAGGCAGGATCGGCCTTGGTGTAGATCTGGTGCAGGAAGTCGAGACCATAGAGCGTGTCGCCGGTGGCGCCGTCCTCGGCGAGAAACGTCCAACCGTCCGCGCCCATGAAATGGTGAACCACCGAGACGGAGATGATGCCTTCCAGCCTCTTCAGCGTGCGAAAAATCAGCGTCCGGTGCGCCCAGGGACAGGCGAGTGAGATGTAAAGGTGATAGCGGCCGGGCTCCGCCTTGAAGCCGCGGCTGCGGCCTTCGGCGGGTTTGCCGTCGTGCGTGATCCAGTCGCGCCATTGCGACTGCGCCCGCACGAACTTGCCGCCACTGTTCTTCGTGTCGTACCAGCGATCCTGCCATTTGCCGTCGACGAGCAATCCCATGAATTGTCCTTTCGGGTTTCCCGTCATGTAGGGCGCGATGCGGCAAGGCGGAAAGCATCCAGGGCTGAACAGATCGTCAATCGGTAGTGCCAGCGAACGGGTCGATTGCGGCGGCGCAAAATTGATGCTAGCGGACACTCCGCATGTTCGACTTTGCTTTGATCCGGTTTGACCGACGACGAAAGGGCGCCCGCGCTTGATGAAGCGCTGACTGGCGAATGCTGCCGTTTGCAGCAACCTTTCCTCCTCTACCGGAACGCAAAGACCATGAGCCTTGCCGACGTGAAATACCTGCCGGAAACTCCGGCGCATGACCCTCAAATCGAAGCCATTAACGACGAGGCCTTCGGCCCCGGCCGTTTCGTGCTGGCCGCCTACAAGATCCGCGAGGCCGGCGGCCACGAGCGCGCCCTGTCCTTTGTCGCGGTCGACGGCGACCTCGTCGTCGCCTCGGTGCGCATGACCCGCATAGCGGCGGGGGCCGGCCGGGCGCTGATGCTTGGGCCACTCGCGGTACGGCCGGCCTTCAAGAACCTCGGCATCGGCCGCCGGCTGGTAGCGATCGCGCTGGAGGCGGCCGCCAAGGCTGGCGCGCCGGCCGTCATCCTGGTTGGCGACGAACCTTATTACGGGCCGCTCGGCTTCAAGCGCATCCCCCGTGGTCAGATTTCGATGCCTAGGCCTGTCGACCTCGACCGCCTTTTGTCGCACGAGATCACGCCCGGCGCGGTTGCCAGGCTTTCCGGCGAGGTCGGTCACGCCAGCCAGGCCAGGGCCGCCGAGCACGTCTAGGCGATGGCTTGACCCGGCCTTTCAATCCGGGCCTGATCCGTCCCTGTTTGATAGCAAGCCCATTCTCACGGGAAGGATGACGCCATGAATCCCAGCGGCCAGATAGCAATCGTGACCGGCGGCGGCTCCGGCCTTGGCGAGGCAACCGCTCGTGCGCTTGCCGCCAAGGGAGCCAACGTTGCCATCTTCGATGTCGGCATCGAGCGCGCGGCCAAGGTCGCGGCCGAGATCGGCGGCATCGCCGTCCAGTGCGACGTCGCGAGTGCCGACAGTGCCGTCGCCGCCCTGGCCGAGGCTGCCGCCAAGCTGGGCGAGCCGCGCATCCTGGTCAATTGCGCCGGCATCGCCATCGGCGTGAAGACGATCGGCAAGGATGGACCGCATCCGCTCGACCAGTACCGCAGGGTGATCGAGGTCAATCTGATCGGCACGTTCAACATGATCCGCCTGGTCGCCGACCGCGCCGCGAAACTCGAGCCGCTGCGGGGCGGCGAGCGCGGCGTCATCGTCAACACCGCTTCGGTCGCCGCCTATGACGGCCAGATCGGCCAGGCGGCCTATTCGGCTTCGAAGGGCGGTGTCGTCGGCATGACGCTGCCGGTGGCGCGCGATCTCGCCCGATCCGGCATTCGGGTCTGCACCATCGCGCCCGGCATCTTCAAGACGCCGATGATGGCCGGCATGCCGCAGGAGGTGCAGGATTCGCTGGGCGCCGCCGTGCCTTTCCCGTCGCGCCTCGGCGAACCATCCGAATATGCCGCGCTTGCCCTGCACATCGTCGAAAACCAGATGCTGAACGGCGAGACCATCCGCCTCGACGGCGCCATCCGCATGGCGCCGAAGTAAGGCGTGTCGCCCCAAGCTGCGAAGCGGTTTGCGCGGGCACCTCCCCTTGCCAAGTCCGGCATCATCGGCTGACAAGTGGAATAGGAAATCAACTTGGGAGGGCGAGAAACCTTGGACGATCGAAAGAAGGGTGTCATCCGCGAGACCGACGCCGAGGCGATCCGCCTGGCGAAAACGCTTCTGCGCAGTGCCCGTTTCGGCGCCCTGGCGGTGCTGGAACCGGGGACCGGGGCGCCGCTGGCGAGCCGGGTCGGCGTCGCCACCGACATTGACGGCGCACCGCTCATCCTGGTGTCGATGCTCGCGGCGCACACGTCGGCCCTGCTTGCCGATCCGCGCTGTTCCCTTCTGCTCGGGGAGCCCGGCAAAGGCGATCCGCTGGCGCATCCGCGGCTGACGCTGGCCTGCCAGGCCTCGCGGCTGGAGCGCGGCTCGCAGGCCCAAGCTCGCGCCGCGCGCCGCTATCTCAACCGCAATCCCAAGGCGAGCCTCTATGCCGGGCTCGGCGACTTCTCAATCTTTCGCCTCGAGCCGCAGCGCGCCAGTCTCAACGGCGGCTTCGGCAAGGCCTATCTGCTCGACCGGGCCGATCTGGTCACCGCCGGGCCGATTGTCGAAGAGCTCGCGGCGAGCGAACAGTCAGCCGTCGAGCACATGAATGCGCACCATCTCGACGCGATCGCCAACTACGCCCATCATTTTGCCAAGGCGCCAGGTGCTGGCTGGAGCATCGCCGGGCTGGACGCCGATGGCATGGATCTGGTGTCCGGGGACGATGTTTGCCGGGTATTCTTCCCACAACCACTGGCAAATTCGCAGGAATTGCGTCCCGTTCTGGTTGAAATGGCGAGGGCCGCCAGGGCGGCATCCTAGGCGCAAAGCGAGATTAAATTGCATTTGATCAAAAGCAACGCTTGAGATTTGAAAGAAATGTTCTAGGCTTTAGGTGTGGTGCTGACTCGTCGGCACCTTCACACGTGAATTTATGGATTCAGGCGCCATTGCCCCCATGGCGCCTCGATGAGCAAACAGCATGGGGCATCAATGGTCTCGACAAAGCTAATCGCCAACGCCGAATCAGCTGCCGAATTTCTGATGCTGATGGGCAACGAAAAACGGCTGTTGATCATGAGCTATCTGATCGACGGCGAAATGTCGGTCGGCGCCATCGCCGAAAAGGTGATGCTTAGCCAATCCGCCCTCTCGCAGCATTTGGCCAAGTTGCGGGCGCTGGACCTCGTGGACACCCGCCGCGATCGCCAGATGATCTACTATTCCTGCAAATCCGATGCCGTGCGCGAACTGCTCGCCATGCTGGAAGGCATTTTCGGCGGCGGCAAGGAGGATCTGTCCCAAATGGCGCAGAGGTTGCGCCGCGCCGGGACTTGACCGGACGCTGCCGCGGTCGTTTACCTCGCTGACGATTTCCGGAGCGCGGTTGGTGTGTCTTTCCCGGCCCACGGACCGCGCTTTCGATTGTTGAGCGGGACATGGACCCAATTCGCATCGACGATCCACGCGATCCGCGCGTCGCAGCCTATCTCGATATTCGTGAGCGCGATCTGGCGGGCCGGCAAGGCCGCTTCGTCGCCGAGGGCAAAGTGGTGCTCGACCTGCTTTTGTCGTCGAGCCGCTTCACCGCCGAATCCATCCTGATCCTGGAAAACCGGCTTGGCGGCCTGGAGGAGGTGCTGCGCAAGGCGCAAGCGGACCTGCCGGTCTACGTCGTCGCCAGCGGGGTGATGGACGCGATTGCCGGATTCCACATGCACCGCGGCATCCTGGCCATCGGCCGCAAGGAGACGCCGCATCCGGCCGGGTCATTGCTGGATGCCTTGCCCGCTCAAGCCCTGATCGTCGTGCCTGTCGGCATCGCCAACCACGACAATATGGGTTCGATCTTCCGCAACGCCGCCGCTTTCGGCGCCAATGCGGTGCTGATGGACGGGACATGCTGTGATCCGCTGTACCGCAAGGCGATCCGGGTTTCGGTCGGCGCCGCGCTCAAGATCCCTTTTGCGTCCTTCACCGACACCGCGGGCTTCACCGCGGAGCTCGACCGCCGGGGCTATGACCAGTTCGCATTGTCACCGCGCGGCCGGATCGACATACGCGATGCACGGCGCGGCGAGCGGCTGGCACTCTATCTCGGCACCGAGGGCGAAGGCCTGCCCGAAAGCCTGCTTGCCCGCCTGCAAACCGTGCGGATCACCATGTCGAAGGGCTTCGACAGCTTGAACGTCGGTGCCGCCTCGGCCATTGCCCTGCATCATTTCTCGCGCTGACGATCATGTGAGCCAGGACACGGCGAAAGCGTCAGCCTGCACGGCGTCAGTTGGCTTCTGCTTTCTGCAAGGCGCGCACGCGATCGGCGAGGCTGCGGTCGTTGCCGGCAGAGCGATTGTCCTGCGGCGCGGCGAGCGCCTTGGCGATTGGTGAATCGGGGCCTTCGAGCTTGGCCGTCAGGTGGACCACCTCCGCCGCCAGCTCATTCATCTGCTCGCGCAGCGCGGCACCATTGCCGTTCGTCAAACCCGACGATGCCGCGGCGCCGAGATCCGCCTTGAGGCGCTTGTTCTCGCGCGCCAGCGCCGTCAGCCTGGCCTCCAGCCGTTCGCGGTCGCCGTCAAGCTTGGCAATCGCCCGGTCCAAATCGTCGCGCTTGCCGGCCTCCTCGTGCCGGGCCGGCTCATCTGGCTTGCCGACCAGCCGCAGGGCCGGTGCGCCGTCCTCGGTTTTCGATTTTTCCCGCAACCGCGCCAATTCCTTTTCCCGCCGATCAAGCTTGTCCTCACGGTCGGCGAGCGTTGCGAGCAGCCGCTGGACCTTCTTGTCGAGTTCAGCGGCCCTTTTCTTCTCGGCCTTCAGGGCATCGCGCGCGGCCTTGCTTTCGGCCATGATCTCCTGGCTGCGCCGATCCGCTTCCTTGCGCTGGCCGCGCAGCAGCAAGATATCGCTGGCAAGCTTCTGCAATTCGGATTCGCGGGCCACGAGTTCGATCTGGCGGCTGCTGGAGGCAAAACTGGCGTCGTCATACATGTGCTCCAGCTTCTCGAGATCGAGCGCCCGCCTTTCCAGCTTTCGTTCGGTTTCCTTGAGCCGCTCCGAAAGCTGATGTAGTTCCTCTTCGCGCTGTCGAAGCGCTTCGTTCTTGGCGCCGAGTTCGGCGAGCGCGTGGTCCTTGTCCGTGCGCTCGACCGCCAGCGCCTTCAGCGCCTCGCGGCCGCGATTGATCTCGACGAGTTGTTCGGCCGCCTTCTCGCGCAGCGTCTTGACGTTGATTTCGAGGCGCCGCGTCGTCATGGCGTATTCGGCCCGGATCCGGTCCTTGTCGGCCTGGATCTCGGCTTGCGTCAGCGGAATGGAGGCCTCGATGCGCCTGCGGGTCAGTGCGACGGCACGCCGCCAGACGGCGGGAGCCACCATCAGCGCCAGAAAGCCGGCACAGAGAAAGCCGAGGGCAAAGAACAGGACCGACTGAACCAAAGGACTACCCGTTATCGACGACAACTTGGAAGGCTGGACCGTGCCATCTTGGCATGGCGGAAATCCGGCACCGCGGCAAGGGCTTGCCGCGGCCCATTCGGGTCGTCGGTTGAGGAATCCGGTCGAACCGTCCGTGATTCGCTCATATCGGCCGGATCAGAACGGATTCCAGGTCGCCCGCTCGGTCAGTTTCAGGTAGCCCAGATTGACGCCGAGCCGGGCGCCGACGCCGGTACGGATCGGCACCAGCAGCACATTGTTGTTCTTCAGCACGTTGAAGCCGACACCCGCCACCACATAGGCCGAACCGGCGACGCCGCCATAGCGATTGTAGAGGTTGCCGACATCGTCGAGATTGTAGACCAGCATCATCACGCGTGACCCCTCGCCGCCGAAATCCCAGCCCAGCGACGGGCCTTGCCAGAACACTTTGTGATCGCCGGCATTCTTGGTGTAGAGCGTGCCTTCGCCATAGGTCAGGCCGCCGATCAGCGCACCGGATCCCTCCTCCCCAAGCAGGTAGCCATTGGGCAGACCGTAGGAGGCGAAAATCTTCTCCACGACGGTGGCCAACCCGCCCGACGTCGCGCCGAAGAACTTGTGGCCGGAATCGACAATCTCCTGAGCGGTGTACTCCTGCGCCCGCAGGGGCGATGTCGAGAAGACGAGAACGCCCATGAGCGCGATCGCCATTGAGAGGACACGGAGAAAACTCCGGTCATAGATTCGGGAAAACATGCTTCCAATCTCCGTCATGAAGCACTTTCGCCGACGCCTCGCATCCGTACGGCTCTTTAGGCGGCCGTTAAGGATGACTGTTAGGGGCAAACTATGCCGTAATCCTTTTTCAACCATTAAACTCCCACATGAAGATGGCGGTTCGAAGGCTCTTGGCCGCTCGAGCGGACACGCAGCCTGCGTGAACGCGCCATATGCCATGACGGCAATTTTGGATTTGTTGCTGCACGCACGGGCGCTGTGTATTCAGAAAGCCTTGGGTTGAAGCGTGATTCGTGTGGGCAGGCGCGAAGATCGATCGCTCGGCCGTCAAATGGAAGATTTTGCAGGGATTTCGCCGATGGCCGATCTGTTCACCCTTACCGCTCCCGACCTGGCGGCACTTTTATGCAGCCGCGTCTGCCACGACATCATCTCGCCGGTCGGCGCGATCAACAACGGGCTTGAACTGCTCGACGAGGGCGGCGCCGACGAAGACGCCATGCGGCTCATCCGTCAGAGTGCAAAAAACGCTTCGGCGCGTTTGCAGTTCGCCCGCATCGCCTTTGGCGCGGCCGGCTCGGCGGGCATGATGATCGACACCGGAGATGCCGAGGCCGTCGCCATCGCCTTCCTCAAGAACGAAAAGCCGGAATTGGTCTGGAATGGAACCCGTGCGCTGCTGCCCAAGAACAAGGTCAAGCTGCTGCTCAACCTGCTGCTGGTCGCCAACGCCGCCATTCCGCGCGGCGGCAAGCTGGTCGTGACGCTCGAGAATCTCGAAACCGAGCCGCGTTTTTCGCTTTCGGCAAGCGGGCCGATGCTGCGTGTGCCGCCGAAATTCCTCGAACTGCACTCCGGCCACAAGCCGGAAGAGCCGATCGACGCGCATTCGGTGCAACCTTATTACACGCTGCTGTTGGCCCGCGAGGCCAACATGACGATTTCGATTCACGCGACGCCTGAAGAAATCGTCCTCTCAGTGGCCTGAAAGTCGGCGCCGGCAGCGCGACCAAACGAAGTATTTCAGTCTGAAATATTTCATTGACGCCACAATCGCGGCGCGATGATCTTTGCCCGCTCGTCGACACCGAAGCATCCGCAAGGAAAAACCCGCCGAACGGTTTCTTTGCAAAAATTTTACCTAACGGCTTTTCGGCTTCTTTACCAGATCGGTCTAGGCTGCGCCGTAGATGCCCCGCACGACCGGATCGCCCAAGGGCAAAGAGGACGCGGAAATGAAACGCTGCATGTTCGTCGACGATTCAAGCGTCATCAGGAAGGTTGCAAAACGCATCCTGGGCGGTTCCGACATGATGGTCATCGAGGCGGCCAGCGGGCTTGACGCACTGGAGATGTGCGCCGCCGACATGCCCGACATCATCGTCATCGACGGCGCCTTGCCGGATATGCAGGCGGTCGACCTCATCCGGCGCGTGCGCGCCATGGAAAGCCCGATCCGGCCGCAGATCCTGATCTCGCTGGTCGAACTCGATATCGCGTCGATCATGCGAGCCAAGCGCGCCGGCGCCCAGGGCTATCTGTTGAAGCCCTTCAATCGCCCGCAACTGCTCGAACGTTTTCGCGCCTTGAAAATCGCTGCCTGAACGGAAGCTGTTCCAGGCAAACCGCGCGGTGGTCTGTCGTGTCGCACAAAAACAAATAATTGCTCCACAATGCAAAAAAACCCGGCCAAGCCGGGTTTTTTAGAAGTGCGTTGCCGACTGCGCTCAGGCGCTGACGCGGATATCTTCCGGTTCGCGCAGCACATAGCCGCGGCCCCAGACAGTCTCGATGTAGTTCTGGCCCCCGGACGCGGCGTCGAGCTTCTTGCGCAGCTTGCAGATGAAGACGTCGATGATCTTCAATTCCGGCTCGTCCATGCCGCCATAGAGGTGGTTGAGGAACATTTCCTTGGTGAGCGTGGTGCCCTTGCGCAGCGAGAGCAGCTCCAGCATCTGGTATTCCTTGCCGGTGAGGTGCACGCGCTGGCCGCCGACTTCGACGGTCTTGGCGTCGAGGTTGACCACCAGGTCACCGGTGGTGATGACCGACTGGGCGTGTCCCTTCGAGCGGCGCACGATGGCGTGGATGCGCGCCACCAGCTCGTCCTTGTGGAACGGCTTGGTCATGTAGTCGTCGGCGCCGAAGCCGAGGCCGCGTACCTTGTCCTCGATGCCGGCCATGCCGGAGAGGATGAGGATGGGCGTCTTTACCTTGGAGAGGCGAAGCGTTCTCAAGACCTCGTAGCCGGACATGTCCGGCAGGTTGAGATCGAGAAGGATGATGTCGTAGTCGTAGAGCTTGCCCAGATCGACACCCTCTTCGCCGAGGTCTGTCGTATAGACGTTGAAACTTTCCGATTTCAGCATCAGCTCGATGCTTTGTGCGGTTGCACTGTCATCTTCTATCAGCAGAACACGCATTTCATTCCCCTTTTCTGCCGCCGGACCATTTCACGACCCGTCCTGTCCCGGAGCAGTGGTTGCCTTGTGCAGAGGCTGCCATCGAATGGTTAACAAAACCTAATTTCCCGTCCAATACGGTATCAGATTTTTTAACCCCTTTCTACACCCTCTTGAATCTAATAACGAATCACAGACCAAAATTCCTAATGCAGCACATTAATAAACCGGACTAAGTGACTCCAGGGACTCATCGACGCGGCTTCGCTTCGGCGGCCGGAATTTTTACCCGGCCTTAAGCCCTGACCCGTATGATTAACAATGCCCGTAAACGAATGGTTACCGTCGGCAAAAAACTTTAGGGTTTTGTTTCCCATAGTGCGGGGAAAGCCGGTGGATACGGGCAGCGCTTGGACCTTTCCAGGTGGTTTGGACGATATGTGCGGGTGTGCGTTTCCGGGAGTACCGAATCATGAAGTCACGTGAAAACCTCGTTCGGCTGAAGCAATTTCAGGTGAATGAGAAGCGGCGCCAGCTGCTGCAGCTCGACACGATGATCGCCGAGTTCGAGCGCATGGCCGTCGAATTGGAGCTTCAGATCACCGCCGAGGAAAAGAAAGCCGGCATCACAGATATCAATCATTTCGCCTATCCGACCTTCGCCAAGGCGGCGCGCCTGCGCCGCGACAATCTCAGGAACTCGCAAGGCGACCTCGCCCAGCAGCGAAGCGCCGCCGAATCATTACTCGGCGAAGCTGAAGCGGAGCTTTCCAAGGCTGAGATGCTGGAATCGCGCGATACCAAGGTTCGCGAGACCGAAACTGGCGGCCGCAGCGCCATGATCGGCTGAGTCGGCCGACATCGGCGCTATTTGGCGTACAAGCGCGCGCCCTGCCAGGCGACAGCCTGAACCGGCAACAGCAAGCCGCCGCGGAAGCGGTGCTGGTACGCAAGACCTACGCCGCCCAATCCTCCTTTCTGGCGCTGGCCCTCGCCCGGGCATCCCTAATATCAGGCGCAGCTGCTCCGCCCGTGATCTGATCTAGGCAAGCAGTCCGGCCAGGTTATGGCCGAGTTCGGTCAGTTCATGTTCGACGCGTGGCAAGCGCGCCATTGCGCAGCCAGCCTTTGCGCAGCGCGCCTACGCCAGTTCGCGCGATATCAGGGTCGAGCGCATGTCGGTGGTGCCCGACCGCGAGGGCCTGCTCGCGCTCGCCGGGTTGATCGACGCGCAAAAGCCTGCCGTCCATGTCGCCAGGACTTTTCCACTCGACCAGGCGGGAGCCGCCGACGCCTTTCTCGCAACCAAGCCGATCGGCAAGGTAGCGCTGACGGTCTGAGCGGCGACACTGAAAGCAAAGGGCGCGGCATGCCGCGCCCTTGCTTGTGGTGAGACCGGCCTAGTGCCGGTATTGCTGGATACGCGTGGTGCGCAGCCCGGCAAGGCCATATTCGTCGATCGACGCTTGCCAGGACAGGAATTCCTCCGTGGTCAGCTTGTAGCGCTGGCATGCCTCTTCAAGGCTCAAAAGCCCGCCGCGCACTGCTGCAACCACCTCCGCCTTGCGCCGGATAACCCAGCGACGCGTGTTCGTCGGCGGCAGATCGGCAATCGTGAGAGGGCTGCCGTCAGGCCCGATAACATATTTGACTCTAGGTCTAACCAGATCGGTCATCGTACTCTCTACAAAAAACTCAAAGACCCAATCCCCGCCACGTTACCGCCACAGCTTTAAAAATTGCCTAAGCAGACCCTAATGACTAGGTAAGGATCGTGAACGCCGCGTTAGTCTTTTAGCGGGCATTTGAAATATGCGGCCGGAAGCCCCGTTTTAGCCGGGAGAAATGTGCCCGTTCGCAGTGTCCGCCACGCCGGGGTCGTCCTGCAAGCTGGCGCCGCATGAAAGCTTGACCTATATTCTCGACATTGGCATTGAGCTGCCGCGAAATGAAAGCACCATGAACAGCCTCGACCTCCCCAGACGCCCCGAAGAGACCCGCGTCGTCGTCGCCATGTCGGGCGGCGTCGATTCTTCAGTGGTCGCCGGCTTGTTGAAGCGCGAGGGCTACGATGTCGTCGGCGTCACCTTGCAACTCTATGATCATGGTGCGGCAACGCATCGGGCCGGCTCATGCTGCGCCGGCCAGGACATCGACGATGCCCGTCGCGTTTCCGAGACGCTGGGTATTCCCCATTATGTGCTCGATTACGAGGAGCGGTTCCGCAAGGCGGTCATCGATCCGTTCGCCGAGAGCTACGTCGCCGGCGAAACCCCCATTCCTTGCGTTTCCTGCAACCAGACGGTCAAGTTCGCCGATCTCCTGGCCACGGCCAAGGATCTCGGCGCCGACGCGCTGGCCACCGGCCACTACATCCGCTCCGGCGCCAATGGCGCCCACCGGGCGCTTTACCGGCCGGTCGATGCCGACCGCGACCAGAGCTACTTCCTGTTCGCCACCACGCAGGCGCAGATCGACTACCTGCGCTTTCCGCTCGGCGGCCTATCGAAGCCCCAGGTTCGCGCCATCGCCGAGGAGATGGGGCTAACGGTGGCCGCCAAGCAGGACAGCCAGGACATCTGCTTCGTGCCGCAGGGCAAATATTCCGACATCATCGCCAAGCTGAAGCCGACTGCCGCCAACCCAGGCGACATCGTTCATATCGACGGCCGCGTGCTCGGTCGCCACGAGGGCATTCTGCGCTACACGATCGGCCAGCGCCGTGGCATCGGCATCGCGTCCGGCGAGCCGCTCTATGTCGTCCATCTCGACGCCGAGCGCGCCCGTGTCGTGGTCGGCCCGCGCGAGGCGTTGGAGACGCACAAGATCTATCTGCGCAACATGAACTGGCTGGGAGACGGAGGCCTCGCCGATGTGCCCGCCGGCGGCATCGAGCTGTTCGCCAAGGTGCGCTCGACCAGGCCGCCACGGCCGGCCGTGCTGCGTCACGAGGCAGGTGTGGCCTCGGTCGAACTGGCCGACGGTGAATCCGGCATCGCGCCTGGACAGGCCTGCGTGCTCTATTCCGACGACGGCAACGAGGCCCGTGTCTTCGGCGGCGGCTTCATCGTGCGCTCCGAGCGCGGCGCCGAAGCCGAAGCGATGCTGAGCCGGCTGGCCGCGAAGCCGGCGCAAGTTCCCGCCGAGTAGCTCTCCCCTGGCCATCGTACCAGGAGTGCGACGTACCAGTACGACGTAGCCTTCCTTCAGGCCGTGGATTTGGTGTGGGTGACGGTGCCGGCCGTCAGGATGCGCAGCACCCTGATCGCTTCCTCGCCGCTGGTGCGCGGTTCGGCGCGCGTTTCGATGCAGTGGATGAAGTGCTCCAGTTCGCGCGTCAGCGGCATGCCCTGGGCAACCGCGACATAGGACGGCTCATTGGTGGTGAATGCCCACTGGCCGCTGTCCTGCCACACGGCGTGGCGGTAGACCGCAAGCTTGCGCTCCCATGGCTCGACATCGTCGAACACCGCCATCGCCTTGGTTCCGACCACGGTCAGCCGCCGCTCGCGATAGGGGTTGAGCCGCGATGTGAAAAGATGGCTGCGCAGTCCGTTGGGAAAGCGCATGTGCAGATGCGCGAAATCGCTGAGATTGTCGAGGAGTGCCGCTCCCTCGCCGCGCACCTCGATCGGCTCGGTGCCGGTGATGGCCAGGATCATCGACAGATCGTGCGGCGCCAGGTCCCATAGCGCATCGTTCTCGGTATGGAACTTGCCGAGCCCCAGCCGGTGCGAATGGATGTAGCGGACCTCGCCGAGCTCGCCCTTGTCGATCAGCCCTTTCAACGTCTCGAAGGCGGGATGGAAACGCAGGACATGGCCGACCATGAACACGCGGCTATTGTCCTTGGCCGCCTGCACCGAGCGCTCGGCATCGGCCACCGTCAGCGCGATCGGCTTTTCCACCAGCACGTCCTTGCCGTTCTCGACGGCGCGCACGGCAAGATCGGCATGGAACTGCGGCGGCAAGGCCATGATGATGGCGTCGATGTCATCGCGGACGAACAGTTGGTCCGGCTCGATCGCCAGGCAGTCCTGTTCGCTGGCGAAACCTTCGGCGCGAGCCCGATTGGTGTCGGAAACCGCGTGCAATGCGCCGAGCGCCTTGAGGGTGCGGATGTGGTTGGAGCCCCAGTATCCGCAACCGAGGACTGCAATGCGCGGCTTCATCTGTTTCAAACTCTAAAAACTCGTGGCCGAGACATAGCGACGTGCCCCGTCGAACTCAACCCCGGCGGCACCAACCAGCTGTTCGTGCGGCAAAGCTTTTCCCCATCGAGAATAGCCCTGATATCGAATGCATCGAAGCTTGACAGGCTCGCCCTCCCAACCTTATATCCGCGCGACCTTGGCGAACGCCTCGAAATGCCTTTCGATTTAAGGCGGATTTCGGGCCTGTCGCCGCCCTGGCGGGGTAGCTCAGTTGGTTAGAGCACGGGAATCATAATCCTGGGGTCGGGGGTTCAAGTCCCTCTCCCGCTACCAATTTCTAGAATAATTTCAGATACCAATGGGCTCCGGCGCCCGAGAACCTTGGCTCGGTTTGCTATCCACGCAGCCATACCCGTTTGAGCGCGTAACGATCGAGTTCGCGGCCGATTTCCGCGCCGCCGCGTCAGCATCAGCGTGCTCAGGCTCTTGCCCTGCGGATCCTGCGCCAGTGACATAGCCGAAGGCGCGGCCGACACCGCCTATGGGATGGCCTTGCCGGACCCGAACCCGATCCTCACGGAGTGAGTAGCCCCTGGCGTGCTCCTACTTGGCCAGGCGCGCGGCATGCCACTTCAAATGGTCGTCCATGAAGGTCGAGATGAAATTATAGGAATGATCGTAGCCTTCCTGCATGCGCAAGGTGAGCGCGATGCCGGACTTCTTGCAGGCGTCTTCGAGAAGCCATGGCCGCAGGCCGTCCTTGAGGAAGCCATCGGCGGTGCCCTGATCGACCAGGAATTCGCCGAAGCGGTGCCCGTCTTCGATCAGCGCTGTTGTATCGTAGGCGCGCCAGGATTTCTCGTCCTTGCCGAGATATTTTTCCAGAGCCGGCCGCGACCAGTCTGCCGTCATCGGCTGAACGATCGGTGCGAACGCCGAGCAACTTCTGAAGTGCTCGGAGTTCTTCAGCGCGATGGTCAGCGCGCCATGCCCGCCCATGGAGTGGCCAAAAATCGACTGGCGCTCCATATCGGCGGGGAACTGGCTGGCGATCAGGGCCGGCAGCTCGTCGACGATATAGGAGTGCATCCGGTAGTTCCTGGCGAAGGGCTGCTGCGTCGCGTCGAGATAGAAGCCGGCGCCCGAGCCGAACTGCCAATTATCCTTTTCGTCGGCCACACCCTCGCCGCGTGGGCTTGTGTCGGGGCAGACCACGATCAGGCCGAGCTCGGCCGCCAGACGCCGGTATTCGCCCTTGTCCATGACATTGGCATGAGTGCAGGTGAGGCCCGACAGATACCAAAGCACCGGCAGTGGCCCTTCCTTGGCCTGCGGCGGCACGAAGACGGCAAAGGTCATGTCGCAGGCGCAGGCTTCGGAAGCGTGTGAATAAACACCTTGCACGCCGCCATGCGACTTGGACGTGGAAACGACTTTCATCAGCTCTGCCTTCTCGTCAAGAAATCCCGGCCCGGCATAGCGGCTGGATGTATTGCTCGCAACCGCGCGCCGCTAATCAATCCCGGCGGCGTCACCGAGGTGCACCCCGGTAGCGCCGCCGGTAGACGCCAGGCTTTGGGAACACGCTGACCTAGCCGGGAGGCTGGAGGCCAGCGAAAAGCCAGACGTTTCGATGGCCGGCGATCAGAGCGGCAGGGCGCCGGACTTGACGATTGCCCTTAGTGCCTGATCATCCCGGCGTCGACATTCAGCGTCTGGCCGGTGATCCAGCGAGCGTCGTCGCTGGCCAGGAACGACACGACATCGGCGATATGTTCGGGCTGGCCCTTGCCCTTCATCGCCTGCAGCATCTCGACGAAGCCGAACGCCTCGTTGTGCGGGCTTGCTTTGACGCCATCGCTCTCGATCAAGCCGGGCGTCACCGCATTGGCCGTGATGTTGTACTTGCCAAGCTCGGTGGCCAGCGCCCGGGTGAAGCCAATGACGCCGCCCTTGGCCGCGACATAGGCCGCCATGTTCGGCGTGCCGGCGAAGAAGGTGTTGGAGGCGATGCTGATCACGCGTCCGGACTTGCCCGCCGCCCGCATCTGGTCGGTCGCCGCGCGGGTGACGATGAAGGTCCCTGTCAGGTTGACGTCGATGATCTTGCGCCAATGGTCGAGGTCGACGTCGTCCCAGGCGACGAACGGCACGATGCTGGCATTGTTGACCAGGATGTCGACGCCGCCGGTGAGTGCCTGTATCTCGCCAAACAGCGCTTTCACCGAAGCCGGATCGGCGATATCGGCTGCGATCGCCTTCGCCTTGCCGCCGATTTCGGCGGCCGCGGCCTTGGCACCCTCGGCATTGATGTCGCTGACGATGACGGTCGCGCCGTCGGCCGCCAGCCGCACCACGATCGCCTTGCCGATGCCTTGTGCCGCCCCCGTCACCAGCGCCGTCTTTCCCGCAAGCCGTTCCGTCATGAAATTTCTCCCTCGATGCGTGGTCTGTTGATGTCTGTTCAGGCGTCGGCGTCGATCACCGCCAGCGCCGCGTCGATGCCCTTGCCGACCGCAAGCTTCTGGCCTGCCGCGTTCATGGCGCCGCCAAGCGCCGTCAGCGCCGCGATCGCATAGATCGGCTGTGCCGTCGGGCCCATATGGCCGATGCGTGTAAGCTTCCCCAAAGTTTCGCCGCGACCCGACGAAAACACCACGCCGTAGCGGGCGCGTGCTGCCTGGCGAAGTGCTTTCTCGTCGACACCGTCGGGTGTGCGAACGGCCGTGGTGCTCGGCGAGGCGATTGCATCGCTGGCGGCCCAGATCGACAGGCCCATGGCGACGACGCCGGCCCGCATGGCCTTGGCCGTCAGTGCATGGCGCGCCCAAACCGCTTCTGGCCCCTCGTTGAGATAGAGATCGAGCGCCACATCCAGGCCGTTCACTTCGGCCACCGAGGGCGTGAAGGGGAATGGCTTGTCGCGAGACCAGGCGTTCTCCCAGTCGACGATGCTCAGCATCGAGGCCCGGGGCGCCGCCTTGTTGGCCTTCATCTTGGCCCAGGCGCGGTCGCTGACCCCCATGATCGTCAGCGCTGGCGGCGCGCCAAGACATTTGCCCGGGCCGGTCACATAGATGTCGGCCTTGCAGTCCTCCGGATGCGTCTTCATGCCACCGAAAGACGAGACGGCATCGACGATCAGGTAACCGCCATGCGCCGACACCAGCGCGCCGATGGCATCGATCGGGTTGATCGTGCCCGACGGCGTGTCGTGATGGCAGACGGAGACGACAGTGATTTCCGGATGCGCCTTCAGCATGGCGGCAACCGCCTGCGGGTCGATCGCCTCATTGTAGGGCACTTCGATTTCGAGGAGATGCGGTGTATAGCGCTTCGCCCAATAGCTGAACCCCTTGCCGTAGACGCCCGAGGCAAGGTTGAGCACGACGTCGTCCGATGTGATCAACGACGCCGCCGCCGCCTCGAGACCCAGCACCGGCTCTCCGTGCAGGATGACTGGCTTGTTGGAAAGCCGCATCGCTTTTTGAGCCTTGTCGACGACCTTCTCGTAGAAGAGCTGGAAGGCCGGGTCATAGTCGTAGAGCACCGTGCGGCCGAGGCCTCGCAGCACCTCGGCATAGGCATTGACTGGCCCCGCCGTCAGCGTGAGGACCGGATCCGCGTGATCGGGATAGCGCATGGTCTTGGTCTCCGGATTGGCGGCGATCAGCCGTAGAACTGTGTGCCGGTTTTGTAGGTCTTGAAGTTGTCCATGTCGTGCGAGTACATCAGCTCGGCGCCGTGATCCTCGGCAAGTTTCTTCACCCTGCGCATCGAATTGACGCCCGCGACCGGGTCGATATGGAAGGCGGCCTGGCAAAGCGTTTCCAGGCTCTTCTGCGTGTAGGCGGCGTCGATCGTGAACATGATCGGCTTGCGCTTGGGAAACTCGACCAGAAGGCTGTAATGGCCGATCGAGTGGCCGGGGGTGGAGATCAGTTTCACGCCTTTTGCCAGTTCGATGTCACCTTCGATGCCCTCGAAAGTCGAGTTGGCCCGTGTCGTGCCTGCCAGCAGTTGCGCGGTCGCGCCACGTGCCTCCGCCGCTTCCGCCGAGAAGCTCAGGTCCGAATAACCGAGATGTTCGAAGGGCTGCGGATTGCAGGCTTGCGGCACCTCCGAACGGTGGCAGATCTTCTTGGCATGCGGAAAATACTTGTTGCCGCCGCAATGGTCGAAATGGAAGTGCGAGTTGACGACGACGTCGATGTCCTTCGGCTCCAGCCCGAGCAGCGCCAGCGCGCCGGGAATGGTCTGGTGCTTTTCCTGGATCGGCTTCTCGAAGGGCAGCACCTTCATGACGTGGTCGTAGTCATAGCCGGTATCGATGAGGAAGCGGCCCTCGGCATGCTCGATCAGGATCGAATAGACGGGGAAGCGCACTTCGCCGCCTGGGCCACGGTTCCAGAACACATGATAGCCGTCGAGGACAAGTGAGCCGCCGTCGAGCAGGTAGACCTTGGTATCCGACATTGTTGCCTCCTTTTCCGGCGCGGGTTCATCCGCGCGTCTGGTTTTTCTCAGCGCGCGCCGCGCTCGTATGGAATGCCCAGTGCCGCCGGCAGGCTGGCCCGCCGCCCGAACAGCACCAGCATGATCATCACCGCCAGGAACGGCAGCATCTGGATGACATCGGTCGGTATGTTGATGCCCGCCACCTGCATGGCCGTCGTCAGCGACAGGCACACGCCGAACAAAAGAGCCCCAAACAGCACCCAGATCGGCCGTCCCCGCGCCAGCATGGCCAGCACGATGCCGAGAAAGCCGGCGCCATTGGTGATGAACGGAATGAACAGGCCCGCTCCGACATTGGCGAGATAGGCACCCCCAAGCCCAGCCAGCGCGCCGGTCGTCAGCACCGCGATGGTGCGTGTCCTGATGACGTCGATGCCGGCGACATCGAGCGCGGCCGGCTTGTCGCCCGCTGCCTGCAGATTGAGACCGAGCTGCGTGCGGCGGTAGAGGTGGCTCATGGCGAACACCAGGGCGACCGCCAGATAGACGATCAAGTGATGCCTGAAGAAGGCCGGGCCGATCACCGGAATGTCCGACAGTAGCGGAATGACGGTTGCGTCCGCCGCCGGCAGGCGGGGATAGCTGCGCGAGAACTGGAAATGATGGAGCAGCGCCGTCAGGCCTTCGAGACCAAGCGTCAGTGCGATGCCGATGACGATCTGGTTCAGCCCGATGCGCACGCAAAGCAGCGCCATGATCAGCGCTACCGCGACGCCGCCCGCAGCGCCGGTGAGGAAGCCTAGCCACAGCGATCCCGAATAGAATGCGCCGACGAAGCCGAGATAAGCGCCGGCCAGCATCATGCCCTCGATGCCGATGTTGAGCACGCCGGCCTTTTCCGACATCTGCTCGCCGAGCCCGGCAAGCAGCAGCGGAATGGCGGCGGTGACGGCGCCAAACAGCAATGCGCTGAGAAAGACTTCGCTGAAGAGCCCGGTCATGCCCTACGCCTTTCTCGACTGATGATAGCGGTGGTCGACATATTCGGCCAAGGCGAGCACGATCAGCACGATGGAGACCAGCACCAGCGTGAAGTGATTGGGCACGCCAAGCCGCCGCGCCGCGCTCTCGCCGCCGATCGACAATACGGAGAGCAGGAACACGAAGCCGATCGCGGCAAAGCCGTTCATGCGGGCGAGAAACACGGCCGGAATGACCGCCAGCCCATAGGCTGGATTCCAGTCGGCGCGAACATTGCCTTGCACGCCGATGATGTCGACAGCGCCGGCAAGGCCGGCGAGCCCGGCGGAAATGGCAAAGACGGCAATCGTCAGGCGGGGCACGCCCAGCCCCGCATGAACCGCGGCGCGCGGATTGGCGCCGACGATCCTCAGTTTCAGCCCGAATGCCGTACGCGTCATCACCAGATGCACGATGATGATTACCGCCAGGCCGAGCAGCAGGCCACTGGTGATGGTGGTTTCGAACAGGCGCGGCAGCCGGTCTTCCACCGGCAGCGTGCGGGTCTGCGGCACGGTCGTGCCGGGATCGCGAAACACCAGCTTGACCAGCACATTGGCGAGCGACGTGCCGAGGAACGTCATCATCAGCGTGGTGATGATCTCGTTGACACCCTGATAGGCGCGCAGCAGCGCCGGCACCAGCGACCAGATCATGGCCACCAGCATGGCAATCAGGAACGCGCAGAACAACGCCAGCCAGGCTGGCATGACCTGCACCAGCACGGGAGCGCTGGCCGCCGCCGTGACGGCGCCGAGCAGGAACTGGCCGTCGCCGCCGAGGTTCCACATGCCGGCGCGAAAGGCAACGATCAGGCCGGCGGCGAGAAACAGCAGTGGAGCCATGCGCGTCAGCGTCTGCTGGATGCCGAGCGGCGAGAAGAGGCCCTTCTCCAGCACGTAGCCATAGTAAGCGAGCGGGTCGACGCCCACGGCAAGCAGGATGCAGCCGGCGATGACGAGAGCGGCAAGGATCGGCCCAAGCGTCATCAGCAGCCGGTGCACTAAGTCTCGCCGCGTGGCGGCGGCGCTCGTGGCATCGAGTGCGGTGGCGCCGGCGGTGGGTGCAGTGTCGATGCTCATGCGGCAAGTCCGATCATCAGGCGACCGACCCTGGTCCGGGCGTCGTCGGCATTCGCCACGGTGCCGACCAGCACGCCATTGGCGATGACGGCGATGCGGTCGCACATGCTGAGCAGTTCCTCGAGGTCGGTGGAGATCAGGAGTACGGCGAGGCCGCGTGCCGCCGTGTCGCGGATGCGCTGGCGCGAGGCCAGCGTGTTGGCGAGATCGAGCCCATAGGTCGGCTTGTTGAAGATCACCACCTTGGCGCCGTCGGCCAATTCCCGCGCCAGCAGCACCTTCTGGATGTTGCCGCCGGAGAGCCGGGCAACGGGCGTCTTCAGGCTTGGCGTACGCACATCGTATTCGCGCACCAGCTCGGCGGCGCGTTTGTCGATCTCGGCGCGCTGCTCGACGCCGCTGCGCCAGAAGGGCGCCGCCCCGACCTGCTTGAGGAAGAAGTTGATGGAGACCGGGAACGTGCCGACGGTGCCCTCGCCCAGCCGGTCGTCAGTCAAATAGCGAAGGCCGCGCTGGCGGCGTTCGCCGACGCTCAGGGCCTCGATGGCGGTGCCCTCCAGCCGGACCGAGCCGCTGGTCGCCGCCCGTTGACCGGCCAAGGCCTCCGCCAGTTGTTTCTGGCCGTTGCCATCGATACCAGCGATGCCGAGTATCTCGCCCGGGCGGATGTCGAAGGAGATCGACGACAGGCCGGGTGCATTGTCGGTCGGCGCGACCGTCAGATCCGCGACCTGAAGCAGAGGCGCGGCACTGGCATCGACAGCGCGGGCCGGACGTTCGACCGCTTCGGGATCGTCCTCCTGCTTGCCGAACATCAACTCCACGATCTCGGAAATAATCTCCTGCTCGCCGAGTGCGCGAAACCGCTCGGGCGGGATCTCGCCCACCTTGCGGCCGAGCTTGAGAACCGAGATGCGGTCGCCGAAGGCGGCCGCCTCCTTGAGCTTGTGGGTGATGAAGACGATCGCCAATCCCTGTTCGACGAGGCGCCGCATCAGCGCGCCAAGTTCCTCGATGCCCTTCGGCGTCAGCATCGAGGTGGATTCGTCGAGGATCAGCAGCCGGCTGTTGCGCACCATGGCGCGCAGGATTTCGACTTGCTGCTGCTCACCGAGCGAAAGTTCCGAAACTTTGGCATGCAGTTTTACCGTGATGCCGAGGCTGCTGGTGATCTCGGCCACGCGGGCCGCAAGCTCTTCGGTCCTCGGGCGCTGCCACCAGGGCCCGCCAAGAAGCAGGTTCTCGGCGACCGTCAGGGTGGGCACCAGCATCATGTGCTGGAACACCGTTCCTATGCCAAGCGCCAGCGCATGGCGTGGCGAGGTGATCGGCGTCGGCTTGCCGTCGACAAGTATGCGCCCCTCGTCCGGCTGCTGCAGGCCCGACAGCATGCCGATCAAGGTGGATTTTCCCGCGCCGTTCTCGCCGAGCAGTACATGCACCTCGCCAGGATGGATCGACAGGTCGACGCTGTCGTTGGCGACGATGCCGGGAAAGCGTTTGGTCACGGCTTCGAGCGCGACGATGTCGCGGCTGTCGACGGGCGATGAAGAAAGACTGCTCATGAAAGCCCAGCACTGGAAAACGGGAAATATCCGGAGGGGCGAACCGATCGCCCCTCCGGCAGCCGACTTCTGATCGCCTTACTGGGCGACGCTTGTCATCAGTGCCCTGACGGCGGCCGCGTCATAGACTGGCTCGACCTTGATCTTGCCGGAAATGACGTCCTCGCGCAGCGCCTGGATTTCGCTCCAGACCTTGTCGGGGATGGCGGCGGTCTTCAGCAACTGCACGGAATCGTCCTTGAGGCCGATCGAATAATGCTTGGTACCGAACGTGTCGGCCTTCAAGTCGGCGATCATCGCCGCGTAGACCGGTTCGATGTTCCACACCACCGATGACAGCAGGAAGCCCTTGTCGATTGGCGACTTGTCGCCGATGACGTCGATGAAATAGACCTTGCCGCCATCGGCGGCCTTGGTCGTCTCCACCGCCTGGAGCATGCCGAAGCTGGAGCCGTTGCCCTGGCCGAAAATGATGTCGGCGCCCGAGGCGATGACGCTTTCGGTGACGCGCTTGCCGCCGGCAGCGTCACTGTAGGCGGCCGGCCCGATCACCGCATAGGTGATCTTGACGTCCGGGTTCTCCGCCTTCACTCCTTGCGCGAACGCCGCCGACTGCGAGTTCCACGATGGCGGTTCGCCGGAGACGACGATGCCGACCGACTTCGAGCGCGACATCTTGGCGGCGAGACGGCCGGCCAGATAGGCGCCCTGGTGGCCGCTCAGCGTGTAGTCGGCGACGAGGCCTTTCTCGAGCCCGTTCGGCGTATCGACGATCGCTACCGGAACCTTCAGTTCCTTGGCGATCTCGGGCGCCGAGGTGTTGTAGCCGCTGGCATGCGCGATCAGCAGGCTGGCGCCGTCGGACGCGAGCTCGCGCAGCGTCGGACGGACATCGCCATAGCCGAGGCCCTGGGCCACGACCACCTCGACGCCGGCTGCCTTGCCAGCTGCCTTGGCGGCGTCGATGCCTTGCTGGTTCCAGCCATAGTCCGTGCCTTCTTCAGGCGTGAGGATGGCGATCGACTTGACTTCGCCGGCAAGCGCGCCGCCCATCAAGATACCAGACAGTATTAATGCACTTACGCTACCCTTCAGAATCTTTAACATGTTACCCTCTCTGTTTGATTTCCAATCGATATTTTTATTGTTATTGCGCACAAGCGAGATAGACTGCCTGAGAAAGCTACCCATGGAGCTCAGGCAAAGTGAAAATCCGTTATGTCCTCCCCGTGATGTTGGCGTTCACATCGCTTGCCAACGCCGTTGAGTTGCACCACGTGATCGTCCGCAAAGGCACCGACGGGCTCGATATGGTGCCGTTGACGATTTCGAATGCCGGCAAGGAAGGCGTGTCCTGCAACGCCGACTTCGCCCACTGGTATTCAGAAGGGATCGCCACGATAGAGCCGGGCATGAGCGCTCGTGTCGAACTCTGGTTCGATCCCAAGACCGGCACCTTCACCATCCTCAACGACAAGCGCGAAAACCTGCCGGTCGAGCGCCTGTGGTGTGGCCTCGCGGGTCGCGCATATGCCACGCGCGGGCAGATCGCGCTCGACCGAACCGACGCCGCCAAAGGCGAGCGCGAGGTGTCCTGCGGCATGGAGCAGGACAGCCTGGCATGCCGGTAGGCGCTCATTGATCGGTTTGCCCGGGCCATCGTGCCCTATTCCTTCGCCAGGAACTTGTCGGTGAAGACGTCGTCGGCCGATAGCGCGGCTTTAAGCACGCCCTGGTCGGTGAGCGTCTTCAGCGTTTCCTCCCACTGCGTCTTCGTCATCCAGCCGAGGCCGTGGTCCTTGGTGTCGGGGCTGGTGAAGGTGGAGGCGATGTCGGCGTTGATCTGCGCCAGCAGCACATCCTTCTTGTCCGCGTAACCGGGTGCGGCCTTCGCGGTGATCTCGGCGGCTTCTTCCGGATGGGCGACGACATAATCGAAGGCTTCCCTGTAGGCCTTGACGAAACGGGCGACGACGTCCGGCTTGTCCTTGATCATTGTCTCCGAGGTGAACAGGCCGGAGCCATAAGCCTTCCAGCCATGGTCGGCGCCCATCATGATGCTGAGCGAACCGGGACCGCCCGCCTTGGCTTCCAGTTCGGGAACCTCGGCGTCGACATAGCCGACCACCGTCTGGACCCGGCCGAGAAGCAGATAGCTTTCATAGGGCGGCGAGACGCTGTTCAGCGTCATGTCCTTTTCGGTCAGGCCGTTGGCCGCCAGGAAGCCCTTGAAGAAGATGTAGGTCGAGCCCGCTGGATGAATGCCGATGGTCAGGCCCTTGAGATCGGCCGGCTTGGTGAGCTTCACCGTCTTGGCGAGCGACATGATTGCCAGCGGCGAGTGCTGGTTGACGGCTGCCACCGCCACCACCGGAACGCTCTGCGAGCGGGCCACGGCGAGCGTGGGAAGATCGCCGAAACCGAAATCCGCGTTCCCGTTGCCCACCAGCCGCATGGCATCCGGCGAACCCGAACCCTTGCGGATTTCGGCGACATCGATGTCGTTCTTGGCGAAGAAGCCTTTTTCCTTGCCGACGAAGAACATGGCGTGGTTGCCGCGCACCACCCAATCGAGTTGGACGGTGATCTTGTCAGCCGCCAGCGTCGCGTTCGAGAAGCCAAGCGCGCCGGCAAAGGCCGCAAGCGTGGCTACCTTGATAAGTGAGCGTCTCAGCATTTTTGTTCCCTTTATTGACGGTGGTTGATCGAGAGGCCTAGGCCTGGCTGAATTTCGGTGCCCATGGCACCACGATGCGTTCGAGGATTTCGGCGGCGTAGTAGAAGGCGATGCCGAGCACGGAGACGAGCAGCAGCGCCGCGAAGACCAGCGCGGTGTCGAGCTGGGTCGAGGCGAACTGGATGACGTAGCCTAAGCCGTCCGAGGCACCGGCGAATTCGCCGACGATGGCGCCGATCACGCTCAGCGTGGCCGCGATCTTGGTTCCCGCCATCAGGTTCGGCAGCGAATGCGGAACGCGGATCCTGAACAGGATCTGCGTCGGGCTGGCGCCGACCGAGTTCATCAGCGACAGCAGCGAGCGATCGACCGACTGCATGCCGGCCAGCATCGACAGTGTCACCGGGAAGAAGGCGATGACCAGGATCAGGCCGATCTTGGGCGCGAGCCCATAGCCGAACCAGAGAATGAAGATCGGCGCCAGCGCCACCTTGGGGACGTTCTGGAACAGCACCACCAGCGGATAAAGCGCCCGGCCCAGCCAGTCGAAGCGCACGATGACCAGCGCAATGGCGACGCCGACCACGACGGAGACAAGGAACCCGAACAGGATCTCGCCTGCCGTCACCAGTGTCGCCTGCATCAGCGTAGCCCATTGCGCGACCAGCGATTGCGCGATTTCGGACGGGGCGGGAATAATGAAGGCGGAGATGGCGAAAATTCGCACCACGGCTTCCCATACGACGATCGTCGCCAGCAAAAGTATGACCGCCGGCAGCCAGCTCCCGGTCGCGGCCACCCAACTCGAGGCAAGCCGCGAGTCGGAGGGATTGGTGATGGGTTGATCGCTCATAACACGCCTCCCGGTTGGTGGCTGGCGCGCAGCATCGTGCGCAGTTGAACCACCAGCCTGACGAACTCCGGATCTTCCGTCACCGACAGATCGCGCGGGTAGGGCAGGCCAATATCGAGGCTTTCGGTGATCCGGCCGGGCTTGATCCCCAACACATGAACATGGCGAGACAAATGAATGGCTTCGTCGATGGAGTGGGTGACAAGAACGATGGTCTTGCCGGTGCGCTGCCAGATCTCCAGCAGCGACTGACCCATCTGGTCGCGGGTAATGGCGTCGAGCGCGCCGAACGGCTCGTCCATCAGCAGCACCGCCGGATCGAGCGCCAACGCCCGCGCGATGGCGACGCGCTGGCGCATGCCGCCCGACAATTCGTTCGGACGCTTGTGGGCGCTGTCGCCCAGGCCCACCAGCTCAAGCATCTCCTGTCCGCGCGTCCGTAGTTGTGCGCGCGAAAGCGACTTGTCGGCGATTCCTAGCAGCATGGAAGCGTTGTCGACGGCGTTCTTCCACGGCAAAAGGTTGGCGTCCTGGAAGACGAGGCCGATCATGCGCTTGCGCGCCGCCTCGACCGGCGAAAGCCCGGCGATCGAAACGCTGCCGCTTGTCGGATTTACAAGTCCGGCCAGAACCTTGAGCAAGGTGCTCTTGCCGCAACCGGAAGGACCAATGAGAGAAACAAACGAGCCCTTCGGTACCGAAAGATCGATGTTCTGCAGAACCAATTGCCTGGCCATGACCACCGAAACGCCCTTGGCGGAGATCAGGTCGTCGTGACGTATATGGGCCGGCCGGCCGCCGGCTGCCCGAATGGTTTCAACACGCATGGCTTGGCCCTCCAAGCGGTGCCCCAACCCGACCGGCCTTCTGAGCACGATGTGTCATGGCTACTCCCGGCCCTCCAGGATGCGCCGCACCGCGACGAGCTTGCGCGCCCGTTCGCCTTGCAGCGCCTTTGTCTGCTCGGGCGTGTAGGAGAACATGCCCTCCCCCGATTTGATGCCGAGCTTCGACGCGTTCGTCTTTTCCAGCACCATCGGCGCGACATCGTCGCGATTGGAGAGATCGGCGTTGAGGAACGACGAAACGGACTTGTAGATATCGAGGCCCGCCATATCGAGCAGCGCCATCGGCCCGATGACCGCGATCTTGTAGCCGATGCCCCACGAGACGCAGGTGTCGAGATCTTCCGGCTCGATGACACCGCGCTCGACAAGGTCGACCGCCTCGCGCAGCAACGCATAGAGCACGCGGTTTTCGACGAAGCCCGGAACATCCTTCTTCACCACCACCGGCAAGAGGCCGATCGAGCGGATCAGCTCGCGAATCGTCGTCACGATATGCGGCGCGGTCTTTTCGCCTGCGATCACCTCGATCATCGGGATGATGTGCGGCGGGTTCGACCAGTGCATGCCCACCATCCGCTCGGGATGGGAGATGTGCGCCTGCAGCTTGGTGATCGGGATGCCCGACGTGTCGGACGCGACGATCGTGTCCGATGCGATCAGGCTGTCGATCGTGCGATAGACATCGGCCTTGATCGAAATGTTTTCAGGAACGTTCTCGATGACGAGGTCGGCGCCCGATACCGCGTCTGCGATGTCATCCGTGAAGCGGACCGTTCCGGCGCCGGCCGGTGGCGCCGCGATACCCAGGGCGTCGAGAACGCTCTCGGCCACGCCCAGCATGGACCCCGCGCGCTCGATCGCAGCCGGGGCAACGTCGTAGGCGACGACCTGCAGGCCGCCCCTGGCGAGCCGGGCGGCCATGCCAGGCCCCATCGTACCCAGACCGATGATGGCGATACGCTGGATCATTATGCTGCCCTGCTTTGCGTTGCCGCTTTTGATGCCGCGAGGAGATCGGCGGCTTTCTCGGCAATCATGATCACCGCCGCGTTGATGTTTCCGCAGACCAGGTCGGGCATGACGGAAGCGTCCACCACCCTCAGGCCGTCGACGCCGCGAAGCCGCAATTGCGGGTCGACGACCGAGGCCGCGTCGGCGCCCATCCGGCAGGTTCCCGCCGGGTGATGCACGGTGATGGAGGTCTTGCGGATATGCTCATCGATCTCGTCGTCGCTCTGGCATTTCGGGCCAGGGAAAAACTCCGCCTCGATGAAGGGCTGCATGGAGGGCTGCGACGCGAGGTCCCTCGCCACTCGGAAGCCGGCCCGAAGCGAGCCCCAGTCCTTCGGCGAGGCGAGGAAATTCTGGTGGATCAATGGCGCCGCGAGAGGATCGGCCGAGGCCAATTTCACCGCGCCCCGGCTTTCAGGCTGCGTCGCCACGATCCGTGTGGCGAACCCGTCCGGAAACGGCGCCTTGAACGGCTCGAAATACGGCCACGCGGCGAGCGGGGCGGCCGTGAACAGCAGTTGCACATCCGGCAACGGACGCTCCGGGCCGCTTTTCAGGAACGCGACGACCCCGCCGGGCACATCTCCCGAGAAACCTCGTCCCGTGAAGTAGGTCTTGGCGAAATCGAACCCGATCCGATCGGCACGCATGTTGCGAAGGAAAGGGCCGCCCGGAGCCCGGCGCCGGTACATGAGAATGACCGAGACGTGATCCTGCAGGTTCTTGCCGACCGCCGGCAGGTTGACCCGCGTCTGGATACCGTGCGTCGCGAGTTCCTCTGGCGCCCCTATGCCGGACAGCATCAGAAGTTGCGGCGTGTTGATGACGCCGCCCGAGAGCAGGACTTCCCTGCGGGCGACGACCGACCGTTGGCCGCCGCCATGGTTCACAACCACCCCGGTGGCGCGTGTGCCCTCCAGCGTGATCTTCGTCGCCGTCGCTCCGGTCAGCACGGTCAAATTGGGCCGCTTCAGGGCTGGCCGCAGATAGGCGGACGCGGTCGAGCTGCGCCGACCTTTCGAGATTGTCATCTGGAGGCGGCCGAAACCTTCCTGCCGCTCACCATTGTAGTCGTCCGTCTGTGGATATCCTGCCTCCACGCTGGCCTGCGCAAACGCGTCGATCAGCGGGTCCTTGTAACGGCAGAACTGGGTGCTGACCGGACCATTGCCGCCGCGAAAGTGGCTCGCGCCTCCTTCCCAGCTCTCCTGCTTGCGGAAATAGGGCAGCACCTTGTCGTACGACCAGTCATGGAGCCCGCTGGCCGCCCAACGGTCGTAATCGCCGCGATTTCCCCGCACATAGGCCATGGCGTTGGTCGACGACGACCCGCCGATCACCTTGCCGCGGGCGCACTCGACCCTGCGTCCGCCGACATTGTCTTCCGGTTCGCAGAAATACATCCAGTCGTGACGTCGCTCGGTCAGGATCTTGCCCCAGCCAAGCGGGATGTGGATCATGGGGTCGCGATCCCAGCCGCCGGCCTCGAGCAGCAGCACCGAACATCCGGGATCGGCGCTCAGCCGGTTGGCGAGCACGCAACCGGCCGATCCGGCCCCAACGATGATGTAGTCGTAACTTTCCGCGTGCGGCATGGTGCGTTTCATTGCCTTGGTCCGGCGCTCCTGCGCCAGGGAACTATTGAAACCCGAGCCTGGACCATCCCGGCCAGGGCCGGATGGACTAGGTATTCCTCAAGGCGGCCGGCACTAGGCCAGGCCGGCCTCTCTCAGACGCTGCGACCAGTGATTCCATCCTCGATCGATCTGGGCGCCGACGAGTTTTCCTGCCGTCTTTATCTCGCCCGGCGACAGATATTTGATGTTGCCGATCCGCAGGCCGGCCGTGAGCGCTGCCGCTTCCTGCTCGAGATAGAACGCCCGGAAGACGACCTCACGCACGGAGTTGCCGACATTGACGACGCCATGCCGCGCCATGAGCACCACTGTCTGGTTGCCGAGACTTTCGGCGATATCAGCGCAGATCCCGGGGCTGCCGCCGAAGAGATCCGTCTCGTCGCCATTCTTGTCGCGAATCTCGTAGACCGGGACTTTCTCGCCGATGAAAGCTCCCATGTGGGTGACCGGCCGAAGCGGCGTATCGACGAAGCAGTACGGCAGGACAGCCGGAGAATGAGTGTGGAGCACACACTGGACGTCGGGCCGCGCCTTGTAGATCTCGCTGTGGATGTAGCGCTCAAGATAGGACGGGCGATTGTCCGACGTCTCGCCGTCGAGATTGAAACGCTGGATGTCGTCGACGGTTATCAGGCTCGGAGCAAGCTTCTGGGCCAGGAAGAAGCTTTGGGGATCCTGGGGGTCACGGGCACTGATGTGCCCGAACGTATCCATGATGCCTTCGTTCAGAAGGATCTTCGTCGCCGTGACCAGCTCTTCGAAGACGGTCTGGTGTGCTGGGCTGTTGTCTTTCATTTCCAAATTCTCCCATTGCGCGGCGCTGGCGACCATTTTTATTCTTGGTTATCGGTCGCCGGCGTCGCGGATTTCACTTGTTTTCGTAGAGGCCAACGATCCGGTTTTGCTCGATGATGTTCCCGGCATATTTCTGCAGGAACTCCTCCCTGGTAGGCGTCCCTTCGACCTTGGTGTCCAGGGCATAGACCCAGAAGTAATAGTGATGTTCTCCATGGCCTGCGGGCGGCTGGGGCCCGTAATACTGCTTGCCGCCGGCGCCGTTTGGCCCGACGCGAAACTTTTCCTGCGCGTCCGAAAGATCGGTGGTCGACGGATCGATGCCGTAGACGACCCAATGGGTGAAGCCGTTGGGCAAGGGCGCGTCGGGATCATGGCAGATGACCGCGAGTTCCTTCGTGCCCGCGGGGACGCCGCTGACCGTAAGCCTGGGCAACACATTGCCTTTGTCGCCGGCATGCTCGTCGCGCAACTTCCCGAGCGGCTTGAAATCCGCCGACGTAATCTTGAGGTCCTTGATGTTCAGGGGCATGGAATTCGTCCTTCGCCAATTTCGATCGAACTAGACACCGGCCTTGAGGTCGGCGACGGATTTGCCCCCGACGCGCTGATGAACGCGCGGACCCGATGCGACGGCCACGCAGATCAAAAGCTCATCGGGGCGCGGGCCATCCGGCACCGAAAATGTGACGGCATCATAGTGGGAACGGATGTAGAGCTCGTCCTTGTGGGCAAGCGGGATATCGATGGATGTGCCGGCTGCGGCGACCTTGCTGACCGACGAGATCCAGGCCTTGCCGCCGCCCACTTGCTGGCGCAGCGGATCTCCGAACACCGTGGTGATGCAGGCGACGACATGTTCCTGCTCGCCGGATGTGCCCGCGATACCGCCTTTGCCATAGCTTTCGACCGGCCTGTTGCCGAGCAGCGCCACCGCCCGCTCGCCGAGCGCATGACCGATGGCTGAACTGGGATTGGTCAGGTCGGACAGTTCGGCGACGAACTTTCCGGCGAACGGATTGCGGATGACCACGCCAGTCGCGACTTTGACGAGGGTCTCGCCAGGCTGGCCGCCATCATGCCGGCTTTCCTGGACCGAGGCGTACCACCCCCTGACATCGTAATCCCGTTCGACTTCACTGGAATAGTTCATCTTTATCTCCTGAAGGGAGCGCAGCTTGCGCGCGCGCCGATTAATGCGTTGAGCGGCTCGTCCGATGCTACTGCGGCCATGAGAAGACGCCGCGCAGCGGGTCGTAGCGGGCTGCTTCCAATGCCGCCGGCGTGAACATGTTTCCCTTCGAGAGCGAGCGGTTCGCCGCATAGTCGCCGGACAGCGCCTGGCAGCGATCGGTGATCGGGCGAATGCGCTTTTCCCACGCGACGAGCGCGTCCTCGACCGAAGAGCCAGTCTGCAAATCTTGCGACAGGCTGAAGGCATTGACCATCGCGCAACCGGCGCCCTGGGCAAGAGCCGGACACATCGCATGCGCGGCATCTCCCACCAGGGCGACCTTGCCTCTTGTCCAGCTGTCAAGCTTGGTCGTTTCGTACTTGTCGTACCTGGCCGTTTTCAGCTTCGCCGCCTCGATCAGGCACGGCTCCAGGAAAGGGAACATCTCGACCCAGACCTCGAGGTCGATCGGCACCTGCGACCCCCGCGGATCGGCGGCTGGAGCCATGAGGCCGAGGTAAAGCTCATTCTCGTTGCAGGGCGAATAGAGGATCCGCTGAACGCGCGGCCAGAAGTTCCACATGTCTATGGTGTTGTCCCACTCGCCGTGACCGAGTTCCTTCTTCTTGCGAGGCACGATCAGCCGGATGAGACCGTCCTTGGAGACCCATCGGTCCTGCTTGAAGCCAATGGAGTCCCTGACCTTGGAGCCAACGCCGTCGGCGCCGACGATCAGGTCGGCTTCGAGAACCTCTCCCGTCTGAAGCGTCAGGCGACCTTCCGGATCGGCGGCAACCGCTTCGGAGTTGACCGATACGTCGACACCCAGCGCGCGGGCGCGGTTGACCAGGGCGTCATGCAGGTGGCTCCGGGTCATGATGCGCCACGGGAGGCCGTTGAACGTCTCCTTGGAAACCGACTTGTTATGCATCCAGGTCTCGTAGGTCGGGGGCGTATGCGAACCTTGGAGAACATCATCCAGGGCGCCCAGTCCTTCGAGCACGCGAAGGCCATTGTGCCAGAGATAGATGCCCGCGCCGAATGCCCGCAGCTCCGAGCTCTTTTCGTGCAGCCTGACATCCCAACCGTTCTGCCTCAGAGCGATGGCGGCGGTCAGACCGGCAAAGCCGCCGCCAGCGACCTCGGCACGGCGCGCCTTACCTTGGGTTTTGTTTACATTGGCCATTTTCTATCCTGATGCTGCGTACAAGAAGACGGCGTGCTGGGCCGTCAGGCGTCGATGAAATTCGTGATCGCTTTCAGCGTGATCTCGGGAGATACCTCGTTGACGTAGTGGTCGGCGCCCGGAACGACGACCACGGGCAGATCGGGCCGCAGCCGGCTTGTTTTTGCCAGCGCCGCCGCCGAAACCAATTTGCTCGCCTCGCCCCGAACGATAAGGACGGGCTTCGCCACATCCCGATAGGCGGGCACCAGGTCCGATCGCAGGCCCTTGGCCGTCTGGGCCATGGCGGCGGGCGACGCCAATGGTCGCAGCCCGCCGTCGACCCGCTGATAGCCGCTCTCGGCCCGGATCCTGATGGCGTCGGCGGGAATGTTCGGATAGCGGCCAGCAAGATAGGCTTCGACGGCCTTGATATCCTCGAAAAGCTGGCTTCCCGCGTTCACCCGGGCTTCCAGCGCATCCAACGCTTCGGTCTCGATATAGGGCGTGAAGTCGATTGCGATGACCGACCGCACCAGATCTGGATGTCGCACGGCTGCCGTGACGGAGTTTCTCGCGCCAAGCGAATGTCCGACGAGGATGGCAGGACCCCGGTCGAGGGTACGGATCAAGCCGGCAATGTCGTCGGCGTAGTCATGCGCCTCGTAACCGCCTTCCGGCTTGTCGCTGTGGCCGTGCCCTCTCTGGTCGACGGCCACGGCGGTGAAGCGATCCGAGAGCCGAGCCATCAACGGCGTGAAGACCGCGGAATTGGAGGTAATGCCATGGAAAAACAGCATCAACGGGCCATTGCCCGCCTCGCGCGCATTCAAGGTGATGCGGCCGGTGTCGATGCGTCGCGAGCCAAATTGGTCGGAAGCTATCCCTGCCGCAATGTTCATGATCCTCACCGTCACTGCCCGTCTCGGTCAAAAGGATCATACAGCCAGAAGGACGTCAAGCAGATTGTCTGACATTCTTGCAATCTTCAGATTTGACAATCTGGCTATTTTCCACGGCGTGACGTATGCTGGTTAGGAGATTGCGACTCAAACCGATGAGACGTTAGAGATGCCTCCAGATTTGAATTTGCGAATTTCCCCACGAACAGTTCAACGCGAGACCGTCGACAAGTTACGGCTCGCCATCTTCTCCGGATTGTTCCAGCCGGGAAGCCGCCTCATCGAAAGTCAGCTGTGCACACAGCTTGGCATCAGCCGCCCTTCGCTAAGGGAGGCTTTGCGCAGTCTCGAGGCCGAGCGCCTGATCGAGATCGTCCCCAACCGCGGGCCGTCGATACCGTCGCTTACGTGGGAAGTGGCAACCGCCATCTACGAGGTTCGAGAGCTGCTTGAAGTCGAGGCCGCGGGACGCTGCGCGTCGAGAATTTCCCCGGAGCAGTTGCTTGAACTCGAGAAATCTCTTTCCGCGTTCGAAGCGGCGGCGTCCAGCAATGACAGCCTGGCACAGGTCATGACCGCCGCGGACTTCTATTCGATCATACTGGCCAATTGCGGCAACCCGATTCTTGAGGAGGTCCATCGTGGCCTTGTGGCCAGGATCAGCTTCTTTCGCGGACGATCGATGTCCTTGGATGGCAGGGCACAGAGCAGCCTGGCGGAGATGAAGGAGATATACGAATCCATCGCCGCCGGCGACGAGAAGGCCGCCCGCAAGGCCTCCAAAAATCACCTGTTGAAGGCCAAAGCGGCAGCGAAGATGTCCATGGACAGCGCGATTTGAGTTTTTCGAAAGACAGTTGCTCCGCCTGAAACCCGAAGCCTTTGAGGATGTCGCGGATCGACTGTCCGCGCACAGCTCGATGCGTAGGCCACCTCGTGCCGGCGCCAAACTTGCCGACCAAATACGCAAGCGTCAGATGGAGTGATGATGAGCTGGGCGAATTTTGAGCGCGAACGGGATGCCGATATCGTCATCGTCGGCGGCGGGTCGGCTGGCGCATTGCTTGCGGCGCGACTGAGTGAAAAGCCGGACAGCCGCGTTCTGCTGATCGAGGCAGGCGAAGAAGCGGTGGATCCCGACATCTGGAACCCCGCCGCATGGCCGGCACTTCAGGGCCGTGGCTACGATTGGGACTATCGCACGGAGCCGCAAGCCGGGACCGCTGGCCGGGTGCATCGCTGGGCGCGCGGGCGGGTGGTCGGCGGCTCGAGTTGCCTGCACGCGATGGGTTACATGCGTGGTCATCCCCGGGACTTCCAGGCATGGGTCGACGCGACCGGCGATAACAGATGGAGCTGGGATGAATTGCTGCCCGCGTTTCGGGCTATCGAGGATCACCCGCTCGGCGGCAACGGCCTTTACGGCAAGGGCGGGCCGATGCCCGTCCATTTGCCGGCCGACGAGGTCAGCCCGGTCGCGCGCGCGTTTATCGAAGCCGGCGCTTCGCTCGGCCTGCCGCGTCTTGAAGGGCACAACAGCGGGGAGATGATCGGCGTCACCCCGAACTCCTTGAACATTCGCGATGGGCGGCGGGTTACGGTGGCGGACGCCTGGCTCACGCCGGCTGTTCGAGGCCGCGAGAACCTGACCATCCTCACGGGATCGCGAGTGCGGCGGCTTAACCTGGCGAGCAATCGGGTCCGCGGCCTCGAAATCGCAGGGCGACAGGGTCCGGTCGAAATCCTCGCGGATCAAATTGTCCTTTGCGCCGGCGCGCTGGAAAGTCCGGCTTTGCTGATGCGCTCGGGCATCGGTCCGCACGACATGCTCGATACCGCCGGCGTTGGCTGCCTGATCGATATGCCGGAAGTCGGTCGAAACCTTCAGGATCACCTGCTTGGCGCCGGCAACCTTTATGCGGCTCGCAGGCCCGTTCCTCCATCGCGCCTCCAGCACTCGGAATCGATGGCCTATATGCGCGCCGACGGGTTCACCGGTACCGGTCAGCCCGAAATTGTCGTTGGTTGCGGCATCGCGCCCATCGTGTCCGAACGCTTTCAGGCGCCTTCCGCCGGCACCGCATATTCGCTGCTGTTCGGGATCACCCATCCGATGAGCCGCGGCAGCGTGCGCATAAGCGGGCCGGAGCTCGACGATCGGTTGATCATCGACCCCGCATATTTGCAAAGCGGCCGGGACCGTGCGCTGTTTCGCCAGGCGCTCGAGGCAGCCCGGACGATCGGACATCGGGATGAACTCGCCGGCTGGCGCGAGCGCGAACTCCTGCCAGGCAGCCTGAACAGCGCGGCTGACATGGACGACTTCATCGCGCAGTCGGTCATCACGCACCATCATCCCTGTGGCACTTGCAGGATGGGCAAGGACCCGGACGCCGTCGTCGATGCGGATCTGCGGCTGAAGGCGCTCGACAATCTTTTTGTCGTCGACGCGTCGATCATGCCCAGTCTCACCGCGGGACCTATACACGCCGCGGTTCTCGCGATCGCCGAGACCTTCGCTCGATCGCGGGCCTGAGAAATAGCATATCGCCGGCAAAGCAAGCACGACCTGGCGACACGGCACCAACGGCGTTTCAGCGATAGCTAACGGAACCGAATGGCGATCGCCGAATTTTGCTTCAGGTGGATTACGGAAGGGACCCCGTATTTGGAGCACCTGCATGAGCAACATAAGCGCCGAAGTCTCTGAGAAACAGAGCAATCTTCGGGCAAAAGGGCCATTCCAGCGGCTGCTGCGCACAATCGGACCTGGTTTCATCACAGGCGCTTCGGACGACGATCCTTCGGGCATCGGCACCTACAGCCAGGCGGGCGCCCAGTTGGGGTTCAATGTCGGCTGGACGATGGTCTTCACCTTTCCGCTCATGGTCGCGATCCAGGAGATAGCAGCGCGAATAGGCCGGACGACAGGTCGAGGTATTTCCGGCAACCTCGCACGGCACTACCCATCTCCGCTGATGTATTTTGTAGCCTTGCTTTTGTTCGCCGCCAACGTGATCAACATCGGGGCGGACCTGAGCGCGATGGCTGATGCATTGTGGTTGCTGGTGGGCGGCCCAAGCTCGCTTTACGTCGTTGCGTTCGGCGTGGCATGCGTTTTGGCGATCGTCTTCCTCGACTACAGCCGCTACGTCACGGTCCTGAAATGGACAACGCTGAGCCTCTTTGCCTACGTGGTGGCCGCGTTTCTGGCTGATATCCCATGGGGCGAGGCACTCAAGGGAATCGTCGTTCCGCATGTCGAATGGAGCCGGGCGTTCTTCACGACGCTTCTGGCCATACTCGGCACCACGATTTCTCCCTACCTGTTCTTCTGGCAAGCATCGCAAGAGGTCGAAGAGGAGAAGATCGACCCGAAGGCCAAGCCTTTGAAATGGGCACCCTGGCAGGCGCCGCGAGCGTTCCAGCGCATTCGCGCCGACACCCTTGTGGGTATGGCTTTTTCGAACCTGATCGCCATTGCAATCATCGTCACGACGGCCGCCACCCTGCACAAGGCCGGGGTGACCGACATCAATTCCTCCACCGACGCAGCCAAGGCCCTGGAGCCGGTCGCGGGCAAATTCGCCTTTGTGATTTTTGCGATGGGGATTATCGGCACTGGCCTTCTCGCGGTGCCGGTTCTCGCCGGCTCGGCCGCTTTCGCCGTGGGCGAGGCGCGCCGCTGGCCAGTGGGGCTGGAGCGCAAGCCGAAGCAAGCGTTGGCATTCTATGCGACCTTGGCCGCCGCCGTGGTGCTGGGAATGGGGATCATGCTGACGCCGATCGATCCCATCAAGGCGCTTTACTGGAGCGCCGTCATCAACGGCATATGCGCGGTCCCCGTAATGGTCGTCATGATGCTGATGACCGGGCGTTCCGAGATCATGGGCGAATTCCCCGTCGAGGGCTGGCTGCGCTTTCTCGGCTGGCTCGCGACGACTGCGATGGGATTGTCGGTTATCGGCCTCGCGCTGCAATGGGCCTTTTGAAATGACCCGACCGGGTCAGGCTCCGGTATGACGCTGAGCGCCCGCAGGGGACGAAGACCTCGGCATCCGCCGGCAGTCGCGTACGGCACCCTCGTCAACGTGCGCTCAGCGCGACCATGCGATCGAGGGCGGCGCCAAGGCCTTTCAGCGACACCGGAAAACTCAGCTTGGTGTCGGCCGCGGTGGTGACGTCGAGTTTCAGCTCGGTCCCCGCCTTGAGCTTCTGCATCAGCGCCCGGTCGATCGGAAACAGCGCCACGCAGCCGTTCGGCAGGCAGGTCCTGAACTTCAACGGCCCGACGGGCGGCTGGTCGTCGATCTGGGGCGTCACGCCGGGCTCGAACAGGATGCCGAAGGGCAGCAGCAAGGTTCCGATCAGCCCGCCCTTCTGCCCCACGCGCAGTTCCACGGCCAGAAGCCTCTGGCCGTTTTTCTGCGTCTGGTCCTGCGTGACCGTGCAGACCCGGGAATTGTCCTGCATGCCGCAGGCCAGCTGCCAGTCCTGATAGGTTTCCTGGAGCGACGATGCGCCATTGGGAAGCGAAGCCTGCTGCTGTTGCGCGAAAACGGCCGGCACCGAAGCGGCGAAGGCAGCCGCGCAGATGACGGCTGCCTTCGGGAAAAGCTGTCTACGAACCAATGAATGCTGCCTTCTCTTGGGTGCCGGGCAAATGCCCGAAGTAGCGGCTCGAGGACCCGTGTTTATCGTCACGTACAGACCCATTCACGGATCTTGCATTGGGTCCCCCCTGCCTCGCAGGCCTGCAGGGCGAGATCCTCCGCTTCCCGGCGGGTCTCGGCGGAGTTCACGCCCCACGGGGTGAACCGGTGCTCCACTTTGTCTGCCACGGCGAGCGCGCCGCAATGCTTGTAGGGAAATCCGGTCTTATCGTCGTCCGTCCAATGACGGTGATTGCGGAACACGGTAACGACGTTGCAGGCCTTTCCACCGGCATTCTCGCAATATTTCTGCGCTATGTCCTTCGCTTCCTGCCGCTTGTCGGCGCCCCAGAAGAAGCCGTATTTGGTATCGGTCTGGGAGTAGGCGATTGCCGCCCAGATGCCTTTCTCCTCCTGCGGTGGCTCGGACGGCTCCACCAGATCGGCCGAGACGACCTGCCCGCTCCACAGCAAGGCCATGCACAAGACTGTCAAACGTCGCGATTTCATGGTCCGCAATCCTTTCCAGGGCGCCTCGCCCATTCGCCTGACATTCTCACTTGGCCGCCGATGCGATGGAAATCACCACGCATGTGTTGCCCGTCGGCAGCAGAAGGGCTTCGCCCGTGTTGCCGCCAAGCTCGTACACTTCGACCTGTCCGAGATGATCCGTGATCTTGCTGCCTTGCGGAAGCGCGGACGTGACATCGGCGCAGGGGCTGGCGAACGGCGCCACCCGCACCATGGTGCCTTCGCAACCCGTGGCGGTGGGCGAAGCAAAAACGATGCCGGCGGCCGGCCCGCTGTAGTGCTCGGTCGCATAGTCCAGGCCGACAAGCGCCTGCACGGCGTGCTTGTCGGCGGCCTGGTCGCTCCACAGCGACTTGACGCTGTATTTCGAGCCGGTCGTCAAGAGCTGTCCGAGCACCGGATAGACGGTCGAGCAGGCCTGCACGCCGGATTGCTTGACGTGTTGGAGGAAGGGCGAGTCCGGCAGCGCGGGCGGCGCCGTGCCGGCCTGAGCGGCCGTCGGCGTGCCGACGAGACCGGCGATCGCGGCATAGTTCGCTGCGGCGAAGCCGATGCCCATCATGGCCAGCCCCAGCGCACACAAACCGATGACGCGCGGCCAACGCCGCGGCGGCTCGACGGTCCTCTTGCGGTCCGGCTCGACGGTCCTTTTGCGATCCGGCTCGACGGTCGGGTTGCTGCGCGTCGCGGAGATGAACGGGTCTTGGTGGCTCACGGTGCTGCCTCGGTTATTTGACTGGCGCAAGGGCCTCGGACAGCCCCTTGAGCGTTGCGGTGACGGTGACGGTCTGGCCATCGACGGTCGGGTAGGAAATCGCCGGCGTCGCCTTCTGCGCTATCTCCTGGCGCATCAGGGGTCCCACCGGCAGCATGCCGACACAGACCATTTCGTTGCAGCCGTTCAAATGCACGTCGATGGATTCGGCGCGCCCCTCGAACTTCAGCGATACCAGCCCATCGCTCCTGGCGTTCGGCGCGGTGCGCAGGATCATGTAGGGTTTGCCGTCCTGTGTGGCGGCGAGCGACCAGCTGAACGCCATCTTGCCCGCCCCGTCCTCGATCACCTGCGAGACGTTGCAGACCTTCTTGCGCGCCTTGAGGTTCTCGTCGCAGATCAGCGTCCAGTTCTCGAAGGGACGGATGGTGCGCTGGTATTGTCCGAGCTTCACGTCCGGCGGCACGACCACGTCGGACGGCTTGACCCTATAGGGCGAAGCCGTCTGCGCGGCAGCCGGCGCCAGCCCGCCTGCAAGCGCCAGGCAGGTCAGGAATGCCATGGCTAGTCCGGGAAAACCAAACGGTTTTCCCGGATTCGAGCCTGGCCTGACATGGCCGGTTCGCCTGTTCATTCCCGCCCCAGGTCCCCGCCTCAGTTCAAGGTGAAGCTCAGCCCGGCGCCGACACCGACATTTCCACCCGCCGCCGTGCCGGACACATTGCCACGGATGCGGCCGTCCTCGCTGGTGTAGCCCGCGCCGAAGGCAAGGGCGCTCGAGTCCCGCCAGAAGCCACCGCCCGCCGCCACGCTCAGCTTGCCGGGACGGTCGTCGTAGCGGAGCGAGGCTGCCGCCAGACCGATTGCCGCCGCCTGCCGTGCTTCGTCCCGGATGCCGCTGATGTCGGAATTGAGCTGGCTGAACTTCTGGTCGGTATAAGTGTTGGCTTGTTGCAACGTCGTGACAGCAACCTGGTCGGTATAGGTCTTGCTCTGAGCCAGGTTCAGGTTCAGCTGGTTGACGTTGACCACGTCGGTACCGGCAACGCCGGGGCCGACATTGGAGATGACGACAGGCGCATTCGGATCGCCGCCCTGCAGCGTGATCTTGTTGATTTTGGTCGTCGATCCGTCCGGATTGGTGACGGTGTCGTACTGCACGGTGTTTTGGACGGTGCCGCCGATGCCGCCGATCGTTTTGGTAAGGTCTTCGATCGCTGTGTTGGTGGCGTAGAGCTGCGAGCCGTTGATCGCATCGGTGCTGTCGGAAGAAACGCGTCCGGCGGCGACATTGGTGATCGTCCTCTCCGCGCCGGCATCGCCGACGCTGACGGTGCCGTCCGGGGTCGTGCCGGCAAAGGCGTAGGTCTTGCCGTTGATGACCGTGTTGGACGTGCCGACGGCGGTCTGCGACACCGAGCCGGAGCCGAGCGCCACATCGCTGGCATTGTTGGCCTGCGCGCCCTGGCCGAGCGCCACGGCGCCCTGCCCGGTGGCCGTCGAACCATGGCCCGCGGCCAGGCTGTCGGTGCCGCTCGCCACGCTCTCCGGCCCGATCGCCACCGCGTCGGTGCCGCCGGCAAGGCTGTCGGCCAGCGTCGAATTGGCATGGAAATATTTGATGCCGCCGCCATTATTGATGGTGGTGAGCGCATTGTTGACGGCGGTGAAGCCGTCATAGACCGTCGAGTAGTTGTTGCCCTGGATGTTGTAGGTCGGCCCGGTGATCGAGCCGTCGGGATTGACCGTGGTGCCGCCGCCGAACAGGTTGGAAACATTTTGTGAGACACCGCGCAACTGCGAGACGTTGACGCCGTCCGTATCAGCCGAACCCGCCGCGACATTGGTGAGCTTGCGCTCCGCCCCGGCGGCACCGAAGGACACTTCGCCGGCCGATGTCTGCGCGGCGCCGAGGGCAAAGGCTGTGTAGCCGGCCTGCGCGCCGACCGTGGTGATGGACGACGCGCCCAGCGCCACGCTGTTGGCGAAGGTGCTTTGGGCGCCGGCGCCCAGTGCGATGGATTGCACGCCGGCGGCGGTGGAGTCGGTGCCGAGCGCGATGCCGTCGGCCAGCATGACATGGGCGTTCTGCCCGATGGCGGTGCCGCCGGGTGCCGTCTGGTCGACGACGGCTCCATTGCCGATGCCGACGCCATTGTCGCCATTGACGACCGTGGTCGGGCCAACCGCGACCGATTCCGCTCCGACCGCCAGCGAGTCGCCGGCTGTCGAATTGGCATGGAAATATTTCGTCGAGGTGGCGGAGACCGCCGCGATCGCTCCCGCCAGCTGGCGCACAGTCACGGCGTCCTGGTCCTGCGTGCCGTCGGCCACGTTGGTGATCTGCCGGTAGGCCGTGGCGGTACCGACCGACACGGCGCCGAGCAGCGTCTTGTCGGTCGTGTTGTACTGGATGAAGTTCGACGGACCGGCCGCGATCTGCCCGGAAGCCGGAGCGATCGCGCGGTCAGAGACCGAACCTTGACCGAGCGCCACGCTGCCGTCGATGCTTGCCGCGCTGTCGCGGCCGAGCGCAAGCGCGCTGACGCCGGTCGCGGTCGCCTGGTAGCCGACTGCGGTGGAACCGACGCCTTGCGCGAAGGAATCGGTCTGCGCCAGGCCGGTCTCGTTGGTGCGGGCATAGCGGATGCCCTCGCCATTGGCGTTGGTGTAGATGGCCGAGGTGTCGCCGGCGATGTTGTTGATCGTGTTGCCGAGATTGGTGATGTTGCCGCCGATATTGGCGATGTCGGTCGTGTTCTGCGTCACCTGCTGGTTGGTGGCGAAGAGCTGCGAGCCGTTGACGGCATCGGTCGAACCGCCGTTCAACTGTCCGGCGGCGACGTTCTGGATCTGGCGCTCGGCGCCGGCCGAGCCGACCGAGAAGGCGCCCGCCGGCGTGCCGCCGGCGAAGGTGTAGTTGACGCCGCCGATCGTCGTGCCGCCGACATTGGTCGTGGCGCCCGACGTCGAATTCAGGCCGATCGCGACGTCGCCGGCATTGTTGGCCACCGCGTTCGGGCCGACAGCGACGGAATCGGCTCCCAGCGCCTGCGAATCCGCCAGCGTCGAGTTGGCGTGGAAATACTTGATGCCGCCGCCGACATTGATGTTGTTGACGACGGCGCCGATGGCGTCGACCGCCTGGTTGGTGGCGGCGAGCTGCGAGCCGTTGATCGCGTCAGTCGAGAGCGCGCTGATCCGCCCCGCAGCCAGGTTGGTGATGGTGCGTTCCGCGCCCGGCGCGCCGATGCTGACCGTCGAGGTCGGGTTGGTGCCCTGGAAGGCATAGGTCGTGCCGTTGACCACCCCACTGGCGGTGCCGACCGCCACGGCGGTCACCGAGCCCGAGCCCAGCGCCACGTCGCCCGAGCTTGCCGCCGCCGAGGCGCCGTTGCCCAGCGCGACATTGCCGACGAAACCGGCGGCGCCCGCGGTGGAGCCGTTACCCAGCGCGACGGAGCCTTGCCCGATCGCCTTGTTGTTGTTGCCGATGGCGACCGCGCCGGCGGCCTGGTTGGCGGCGGTGGCGGTTGCCGTGCCGTCGCTGTTGGCGATGTTGTTGGCGCCGCCGGTGAAGGCGCCGGTGCCGCTGGCGAAGCTCGGATCGCCGATGGCGACCGCGCCGTCACCATAGGCGGTGTTGTTCGCACCGATCGAGACGGCTTGGCCGCCGGTCGCCACGGCGTTGGTGCCCATGGCAACCGCGTTGGTGGAAGTGGCCGCGGCATTGTTGCCGATGGCGATGGCGCTCGTAGCCGACGCCGCGGCGCCGATGCCAAGTGCGGTGCTGGCAACCCCGCTGGCGTTGGAACTGACGCCGGCAGCGAGGGAATTGTCTCCCGTAGCCTTGGATCCTGTCCCGTACGAGGAGGCGTTTGTGCCACTCGCAACAGCCTGGCGTCCGGTGGCTGTGGAATTGTCGCCGCTGGCGTTGGTACCGGCGCCTACGGCAACCGATAAAATACCACCGGAATTTGCATTGTTGCCGAGCGCAAGGCCCGAGGTCGCGGTGCTGGCAACGATTGCGCCCGAGCCTATCGCAACAGCACCACCGGCTGCAAGCGCCTGCGCTTGGTTACCCATGGCGACCCCGAAGGCTCCCGATGCAACCGTGCTGGCGCCGACGGCGACCGAGTTAGTTGCCGATGCCGCGGCTGTGACGCCCATCGCTATGGCGGACGTGCCCGTTGCCTTGCTTTGACGCCCGATCGCAGTGGAATCAACCTGAGACGCCAGTACGTCCGTGCCAATGGCGATGGCGCTTTCCTGAAGGGCGCCCCCTCCCGCAACAGTTCGGTTGCCAAGATTGACGGCATTGATCGCGGTCGCGGTCGCCTGGAAGCCGATGGCGATGGCGTTCTGATTGCTTGCGACGGCGCTATTACCTTGGGCAAGCGAATCCAGCCCGGACGCTGTTGCCCCAAACCCGAGCGCGGTGGCGCGCAGCCCGGTCGCCCGGGTAACGTAGCCGATCGCCGTCGAGTTCAATCCGTCGGCACGCGCGTTCAGGCCAAAGGCGGCCGCGCCTGCGGCTGCAACCGAGTTGACGCCAATCGAGCTTGCTCCGTCCCCGTTGGCATGGGCGTTCCCGCCCAAAGCGAGGGCGTTGACGCCGGTCGCGCCCGCGAACACGCCTATGCCTATGGAATTGAGGCCATTGACACTCATCGCATAGCCGATGGCGATCGTAGCGTCGCCCGTTGCACTGTTTGAGGTGCCCAACGCCGTGCTGTTATTGCCATTCGCCGTGGCGCCGTTACCGATGGCGACGGCGTTGCCGCCTGTCGCGGACCCGCCGCCCGCCTGATATTGCGCCAGGGCCGGCGTTGCAGCCATGCCGATCGCGAAGGCGCCCAGCATCGCGGCCGGCGCCCCGCCGACGCCCAGCGTTCCCAGCCCCAGGCGCTTGCGCCCCATACCCAGCGCGCGATGAGCCATGCGCAAGACCGCCATCAAACGACGGCGAACCGAGCGAGAGCGAGGATCGGCATTCGCGATCCAGTTGCCGGCGAGATGCGCCGCGCGGCGCTGCACAACAGGCGAGCCGCTCGAAATCTGATTGTCGGTCATGGTGCCCTCCGCTGGCCGGCATGGAATCGTCTGACAATTCCAGTCCACGGCAGGAAGACATGATTCCTGCTTGCCGTATTTCACGAAATTGCTGTCTTGTGAGAAAAGACCCGAGCATATAGGCGGAGGTTAACAGCTCGTTACCTTAGCAACTGCTTTAAAACCAAGTAATCAAGCAACGGTGCGGGCAACGCATCATCTAATCTTGGCGTTAAGCTTCCGTACCCGCGCCTGCAATGGGGTCACCTGCCGGTATTTCTTCATCACGGTGGTAAAATGGCTCTGGCTTGAAAATCCACTGGAATGAGCGATGTCGGCGATCGTCATGCGGCTGTCGGCAAGCAGCCTTTCGGCGAGGTCCAGCCGCAGGTCGAGAACATATTGATGCGGCGGCACGCCGAACGTCCTGGCAAACGCCCGCACGAAATGAGAAGGCGACAACCCGCACACCGCGGCCATCTCGGCAAGCGCCAGCTTGCGGGTGAAGTTCTCGTGCAGGAAGTCTTGCACCTTGCGTGCGGCGCGGGGAGAAAGCCCGCCTTTTGCAGTGAGCGCCGGCTGCCGCGCCGAATTGATTCGAGAAACTGACCCGGGGAAACCATCATCGCCCGGCATTCTTCGGCCTCCTGATAAGTTCCAGATAAAGTTCAACCCGAGGCCTCCCTGGCCGTTCCCGCGAAAAACAATTCGTGATTGCTCGACGCGGGCCGGCGTCGTCGTCAGGCCCGTTCATGTGAGCGATCCGTCCGGACGGCGAACGATGCGCAGGCTGCATGGGCGCAAGCACGATCCCTGCGGAGTACTCCTTGGCCAGGAATGTCTGCGAGCCGGGCCCGCAAACGGAATAAATCACGCTTCCTTGCGCTGTGGCCCTGCGCGGACCTGCACTTTCAGGAATGATGTCCAGGACGTATCGAGCTGCTCGCTTCCGATCGATGCCTCGGGAAATGCCGCTTTCCCGTGCCTCGTCCGCATTTTTCATTCGCACTGCCTCAGCCGTCCGACGACGCCTCACATCCCCTTCCCGGCCCCGAAGACAGCGTAACGCAGCCATCTTCGCTTGGGAAGAACTCCCACGTGCAAAGAAAAATCTTTATTCGAGAAAAGAAACAAAGAATGGCGGCGAATGGGAGTTGCCGAGCGTTTCATTTTCGCTCGGCGCGAGGTCTTCGCCATCCAGGAGTTCGCCAATCGGTGCTGACACGCCCGGTCGCGCGATTCTGTGTTCTCGTCAACCGCTGATTGCAGGTGCCTGGCGCCGCCTGCGCTGATTGATGGCTTGCCCGCGAGGTCGAGCATGGAAGCCGACGGTCGGAGCCGGTGATTGGCAGTCCGCTGCTACAGATCACCCCTGGTTCTCGTACAGATCCCAGGCGAGTTCCACGAAAGCCAGAAGAACATCGTCCCGCTTCCAGCCGGCCGCCACCGCAGCCTGGACGATCTCATCGACGAGAGGCAGCAACTGGTCCTGGCAATCGGCCGGCGCATCGCCGTCGCCCACTGGTGGACCCTCGAAGTTGAACGTCATCATTCGGCGCCCCCATCGCCATCAACCGAAGTGTTACATCGCTAATTTCATTCCCTCTGATATACAATGGATGCGGTACCAAAGTACAGGAAGCCTCGATGACCAAAGCAGCGCGGGACGGCGCCGGATCGCACCGGCTCTATGCTTTCCCACGCGGTGAGGCTGGGCTCTCTCGGGTGGAATTTATCGCAGGTTGATCGAGCCAACTGCTCAATCCTCAAACGAACGTTCCCACCAGCTGGAGAGCCACGCTTGGCGGCCGAGGCTCTCGCGACCAGCGGCGGCCTGCCGTGCTCGCGACGGCGAGGCCGTCAAGGCTGCGGTCCGCGCCGATATCGACGCCGCTTTCAGCGTCCTGGTTGGCCTGCTCAAATAACCGTGCGCCGCCGTTCTCGCACATGCAGAGACGTGGATACGGCCGGCTGCATTGCCTTATGCGGGCGCTCGCTGGATAGTCCCGGCAATGTTCGAGACCCTGGCGATTCACTGGCCCCAAATACTGGCGATCATCTCGGTGGTGATGGCGACCATCGGCATTGCCCATGCTGTCATGACCAAGGAGGACGTCCGCGCCGCCACCGGCTGGGTCGGCATCATGGTGCTGTCGCCGATCCTCGGCGTGCTGATCTATGCCGTGGCCGGCATCAATCGCATCCGCCGCGCCACGATCAGCGCCCAGCGCCCGCTCGCCGATGGCCTGGTGTCGGCCAAGCATGAACGCGACGTCGCCCTCGAAGAGGCGTTGATCATCGAGCGCTATGGACAGCGGTTCACTGGCCTCAGGACGCTGGGCGACAGGGTGGCGCGGCGAACGCTCAACCCGGGAAATGCAATCGAGGTGCTGGAAAGCGGCGACGAGGCCTACCCGGCCATGTGCGCGGCGATCGACGGGGCCGAGCGCAGCGTCCTGCTCGAGACCTATATTTTCGACAACGACGCCGTCGGCCTGCTTTTCGTCGAAGCGCTGGCCGGCGCCGTCCAGCGCGGCGTCACCGTCCGTGTGCTGATCGATGCCGTCGGCGCTCGCTACTCCGTGCCCAGCATCCTGGGGCATCTGCGCCGCGCCAACATCACGGCGGATGTCTTCAACGGCAACATCGTCATGGGCCTGCGCCTGCCCTATGCCAACCTGCGGACCCACCGCAAGATCCTGGTGGTCGACGGCACGGTTGCCTTTACCGGCGGCATGAACATCCGCAAGGGTTTTTCGGCGGAGTTCGCCGGGTCGAAAAGCGCCAGGGATACGCATTTCCAGGTCACCGGCCCCGTTGTCGCCGATCTCTTCTCCGTCGCCGCCGAGGACTGGCGCTTTGCCACCAAGGAGGCGCTGAAGGGCGATGCTTGGCGGATCACACCGGTTTCGCCATCCGCCGGCCAACCGATGCTGGTGCGTGCGGTCGCATCCGGACCGGATGCAAGCAACGAAACCAACCACAAACTGCTGATCGGCGCCTTCTCGGTCGCGCGCAAGTCGATACGGCTGATGTCGCCCTATTTCCTGCCGGACCGGGAATTGATCAGTGCCTTGATCACCGCGGCCAGGCGCGGCGTCGAGATTGATGTCGTGGTGCCGGCGGTGAACAACCTCTTCCTTGTCGATCGCGCCATGACCGCGCAATTCGACCAGATCCTGAAGAATTATTGCCGCATATGGCGCACGGAAGGGCCCTTCGACCATTCCAAGCTGCTTTCGATCGACGGCGCGTGGGCCTATGTCGGGTCCTCCAACCTCGATGCCCGCTCGCTGCGGCTCAACTTCGAGATCGACCTTGAGGTCCTCGATGCGGCTTTTGCCACCGAGATCGAGACCCGGATCGGATCGGCGATCGAAACGGCCGTCCCAGTCACGCTGGCCTCCTTGCGGGCGCGTCCGTTCATCATCCGGCTGTTCGATCGCATGCTCTGGCTGGGATCTCCCTATCTCTAGAAAACTATCTCTGGGAAAAAACCTGTCTTTAAGAAAACGACGTGTTTACCGGATAGGGTGTCGCCAACCATGGAACATCGGCTGAAAGACTCTATTTCTAGGTGCATGGTGAGAACAGCAAGGACGATCGGCGCGCGATGCGAATGAACGGGCGCAGCCTGCCGGCCAATATGCTCCTGTCCATTCGCGACCGGCGGATGCGCAAGGCCAACGCCTTCTCGGCGAAGAGGGACGGCGTCACCGGGACGCTGGTCGCTTCCTACAACGTCCACAAATGCATCGGCGTCGACCGCAAGTTCGATCCCGACCGCACCAGCCGCGTCATCCGGGAGATCGCCCCCGACGTGATCGCCCTGCAGGAGGCCGACAATCGTTTCGGCGACCGTGACGGGCTTCTCGACCTGCACCGTCTAGAACTCGAAACCGGCCTCGTGCCGGTGCCCATTTCAGCAACGGGCAAAGGCCATGGCTGGCACGGCAATGTCCTGCTGTTCAAAAGGGGCGTCGTTCGCGACGTGCATCAGATCAGGCTCCCGGGTCTCGAACCGCGCGGCGCGGTGGTCGCGGAAATCGATCTCGACGGAAATCAGTCCTTGCGCATCATCGCGGCCCATCTGGGCCTGCTGCGCCGCTCCCGCTCGCAGCAGGCCCAGGTCGTGCTGGATATCATGAACAGTCCCGACGAGAAGCCGACGCTCCTGCTCGGCGACCTGAACGAATGGCGGCTCGGAAACCGCTCCGCGCTGAACACGCTGCACGCGAGCTTCGGCCCGCAGCCCCCTGCCGTCCCCACCTTCCCGTCCAATCTGCCGCTGCTGGCGCTCGACCGGATCATGGCCAACCGGCACGGCATGATCGGGACCATCGAAGCGCATGACACACCATTGTCGCGCGTGGCCTCCGACCATCTGCCGCTGACCGCCTTCGTCCACTTGTAATATGCGGCCGATAACGGCTTGATATCGCCAGACTCGCAAAGCGTGTGGATTTGAGCGGAACACCCGGTTGTTCCGCGAGTTTATGTGTGTTGAACATGCAGGAGGACGGAATGAAAAAGTTGATTTTGGCTTCGGTGCTGGCGTTTGCCGCGACAGCTGCGGCGATTGCGCCCACGCAGGCTGCCAGCGTGACTATCCAGTCCGACGACGGCAACCAGTATTCCTCGGACGAAGATTCCGGAATTGTCGTGCGCCGTCATCATGAGCGCCGCTACGACAACGAGTATGATGGCGACCAGAGCGTTCAGTATGACAATGGCGGCTACCGCTGGCGTCACCACCGCCATCACCGCTGCCACATCGAGACGGTCGTGCATTGGCGCCACCACCACAGGGTGGTCGAAGACGTTCGCGTCTGCGGCTGATCAACGTCTCCTGCCAAGCAGAGACTTTTCGCCACCAGGCATTCCGGGCATAGCCGCCGACCTCCCAAGGTCGGCGGCTATGCTGCATTGCACAAATTTGCGGCCTTGCTCATAATGCGGGCATGGTCCGAACTTCCCTCGCCGTCCTGGTGATCGACGAAAACCGCATCCGCGCTTCGATAATCGAAGCCGGATTGCGCGAGGCGGGTCATCAGCAGGTCACCGTCATCCATGACGTCTCGGGCATTACGCGCCGCATTGCCGAGATCGAACCCGACGTCATCGTCATCGACCTTGGAAATCCCAACCGCGACATGCTGGAAAACATGTTCCAGCTGTCGCGGGCCGTAAAGCGCCCGATCGCCATGTTCGTCGACCGCTCGGATCAGGCCTCGATCGAGGCCGCGGTCGATGCCGGCGTTTCGGCCTATGTCGTCGACGGGTTGAGGCAGGAGCGCGTCAAGCCGATCCTCGACATGGCGGTGAGCCGCTTCAACGCTTTCTCGCGCATGGCACGTGAACTGGAAGAGGCGCGCAGCGAGCTCGAGAGCCGCAAGGTGATCGACCGCGCCAAGGGCATCTTGATGAAGTCGCGCGGCCTGACCGAAGAGGCCGCCTACACGCTGCTGCGCAAGACCGCGATGAACCAGAACCGCAAGATCGGCGACATCGCCCAAAGCCTGGTGACTGCCGCCGGGCTTCTCGGACCGGCGGAGGACGAATGAGCATGGGCGCCGAGCACCAGATCACCGCCGGCTTCATGCCGCTTTTCGATAGCGCCGTGCTGGTCGCGGCCGGCGAACTGGGCTTTGCCGCGCGCGAAGGCATCGATCTCACCCTGCACCGCGAGACCTCCTGGGCCAACATCCGCGACCGCATCGCCATCGGCCATTTCGACCTCGCGCACATGCTCGGACCGATGCCGCTCGCCTGCAATCTGGGCCTCACTCCGCTCGCCTCCGAGACCATCGTGCCCTTTTCGCTGGGGCTCGGCGGCAACTGCGTCACCATCTCCAACGCCGTCTGGGCCGGCATGGCGGCGCACGGTGCCGTACCCGATCTCGATCCGGCCCGTGCCGGCGCGGCACTTGGCGCCTTCATCCGCGAGCGGGCCGACGCCGGCCGCGACCCACTGCGTTTCGCCGTCGTGCATCCGCATTCCGGGCACAATTATGAACTGCGCTACTGGCTTGCCGCCTGCGGCGTCGATCCATCGCGCGAGATCGAGATCGTCATCGTGCCGCCGCCCTTCATGGCCGACGCGCTGGCCGCCGGCCGCATCGACGGCTATTGCGTCGGCGAGCCCTGGAACAGCGCCGCGGTGGCGGCCGGCACCGGCCATATCGTCACCGTCAAGGCACGGATATGGCGCAACAGCCCGGAGAAGGTGATTGGCGTGCGCAAGGCCTGGGCCGAACAGGTCCCAGAGGCGCTGGCGGCCCTCTTGCGCGCATTGCATCACTCGGCGCGCTGGTGCCAGGATCCGGCGAACCGTGACGAATTGGCCGCGGTGATGGCGCAACGTGGCTTCCTTGGCCTGCCGCCGGCGGTCCAGATGCCGATCCTGACCGGCCATCTCCGGCTGGGCGGCGGGGCCGAGCTGGACATCGACGACTTCTTCGTGCCGTTCAACAAGGCCGCCAACTTTCCCTGGAAAAGCCATTCGCTGTGGTTCTACACGCAGATGGTCCGCTGGGGCCACGTCGCGCACACGCCCGACAATCTCGCCATCGCCCGCGACTGCTACCGCCCAGATCTCTACCGCTCGGCACTGAAGCCACTCGGGGTGGCGCTGCCCGGCGCCAATGCCAAGGTCGAAGGCGCACTCAAGGCCGCGACCGCGGTAGGCGCGACGGGAGCCGGCCTCATGCTCGGACCGGACGGTTTCTTCGATGGCCAGATCTTCGATCCAGACGAGATCGACGCCTATATCGAGAGGCAAAAATCAGCCATCGGGGAAGCCTGATCATTTTAGCGCCATGCTTGTGCATTGCACAAAAATTATGCGCTCGAAAGGTGAGCTGACCAATGTTTGACCTCAGTCGCGACGGATCGGGTCCCCGCATAATGCTCCCATCATCCTGAATCCATTTGTATTTTTCGGCCAGAGGTAAACTGGCACGGTTCCTGCTTTGAAATAAACGAGCCCTTCACGGGCAATGGAACAGGCGTCCAATGGCGGGCGCCACAGGCAAAGCTGCCGCTCAGGTCACTGCGCAATCCCCAGGGATGCGCGAAGCCTGGCCGGCGGCTTTTTTGTTTTTGGCCGAACACGCAATCGACGGCGCTTCAACCGCGCCCAACCGGAGACGACGATGACGAAACGGATCGGAACTGGCACGTCCCTCAAGGATTTCACCCGCCGCGATTTTCTGGCCAGCAGCGCGCTGACGGCAGGACTGTTCCTCGCCGCAAAGACATTGTTTCCCGCCGGCGCTCATGCCGAAGGCAAAGGTCCCGAAGTAACCGGCGCCAAGCTCGGCTTCATTGCGCTGACCGATGCCGCGCCCCTAATCATCGCCAAGGAGAAGGGCCTGTTCGCGAAATTCGGCATGCCTGATGTCGAGGTGCTCAAGCAGGCCTCCTGGGGCGCGACGCGGGACAATCTGATGCTCGGCGGCGAAGCCAACGGCATCGACGGCGCCCACATCCTGACGCCGATGCCTTACCTCATGCACACCGGCAAGGTGACGCAGAACAACCAGCCGCTGCCGATGGCGATCGTCGCCCGCCTCAACTACGACTGCCAGGGCATTTCGGTCGCACAGGAATATGCCGCGACCGGCGTCGGCCTCGATGCCGCCAAGCTGAAGGACGCCTTCGCCGCCAAGAAGGCCGAGGGCAAGGAGGTCAAGGCCGCCATGACCTTCCCGGGCGGCACCCATGATCTGTGGCTGCGCTACTGGCTGGCGGCCGGCGGCATCAACCCGGACAAGGACGTCTCGACCATCGTCGTGCCACCGCCGCAGATGGTGGCCAACATGAAGGTCGGCAATATGGACGTGTTCTGCGTCGGCGAGCCGTGGAACGAACAGCTTGTCCATCAGGGCGTCGGCTTCACCGCCGCCACGACCGGCGAACTCTGGAAGGGCCATCCGGAAAAGGCGCTCGGCCTGCGCGCCGCCTTCATAGAAAAATATCCCAACGCCACCAAGGCGATCGTCATGGCGGTGATGGCGGCACAGCAATGGTGCGACGCCAAGGAAAACAAGGACGAGATGGCCGCCATCATCGGCAAGCGGCAATGGATGAATGTGCCCGTCGCCGACATTATCGGCCGCCTCAAGGGCGACATCAACTACGGCAATGGCCGGGTCGCCAGCGCCACCGACCTCTACATGAAATTCTGGAAGGGCGGCGTCTCCTACCCGTTCAAGAGCCACGACAGCTGGTTCCTCGCCGAAAACATCCGCTGGGGCAAGTTCGCGCCGACCACCGACATCAAGGCGCTGGTCGACCAGGTCAACCGCGAGGATATCTGGCGGGAGGCGGCCAAGGAACTCGGTGTCGCCGCGAGCGACGTCCCAGCCTCGTCCTCGCGCGGCGTCGAGACCTTCTTCGACGGCAAGACTTTCGATCCGGCCAACCCCTCGGCCTATCTCGACAGCCTGACCATCAAGGCATCGGCTTAGTCAGGCCGTTTGTGCCCCAACGCAAACGGCGCCAGCGCCGTTTGGCGCTCAGTACCGCACCAGCACACCACGGAGTATCCCCAGGACATGTCCATCCAAGCCGTCGAGGACACCAAGGTGAAAGCATTCCCGGCCAAGCCAGCCGAGGTGGTCGCCTTCACCGGCAAAGCGCGGCGCCGTATCGATCCGGTGGCGGTCGCCGCCAAGGTGGCCAGCGCTCTCGTCCCGCCCGCCATCGTCATCGCCCTTCTGCTTGTCGTCTGGCAGGTCGCCTGCTCGTCGCCGACGGCAAGCCTGCCGCCGCCGAGCCAGGTGTGGAACGAGGCCTATGACCTGATCGCGCATCCATTCTTCGACAACGGCCCGCAGGATATCGGTCTTGCCTGGCGGGTGCTGATCTCGCTCCAGCGCGTCGCCATCGGCTTCGGCATGGCGGCGGTCGTCGGTGTGGCGCTCGGCGCGCTGGTCGGCCAGTCGATCTGGGCGATGCGCGGCCTCGATCCAGTGTTCCAGATCCTGCGCACCGTGCCGCCGCTCGCCTGGCTGCCGCTGTCGCTCGCCGCCTTCCGCGACTCCAACCCGTCGGCTCTGTTCGTGATCTTCATCACTTCTATCTGGCCGGTCATCATCAACACCGCCGTCGGCGTGCGCAACATCCCGCAGGACTATCGCAATGTCGCCCGCATCCTGCGGCTGAACCAACTCGAATTCTTCATCAAGATCATGGTGCCGGCCGCTGCGCCTTACATCTTCACCGGCCTGCGCATCGGCATCGGCCTGTCCTGGCTCGCCATCGTCGCGGCCGAAATGCTGACCGGCGGCGTCGGCATCGGCTTCTTCATCTGGGACGCGTGGAATTCGTCACGGCTGCCCGACATCATCGTCGCGCTCGCCTATATCGGCGTCACCGGCTTCTGCCTCGACCGCCTGGTCGCGGCGGTCGGCGCCTTTGTCACCCGCGGCACGACGGCAAAGTGAGGAGAGCGCCATGACCGCCTATCTCAAGCTCGACCATATCGACAAATCCTTCGCTCGTGGCAGCCAGGTAAGCGATGTGCTGAGGGACATCCGGCTGACCATCGACAAGGGCGAATTCGTCTCCATCATCGGCCATTCCGGTTGCGGCAAGTCGACCTTGCTCAACCTGATCGCCGGCTTGACCAAGGTTTCCGCCGGCGCGGTGTTGCTGGAGGACAAGGAGGTCGACAGCCCCGGCCCCGAGCGCGCCGTTGTGTTCCAGAACCACTCGCTGCTGCCGTGGCTGACCGTCTACGAGAACATCAATCTGGCGGTGTCGAAAGTCTTCGGCCGCTCGAAGAGCAAGGCCGAGCGGCATGACTGGATCATGCGCAATCTCGACCTCGTGCAGATGGCGCATGCGAGCGACAAGCGGCCGGCCGAAATCTCCGGCGGCATGAAGCAGCGCGTCGGCATTGCCAGGGCGCTTGCCATGGAACCCAAGATCCTGCTGCTCGACGAGCCGTTTGGTGCGCTCGACGCCTTGACGCGGGCCCATCTGCAGGACGCGGTGATGGACATCCATTCCAGGCTGGGTTCGACGATGATCATGATCACCCATGACGTCGACGAGGCGGTGCTGCTGTCCGACCGCATCGTCATGATGACCAACGGCCCGGCGGCGACCATCGGCGAGGTGCTGCCCGTGCCGCTGGCGCGGCCGCGCCGACGCATTGAACTTGCCTCCGACCGGACATTCCTGCGTTGCCGCGAGGCGGTCCTGAAGTTCCTCTACGAACGCCACCGCTTCGTCGAAGCCGCGGAGTAACGCCATGACCGAAAAACTCGTCATCATCGGCAATGGCATGGCGCCCGGGCGCATGCTGGAGCATCTGCTGGAACAGGCGCCGGGCCGCTACGCCGTCACCATCTTCAACGCCGAACCCAGGGTCAATTACGACCGTATCATGCTGTCGCCGGTGCTCTCCGGCGAGAAGGCCTATGAGGAAATCATCATCCATGGCGACGGCTGGTACATCGCCAATGACATCACCCTCTACAAGGGCCACAAGATCATGGCCATCGACCGGCAAGCGAAGACCGTCACCTCCGACCACGGCGTCACCGAGCCTTACGACAAGCTTGTCATCGCCACCGGCTCGGTGCCGTTCATCATCCCGGTGCCCGGCCACAATCTGCCGGGCGTGCTGACCTACCGCGATCTCGACGACGTTCAGGCGATGATGCTCGCCGCCCAGTCGCGCGCCAAGGCCGTCGTCATCGGCGGCGGCCTGCTCGGATTGGAGGCGGCGGCCGGCCTCAACGCGCAAGGCATGGATGTCACCGTGCTGCACGTCATGCCGACGCTGATGGAGCGCCAGCTCGATCCGGCCGCCGGCTACCTCCTGCAGCGCGCGGTGGAGCAGCGCGGCATCAAGGTCGTCACCAAGGCCAACACGCAGGCAATCACCGGCAATGGCAAGGTCGAGCGGGTGGAACTCGCCGACGGCACAACCATCCCGGCGACGCTGGTGGTCATGGCGGTAGGCATCCGGCCGAACGCGGCACTGGCCAAGGATGCAGGCATTGCCGTCAACAGAGGCATCGTCGTCGATGCCGGGATGCGCAGCAACGACCCGGATATCTACGCACTCGGCGAATGCGCCGAGGTGGGCGGCATGGTCTACGGGCTGGTGGCGCCGCTCTACGAGATGGCGCGTGTCGCCGCTCATCAGCTTGCCGGCGACGAGACCGCCGCCTTCGTCCACATGGACACGCCGACCAAGCTGAAAGTCACCGGCATCGACCTCTTCTCGCTCGGCGACTTCGCCGATGGCGACGACCGCCAGGAAATCGTGCTGCGCGACGCCTCGGCCGGCGTCTACAAGCGGCTGGTGCTCAGGGATGACCGCATCATCGGCACCGTGCTCTATGGCGAGACATCGGACGGCGCCTGGTTCAACGACCTGAAGAAGAAACAGACCGACATATCGCAGATGCGCGATACGTTGATCTTCGGCCAGTCCTACCAGGGGGGTGCCCCGCTGGACCCTATGGCGGCCGTTGCAGCCTTGCCGGATGATGCGGAAATCTGCGGCTGCAACGGCGTCTGCAAGGGCAAGATCACGGGCGCGATCACGGGCAAGGGCCTGACTTCGCTCGACGACGTGCGCGCCCACACCAAGGCGTCGGCGTCTTGCGGCTCCTGCACCGGGCTGGTTGAAAAGCTGATGGTGCTGACCCTTGGCGACACCTACAACCCGGCCGCCGTGCAGCCCATCTGCTCCTGCACCGTTTTCGGCCATGACGACGTGCGCAGGCTGATCAAGGCCAAGGGACTGAAGACCATTCCGGCGGTCATGCAGGAGCTGGAGTGGAAGACCTCCTGCGGCTGCGCCAAATGCCGGCCGGCCCTTAACTACTATCTCGTCTGCGACTGGCCGGACGAGTATGCCGACGACTACCAGTCGCGCTTCATCAACGAGCGCGTCCACGCCAACATCCAGAAGGACGGCACCTATTCGGTGGTGCCGCGCATGTGGGGCGGCGTCACCAATGCGGCCGAACTGCGCGCCATCGCCGACGTCGTCGACAAATTCGAAATTCCGATGGTCAAGGTCACCGGCGGCCAGCGCATCGACATGCTGGGCATCCGCAAGGAGGACCTGCCGGCGGTGTGGGCCGATCTCGGCCAGGCCGGCTTCGTCTCGGGCCATGCCTATGCCAAGGGCCTGCGCACGGTGAAGACCTGCGTCGGCTCGGACTGGTGCCGCTTCGGCACGCAGGATTCGACAGGTCTCGGCATCCGCATCGAGAAGTTCATGTGGGGCTCGTGGACGCCGGCCAAGGTCAAGATGGCGGTGTCGGGCTGCCCGAGGAATTGCGCCGAGGCGACCTGCAAGGATGTCGGCGTCATCTGCGTCGATAGCGGTTACGAGATCCATTTCGCCGGCGCCGCCGGGCTCGACATCAAGGGCACGGAGGTGCTCGGCTTGGTCAGGACCGAGGACGAGGCGTTGGAGCATATCGTGGCGCTGACGCAGATGTATCGCGAGCAGGGCCGCTATCTCGAACGCATCTACAAATGGGCCAAGCGCATCGGCATCGCCGAGATCAAGCGCCAGATCATGGACGATGGCGAGAAGCGCGAGGCGTATTACGATCGCTTTGTCTTTTCCCAAAAATTCGCCCAGGTCGACCCTTGGTCCGAGCGCGTGTCCGGCAAGGACAAGCACGAATTCCGGCCGATGGCGTCGGTCGGGTTTGCGCAAGCGGCGGAGTGATGGCGATGTCAGCGCGAGGCACCCCCCTCTGGCCTGCCGGCCATCTCCCCCGCAAGGGGGGAGATCGGATGTCATATCTGCTTTCGCCAATCTCCAGCGCTGAAGAAAATGCGCCTGCGCTCAAGCTGCCAATCTCCCCCCTTGCGGGGGAGATGTCCGGCAGGACAGAGGGGGGTGCCTTGGCACATTCATATCAAGCAAAGGCACACCTATGACCTGGACATCGATCGGCACCCTCTCCGACGTTCCCCGCCGTGGCGCGCGCTGTGTCGCCACCCCGCAAGGCAAGATCGCTGTCTTTCGCACCGCCGACGACCAGGTCTTCGCCATCGAGGACCATTGCCCCCACAGAGGCGGGCCGCTGAGCCAGGGCATCGTGCATGGCGCGGCGGTGACCTGCCCCTTGCACAATTGGGTGATCTCGCTGGAGACGGGTAAGGCGCTTGGCGCCGACGAAGGCGCCGTGCGCACGATTCCCGTGAAGCGGGAGGGCGAGCACCTGTTCGTCGCGCTGGAAGCGCTGGCCAGCCGCGCGGCCTGAACCATGGAGATTGACGCAGCGCGCGAGGTGAGGACCACCTGCCCCTATTGCGGGGTCGGCTGCGGCGTGCTGGCGAAGATCACCGCGGACGGGCAGGTATCTGTCCGCGGCGATCCCGATCATCCCGCGAATTTCGGCCGGCTCTGTTCCAAGGGCTCCGCACTGGCCGAGACGATCGACCTCGACGGCCGGCTGCTCCATCCGCAAATCCACGACCGCCCCGCCGGCTGGAACGAGGCGCTCGACGTCGTCGCCTCGACCTTCCAGCACACCATCGCCGAACATGGCCCCGACGCGGTCGCCTTCTACGTCTCCGGCCAGTTGCTGACCGAGGATTATTATCTCGCCAACAAGCTGATGAAGGGGTTCATTGGCTCGGCCAACATCGACACCAATTCGCGGCTCTGCATGGCTTCGTCGGTTGCCGGCCATCGCCGCGCGTTTGGTTCGGACACTGTGCCGGGAACCTACGAGGATCTGGAGCTGGCCGACCTGATCGTGCTGGTCGGCTCCAATCTCGCCTGGTGCCATCCCGTGCTCTATCAGCGCATCGCGGCTGCCCGGGAAAAGCGGCCCGAGATGAAGATCGTGCTGGTCGATCCGCGCCGTACCATGACATCAGACATCGCAGACATGCATCTGGCGATCGCGCCGGATGGCGACGTTGCCCTGTTCACCGGCCTGCTCGCCTGGCTCGGCCAGCACAATGCGCTCGACCGTGCCTATATCACGGCGCATACGGCCGGATTCGGACAAGCCCTGTTCGCCGCCTCGACGCTGGACCTTGCCGGCGTCGCTGCCGCCACGGGCCTCAGCGAGGACGAACTTAGCCGTTTCTACAGCCTGTTCGCCAGGACCGAAAAGGCCGTCACCGTCTACAGCCAGGGCGTCAACCAGTCGTCCCAGGGCACCGACAAGGTCAACGCCATCATCAACTGCCATCTCGCCACCGGCCGCATCGGAAAAGCGGGCGCCGGCCCTTTCTCGGTCACCGGCCAGCCCAACGCCATGGGCGGCCGCGAGGTCGGCGGCATGGCCAACATGCTCGCCGCCCACATGGAGATCGAAAACCCCGGGCATCGCGAACGCGTGCAGCGCTTCTGGAAGGCGCCGGCGATTGCCGGGGAGCCCGGTCTCAAGGCGGTCGAGATGTTCAAGGCGGTGGCCGATGGGCGCATCAAGGCGTTGTGGATCATGGCCACCAACCCGGTCGATTCCATGCCGGATGCAGGGGCAGTCGAGGCGTCGATCAAGGCCTGCCCCTTCGTCGTGGTGTCGGACGTGCTGGCCGAGACCGACACGGTCCGCCACGCCCATGTCCGGCTGCCGGCCACGGCCTGGGGCGAGAAGGACGGCACCGTCACCAATTCCGAGCGCCGCATCTCGCGCCAGAGGCCGTTTTTGGCCGCCCCCGGCGAGGCGCGGCCCGACTGGTGGATCATTGCGGAAGTCGCAAGGCGGATGGGCTTTGGCGAGGCGTTTGCGCATAAGAGCCCGGCGGGGATCTTTGCCGAGCACGCCGCGCTGTCGGGGTTCGAAAATGATGGCGAGCGGGATTTCGACATCAGCGCTTATGCTGCGATCGATGTTGAGGACTACGAAGGATTGGCTCCGTTCCATTGGCCGGCGCCGAGCCCAGGCACCCCCCTCTGGCCTGCCGGCAGGCCAGAGGGGGGTGCTCAAGCTCAGCTTCAATCAGAAGGGGGTGCTCAGGCTGGAACTCGGCCAGAGGGGGCCACTTCGATTGAACGCCAACCAACCCGTTTCTTCGCCGACGGCAACTTCTACACGCCCGACCGCAAGGCCCGCTTCATCGCTCTGCGCCCAACCGTCGAGACCCGCATCACCGCCGCCTTCCCGCTCGTCCTCAACACCGGCCGGATCCGCGACCATTGGCACACCATGACGCGTACCGGCAAAAGCCCGCGCCTGTCCCAGCACATCGCCGAGCCCTTCGTCGAAATCCATCCCGAGGATGCACAACGCCACGGCATTGGCGACGCCGACATCGCGCGCGTTTCGACTCCGCGCGGCGAAGTGCTGGTCCGCGTGCTGGTGACAACGCGCCAGCGCCCGGGCAGCCTGTTCGCCCCGATGCACTGGACCGACCAGTTCGCCGCCAGGGGCCGGCTCGACACGCTGACAGCGTCGCTTGCCGATCCCGTGTCGGGGCAGCCGGCGCTAAAGCATGTCGCCGCCCGCATCGAGAAATTCACCGCTGGGGCCTTTGGCTTTGCCGTGACACGCAAAAGGCCCGTGACGATGGCCGCCGACTACTGGGCGACCGCCAGATGCCGGGGCGGCTGGCGGGTCGAACTGGCCTTTGCCAATGACGATATCGACTGGACGGCCTTCGCCGGCTCTCTCTTCGATGCCGCGGATGCCGAAATGCTCGCCTATCACGACCGCGAGGCCGGCCAGCACCGCATCGCCGCCTTCCAAGGCGAGCATCTGGCGGGTGCCTTGTTCATCGCACCCGGTCCGGTCGCGGTGTCGCGCGGCTGGGCCGCCGAGCAGCTCGGCGAGGTCCACGCCAGCCAGCGCGAACGCTTCAGGATCGTCGCCGGCCGTGCCGGTGCCGAGCGGCCCGATGCCGGCGCGACCGTCTGTTCCTGTTTCAACATCGGGGTGAACCAGATTACCGCGGCCGTGGCGGCCGGCTGCAACAGTGTCGAAGCCATCGGCGCCACGCTGAAGGCAGGTACCAATTGCGGTTCCTGCCGGTCGGAAATCCGCACGATCATCCAGGCCCGTCGGGTTCAGGCGGCCGAGTGAAGGTGTCCGTCCCACCTGGCAAGGTGGCACGGCCTTGCGAAATCGGCGGAACCCGCAAGGGCTTCAACCTGTCCAACGGTTAATTCGACTTGGCTGGGACTCATTTGGTTGATGGAGGTGAAAGATGCCGCCATGGACCAGCAACTGGAAACGCCTTGACGACCGTTGCGCCACGCTGCGGCTGGATCTCGCCGTTCGGCTAACGATTCGGGAAGGGGTTCTCAAGCCATAGCAAACGAGACGATAACCGTTGCCGTGGATCTGTGTCTCGGCTGGCCCTGTTCTTCGTAGTTGGTACGTCTGGACACAGATGTCGAAGACTGGAAAATGGGGAACGCAATCTCGCCATGCGAGTTGATTCAAGGCATCGGGAGATCATCGCTGAATCTGCAAGACATAGCCGGCCATCCAGCCTTGCACCGCTACGTTCAGGAACAGTCGCAGTCCCTGATCCGCATCTATGAGGAAAGCCCGCGGCTGGCTTCGATCTTTGCCACGCAGCAGCGCTGGCTGTTGGGCCATGTCGGCCTTGCCATGCACTTCAGGCGCGACCCGAACGACCGCCGCAAGGACCTGACCGTATCGCGTTTCATCGAGGTCGTGCACAAGAACGCGGTTGCCAGCCGCAACACGGCGGACGCCTTCATCAAGGAGATGCTGCACTACAACATCGCCGAGTATGTGGCGGGTGGGGACGGCCGCACGCATCCCCTGCAACCGACGGCGGCGACGATTGAGCGATTCACCGGCTGGGTAACAGCCCATCTGCGCACGCTCGACCATATCGATGGCGGCAACCGGCTGGCCAGGTTCCTGGAGCGGCCAGACATGCTTGCCACGCTGCAGCCCCTGGTGGCGGACGGCTTGCTAGCCTCAAAGCCGGTGCGCGAACCCAACCAGACCTTTTCCCTTTTCATCTGGCTCAACAATGGCGGCATCGTCATGGACTGGCTGATGTCGGGCATCAACCCCGACCATGCCGGGCTGGAGCGAATTCCGACCGGCGTGGTTTCGATCGGCGACTTCGCCAAATGGCTCAAGCTGTCGCGGACCCATCTCAGCCGTAAACTGCGCACGGCGGAGGAACTCGGTAGCATTGGCTGGCTTGGTCAGCGCGGCAATTCGGTGATGTGGGTGTCGCACGGATTCTACGAGGAATACATGATCGTCCAGGCCGCCAAGCTGGCCGTCGTCGACAGCGCCTTTGCAGCGTGTTTTTCCACCGACCGCCGAGTCCCGCCACCTCCCAGCTTGTGAAGGTGATGCAGGCTTATTTAAAGCGTCGATCGCGCGGGCGCGGCGCCGGTCAGACTGGTTGCGCCTCTTCGGTATGGCGTGCGCTCCAATGGCGCAGCACGACGGGAACGACGAGCGCCAGGCCGAGCAGCGAGGAATAGAGCTCGGGCGCCACCAGTAGCAGGGCGGCAAATACCAGGAGCACGTTCTCCCATGGGCGCGTTCGCACCAGCAGATAGCGCGACAGGGCGGCCCCGAGGCAGGTGATACCAAGCACGCAGCCGCCAAAGGCCAGGAAGAAATTCGGCCAGGTGAAGTCCTTTGTCACCAGCAGCAGGGACGGCGAGAAGACGAACACGAAAGGAACCAGCGCCTTGCCCAACCCTAACCGGAAGGCGGTGTTGCCTGTCTTGAACGGGTCCGCCCCCGCCATGCCGGCCGCCGCATAGGCGGCCAACGCTACCGGTGGCGTGATGTCGGCCAGCAGGCCGTAATAGAAGACGAAGAAGTGGGCGACGATCGGTTCGGTGCCCAGCATGACCAGCGCGGGTGCCGCGATGGTCACCATGATGATGTAGTTGGCCGTCGTCGGGATGCCGCAGCCCATCAGGATGCAGACCACGCCGGTCATGAGCAGGGTGAACAGCAGCGTCAGGCCCTGAGCCGAGAAGATCGACTCGGGGATGAAGGTGCCGAACAGGAGCGACAACTGGCCTGCCGTCGAGGTGACGATGTAGGATAGCTTGAAGCCGACGCCGGTCAGGGTGACGACGCCGACGACGATGCCGACGGTGGCGGCCGCGGCACCGACGGCGAGCGCATATTTGGCGCCGTCGCGCAGGCATACTGCGATGTCGGCAACCGACATGCGACGGCGCGGATTGAGCAAGCCGACGGCGATGCAGAGCGTAATGCCCCAGAAGGCGGCCATGTAGGGCGTGTAGCCCGAGAGCAGGACGCCGATGAGCACGACAAGCGGGATGATCGTCGGCCAGTCCCGCTTCAGCGCCTCGACGACGTCGGGCATCTCGTCCGGCCTGAGCCCCCTGAGGCCGGTGCGCTTGGCCTCGAAATGCACCTGCATGAACACGCCGAAGAAATGCATGAAGGCAGGCACGATGGCGGCCAGAATGATGGTCGTGTAGGGCAGTTCGAGGAATTCGATCATCAGGAAGGCGGCCGCGCCCATGATCGGCGGCGTGACCTGACCGCCGGTCGAGGACGCCGCCTCCACCGCCGCGGCGAAATGTTTCTTGTAGCCGAGCTTGATCATCGCCGGGATGGTCAGCGAGCCGACGGTGACGGTGTTGGCGACCGACGAGCCGGAGATCATGCCGAACAATGCCGAGCCGAAGATCGATACCTTGGCGGGACCGCCGGCGTAGCGGCCGGCGACCCAGGCGGCACAGTCGAGGAAGAGCTGGCCGAGGCCTATGCGGGTTGCGAAGACGCCGAACAGCACGAAATGGAAGACGTAGGTGGCGACGACGCCGAGCGCGATGCCGTAGATTCCCTGCGTCGTCAGATAGAGGTGATCGACAAGCTGGGAAACGGACGCGCCGGGGTGCACCAGAATGCTCGGCATGTACCGCCCAAACAGTGCGTAGGCCATGAAGATGCACGCGATGATCGGCAGCGGGATGCCGACGGAGCGGCGCGTCGCTTCCAGGAGGAGCAGGATCAGGATAACGCCCAACACCACATCGAGCGTCGTGGGGTTGCCGACGCGGAAGGCAAGATCGTCGAGCGGGATCATCGGCACGTGCAGGACGGCCACCACGGCGGCGAGCGCCAGCAGCCAGTCGAAAAGCGGTATGCCAAGCGGCCGCAGGAAGCTGGATTGCGCGGGCTGGTCGTAACCCTTCTTCACCAGCGGGAAGACGAGGAAGATCAGCGCCAGCACCATCGACAGATGGATGCCTCGGTGCAGCATCTCCTGCAGCAATCCGAAGCCGGCGGTGTAGTAGTGAAACAGCGACAGCGCCACCAGGAGGAAGCCGACCAGCCAGCCCGCGGCCTGGGTCAATGGCCGGAATCGGATTTCGGAGTCGAATTTCTCCTCCAGTTCGCGAGCTTTCTCCTCATCGAACTCCATCGCGGAAAGCGTGATTTTGTCATCGTCGCTCATGGCCGGTTCCGTGTCCTGAGTTTCCAGGCAAAAGAGGCGGAAAGCACGCCTCCCGCCTCGCTGTCGTCCATCGGTCCTACGCGCTGGTAGCTCCTACTTCAGGGCGCCGACTTCCTTGTAGAATTTCTCCGCACCGGGATGAAACGGAATGCCTGCGCTGGTGACCGCGTTCTGGAGCGTGATCAGCTTGCCCTTGGCATGGCCGGCCTGCAGCGCCTTCTGGGTCGCGTCGCTGTAAAGCGATTTGACGATCTTGTAGACGAGGTCGTCGGTCTGCTTGGCGCTGGTCACCCATTGCGCGGCGACGGATATGGTCTTGGTCTCGCCGACATTCTTGTAGGTGCCTTCCGGCACAGTGTCGGCGGAGAAGAACTTCTGCTCGGACAGGAGCTTGTCGGCTTCGGGGCCGGTGATTGGAACCAGGGTGATGTTGTTGGTGCTGGCAAGTTCGACGATGGCGCCGGTCGGATAGCCGCCGACGAAGAAATAGGCGTCCATGGCGCCATCCTGGAGCCGCTCGCCGGCCGGACCGGGCTTGAGGTATTCGGGCTGCACATCTTTCTCCGTCAGCCCGTATGCGCCGAGCACGAGGCGCGCGTCGACAATGGTCCCTGAGCCCGGCTCGTCGAGGGAAACGCGCTTGCCCTTCAGGTCCGCCACCGTCTTGATGCCAGCATCCGCTCGGGCGACCAGATGGATCGTTTCGGGATAGAGCGTCGCGATGAGGCGCAGGTCATCAGCCTTGGGCTTGCCCTCATAGAGGCCAGTGCCCGAATATGCCCAGTAGGCGACATCGGATTGCGTAAACCCTGATTCGGATGCACCCGACTGGATGGCGCTGATGTTGGCGACCGACCCGTTGGAGGACGTGGCGGTGGCGACCAGGCCTTCGACGCCGGCCGGCCCCGTTGCCGAGATGGCGTTGGCGATCAGGCCACCCACCGGATAGTAAGTGCCGGACGTTCCACCCGTGCCGATGCGGAAAAAAGCCTGCTGCGCGTGCGCCGGCGAAAGGCCGGCGGCGGCCAAAGCCAAAGCTCCTGTGCCTATGGAAAAGGTGCGGCGGTTGATCGAAACAGTCATAACTACCTCCGAGTCAAAGATCGGCAGGATGTTGCAGCAACCGGAAGGTTGTCAACCTGCGCGTGCTTTTTGGCCGTTTCCAAAGCGCTTCCAGGAAGGGTATGTTTCCGCCCGGAATCGCGTAAAAACAGGGACTTAATGGATGGCACCCGGCTCCGGGCCAACGACCTGCATAAATCAGGGGCTTACAGCAGGTCGGGCGAATCCTATTCGCCGCGACATGCCGTAGAGCGGTTTAACCGCGTCGCCGGCGTCACCTGCCTGTTGGCGACAACCAACCAAACACAAGAACCGTGAAACAAAAACCCGCCTTGCGGCGGGTCATCGGCGCATGTCGGCACCATGCGGAAGATGGTAGCATAACTGCACTCGGCAATCAACCTCCGGTCGCAAACGGTTCGGGTGCGCAACGACACCCGAACCGGGCCGGCGTTCTCAATCTATGTCGAACGAGACGCCCTGGGCGAGCGGTAGCGCCTTGGAATAGTTCACGGTGTTGGTGGCGCGCCGCATATAGGCTTTCCACGCATCTGAACCGCTCTCGCGGCCGCCGCCGGTTTCCTTTTCGCCACCGAAAGCGCCCCCGATCTCCGCGCCGGAAGTACCGATATTGACGTTAGCGATGCCGCAATCCGAACCGTCGACACCGAGGAAGCGCTCGGATTCCTGCAGGTCGCGGGTGAAGATCGACGACGACAGGCCGGCGCCGACCGCGTTGTGCTCGTCGAGCACGGCGTCGAAATCGGAATACTTCATCACATAGAGGATCGGCGCGAAGGTCTCTTCCGTCACCGGTGCAACCTGCTTCGGCATTTCGACCAGCGCCGGGTGCACATAATAGGCATCGGGATGGCCGTTCTCGACCCGGCTGCCGCCAGTCACCTTGCCGCCATGCGCGGCCGCCTCCGTCAGCGCCTTCTGCATGGCGTCGAAGGCGGCCTTGTCGATCAGCGGACCGACCAGTGACGAGGTCTCCAGCGGATTGCCGACCGAGACGCTCTGATAAGCCTTCTTCAGCCGCGGCACCAAGGCGTCGTAGACGCTGTCATGGACGAACAGGCGGCGCAGCGTCGTGCAGCGCTGGCCGGCGGTGCCCATGGCGCCGAAGGCGATGGCGCGCAGCGCCATGTCGAGATCGGCCGTCGGGCAGACGATGCCGGCATTGTTGCCGCCCAGTTCCAGCACGGCGCGGGCGAAACGCTTGGCCAGGCGCGGACCGACATCCCGGCCCATGCGGGTCGAACCGGTGGCCGAGACCAGCGGCACCCTGGGATGGTCGACCAGTATCTCGCCGACCGCACGGTCGCCGATCAGAACCGGTGCCAGTCCTTGCGGTGCGTCGATGCCGAAGCGCTTGACCGCACGCTTGAAGATCGCCTCGCAGGCAAGCGCGGTCAGCGGCGTCTTCTCCGACGGCTTCCATACCACTGCATCGCCGCAAACCAGCGCCAGTGCGGCATTCCACGACCACACCGCGACCGGGAAGTTGAATGCGGAGATGACACCGACGACGCCAAGCGGATGCCAGGTTTCCATCATGCGGTGGCCCGGACGCTCGGTGGCGATGGTCAGGCCGTACAATTGCCGGGACAGACCAACGGCGAAATCGCAGATGTCGATCATCTCCTGCACTTCGCCGAGCCCTTCGGACGGGATCTTGCCGACCTCGATCGACACCAGCCGGCCAAGCTCGGTCTTGTGCGTACGCAGTTCCTCGCCCAGCAGCCGCACCAGTTCGCCGCGCTTGGGACCCGGCACCAGCCGCCAGGACTGGAACGCCTTGTGGGCTGCATCGATGGTCTTTGCCGCGTCGGCCGGCGAGATCGTCTTCAGCGCCGCGATCCGCTCACCCGTCACCGGACTGCGCACGATCAGGTCGCCGCCGTCAAGCGCCTCCTTGGCCACGCCCAGTTTCGCCAGAAGCTCGGCCGTTTCCTTCGCTATTGTCATTTCTGTCCCTTTCAGAATCCCGCCGCTCGTAGGGCGCGGGCCAACGCCTGCCATGCCTTCCCGGCGCCGTCGCGGCTGGAAGCGGCTGTCATGGCGTGCCATTACCTGTTTCAGGGGAAAATCGCCACCCCGGCATGGTCCAAGCCCGGGCTGCACGATTGAGCCAGGCAATGCTCGGGCCGTGTAGGGGGTCAGTTTGCCTTTTTCGCCGGCATGCGTACGGCGCCGTCCTTGATCAGACGGTCGATATGCATGCGGATATGGGCAGCTTCCGCCGCGGTGTTGGCGAGCGCGATGGCGCGGTCGAAGGCAATGCGTGCCTCCTCGCCCCGGTCGAGTTGCATCAACAGCCCGCCCTTGAGGCCGAAGAAATGGAAATAGCCCGAAAGCCTCGGCTCGAGCGGCTCGATCATCGCCAGCGCCGCTTCCGGTCCGCGCACCTTGGCGACCGCGACCGCACGGTTGAGCGTGATGACCGGCGACGGCTGCATCTGCTCGAGCAGGCCATAGAGCAGGTCGATCTCCACCCAGTCGGTGTCCTCGGCTTTCTCGGCCCGCGCGTGGAGCGCTGCGATCGCCGCCTGGACTTGATAGGGACCTGGCTTGCGATGGCGCAGCGCCTTGTCGACGAGCGCCAGCCCTTCGTCGATCATCTTGCGGCTCCACAGGCTTCGATCCTGGTCCTCGAGCAGCACGATCTCGCCATCATCGTCAAAACGTGCCGGTGCGCGTGCGTGCTGCAGCAGAAGCAGCGCCGTCAGCCCCATGATCTCCGGCTCGGTCTGGAACAGCCGCAGCAGCAGCCGGGCAAGCCGGATCGCTTCCTCGCACAAGGGCGCGCGAGCCGGCGCCTCGCCGCTGTTGGTCGAATAGCCCTCGTTGAAGATCAGGTAGACCATCGACGCGACCGCCGCGAGCCGCTCGGAGCGCTCGACCGCGCCCGGCGTCTCGAACGGCACGCCAGCGTCCGCGATGCGCGCCTTGGCGCGGGTGATGCGCTGCTCCATCGCGCTGTCGCCGACCAGGAAGGCGCGCGCGATCTGCTTGACGGTGAGGCCGGAGACGACGCGCAGCGCCACCGCGATCTGCTGCGTTGCGGGCAAATCAGGGTGACAGCAGATGAACAGCAGCCGCAATATGTCGTCGCGGTAATGCGCTCCGTCCAGCCGCTCGGCGATGTCGCTTTCGGCGTCCTCCAGATCGGAAACCTGGTCCTCTTCCGGCATCGGCGCCTGCTTGGCACGCTTGCGCACAGCGTCGATGCCGCTGTTGCGGCCGACGAAGATCAACCAGGCCGCCGGATCGCGAGGCGGCCCGTTTTGCGGCCAGTTCTTCAGCGCCTTGAGGCAGGCGTCCTGGAAAGCTTCCTCCGCCGTGTCGAGATCGCGGAAATAGCGCAGCAGCGCGCCCATCGCCTGTGGGCGGGCAGCGCTGATCGCGGAGCTTATCCAGGCGAGTTCGGTCATGCCGGAACCCTCGTCGGATGGAACACCGATACCGGGCGGATTTCGTAGGAACCGCCGCTTGGGTTGACCTCGGAGAGCTCGCGAGCGAATTCGACGGCCTCGTCGAGGTCGGCGCAATCGAGCGTGTAGAAACCGAGGAACTGTTCCTTGGTCTCGGCGAACGGCCCGTCGATGACCAGCGATTCACCTTTCACTTTCCGCAGCGTCGTTGCCGCCGTCGTCGGCAAAAGCCGCGCCACGGGCCCAAGCCGGCCGGCGTTGGCATACTTCTCCTGAACGCCGAGCAGGTCGGCCATGACCTTGTCGTCCTGTTCCTTGCTCCAGGAACAGACGACATCTTCGGAGGCGTAGCAGAGGATGGCGTAGAGCATGGACGGTCCTTTCTGTAGCAAAGGACGAAACAGTAGGGCCGATGCCGACATGGCGTCGATAAAAAAATCGAGACGCCGCGGATTCAGCGGCCGCCGATTGCCGCCGATCGGTCCTCCTGCGTCTTCAACCATCTCAACACGAGCGCTTCCTCCTCATCGAGGCCTTCGATGGATCGCTTGCGCTTGTTGGCTTCCGCCATTTCGGCAAGCAGTCGTCCTTCGCTCCAAGCCTTGAAGACCTGCGGATGGATATAGCATTGGCGGCAGACCGCGCGCGTATTGCCCAGCCGTTCGGCCACCTTGTCGATGACGTTGTTCATCACCCGTTTTTGCTGTGCCTGGCTTTCAGGCAGTTCCGTCTGTGCAAACAGCGACGCGGCGTGGATGGTGCCGCCCCATGTGCGGAAGTGCTTCGAACTGAACGCATCGCCGACCGCTTCGCGGATATAGTGGTTCACGTCGTCGGAGCGGACAGGGCGTCTGTTGCCGTCCTCGTCGAGATACTGGAACAGTTTCTGGCCCGGCAGGTCCTGCGCGCCCCGAACGATCCCCGCGATCCGGCGGTCAACCAGCTTCAATTTCCATTCCTTGCCGGACTTGCCCTTGAAGGCGAAGCGCAGGCTCGATCCCTTGATATCGACATGCCGGTCCCGCAAAGTCGTCAGGCCGAAGCTCTTGTTGTCGCGGGCATAGGCGGCATTGCCGACGCGGATCATCGTGTTGTCGAGCAGCCAGACCACCGCGGCGGCGACGCGTTCGAGCGGCAGGCCGTGACGGCGCAGGTCGCTGTCGATCCTGCGCCGAAGGTCCGGCAGGCTTTCGGCGAAAGCCACGAGGCTCGAATATTTGGCGCCGTCGCGCTCCTCGGCCCATTGCGGATGATAGCGATACTGCTTGCGCCCCCGCTGATCCCTCCCGGTCGCCTGGATATGCCCGTTCGGATCGGGCGAAATCCAGACATCGGTCCAAGCCGGCGGTATGACGATCGCCGCGATGCGCGCTCTGTCGGCATCGGAGACCGCTTTCCCGTCCGGTGCCTTGTAAGCGAATCCCTTGCCTGCCTTCAGCCGGCGGATGCCGGGCTCGGCATCGCTGACATAGGTCAGCGCGGCATCCCTGGCGGAAATCTGTGCTCCATTCTTGGGTACGCTATCACCGTCGGCCAATCGGCTCCGCGACGATCCGGTTCTCTGCAGCATGTAAGCTCCACACGAAATATGCGTAGATAAGCTGCGGGCTGACCGCTGGTTCCACACCCCGCCTGGAAACAAGGCAATCCCGGTGGCGTCGGTCGGGCCTACAATGCGCGCTGCATCTGTGTCGGCGGAAGGGACAGCCGGCGGCGCGCCGCGAGTTTGAATTTGTAGCGCAGGCAGCGCCAGGCTTCCGAGCGCCGCTTCGGCGCCACTGAGGCTATTGCGAGAAAGCGCGCGGCCATGTCCAGGTCGCCTCGCGCATAATGGACACGGGCGATCTTGAGCGCGACGAGGCCCTCCCTTGCTTTCAGTGCCGAAATCGGGATGCCGCAATCGGTGAGCGTACGCAGCTCCCGGCGCCAGTCCAGGAAGCGCCGCACCGGGTTGACCGTGAAGCGATCGTCCGAACGCTCCGCTGAAACTTCGTAGATCATGACGGGGCGCTGAACCATGACCAGCGACGCCTTGCTCATCAGCCGCGCCCAGAACAGCGTGTCCTCGTCGAAGGCGAGCCCGACGGGGAACCGGGTCTCGCCGATGAGACGCCGGGAAGCCAGCACGCTGCCCACCGCCACCGAGCGTATATCCCCCTTCACGTAGGCGGAGGCGTTGGTGAGGCAGGCCGCGGTGTAGCCGTTTGGCACCTTGATCTGCCGATCCTGGCCGTTCACCCTGCGCCGGAAGGCACCGACGATCATGTCGGCCTTGGGCTGGGTTTCCGCCTGCGACAGCAAGGAGCTTAAGCCGCCCTGAAGGTGCAGGTCGTCGGCGTCGATCAGGTAGACCCACGGATGGGCTGCCTCATCAAGCGCCAGGTTGCGGGCGCCGCCGGCGTCGCGGCAACTGGCGGGCAGCACACGCAAAGGCAGGGATGATTGCGCCGCGGCCTGCCGGGCTGCATCGGCTGTGCCATCGGTCGATTGATCGTCGACCAGCAGGACCTCGCCGATAAACCCGGCCTCTCCGCCAAGCGAGGCCAGCGTTTTAGCGATCGTTGCCGCCGCATTGTAGGCGGGTATGACGACGCTGACAGCTTTCAATGACAAACCTCATGCCTGTGCGCGGCAGCCTAAGACTATTCTCCCTCCAAGCGAATACAGACTAAGCACTTACAGGAAAAGTGTGAAACGGCGCTTTTCCGTCCGGAATTGCGCGAAATCAAAGACTTGGATCGGCTCGCCTTTTCCGTGAACCGGTGAGCTGCTCTAGTGACCGCATCGATGTTTGAGAAGTCTGCCCCATCCTTGTGAGAACTCGCGGCGCCGGCAAGTTAGTGCGCCCCGTTTCACGCCTTTTCGAGCACGACCGGGATGACGTCGACCGCCTGGTCGCCGACCTGTCCGCCAGTCGTCTTCAGCACGCCGACGATGGGCGCCACATCCGAATAGTCGCGCCCGTAACCAACGGTGATATGGTCGTTGGAGGCCCGCATGCCATTGGTCGGATCGAACTCCTGCCAGCCGGCATCACGCCCGCACCAGACCTTGACCCAGGCATGCATGGCATCCGCGCCTTCCAGCCGGGGCTTGCCTTTGGGCGGAATGGTGCGCAGGAAGCCACTGACATAGCCGGCCGGAATGCCAAGCCCGCGTAAGCCGGCGATCATGATGTGCGAGAAATCCTGACAGACGCCCCGCTTCAGCTGGAAGGCGTCGCTGGCCCGGGTCCGCACCGTGGTCGCCTCGTCATCGTATGTGAAATCGCGATGGATGCGATTGCACAGGTTCATCGCCGTCCCCGCGGCCGAGTTTCCGATGCTGTCTCGCGCGAATGCGGTGATCGCGGCATCGATGCCCGCATGGCTGCTGGCGGCCAGGAAATGGTGCGGCGAGGCAGGCGCAAGCGACCGCACGGCGGCCAGCTCCTGTCGAAGGCGGCGGAGATCGGGCGACACGTCGAGCCCCGGCTCGGGCCGCGCCACCGACACACGCGCGCTCATCCTGATGTCGAGCGTGTCATGGGCGTCGCGAAACGCGATCGAAGTGACATTGTTGCCGAAGAAATCGGAAAAATCCGACCGTTCGTTGGGTGCCGGTGAAAAAGAAAGCGAAGCGGCGATGACACGCTGCACACCGTCAATGGTCGACGGCAGCACGCGCACCTGATGGCGTCCGCCGCCAGCAGCGGCAGCATAGTCGTAGTGGAGCAGAAGCCTGATGTCGTACAGCATGGCCATCTCTTTCTAGCCGAAATAGGCTTTGGCGAGGCTGCTGTAGAGCCCGCCTATTTCGCCCGCGAGATCGTTCAACGCCTTCACCGTCATGTCTGCCGGCTCCTTGATGGCGATGGACGTGTTGAGCTGCAGGATTTCCTTGGCCGCCGCCGACATGTGCCCCTCGCCGCCGGTCGCCGGCAACAGCCCTATCTCGGCTTTCAGCCTCTCCAATTGGAACAGGATGGAGCGTGGATTGAGCGGATCGAGCGCCAGGAGATCGATCACCGTGCGCCGGCCGGCCTGCACCGGATATTGCCGTCGATGGGTCATCACGCTGTCGCCGATCTCCAGCATCATGTCCAGCGCCCCGTCCGGCGCCTTGCTGCTGGTCAGTCGGGCCAGCGTGCTGGCGATCTGGATGCCGCGCTCCAGCCGCCGGCCGATCTCGAGGAAACGCCAGCCAGCAAAGCGGTACATGTTCTCATGCAAAAGGCCCGAGAATCCGGCAAGCTTGCGCAGGATCACGGTCATGGCCCGCGTCGCATCGTCGCCGGGCGCCACGGTGGTGGCGAACTGATGGATCGTTTTTGACAAATCCTTGAGCGCCAGCCAGCCATCCGGCGAGAAACGATCGCGGATCTGGCCGGCGCTGTACACCGCGCTGTCGAGCGTGCCGATCAGCCCTGGCGGGATCGCCGTTTCGACATCGATGCCGAACGGTTCGAGATAATCCCTGATATCGGCCAGCAGCGGCATGTCCGGATCGGACGTTTCGGCGAGCCGCACGTGATAGGCGCGCAGGATACGCACCGTGTCTTCCGAGCGTTCGATGTAGCGGCCGAGCCAGGTCAGGTTTTCCGCCGCGCGGCTGGGCAGGCTACCGGGCCTCGTCCGGTTGAAGCTGTCGCTCTCCTGCGGCAGCAGCGTCTCGCGCTCCACGGGTCTGTCGCTGACCACCCAGACATCAGCCGCCTGGCCGCCGCGCTGCATGGCGATCGCCGTCGGGTCGAGCGATAGGCCGACGCGCGCAAACCCGCCCGGCATCACCGTCCAGCCCTCGGGCGTACGCGCCAGATAGACGCGCAGGCTCGCCGGCCGCGGTTCCAGCCAGCCGCCGACATAGACCGGCGTCGTCGAAAGCGTCACCGCCTCCTGGCCGACGAAGGCCTCGCCGTCGCGTTCGATGCGCGCCACCAGTTCCGCCCGCTCCCCGACCGACAGCGCCGAGCCGAGCTTCGTCTGTCCGTCATCTTCGAAGGCAAGTCTTGTCGACAGCGCCGGGCCGACCACCATGCGGTCGATATTGGCGAGCACATGGGCGCGCTCCGTCTCCTGCCCGCACCACCATGTCGCCACACTGGGCAAAAGCAGCTCCTCGCCCCACAATTCGCGCGCGATCTTGGGCAGAAAGGCGAGCAGCGCGCGCGTCTCCATCAGGCCCGAGCCCAGCGCATTGACGGTGGACACCGTGCCTTGCCGGATCGCCTCGACCAGCCCCGGCGTACCGATCTGCGAATCCGGGCGCAGCTCGAGCGGATCGGCGAAGGCGGCATCGAGCCGCCGCCACAGCACGCTGATGGGCATCAGGCCGGACACGGTCCGCACCATCAGCCTGCCGCCGGAAACGGTCAGGTCCTCGCCTTCGAGCAGCATGATGCCGAGGTAGCGGGCGATATAGGCGTGTTCGTAATAGGTCTCGTTGAGTGGCCCCGGCGTCAGGATGGCGACGCGGCCGTCGCTCTCCTTTGCCATGCCGATCAGCGCATCGCGAAAGCGGCGGAAGAAGCCGGCGAGCCGGTGCACATGCATCTCGCCATAGATGTCGGACAAAGCGCGCGTGGTGGCGACCCGGTTTTCCAGCGCGAAGCCGGCGCCCGAAGGCGCCTGGGTGCGGTCGCCCAGCACCCACCAGCGGCCGTCCGGACCGCGGCCGAGTTCGAAGGCGCAGAAGTGCAGGAAATGCCCTCCGGCCGGCCTGGTGCCGACCACGGGCCGCAAATATTCAGGGCTCGCCGCGATCAGTCCTGCCGGCACGATGCCTTTTTCGATCAGCCGGTTCGGCCCATGGATATCGGCAACAATTTCCTCGAACAGTTCGGCGCGCTGCACCAGGCCGGCGCTGACCGCCTGCCACTCGCTGTCCTCGATGAGCAAGGGAATATGCGCCAGCGGCCATTCGCGCTCGTTGGCGCCCGCCTTGTCGTAGACGCGGTAATAGACACCGGCATCGCGCAGATACTGATCGGCGCGGGCGAAGCGCTGGCCGAGCTTTTCGGCCCCGAGGTCGTCGAGCGCTTCGACAAAATGCTTCCAGACCGGACGGGGATTGCCTGACGCGTCGACCATCTCGTCGACGACGCCGTCGATCGGCTGGTAGTGCTCCAGCAGGCTATGGGCCTGCGGCTTGCCGCGCACCCTTTTGTGATTCCCCTTTGCCATGTCAGATCACAGTCTTGGTGGACGCCTGAGGTCAAGGGTCATCGGGAAATCTTCCGCCGGCTGTTCCTCGCGCAACACATAGCCCGAGGGTGTGTGGCCGCGCGGTTCGAAGCGGGCGAGCCGCCGTGCCTCCGCCTCGTTGCCGTTGACGGGGAAAGTGTCGTAGCTGCGCCCGCCGGGATGCGCGACATGGTAGACGCAGCCGCCGATTGCCCGGCCGGACCAGCGGTCATAGATGTCGAACACCAGCGGCGTGTTGACCGGCAGCGCCGGATGCAGGCCCGAGGCCGGCTGCCAGGCCTTGAAGCGCACGCCGGCCACCGCGACCTCCCTGTTGTCGGTAATCCTCATCGGCACGATGCGGCCGTTGCAGACGATCGCATGACGCTCCGGGTTGAGGCCTTCGGTCCTGACCTGCAGCCGTTCGACCGATGAATCGACGAAGCGCACGGTGCCGCCGATCGCGCCCTGCTCGCCCATCACATGCCATGGTTCCAGCGCTTGCCTGAGCTCCAGCTTGATGCCGGCATGCTGCACCTCGCCGCAGAAGGGAAAGCGGAATTCGAGCTGGGCATCGAACCATTCGGGCCGGAATTCGAAACCATTGAGCTTGAGGTCGTCGAGCACGTCGAGAAAGTCCGCCCAGACATGGTGCGGCAGCATGAAGCGATCATGCAGCGAGGTGCCCCAGCGCGCGAAGCGCCCGTCGAGCGGGTTCTTCCACGCGCGGGCGATGATGGCCCGCACCAGCAATTGCTGCGCCAGAGACATGCGCGCATTGGGCGGCATCTCGAATCCGCGGAATTCGACAAGGCCAAGCCGGCCAGTCGGACCATCCGGGGAAAACAGCTTGTCGATGCAGATTTCCGAGCGATGCGTATTGCCGGTGACGTCGGTCAACAGGTTGCGGAACAACCGGTCGACCAGCCACGGCAAGGGTGCGGCACCCTGGTCGGGATGCGGCACCTGCGCCATCGCGATTTCAAGCTCGTAAAGAGAGTCGTGGCGCGCCTCGTCGAAGCGCGGCGCCTGGCTGGTCGGGCCGATGAACAGGCCGGAGAACAGATAGGACAGCGAGGGATGCCGCTGCCATTGCAGCACCAGGCTCTTCAGCAGGTCGGGCCGGCGCAGGAACGGGCTGTCATTGGGCGTGGCGCCGCCGACCACGACATGGTTGCCGCCTCCGGTGCCGGTGTGGCGGCCGTCGATCATGAACTTGTCGGCGCCAAGCCGCGTCTGCCGCGCCTCGTCGTAGATCGCCGTCGTTGTCGCCACGCAGTCCTGCCAGTTCGAGGCAGGGTGGATGTTGACCTCGATGACGCCGGGATCGGGTGCCACGCGGATGACGTTGAGGCGCGGGTCATGCGGTGGACCGTAGCCCTCGATGTGCACGGGAAGGCCAATCGCCCTTGCCGCGTTCTCGGCGGCGGCGACGAGTTCGAGATAGTCCTCGAGCGCCTCGACCGGCGGCATGAACACGCACAGCCTGCCGTCACGCGGTTCGACCGAAAGTGCCGTGCGCACCGCGCCGCCGATCTCGGTGATCTCCTGCTCGACGCGCTCCTGCTGGCCGGTCGTCGCCGTGAACGAGGCTGCCTGCTGGCGACGGGCCATTTCGTCGGCGCCTTCGAGTTCCGCAGGAGCGGCCGCTGGCAAGATCGCTTCGCGTACGGGCAACGGGCCACGCGGCAGCGACGGATCGACGGGCACGATGTAGGGGAATTGCGCCGGCGGCACATAGGGCAGCGTGCCCAACGGCAGGCGATAGCCGACCGGAGAATCACCCGGCACCAGGAACAGCCGGCCGCGCCGCGTCTTCCATTTCTCCGAGCGCCAGCGCGGATCGGAGGCCTGGCTGTTCCAGCGCTGCACCGGCAGCACATAGCCGGACGGCTTGGTCAGCCCGCGTTCGAAGACACGCGCCATGCGGCTGCGTTCCTCCGGATCTTCGAGTTTCGAATTCGACGGGTCGACATTGTCGGGCAGCTTGCCTTCCTTGAGCAGCCATTCGGCCGGATCCTCATAGGCTTCGCTGACCATGGACGTGTCGATGCCGAGTTCGCCGGCGATCGCCGTCAGCAGGCTTTCGGCTTGTTTCGGCCCGATATCAGCCGAACTATCTTCCCGCGCGATCAGCGACGGGTCGCTCCACACCGGCTCGCCGTCGGCGCGCCAAAAGAGCGAAAACGTCCAGCGTGGCAGGCTTTCACCGGGATACCACTTGCCTTGGCCGTAATGGAGAAAGCCGCCGGGCGCGAAACGCTCGCGCAGCCTGCGGATCAACGCATCGGCCTTTTCGCGCTTGGTTGGCCCAACGGCGGCGGTGTTCCATTCGGCGGCCTCGAAATCGTCGATCGACACGAAGGTCGGCTCGCCGCCCATGGTCAGCCGCACATCCCCGGCCGCGAGCGCGGCATCGACCTTGTTGCCGAGCGCGTCGAGCGCCTGCCAGCTCTCGTCGGAGAACGGCTTGGTGATGCGCGGATGCTCGGCGATGCGGTCGACCCGCATCTCGAAGCCGAACTCGACATTGGCGAAGCTCGCCATCCCGGAAATAGGCGCCGCATTGCGGAAATGCGGCGTCGCTGCCAGTGGCACATGGCTCTCGCCGGTGAGCAGGCCCGAGGTCGGATCGAAGCCGATCCAGCCGGCGCCAGGAAGATAGACCTCGCACCAGGCGTGCAGGTCGGTGAAATCGACCGCTGTCCCGGCCGGCCCATCCAGCGCGACAAGGTCGGGCTTGAGCTGGATCAGATACCCCGAGACGAAGCGCGCGGCGATGCCGAGATTGCGCAGGATCTGCACCAGGAGCCAGCTTGAATCGCGGCAGGAGCCCTTGGCCGCTGCCAGCGTTTCCTCCGGTGAGAAGACACCGGTTTCCATGCGCACGATATAGGTGATCTCGCGCTGCAGGCGGGCATTGAGATCGACGAGGAAATTGACCGTGTTGGGCGCGCTGCGGTCGACGGTTTTCAGAAACGCCTGGAGCAGCGGCCCGGCCGGCTCCGGCGTGCGGTAGGTGGCGAGGTCGTCACGGATCTCCTCGGGATAGTCGAACGGGAACGCCTCGGCCGACGGTTCGACGAAGAAGTCGAACGGATTGTAGACGGTCATGTCGGCGACGAGGTCGACCTCGATCTTCAGCTCCGTCACCGGCTCCGGAAAGACGAAACGGGCGAGGAAGTTGCCGTAAGGATCCTGCTGCAGATTGACGAAGTGGTTCGCCGGCTCGACCTTGAGCGAATGGCTCAACACCTTGGTGCGGGAATGCGGTGCCGGCTGCAGCCTGATGATTTGGGGCCCGAGAACCACCGGCCGGTCGTATTTATAGTGGGTCAGGTGGTAGATGGCTGCCAGAATTGCCATGGGGCCCCGGAGATCGGCGTTTCATCAGCCGAACCCTGACACATCTGGCCGCCATTCTCCAAGCGGATGTTGCGGTGCACCTAAATTAAAGAACCGCTTGCCGGCTTAAGTCGCTCAAAAGAACGCCTGTATTCCCGTTTGCGCCCGTCCCAGGATCAGCGCGTGCACGTCATGGGTGCCTTCGTAGGTGTTGACGGTTTCCAGGTTCTGCGCGTGGCGCATGACGTGATAGCCGATCTGGATCCCGTTGCCGCCATGCATGTCGCGGGCCTGGCGGGCGATGTCGAGCGCCTTGCCGCAATTGTTGCGCTTGACGATCGAGATCATTTCCGGCGCCATCTTGCCTTCATCGAGCAGGCGCCCGACGCGCAAGGAGGCCTGTAGCCCCAGAGCGATCTCGGTCTGCATGTCGGCGAGCTTCTTCTGGTAGAGCTGCGTGCCGGCCAGCGGCTTGCCGAACTGCTTGCGGTCAAGCCCATATTGGCGAGCGCGATGCCAGCAATCTTCCGCCGCGCCCATCGAGCCCCATGAGATGCCGTAGCGGGCCCGGTTGAGGCAGCCGAAGGGTCCACCGAGGCCCTTGGCGTTGGGCAGCAGCGCGTCCTCGCCGACCTCGACGCCTTCCATCACCACTTCGCCGGTGATCGACGCGCGCAGCGACAGCTTGCCGCCGATCTTCGGCGCCGATAGCCCCTTGATGCCTTTCTCCAGCACGAAACCGCGGATCTCGTCCTTGCCGTTCTCGCCCTTCAACTTGGCCCATACGACGAACACGTCGGCGACCGGCGCGTTAGAAATCCACATCTTGGAGCCGGAGAGCTTATAGCCGCTGGCGGTCTTTTCGGCGCGGGTCTTCATGCCGCCGGGATCGGAACCGGCATCCGGCTCGGTCAGACCGAAGCAGCCGATCCATTCGCCGCTGGCGAGCTTGGGCAGATATTTCCTGCGCTGTTCGTCCGAGCCATAGGCATAGATCGGGTACATCACCAGCGACGACTGCACCGACATCATCGAGCGATAGCCGGAATCGACGCGTTCGACTTCCCGCGCCACCAGCCCGTAGGTGACATAGCTGGCGGCGAGGCCACCGAACTCTTCCGGAATGTTGATGCCGAGCAGGCCGGCCTCGCCCATCTCGCGGAAGATCGCCGTGTCGAAGGTCTCGTTGAGATAGGCTTCCTCGATACGCGGCGCGAGCTTGTCGGCGGCAAAGGCGGCAGCGCCATCGCGCACCATGCGCTCGTCTTCCGAAAGCTGGTCCTCGATCAGGAACGGGTCTTCCCACACGAATGCATTCTTGTCGGCCATGGCTTCTCGATCCTTGAAACAGGTGAAGCCCGGCTTATCGGCTCGTGGCCTGAAAAAATCAAACGAAATTGCTTCGCGGATCAATGAGCGTTAGGAATGGATCATGAGTGTCCAGCGCCGCCTTTTGCCCAATATCAGCGCCCTTGCCGCCTTCGAGGCCGTGGCGCGGCTTGGCTCCTTCACCGCCGCCGCCCAGGAATTGGACCTGACCCAGGGCGCGGTCAGCCGCCAGGTCAGGCTTCTGGAAGATCAGTTCGGCCGGCAGCTGTTTGAACGCGACAGCCGCAATGTAAGGCTCTCCACGGCAGGTGAAATCTACGCCGAAGCGGTACGCTCGGCGCTTGGCCAGTTGCGTGACGCAGCCCTTGGATTGATGAGCAATCGGCATAGTGGGATCTTGAATCTTGCCATTCTGCCGACTTTCGGTACGCGTTGGCTGATGCCGATGATCCCCGATTTCGTCGAGAACAATCCCGACATCACCATCAATTTCGTCACCCGCGTCGGGCGCTTCGACTTCGCCCGCGAACGGTTGGATGCCGCCATCCACTACGGCCTGCCGGACTGGCCGGACGCCGACTCGACACTTCTGGTGCGCGAGACGGTGGCACCGGTGGTGTCGCCCGACTTCCTCGCCGGCCGCGCCATCGCCACACCGGCCGACATCGGCCGCTTGCCGCTGCTGCACATGACGACGCGTCCGGGGGCCTGGAGCGAATGGTTCGAGCATCAGGGCCTGAGCGCGCCGACCGGGCCTGGCATGCAGTTCGAGCAGTTCGCCACCGCTGCCCAGGCTTGCATGGCGGGCCTCGGCGTGGCGCTCTTGCCGCAGATTCTCATCGAGGGCGAACTGCAGCGCGGCCAGCTTGTGCCCGCGCCTGGCCAGCCGATGCAGAGCCGCAGCGCCTATTACCTTGTCATTCCTCACGACAAGCGCGGCTATCCGCCGGTTGCCAGTTTCCGGGACTGGCTGCTCGGCCAGCTTGAGAAGGAGCCGGCTGTTCTGGCGTGGTAGCTACTTTCGCTTCAGCGCGTCCGCCAGCGCGGCGCCGAACGCACCTTGCTGTGCCGGCCGCTCCGGCTGGCGTTGCGGCGTAGGCCCGCGTGGCGCCGGCCTGCCGCCACCATTGTCGCGCGGCCCGCCCTTCGATGCACCCCCCTCGCCGGCATCCTTACGCATGGAGAGCGCGATACGCTTGCGCTTGATGTCGACATCGACGACGCGCACCTTGACCACGTCGCCGGCCTTGACCACCTCATGCGCGTCCTTGATGAAGCGGTCGGCGAGCTGCGAGACATGCACCAGCCCGTCCTGGTGCACGCCTATATCGACGAAGGCGCCGAAAGCGGCGACATTGGTGACGGTCCCTTCCAGCAGCATGCCGGGCTTCAAATCCTTGATCTCGTCGATGCCATCGGCGAAGGTCGCCGTCTTGAAGCCGGGACGCGGATCGCGGCCGGGCTTCTCCAGCTCCGCCAGAATGTCGCGCACCGTCGGCAAGCCGAACCGCTCGTCGACGAAGACGCGCGGGTCGAGCGCCTTGAGCGCGGCACTGTCGCCCAAAAGCGAACGCACGTCGCGGCCGCAGGCGGCGACGATCTTCTTGGCCACGCCATAGGCCTCCGGATGCACCGACGAGGCATCGAGCGGTTCGCTGCCATTGGCGATGCGCAGGAAGCCGGCGGACTGCTCGAACGCGCGCGGTCCAAGCCGTGCCACCTTCAGCAGGTCCTTGCGGCTGGCGAACGGGCCGGTCGCATCGCGATGCGCGACGATTGCATCGGCGAGCGACGCGCCGAGGCCTGAAACCCGCGCCAGCAACGGCGCCGAGGCGGTGTTGAGGTCGACGCCGACCGCGTTGACGGCGTCCTCCACCACCGCTTCCAGCGAGCGGCCGAGCCGGTACTGGTCGACATCGTGCTGATACTGGCCGACGCCGATGGATTTCGGCTCGATCTTGACCAGTTCGGCCAGCGGATCCTGCAGCCGTCGCGCGATCGACACCGCGCCGCGCAGCGACACGTCGAGGCCGGGGAACTCGGCGGCAGCCGTCGCCGAGGCCGAATAGACCGACGCTCCCGCCTCGCTGACGATCACCTTGAGCGGCTTCGGGCCGCCGGCCGAAGGCATGTCGGACAGCATGTCGGCGACCAGCTTCTCCGTCTCGCGGCTGCCGGTGCCGTTGCCGATCGAGATCAGCTCGACCTTGTGCTGGCGGATAAGCGCCGCAAGTTCGGCCTGCGTGCCACGCACATCGTTCCTCGGCGGAAACGGATAGACCGTCGTCGTCGCCAGCAGCTTGCCGGTGCCATCGACCACCGCCACCTTGACGCCGGTGCGGATGCCGGGATCGAGCCCCATCGTCGGCCGCGAGCCGGCGGGAGCCGCCAGCAGCAAATCCTTGAGGTTACGGGCAAAGACATGGATCGCTTCTTCCTCGGCCCGCTCGCGCAGGTCGCGCATCAGGTCGAGCGTCAGGTGCAGCGACAGTTTGATGCGCCAGGTCCAGCCTGCCACTTCCATCAGCCAGCGGTCGCCGGGCAGGCTGGCACCGATGGCGTAGGCGTTGGCGATCATCCGCTCGACCGGCTTCACCGGCGAGCCGTCATCGGCATCCACCTCGATGTCGAGCGACAGCACCTCCTCGTTGCGGCCGCGCAGCATGGCGAGCGCGCGGTGGCTTGGCACGGTCGCCCAACGTTCGACATGGTCGAAATAGTCGGAGAATTTCGCGCCGGCCTCCTGCTTGCCGTCGACCACCCTGGCGCGCAGGAAGGCGCGCTCCTTCATGTAGCTGCGCAGCTTGCCGACCAGATCGGCGTTTTCGGCGAATTGCTCCGACAGGATGTCGCGCGCGCCCTCGAGCGCCGCCTTCGCATCGGCCACCTCGCCGGTGACATAGGCGAGCGCGACGTCCGCGGGCACCAGCGCACGTTTGTTGAGAATGGCTTCGGCCAACGGCCCCAATCCACGCTCGCGGGCGATCTCGGCCTTGGTGCGGCGCTTCGGCTTGTAGGGCAGGTATATGTCCTCGAGCTCCGCCTTGGTCGCGGCGCCCGCGATCTTGGTTTCAAGCTCTTGCGTCAGCTTGCCCTGCTCGCGGATCGAGCCCAGGATGGTGTCGCGGCGGGCGTCGAGTTCGCGCAGATACACAAGACGCTCGGCAAGGTCGCGCAATTGCGTGTCGTCCAGCCCGCCGGTCACTTCCTTGCGGTAGCGTGCCACGAACGGCACCGTCGCACCCTCATCAAGCAGTCCGATCGCCGCGGCCGCCTGTTCCGGCCGCGCCTTGATTTCGGCCGCGATGATGGCTGCGATGCGCTTGATGTCGGATGCCATGCCGTTCCCACTCTCGTCGAAAAGAGCGGCGACCATAAGGGTTGGCGTGCGGCCCGCCAACCACCGCGTCCTCACACGCGGCGGAGGTCCACAGGAAAGCGCGATGCGTTCACCGGATCTGGGTACCGCAGGAATTTGCCCATACTGAGATGTCTGCGCTGCCCCTCACCTGCCTGCCGGCATCCTCTCCCCGTATAGGGACGGGGAGAGGGGCGCTGTCATCGCCGATTTCGCCAATCGCCAACGGTGCAAAGGGGCGCCGGCGTAGCGACCAGATCCCTTCTCCCCGTCACTATACGGGGAGAAGGTGCCGGCAGGCGGATGAGGGGCAGCGCCGACATCACCAATCGCACGCGACTGCCCACTTAGACCATCCGGCTCAGCGCCTCGAAAAACGCAACGATCTCGATATCCAGCGGATCGTCGACCGGCTCCGGCTGCGACGACATCTTGGCGATCACCACTTCGGTGCTGGGATCGACATAAAGCCACTGGCCATGGATGCCGATGCCGCAATACGCGCCATTTTCGAAGCCGGTCTGATACCATTTGTTGCGGTAGCGGCCTTTCGGGAACAGCGGCAGCATGGCACCGCGCCGCCAAGCTTCCGAGCTGCCGCCGGTGCTGGTGGTGTCGCGCACCCAGGCCTCGGGCACGATGCGGTGGCCATTGGCGGTGCCGCCCTGCCGCATCATCTCGCCGAGGCGCGCCAGGTCACGCGGCGTCACCGAAATGCCGCCGGCGGTGCGTGCCGTGCCTTCCATGTCGACGCCGACAGAGGCCTCGCCGACGGCGCCAAGCGGCAGCCACAGTTTCTCGCGCATCAGGTCGGTGAAGCGCTGGCCCGAGGCGCGCTCGAGCAGCAGGCCGAGCAGGTCGGAATTGGGCGAGCGGTAGCGGAAGGTCTGGCCATGCGGCTCGGCAAGCCGCTGCAGGGTCAGGATGAATTCACGCAGGCTTTCGGTGCCGCCGCCCGGATTCCACAGCGTCGCTCGGCGATAGCGGGCGAAGGCGCTTTCCGGATCGAGATAGGCCTCCTCGAAATCGAGGCTGACGCTCATGTCGAGCACATGCCGAACGCTTGCATCGCCATAGGCCGAGCCGGCTGCTTCAGGGATATAGTCCGTCACCGGCGCTTCCGGATCGAACGCCCCCTCGCCTTCCAGTATGCCGGCGATGATCGCGGTCACCGATTTGCTGATCGAGAAGATGATGTGGCGCGCGCCGAACTCCATATGCGGCGCGAACCAGTCGCCAATGATCTTGCCGCCTTTCATCACCGTCAGGGCGTCGGTGCTGGAGCGCAGGAGGAATTCAGCCACCGTCTCCGGTGCAGTCGCGACCGTGACCTTTTCCCCGAGCAAGCCGTCCATGTCTCGCCGAGGGGCTTCTGCGGCGCCGGGCGCTGCCGCCACCCGGGCGGTCGGCACCAGTTCGCCGAGATTCTGGAACGACCACCGATTGAACGGGCTCACACGCCAGTTGCCGAGCAGCACCTCGTTGCGGCGGAATCCGTATCGAGTCTCGAACGCGGTCTTGCCGGTCATGGCGTTTCCTCCCAGTCCATTGGTCATGAAGCTCAGGCAAGCGCCGCGGCGATGGCGTGCACGGCCTTCAGCGTTGCCCTGGAATAGGCCATGTTGCTGAAATCCGGCCAGGTCGACAGCTTCACCACGACCATTCCTGTGTTCCAGTCGATATGGATCAACTGTCCGAACACGCCACGGCACATCAGTGCCCGCGAGCTGGGATTCTCGATCCAGAACTGGTTGCGATAGCTGCCCTCGGGCAGGCTGGCCGAGAAATCCGGACCATGCCTGCCGGTACGCGTCGCCTCGATCCAGTCCGCCGGCACGATGCCGCCGCCATTGTCGAGGATCAGCTGGCCAAAGCGGGCGTAGTCGCGCAGCGTCGCGTTGAAGCCGCCATCGGCCAGCGCATAGCCGGCGCTGTCGACGGTGAAGCAGGCGCTTTCGTCAGCCCCGAGCTTTTGCCAAAGTTCTTCCGAGACGAGTTGCGCCAGCCGCTTGCCCGTCACCCGTTCCATGATGAAGGCGAGCACGTCCGTCTCGATCGAGCGATATTCGAACGTGGCTCCATGCGGGCGAACCGTGTCCTTCAAGCCCAGGATCAGTTCGAACATGTGCGATGGCCAGCGGAAATCCGGATCGCTGCCCGGTGGCACCGGCTTCCAGCCGGTGGCGACATCGACCTGGCCGATGTCGGAATAGCGGTCGGTGTATTCCTCCGAGAACCGCACGCCGGTGGTCATATCAAGCACATGCTGGACGCTGGCGCCGGCCCACCCGGTCGCGCTCAGTTCCGGCAGGTAGTCCGTCACTGGCTTCGCCGGATCGATCAGGCCGCGCCCGGCCAATATGCCGAACACCGAGCCGGTGACCGACTTGGCCATCGACTGCGACAGGTGCAGCGTGCGCTCGTCCATGCCGTTGAAATAGCGCTCATAGGCTATCCTGCCGTCCTTGAGCACCAGGAAGCCGTCCGTATAGGTCTCGTCGAGCAGACCGGCGAGTGTCGAAGGCCTGCCCTCGCTGTCCTCGACCGCTAGCCCGTCGAGATCGACCTCGGCGCGTTCGAGACGGTGGCGATGGCCAGCGCCGCGCCAGACTTCCACGGTCGGCAGAATTTCCCGTATGTGCTGGAAAGCCCAGCGGTTCCAGGGCGGCCTGTCCCAGTCGAGCCTCGGCGGCAGCATGGCGGGCGGCGAGCCTTGCATGATAGGCGGCCGCGGATCGCTGTTGCGATAGGAACTCATGAAAGGCCATTCCCGGAAAGAAAAGGCCCGGCGGCAAGTGCCGCCGGGCCCCTTGGGTCTGTGACTACTTCTGCAGTTCGGTCCAGATCTTGGTGTAGAGTTCCTGCGTCTCCGGAGCGCACATCTGCTGCAGTTCGCCAAGCGGCTTGGCGTCGGCCGGAATGACCACCTCCGGCGCGTCCTTCATGTCGGCTGGCATGTACTTGTCCGAGCCGGTGATGGCGTTCGCGTATCGGTGGAAGGCCGAGAGACCCGCGGCGTTTTCCGGATCCATGATGAAGTTCTGGAACAGCTTGGCGTTTTCGACGTTCTTGGCCTCCTTGAGCACAACGACGTTGTCGCTCCACAGCCCATAACCTTCCTTCGGATAGTTGAAGTGGATGGCCGGGTTGGCCAGCCGCTGGCGCAGGGCCGAACCGTTCCAGTCGCTGGTTGCCTTGAAGTCGCCGGCGCCCATCTTCTCGATGGTGTTGTATTCCATGGCGATCCAGTTCGGCTTGGCTGCCACCAGGAGGTCGCGCACCTTCTTCAGCACCGCCTTGTCGTCGGTGCATTGCTGACCGCCGACATACTTGATCGCCGCGAACATCACGTCGCCCATCTCGGGCACGACGTTGACCTTGCCCTTCAACTCGTCGGGCGTGTTGAAGATGATGCCCCAGGTGTTCGCCGGGCCCTTGTAGGCGTCGGTATTGACGACGACGCCGATCGTGCCCCAGGCCCAAGGAACAGTGTATTTGCGGCCTGGGTCGAAGTCGGGATTGGCCCATTCGGGCGCGATGTTCTTGGCGTTCTCCATCTTGCCGGGATCGGTCTCCTGGACGAGGCCTTCCTTGATCCAGATCGGCACATAGGTCTGCGAAGGCACCGCGATGTCGAAGCCGGTGCCGCCCTGGCGAACCTTGGCCAGAGCGGTGTCGTTCGAGTCATAGTCGGTGATCGTCACCTTGATGTTGTATTTCGCCTCGAACTTCTTGATCACGTCGGGGCTGGTGTAGTTTCCCCAATTGTAGATGTTGAGCACGCCTTCGGCCCGCGCGAGGCCCGTCGAGGCAAGCAACGCCAACCCCATGGCGGTCGCTGTTGTCTTCCAGTTCATGGTTTTAACTCCCGTTGTCGGTTTCAGTCTCGTTTCCTGCTGACGAAGAAAAACAACGTGACGATCGCGACCGAAAGCAGCAGGAAGGCGGTCGATATCGCGTTGATCTCGGGTGTGATGCCGCGGCGGATCTGGCCGAGCATGTAAGTGGGCAGCGTGTCCTGACCGCCCGATTTGACGAACTCTGTGATGACCACGTCATCGAGCGAGATGACGAAGGCCAGCATCAGGCCGGCCAGGATACCAGGCCACAAAAGCGGCAGCGTGATGCGGCGGAAGGTCTTCCATGGCGTCGCGTAGAGATCGGCCGCGGCGCGCTCCAGCGTCAGATCCATATTCTCCAGCCGCGCCCGGATCGGCAGGTAGGCGAACGGAATGCAGAACGCCGTATGCGCGGCGACCAGGTAGCCGATGCCGGAATAACCGGTGAAGATCTTGATGCGCGAGAAGAAGATCAGCAGCGCCACGCCGGTGACGATCTCGGGCACCATCAGCGGCTGGTTGATCGCCGCGTATTTGAAGGTAAGGCCGGGATACGACGCCGTGCGCGTGGTGGCGAGTGCCGCCATGGTGGCAAAGACGGTCGACAGCACCGCCGCGATGGAGCCGATCTGGAAGGAACGCAGCGTCGCGTCGATGACCTGAGTGTTCTGGTATGCCGACTGGAACCATTTCAGCGAAAAGCCGCCCCATTCGGATGTCGAGCTCGCCGCGTTGAAGGCGTAGATAACCAGCACGATGATGGGCAGATAGAGGATAACGAAACAAGTCGCCGCGATCGCGGTGAAACCCGGCTGGTGCTTGATGGAAAAGTTGCTAGCCATGCCGCACCCCCGACTTCCCGGCATTGCGCACATAGGCAAGCAGCGCCACCATAACGATGATCATCACCGTGATCGACAGTGCCGAGCCGAGCGGCCAGTTGCGGCCCTGTCCGAACTGCAGTTCGATCAAATTGGACAGCATCATGTTCTTGCCGCCGCCGAGCACGCTCGGCGTCACATAAGCGCCCAGCGCCGGAATGAAGACCAGGATCGAGCCGGCGATGACGCCGGGTTTGACTAGCGGGAAAATGATCTTCCGCAGCACCTTGAAACGCGTCGCGTAAAGATCGTAGCCCGCCTCGACCAGCCGGAAATCGAGCTTCTCCATGCTGGCGTAGATCGGCAGCACCATCAGCGGCAGGTAGACATAGGCCATGCCGATCAGGATCGCCGTGTCGGTGTAGAGGATCTGGACCGGCGCCGAGACGATGCCGAGCTTGAGCAGGATCGTGTTGACGATGCCTTCGTTGCGGATGATCTGCAGCACGGCGAAAGTGCGGATCAACAGGTTGGTCCAGAACGGGATGGTGATCAGGAACAGCCAGAGATCCCTGGTCTTTTCACTGCGCGTCGCCATGAAGTAGGCCGTCGGGAAACCGAGCGCCAACGTGGCGAGTGTCGTCACAACCGCAAGCTTGATCGAGCGCCAGAAGATGGTGACATGCGCCGCCGCCAGCGACAGCGTGTCGTCGAAAATGTCGCGCTCCAGGAACACCGACGTCCAGGCATCGCCCGAGAACTGCCATTTCACGTCGCCATATGCGCCCGGCGTCAGGAGCGAATAGACCAACACGATCAGCAACGGGCCGGTCGCGGCGAACAGAATGACCAGCAGCGCCGGCGCTGACAGAAGCCAGCGGTCACGGACATCGCGCCGTTCCGCTGCCTTGGCGACTTCTTCCGCGGTCGCCATTAGTCCCTCAGCACTTGCGCGGCATCGTTGCCGATCATGATGCCGACCTTGTCGCCACGCTCGAAACCGCAGCCTGCGCTGCGCGTGTTCTGCTGGCGCACGGTGAAGGCCTCGCCGCTGTCGAGATGGACGTGGATATGCGTATCGGTGCCGAAATAGACGATGTTCTCGACCGTGCCCGACACATCGCCCTTGTCCTTCGTCAGCTTGGCGTGCTCGGGCCTTACCACCACGGTGGCGTTGTCCTTCGGCTGAAAACCTTCGGCAACGGTCGCCTCGATGGTCGCGCCGGATTTGAGCGTCGCGCGCGCCTTGCCGCTGCCGATGCCCGATATGGCGGCGGTGAGGAAGTTGGTTTCGCCGATGAAGTCGGCGACAAAGCGATCCGCCGGCTTGTCGTAGATATCCCAGGGCGAACCGACCTGAAGGATCTTGCCCGACGACATCACAGCGACGCGGTCCGACATGGTCAGCGCTTCTTCCTGGTCATGAGTGACGAAGATGAAGGTGATGCCGGTCTCGTGCTGCAGCCGCTTGAGCTCGATCTGCATCTCCTTGCGCAACTTGTAGTCGAGGGCTGAGAGCGGTTCGTCGAGCAACAGCACTTTCGGCTGCGGCGCCAATGCCCGGGCCAATGCCACGCGCTGTTGCTGGCCACCGGAAATCTGGGCTGTGCGGCGGCCGGCCAGCGCTTCCATCTTGACCAGCTTCAGCATCTCGGCGACGCGCGCCTTGATCTCGGCCCTGGGCTTGCCCAGCATCTCCAGGCCGAAGCCGATATTGTCGGCCACCGTCATATGCGGGAACAGCGCGTAGGACTGGAAGACGGTGTTGACCGGGCGCTTGAACGGCGGCAAGGGCGCGATATCCTGGCCGTAGAGCAGGATTTCCCCGGCGGTTGGAAAGTCGAAGCCGGCGATCAGCCGCAGCAAGGTGGTCTTGCCGCAGCCTGAGGGTCCCAGCAGCGTGAAGAACTCGTTTTCGCGAATGGAGACCGAAACCTTGTCGAGAGCAGCGACCTGCCCCTCACCCGATCCGAAAATTTTGCTGACGTTTACTACTTCAATCGCATTCCGATCCGGTTTGTCCGGCACGATTACGCCTCACTGTTGACCCCGCTCTTGCTGGCGGAGTTTGTCCCCTGTTGGATGTGACCACATGGCCGGTAGGTTGGCAAGCCCGGCATTGAACCACAGTTCAGTTGGTAGTCTTGGCACTGCAAGCCCCATGCCACAGTCAGGCTTGGTAGGTGATTTTGCCGCCACAGATGGTCGTCACCGGCCGCACCGTATGCAACGCTTCCGGGGCAGTCCTCTCGATATCGGCCGACAAAACGACCAGATCCGCTAGATAACCCGGCTTCAGCACGCCTTTGCGGTGCTCCATGAATTCGCTGTAGGCGCCCTCGACCGTATAGCCGGCAAGCGCTTCATGCAGCGAGAAACTCTGGTCCGCCAGGCCCTCTGCCCAAGGTTTGCGCATCACCGCCGCTTGGATGCCCAGGATCGGATCAACCGGCGAGACCGGCCAGTCGGAAGCGAACACGACGCGGGCGCCAGCATCCTTCAGCGTGCGCCAGGCATAGCTCAGCGGCCACCTTTCGCGACCGATGCGCGAAATCGTCGGCTCCAGCGGAAAGTTCATGGCGCCGGGCGGATGCGGCGGTTGCATCGAAGCGATGACGCCAAGTTCGGCGAACCGCGGTACATCCGTCGGGGTGATGACTTCGATATGCTCGACGCGGTGACGGCTGTCCCGCTTGCCGTTGTTCTCCCGCGCCGCCTGATAGCCGTCCAGCACCGCGCGGACTGCGCCGTCACCGATCGAATGAACGGCGATCTGCAGGCCTCTGCGGTCGGCCTCCACTGCCACCTCGGCGAAGTGCTCGGGCGTGAACAATGGCTCGCCGCGCCAGCCGGGACGGTCGGCGTAGTCGTCGACCATCACGGCAGTCCAAGAATCGAGCACACCGTCGTAAAACACCTTGACCATGCCCGAGGAGAGCCATTCGGAGTTATAGGTCGCGGCCATACCCGACGCTTTTTCAAGCATGCCCAGTGTCATGAAGTTCTTGAAATGGAACGGGATTTTTGTACGGCATATAAGCCGCCCTTCCGCCTCCAGGCCGGCAAGCAATTCAAGCTGGTAGAGGTTGCCATCCATGTTCTGGATCGACGTGATGCCATGCCTGGCGCACCATTCGAGACCGCGATGCATCAGATCGCGGTCGGCAGCCAATTCCTCGGCCGAAGGATAAGGCTCCGGCTCCATGCCAGTCAGGCCAAGCCGCGTGCGGTTCTGGCCAAAGAATTCCAGAATCGGACCAAATGCCTCACCTTCGCGCAATTCGCCCGAGGCCAGTCCGTCGGCGCCCATGACGATTTCGTTGCCCGGCCCCAATTGGCGGCCATGCAGAAGCCCTGCCTGCTCCAGCGCCTTGGTGTTCGCCCACATCGTGTGATGGTCGGAAGCCGACATGGCGAAGGGGCGGTCGGGAATGATGCGGTCGAGATGATGCCGCGTAACCGGCTCGGGAAGGACCGCATAGTCGACGCCGGCGCCGATCAGAAGCTTGGCATTGGGCCGCGTCGCGGCAAAGAGCTGGATAGCATCGCGCAAGGCATCGAAGCCATGCACGCCAGCCAGGTGCAGATTGTCGAGTTCAGCCGCGCCGCCGAACAGATGCATATGGGCCTCGATGAAACCCGGGATCACCGAACCGCCCTCGGCGTCGATGACCTTTGTACCCGTTCCCCTGAACTCTTCGATTGCAGCACGGCTGCCAATGGCGATGATGGCGCCGTCCTTGACGGCAACGGCCTCGGCGGCGGGATTGTCACCGTCCATGGTCAGCACACGACCGTTGATGACAATCAGATCCGCATTGTGACCCGCACCCGTAACAGACATCGCGACTCCGCGCTTTTGACGACTGATTTTAGACCCGACAACCCCGTGCCCAACGACCCACTCCACAGGAGCGGCGCCATGGGACAAAAATAGATGCCAGTACGCTGTCTTCGAAATTTCCCTTGTTATCCCAAGAGACAGCGTGGATAAAGAATGCGACTGATTATTCGCGTTTGTCAACATGCCGGATTTAGAATGTATTGTGGACAGCACGCCCCGCTTGTGTTGGGACCAGGCAGGGAACGAGGGCATCAAGCAGTGAAGCGCAGTCTCGACCGCAAAACCAGGATAGCGCTCGAGCCGCGCAAGCAGCCGCGGCAACAACGGTCCAGCAAGGTGGTCGACAGGATCCTCGACGCTGCGCTGATCCTGACGCGGGAGCAAGGAACCAGGACACCGACGACGCTCGCCATCGCGCAGCGCGCGGGCCTGTCGGTCGGTTCGGTCTACCAGTACTTTCCCAACAAGGAAGCCATTCTTCTGGATCTCGCCCGGCGCTGGCTGTCATCCTTTCCCGAGGTGATCGCGAGGCGCATCAAGGTCGCCCCGCCCACCAACCGCGAAGAATTTCGGCGGGAAGTGCGCAAGCTGTTCATCGACACGTCCAAGCTCTACCTCGAAAACGCCACCCTGATGCCGGTGATCGAGGCCATTTCAGGCAATGCCGACCTGCGGCCGATCCAGAACGAATATGACGACCAGATCATCGCCCTCTATGCTGCATGGCTGCAGCATGTGAACCCCGCACTCGAAGGCAAGATCGCCAGCCGGCTCGGCGTGCTGATGATGGAGGTCGGGCACGTCTGTCGGCTCGTTGGGCTGAAGAAGGACCGCAGGACGTTCGACCTCATCGAGGACGATGTGGAAACCATGTGGCTCGCCTTGGTGAGCCCCTACCTCAACCTTGACTGACCGGTTTCAAATGCAATTCCAGACGGAAAACCGCTTCACACTTTTCCTGGAATTGCCGTAGCTTCGCACTTCGAGAGGAATTTCATGAAGACTGTCTATTCGCCACTTCACGCCGGTCATGCCGGGCAGATGGAACTGGTCACCTCAGCCATCGTGCCCGGCTTCGAAAAGCCCTCGCGGGCGGAGTTCATCAAGGCGCGGGTCGAAAGCGAGAAGCTCGGACCGATCATTGCCCCGGTCGAGCACGACCTCGCCGCCGCCAAGCGCGTCCACAGGGCCGACTACATCGACTTCCTGCCGACCGTCTGGCCACAATGGATCGCCGAGGGCCATGCGGGCACGGCGATGCCCTTCACCTGGCCGACGCGCGGCCTGCGCGGCGACGTGCCGCCCAAGCGCATCGACGCCCTGCTCGGCTATTATTCCTTCGACGGCGGCGCCACCTTCGTCGAGGGCACCTGGGCCGCTATCAAATCGTCCTTTGACGTCGCGCTGACCGCCGCCGGCCTGGTCAAGGACGGCGAGAGGTCGGCCTTCGCGCTCTGCCGTCCGCCCGGCCACCATGCCGGGGCCGGCTTCATGGGCGGCTATTGCTACATCAACAACGCGGCCGTCGCCGCGCAATGGTTCCGCGACCAGGGCGCCAAGCGTGTCTCGATCCTCGACGTCGACTATCACCACGGCAACGGCACGCAGGAGATCTTCTATGACCGCGCCGACGTACAGGTTCTCAACCTGCACGGTGATCCGATGGTCGAGTACCCGTTCTTCCTCGGCCATGCCGATGAGCGTGGCGCGGGGGCCGGCGAAGGCTTCAACCTCAACTACCCCATGCCCTTCGGCACCGGCTGGGATGCCTGGAACGTGTCGCTGGAGGATGCCTGCGCCAGGCTCGCCGCCTACGCTCCCGACATCGTCGTCGTCTCGCTCGGCGTCGACACTTTCGAAAAGGACCCGATCAGCCAGTTCAAGCTGAAAAGCCTGGATTATCCGAAGATCGGCCAGCGCATCGCCAAGCTCGGCCTGCCGACGCTGTTCGTCCAGGAAGGCGGCTATGCCGTCGAGGAGATCGGCATCAATGCCGTCGGCGTGCTGACCGGGTTCGAGGATCGGTAGAGCGGTCGTCCAGAAAGCGCAGCGCCTGCGGGGAGGACGGGCAAAGGAAGGGTGGCGGCAGCAGCCCTTTTTTGTATCCTGAGGCGCCGCGTAAGCCCATCGCAAAAATCATGGCCGGCCTGCGCGGCTCGATTTCCGTGCCCAGGAAATGCAAAGAAATTGGCCGCTGAGTCGCAGGCCGAGTCCACCGGATTCGATTTTGTCAAATCGCGTTTGATGTCGGATTCATCTGCGGGTAGATTAGACCCGAATCAGCCGGTCCTCGGGGGGGCGCGGCGACCACCCAAAGTCTCACGTTCCGGAATTTTTCCGGCGCTAGACGCGGATGTCTCGCGTTCCCTGAATGGATTCCGTCTGGTTGGGCGCGGCCCCGCGCCTCGTGTGTGTCTCGTAAAAGTAACGCGTTTTCGGGTTCGGCAGCTGGCACTCCAGCAGCCGGGCATCAGAATTGATTCCGACCAAAAAGCAGCAGATGAGCAGTCCCGCCGCGCCTCTTCAATCCGACACATTGGGCTCGCGCCTGACGTCGCGCGGTGATCTCACCTCCTTCTTCATGGAGCTGACCGCCGAGATCGGCGCCGACAGCTACATGCTGGTCGCCATCGTCCATGACCAGGACCGCAACGATGCACGTATCGTGTCTTCGAACTGGATCTTCGACGCCATCGAGTTGATCGGCAAGCGGCTGATCGCCGGCCTTGCACAAGGCCCGCTCACCGCCGCACCCGGTATCCGTCCGACGCCGCTGGTGGCGGCCCAGGCGCCGGATGCCGGCGGGCTGGTCTCGGGCGAAGAGGCTCGGCTCCTCGACGTGCTCGGCCATGCCGAGGTCTATTCACTGCGGCTGAATGTCGGCCGTCAGCGCCTGTTCGCGTTGTTCTCGGCGGCCGCCGCCGGCCGGATCGACCAGCCGGCGCTGATGAAGGCGCAGCTGAAATGCTGCTACGCGCTTTCGCACATCCCGCAGTTGATCGCCGCCGCGGCGATGCAGGATCCGCTGTCGGACCGCGAGCGCGAATGCTTGTTCTGGGTCTCGGAAGGCAAGACCACCGACGAGGTGGCGGTGATCCTTGGCGTCTCCTCCAACACCGTCAACAGCTACATCACCCACGCCATCCAGAAATTCGCGGCCTCGAACCGTGCGATGGCCATCGCCACGGCGATCAGGAGTGGCATCATTTGAAACACGCCGACATCAAGGAGGCCGCGGAGGCCCTTTTCAACGAGCAGCGCAGCCCGTTCGGTGCCTTCTCGCTGGGATCCGACACACATCACGCCGTCACCATTCCCGATGCGGTGCGCCGCTGCCGCTGGATCTCAGTCGACATCAATGCCTCGGCCTTCGGCCTGTACTTCGTCAGCCCGTCGCCGGAGCGCGCCCGGCTGGTCCCGTGCTTTGATTCAGATTATCCAGGCGTCGCGGTGGCGACCAAGTTCATTTCAGGCGCCAATGGCGAGGACATCGTTCGCCATAGCCGGATTTCGACCGAGCCGCGCTGGTGGACGGATGATGGCGTGGCGGCCATGGCCGACATGTTCGGCAATCTCGCCTGGACCGGACAGATGGCGCCGCTGACACCCGGGTCGAGCGGCATTGCCTTCCCCGTCCATGCCGATCGCGATCAATGCGGTCTTGTCGTCTTCCTGGGATCGGAGATCGCGCTGCCGCAGGATGCGCTCTACGAAATTCACGCTCGCTGCTTCTCGCTGTTCGCCGCCGTCGCGCGGATGCGTCCGGGAGACGTCGGCAGAATGCGCTCGATCTCCAAGCGCGAGCTTGAATGCCTGAAGCTGACCGCCAACGGCAACACCAGCGAGGAGATCGCGCGGCTCCTGAAACTGTCGGTGCACACCGCCAACCAGTACCTCACCCAGTCGACCCAAAAGCTCAATGCGGTCAACCGCAACCAAGCGGTCGCCAAGGCGTTGCGGCTGGGGCTTATCGAGTAGCCGCTCTCGGCTGAAGGAAGCGCTTTAGAACGCCAGCGGTTCGACCTTGCGAATGCGGGCCTGTTCGATCACCGCCTCCAGCAGCGCCGTGTTGTGCCCGGGGTCTTCGCCCGGCTTTTCAAACGACACGTAATTGACCAGGACCGTGCTGCCGGTCTCGCTCAGCGTCAGCTGGAAATAGACGGTCACGCCGGGCGGCCTGAGTTCCAGATCGAGCACGATGCGCGGGCTGCCGCTCCAGTCGACATGTGCCTCGCCGCCATGACCGAGCCTAAGCGTACCCGGCATGAAGAACAGCTCCGCCGCTGAATCGACCAGATCCGACAGGCAGGCGAAATGCTCCAGCCGGATGAAGGCGATATAATCGGCGACGTCGATCAGCCTGAGCTCCACCACCACCTGTTCGATGGCGCTGGCGACGATGATCTCGCGGGATTTTGCGTGCGGTTGCCGGTTCATGAAATCTGTCTGCGCTCAGCCTTTTTCGAGTAGACGATCCGCACCAGTTCGGCGACGGCCTGGTAGAATTGTGATGGGATCACATTATCGACCGAAACTTGCTTGTACATGGAGCGGGCGAGCGCCACGTCCTCGAAGATCGGGATGTTATGCTCCTTGGCGATTTCGCGGATTTTCAGCGCCACCAGATCCTGCCCTTTCGCTACGACCAGCGGCGCCGAATCTTCGTCGCGCACATATTTCAGCGCAATCGAGAAATGGGTCGGATTGGCGATAACGAGCGTCGCGCGCGGCACCGCGGTCATCATCCGCTTACGCGCCCGGTCGCGCGCCAACGAGCGCAGGCGCGACTTGACGATCGGGTCGCCTTCGGACTGCTTGAACTCGTCCTTGACCTCCTGCTTGCTCATGCGCAGGTCCTGCTTCCAGTGAAAGCGCGACCAGACGATGTCGATCGCCGCGATCAGTCCCATGACGAAGACGATCGCCACCAGTATGTCGACGGCGATGCCACGGATGACGAGGCCGAAAGCGACGGGGTTGGTGATCATCCCGGCAAGCAGCTTGCGGTGGTCCTCCGACAGGGTGAAGGTGAGCACGGTGATGGCGAAACCGACCTTTGCGAGCGATTTCAAAAACTCGACCCACCCCTGGGCGCCGAACATCCGGTTCCAGCCCTTGGCGATCGATATGCGCGACATCTGCGGCCTGATCCGCTCGCCGACGAATTGCGGCATGTTCTGCAGCACCGAGGCGCTGATGCCGGCAACCGTCAGCAGCACCAGCAGGCTCACGACGGCGCGACCCACTTCGAACAAGACCTGCTTGTAAAGCGCGATGACATCGGTCTCGGTGTCCATCGGCCAGGCCTCGGGCTTCTCCAGGAACATCGACAGGAACGTGCTGAGATCGACGACGGCGTCCTTGGCATAGAAGACTGTGAACACCAGTATGGCGACGAACGAGGCGAGGAGCGCCGTTTCCCTCGAATGGGGCAGCTTGCCCTGTTCGATGGTATCGCGGATCTTCTTTTCCGTTGCCTCTTCGGTTTTCGAGTCCTTGTCGGTGGCGTCGGACATGCCTTAGGCGGCGTTCTGCGTCGAGGGAAGTTCGAAGGCCCCTTCGCGCGACAGGCGGATGGTGGTCGTCACGATCGTCTTGCGCGCGGCCATGATGTCGGCGGCCGGGACACCCTCCGAGCCTTGCCCGAGTTCGGCCTCGATCATGCGTCGCGAGCGCGCGCCGATCGCCGACAGCACCGCCTCGGCCAGTGCGGCCGACGTGCCGCGCAGCGCCAGCGTGACAAGCTCGGTCGACAGCCCGTCGAACAAAAGCACGCGCGCCTTCTGGGTGAGCAGCGGCAGGTCGTCGAAAGCGAACAGCCGGGCACGGACACCGTCGAGGTCGGGCGTGCCGGCGGCTTCGAGATCCTGCATGACCTCCTCAAGCAGGGGCTTTTCCAGCTCGTTGAGCACGCTGGCGACGCGCGCCTGCCCGGCCGAAGTGTCCTTGGTGGAGGTATCCGACAGCACGCTGGAGCGCAGCCGGTTCTCGACGATCCTGGTGGCGGCGGCCGGAACGTTGGCCATCGTCACCATGCGCTTGATGATCTCGCCGCGCATCGGCTTCGTCAGTGTCAAAAGCACACTCGCCGCCGCCTGCGGCCCCAGTTTCGACAGCACCATGGCCGCCGTCTGCGGGTGTTCGCCCGCTAGGAACGCGCCCAGCCGCGAGGGTTCGAGCTTTTCGAGATCGGGCCAGATCGGCGGCGGCCCTTCAGGCGCGACCTCGAATTTCTTGTCCCCCATGATGGCGCTCATCTCTTCGGGCGAAAGAGACTCGTTGAGAATGGTGTCCATCCTGTCGGCGGAATCGAGCAGGCCGGCGCCCTCGGTGAACTCGGCCTCGAATTCGGCGACGATGCGCTCGAGATCGCTCTGCGGAATGGTCCTGAGCAGCCGCGCGCCCTCGATCAGCGCCTTCAGCTCTTCCTGCTTGAAGAATTTCAGGAGACGGCTGGCGGACGGTTTGCCCATCGCCACCAATATGGCGGCTGCCTTCTGCGCGCGCGTCAGGGTCGTCAGCGGCGTCGTCATGCCTTTCGCCTCCGCTGCCACCGGCGAGCTCCGCGATCCATGTCTAGGCGCCCTTCGTGCCGGCGATGATTTCGGTCAGCCTGATGCCAAAGCGCGAAGGGTCGCTTTCGAGCACGGTGATCTCGCCGCGCGCGATCTTGCGGCCGTTCACCACGACATCGACCGGCTCGCCGATGCGGCGATTGAGCGCGACCGTCGACCCCTTCTGCAGCGCCATCAGATCGGCAACCGCCATCTCGGTGCTGCCGAGGATGATCTGGACATCGACGGGGATGTTCATGATGACGCTTGAATTGGCCCCCGCGGCAGCCCGGAACGCCGCATCGGGGCGCTGCTCTTCTTCGTGCAGGACCCCCCGCAATTCCTCGATGGCGCGATCGAGCTGCTCGTCCGGCTGGTCGAGCTCTGCTTCTACCTTGGTCTTGGCCATGCGTCGTCTCCAAAAGCTCAGGCGCGCCCGGCACCAGCCGGCATGAGCCCATCGATGAAATCCTGCCCGGCATCGAAAGGATGCCTGATTCGGACGGTGTAATTCTGCCCCAGTTTGCCGAACTCGCATACGAACAGCGTCTGGCCGCGCGCGCCGAGGCGAGCCCGCGATTGCGCCGTTTCTTCGAAGTCGATGACCTGGCCCACTTCGAGGTTGGCGAGGTCGCCCAGCGTCAGCCGCGCCAGCGGCATGGTGGCCTCGAGCGCTACGGTCGAGCGCATCACCTCTTCCGAAAAGCGTGCCCGCCAACTGGTTCCATGATCGTCCTCGCTGATGCTGGCCGTGGCATCGCGGCCCGCCAGCACGATGCGCTGCGGCATCGTCACGGTAATCGAGCCGCTGTCGACCGGCGTCGAGATGCCAAGGACGATGCGGATCGCGGCACCGTCGCGCAACACGTGCCGCCTGGCCTCGATCCCCGACATGGCGCGGGGTGCGGGCAGCCGCAGTTCGAGCGAGCGCCGCCCCGATCCATTCAGCGCCTGCGCCACTTCCTGGAGCACCATGCTCGAGACATCGGTCTCGATCGACGACAGCTCGCGCTCGATCGGCGACACCGGCATATCCGGGTCGCCGCCGAACAGGGTGGAGACCATGATCGCGATTGCGGGAGCATCCATGACGAGTGTCATCGCGTCCGAGGACGCCGGCGAGCCGACGACGGTCATCGCGAAATTGTCGCCGGCGCGTGAGCGCGCCTCCGGGACGCGGCTGACCTCGACGGCCTTGAGGTCGACAATTACGGGAATGCCGAGCTCGCCCGAGAGTCCCTTCTGCAGCAGCGGCACGGCGCGTTCGGCCATGGCACGGCCGGCGTCGACGACCTGATCGGTCTCGCCGCTGTCGCCGACCAGACGCTCGATGATCAACGAACGCGCCTGCGAGGGGCTGCCCGGACTCGTCATGACAGTTTTGGCACCGATCTGTCGCGCATCGCTCAGGCAGCCTTCTTCTCGGCGCTGCCGGTGTTCATGGTGCTCTGCTCGACCGCGTCGATGGTCGGCCGTTCATAGGAGGAGATGGTCTTGCGGCCGAACTCGATCGCCACCTGCGGCAGCGCACCGTTCATGTAGGCGAGCAGCGTCTGCTTGACGATGATGTAGAGGCGGTTCTTCTTCTCGCGCACCGTCTTGATCTTGGTGGCGACAGGTCCGACCACCGCATAGGACAGGAAGATGCCGAGAAAGGTGCCGACCAGCGCCGCGCCGATCAGGCCGCCGAGGATTTCCGGCGACTGGTCAAGCGCGCCCATCGCCTTGACCACGCCGAGCACGGCGGCGACGATGCCGAGCGCCGGCAGGCCGTCGCCGACCGCGACCAGCGCGTGATAGGCCTTCATCTTGTCGGATTTGATGGTCTGGATTTCCTCGTCCATCAGCGCCTCGATCTCGTGTGAGCGGGCATTGCCGATGATGATGATGCGGCAGTAGTCGCAGATGAAATTCATCAAATCGTGATTCTTGAGCACCGTCGGAAAGGCCTGGAAGATCGCCGACTCCTCCGGATTGTCGATATGCGCCTCGACCTCGCTGCGCGACTTGGAGCGCAACTCGCGCATCAGGCTGTGCAGCACGCCGAGCGTTTCCAGATAGTCCTGCTCCTTCGGCACCGCCTGCTTGAAGGCTTCCAGAATGCCCTTGCCGGTATCCTTGACAGTCTTCATCGGATTGGCGACCAGGAAGGTGCCGAGTGCGGCGCCGCAGATGACCACGGCTTCCCATGGCTGCACCAGCACGTGCAGATGCCCGCCCATGGCCATGAAGCCGCCAAGGACGCAGCCAAGCGTCACCACAAGTCCAATCAGAATGCCCACGACCGGTCCTTCCGCATTTCACGTCGGACAAGGGATAGTCCCCGTGCCTTGTGTGAGGCTTGAATCCGAGCCGCCATGGCACGAAAGTTGGCGATTCAGTTTCGCGCAAGGAAGTGAGCTTATGGTGCTGGCATAGCTTCGGCCGGAGGCGCGTCCTTGCTCAGTACCTATACCAGCTACCAGTTGATCACCAAAGACATCAACAAGTCGATCGACCGCATCGAGCAACAGCCGACAGTCGACCGCGATACCCAATATTATCTCGCCAACATCACCAAGGTGAAATCGATCGACGATTTCGTCAAAAATGACCGGCTGTTCAAATACGCCATGAAGGCCTACGGCCTTGAGAACATGGACTACGCCAAGGCCTTCATGGTGAAGGCGCTCAAGGAAGGCGTCTCCGATCCCAACAGTTTTGCCAACAAACTGACCGACAAGCGCTACGCCGCGTTCGTCAGCGCCTTCAATTTCGCCGCCAACGGCCCCAATGCGACGATCTACAACAAGGCGCAGCAACTGGTGACCAGCAACTATGCGCTGCAAGTCCAGATCGGCGCCTCGCAGGCAGGACTCTCCTACTACCAGAGTGAAACCGCTTACTACGTCACCAACATCTCCAAGGTGAAGTCGATCGACGACCTGATGGGCAACAGCCGCCTGCTGACATACGCGATGGCCGCGTTCGGCCTCGACGCCGAGACCGAACCGGCGGCAACCGTCAGGGCCATGCTCGAAGGTGGCGTCAGCGACCCCAACAGCCCCGCCAACAAACTGACCGACAAGAGCTACGCCAACTTTGTCTCGGCCTTCGACTTCGCCCAGTATGGCGATCAGACAACCACGCGCGATGCTGCCCAGCAGGCGGTGCCGAAAGGCTATGTGGCCGGAACCGGACTGAAATTGGTCGAACCGAGCGCCCAGTATATCAAGGGCGAGGCGGACTATTACGCGGCAAACATCTCCAAGGTGAAGTCGATCGACGATCTCATGGCGGACAAGCGCCTGCTCACCTTCGCCATGGCTTCCTACGGATTGGATGCGTCGACCGAAAAGCCGCTGCAGATCAGCACGATGCTGGCGGGCGGCGTCAGCGATCCCAACAGCCCGGCAAACAAGCTGACAGACAAACGCTACGCCAACTTCGTCACGGCGTTCAACTTTGCCCAATATGGCGATCAGACAACGTCGCGCGACGAGGTGCTGAAAGACACGCCGAAGATCTACACCACGGGGTCGGCGCTTGGCCTGATCCCGCCGAACGCGGACTCCATGAAATCGGAGACCGCATACTACCTTGCCAACGTCACGAACGTGAAATCCATCGACGACCTGATGGCCAACAGCCGGTTGTACAACTATGCGCTCTCGGCTTACGGACTCGATCCGGCGACGGAAAGCAAGGATCTCATCCGCAGCGTACTGACCGGGGGCATTCGCGACGCCGACAGCGTCGCCAACAAGATGACGAACAAGGCTTATGCCGGGCTCGCCGCCGCTTTCAACTTCGAGCAGTACGGCGAAGCAGCCACCACCATCAATCCGGCGCAGCAGCCGACCGTCGACAACTACATGCGCCAGACTCTCGAGGAGGACGCCGGCAAGACCAATGAGGGCGTGCGGCTGGCGCTCTATTTCGACCGCAAAGCATCAACCATCACCAGCTGGTACGACGTGCTGGCCGACACGGCGCTTGCCAGCGTGGTGCGCACCGCGCTGGGGCTGCCCGATTCTTTCGCCACCGCCGACATCGACAAGCAGGCGCAATTGTTCGGGCAGAAGCTCGACATCTCGGATTTCACCGACCCAGTGAAACTGAACAAGTTCCTGACCCGCTTCACCAGCATGTACGAGATCAACAATCCGACCTCGACGGCGGTGACGTCGGTCAGCGTGCTCTTTGCCAAACCGGTCACATCGGGCATCTCCACCGACCTGATGATGGCCATGCAGAAACTGAAGTTCTGATCATGCGAGACAGTCTCTACGTTGCCCTCTCCGCGCAGATAGCCCTCGAGCGCCGGCTCGACACGATCGCCGACAACGTCGCCAACGCCAGCACCGTCGGCTTTCGCGCCACCGGCGTGAAGTTCGAGGACGTGGTGTCTGGCGCAGGGCAGAAGTCGGTTTCGTTCGCCTCCTCCGGCAAGACCTTTATGTCGGGGGCTCACGGCGCCATGACGGAGACCGGCAACCCGTTCGATTTCGCCATCCAGGGCGACGCCTGGTTCGCCATCGACACGCCAGTTGGCACCGTCATGACCCGCGACGGCCGTTTCTCGATGAACGAGAATGGCGAGCTGATGTCGGTCGAGGGCCATCCGGTGCTCGACGCCGGCGGGGCGCCGATCCAGCTCGACCCCCGCAACGGTCCGCCCAAGGCCGGCGCCGACGGCTCGCTGCGCCAGAACGAACAGCTCGTCGGCTCCATCGGCCTCTACAATTTCGACCCGGGCGAGAATTTCGTGCGCTACGGCAATTCCGGCATTGTGCCCGCACGCACGCCCGAACCGGTCACCGACCGCTCCGACATCGGCGTCGCCCAGGGTTTCCTCGAGGAATCCAACGTCAATCCCGTGCTGGAAATGACCCGGCTGATCATGGTCCAGCGCGCCTTCGAGAACACTGCCGCGCTGATGCGGCAGACCGATTCCTCCGCCGAGGAGGCGATAAAGACGCTCGGCTCGAAGTCGTAGCATGTCGTCAGAGCAGCCAGCCCTCCGCGCACCCGAAAGACAGCTCCAGCCGGCGCCGCTGGATCGGCTTGCCGCTTTGGAGCGGATTATCAGGCGCTTTGGCGACAGCGACGGGCTGGTCAAGCGCGGCGGGCTCGTCACCGAAGTCACATCAACGCACTACAAGGTGCGCGGCCTTTCCGATTTCACCAGGCTGGGTGACATTGTCGAGCAGCGCGGTCAGTCCGGCTCGCGCCGCGGCGAGATCGTCAAAATCAGCCGCGACGAGGTTGTGATCGCCCCCTTCGAACGCAGCGCCGACGCCGGCATCGGCGATGCCGTGTTCCGCAGGGGTCCGCTCGCGGTGGCGCCGCATGCCTCGTGGCGCGGCCGCGCCATCGACGCGCTCACCCGGGCAATCGACGGTGGTCCGCCCTTGGTCAGGGGCGACGACATGTCGGCGGCCGCCGCGACACCCGGCGCCATGGCGCGGCAGCGCGTCGGTACCGCCTTCATGACCGGCGTCAAGGTCATCGACATCTTCACGCCACTCTGCTTCGGCCAGCGCATGGGCGTCTTCGCCGGATCGGGCGTCGGCAAGTCGACGCTGCTTGCCATGCTCGCCGGCGCCGACGCGTTCGACACCGTCGTCGTGGCGCTGATCGGCGAACGCGGCCGCGAGGTCCGCGAATTCCTCGAGGATACGATCGGCGACAGCATGGCCAAGACCGTGGCCGTCGTCGCCACCAGCGACGAGAGCGCCATGATGCGTCGGCGCGCGCCAGACACCGCCATGCGCGTCGCCGAGCATTTTCGCGACCAGGGCCACCGTGTGCTGCTGGTGCTGGATTCGATCACCCGCTTCGCTCACGCCCTGCGCGAGGTGGCGACGGGAACCGGCGAGCCGCCGGTTGCCCGCGGCTATCCCGCCTCGGTCTTCACCGAACTGCCCAAGCTGCTCGAGCGCGCCGGGCCTGGAACCGAAGGCCCAGGATTGGAAGGCAAGGGATCGATCACGGCCATCATTTCCGTGCTGGTCGACGGCGATGATCACAACGATCCGGTCGCCGATTCGGTGCGCGGCATCCTCGACGGCCATGTCGTGCTCGACCGCGCGATCGCCGAACAGGGGCGCTATCCGCCCGTCAATCCGCTGTCGTCCATCTCGCGACTGGCCGGCAAGGCCTGGAGTGTCGAACAGCGAGCCCTGGTGACGCGGCTGAAGTCGATGATCTCCCGCTTCGAGGACACGCGCGACATCCGGCTGCTCGGCGCCTATCAGGGCGGCGTCGACGCTGAACTCGATATGGCCGTACGCCAGGTGCCCGTCATCTATGAGGCGCTGACGCAATCGCCCAGGGACCGTCCGTCCGCCGATCCGTTCTCCGATCTTGCCCGCCATCTCAAGGGAAAGCAGAATGCCGAACCAGGAGACTGAACGCCAGTACACCGAGCGACTCCTGAACGAGATGATCGCCGAAGCGAACGCCGCGGAGCAGGCTCGAGCGGAGGAGGCCAGGGTCGCCAGGGCAAACGCCGCCGCCGCCATGGCTGCCCGGACCGCGGTTGTTCTGGCCAAGGCCGTCAAATCGGCTCTCCCCAGATCCGAGCCTTTGCCGGCCCGGACTGCCGAGCCCCCTGTGAATTCCCTTCCCCGCGTCGAGGCTGCCGATATGGCTCAAGCCAGTCGCGAATCGCTGATCGATGGTCTGTTTGCCGCCAGCGAATGGCCGCAGCCGCCAAAGCCGCAATTCCCCAGACTGGGCAAGAAGAAGGCGGACCGTCGCAGCGACGTCGTCATCGCCGCGCTCGGCATCACGCTCGGCCTGACCTGCGCCCTGTTTCCCTGGTACATCTTCTTCAACCAGGACCAGTTCGGCGTGCAGGCGATCAAGTTCGGCGGCACCGGTACCAATTCGGGACGTGCGGGAGGTGGCGTGGTCGCCGAGCGCAGCGCGCCGCTGACCGCCAGGGACGTTCCCAACGCCGATGTAGATCTGCTTGCCACCGGCACGGTGCAGGACGATTCCAAAACGCAGCCGCCCGGCGAGCAACCCTTCCCCGCCGACATCGCGAAGTTCCGCATGGTCCATGTCGCCAATGGCCGCGCCATGATCGAGGACGACACCGGCCTGTGGATGGTCCAGCGCGGTTCGACGCTGCCGGATTCCAGCAAGGTATCGGCGATCGAGCAGCGCAACGGCAAATGGGTCATGCTCACCAGCGCCAACCAGGTGATCGAGCTTTCCAGATAAGCCGTCACGGTTTTGTGCCGAGGATGATTTCAGGTCGGATCGTCCTGAAATCATCCGTCTCCATTTCAAGGGATGGAGCATGATGTCGTCCGAAAACCGCTTCACCGTTTTCGCCTTCACGTTCCAGCGACCGATCGCAAGGTCCGCGCAAGACTGGCGTCCTAGTCTTTGGGCACATGCCCGGAGATTCCCATGGAGCCTGTTTCCCTTTTCGATCTCGCCGCCAAGCAAGCGCAGTGGCTGTCGGTACGTCAGTCGGCGGTCGCCGGCAACATCGCCAATGCCAACACGCCGGGCTACACGGCAAACGATGTCGAGCCGTTCGAGAAGGTGCTCGACCGCACCGCGGTGTCGCTCCAGATCACCGAGCCCGGCCATCTCGGCACTGCGGCGACCAATGCCGGCTTCTCCATCAAGCCGCAGGAAGACGACGGCGTGGTCATGCCCTCCAAGAACACGGTCGTGCTTGAAGACCAGCTTCTCAAGGCCGGCGAGGTGCGCCGCTCCTTCGAACTCAACACGGCCATCGTCAAGGCATTCCACTCAATGATGATGATGGCGGTGAAGAGCTGACCATGGACGCACTGACCGCAGCCCTCAAAGTCGCAGCATCAGGCCTTGGCGCTCAGTCCGAGCGCCTGCGCGTGGTTTCGGAAAACCTCGCCAACGCCCAGTCGACAGGCACCACGCCGGGCGCCGACCCGTATCGCCGCAAGACCATCAGCTTCGTCTCCGAACTCGACCGGGCCTCCGGCAGCTCGACGGTGGAGGTGAATTCGATCGACCGCGACCCGAGCAATTTTCCCGTCGAATTCCAGCCCGGCAACGAGGCCGCCGACGACAAGGGCTACGTCAAGATGCCCAATGTGAACGTGCTGATCGAGATGGCCGACATGACCGAGGCCAACCGCTCCTACGAGGCCAACCTGCAAGTCGTGAAGCAGGCGCGTGATCTCATTTCAATGACCATCGACCTGATGAGGAACCAATGATCGTCAACGGCATCGGCGCGCTTAACCTGAAGCCTGGGCTGGGCGATACAGCCACCGATCTGCTGCAGGGTGGCGTTGCGCCGGCGGCATCGGGCAACCTTGGCACCTCCTTCGCCGAAGCGGTGAGCCAGGCTGCCTCCAAGACCGTCAGCACCATGCAGAATGCCGAGCAGGTGTCGATGCAGGCGCTCAAGGGCGACGCCGACACCCGCCAGGTGGTCGATGCCGTGATGAGCGCCCAGCAGGCGCTGCAGACCGCCGTCGCCATCCGCGACAAGGTGGTCTCGGCCTATCTCGAAGTCAGTCGCATGGGCATCTGAGGAGCAGGCCATGAAAGCACTCGCAATCGCCGCCACCGGCATGAATGCCCAGCAGACCAATCTGGAAGTCATCGCCAACAACATCGCCAACATCAACACCACCGGCTACAAGCGCGCGCGCGCCGAATTCTCCGACCTGCTCTACCAGGTCGATCGCACGCAAGGCGTCCCCAACCGCTCCAATGCCTCGCTGGTGCCGGAAGGCGTTTCGATCGGTCTCGGCGTCAAGACGACCGCCGTGCGCAACGTCCACACCCAGGGTGAACTGACCAGCACCGGCAACAGCTTCGACATGGCGCTCACCGGCAGGGGCTGGTTCCAGATCGAAGGCGCCGATGGCGGTACGCTCTATACCCGCGCCGGCGCCTTCAACACCAACGCCACCGGCCAGCTGGTGACGGTGGACGGCGCCAGTGTCATTCCGGCCATCACCGTGCCGACTGATGCGGTCGAAGTCATCGTCAACAAGACCGGCCAGGTCTTCGCCCGCATCGACGGCCAGACCGACCTGCAGAACCTCGGCCAGCTCCAGATCGTCAACTTCGCCAACGAGGCGGGCCTCGCGCCGCTCGGCGACAATCTCTTCCAGGAGACAACGGCTTCCGGCCCGGCCAATGTCGGCGTGCCCGGCGATCCCGGCTTCGCCACCATCCAGCAAGGCTATCTCGAGGCCTCCAATGTCGACCCGGTCAAGGAAATCACCGAACTGATCTCGGCGCAGCGCGCCTATGAAATGAACTCCAAGGTCATCCAGGCCGCCGACGACATGGCCTCCGTCGTCTCCAAGAACATCAGGTAACGGATGATGGCCATGCCGATCTCCTGCTCCGCATTCAGCCGCGCCGCGCTCGCCCTTGCGCTGGTGGCCTGCGGCATGCCGGCTTTCGCCCAGGACTCGGCCAACCAGATCGTCAGCAACCAACCTGCTGGCGAGGTCGTGCTGATCCCCAACCGGGTCATTTATCCCGGCGAGACCATCGAACTCGCCGCCCTGAAGCAGGTCACCCTCATCCCCGGCAAGCATAGGCCCGATGCTGTTGCGACCCGTTCCGAGGAATTGCAGGGCAAGATCGCCAAGCGCACGCTGCTGCCCGGCCGCTACATTCCTTCAGCCGCCGTCCGTGAGGCCTGGCTGGTCGAGCAGGGTGCCGCCGTGCAGGTCTTCTTCGTCGCCGGCGGGCTGACGATCACGGCCACCGCCGTGACCTTGCAGCCGGGTTCGGCGGGCGACTTCATCAAGGTCCGCAACAGCGACAGCGGCAAGATTCTCTCCGGCACGGTGATGGCCGACGGCACCATCCAGGTCGGCGCTTCATGATGCGCCTGCTTGCCCTTCTGATTGCGGCCACGCTCGGTCTGCAGCCGGCACTAGCCGATGGCCTGACGCCCAAGGCCAAGCGCGAACTCGCCGCCAGGAATGGCGGTGTCTACGACGATCCCGAATATGATCCCGCCACCACCGCGCGCATGTTCCGCGTTTCGCCCGGACCAAGCTCGCTGCCGCCTGGCCAGGTCGCCTCGCGCATCAAGGATATCGCGCAGCTGCAGAGTTCGCGCGACAACCAGCTCGTCGGCTACGGCCTCGTCATCGGGCTCGCCGGATCCGGCGACAGCCTGCGCAACTCGCCGTTCACCGAACAGTCGATCCGCGCCATGCTCGAAAATCTCGGCATCGCCACGGAAGGCGGCAGCGCACGCGCCAAGAACGTCGCCGCCGTCATCGTCACCGCCAACATGCCGCCCTATGTGCAGTCCGGCGCCCGCATCGACATCGACGTCTCCTCGATGGGCGACGCCACCTCGCTTGCCGGCGGCACGCTGATCATGACGCCGCTGAAGGCGGCGGACGGGGAGATCTACGCCGTCGGCCAGGGCGCGGTCATCGTTTCCGGTTTCACCGCTCAAGGCCAGGCCGAGCAGTTGACGCAAGGCGTACCGACCGCCGGCCGCGTGCCGAACGGGGCCATAATCGAGCGGCAGGTGAAGGCCGAGTTCGATGACCAGTCGACGCTGACACTGCAATTGCGCAATCCCGATTTCTCCACCGCCATCCGCATCGCGGACGCGATCAACGACTACACCGCCCAGCGCTTCGGCATGCGCGTGGCGGCGGAGCGCGATTCCCGCACCGTGCAGATCAGGCGGCCGAAGAGCGTTTCGGCGGCCCGCTTCTATGCCGAGATCGAAAACCTGGTGGTCGAGTCCGACACGCCGGCCCGCGTCGTCATCGACGAGCGCACCGGTACCATCGTCATCGGCAACGACGTCAAGATCTCACGTGTCGCCATCAGCCACGGCACGCTGACGGTGCGCATTACGGAAGCGCCGCGCGTGGTGCAGCCCGAACCCTTCTCTAAGGGCGAAACCGCCGTCGAACCGTTCACAGCCATCGATGCCACCCGGCCCAACGCCCGCGTCGCCGTGCTCGACGGGCCCGACCTGCAAACTCTCGTTTCCGGCCTCAACCGTCTCGGCGTCAAGCCGGACGGCATCATTGCCATCCTGCAAGGCATCAAGTCGGCCGGCGCCTTGCAAGCCGATCTGGTTCTCCAATAGCGATGCCGATGATCACCTCCCTCTCATCCCATCAAGGACGCCCTCCCAGCGCAATCTTGTTCGCGGCCACGGTCCTCGCGGCCATGTCCGTTTCGAGCTGCGGCGCACGCGGCGAGGATGTCGTTCGTCAGATTCTGCCCGGAGCGCAGCCCGCGGTCGCACCGCAGCAACTGACACGAGAAAAGGCGCCGGACCAGAGCGAGATCGAGCGCTTCTGCTCCAACATCGCCGACGCCGCGCGCGACCGCCGCTATGCCTTGCAGGCGGAGGAGTTAAAACAGCTGCAGGCAGGCATCGACGAGCGCATGAAGGCGCTGGACGCAAAGAAAGCCGAATACGAAACCTGGTTGAAGCGGCGCGAGGTGTTTCTGGCCCGGGCCGAGGACGGCGTCGTCAAGATCTATGCCGGCATGAAGCCCGATGCGGCGGCCGAACGCCTGGCGATCGTCAATGCGGACCTCGCCGCGGCCATCCTGATGAAGCTCGATTCACGGAAGGCGGGTGTCATCCTCAACGAAATGGACCAGAAGGCGGCGGCGACGCTCACCGGCATCATGGCCAGCGCAGCCCGAAGGGTAGATCCGTCATGATCCGCAGAATGCTCATCCTGTGCGCGGCGGCAGCCTTGTCCGGTTGCGCAACCAATTTCAAGGAAATCGGTAGGGAACCATCGCTGTCGCCGGTCGGTTCGGGCATCGGCGGCGACGGGGCAGCACCCTACAGCTATCCTCAGCCGCCCGCCGCGCCGGTCAAGAAGTTCTCTTTGTGGGACGACCGCCAGAGCCGGCTGTTCACCGATCCCAGGGCGCTGCGCGAAGGCGACATCCTGACCGTCAGGATCAAGCTCAACGACAAGGCCAACTTCAAGAACCAGAACGACCGGAGCCGCACCGCCGCACGCAAGCTGGGTTATGACGTCACGCTCGGATGGGAAGGCAACAGCACCAGCGGCAAGGGCGACGCCGGCTTGAGTTCCAGCACCGAAACCAATGCCGACGGCGAAATCAAGCGCTCCGAAAACCTGGAGCTCAACGTCGCCGCCGTCGTCACCGAGGTCCTGCCCAACGGCAATTTGATGATCAGGGGTTCCCAGGAAGTGCGCGTCAACTACGAGCTCAGGGTGCTCACCATCGCCGGCATGGTGCGCCCGTCGGACATCGGCGCGGAAAACACCATCTCCTATGAACGCATCGCCGAGGCGCGCATCTCCTATGGCGGCCGTGGCCGCGTCAGCGAGGTCCAGCAGCCGGCTTATGGCCAGCAGGTCCTCGACCAGGTTCTTCCGTTCTAGGCATTGGAGAGCGCGGCACCATGGCCAATGTCGATCAGATTCAGCCTCGCAAGGGTCCTTCCCTTGCCGTGCAGGGCGCCATGCTGCTCGTGGTGACGGCCGCCGCCATCGGCATGGGCTGGATGTCGGGCGGTTATCTCAAGGGCGTCGGCGCACCATCGTCGGTGCCAGTCGCGCCTGAAAACGAGGGCAAGGTACCCCAGCCCGAAGCCGCTCAACAAGCTGGCGCGGGGCCGACGCTCGTCGCGCTGGCGCCGATCACCACCAACATCGCCTCGCCCGCGGACACTTGGATCAGGATGGAAGTGTCCGTGGTCTACGACGCTCCGCAGCCGCCGGCGATGGCGGAGGACGTCCAGCAGGATCTTCTGGCCTTCGTGCGTACCCTCAAGATGCACCAGATCGAAGGCGCCAGCGGCTACCAGCATCTGAAGGCCGATCTCGACGAACGCGCCTCGATCCGCAGTCAGGGGCACGTCAAACAGGTTCTCGTCAGGACATTGCTGCTCGAATGAGAAAATTCCTTCTTGCCGCGGCACTGATTGGCGCCGCCACCTCCGTCGCGGCGGCCCAGCAACTGGACCTTGGCGGCATCGGCAAGGCCGATGGCGCCACCGTCGGCTACATCATCCAGATGTTCGGCCTGCTCACCGTGCTGTCGGTGGCGCCGGGGCTGCTGATCATGGTGACCAGCTTCACCCGCTTCGTCATCGCCTTCTCCATCCTGCGTGCCGGCATTGGCCTGCAATCGACGCCGGCGAACCTCATCCTCATTTCGCTGTCGCTGTTCATGACCTTTTATGTCATGGCGCCGACCTTCGATCAGGCGTGGAATACCGGCGTCAAGCCGTTGATGGACAATCAGATCAGCCAGACAGAGGCCTTCGAGAAGATTTCCGATCCGTTCCGCACCTTCATGCTGCACAATGTGCGCGACAAGGATTTCGACCTTTTCGCCGACCTTGCCCGCGAACGCGGCCAGGTCGTTGCGAAGGAGACGGTCGACCTGCGCATCCTGGTGCCTGCCTTCATGATCTCCGAGATCCGGCGCGGCTTCGAGATCGGCTTCCTGATCGTGCTGCCATTCCTGGTCATCGACTTGATCGTGGCCACCATCACCATGGCGATGGGCATGATGATGCTGCCGCCCACGGTCGTGTCGTTGCCGTTCAAGATCCTGTTCTTTGTCCTGATCGACGGCTGGAACCTGCTCGTCGGCAGCCTGGTGCGCTCTTTTACCTGACCGTGCGCGCTCGACATCGGGTATGGCCTGCCTGCGGAATGAGGCAGCGCGCCGCGTCATCGAATTCCTCCGAATTATTTTCGATTAACCGTCCAGTTTAGTCGTTTGGTAGGGACTCGCCGCCATAGTCGCTCGCAGATGGCGGGTGACCCAAACGCAACGGTCATTGGCATGATGCCGCTCCGTCATACCGGACAAACCGGTATGCAAAAAACACCCTGTAAAACAAGGTACGAGTAGCCATGGCCAGTATCATGACCAACGCCTCGGCGTTGACCGCTCTGCAGAGCTTGAACGCCACCCAGAAGAACCTCGACACCACCCAGGCCCGCATCTCGACGGGTTATCGCGTCTCCCAGGCGTCGGACAACGCCGCCTACTGGTCGATCGCCACCACGATGCGCTCGGACAACTCGGCGATGTCCACCGTTTCGGACGCGCTCGGCCTCGGCGCCTCGAAGGTCGACACCGCCTACACCGGCATGGACAGCGCGATCACGACCATCAACCAGATCCAGCAGAAGCTGACCGCATCCTACGGCCAGACGGACGCTTCCAAGGAAAAGACCCAGGTCGAAATCGCCGCTCTTCAGAAGCAGTTGAAGGCCTATGCCGATGGCGCCACCTTCTCCGGCACCAACATGCTCTCGGTCAACAGCGGCGCCACCGCCACGACCGCGGCCGACGTCAAGATCGTTTCCGCCTTCAACCGCAGCGCAACCGGCGCGGTTTCGATCTCGACGATCGACGTCAACGTGGAAAGCATCAAGCTGTATGAAGCCGGCACTGCTGCCGGCGTGACGAAGGGTATCCTCGACGCCGACCGCCTCGGTACCGATGGCAGCGTCGCGGCCGCGGCCTCGAACCCGACCCTGGGCGCTGCCGCGGCGGCCACCGACACTTATTCGGTCGCCAGCCTGAAGATCTTCTCGGGCACCACCGCTGCGAGCGACACCCAGATCCAGGCTATGATGAACGTCGTCGATGCCGCGCTGAAGGGCATGACCAACGCTGCCACCAAGCTCGGCGCCGCCAAGAGCTCCATCGACCTGCAGAAGACCTTCACCTCGAGCCTGATGGACTCCATCGATCGCGGCGTCGGCCAGCTCGTCGATGCCGACATGAACAAGGAATCGACCCGCCTCCAGGCCCTGCAGGTTCAGCAGCAGCTCGGCGTCCAGGCGCTGTCGATCGCCAACGGCTCGTCGCAGTCGATCCTGTCGCTCTTCCGCGGCTGATCCCTCTCGACCGATCAAACCAGGCAAACGGGCCGCGCCAAAAGCGCGGCCCGTTTTGCGTTTGCTCCAGCCCCGCGCAACCCTCGTTTCTTAACCCTCGAAAGCTGGCTTTTAACAGGCCGTTAACCATAACGCGCTAGTCATGGTTAACCAATGACTTACAACGGATTGCCGAATCGGCCCGATCGGGTGACGGTAATCCACGAGCGGGTCGAGCGGCTCGCGAGGGCAACGCCGGTTTGAGAAAGACCGGTCTGGAAAAAGGAGCGAGTTTCTTGGCGAGCATCATGACGAACGCCGCGGCGTTGACCGCACTTCAAAGCCTTAACGCCACCAACAAATCGCTCGAGCAAACGCAGTCCCGAATCTCCACGGGCTACAGGGTCTCCGAGGCCTCCGACAACGCCGCCTACTGGTCGATCGCCACGACGATGCGCTCCGACAACCAGGCGCTGTCGACAGTCCAGGACGCGCTCGGCCTGGGCGCTTCGAAAGTCGACACTGCCTATACCGGCATGAACAATGCGCTGGATACGATCGGCAAGATCAAGACCAAGTTGCTTTCGACCATTGGCCAGACGGGTGCCGCCAAGGCAAAGACGCAGACTGAAATCACCGCGCTCCAGGCGCAGATGAAGTCCTTTGCCGATGCCGCCACCTTTTCGGGCTCGAATTATCTTTCGGTAACGTCGACGCAGGTCGCCGCCGCCAATGATGGCGTCCAGGCCGACGCCAAGATCGTGTCGTCCTTCAATCGCTCATCGTCGGGCGCCATCTCGCTCGGGACGATCGACATCGATGTCGAGAGCACCAAGCTGTTCGATTCCGGTCTCTCCACCGCCGTCAAGAACCAGGGCACGCTTGACCGCCAGACCTCGGTCTATTCCACGGCGGCCGCCCAGGACCTGTATGATACCGCTTATGCGGCCGCAATCGCCGGCGGCGGCACGGATATTGCCGCCAACACCGCCGGCCAGACCGCGGCCGGGGCGGTGGTTCCCAGGATCGACAATGTTTCCGCATACAATCTCGATATCACCGCGGCCGGCGTGACCGACGACATCATCACCCAGATGGTCGGCAAGATCGACAAGGTCATGAGCCAGTTGACCGACTCCGCCACCATTCTCGGTGCGGCCAAGAGCTCCATCGACCTGCAGAAGACCTTCACGCAGAGCCTGATGGACTCGATCGATCGCGGCGTCGGCCAGCTCGTCGATGCCGACATGAACAAGGAATCGACCCGCCTCCAGGCGCTCCAGGTCCAGCAGCAGCTCGGCATCCAGTCGCTGTCGATCGCCAACAGCTCCTCGCAGTCGATCCTGTCGCTGTTCAAGAACGGCTAACCTTGGCCTAGCTGACGGATATTCGAAATTCACGGGCCGCGCCGCAAGCGCGGCCCGATTTCATTTTCGCACAAGCTTCGGGAGCTAGTGTTCCGGCGGACAGTCATGCTGGGAGTCGCTCAATCGTGCCGGAACAGATCCAGAGCATCATCTCGAATCTCCGCGGCTTTGGCGTCAGGCGCCTGGCCATGCTGGCGGGCATCGCCGTACTGGTGATGGGCGTCATCGGCATTGCCTCAGTCTATCTCAACCGCCCGGCCTACGACACGCTCTATGTCGGGCTCGATCGCTCCGACGTGAACCAGATCGGCCTGGTGCTGGGCGAGGCCGGCATCGGCTTCGACGTCGGCGCCGACGGAACTTCCGTGCTGGTTCCGACCGGCACCACGGCGCAGGCGCGCATGCTGCTTGCCGAAAAGGGTCTGCCGACCAGCGCCAATGCCGGCTACGAATTGTTCGACAATGTCGGCGCGATGGGCCTCACCTCCTTCATGCAGCAGATCACCCGGGTGCGCGCGCTTGAAGGCGAGATCGCCCGCACCATCCAGTCGATATCGGGTATCAAGGCGGCGCGCGTCCACATCGTCATGTCCGAGCGTGCCAATTTTCGTCGCGACGAACAGCAACCCTCCGCGTCGGTCGTCATCCGCTACGCCGGCATCGACGCGGAGAAGAGCGCCATGTCGATCCGCCATCTCGTCGCCGCCGCCGTCCCTGGCCTGTCGGCCGACAAGGTGACGGTGCTCGATTCCAACGGCAATCTGCTGGCCGCGGGCGATGATCCATCCAACACCAGTGCCGCTCGCACGCTCGGCGTCGAGCAAACCGTGGAGGCGCAGATCGGCGACAACATTCGCCGCGCGCTCACGCCCTATCTCGGGCCCGACAATTTCCGCGCCAGCGTCAAAGCTGATGTCAACACCGACACCCGCCAGACCGAAGAGACGATCTTCGATCCGGAGTCCCGTGTCGAGCGCTCGGTGCAATCGGTGCGCGCCAACGAGAACAGCAACCAGAAACAGGCCTCGACCCCGGCCAGCGTCGAGCAGAACCTGCCGGAGACCCAGGCGACCAGCACCGAGGGTCCGCAGACCTCCTCGGCCAACGACCGCAAGGAGGAGATCACCAACTACGAGATCAACTCCAAGAAGATCGCCACCGTCTCCAATGGCTACAGCGTCACCAAGATGTCGATCGCCGTCGTCGTCAACCAGGACCGGCTGAAGACGATCCTGGGCAAGGACGCCACACCGGACCAGATCGCCAAGCGCGTCGCCGAAATCCAGAAGATGGTAAGCTCCGCCACCGGCTTCGATGACAAGCGCGGCGACGTCATCGACGTCTCGGCCGTCGAGTTCATCGACGGGCTGGACGGCGAGGCGGTGCCACAGGCGGGAATGCTCGATTCCATCGGCCAGCATGCCGGCACGCTGATCAATGCCGGCGCCTTCATCGTGGTGGTGTTCCTGGTCGCCTTCTTCGGCCTGCGGCCGATGGCGGCCGCGCTGACGGCAAAGGCGACGCCCGCTATAGCAGGCCCCAATTTCGATGAGGTCCAGCGCTCCCTGCCCACCCCCGAGGCAGCCGCTTCCGCCGATGCGGGTGCCGCCATTGGCGCTCTGCCCGGCACGCGTGCCGGCGCCACCCCGCTCGACGATCTGCGCCAGAAGATCAGGCCGGCCCCGCAGGAGCGGCTTGCCCGCATGGTCGACATCAACGAGGAACGCACCGCGCAGATCCTGCGCAAGTGGGCGGCCCAGGAAGTCGCGGCGTAGACCATGCCCTCCGCAGCCCTCTTTGATCTTCTCCCGGATTTCGGCACGCGCGCGCAACGCTCCAGCCAGCCGCAGGCCACCGCCGAGAACAAGCCCGAGGCGGCAGCACCGACGGCCGATATCGGCACGCTGATCGCCGAAGCCGTTGCCCAGGCGGAGGCGGCGCTCGGCGAACGGCTTGCCGCCGCCCATGAAGCAACGCTGCAAGCGGAACGCCAGGCAAATGCCGAGGAAGCAAAGGCCTTTCTCGACAGTTTCGGCGGCGATGTCGGCAAGGCGGTCTCGTCGCGCATCGACGCCATGGAGGCGCGCGTGACGGATCTTGTCGCCGCCACGGTCGCCCGCATCATCGGCGGCGTTGTCAGCGACGATCTGCGGAAGCGCTCGCTCGAAGCGCTCGCCGGCGCGATCCGCGAAGCCGTTGGCGATGGCGAAGCCGTGCGCATTGCCGTTCGCGGGCCGCTCTCGCTGTTCGAAACGCTGAAGGCGTCGCTTGGGTCCCGCGCCGCAAATCTCGACTTCATCGAGGCGCCCGGCTTCGACCTGATGGTCACCATCGACGAGGCCGTGTTCGAAACGCGAATGGCCGAATGGTCGGTAACCCTGTCCGAGGTCCTGTCATGAGCGTCGCCGAAGCCGATCATGGCAGGCACGAGATCATCATCGTGCGGCGCGGCCATGACGACCACGACGAAGGTCATCATGGCGGCGTCTGGAAGATCGCCTTCGCCGACTTCATGACCGCGATGATGTGCTTCTTCCTGGTCATGTGGCTGATCAATGCCGCCAACGAACAGACCAAGACGGCCGTCGCCAGCTATTTCAACCCCGTCAAGCTGGTCGACCGCGAGTCGAGCCGCAAGGGCCTTAAGGATCTCGGCAATGGACCGCGCACGGCCGGGCCGACGGCCGACGACCCGCAGGAAGCGACCACCAAGGCTGGACAGGACGGCACCGGCGCCGCGGGCTCGTCCAATCGCAAACAGGAGCAGGAGCCGCAGCAGTCGCAACAGTCCGACGAGCATCTTTTCGCCGACCCCTATGCGGTGCTTTCGGAGATCGCCACGGATACCGGCGTCATGCAGAATGTCAGCCAGAAGGGCGATGGCGGCGCGCAGAATTCCGGCCCGGCGACGGGCGCCTCGGGTGGCGCGTCCTACCGCGATCCTTTCGAGCCGGACTTCTGGTCGCAGCAGGTCGCCGCGCCCGGCGCCGAGGCGAGTGCCCAGCGCCCCAGGGTCGAGGGCGATCCGCTCAAGCCCGGCGACAAGGCTGCCGAGACACAAATCGCCAAGGTCAAGGCCGTGCCGCCAGCGCCGCCGATCAAGGATGCGCCACTGGAGCCCCTGGCCGGGGATGGCAAGGACGCCGCGGCGACAATGGTCAAGACTGCTGATGCCAAGGCCGGCGATACCAAGGCCGAGGCTGGAGACGGCAAGGCCGCGGACATGGCCAAGGCGGACACGGCCGCAGCGAAGCAGGAGGCCGCGAAATTCGAGACGGACAAGGCTCCGACCGCCGCCGCGCTGAAGGCCGCCGCCGACGTCAAGCAACAGCTGGCCGATGCCTTCAAGCCCGGCGACAAGCTGCATGACGGCGTCTCGGTGGAAGCCACCGACAAGGGTGTCGTCATCTCCATCACCGATCAGCTCGACTTTGGCATGTTCGAGGTCGGCTCGGCGGTGCCGAGCCGCGAACTGGTGCTGGCGATGGAAAAGATCGGCCGCATCGTCAACGGCCAGAAAGGCACTATCAGCATCAACGGTCACACCGATGCGCGTCCCTTCCGCGGTGCCAGCTACGACAATTGGCGGCTGTCGACGGCGCGCGCGCACTCGGCCTATTACATGCTCGTGCGTGGCGGCGTCGATGAACGCCGCATCACCGAGGTTGCCGGCTTCGCCGATCGCCAGCCCAAGGATGCCGCTGATCCGCTGTCGGCGGCCAACCGCCGCATCGAGATCCTGATGGCGACCGGCGGATGAAACGGGCGGCGCTCACCAGCCGCATGATAAGCCTGTTGCTGCTGGCCACGGCTTGTCCGTCTGCGGGCCTCGCCCAGGACACGCTGCAGCCTTATCAGCTGGTCCGCTCGCTGCAGCTCGTTCAGGACCGCATCGCGGCCGGCGATCATGCCGCGATGCCGATGCAGGCCAAGCTGCTCGAGATGACCGATGCGCGTTTGCGCGCGGCGGATGCCGAGGATTTCAAGGATCCCAAGAATTTTCGCGCGTTGCTGGTCTACGGCATGAGCGGCGGCAATCCGGTGACCGTCGAGGCGGCCGTATCGCGCGCCGCCTCCGATCCGCGGAACCTTGCCATGGCCAAAGGGGTGATCGACTATCTGAACGGCCGGCCAGGCGAGGCGATCGAAGCCCTGAGGCCGATCGACCCGATGACCCTGCCAGGCGACCTCGGCGCGTTCCTCGCTTTGGTCAAAGGGTCATTGCTTGCCACGGATCAGCCGGCGGCCGCACTCACGCTGCTCGATGAAGCCAAGCTGCTCAGCCCCGGCACTCTGGTCGAGGAAGCGGCCTTGCGGCGCTCGGTCGGCATTGCCGTGACGCAGGGCGACGCGGCGCGGTTCGCGCTTGCCTCCACCCAATATGTCGAGCGCTACCTCTATTCGCCTTACGCCAGCCAGTTCGCCGACTCCTTCGTCTCCGGCGTCATTGCACTGCATATGTCGATCAGCCAGGACAAGCTGGCCGACATCACCTCGATGATGGACCCCGAGCGCGAGAAGGTGATCTATCTGCGTATCGCGCGCCGCGCCGCGATTGACGGCATGAGTGACTTGTCGGCCTTCGCCTCGGCGCGGGCCGAACAGGGTCGCGACGGCAACACCAATCAGGGCGATCCGCGCGCCCTGCTCTATTCCAGCCTGTCCACGGTGACCTCCGATACGATCGAGGACGTGCGCACCAAACTTGGCAAGATCGACCGCAGCAAATTATCGGACGGCGACCGGGCCTTGCTCGACGCGGCCCAGGCCATCGCCGGCGAAGTGGTGGCGCCGCCTGCTTTTCTTCCGGTCGCAAATCCGGCGCCCGCGCCGGTCGTACCATCGCCCGAACCCGAAATTGCGGCCGCATCGACCACGGATGCCGCTGGATTGCCACCCGTCGAGGGTGCCGTGTCCGAGAAGCCGGCCGTGGCGCCCTTGGCCGCTGCGCCCGCTGCGCCGAACACATCCGCGCCGGCAACCGACCCGGCAATCGTTCTGCCGGCATCGGCCCCGGCGGTCGCGGCCGCCGCCGACACGACAGACCCGACCGACGCCGCCATGACGAAAACCCGTCGACAGCTAGACCTGATCGACCAGATGCTTGGAGCCGCCCCGAAATGACCCCCAGCCTCGGCCCGGCCCTGCCAGGATTTACCGCCGCGCGCACGGCAGAGCAGCCGGCCGCGTCCGGAAAGAAGGACGACACCGGGTTCGGAGAGATGGTGCACGGCGGCGCAAGCCCTGCCCATTCGGAGAAGCAGCCACCGGCCGAGCCAGGCTCCCGCGATCCGCGGTGGAGCAAGCTTGCCGCGGAGCTTGCGGCAAAGGCAGGCGAGGACGAGCCTAGGCCCGCCGGCAAGGCAAGGACCACGCCGAGCGGATCGTCTGCCGCGAAATCCATGAAGGACGGCAAGGACGCCGGGACGGACAAGGATGCCGATGCCGACGCGCCGGCCGCCGAGTCGGGCGCGACACCGCTCGACGAGCATCTAGCGCTGCTGATGGCGTTTCATGACCTGCGCCATTTCTCGACATCGGCCAAAACGGCCGACCAGAGCGCGGCCGGAACGGGACAGGACGCCGCGGTCGTTGGACAGCTTCCGCCGAACGCTTATCGGCAGAAATCCGCCGCCGGACGTGACGGTCTCGAACCCATGGCCAAGCCCGAGCGGGTATCGCTGGTCGACGGACCGTTGACGAAACTCGACGGCCGGCTCATTCGTGATACCGCCGGCACGCCGAAACATGACAGTACGATCGCGGCCGGCCCCTTGCCCGAGGCGCCTGCGGAGGTGCCGGGCGTGGAGACGAAGCAGGCGGCGCCGCAGTTGAAATCGATCGCCGATCTCCAGTCCTCGTTGCGGTCCGAGCCGGGAAAACAGCAGTCGGCGGCGGCACGCATCGACGTCGTTTCCGAGCGCAGCTTCCCCGCCCCGCCGCAGGCACCGATAAGCCAGGCAGCCCTCAACGTGATCGGCGCCATTTCAGCCGATGGCGGTCCGAACCAGGCGCTTTCCACGGCTTCCGCGACCGCGCAGCTGGCAGGCTCTGTTGCCGTTCCGACACATGTGTTGAAGATCGAACTTCACCCGGCCGAACTGGGCATGGTGACGGCCCATCTTCGGCTCTCCGGAGAACAACTGTCGATTGAATTGAAGCCCGAAACACACGATGCCTATCGCCGGCTTTCCAGTGACAGCGAGGCGATCATCAAGTCGCTACGCGGGCTGGGCTTCGAGGTTGACAAGGTCACCATCCTGCAACCTTCGGTAGCAATTCCCTCTACAACCCGCACGGATGCAACCGCCTCCGTGAGCGCTGCACCCGGCCGCGATCCGTCATCCTTCCAGCCCGGAAATTCCGGCGGCGACAACAGTGGAACCGGCGGCCAGCAGTCAGGTCAGCAATCCGCAAGGGGTAATCATGATGAAGCGCAAGCACATGGCCGCGCCGCTTCGCCTTCTCGCGAGCGCGCTGGCGGCGGTGTTTTTATCTAGCCTCGCGAGCAGCGCAGGCGCCGCCACCAATCCTTGCGAACCCGAGATCCTGCGTGCCGCCGACCGCTATGGCGTGCCTGCCGGCATCCTCTATGCCGTCGGGTTGACGGAAACCGGAAACAAGGGCAGCCTTCAACCCAATGCCTTGAATATAGAGGGAAAAGCAGTCTTCCCGAGAAGCCGGGACGAAGCACTTGCCGCCTTCGCCAACGCCCAGCGCGAGGGCAAGACGCTGATCGATCTCGGCTGCATGCAGATCAACCATCGCTACCATGCCTCGCATTTCCGCAGCGTCGAGGACATGCTCGACCCGCGCCAGAACGTCGACTACGCGGCACGCTTCCTGGCCAGCCTCCATGCCCGCCATGAGACCTGGTCCATGGCCGTCGCCCGCTATCATGCCGGACCCGACAACGACCCGGCGCAGAAGGTCTATGTCTGCAGGGTGATCGCCAACATGGTGGCCACCGGCTTCGGCAAATGGACCACGAACGCACGCGCCTTCTGCAACCCGTAAGCGCATTTTCCACTTCTAATACATCAGTCCCGTGGCTGCGAAGCGATCGATTCGACTTGGCCGAGACTTGGGCCCCCAAGCATATCTGGCTGCACGCTAATGCAACCGATACGATTCCGGACTCCCAAGAAACTAGTTACAAGAAATGACGGTTGTTCAGGATTCCCGCCAGCGGATACGCCTTTCCCCACGGGGCAAATGTGCTGATTCGGAGGCGGGGCCGATGATCGTTATCGTTGACGAGCGAGAGCTCGTGACAGAGGGCTACAATTCACTTTTCGACCGCGAGGGGATCGCCTGCGCCGGTTTCGCGCCGGGCGAGTTCGGCGAGTGGGTCAACTCGGCCGCCGACACCGATCTGCGATCGGTGCGGGCCTTCCTGATCGGCGACTGTCGCGACGGCGCGATCTCGCCGCGCCAGATCCGCGACCGCACCGGGGCTCCGGTCATTGCGCTCAGCGAGCAGCATTCGCTGGAAAACACGCTGCGGTTGTTCGAGAGCGGCGTCGATGACGTCATCCGCAAGCCGGTGCACATCCGCGAAATCCTGGCCCGCATCACCGCCATCCGCCGCCGCGCCAGCGAGGACGTCGCCTATACCGAGATCGGTGCCATGCGCATCTTCATGGACGGCCGCGATCCCGAGATCGACGGGCAGCCGCTGCCCTTGCCGCGCCGCGAGCGCCGTATCCTGGAATATCTAGCGAGCAACCGTGGCCGCCGCGTCACCAAGACCCAGGTGTTCAATGCCATTTACGGCATCTTCGACGAAGAGGTCGAAGAGAACGTGGTTGAAAGCCACATCAGCAAGTTGCGCAAGAAACTGCGCGAAAAGCTGGGCACCGACCCGATCGATTCCAAGCGCTTCCTCGGCTACCGGCTCGTGTTCTGATGCGGCACCGCGCCAGCCTCGCGCAAGACAGGACGCGTAGCCTCGAAGCCAGTGGCATGGATATTGCGGAGACATCTCGATGAGCCTCTACGGAATGATGCGGACCGGCGTTTCGGGCATGAACGCCCAGGCGAACCGCCTGTCGACGACAGCCGACAACATCGCCAACTCCGATACCACCGGCTACAAGCGGTCCTCGGCCGAATTTTCGACATTGATCATGCCGTCGACCGGTGGCGCCTATAATTCCGGCGGCGTCACCACCACGATCCGCCAGGCGGTCAGCGATCCGGGCGTGCTTCAATACACGACCTCGGTCTCCGACCTTGCCGTCAGCGGCGATGGTTTCTTCGTCGTCCAGGATCCAAGCGGCACGCCTTTCCTGACCCGCGCCGGCGCCTTCGTCCCCGACGCACAGGGCCGGCTGGTCAATGCCGCCGGTTTCCAGCTGATGGCCTACAGCTACGCCAATGGCACGCCGGCGGCCACGGTGAACGGCTTCGAAGGTCTCGAGCCGGTTGTCATCTCCGACCAGGGACTGACCGCGACGCCGAGCACCCTAGGCAATTTCAGCGGCAATCTGCCGGCAGGTGCGACACCGGTCGCTGCCGGCAACCTGCCCAGCACGAACTCGGCGGGAGCGCAGTATACTTCGAAATCGTCGATGGTCGCCTATGACAATCTCGGCAACAAGAAGTTGCTCGACGTCTATTTCACCAACACCGGCGCAGGCACCTGGGAGGTGGCGGTCTTCGACCAGTCGAAGGCGACGGCCGGAACTGGCTTCCCCTACGCTGCCGGCGGCGCCCTGGGCACGGCCAACCTGACCTTCGATACCACCACCGGCAAGCTCACCGGCACCCCGACCGGCGTTTCATTCACCGTACCGGGCGGCGCCAGCCTTGCCCTCGACCTGTCGAAGCTGACCCAACTCGGCACCGGCTTCACCGTCACCGACGCCCAGGTGAACGGCAACGCGCCGAGCACCATCGACAAGGTGCAGATCAGCAAGGACGGCACCATCTACGCCCAGTACAAGGACGGCACCTCCAAGCCGCTCTACAAAATTCCGCTGGCCGACGTGCAGAGCCCTGACCAGCTCAAGGCGCTGCCTGGCAATGTCTACGCGCAAGGCACCGACTCCGGTGCGGTCCGTGTCGGCTTTGCCAACGAAGGCAAGGCCGGTTCGATCATCTCGGGCGCGCTCGAAAATTCCAACGTCGATATCGCGGAGGAATTGACCGACATGATCGCGGCCCAGCGCAGCTACACCGCCAATTCCAAAGTCTTCCAGACCGGTTCCGACCTGATGGACGTCCTTGTCAACCTGAAGAGATAAACCGGGCTTCGCCCGTGAAAGACCAGCATGTCGCTTTCCTCCGCACTGAGCATCGCCCAATCGGCGCTTCTGGCCACCTCGCGGCAGACAAGCGTCGTCACGCGCAACGTGGCAGACGCCGACAATCCGAACTATTCGCGCCGCATCGCGCTGGTCACCAGCACGACGCCCGGCGCGCGTTCGGTTGATGTCCAGCGTGCGGCCAACGACCTGCTGTTTCGCCAGAACCTCGGCGCTCTGTCCGCCTATGCCGGCCAGAGCGCGCTCTACAACGGCATGGATCAGCTCGACGTATCGGTGAATGGCGTCGACAACGCCTCCTCGCCTTCGACAGCGATCGGCAATCTGCAGCAGGCGCTGCAGCTGTACGCCACCTCGCCGTCCAACCAGAATCTTGGCTTGAGCGTGATCGACGCGGCCAAACAGGTCGTGCGGTCCCTGAATGAAGGCTCCAAGGCCATTCAGGATTTTCGTACCCAAACCGACGGCCAGATCGATACCGCCGTCAAGGATCTCAACTCGCTGCTCAACCAGTTCCAGGATGCCAACACCGCGGTCATGTCCGGAACCCGTTCAGGCACCGACGTTTCCGATGCGCTCGACCAACGCGACGCATTGTTGAAGAAGATCGCCAATTACATTCCGGTGTCGACCTTCACGCGTGGCGACAACGACATGGTCATCACCACGGGTGACGGCACGACATTGTTCGAGACGATCCCACGCACCGTCAGCTTCGCCCCGTCTTCGGGGTACGCCGCGGGTGCGGCCGGCAACACGGTCTATATCGACAACGTACCGGTCTCGGCGGGCAGCGGCGGCAACACCACCGCCAGCGGCACCATTGCCGGCCTGCTGCAATTGCGCGACGGCGTCGCCTCGACCATGCAGAGCCAGCTCGACGAAACCGCGCGCGGCCTGATCACCGCCTTTGCCGAAACGGCACCGTCGATGCCCAACGCGGCGGGCCTGTTCACCTGGTCGGGCGCACCGGCGGTGCCAGCCGCGGGCACGCTCGTCGACGGCCTTGCTGGAACGATCAAGATCAATGCCGCGATGGATCCCAGCACTGGCGGCAACCCGACATTGCTGCGCGATGGGGGCGCCAATGGCGTCGCCTACGTCGCCAACACCACTGGCGGGGCTTCATACTCCAACCTTCTGGTCGCCTATGGCGACCAGCTGGACAAACCGATGACGTTCGATCCATCGGCCGGGATTTCGGCAACCTCCAGCGTTGCCGACTACGCCGCCAATTCGATCGGCTGGTTGCAGGGCGTTCGTCAGCAGGCTTCGACCGCCGCCGACGCCAAGGAAGCCCTGGCACAGCGCAGTGCCGATGCCTTGTCCAACGCAACGGGCGTCAATGTCGATCAGGAAATGTCGCTGATGCTCGATCTCGAGCACACCTATCAGGCATCCGCCCGGATGATGAAGACCATCGACGACATGATGACGGCGCTGTTGAGCGCGGTGGGATAAGCCATGACCTTTGTCTCCTCTGCTGCCCTTACGAATGCCATGCGCTATCAGCAGATGCGCATGCAGGCCGATCTCGTCAAAGCCACGAAAGAGTCCTCGACCGGCAAGGTCGCCGATGTCGGTCTGGCACTTGGTGGGCGTACCGCCCAGTCCGTCACCTTTTCGCGCGACCTCGACCGGCTCAACGTCGTTGTCGATTCCAACGGACTGGTGGCCGCCCGGCTCTCATCCACCCAGACCTCGCTCGGCCAGCTCTCCAGCGTCGCGCAGACTTTCCTGTCCAGCCTGACCACCGCGTCGTCGGGCGACAACTCCGACAGCCTGACCCAATCGACCGGCCAGACAACGATCCAGCAGCTTACGTCGATCCTCAACACCAGCGTCAACGGCGAATATTTGTTCGCTGGCACCAACACCGACGTCAAGCCGATCAACGATTTCACCGCCGCCGGCTCTCCCGCCAAGGCTGCCTTTGACGCCTCCTTCGTCGCCAAGTTCGGCTTCCCGCCCAGTGACCCGGCCGCGGCCAACATCACCGCGGCCCAGATGGACGATTTCATCACCAACGATGTCACGCCCCAGTTCCTCGGCGCGGGCTGGCAGACCAACATGTCGAATGCGACCGACCAGCAGATCGTCAGCCGCATCGCGCTCAACGAAACCACCGAGACCTCGACCGGGGCCAACAGCGACGGCATCAGGAAGCTCGCCATGGCGGCGGCCTTGGTCTCCAGCCTGATGTCCACCAACATCAGCCAGGCGGCGAAGGACACCATCATCGACCACTCGCAGAAATTGGTCGGCGAGGCGCTGAGCGGCATCGCGCAGGTCCAATCCCAGACCGGCATCGTGGAGAAGCGCGTCTCCGATGCCAGCGACCGCATGAAGACGCAGATCGACCTGTTCGAACGGCACATTCTGGATCTCGAGGCAGTCGATCCGGCGGAAGCGGCGACCCGCGTCGCCAATCTGACGCAGCATATCGAGACGTCTTTCGCCCTGACGGCGCGCCTGCAGCAGCTCAGCCTGTTGAATTACCTGACCTGACACCTCCAGCGGAACGGTAGAGCCACCGATGTACCAATTCTCCTACGCCGACGTTCAGAGCACCTCCGTCGCGGACGCCAAGGACCGCGAGCGGGACCTCCTGACCCGCTCGATCGACATGCTGTCGGCCGCCGCCGCGGCAGGCCAGCATTCGATGGAGGCGGTCGAGGCGCTGCATTTCACCAATCGCGTCTGGACCACCTTCGTCGAGGATCTCGGCTCCAGCGACAATGCACTCCCCAAGGAGTTGCGCGCCAACCTGATCTCCATCGGCCTGTGGCTGCTGCGGGAGGCCGAGGACATCCGCCAGGGCCGCACCGACAATTTCGAGGGGCTGATCGAAGTATCCCAGATCATCCGCGACGGCATTCAATGACCAACACGTTGAAGTTATCGCTGAAGCCCAATGAGAAGATCTACATCAATGGCGCGGTCATCCGCGTCGACCGCAAGGTCACCATCGAGCTGATGAACGACGTGCAGTTCCTGCTCGAGAGCCATGTGATCCAAGCAGACGACGCGTCGACGCCATTGCGGCAGCTCTATTTCATCGTGCAGGTCATGCTGATAAACCCCGCTGGTGCCGACGAAGCGCGCGAGATGTTCCGCCGCTCGCTGCCACTGCTCATTGCAAGTTTCGAAGACGCCGAGATCGGCAGCGCGCTGAAACAGGTCGACCGCATGGTCGGCGAGGATCACATCTACGAGGCCTTGAAGGCGATCCGTTCGCTTTATCCTCTCGAACGCCGCGCACTTGGCGGCAATGACGATGTTCCGGGCGCCGCGCGCCCGCTGGCCGTGGGAGCACGATACTGATGACCGTGGACATGACGACGACGGTGCCGGTTGGCGCCAACCAGACCACCACGTCGACCTCGAAGACGGCGGTCGACTATCAGTCCTTCCTGAAGCTTCTGATCGCGGAGATGAAGAACCAGGATCCGACCAAACCGATGGATTCGACGGCGTATGTCGCCCAGCTCGCCACCTTCTCCCAGGTCGAGCAATCGGTGCAGACCAACACCAAGCTCGACCAGATCATGCAGTCCTCGGCGCTGTCGCAGGCCGACGCTCTCATAGGCCGCAACATCACCTCGGCCGACGGCAAGACAACGGGCACGGTGGCGTCGGTGACGCTTGGCAGCAACGGACTGATCGCGGTGCTGCAGGATGGCACCACGGTCCCTGTCGGCGCGGGCGTGTCGATCAAGCCGGCGAGCTAGGCCAACCGCCGACATGAATGAGGCCGACGCACTCGACATCGTCCAGTATGCGGTGTGGACGGTGCTGACCGCATCCGCTCCGGTGGTACTGGTCGCCATGGCGGTCGGCATTGGCATCGCCTTGATCCAGGCGTTGACACAGGTCCAGGAAATCACCTTGACCTTCGTGCCCAAGATCGTCGCCATCATGCTGGTGGTGGCGCTTACGGGTCCCTTCATCGGCGGCCAGATATCGGCCTTCACCAATGTCATCTTCGAGCGCATCCAGAACGGTTTCTGAGCGATTTCCAGCAAGGGTGCTCGACGCTTCCGCCCAGATTTGCGCCGGGATGGAACGCAGCTAGCAGGCGTCCGGGTTGCGGCTAATGCATGTCGCCCGGAAGTGGTTCCCGGTTCCGGAACAACGACGTGCATAGAATCAGAAGCTTACAGCAGGTCGGGCGAATCCGGTTCGCCGCGACATGCTGTGGAGTGCCATTCAGGGCGCGACGGTTTGCGGTGGCGGCGCCAGCGTGTGGCCCTTCGCTATCCCCTTGTTGGACCATGATCTTCCCTGCAAGGCATTCGCCCTTTGCGCCGCGATGCCATAGTTTCGGCAAATCATGCGGGGAAACGGATTCCCGCAAGGATCAGCGCGCCGTGGCAGGAACCCATCCATGATTGACGAGAAGCCGGATAGCGAAAGCGTCTCGGCGCTGGCGCCGTTCCGGCATGGCATCTTCCGGGCCGTATGGGGCGCGAGCCTCGTCTCCAATTTCGGCGGCTTGATCCAGGGCGTCGGCGCCGCCTGGATGATGACCACCATCGCCACCTCGCCCTATCAGGTCGCCCTGGTCCAGGCCTCGACCACCTTGCCGATCATGCTGTTCGCGCTTGTCGCCGGCGCCATCGCCGACAGCTTCGATCGCCGCAAGGTGATGCTGGTCGCCCAGACCTTCATGCTGGTCGTTTCGGTGCTTTTGACCGCGTTCACCTATTTGGACCTGATCACGCCGTGGACGCTGCTGGCCTTTACCTTCCTGATCGACAGCGGCACGGCACTCAACAGCCCGTCATGGCAGGCCTCCGTCGGCGACATCGTTCCGCGCAACAAGGTGCCTGCCGCCGTGGCGCTGAATTCCATGGGCTTCAACCTGACACGCAGCGTCGGCCCGGCAATCGGTGGCATCATCGTCGCGGCCGCCGGCGCGGCCGCGGCCTTCGCGGCGAACGCGGTGAGCTATGTCGGGCTTATCGTCGTGCTCGCACGCTGGAAGCCGGATCTGCCGGCCTCGACCTTGCCGCGCGAGTCATTGGGGGCCGCCATGGGCGCCGGCCTGCGCTACGTCGCCATGTCGCCCAATATCGGCAAGGTGCTGGTCAGGGGCGCCGCCTTTGGCTTCAGCGCCGGCGCGGTGCTGGCGCTGCTGCCGCTGGTGGCGCGCGACGTCGTCAAGGGCGATGCGCTGACCTACGGCATCATGCTGGGCGCCTTCGGCATCGGCGCCGTCGGCGGGGCGCTGATCAGCGTGCGGCTGCGGCAGCTGCTCTCCAGCGAGACGATGGTGCGCTGTGCCTTCGCCGGCTTTGCGGCCTGCGCCTTCAACGCCGCCGTCAGCCAGCATGCCTGGCAGACCTCGCTCGGCCTGCTGGTCGGCGGTGCCTGCTGGGTGATCGCGCTCTCGCATTTCAACGTCACCGTGCAGATGGCGACACCGCGCTGGGTGGTCGGCCGGGTTCTGTCGGTCTACCAGACCGCAACCTTCGGCGGCATAGCACTGGGCAGCTGGATCTGGGGTGTCGTCGCCGACGCGCATGGCGCCGAGACGGCGCTGATCGCCGCGGCCATCGCCATGCTGGCCGGCGGCGCCATCGGCCTCGTGCTGCCGCTGCCGCAACAGCAGGTGCTCAACCTCGACCCGCTCAACCGCTTCAAGGAGCCCCACCTGGCACTCGACCTGAAGCCGCGCAGCGGTCCGATCGCCATTATGATCGAATACATCATCCGGCACGAGGACGAGGCGGAATTCCTCGCCACCATGGCCGAGCGCGGCCGCATCCGCCGCCGCGACGGCGCCCGCAACTGGACACTGGCGCGCGATCTCGAAAATCCGGCGATCTGGATCGAGCATTACCACACGCCGACCTGGCTCGAATATGTCAGGCATAACGGTCGCATCACCCAAGCCGACGCCATGGTCGGCGAACGCTTGCGGGCGCTGCACTCGGGCAACGAGCCGCCGCGCGTGCGCCGCGTCATCGAGCGTCCGACGACCGCCGGCACCGCGTTGGTGATGGCCAAGGGGCCGATCGAGCACTGACGAATTCAAAGGTTCGCGGCGCCTACCCCTCTCCCGACAGGTCCCGGCGGGCCTTTTCGAGTTCCTCGGCATAGCGCCGCATCAAATGGCCCTCGGTCAGCAGCCCGAGCACGATGTGGTCGGCGAAGTCCTCGACCACGGCCAGTTCCTCGGCGCCGGCGCGCTGGAAGGTCTCGGCGGCGGCCTGCACGTTCATGCTGGGCACCAGGACAGCATCCTTGTACTGGGCAAGGTCGCGCACCGGCACCTCGCCCCCGGAGGGATCGCTGTGCAGTTCGGCCACGATCAGCACGCCGACATACTCATCCCCCGGGTCGACGGCGATCACGCGCTGGGCCGAGCCCAGCGGGAATTCCTTGCGGAAGGCGGCCAGCGTCGTCGACGCATCGACGGTCTTGATGTCCTCGCGCATCATCGAGCCGACGGTCAGGCTGCGCATCCAGCCGACATCGTGGGCGCTGCGGATCGTCTCGCCGCGCAGGTGGAAGCGCCAGGTCGAGAACGAATAACCGAAGGTCTCGCGCACCAGGATCGCCGCCATGATCGAGGCGGCCAGCACCACGCCGGTGAGCGTCAGGTCGCGGGTCGATTCCAGCGCCAGGAAGGTCATGGTCAGAGGCCCGCCGACGACGCCGACGGCAAGCGACGTCATGCCGACAACGGCGGCGACGGCGGGGTCGATCCCGGTCGCCGGCGACACGAGCGCCATGACACCGGCGAACGACTTGCCGAGCAGCGCACCAAGGAACAGCGAGGCGAAGAACAATCCGCCGCGAAAGCCCGAACCCAGTGAGATCGCCGACGCCGCCAGCTTCAGCACGAAGACGCTGGCCACCACCGCCAGCCCGTAATTCATGGCGAACTCGCGATGCAGCGCGCCGTGGCCGCTGGACAGGACCTGCGGCGTGATCAGGCCGAGGAGGCCGACCAGCACACCACCGATGACGGGGCGCAGCGAGGCATCGACCGACAGCCTGTTGAACCCGCGCTCGATCAACGTCACCAGTTGCATGATGGCGATCGAGGCAGCACCGCCAAGCAGGCCGAGCAACAGGAAAGGCACATATTGGCTGGCGGTGAGTTGCGGCAACCCTGAAAGCTCGAGCGGAAAGGGCACGCCGCCGAACACTTCCGCCGTCAGCGACGCCGAGATCGCGGCCGTCATGACGGGGGCGACATTGGCGACCGAGTAGATGCCGATGACCAGTTCGAAACCGTAGAAGGCGCCCGTCAGCGGCGCGTCGAAGGCGGCCGATATGGCGCCGGCGGCACCACAGCCAACCAGGATGCGGACGTCGTTGCGGCGCAACCGGAAAGCGCGCGCCAGCCGTGAGGCGACGCCTGAACCGACCTGCGTGTAGCCCGCCTCCAGACCGACCGAAGCGCCGAAGCCGCTGGAAATCATCGTCTGCACGACGATGATGAAGGTATCGGTCAGAGACATGCGCCCGCCATAGAGCGCGTTGGCCTCGATCGGATCGACCGGCGTGCGGAATTTCCGGAGCCTCAGCCAGACCACCGATATCCCGAGCAGGATACCGCCGATCGCCGGGATCAGCGCCTGTATCGGATTGGCGAGCGAGAACATGCCAGACAGGCGCCCGCCGGGCTGGACGCCGAACAGCAGCCCGTGCAGGTCCTGTACGATCTGGCTCATCGCGGTGACCAGTATGCCAGCCATGACGCCGATAACGCCCGCCAGCATGACGACGGCGATACCGCGCGCCTCCAGCAGAGGGACTGACCTCAAAAGAACCGCGCGCAGCCGGCGGGCGTAGACTTGGGGTTGGTTTCTGGAAAGCACCGGGGCGGCTCGCCGATATCAAGGCAAAGGAAGACCCGCCTGATACGCCGGGCAGCACGTCGTGACAACCACAATGCCGACATCAAAGGCGCCATTATGGCCGCGAAACCGCCCGATCCGGCCTTTCCCGCTTTGGGCCGACGGGGCCGCCCGACAGTTGCGAACTAACCGTGCCCTTTCAGCACAATGCGTACACCGAGCCGGAGCGCGGCAAGGATCCGGGCGCCGGACCGCTCAGGTCGGCATGGCTTCGCCGGCCTCGTAGAGCACGAGATTGCGCTCGCCGATGCCGAGCCCCGGCCAGCTCGCGCGCCAGTCGGCAAGATGCGGCGAGCGGAAATGCGCATCCAGGGCCGGTCTGGCGCGCCACACCTCGGTGATCCGGATCAATCCGGGATCAAGCACATCCTGCGCATAGGAATATTCAAGGCAGCCGTCCTCGGCGCGGCTGGCGCGAACCATGCGCTCCATCACCGGCCTTGCCTCGTCGAGCCTGTCGGGCGGCAGGCGGATCGTACCGATGATCAGCAGCATGAGGTGTCCTTCGCGAGAGAGTCGATTCCGTCACTCTCCCACCCTCGCGCAAGCTTGGCCAGCTACCCTCGCCGGGCTGTCGCATGCTCGGCAGCCCAGGGTTTCGAGGACGAGAATGGCGATCAGCGAAAGCATCCAGCCCGGCGCGGTGGCCAAGAACGGCCGCGACGTCTTCTTCGCGCTCGGCATCGTCGTCATCCTGGCCGTGCTGTTCCTGCCGATCCCGGCCTTTCTCATCGACATCGGGCTTGCCTTCTCGATCGCGCTTTCGGTGCTGATCCTGATGGTGGCGCTGTGGATCCAGCGGCCACTCGATTTCTCGTCCTTCCCGACCGTGCTGCTCATTGCCACCATGCTGCGCCTGTCGCTCAACATCGCCACCACGCGCATGATCCTGTCGCATGGCAATGAGGGCACGCACGCCGCCGGCTATGTCATCGCCGGCTTCTCCAAGCTGGTGATGGCCAGCGATTTCGTCATCGGCCTGATCGTCTTCATGATCCTGATCGTGGTGAACTTCATCGTCATCACCAAGGGCGCCACCCGTATCGCCGAGGTCGGTGCGCGCTTCACCCTCGACGCCATCCCCGGCAAGCAGATGTCGATCGACGCCGACCTCTCCGCCGGCATGATCGACGACAAGACCGCGCAACTGCGCCGCCGCGAACTGGAAGAGGAATCCTCCTTCTTCGGTTCGATGGACGGCGCCTCGAAATTCGTCCGCGGCGACGCCATCGCCGGCCTCATCATCACCGCCATCAACATCGTCGGCGGCATCGCCATCGGCTACATCAGGCACGGCATGGGCATGGGCGAAGCCGCCGACGTGTTCATCAAGCTGTCGGTCGGCGACGGTCTCGTCACCCAGATCCCGGCGCTCATCGTCTCGCTCGCCGCCGGCCTGCTGGTCTCCAAGGGCGGCACGCGCGGCTCGACCAACCAGGCCGTGTTCGGCCAGCTCGGCGCCCATCCGCGCGCGCTCTACGTGGCGGCCGCACTGCTGGTGTTGCTCGGCCTGATGCCCGGCCTGCCGCTGTTCCCGTTCTTCGCGCTCGCCGCCGGCATGGCCGGCCTCGGCTATGTCATCCCAATGCGCCACAACCGGGCCGTCGCCGAGGCCGAGGCGCTGAAGAGCCAGGAAAAAGCGAGCAAGGCCGAGGAAGAAAAGAACTCGGTCAAGGCCTCGCTCGCCACCGCCGAGATCGAACTGCTGATCGGCAAGCAGCTTTCCACCCGGCTCCTGGTCTCGCACCAAGAACTGGTCTTCCGCATGTCCAAGATGCGCAAAAAATTCGCCCAGCAGTATGGCTTCGTCGTGCCGGAAGTGCGCGTCGCCGATGACTTCGCCATCCCGCCGAAAAGTTACCAGATCAAGGTGCACGGCACCGTGGTCGCCGAATATTCGATGCGCGTCGGCGAGATCATGGTGCTGCTCGGCAACCGCGACATACCCGAAATCCCCGGCGAGGAAATTCGCGAGCCCGCCTTCGGCATGCGCGCCTACTCCGTCATGGAAACCTTCGCCGAGGATCTGAAGCGCGAGAACTTCACCTTCGCCGACAACATGTCGGTGCTGCTCACCCATCTCTCGGAAGTCATCCGCAACAACCTGCCGCAGCTCCTGTCCTACAAGGACATGAAGGCGCTGCTCGAACGCCAGGACCAGGAATACCGCAAGCTCGCCGACGAGATCTGCACCACCCACATCTCCTATCCCGGCCTGCAGGCGGTGCTCAAGCTGCTGCTTGCCGAACGCGTCTCGATCCGCAATCTGCATCTCATCATCGAGGCCATCGCCGAGATCGCGCCGCATGTGCGCCGCACCGAGCAGATCGTCGAGCATGTGCGCATCCGCATGGCCCAGCAGATCTGCGGCGACCTCTCCGAAGGCGGCGTGCTCAAGGTGCTGCGCCTCGGCAACCGCTGGGACCTTGCCTTCCACCAGAGCCTCAAGCGCGACGCCAAGGGCGAGGTGCGCGAATTCGACATCGATCCGCGCCAGTTGGAGGAATTCGGCCAGGACGCCACCAAGGCGATCAAGAAACACCTCGAAGCCGGCGAGCGTTTTGTCCTCGTCACCGCGCCCGACGCCCGCCCCTATGTGCGCATGATCATCGAGCGCCTGTTCACCACGCTGCCGGTGCTCTCCCATGTCGAAATCGCCAAGGGCGTCGAGATCAGAGTGCTCGGGACCATATCGTGAGCGTTCTCTCGCAGGCCGTCGTCATCGCGGCGTTCCTCGCCTTCTGCCGCATCGGCGCCTGTTTCATGCTGATGCCGGGCCTGTCCAGCGCCCGCGTCCCGGTGCAGGTCAGGCTGTTCGTCGCGGTCGCCGCCACGGGGGGCCTGCTTGCCTTCCTGTGGGACAAGATCTTTCCCTTCGTTGATCCGCGTCCGCAAATCCTGGTGCCGATGATCATCTCGGAGTTGCTGGTCGGCGGGCTGATCGGCGCCATGGCCAGGCTCTACATGGAGGCGCTTCGCTTCATGGGCTCGGCCATCGCCATGCTGATCGGCTACGGCGGTTCCGGCGGACCGGCGATCGAGGAACCGGAGCCGCAGGCGGCCCTTGCCGCCATCATTTCGTTCTCGGCGCTGCTGATGCTGTTCGTCTTCGACTTCGATCACGAGATCGTCCGCGCCCTGGTGGCGTCCTACACGGTCGCGCCGGTCAACGTCTTCTTCAACCCGCAGGCGGCGCTGGTCGACATCACCGACACCGTGTCGGACACTTTCTTCCTGGTCATCCGCCTCGGCAGCCCGTTCGTCGCCTACGCCATTCTCGTCAATCTGACGATCGGCTTCGTCAACAAGCTGACGCCGCAGATCCCGATTTATTTCATCTCGCAGCCCTTCGTCATGGCCGGCGGCATGCTGATCTTCTATTTCGCCGCCGGCACCATGCTGTCGCTGTTCGTCGACGGCTTCGTCGACCTCACGCTGGCGAGGTGACATGAGCACGCGCAAGGATCGTCTGAGGAAACTGGTCAAGGTGCAGGGGCAGCTGAAAGCCCTGCACGAAACCCGCCACGCCACCTTCGTCGCCGCGGCAAGCGCCGCCGAGGCCGAAGCCCGCGAATTGATCGGCCATTTCGACCAGGAAAATTCCCTCTCCAGCCTGTTCCCCGATCTCTATCATCGCCGCATCGCCCAAGCCGTCGTGCGCCAGGAGGAGAGCCTGGAAGGCGCGAGACAAGAAGCCGGCCTCATCGCCGCGGCAAGCGCCCGCACGAACATGGTCGAGCGCGCCTACAGGGACCTGCGCAACCGCGACGAGCGCGAGAGATCAGACCGCGAGCGGCTGGACCTGATCGCGCAGAAGCGGCATCCGAAAGCAGATGAATAGGCTTCCCACTCCCCGCAAGCCTGCCACAAGCTTGTTGAGGCATGGTCCTGGCTAAGGAAACCCGGCAAAAGGCGGACCTTCTTGGCGATTTCTCCACCCAGCGACATCGTGATGGATGTCGTCCGAGCTGCCGATCCAATGGATATCGAGGCTGCCCGCGCCGCGCTGACCAAGCGCGCCGGCAGCGTCGCCGGCACGTTTTCGGTCGACACCGCGGCTTCGGTCGATGCCGGCTCGATCCTGTCGCGCGCGACGGCGGACAAGGCCGCCGCAACAGCCGACCCGGCCAAGAAGTTCAAGAAGTTCGAGGCGATGGTCCTGCAGACCTTCATCCAGAACATGCTGCCCAAGGACACCGAGGGCGTCTATGGCACGGGTCTCGCAGGCGACATGTGGAAATCGCAGCTCGCCGAGCGTGTCGCCGACGTCATGGCTGACCGCGGCGGCATCGGCATCGCCAAGTCGCTGCTCGCCGACCACTACATGGACGGCAAGCGCAAGATTCCGATCGGCCCGGTCTCGAATGGGCCGGAAAAAACCGAGATCGATCAGCAGACCCGTCTGTCCACGTCGCTCGTCCAGGAGCTGCAGCGCAAAGCCGCCAAGTCGATGACCGGCGACGAGACAACCAAAAAAACAGACATCAAGATCTAGGACTGGGAAACACATGGCCGACTCTTCGGAATTCACCGCCAAGCTGCCCGCGCGCACCACCGCGTCGGACGCACCGACTCCTTTCGCGCGGCCTGGAAACCTTGCCGCCATCATCGGCCGCATCGAGGAGGTGGTCGAGGAAGAGACCGCCGGCATCCGCAGCGATACAAGCTATGACCTCAAGGCGTCGAACGCCCGCAAGAGCCGCTATCTCTACGAGCTGACCCGGGCCATGAAGGGCGGCAGCGAAGCCGAATTCCTCGAGCAGCACCGCGAGGGCCTGACCCGGCTGCGCCAGAAGCTGGCGAAGAACGAAGCCGCTATCCTGGCGCATCTGAGCGCCGTCAACGAGGTCGCCAGCCTGCTGCGCAGTGCCATCCAGCGCGCCGAGACCGACGGCACCTACTCCGCCGGCGAGTTCGGCAGGATGAAAGGTTAGAGCGCGGCAATGCCGGGCTCGCGTTCAGAATGATCAAGGTCATCGCCATAGCGGTCTGGATCTGCGCCGCCACGCTCGGCGCGGTGTTCTATTCGTTCCAGGCCGCCGGTGAACAGGGCGTCGGTGAGAAACCCAAGCCGATGCTGGGCGGGCTGGACTACGTCAAGACCGACATCATTTCGGTGCCGCTGATCCACGACTCCAAGATCGACGGCTATTTTCTGGCCAAGCTCGTCTACACCGTCGAGCCGGAGCAGATAAAGAAGCTGTCGATCCCGGCCGAGGCGCTCATCACCGACCAAGTCTACACCTATCTCTACGCCAACCCCCAGATCGACTTCACCAAGAAGGCGACGCTCGACCTCGATGCCTTTCGCGCCACGATCCGCGACACGATCAACACCCGGGTCGGCGCAACCCTGGTCCATGAGGTCCTGATCGACCAGGTCAATTTCCTGAGCAAGGATGAGATCCGCGACAACTGGCTGCGTCGGCGGCAGGATGCCAGCACCCAGGCGACCGAGACTCCCAAGCCGGTCAGCGCGCACTAAGCCATCGGCCCGGTGCCGGTGGCCCTAGAGCAGTCGGCGTTGGGGCCAATCCCTGCAATTCGCGTTGACGTAAACGTCAATCCGAAGCTATATGCGGCAGCGATCATGATCGCCAGTGATGCCGCATGAACTTCGGCTGGACCGAAGTGCGTAGCGTGACAGATGCAACCAGACAGGGAGAACAGCGTGAGCGTTCAGGATATAGCCGAGAAGATCAAGTCGCGCGTGGCCAGCAGCGGCTTCGACCGTTCCGTGAAGTTCGACACCGGCAGCGACGGCGTCATCGTTATCGACGGCGCGACCGTCTCGACCACGGACGCTCCCGCCGACTGCACCATCAAGCTGTCGCTCGACGATCTGGATTCGCTGATCGCGGGCGACCTGAACCCGACCATGGCGTTCATGACCGGCAAGATAAAGGTCGAGGGCGACATGACCGTCGCCATGGCGCTGAGCCAGTTGATCGGTTGACAGGCGCGGCCGCCAGAAGCGACTTCGAGGTAAACGAAACGCCGCCTTTTCAGGCGGCGTTTCGTTTGAAGGGCAGTCGCGCTTAAGGCCTCATGCGGCCAAGGTCGGCGCCTGTGCCTTGAGCTTGCGGCCGGACGCCTTCAGCGTGCCCCTGGCGCCGTCAAGCACGCCCTCCACCAGTTCCAAGGCCAGCAGACGGTGCCGTTCGTAAGGCCCCGGCATGGCGAGCGCCCCGGTCCTGGCGGCCGAAAAGCCGAAGCGGCCATAGTAAGGCTCGTCTCCAACCAGCAGGATCGCAGCGTGGCCGAGGCGCGCGGCTTCCGCGATGGCATGCCGCATCAGCGCCGAGCCGATGCCGGCACTCTCGAGCGACGGGTCGACGGCGAGCGGGCCAAGCAGCAGCGCTGGCGGACCGCCCTCGCCCAGCGTGACATCCCATAGCCGCACGGTGCCGGCCACGCCGCCCGAGGCATCGCGTGCGACGAAGGCAAGCCCCTCCGAGGGCCGGCGGCCGCGGCGCAGCTTCTCCGATGATTTGGTCTTGCGCTTCGGCCCCATGGCGCGATCGAGCAAGGCTTCGCGCGCCGCCACGTCGGCAGCGGTTTCGGCGACCATGGCGAAGGCCGGCGCATGAGCTACGAATTCGACTGACATTTCCATTTCCGCGATCCCTTCACGAGCGGAGATATGTTCCACAGGCGAGCCCAAGTGGGCGACGGGCGCCCACCTGGGATGATCTGAACAGCTCTAATGAGCCGTCAGATCACGTAGGATCGGAGAGGCTCGAAGCCGTTGAAGGCGACCGCCGAGTAGGTGGTCGTGTAGGCGCCGGTGCCTTCAATCAGCACCTCGTCGCCGATGGTCAGCGACAAGGGCAGCGGATAGGGCGTCTTCTCGTACATCACGTCGGCCGAATCGCAGGTCGGGCCGGCGAGCACGCAAGGCGCGGTCTCGCTGCCGTCATGGCGGGTGACGAGGGGATAGCGGATCGCCTCGTCCATCGTCTCGGCCAGACCACCGAACTTGCCGATGTCGAGGAACACCCAGCGCACATTGTCGTTGTCGGCCTTCTTCGAGATCAGCACGACTTCCGACTTGATGACCCCGGCATTGCCGACCATGCCGCGGCCCGGCTCGATGATCGTCTCGGGAATGGCGTTGCCGAAGTGCTTGCGCAGCGCCGAGAAGATCGCCTGGCCATAGGCCTGGGCCGCCGGCACGTCACGCAAATAGCGCGTCGGGAAGCCGCCGCCCATATTGACCATCTTGAGGACGATGCCTTCTTCCGCGAGCGTCGCGAACACCTTCTTGGCGTCGGCCAGAGCACGGTCCCACGCGGTCAGGTCGGTCTGCTGCGAGCCGACATGGAACGACACGCCATGGGCGTCGAGGCCGAGGCCCCTGGCATGGCGCAGCACGTCGACGGCCATGTCGGGCACGCAGCCGAACTTGCGCGACAGCGGCCACTCGGCGCCCTCGCCATCGGTCAGCACGCGGCAGAACACGCGGGAGCCTGGAGCGGCGCGCGCGATCTTCTCGACTTCCTCGACGCAATCGACCGCGAACAGCCGGATACCGAGCTGGTAGGCGCGTGCGATGTCACGCTCCTTCTTGATGGTGTTGCCGAAGGAGATGCGGTCCGCCGGCGCACCGGCGTCCATCGCCATCTCGACTTCGGCAACGGAAGCGGTGTCGAAGGACGAGCCCATCGCAGCAAGCAGGCGCAGGATTTCCGGCGCCGGGTTTGCTTTCACCGCATAATAGATCTTGGAATCGGGCAGAGCCTTCTCGAAGGCGCGGAAATTGTCGCGCACGACGTCGAGGTCGACGACGAGGCAGGGGCCGGACGGGCGTCGGGTGGCGAGGAAGTCGAGGATGCGCTGTGTGGCCATCGGGTTTCTCCATCGCGCCTTTCGGCGCGCACAAGGGTGCGGGCGCGGGCTGTCGGCCTCGCGAACACGCGGTCAAACAAAGGCGGGACGGAAAATCCATGGAACCAGCCGGTGGAGACCCCGGAACCATGAAACGCCGTCTCGCGGCGATGAACCTTAGCCTTGCCCGGCTTCGGTTCGCTTTGTCTGCCTTGGCTTGGATTGGGAGAACCCCGTTCCGCACTGCCGGCAATGAAGGTGTGCCTCTTCAGTAACCCCGGTCTTTGGACAACCGGCAGAGAACCAGAAAGGCCCGCACCGTCGTTGCTTCAAGGTGTCCTCGGTCTGGCGGTTGGCCGCTAAACCGACTGGAGGGGTTAGCTCCAGTTACCTTACCGATTTCCCTCACCATTCGAGGATCGGCGGACACCCACAGGCACGTGCGACTTTGGGCAAGCGCGATATAAGAGCGAAGCATTTCACAATCAATAAAAATCTTATCGCAGGTTGTAAAATTTCTGCCATCGAACAATGTTGGCCAACCGTATACGGATATCGAACGATGACAGGCACGCACGGCCCTTTCAACGCCTTTCTCGACCTTCGCCAGATGCCGGTGGCGCATGCCGAACTTGGACCCCTGGCCGGCCTGCGGCTGGCGGTCAAGGATATTTACGACGTTGCCGGCTACCGCACCGGTTGCGGCAATTTGCAGAAATTCGCCAATGGCCACGCCGCTTCGCGCACGGCGCCGGCCGTGCAGGCAATTCTCGACGCCGGTGCGCGCTTCATCGGCAAGACGCAGACCGACGAACTCGCCTTCGCTCTGTTCGGCCAGAACGCGCATTTTCCGTTTCCGGTGAACCCCGCGGCTCCCGACCGTGTCACCGGAGGCTCGTCGTCGGGGTCGGCGGCGGCGGTGGCGGGCAGATTGGCCGACATCGCCACGGGGTCAGACACCGGGGGTTCGATCCGCGCGCCGGCGAGTTTCTGCGGGCTGATCGGGCTGCGCACCACGCATGGCCGCATTTCCCTCGACGGCACCATGCAACTGGCGCCGAGTTTCGACACGTTCGGCTGGTTCGCCGACGACATCGAAACCTATGAGACTGTCGGCAAGCTGTTGCTTGGCCGCGATCCGCACCAGCATTCCCTGGACCGTCCGCTGGCGCTCGGCTGGCTGGACGAGATGGTCGCCCGGCCGGCGGCCGCCGAATATGCCGGAATGAAGGCGCTGGTGGGCACGGTGTTCGGCACGCCGGCGACGCCAGCGACGCGCTTCAGCTCGTCCCCGGACGAACTCTACTGGTGCTTTCGCCGCCTGCAGGCCAAGGAGGCCTGGACAGTGCATGGCGAATGGATCACCAGCGGCGAGCGCGAGCTCGGGCCCGGCGTCGAGGAACGGTTCGGCTTTGGCCGTGCGGTCGACGACCGGACAGCACAGGCCGAGAAGGTGCGCCGGCTGACCTTTCGCGGCGAACTCAGCGCCTTGCTTGGCAAGGACGGCTTCCTTGTCCTGCCGACGGTGCCGGGTCCGGCACCCTATGTCGACAGCACACCGGAGCAATTCCAGGCCTACCGCGAACGCGCGCTCCATCTTCTATGCCTGGCCGGGCTCTCCGGCTTTCCGCAGATCACCTTGCCGATCGGCTCGGTCGCCGGCGCTCCGTTCGGCCTGTCGCTGCTTGGCCCTTCCGGCAGCGACATTGCCCTGATACGGCTCGGCCGAAAACTTCTCGACGCAGCACAAAGAGCCTGAACAATGGACACACTGACCCGCATGCGCGCCTTCATCGACGTCGTCGAGGCCGAAGGCTTTTCGGCGGCGGCGCGCAAGATCGGCCGCTCCAAGGCGCTGCTGTCGAAATATGTGCGCGAGCTGGAGGACGAGCTCGGCGCTCTGCTGCTGAACCGCACCACGCGCCAGTTCTCGATGACCGAGGCCGGCCACACCTACTACCGCCGCGCCTCGGAAATCGTGCGCGAGGTCGATAGCCTGGCCGACGCCGTGCGCGAGTCCTCCGGCGACGTGCGCGGCCGCATCAAGCTGTCGGCGCCGCGCACCTTCGCCGACGCGCCGATCGGCCAGTCGCTGATCGACTTCGCTAAGCAGTATCCCGACATCGTGCTCGACATCCAGCTCGACGACCGCTTTGTCGATCTGGTCGAGGAAGGCTTCGACCTTGCCGTGCGCATCTCGCGGCTGGAGAACTCGTCGCTGATCGCCAGGCGGCTGGCGCCGTTTTCGATCAAGCTCTGCGGCTCTCCAGAACTGATCGCCAAGCATGGCATGCCGACGCGACCGCAGGATCTCGGCCACATGCCCTGCATCGTCGACACCAATGGCCGCGGACTGAACAACTGGCCCTTCAAGGGCGACAATGGCGATCCGGTAAGCATCGCCGTCTCCGGCCCGATCGAGGTCAACAGCCCGATGGCGGCGCGCGCCGCGGCCTTGTCGGGGCTTGGATTTTGCATCCTGCCGGATTTCATCGCCGCCCCAGACCTCAAGAGCGGCCAATTGGTGGCGGTGCTCGACGACCGCATCCTGTCGGGCGGCGGCATCTTCGCCGTCTATCCGCATCGCCGTTACCTCCCGGCGAAGGTCCGCGTTTTCGTCGATTTCCTGGTGCAGTGGTTCAGGACGCGCGAGAGCGCCTGACCTGCCCCAGCGGCCCGGATACCGCACGCTTTTGAGCTCTCCTGCATGCGTGGCGCTATCCAAAGCCTCGCGCACTTTTGGGTGACATGCGCCCGCAGTCCCAATTTCGCCCCCTTTCTGGTAACCTTCGACAACGCTCTCGAAAGCCAAGGAATCGCGACCGCGAATGCATTTGAAACGCCAAGCAATCATGCTGGCCTCAGCCTTGGCGGCGATCTGTGCCGCGACAGGACCGGCCGAGGTGCATCCGCACGTCTTCGCCGAGGCGCGCCTCGACGTAATCCTGTCCCCGGATCACCAAAGTGTGAAAGCATTGCGTCATCTATGGCGCTTCGACGATCTGTTTTCGAGTACGGTGATGATGGAGTTCGACAAGAACTCCGACCTGAAGCTTGACGACAAGGAGCTGAAGGAGGTCGCCGACACCGTCCATGCCTCGCTGGCCGAGTTCAATTATTTCCAGCTCGTCACGCAGGACGGCAAGGACGTGGCGATGACGCCGCCGCCGCATCTGATGGCCAATTTCGACAATGACCAGTTGATCATCCTGTTCGAGTCCGAACCGAAGGCGCCGATCAAGCTGTCCGGCAAGATCGACATCGGCGTCTACGATCCGACCTTCTACACGGCGATCGACTTCACCGAGGATTCCAACATCACTGTGGAAGGCCTGCCGTCGAACTGCACGAGCAAGGTCGTCCGGCCGGACCCGGACGAAGCGATCAAGGAAAACCAGAAGACCCTGACGGATGCCTTCTTCAACGATCCGACAGGCACCGACATGAGCAAGATCTTCGCCACCAAACTCGAACTGACCTGTCAGCCAGAAGGATAGATCCGGTGAACCCGATCGGGAACTGTTCGAAACCGTCCCTGCGTTTGGCAGTCGGCCTGTTGGCCCTTGCCTTTGCCATGATGCATTTCGCCAATGCCGCGCACGCCCAGAGTTCGCTCGGCATCGGCGTCAATGACGGCATGGCACCCACCACCGGTCCGTTCGCCCATATCCTGATGTGGATCAATCTGAGGCAGCAGGAATTCTACCGCGCGCTGGCGACCGCCATGAAGGCAATGCGCCAGGACAACAGCAAGATCTGGATACTCATCGGCCTGTCCTTCGCCTATGGCATTTTCCACGCCGCCGGCCCCGGCCACGGCAAGGCGGTGATCTCGTCTTATATGGTGGCCAACGAAGTGGCGCTGAAGCGCGGCATCCTATTGTCCTTCGTCTCGGCGCTGCTGCAGGGCCTGACGGCGATCCTGGTGATGCTGCTGGCCTATTTCGTCCTGCGCGGCACCACCATCTCGATGACCGATGCGGCCTGGTTCATGGAGATCATGAGCTTTGCCCTGGTCACCCTCTTTGGCGCCTGGCTTTTGTGGCGCAAGCTCGGCCCAGCCGTCCTGCGCCTGTTTGGCAAGGGCCCGGCCTACAGCCTGTCGGCGGCTCACGCCGGTCATTCCCATGCCGGCCATTCGCATGGCGCTCACGACCATGCGGCGCACGCTCATTCCCACGCACTGCACGGGCATGGCGATCACGACCATGGGCATGGCCATTCGCACGATCATTACGGCCACGGCGCGCATGATCATGCGCATCACGACCACGCCAGCGGCGAGGTCTGCGACACCTGTGGCCACTCGCATGCGCCCGATCCGGCGCTGCTGTCGGGTGACCGCTTCGATTGGCGCACCGCCTGGTCGGCGGTGGCCGCCGTCGGCATCCGCCCTTGCTCCGGTGCGTTGATCGTTCTCAGCTTCGCGCTGCTCAACGGGCTCTGGCTCGGCGGCCTGCTGTCGGTGCTGGCAATGTCGATCGGAACCGCGATCACCGTCTCGGCCCTGGCCACACTCGCGGTGACCGCCAAGAACTGGGCGGTGTATTTCGCCGGCGACGGCCGCATGGGCAACCGCATCCACTCGATCGTCGAGATCGGCGGCGCGGCCTTCGTCTTCCTGTTCGGACTGCTGCTGCTGTCCGCGAGCCTGACGGGCAGCGTTTAGACCCTACCATTCCGTTGGAATGGGATAGGCACCGTGCGCTACTGACCGGGAATCTTGCCGCCCAGCTCATCCTCGATATGCGCGCGGATGATCTCGTCAAAACTCTTTTCGGCACTGAAGCCAAGTTCCCTTGACCGCCGCGCCTCGAAGCGGGTCGGCCAGCCCTTGACGATTGCCCAGATCGTCTCGTCGGGCACCTCGCGGATCAGGCTTGTCGCCTGCGATCCAGCCACCCGTTCCAGCGCCTCGATCTGCTCGCCAACGGTGACGGCGACACCCGGCATCGTCAGGTTGCGGCGCGGCCCCACGGCTGCGCCCTCGATCTCCGCGCCATGGATCAGGAAACTCACCGCCGAGCGCGGGCTGGCATGGGTGTGCACGACCGAGCGCGGCACCGGCAGGATCGCCTCCTGCCCGCTCAAGGGTTCACGAATGATACCGGAGAAGAAGCCGGACGCCGCCTTGTTGGGCTTGCCGGGCCGCACGCAGATCGTCGGCAGCCGGATGCCGATGCCGTCGAAGAAGCCGCGCCTGGAATAGTCTGCCAGCAGCGCTTCGCTCATTTGCTTCTGCGTGCCGTAGGAGGTCAGCGGCGTCGGGTGGAATTCGTCCGGTATGACATCCGGGAACGGCGCGCCGAAAACGGCGATTGACGACGTGAAGACGACGCGCGGCGCAAACCCTGCCAGGCGGAGGGCGTCGAACAGCGCACGCGTGCCGTCGAGGTTGACGCGGTAGCCGAGGTCGAAATTCGCTTCCGCCTCACCCGACACGATGCCGGCGAGGTGGAAGACGACATCGGGGCGCGACACAACCAGGCTTTCCGCGGCGCCTGCTTCGGCAAGGTCCCCCGTGTGCAGCGCGACGCTGACGCCGTCCATGGCTGGCGCTTGCGGCGGCACGATGTCGTGCAGGTCGAGCGCGGTGATCTTCTCGCCGCGCAGCGTGCCGTCCTTGGCCAGCCGGGCGATGAGCTTGCGGCCGACCATGCCCGCGGCGCCGGTGATCAAAATGCGCATGTCCGATATCCCTTACTTCCGATTTTTGCGCTGGGTGCGCGCGCGCAACCAGAACACCAGGAAAAACGCCAGCACGAAGACGGTGCCGAAGATACCCGCCAGCACGGTCGAATAACTGCCGAGTGCCAACATCACGGTCGGCAGGTAGAAAGCGGCAATGCCGAACAGAAGCATGATCCAGACCGACGCAATGGCCGCATTGCGCGTGTCACGGTCCATCATGCCGCACCGGAACGGCGGTCGTTCATCGAGCTGAGTTGCAAAGCTGGAGGACTCCTGAGGGTCCGATCAATGGTCATCGATCGATCCTAGTGATAGTGGCCGTGATGCGCGGCCGCATCGTGCTCATGCTCGTGATGATGGTCGTCGCCATCGTCGGCGCACCGGCCGAATTCCGGTTCCACGGTGGCATGGCTGATGCCGTGCTCGCTGGCAAGCCGCTTCTTGATGGCGCTGACCGCCTGATGGGCATCGACGCCCTCGTTGAGGCAGGCATGCAGCGTCGCCATGCTGCTCGACCCGTCGAGCGACCAGATGTGCATATGGTGCACCTCGCGCACGCCCTGGACCGTTGCCTGAATGTCCCCGGCGATCAGGTCGCGATCGAGGCTTGGCGGCACGCCTTCGAGCAGGACGTGGGCGGCGGCGCGCATCAGCGACCACGCGGTGGACAGGATCAGCAGCGATACCAGCACGGACAGGATCGGGTCGATCGGCGTCCAGCCGGTCGCCAGGATGACCAGTGCCGCGACGATCGCGGCTGCCGAGCCGAGCAGATCGCCGAGCACATGCAGGATGGCGCCGCGCATGTTGAGGTTGTCTCTATCGCCGCCATGCAGCACCAGGAAGGAGCCGATATTGACCAGCAGGCCGAGGATCGCCACCACCAGCATCGGCCCGCCCAGCACCGGCGCCGGTGTCAGCAGGCGATCCCACGCTTCGTAGACGATCCACAGAGCGATGACGAAAATGGCGATGCCATTGGTGTAGGCCACCAGCGTCTTGACGCGGCCGAAGCCGTAGGTGAGCTGGCCGGTTGCCGGCCGGCCCGCCAGATGGAAGGCATACCAGGCCAGGCCGAGCGCAATGGCGTCGGCGAGCATGTGGCCGGCATCGGCCAGCAGCGCCAGCGACCCGGTAAACAGGCCGCCGAGCGCCTCGGCCACCATGAAGCCGGCGGTCAGGCAGGCCGCGATCAGGACGCGCTTCTGGTCCGTCGACCCATGCACATGGCCGCCGCCGTGATCGTGCCCGCTGTGATCGTGGATATGCGCCAAATGGCAAACTCCCGTTAGGCGCCGAATTCCGCGCGAAAATCCTCGAGCCGGCGGTTCTGCTGGCCATTGGCGTCGAAGTTGGCCGGATCGAGCCAGGCTTCATAAGCCTTGCGCAGAGCCGGCCATTCCTTGTCGATGATCGAATACCACGCGGTGTCGCGGTTTTCACCCTTGACGATGAGATGCTGGCGGAAAATACCCTCGAACTTGAAGCCGAACCGTTCCGCCGCGCGCTTCGACGGCCCGTTGCGGTTGTTGCACTTCCATTCGTAGCGGCGATAGCCGAGTTCGTCGAAGATGTATTTCATGAACAGGAACTGTGCTTCCGTCGCCGCCGGCTTGCGCGAGATGAGGGGTCCCCAGTAGATGTTGCCGATCTCGATGACGCCATGGGTCGGATCGATGCGCATCAGCGTCTGGCGGCCGGCGACCTTGCCGCTTGCCTTGTCGACAATAGCGAAGAACAGCGGATCCTCGCTCGCCTCCACCTTGTCCAGCCAGGGCTGGAAGGCGGCGCGGGTTTCCGGCGGATAGTCGGGCAGCCAGGCGAAGCGGCCGTCGACGTCGGCCACGGAGGACGCCTCGTAGAGGCCGTCGCCATGTGTTGCGGCACTCAATGGCTCGAGCCTGACATAGCGGCCCTCCAGAACCTTGCGCTCCGGGCGCGGGCGCGGCTGCCAGTCTTTGAGATTTTCCGACACCGAAAACTCCAATCCGTTTGACTTTTGCGGGCGGACGCTCACAAAAACGCTCGCCAACAGTAAGAACCACAGGGACGGGAAAAATGCTCCACACGATTTCGGCCTTCGACCGTCTCGGCGAGGAAAACGCTTTTGCCGTGCTGGCCCGGGCAACGGCGCTGGCGAGCCAGGGCCGCGACATCGTCAATCTCGGCATCGGCCAGCCCGACTTCAAGACGCCGCAGCACATCGTCGAGGCGGCGATCAAGGCGCTGCGTGACGGCCACCATGGCTACACGCCGGCCAATGGCCTGCTGGCGACCCGCGAGGCGGTGGTGCGGCGCACGCTGACGACCACCGGCGTCGAGGTCTCGCCGGAGGCGGTGATGATCCTGCCCGGCGGCAAGCCAACCATGTTCGCCGCCATCCTGATGTTCGGCGAGCCCGGCGCCGAGATCCTCTATCCCGACCCCGGCTTTCCCATCTACCGCTCGATGATCGAGTTCACCGGTGCAACCCCCATTCCCGTGCCGATGCGCGAGGAGAACGGCTTCGCCTTCTCGGCCGAAGAGACGCTGGGGCTGATCACGCCGAAGACCAGGCTCTTGATCCTCAACTCGCCGGCCAACCCGACCGGCGGCGTCACGCCGCGCGCCGAGATCGAGAAGCTGGTCAAGGGGCTTGAGAAGCATCCAGACGTGGCCGTTCTCTCCGACGAAATCTACGATGTCATGACTTATGACGGCGAGACGCATTGCTCGCTGCTTGGCTTTCCCGAGATCCGCGACCGGCTGATCGTGCTCAACGGCTGGTCCAAGACCTGGGCGATGACCGGCTGGCGCATGGGCTGGTCGATCTGGCCGAACGGCGACAAGGGCGCCCACCTCTACGACAAGGTGCGCAAGCTGGCGGTCAATTGCTGGTCCTGCGTCAACGCGCCAAGCCAGTTCGCCGGCATCGCGGCGATCGACGGCCCGCAGGACGACGTCGACACCATGATGCGCGCCTTCGACCGCCGCAGGAAGGTCGTGGTGGAAGGGCTGAACGCCTTGCCCAATATTTCCTGCATCACGCCCAAGGGCGCCTTCTATGCCTTCCCCAACGTGTCGAAGACCGGCTGGAAGGCAAAGAAGCTGGCCTCGGCCCTGCTCGACGACGCCGGCGTGGCGCTGATCGGCGGCCCCGATTTCGGCATTCTCGGCGAAGGCTATGTCAGGCTCTCCTACGCCAATTCCGAGGAAAACATTTTGCGCGCGCTGGACAGGATCGGAACGTTCCTGGCCAAGTGAGCATCAGCGTCGCCGCGCGAGCCGGATAGCTTGCCACCGCATTCCATGACGGTGTCATGAGCCGTCCGGAGGCGCGTAGCCAAGGCTGTGCGGGCATACCGAAAACGGCTACGAATTCCCGTATCAGGACCAATGGGGGAATCTCGCATGTTCTATGCAATCCTTGCCTATCACGTGGAAGATGCGATCGAGGCGCTGACGCCGCAGGAAGATGCGGCGCTGATGGCCGAGTTGCTCAAGATCAACACCAGGCTTCATGCGGAAGGCACGCTTGGGCCGTCAGCGCGTCTGGGAACGACACGGGATGCCTGCACCTTGCGCGGCCCGGGCGACGGTATGATCATCGATGGGCCCTTCGCCGAGACCAAGGAACAGTTGCTCGGCCTCTATGTCGTCGACTGCGTCACCAGGGACGACGCCATCGCGATCGCCCGCGATCTTCGTCGTGTCAATCCGACCGCCGTTTACGAGATCAGGCCCATTCTACTCTTCAAGCCCGGCGTGCCGCTGGCGGAAAAATGAGGCCCGGGCGAAAGCGCTGCCGGGACGCGCTGCTCACCCACGCCCCACGAACGGCATCTTGGTCGCCATCACGGTCATGAACAGCACGTTGGCGTCGAGCGGCAGGCTGGCCATGTGCACGACCGCGTCGGCGACGCGTTGGACATCCATCACCGCTTCGGCTGATATCGAGCCATTGGCCTGCGGCACGCCGACGGTCATCGGCTGCGCCATGTCGGTCAATGCATTGCCGATGTCGATCTGTCCGCAGGCGATGTCATAGGGGCGGCCATCGAGCGCCAGCGTCTTGGTCAGCCCGGTGATGGCGTGCTTGGTCGCCGTATAGGGCACCGAGCCCGGGCGCGGCGCATAGGCCGACACCGAACCATTGTTGATGATGCGGCCGCCCATCGGCTTCTGCTTGCGCATGGCGCCGAAGGCCGCGCGCGCGCACAAGAAAGATCCGGTGAGGTTGACGCCGACGATATCGTTCCAGACCTCGACCGGGATCTCGTCGATCGGCGTCGACTTGTAGCCCATGCCTGCATTGTTGAAGAGCAGATCGACCCGCCCGAAAGCCTCCGCCACGGTCTCGAACAGATCGTCGACCTCACCGGCCTTGCTGATGTCGCAGGCAACCGCCAACGCTCTGGCCTCGGTCGTCGGCCCGATCTCGGCGATCGCGGCATCCAGCACCGGCTTGCGGCGCCCGCAGAACACCGTATTCCAGCCGGCCTTGAGCAATGCCGTGGCTACGCTCTTGCCGATCCCGGTGCCGGCCCCGGTGACGATGGCGGTCTTTTGCTCGGTCATGGCTGATGTCCTCCGGCAGCGATGTGCGTGCTCGCCTGATCTACAAATTTGGTTCGGGTGGAGAAGGCATCGCAAATGATGGCAGCGATGGCAAGCGCGGCCACTGGGACATGGCCTCGAAAAGTGAACCCATTTATTTGGAGGGCAGCCGGCGAGGACGGACAAAAAGGGCGGTCATTGGCGACCGCCCTGATCTGAACCGGGCTTGGGAGGAGGAAAAGCCGATCCGACTGTGTAGAATCATGCGCTTCCTGAGTTAACGAAAGGTTAACGCCTCCGCGGCCTGTGTGCCAATCCGGGTTACCACTGCGGATTGGGTGGCGTACCCTCGGCCGTGGGCACTTTCGCCGCCGAAACCGTCGCCTCGACATGGTCGATCAGCGGATCCGGCAGGCCGAGCCGCCCGGCAAGCAGGTCGAGGTAACCGCGCTCGGCGCGCGTGTTGGGATCGATGGTAAGGCGCGACGCCGTATAGAGTTCGAGCTTCTGCGCGTCGGTCTTGGCGCCGGCCACCAGCGTGTCGAGGTCGAGCGGCCTCTCCAGCTCCGCCATCAGGAATTTTTCCGCATCGGTGCCGATCCCGGCGAGGCTGAGCTTGCCGGCGATCTTCCGCCGTTCTTCGTCGTCGACATGGCCGTCGGCCTTGGCCGCCGAGATCATCGCCCGCACCAGGGTCAGCGTGAACTCATCCTCGCCTTGCGGCGCCTGCGACGGGTGGAAGGCGGTGTCCTTGGGCGGCGGCAGCAATTCCGGCTCGCCAGCCGCGGGCGCCTGTTCCGGTGCGTTGCCGGCCTTGTAGTTCTGGTAGGCCTTGTAGGCGAGACCACCGATGGCGGCCAGTCCGCCGAGCTTCACCGCGGCACCCGTCACCTGCCGGCCGGCGCCGGTCCCAAGCAGCACGGCGGCCAGCGCACCGGCGGCCAGCGGATTGTCCTTGGCCATCTGCACCGCCTGGCCGGCCTTGTCGCGGACCGTGCCGCTAGCACCGGGAACTTGCGAGCCGAGCAGATCGTCGAGAAGCTTCTTGGGATCGAACATCGATGCCTCCAGGATTTGCCCAGCCGAACGGGCAGGTTTCGAACGCCGAAGACGTAGGTCCCGAAGTTTGACATTGCAATGACAGTGCCCCGGTTTGCCCGGCCCCGGCGCCCTCGATCAGGACCCGATGTGCGGTCCCCTGCCCCGCGCTTGCGCGAGTTCGACCTGTCGCTGCCGCTCCGCGTAGCGCTTCCGGTCTTCGTCCGAGCGGGCGTCAAAACAATGCGGGCAAGAAACGCCGGCGGCATATCGAGGCGAAGCCAGCTCGCTTGCCGTCAGCGGATGACGGCAGGCACGGCAAAGCTCCGCATCACCCTCGGTGAGGCCGTGCGACACCGAAACCCGCTCGTCGAAGACGAAGCACTCGCCTTGCCACAGGCTCTGCTCCGCTGGAACCTCCTCAAGGTATTTGAGGATGCCCCCCTTGAGGTGGAACACGTCCTCGAAGCCGAGTGACTTCATATAGGCGGTCGCCTTTTCGCAGCGAATGCCGCCGGTGCAGAACATCGCCACCTTGCGTCCTTCGAGATCCGCCCGATGCGCTTCCACCCAGGCCGGGAATTCGCGAAAGCTCGCCGTCGCCGGGTCGACGGCGCCCTTGAAGCTGCCGATCGAGACCTCATAGGCGTTGCGCGTATCGATGACGATCGTGTCGGCTTGCGAGATCAGCGCATTCCAGTCGCCCGCCTCCACATAGGTGCCCGCACTTGCCGCCGGGTCGATGGTCTCGACGCCCATGGTGACGATCTCGCGCTTCAGCCGCACCTTCATGCGGTGGAAAGGCATGGCCGCGGCACTGCTGTACTTGACCTCGAGACCCGATAGGCCGTCGATCGCTTCGATGTGTTCGATCAGCGCGGCGATCGCTTCGTCGCTGCCGGCGACGGTGCCGTTGATGCCCTCATGCGCCAGGAGCAGCGTGCCCTTGATGCCGCGCCCGCAGCAGAAGGCCGCAAGCGGCGCGCGCAACGCCTCGAAAGCATCGAGCCGGGCAAAACGGTAGAGCGCGGCGACGCGGGCTGGCTGGGATGGCGCGGGCAGTGTTGTCATTGCCAGAGCAACTAGACGCTAGTAGAAGCCGATTCAAGTGAAACGGGTTCGATCCGTCTGTCATGGCCCTGTCGGGAAAGAACCTTTAAGCTGAGCGGCAACGCGTGACATCGCGCCGCGATGGGTTCCGTGGACAGGGCAATACCTGTCTGCTAATCGGTTGAAATTCCCTTCGATACGCCCCCGACAAGGAGAGACCGAATGTCCAGCAAGACCGAGAACCTCCTGTCGCTCCTCAATGGCCAGCCGGTCATTCCGGTGTTGAAGATCGCCAACGTTGCCGATGCGGTGCCGCTGGCCCGTGCCCTGGCGCGTGGCGGTTTGCCGGCGATCGAGATCACGCTGAGGACCGCGGATGCGCTCGAAGCGATCCGTCGAGTGGCGGGCGAAGTTGAGGAAGCCATCGTCGGCGCCGGCACCGTTCTGGATGCCAGCCAGTTCGACGAAGCGGCCGCGGCCGGTTCGCGCTTCATCGTCAGCCCCGGCATCACCCGCGAGCTTCTGGCTGCCGCCTCCGACAGCGAGGTTCCGCTGCTGCCCGGCGCCATCACGCCCGGCGAGATCATGGCCGCGCGCGAAGCCGGCCTTCGCTTCCTGAAATTCTTCCCGGCCGAACAGTCCGGCGGCATCGCTTCGCTCAAGGCTTTTGCCTCGCCGCTGGCGGACGTCAAGTTCTGCCCGACTGGCGGCATCACCGGCAAGAACGCGGCCGACTATCTCAGCCTGTCCAATGTCATCTGCGTCGGCGGCTCATGGGTGGCGCCTGACGACATGGTCAAGGCCGGCAAGTGGGACCAGATCGAAGCGCTCGCACGCGCTGCCAGCGAACTCGGGAAATAGCGTCTTTCCGCACGGCATGAAAAACCCGGCCGACGAGCGTCGACCGGGCCTTTTTGACTGGCTAATCCAGACTGCGATCAGTTGCAGACCTTGACCGTCTCCGTCACCTTGTGATGGTGCCGCCAGTGCGTCACCACCCTGGTGCGGCAGTGCTTCTTCATCATGTGCATATGATTGTCGGTCTTGACGACAACGGTCTCCGCCTGTGATGGCGCGATCGCGGCCGATGCTGCCGCCAGCGCCATAACTGATGCCAGTAGAATCTTTTTCATGAATATCCTCGGGTTGGAGCGTACCCACACTAAACCGGAAATGAGTGGGCCGTTCCCGCTTCACGAGAAGTTCAGCCGCGCGTGATCCTCAGGGATCGGAGACCGCATGCATCGCACCCTGGGACAACAAGAAGCCGCGCGGATCGCCCGGCGCGGCCTCGGCATACTGCGGCCTGTTCGTTACTTCGTCTGGAAGCGGGCGACAGACAGGAACTTGACGGCGTTGCCGGTAAAGCGATTGGCGTCGGCCACCTGATTGTCCTGCTGGAAGCCGGCCGTATAGACCTCGCTCGGCGGCGTATGCACGATGTTGTAGGCGTAACCCGGCGCGGTCGTCGCACTCGAAACGGTGGCGACGTTCTCGCCGCTGGTCAGTGCCCAGCGGGCGGCCTGCGGCGCTGCGGCAACCACCACGGCCCTGGGGCCAGGCTTCTGATCGCGGGCGGTGGCCCTGGCCTCCTTGCGGGTCGTCTTCACACCGGCGCCGATCGCGGCGGCCGGATCCGAACCGGCCGGCCGGCCGGCAACAGCCTGGCGCGGCGATGCCGCATCGACGCCGGACGGATCGTTGAAGGCTGAACGCGGTTCCACGGCCAGCGAGGCGAGCTGATATTCGTCGGCCGTGCCGGCCTTGGCATTGGCCTCGTCGAGCACGGCCTTGACGGCATCCGGCTTGGCCGGCTCGGGACGCGCCGTCGGCAGCACGGAGAACGCATCCGTCGCGGTCTTGCCCTGGTCAGCCGTTTCGGCCAGCGCCATCAGCACATCCTTGCTGGGCGGCGGCGCGAGATCCGCCGGCAGCGTGCGTTCGGGACGCCATGTCGGCAAGGGGATATTGTTGACGGCGACCTGCGCCGGATCGGCCGCCGCTGCCAGCGCCGCCGGATCGGCCTTGCCGAAAGGCATGTTCGCCGGCGCCTGCGCGGTCGCCACGGCCTGTTCCGTGGTGGTCGTCGCATCCGCCGTGGCGAAGGGAACGTTTTCAGGCGTCTGTGCGCCGACATCGGCCTTCGGCCGAGGCGCGAAATCGGGCAGCGGGATTTCCTTGGCCGGCAGCGCCGCGATGATTGTCTCCGGCGTGTCCTTCTCCGGTTCCGGAGCCTGCTCGTCGGCAATCTGCGGAATGTCGGCGCGCTGGGCATTCTCGGGGGCCACGATGGCGATGCCAGGCAGGTTGCCGCTCTTGGCTGTCGCGGCCGGCTTCAGATTTCTAGCCTTGGGCGCGGGTGCGGCCGAAGCGGTCTCGACGTCTGCGCTGTCGTCGGCCTCGTCATCGCCACCGCCGCCGAAGAAGGCAGCGAGGAACCCGCCGGATTTCTTGCCGCTGCCGCCGGCGCTGGCCACTTCGATATTCGGTGTGCCCGAACCCTTGCGCGACTTGTAGGAGGCCAGCGCCTGTTCATAGCCGGGCAGCGGCCGGCCATCGCTCGGCACATGCAGCGTCTTGCCATTGGGGAACAGGCTGACCAGTTCCTGGCGGCTGATGCCGGGCCAGTGGCGCACATTGCCGACATCCATGTGGACGAATGGCGAACCGGAGGTCGGGTAATAGCCGACACCACCGCCCTGCATCTTGAGGCCGATGTTGCGCAGCTTCTTCAGCGGTACGCCGGGAATGTAGAAATCCATCGCCTTGCCAAGCATATGCTGGCTCTTCTCGGCGACACCGCGGCTGCGGCTGCGCAGCATCGAATTGGTGGACGGCGACCGGTAGCCGCAGACGACCTGGATATAATCGGTGGCGCCGCTTTCCCGATACGCCTCCCAGACCAGATCCAGCAGGCGCGGGTCCATCTTGGTCGGCTCGTTGCGACGCCAGTCGCGCAGAATGATGTTGATCTTCCTCAGGCCTTCGGGAACGTAGCGACCATTGCGCTTGTAGACGATCTCCGCCTTCTCATGCGTGTGGAGATGGTAGAGCTTCAGCGAACGAACTTCGGCCTGGGCGCCCGTGGCGGCCGCGGCAACAAAACCAAATGCGACAATCACCGCCGCCAACCATCTCGGCCAGACGCTCAAATGATAGTGCCGCCCGTTTGTGAGTCGTTCGATTCTGTTCAAATCAAAAGGCCTTGCAGGCTGCCGTTTGTCCCCGGATTTGCCCAAACGGACGTGTCGTTTTCACATCCGAATATCGATCCTAATGGTTAATCATCGCTTATTGAAGCCAAAATGCGGTAAGACCATGGCGATATCCCGTCAAAAATTGTCCGCAAGGTTTCTTGGTAAACCGCTGGTTTAGATCAGGATTCCGGCTTGGGCCGAACACGATCTGTTACCGCCGGCCTCAATGCGTGAACAATACCCCGTCGAGCGCCGCCATTATCCGTCGACGGCGCTCTGTCGAACCATATAATGACGAGGGAAACTGGTGCCTGCCTTGCGGCTCAGGAAGCAAGCCTGTCGACGCGGCCGGTTTCCGGGTCGATGCCATATTCCTTGAGCTTGCGGTAAAGCGTCGAGCGACCGATGCCGAGCCGGCGGGCGACCTCGCTCATCTGGCCATTGTAGTGATCGATGGCGAGCTTGATCATTTCGAGCTCGACATCGGCCAGCGCACGCACATTGCCGCGCTCGTCGAGCGCCCGCAGCGTGCCGAAGCGGGCCTGGACCCCGGCCGGCGGCACAGCCGCCGGAGCGGTCTCGTCGGGCACGACGTCCTCGTCGCGCGGCTCCAGCGACGGCGGCGGCGCAACGCTGCTTGCTTCCAACGTGTCGTCCGCGTCGAGATTGACGGTGCCTTCCACCTGCGCGCGGATCTGCGGGAAGTCATCGGCGGTCAACACATCGCCTTCGCACAGCACCGAGGCGCGGAAGACGGCGTTTTCGAGCTGCCGGATGTTGCCGGGCCAGTCATAAGCCTGCAGCACCGCAAGTGCTGCCGCCGAAATGCCTTTCAGCCGATGGCGCGGGTCGGCCGGCGCCACCTTCTCCATGAAATGCGTGACCAGATGAGGAATGTCGTCGCGGCGGTCGCGCAAAGGCGGCACGAAGATTGGGTAGACGTTCAGCCGGTAGAACAGATCCTCGCGGAACTTGCCGTCCTTGACCTGTTGCAGGAGGTTGCGGTGCGTCGCCGAAATCAGCCGGATGTCGACCTTGACGGTCGAGCGGCCGCCGACCGGATCGACCTCGCCTTCCTGGACGGCGCGCAGCAGCTTGACCTGGACGTCGAGCGGCAGGTCGCCGATCTCGTCGAGGAACAGCGTGCCGGAATGCGCCTCGACGAATTTGCCGGTGTGCTTGTCGGTGGCCCCGGTGAACGAGCCTTTCTCATGGCCGAACAGGATGGATTCCACCAGATTGTCGGGAATGGCGCCGCAATTGACGGTGACGAAGGGTTTCGAGCGGCGGTCGCCGCTGCCCTGGATGGCGCGCGCCACCAATTCCTTGCCGACGCCCGACTCGCCCTCGATCAGGATCGGGATGTGAGAGGCCGCCGCTTTCTGGCCGAGACGTATCACCCGGTCCATGGCCGGACTGTGGGTGATCATGTCTCTGAAGGTCAGCAGCCCGCCGCGTTTGCGCGACGTGCGCTTGACCTCGCCCTCTACCGCCTCGACCTTGAGCGCATTGGAGATCGAGGCCTGCAGCCTGTCGGGCGAAGCCGGCTTGACGACGAAATCGAAAGCGCCGTGGCGCATCGCCGAAACCACGGTCTCGATGCCGCCCTGCGCGGTCTGCACGATGACCGGCACGCTGATGTCGCGCTCGCGCATCGCCTTCAGCACGCCGATGCCGTCGAGACCGGGCATGACCAGGTCGAGGATCACGACCGAGACATCGCGGGCGCCAGGCCCGTCGAGAACTTCGAGGCCGGCGGTACCGCCATCCACAACGATCGCGGTATGGCCGAACCGCGTCACCGCGGCCTCGAGCAGCCGGCGCTGCACGGGATCGTCATCGACTATGAGTATGGAACCTGTCATGACTGTCTTGCTTCGCCCGCGCCCGAAAACCCGTGGATCATCTTGGCACAGGGTTCTAAATAAGGTTTCAAAAAACCCGGTGAACGAATTCCTTAGGATTTGACCGGCTTCTCCATTCCCGTTGAGTCCGGCTCCGTGATTGCGGCCACGTGATTCAACTCAGGCCATTTGATTCAAAGAAGGTATCTCGATGCGCATGATGTTTGATCGGCGGATTGCAGCGCCAGCGTCCGGTCAGGGCGCTGCCGGGCTTGGCGATCTGCCGGAATGGAACCTCGCCGACCTTTATGCCGGCATGGACGCGCCGGAACTGAAGCGTGACATTGCCAAGGCGGCGGCCGACGCCGTCGCATTCGAGGCCCGCTGGAAAGGCACGCTCGCCGCCGAGGCCGGGCGTGGAACTACCGGCAGGCTGGGCGAGGCACTGGCCGCATACGAGGCGCTCGAGGAACTGATCGGCCGCATCGTCTCCTATGCCGGCCTCGTCTATGCCGGCAATACCGCCGATCCGCAGCGCGCCAAGCTCTATGGCGACATCCAGGAGAAGATGACCGACGCCAGCGCGCATCTGTTGTTCTTCGCGCTCGAGCTGAACCTGATCGACGATGCGGCGATCGAGGGCGCGCTGGCCGCCGATCCCGCCTTCGGGCATTACCGCCCGTGGGTGCTCGATCTCAGAATGGACAAGCCCTATCAGCTCGAGGACCGTGTCGAGCAGCTTTTCCACGAGAAATCGATAACCGGGCGCGGCGCCTGGAACCGCCTGTTCGACGAGACGATGACCGATCTTCGCTTCGATATCGACGGCGAGGAACTGACGCTGGAGCCGGCCCTCAATCGCTTGCAGGATGCCGACGGCGAGGTCCGCCGCCGCGCCTCGGAGGCGTTGGCCGCGACCTTCCGCAAGAACCTGCGCACCTTTACGCTGATCACCAACACGCTTGCCAAGGACAAGGAAATTTCGGACCGCTGGCGCGGCTTCGAGGACATTGCCGATTCACGCCACCTCGCCAACCGCGTCGAACGCGGCGTGGTCGATGCGCTCGCCACCGCCGTGCGCGAGGCCTATCCGCGCCTGTCGCACCGCTATTACGCGATGAAGGCGCGCTGGCTCGGCATGGAGGTGATGAACCACTGGGACCGCAACGCGCCTTTGCCGGAGACGCCGCAGGCGGTGATCGGCTGGGATGAGGCCAGGAACACGGTTCTGTCGGCCTATCACCGCTTCTCGCCCGAGATGGCCGAGATCGCGCGCACCTTCTTCGACCGCAACTGGATCGACGCGCCGGTGCGTCCGGGCAAGTCGCCGGGCGCCTTCGCACATCCGACCGTACCCTCGGCTCATCCCTATGTGCTGCTCAACTACATGGGCAAGCCGCGCGACGTGATGACGCTGGCGCATGAACTCGGGCATGGCGTGCATCAGGTGCTGGCCGCCGGCCAGGGCGCGCTGATGGCCTCGACGCCGCTGACGCTGGCGGAGACGGCATCCGTCTTTGGCGAGATGCTGACCTTCCGCTCGCTGCTAGAGCGGACCACCGACCGGCGCGAGCGCAAGGCCATGCTCGCCCAGAAGGTCGAGGACATGATCAACACCGTGGTGCGCCAGATCGCCTTCTATGAATTCGAGCGCAAGGTGCATGCCGAGCGCCGCAACGGCGAATTGACATCCGACAGGCTGGGCGAGTTCTGGCTGGAGGTGCAGGCCGAAAGCCTGGGGCCGGCGATCAAGTTGCGCGAGGGCTACGAGGTGTTCTGGACCTACATTCCGCACTTCATCCACTCGCCCTTCTACGTCTATGCCTATGCGTTCGGCGACTGCCTGGTGAACTCGCTCTATGCCGTCTACCAGAATGCCGAACGCGGCTTTCAGGACAAATATTTCGAGATGCTGCGTGCCGGCGGCACCAAGCATCATTCGCAGCTTCTGGCGCCCTTCGGCCTCGACGCCACCGATCCGGCCTTCTGGCAGATCGGGCTCGGCGTCATCGGCGGTCTGATTGACGAACTGGAAACGCTCGACGATTGAGACGCCTCTCGCCCGGCAAGAACAGTTTAGCCGGAATGCATGTTCGGGCCGCGCTTTTCTTGCCCTAAATATTTGTTCTTGAAGAACTCTACATCGACGTTTTCCCATAGCTTTCCGCAAGCTCTATGGTAGCTTTCCGTTTAAGCTCAGCCGGAGCGCATGCGGATCGGCGAGGGAAATCTCAGCCGGCGGTGGCGATCAGGCGAACGCGACAACGGCCGTTGGCCATGGGCAGGCAAAGCCGATCGCCGACAGCTTGACCGAAGCCGGCTGTTCCGCGAACCGCGGAACCATCATCGAGTAGTCCTGCGCCGAAGGCCATGACCCACGGCAGACGGATCTGACTGGAGAGAGACAATGGGCACTTTTTTCTACGTGGTCCTGGCGTTGTTGGTAGGCGTGTTGGTCGGCTGGTTCATCTGGGGGCGCCTGCGCGGTGAGCTCGACAGTCTTCGCGGCGACCTCGATCGCACCCGCAGCGAGCGCGACAAGCTGCGCGCCGACAGCGACCGCCTGACCGGCGAACTCAGTGCATGCGGCAAGAGCCGCTCCGACCTCGAGCGTCAGCTGCGCGAGGCCCAGGCCTCGTCGGGCACCGGCGGAGCAAAGGCGTCAAGTCAGCCACCGGCAGCCCTGATGTCGACGCCAGCCGTTGCAAAATCCGGTGCGGCGGCAGCCAAGCCAGCCGCCGCGAAGGCGGCCCCGGCAAAGGCAGCACCGAAGCCCGCGGCCGCCAAACTCGCAACTGCTTCGGCACCGGCAGCCAAGGCTCCGGCGACCAAGGCTCCGGCGACCAAGGCTCCGGCGAAGACTTCGACCGTGCCCAAGGCAGCACCCGCTGCAAAGAAGACCGCACCGGCAGCGGCCAAGCCGGCGTCGGGCAAGCCCGACAATCTGCGCCGGTTGATCGGCATCGGCCCAGTCAACGAAAAGCTGCTCAAGGCGCAAGGCGTCACCACATACGCCCAGATCGCCGGCTGGACACCAGCCGACATCAAGCGGATCGAGGAGGTGATGAACTTCGACGGCCGCATCGCGCGCGAACGCTGGATCGAGCAGGCCAAGCTGCTCGCCGCTGGCAACGAGGCCGAATTCGCCAAGCAGTTTCCGACGGCCGGAACCGCCAGCAATACCTGAACGACGGATACAGAGGCCATGCGACCGGCGGCGCCAAGGGCGCCGCCGCTTTCTTTTGTCGGCAAGGTTCGATCCGGCAAAGGTCGGCTTTGAGGGACAGGGTGCCGTTCCCTCGATTGCGCGCGCCCGGCCCCCTATATAGAGCGATCGTCAGCTCCATCGATCCCGGTTCCCATGTCCCTGCCCGCAGCAATTTTCCGCAACGACGAAAGCGCGCGCCAGCTCGTTTTCAAGCGGCCGGCCGATGTCATCGTTGCGCATGAGCCCAAAGACTTCCCGGCGGCGTTGCAAGCGGCGCAGGCCGCGCACGATGCCGGCAAATGGCTGGCCGGCTATTTCTCCTACGAGGCCGGTTACCTGCTCGAATCGAAACTCGTTCCCTTGCTGCCGGGCCGGCGCCGGGCCCCGCTGGTCTGCCTCGGGGTCTTCGATGCTCCTGATGAAGAAGCGGTGCCGCCGCTAGGTACGCCGACCAACGGCCCGATCTTCGACGCAAGGGCAACGTGGTCGTTCGAGGACTACGAGAAGCGGTTCTCGCGGTTGCATCGGCACATCAGGCAAGGCGATTGCTACCAGGGCAACCTGACCTTTCCGGTGCACGCGCAATGGTCCGGCGATCCGCTCGCCGCCTTCGACGCGCTGACCGAACGCCAGCCCGTGAAATATGGCGCCCTGATCGCGCTGGGCGACCCGATCGTCCTGTCGCGCTCGCCCGAACTGTTCTTCGAGATCGATGCGGCGGGGATGATCGAGACGCATCCGATGAAGGGTACCGCACCGCGCGGCGCAACCGGGGACGAGGACGAGCGGCAGAAGAATTTCCTGCGCAATGACGAGAAGAACCAGGCCGAGAACCGGATGATCGTCGACCTCCTGCGCAACGACATATCGCTGATCAGCGAGGTCGGCACGCTGGAGGTGCCGGAACTGTTCCGCATCGAGACCTACCCGACCGTGCACCAGATGGTGAGCGACGTCAGGGCCAAGCTGCTGCCCGGCCTCTCGATACGACAGGTATTCGCGGCGCTGTTTCCCTGCGGCTCGATCACCGGCGCGCCGAAGATCCGCGCCATGGAGATCCTGCACGATCTGGAGGCCACGCCGCGCGATGTCTATTGCGGCGCCATTGGCTGGATCGCGCCCGGCGGCACGATGCGCTTTTCCGTGGCGATCCGCACCATCTCGCTCTTTGCCAGCGGCGAGGCCGTCTACAATGTCGGCGGCGGCATCGTCTTCGATTCGGTCGCGGAAGAGGAGTACCAGGAGTGTCTGCTCAAAGCCCGTTTCGCGACGGGGACACCGCCGGTTTCGAGCTGATCGAGACCATGCGCTGGGAGCCCGCCTCGGGCTTCCTGCGCCTCGATCGCCATCTTGCCCGCCTTTATGGCTCGGCGGCGGAACTGGGCTTCAGCTATGATCCGCAAAGGGTTGGCGAGGCCCTGAGCGATGCGGTCGATCGATCGCCCGTCGCCATGCGCACGCGGCTCGCCCTGTCGCGCAATGGCCAGGCCAACGCCTCGGCGCAGCCCTATGAACCGCTTGCCGCCGACAAGGTGTGGGCACTGCGGCTGGCGCGGACGAGGCTCGATTCGAGCAACATGCTGCTGCGCCACAAGACCAGCCGGCGGCAGCCCTACACCCATGCCCGCTCCGAATACCTCGTCACCCAGGCCGATGAGGTGCTGCTGGCCAATGAGCGCGGCGAGATCTGCGAAGGCACGATCACCAATGTCTTCGCCGATTTCGGCGACGGCGTGCTGGCAACGCCCCGGCTCGATTGCGGCCTGCTGCCTGGCGTACTGCGCGGCGCGCTTCTGGATGAAGGCCGCGCCAGTGAAGCGATCTACAGCTTGAATGACCTGAAATCCGCCAAGGCGCTGTTCGTCGGCAATTCGCTGCGCGGGCTGATCCCGGCCAAACTAATCTGAAGTCAAACTGATCTGAGGCATGACGTCCCTACCCGCCCACACGCCGTATGACGGCTCGTCGAAACTCTTCACCATCGGGCTGAAGCCGCTCGACCCCGCGAACTGGATCGAGGTAGACGGCCATTTGCTGCCCTACCTCGCTAAAAAGCGCCGGCTCTATGCCGAAATCCCTGAACGCGTCTTCCTCGAGCAGGACGGTACGCGTGACGCCCAGCAGGAAGTGCTCGAACTGCTCGGCGCTTACCTGCCGGAAAGATTTCCCGACACCCACCGGCGCAGCGATGCGGGCGTTGCGGTCGTGGGTGCGACGAGCCGTCCCACGATCCCCTCCAGCCTCGCCGGAGCGCCCCTCGTCGCGGCCTCGCTGCTGGTCCAGGAAGACCTGATCCTCATGCGGCGGGGCGAAGATGGCTGGCGGCTCGCGGCGGGTTCGCTGTGCTTTCCCTCGTCCTGGTCGCTTGTCGAAAAATTCGGCAAGCCGCTTCAGCAGATCCACGAGCCGGTGCCGGGCTTCGGCCCAGGCACAAGGCCGGCCGATCTGATCAACCGGATGTTCGATGGCCTGCAGGGCCAGGCCGTCGAACGCTACAATTGGTCGATCCAATCAGGCGATGCACTCTACCATCCGCTGTCCAATATCGAGCGCATCGACCGCGCCATCAGCCGGCCGACGCGTTTCCCCGACGGTGACGTGAAGACGCACGCCTTCATCCGGGTCGAGCGCCAGACGCTGCGCAAACTGCCCGCCTCACGCGACATCCTGTTCACCATCCGCATCCATCTCGACCCGCTCGCCGTGCTGGCGCGGCACCCGGACCGGGCGACGCTGGCAGCGTCCTTTGCCGCGCAGCTCGAAGCACTCGATGTCGCCCAGCTCGACTACAAGGGCCTGACATCGGATCGCGATCGGCTGATCGCTGTCCTTAACCAAATGGCCAAGGACGCGTAGTCGCTGGTTGGCGCTTTTCGCTGGTTTGTGACAATGATCTGTGATGTAGCGCATGGCCGTTGGGCGAAAATGCCGGGTTTTTGCACGCAGTTGCCCAGCTTTTGAACGCAGTTGCCCGGCTTTTGGACGTAGTTGAAGGAGTGCTCGATAAAATGGCGAACGAAAACTGGCCCGTTTACGGTGAGATCACCGGCCCCGTGGTGATGATCGGCTTCGGCTCGATCGGACGCGGAACGTTGCCGCTCATCGAGCGCCATTTCAAGTTCGACAAGTCGCGCATGACAGTCCTCGACCCGCGCGATACCGATCGCAAGCTGCTCGACGAGCGCGGCATCGCCTTCGTCCAGGAAGCGGTGACCGAGAAGAACTACAAGAAGCTGTTGACGCCGCTTCTGACCAATGGCGGTGGCCAGGGCTTCTGCGTCAACCTGTCGGTCGATACCGGCTCGGTGGACCTGATGCGGCTCTGCCGCAAGCTCGGCGTGCTCTATATCGACACCGTCGTCGAGCCTTGGCTTGGCTTCTATTTCGACGCCAAGGCCGACAACGCCAGCCGCACCAACTATGCGTTGCGCGAGGCGCTGATCAAGGAAAAGCACGACAAGCCGGGCGGCGCCACTGCGATATCCACCTGCGGTGCCAATCCCGGCATGGTGTCGTGGTTCGTCAAGCAGGCGCTGGTCAACCTCGCCACCGATCTTGGCATGGAATTCTCCGAGCCATCGCAGGACGATCGCGAGGGCTGGGCCAAGCTGATGAAGAAGGCCGGCGTCAAGGGCATCCACATCGCCGAGCGCGACACCCAGCGGACCAAGAAGCCCAAGCCTATGGATGTGTTCTGGAACACCTGGTCGGTCGAGGGCTTCATCTCCGAGGGTTTGCAGCCAGCCGAGCTCGGCTGGGGCACGCATGAGACCTGGATGCCCAAGAACGGCAAGAAGCACAAGCATGGTTCAAAGGCCGCGATCTACCTGGAGCAGCCCGGCGCCAACACCCGCGTACGCTCCTGGTGCCCGACGCCGGGACCGCAATATGGCCTGCTGGTAACCCACAACGAGGCGATCTCGATCGCCGATTTCTTCACAGTGCGCTCCAAGAAGGGCAAGGTTCAATACCGCCCGACCTGCCACTACGCCTACCATCCCTGCAACGATGCGATGCTGTCGCTGGACGAGATGTTCGGTGCCGCCGGCAAGCCGCAGCCGGTGCACCACGTGCTCGACGAGAACGAACTGGTCGACGGTGTCGACGAGCTCGGCGTCCTGCTCTACGGCCATGACAAGAATGCCTACTGGTACGGTTCGCAGCTGTCACTCGCCGAAGCGCGCAAGCTGGCCCCCTACCAGAACGCCACTGGCATGCAGGTCACCTCGGCTGTCCTGGCCGGCATGGTCTGGGCACTGGAGAATCCCGCCGCCGGCATCGTCGAGGCCGACGAGATGGATTACAAACGCTGCCTGGACGTGCAGTCGCCCTATCTCGGACCGGTCAAGGGCTATTATACCGACTGGACGCCGCTCGACAGACGCCCGGGTCTCTTCCCGGAGGACCTCGACCGCAGCGACCCGTGGCAATTCCGCAACATCCTCGTCCGATAGCACCACCCGGACCATGCTCCATTGCCTTGCAATCGCCCGGAAATCGGGCGATTGAAGGGAGGCGGCCTGGGGTGGCGATGTGCGTCCGTTGAACGCTTAAAGCATACCCCGGCACTTTGGACGTTCGCGTCAATTCCCAGAAATCGGCCCGATTTCTGGGACGACGCGTTTGGAGAGGATTTCATATGACGATTGCGCGCAAAGTTCTTTCGACAGGCCTGGCGGGCGCCCTTGCCTCGATGCTTGCTGCCTGTGCCACCAGCGGCCCAGATACGCCGCCCATGGCCGCCGCCCCGAAAGGGGTCGAAGGTTCCTGGATCGATGCCAAGGGCACCGGCCTGTCGACCTTCACCGGCGGCACCTTCACGACCGTCGCCACCGACACGGGACAGAAGCTTGCCGATGGCAGCTACACGATGACCGGCGCCACGTCGGTGCAGATCAACGGCACCTCGCTGATCCGCCAAACCCCGGTAAGCTTCAATTGCCTGATGGTGTCGACCAGCCAGCTCAACTGCACCAGCTCCGCCGGCCAGAATTTCGTGCTGACGCGGCGCACCTGAACTCGGCGAACATTCCAGTCACATAAGACGGCGGCCCCTCGGCCGCCGTTCTTTTTTTGTGCCGGCAAATACCCCGGGTTTCGCGCCTGGAGATACCGCCGCATTTCCCCTTGCGTCGGCCCGGACGCGATGGGAACATGATCGAAACGCTGGCTGTAATACCCAGTCAAGCAAGGGCGCCAGACGCCTCTGATCAGCCTACCGGGAGACGAAGATGAAGAAGCTTGCCGCCATTGCCGCCCTTTCCGCGTCGACGCTTGGCCTGTCGGCCGGCGCAACCTTTGCCGACTACACACTGAACATCCTGCACATCAATGACTGGCACAGCCGCATCGAAGGCAACAACAAATACGAATCGACCTGCTCGGCCGAGGAGGAGACCAAGGGCGAATGCATCGGCGGCGCCGGCCGGCTGATCACCGCCATTGCCCAGGAACGCAAGAAGCTGGAAGGCCAGAACGTGTTGCTGCTCAGTGCCGGCGACAATTTCCAGGGTTCGCTGTTCTACACGACTTACAAGGGCAAGGTCGAAGGCGAGTTCCTCAATGACATGAAGTTCGACGCCATGGCACTCGGCAACCATGAATTCGACGACGGCGAGGCGGCGCTGGCGCCGTTCCTCGACATGATCAAGTTCCCTGTGCTCGGCGCCAACGTCAAGGCCAACGCGCAGTCCAAGCTCGGCGACCGCGTCAAGCCGTCTGTTGTCGTCGAGGTCGGCGGCCAGAAGATCGGCATCATCGGCGCCGTCACCAACGACACGCCCGAACTCGCCTCCCCCGGCCCCAACATCAAAATCGAGGACGATGTCAAGTCGATCACGGCCGAGGTCGAGAAACTCAAGGGAGAAGGCGTCAACAAGATCATCGCCGTGACCCATATCGGCTACAACAGGGAGCGCGACGTCATTGCCAAGATCCCTGGCATCGACATCGTGGTCGGCGGCCACAGCCACACGCTTCTGTCCAATACCGATCCGAAGGCGGCTGGTCCCTACCCGACCATGGTCGACAACCCCGGCGGCTACAAGGTGCCGGTGGTGCAGGCGGCGTCCTATTCGAAATATCTCGGCGAGTTCAAGGTGGTTTTCGACGACAATGGCGTCGTCAAATCGGCAAGCGGCGACCCGATCTATCTCGACAAGTCGATCACACCGGACCCGGCCGTGCTCGTCCGCATCAAGGAGCTTGGCGCGCCGATCGAGGCCTTGAAGAACAAGGAAGTGGCCGAGACCACCGACGTCATCGACGGCAGCCGCGAAAGCTGCCGCGCCAAGGAATGTGCGATGGGCAATCTCGTCTCCGACGCCATCCTCGACCGCGTCAAGGGACAGGGCGTCGAGATCGTCATCTCAAATGGCGGCGGCCTGCGCGCCTCCATCGACAAGGGCACCGTCACCATGGGCGAGGTGCTGACCGTGCTGCCGTTTCAAAACACGCTGGCGACCTTCCAGATTTCCGGCAAGGACCTGGTCGCCGGCCTCGAAGGCGGGCTCAGCCAGATCGAGGACGGCGCCGGCCGCTTCCCGCAGGTGGCGGGCCTCAAATATTCCTTCGACAAATCGGTCGCGCCCAATGCCGGCCGCGTCAAGTCGGTGGAGGTGATGGAAAACGGCGCCTGGACGCCGATAAGTCCGACCAAGGACTATTTGGTCGCCACCAACAACTATGTCCGCCAGGGCGGCGATGGCTACAAGGTCTTCGCCGAAAAGGCCAAGAACGCCTATGATTACGGCCCTGGCCTCGAACAGGTCGTGGCCGACTATCTCGGCGCGCACCGGCCCTATACGCCGAAGCTCGACGGCCGCATCACCGAGATCGCAGCGACGACAGCGGCAGCTCCCGCCGCCGAACCAGCAAAGCCGGCGGAGACCGCACCGGCAGCGCCGGCACCGGCCGAGGCTGCCAAACCGGCTGCACCGGCAATGCCGGAATTGCCTGCCAACTCAGGCGATATCGCCAACACGCCGCCAGCCATATCGACGGAAAACGCGCCTGCACCACCGGCCCCGCCGGCACCTGCCGAACCGGCGAAGCCTGCCGAGACCACTCCCGCGCCGGCCACTCCTGCGCCTGCGACGCCCGCGCCCGCCGAGCCGGCAAAGCCCGCTGAAGCCACACCAGCCACCGGCAATCATGTCGTCGTGACCGGCGATACCTACTGGGATCTGGCGAAGAAGGCCTATGGCGATGCGACCAAGTGGAAGCTCATCTATGAGGCGAACAAGGGCCAAAGGCCGCATCGGCTTATGCCGGGCGCGACACTGACCATCCCGGCGAAGTAATTTCGTCCAGCTCCGCCACATCGCCCGCCCGGGGAACCGGGCGGGTTTATATTTCCATGGCCTGATGCATGTCGCCCGGAGGTGTCCTCGATTATCAGAAGCTTACGGCAGGTCGGGCGAATCCTATCCGCCGCGACATGCTGTAAGGTGCGGCCAGACGCGGCATTGAAAGCTCCTGCAGGATCGTTAGGTTCACGTCTCGGAGACCCATATGCCGCTTTCCACTATTGTCGATCCCAAAGCCGCGAAAGCCCCTGGCCCACGACCGGTCGGGCATCCGCCCGTCAAGACCGGCAAGATAGGGGTCATGCTGGTCAACCTTGGAACACCCGACGGCACCGAGTTCAGGCCGATGTGGCGTTATCTCAGGGAGTTCCTGTCTGATCCACGCGTTATCGAACTCAACAAGGCGATCTGGTATCCCATCCTCTATGGACTGGTGCTGACCACGCGACCGAAGAAGTCGGGCGCCAACTACGCCAGGATCTGGAACCGGGAGAAGAACGAGTCGCCTTTGCGAACCTATACCCGCGCACAAGGTGAAAAATTGGCCGGGGCGTTACGCGATCTGCCCAACGTGGTCGTCGACTGGGCGATGCGCTACGGCAACCCTTCGACGTCGAGCGTCGCCGAAAGGCTGGTCGCACAAGGCTGCGATCGCATCCTGAGCTTTCCACTCTATCCGCAATATTCGGCGACGACGACCGCCACCGCAAACGACCAGCTGTTTCGCGCCTTGATGAAGATGCGGGCGGCACCTGCCGTCCGCAGCGTGCCGCCCTATTATGATGAGCCAGTCTACATCGAGGCGCTGGCCAGTTCGATCGAACGGCACCTGGCGACCCTGGATTTCCAGCCCGAGGTGGTCATCGCCTCCTATCACGGCATTCCAAAACCCTATTTTGAGAAGGGCGATCCCTATCATTGCCATTGCCTGAAGACGACGCGGCTGCTGCGCGACAGGCTCGGCTGGGACGAAAGAAAACTGATCACCACGTTCCAATCACGCTTCGGGGCGCAAGAATGGCTGCAGCCCTACACCGACAAGACTGTGGAGAAACTGGCCAAGGACGGCGTCAAGTCGATCGCCATCGTCAATCCGGGGTTTTCAGTCGACTGCATCGAGACGCTGGATGAGATTGGCCGCGAAGCGGCCGAGACCTTCCACCATGCCGGCGGCAAGAACTTCGCCCACATACCATGCCTGAATGATAGCCCTGAAGGCATGGCGGTGATCGAAGCGATGGTACGGCGCGAGCTGTCAGGCTGGGCTTGATGCCGGAACAACACCAGCTCCGGAGCGTTGAGCAGCGCCTCCGGAGAACTCAATGCTCCGCAAACTTGACCTCAGCACTGGCCGGCCCGTCTGGTCCGCCTATCGGGCGCCCGCGGTACCGACTGGCAGTCTGACCCGGGACGTCAAGACCGATGTGCTTATCGTCGGCATGGGCATCAGCGGCGCCATGATGGCCGAGGCACTGACAGCCGGCGCTCACGCCGTGATCTGCATCGACCGGCGTGGGCCGCTGAAAGGATCGACGGCGGCAACAACCGCGCTTGTGCAATTCGAGATCGACCAGCCGCTTTCAACGCTCTCGAGGATGATCGGCAAGGGCCAGGCACGGCAGGCCTGGCGACGCTCCCGGCTAGCCGTTTCCAACCTTGCCGCCCGCATCGCCGAACTCGGCATCAACTGCGGCATAAGCCGCACCCAATCGCTTTATCTGGCTGGCACCGTGCTCGGCCCATCGGAACTCCGGGACGAAGCCGAGGCGCGGCAGATGGCCGGCATCGGCGCGACCTATCTTACATCGGCGCCATTGGCCGGAGCATTCGGCATCGATCGGGGTGGCGCCATCCTGAGCCATGGCAACATCGCGCTCGACCCTCGCAAGCTGACGGCAGGGCTGCTGCTCAAGGCGCTGGAGCGCAAGGCACGTTTATACGCTCCCGTCGAAGCGACGGCGATCGAGGACAGCGCCGATGAGGTGGTGGTGGCAACCACGGACGGCCCCACCATCACGGCACGGCATGTTGTCCTGGCCACCGGTTACGAGCTGATCGACATCGTGCCGGCGGCCGCTCACCGGGTCATCTCGACATGGGCGATTGCGACATGTCCGCAACCACGGAAGCTCTGGCCGGGCGCGGCGTTCATCTGGGAGGCGTCGGATCCCTACCTCTATGTCAGGGCAACCGCCGATGGCCGGGTCATCTGCGGCGGCGAGGACGAGGAATTCCTTGACGAGACGCGGCGCGATAAGCTGATAGCCGACAAAAGCGCCCGCATTGCCGCAAAACTCGACCTGATGTTTCCGCACCTCGACACCCGGCCCGACTTTGCCTGGACCGGCTCCTTCGGCACCACGACCACTGGCCTCCCCTACATCGGCGCCATTCCCAGGCACCCGCGCATCCATGCCGTGATGGGTTATGGCGGCAACGGCATCACCTTCTCGCGCATCGCCGCCGAGATCATCTCTGCTTCCATTGGCGGGCTTGAAGACACGGATGCAAGCCTGTTTGCCTTCAACCGCTGAGTGCATACCCACAAACAATCGCTCATCACCTGATTGTAACGCTCCTGAAACACACTTAAGTCTTTGGTGAAGCCGGTTGCGCGGGAATGGCTCGCGTGGCCTGCCTCTGAGGGAGGGCCAGATGGATTTCAGTGGTTTCGATATTGCGGTCGTTGTTCTGGTGGCGCTTGTCGTACTGGTGCTGTTCAAGGGCATCAAGACAATCCCACAGGGATACAACTATACCGTCGAACGCTTTGGTCGTTACACCAAGACACTGAGCCCCGGCCTGAACCTCATCTTTCCGTTCGTCGATCGCATCGGCGCCAAGATGAACATGATGGAACAGGTGCTCGACGTTCCGAGCCAGGAGATCATCACCCGCGACAATGCCATCGTCGGTGTCGACGGCATCGCTTTCTACCAGATCCTCAATGCGGCACAGGCCGCCTATCAGGTTGCCGGCCTGCAGAACGCCATCCTCAACCTGACGATGACCAACATCCGTACCGTCATGGGTTCGATGGACCTCGATGAGCTGTTGTCGAACCGCGACGCCATCAACGAGCGCCTGCTGCGCGTCGTCGACGAGGCCGCGCATCCTTGGGGCATCAAGATCACCCGCGTCGAGATCAAGGATATCAACCCGCCCGCCAACCTGATCGAATCGATGGGCCGCCAGATGACCGCCGAGCGCAACAAGCGCGCGCAGATCCTGGCCGCCGAGGGCCTCAAGCAGTCGCAGATCCTCGAAGCGGAGGGCCGCAAGGAAGCCGCCTTCCGCGACGCCGAGGCGCGCGAACGCTCCGCCGAAGCGGAAGCCCGCGCCACCCAGGTGGTGTCGGAAGCGATCTCCAAGGGCGACGTCCAGGCACTGAACTACTTCGTCGCCCAGAAATACACCGAGGCGCTGGGCAAGATCGGCACCGCCACCAACAGCAAGATCGTGCTGATGCCTTTCGAGGCATCGTCGCTGATCGGCTCGCTCGGGGGTATCGGCGAAATCGCCAAGGAAGTCTTTCGCAGCGAAGGCACGACCGGCGCGCAAAGGCAGGCGGCACGTCCGCCTGTCGTCAGGCCCTCCGACAACTGAGATAGGCCACTCTCATGATCGACCGCATCGTTTCTGAACTCGGGCCGTGGAACTGGATGGTTCTGGGCTTCGTGCTGCTGGTGGTAGAGGTCATCGCACCGGGTTTCTTCATGCTTTGGATCGGCATCGCCGCTCTGATCGTCGGCGCGGTGTCGCTGCTGATCTGGGATGTCGCCATCTGGACATGGCAGGTCCAGGTGCTGCTATTCCTCGTGCTGTCGCTGGTTTCAGCCTTTGCCGGCAAGAAACTCATGGGCGGACATGACCAGCCAACCGATCAGCCGCTGCTCAATCGCCGTGGCGCCCAGATGGTCGGCAGGATGGCGACGCTCGCCGAACCGATCCGCGACGGCCGTGGCCGCATCAAGCTCGGCGACACGCTGTGGCGTGTCTCCGGCCCCGATCTGCCCGCCGGCACTCAGGTTCGTGTGACAAGCGCCGCGGACACGGATCTGGAACTGACGGTGGAGCGGGTCTGAATTCCAGCGAGTGCCAACGTGCTAAAGTATTGAGATTCAGGTCAGGCCAAGTCGTGAACGATGGGTTTCGGGGTCGCTCTTGCGACGAGCAGGGCGGACATTAAGTCCGTGCGCTCCGGCCTACGCCGGAAGCGCAGGAAGCCTTCGCTCGCAGGCCGGCCTCACCTGAAGATCAATATCTTAGGCGGCGCCGATGCGCAGCAGGTCGTGGAAATGCACCACGCCCAGCGGCATGTTGTTCCTGGTCACCACCAGCGCACCGACATTGTGCTCGTTGAGCAGCGCGATCGCAGTGCCTGCAAGCGTCTGCGGGTCGACCGTCTTGGGTGTGCGGGTCATCACCTCGTCGACGATGACGTCGGCCAGGTTGCGGTGCAGGTTGCGCGCGACATCGCCATCGGTGATGATCCCGGCCAACTCGCCATTGGCGTCGACGATCAGCACGCAGCCGACCTTCTTCTGCGACAGCGTCATCACCGCTTCCGGCATCTTGGTGCCGAGCGAAGCCAGCGGCATCTGCTCGCCGACCCGCATGATCTCGGAGACCATGGTCAGGTTGGCGCCGAGCTGGCCGCCGGGATGGAAGGTGCGGAAATGGTCCGGCGTGAAGCCGCGCGCCTCGAGCAGCGCGATCGCCAGCGCATCGCCGATGACCAGTTGCAGCAGCGTCGACGTCGTCGGCGCCAGGCCGTGCGGGCAGGCTTCCGGGGTGCGCGGCAAAAGCAGCACGACGTCGGCCGCGCGCGCCAGCGCCGAGGTTTCTCCGGAGGTGATGGCGATGAGTGGAATGGAGAAGCGCCTGGAATAGGCGACGATGCCCATCATCTCCTTGCTCTCGCCCGACCATGAGATCGCGATGATGGCGTCGTCCCTGGCGATCATGCCTAGATCGCCATGATTGGCCTCGACGGGATGGACGAAGAAGGCCGGCGTGCCGGTCGAGGCCAGCGTAGCGGCGATCTTCGAACCGATATGGCCGCTTTTGCCGACACCGGTGACGATGAGCCGGCCCTCGATCTTCGAGATCGTCTCGACGGCCTGGGCAAAGGGTGCCGCCAGTCCGTTCTCAAGCGCCTCGGCAAGGGCCGCGATTCCCGCCTGTTCGGTTGTTACCGTTCTCAGCGCCGATTCGATCGACGCTTGCCTGTCCAGAGGCTTCTTATCGAGAGATCTCGCATGCATGGGTGATGCGATTAGCGCTTTGCCGCCCGCCTGTCCAACAGAAACGGCCTCTGCATGACGGCCGGATGTGTGCGGTCGTTGGGGACGACGACAAGGATCAAAATAGAAGGCACGACGCGGACCCGCATTGGCGCCCGCGGAATCCGCGTTTGGAGCCAGTCCTGCGCGCGGCCTCAACCCTCCGTTAACCATCCCCATTTACGGTTCGGTAAGTATGGCGCGCGTGCGCCGCGCAGGCAGTGGTGGCGATGTCCGGGGTCCAGCCAGAAAAATTGAGAGGACGACAGGGCAAGGCGATCTGCGCCTTGCTGCTGGCGACCAGCATCCTTGCCTTGCTGCGTTCCACGCCACTCCATGCCCAGGAAACGGAATTGCGCGGAGAAGTGTCGGAATCGGCGATTCTGTCCGACCAGCAGCGCAAGGCGAGAAACCTGGTTCTTGCACAGCAAGCGGCGGCCAACGCGGCCGCGCAGGACAACGCGCCGGCGCGAACCTATCTGCCGGCCAGCGCCGGCGCCGTGCCTGACGACGCGGACGCCGCGAACTCGACCACCAGCGTCTTCGACCCGCCCCAGGCCGGCGACGATGCCTCCGCCGACGCGCCCACGCCGCCCAAGCCACGCCGCGCTTCGACCGCCAGGCAGAATGCGGCCGATAAGGCAAAGGACAAGGTCGCCGACAAAAAAAAGAAGAAAAAGAACACCACGGCGGCTACGGATCCAACCACCACCGCCACGACGGCCGCGACGGACGACACCGCCGATATCGCGGCGGATCAGGAAGCGGCCAATCGCCGTGCACTCACCATCGACAGTGCGGACAGGCAGAAACTCGACCCCGGCGCCGAGCGCACCGCTGCAATCGAGGGTCAGAACAAGAAACCCGAGGACGATCCGTTCGCCGCAACCGGCGTCAAATGGGGCTCCTTCATCATCCGGCCGACCATCGAACAGGGGCTGACGGCGACGACGAACGGCGATTCGAGCAGTGCCGGCACATCGGCGCTGCTGTCCGAGACGGCGCTTCGCTTTACCGCCGCTTCCGACTGGCGTGAAAACGCCGCGACCATCGACGGCTACGGAATTTTCCGTGAAACCGTGTCGGGCTACCCGGTTCACGACGCGCAGGGCCGCATCGAAGGCCAGCTCAATGTCGACCTCGACAATGACTTGCGCGCCATCGCCAAGCTCGGCTACGAAGCCGTGCCGGAATCCGCGTCCTCGCCCGATGCCATCGCCGGCGTCAGCACCCAGCCGCTGCGGCAGACCATCGACGGCAGCATCGGCGTCGAAAAGGCCGTCGGCAAGATGCAGTATACGTTGACCGGGGCGGTCTCGCACGACTTCTATGGTGACGCCAAGCTCTCGGACGGCACCTCGCTGTCGCAGAAAGATCAGGACAATACGCTCTACACTGCAACCTTGCGCACCGGCTACGAGATCTCCCCCGCGCTCACGCCCTTCACCGAGATCGAGGTCGGCCGCCGGGCCTACGACCAGCGCATCGACAATGAAGGCTTCGAGCGCTCCTCGACGCGTCTTGGCGCCCGCGCCGGCTTGCAACTCGACATGGGCGAGAAGCTGTCGGGCGAATTCTCGGCCGGTTGGCTCAGAGAGGCGATCGACGACAACAGCCTGGAAGCGATTTCGGGGGCCACCGTCAATGCCGACCTCAAATGGTCGCCGCAGCGCGACACCATCATCGGCTTGACCGGCAAGACCACCGTCGAGACCACGACCACATCGGGCGAAAGCGGCGATATCCTCTACTCCGGACGCCTGACGGGCGAGCGCGTGATCCGATCCAATCTTACCGCGAATGCGGCCTTGGGCCTGGATTGGCGCGATTATGTCGGCATTGACGGCCATGACAGGATCTTGAGCGCCGAGGCCGGGCTGACCTGGTGGCTGAACCGCTATGCGGGCCTCACCAGCAGGGTAAGGACCGAAAAGCTGACCAGTAACCTGCCCGGCCGCGACTACACCGCCAACAGCATCTTCGTCGGCGTGAAGGTGCAGCGCTGAAGGCGTGTGCGCCAAGGTATGGCGAGAGTCAGGGTCGGGCCGAGTCGAGAATGGCTGATACCGAGAACCGCAGCGGAGCGTACTTTATGTACGTGAGCACAATTCTACTGCGACGCAGTAGAACTGGGAAGCGTAGGAGCGGCCATTCGCAGGCAGGCATCACCTGAATATCAGGCATACCCTAGAAGGCTGCCCCGCGCCGTTCTGATGGCTTCATCTCGTCGAGCAGCGTGCGGATGACGCCGGCCATGCTCTGGTTCATGTCGTTGCGCCACAGCGCGAAAGCGACATTGGCCTCGACGAAACCTTCCGGCGAGCCGCAATCGAAGGTGCGGCCCTTATAATGGTAGCCGTAGAAGGCCTGCTGCTTCTCCAGCTTCAGCATCGCGTCGGTCAGCTGGATCTCGTTCCCGGCGCCCTTTTCCTGGCCTTCCAGAATCCTAAAGATCTCGGGCTGCAGGATGTAGCGGCCGTTGATGTAGAGGTTGGACGGCGCGGTGCCCGACTTCGGCTTCTCGACCATCTCGGTGATGCGGAAGCCGTGATGCGTGTCTTCGCCGCGCCCGACGATGCCGTATTTATGAGCCTCCGCCGGGTCGCATTCCTGCACCGCGATGATGTTGTTGCCGGTCTCCTCGTAGAGCTCGACCATCGCCTTCGTGCAGCTCTTTTCCGACTGCATGATCATGTCGGGCAACAACAGGGCGAACGGCTCATCGCCGACCAGTTCGCGCGCACACCAGACGGCATGGCCAAGACCCATCGGCACCTGCTGGCGGGTGAAGCTGGTCTGCCCCGGTGCCGGCTGCAGCCGCTGCAGGCGGGCAAGCTGCTCGTCCTTGCCGCGTTGTGCCAGCGTGTCATAGAGTTCGAACTGGATATCGAAATGGTCCTCGATGACCGCCTTGTTGCGGCCCGTGACGAAGATGAAATGCTCGATGCCCGCCTCGCGCGCCTCATCGACGACATACTGGATGACTGGCCTGTCGACGACGGTCAGCATCTCCTTGGGAACAGCCTTGGTGGCCGGGAGAAACCGCGTGCCGAGACCGGCGACCGGGAAAACTGCCTTGCGAACTCTCTTCATAGTTTAAATTATCCGTTTGCTGGCCAGCTCCGCAATCCCCGTCCCACGACATTTTCGCGCCGGAATTGAAGATTAGTGGGGCGGCTGAGGGAAACTCCCGCCGGTTAAAGCATCGAGGTGTCTTTTCGTTCCAGGCGACGCCTATGGTAAACTAATTCCTAACCCGGTTCGGCGAAGAATGGTCTTTCCTGGGACAGAGAAGGAGGAAAAAATGTCCGTTCGCAATGCCGCAAAACGTTTCGCCAGCGTCATGACGGCGGCCAGCCTCTCGCTCGCTTTGCTTGTCCCCACCGGGCCGGCCTTCGCCGACGCCGGTTTCCGGCAATGGGTCGCCGGCTTCCGCGCCACCGCCGTGGCGGGTGGCGTTTCCGGCGCCGTTTACGACCAGGCTTTCCGGGGCATCAACGAGCCCGATCCGGTGGTGCTGGAAAAGGCCCGCACCCAGCCCGAATTCACCGCGCCCGCCTGGGATTATTTCGACAACCGCGTCCATGACCAGTCCGTCGCCGTCGGGCAGCAGATGGCGAAGAAATGGAAGCCTTGGCTGGACAGGATCGAGGCGAGATTCGGCGTCGACCGCTACGTTCTCCTGGCCATCTGGTCGATGGAATCGAACTATGGCGAAATTCTCAAGCGCGACGACATCATGCGCAACGTCATCCGTTCGCTGGCGACTTTGGGTTATGGCGACGCGAAACGGTCGAAATACGCCCGCACCCAGCTGGTAGCGGCGCTGAAGATCCTGCAGACCGGCGATATCGACGAAAGCCACCTGATGGGCTCCTGGGCGGGCGCCATGGGCCAGACCCAGTTCATCCCGACCAGTTACCAGCACTATGCCGTCGACATGGACGGCAATGGCAAGCGCGACATCTGGAATTCCATTCCCGATGCGCTGGCGACATCAGCCAATTTGCTCAAGAAGAATGGCTGGCAGGCCGGCAAGACCTGGGGCTACGAGGTCGCGTTGCCGGCCGGCAAACTTCCCGCCGGGTCGAAGACCCTGGCGCAATGGCAGGCGCTCGGCGTGGGCCGCGCCAGCGGCAAGCCGTTCAAGAACCTCACCGACAAGGCAACGCTGAAAGTGCCGGACGGCCGTGGCGGGCCGGCCTTCCTGATGGTCAGGAATTTTTCGGTCATCAAGGCCTACAACAATGCCGACAAATACGCGCTCGCCGTCGGTCTGCTTGCCGATGAGATCGCGGGTGGCAGCGGCCTGGTCCAGGATTGGAACCGGCCTTTTACCAAGCTCAGCTTCGAGGAACGGCAGGAGTTGCAGAAGCGACTTTCCCAGCACGGCCTTTACGACGGCAAATTCGACGGCAAGATCGGCGACGGCTCGAAGACGGCCATCATGGCTTATCAGGCCAAGGTTGGCTTGACCCAGGATGGCTATCCGAGCTTGGAAGTGCTGAAATGGCTCAGGCAGAAATAGAGCCTGACGAAGTTGAGTAGGGAGGGAGCGATTGGTTTGGCCTACGCGCATCGGGACGTTCGTCCGTCGCATGCCGGTGCTGATCCTGGCCTTCGCCGTGCTCGCCATTGCCGTGGCCGGAGCTGTCCATGCCCCAGCCATGGCGCAGGAACAGCCGCAGCAAAGCCGGGGCTGGTCATTGCGCGACCTTCTGTTTCCGCGCCGCAGCGAGCGGGTCGAGCCGCCGCAGGACATCCAGAAGGCGAGACCTAAGCCGAAGAAGAAACCGCGTGCGCCTCGCCCACCAGAGGAGCCGGCAACGCCCGTGGTCGAAAAAGCGCCGGACGCCCGCACCGTCCTGGTGGTCGGCGACTTCATGGCGGCCGGCCTCGCCGAGGGTCTGGACGAAGCCTTCGCCGAGAATACCGGCGTCAGGATCGTGGTCCGCAGCAATGGCTCGTCAGGCTTCGTGCGCGATGATTTCTACAACTGGCCCGAACAGATCAAATCGCTGATCGACACCGAAAAACCCGCCGCGGTGGTCGTCATGCTCGGGTCGAACGACCGCCAGCAGATGAAGGTCGGCGACGTACGCGAACAGCCCCGCTCCGAAAACTGGACGAAGGAATACGAGCGCCGCACCGATGAGCTCGGCAAGGCAATCGCCACCGCCAAGGTGCCTTTCCTGTGGGTCGGCATGCCTGCCTTCCGGGTGCCGAAGATGACCTCCGACATGCTGGCCTTCAACGACATCTACCACAAGGCCGCCGAAAGCCACGGCGGCGAATTCGTCGATGTCTGGGACGGCTTCGTCGACGAGAACGGCGCCTTCGTCACCTCTGGCCCCGACATGAACGGTCAGCCGGTGCGACTGCGCGCCGATGACGGCATCAACGTGTCCAAAGCCGGCAAGCGCAAGCTCGCCTTCTACACCGAAAAGCCGCTGCTTAAGATCCTTGGACTGGCCGCGCCGGGAAGCGTGGCACCGACGACGGCGCCGGCGGGCGCACCGGTCGAGACCCCCGCTCCGGCGGCCGCGCCTATCGTCATCGATCGCACCCAACCCATGCTGCTCAGCGATCCCGCGCTCGACGGCGGCACAGAATTGCTCGGCGCCGCCCCACCGCCGAAGGCCAATCCGGCTCTTCCTGGCGAAAGGCTGGTGATCGAGGGCAAGGCGCCGGAGGCTTCCCCAGGCCGCGCCGACGACTTTTCCCGGCCGCCGAAGGCAAGTCCGGCGACAGCGGCAGCGTCCGACACCACCACGGCGATCAGCCCTTAACGCGGCAGGACGGTCGTCCCCATCAGCGCCTCGTCGATCGAGCGTGCCGCCTGGCGGCCTTCGCGGATCGCCCAGACGACCAGCGACTGGCCACGGCGTACGTCGCCCGCCGCGTAGAGCCGGTCGACGCTCGTCCTGTAATCGCGGTCATTGGCCTCGACATTCCTGGAACGGCGGCTGTCGGTGGTGATCTTCATCTCCCCCTCGAGTTCCGCCGCAACGCCCGCCATCGCCGGGCCAGCAAAGCCGATGGCGATGAAGGCGAGATCGGCGCGGATGACGAATTCAGTGCCGGCGATCGGCTTGCGCTTGTCGTCGACCTCGCAGCACTTCACGCCTGTAAGCTGGCCTTCCTCGCCGATGAATTCGAGCGTCGCCACCTGGAATTCGCGTTCGGCGCCCTCGGCCTGCGAGGACGAGGTGCGCATCTTGGTCGCCCAGTAGGGCCAGACGGAGAGCTTGTCTTCCTTCTCGGGCGGCTGCGGACGGATGTCGAGCTGGGTGACGCGCACCGCACCCTGGCGGAAGGCGGTGCCGACGCAGTCGGACGCGGTGTCGCCGCCGCCGACGACGACGACGTGCTGGCCACCGGCGATGATTGGATGCGACGGCCATGCCACCGACTGGATCGGTTCGCCGCCGACGCGGCGGTTCTGCTGCACCAGATAGGGCATCGCGTCATGCACGCCGCCGAGATCGTCGCCGGGAATGCCGGCAGCGCGCGGCGTTTCCGAACCACCGCAATAGAGCACGGCGTCATGTTCGGCGAGGAGTTCAGCCACCGGCTTGTCGATGCCGACATTGACGCCGCAATGGAAAGTGACGCCCTCGCCCTGCATCTGTTCGATGCGCCGGTCGATATAATGCTTCTCGATCTTGAAGTCGGGGATGCCGTAGCGCATCAGCCCGCCGGGGCGGCTCTCGCGCTCATAGACATGCACGTCGTGACCGGCGCGGCCAAGCTGCTGGGCGGCCGCCATGCCGGCTGGGCCGGAGCCGATGATGGCGACCCGCTTGCCGGTCTTCTTCTCCGGCGGATAGGGCCTGATGTGGCCGGTCTCGTAAGCCTTGTCCGCGATCGCCTGCTCCACCGTCTTGATGGCGACCGGAATGTCCTCGAGGTTCAGCGTGCAGGCTTCCTCGCAAGGCGCGGGGCAGATGCGGCCGGTGAACTCCGGGAAATTGTTGGTCGAGTGCAGGTTGCGGATCGCGTTATCCCAGTCTCTGTTGTAGACGAGGTCGTTCCAGTCGGGGATCTGGTTGTGGATCGGACAGCCCGTTGGCCCATGGCAGAACGGAATGCCGCAATCCATGCAGCGCGCGGCCTGTTTCTCGACTTCCTTGTCTGACATCGGCAGCGTGAATTCGCGGAAATGCCGGATGCGGTCGGAGGCCGGCTGGTACTTGTGCACCTGCCGGTCGATTTCGAGAAAGCCTGTTACCTTGCCCATAGTCCAGTTCCTGCTGTCCAGATGGTGCGGTTTTCGCCGCACCCGTTAACCTCTTGAGGCAGCCGTGGCAACGTTGAGCCCGAGGTCAAACTGTCGATGAAGGGGCCGGGAAGCCTGGGCCCCCCGGCAATTCTCAAATCTATTCGGCCGCGACGCCCATGCGCATGCGTTCCATCTCGATCAGCGCGCGGCGGTATTCGACCGGCATGATCTTGCGGAATTTCGGCCGGAAAATAGCCCAGTCGTCGAGTATCTCGCGGCCGCGCACCGAACCCGTATAGTGCACGTGGTTCGAGATCAGCTGGTAAAGCCGTTCTTCGTCATGACTGGTCATGTCGCCGGATACGTCGACGCGGCCCTTGTGGTCGAGGTCGCCGCCATGGTGCAGCAGCTTTTCCATCAGGTCGTCTTCTTCTGGGACCGGCTCCAACTCGACCATGGCCATGTTGCAGCGCTCGGCGAAATCACCTGCTTCGTCCAGCACATAGGCGACACCGCCCGACATGCCGGCGGCAAAGTTGCGGCCGGTTTTGCCGATGACGACGACGACGCCGCCGGTCATGTATTCGCAGCCATGGTCGCCGACGCCCTCGACGACCGCAGCGACGCCCGAATTGCGCACCGCGAAGCGCTCGCCGGCGACGCCGGCGAAATAGGCCTCGCCCTCGGTCGCGCCATAGAGCACCGTATTGCCGACGATGATGGAGTCGGCCGCGACGATCCTTGCCTCTTCCGGTGGCCGGATGACGATGCGCCCGCCCGACAGGCCCTTGCCGACATAGTCATTGGCGGCGCCGACGAGCTCGAACGAGATGCCACGTGCCAGGAAGGCGGCGAAGGACTGGCCGGCCGTGCCGGTGAGTTTTACCTGGATGGTGTCCTCGCGCAGGCCCTTGTGCTTGAAGCGCTTGGCGACCTCGCCCGACAGCATGGCGCCCGTCGAACGGTCGACATTGCGGATGTCGACCTCGATCTTGACCGGTTGCTTGGCCTCCAGCGCGGGTTTGGCCAGTTCGATCAGCTTGCGGTCGAGCACATCGTCGATCGGATGCTTCTGCCGCTCGGTCCAGTGCACCGCTTCATGCGGCGCATCGGGCTTGTAGAACATCTTCGAGAAATCGAGCCCGCGCGCCTTCCAGTGCTGGATCACGTCACGCTTTTCCAGAAGGTCGGCGTCACCGATGATCTGGTCGATATGGGTGAAGCCCATTTCGGCGAGCAGCGCCCGAACCTCTTCCGCCACGTAGAAGAAGAAGTTGATGACGTGCTCGGGCGTACCCTTGAAGCGCTTGCGCAGCACCGGATCCTGCGTCGCGACGCCGACCGGGCAGGTGTTGAGATGGCATTTGCGCATCATGATGCAGCCGGCCGCGATCAAAGGCGCGGTCGAGAAGCCGAACTCGTCGGCGCCGAGCAGCGCGCCGATGATGACGTCGCGCCCGGTGCGCAGGCCGCCATCGACCTGCAGCGCCACGCGCGAGCGCAGGCCATTCAGCACCAGCGTCTGGTGCGTTTCGGCAAGACCCATTTCCCACGGGCTGCCGGCATGCTTGAGCGAGGTCAGCGGCGACGCACCGGTGCCGCCATCATAGCCAGAGATGGTGATGTGGTCGGCGCGCGCCTTTGCAACGCCGGCCGCGACCGTGCCTACACCAACCTCCGACACCAGCTTGACCGAGACGTCGGCCGCCGGATTGACGTTCTTCAGGTCGTAGATCAGCTGCGCCAGATCCTCGATTGAATAGATGTCGTGGTGCGGCGGCGGCGAGATCAGGCCGACGCCCGGCGTCGAATGCCGAACCTTGGCGATGGTTGCGTCGACCTTGTGGCCGGGCAACTGGCCGCCCTCGCCGGGCTTGGCGCCCTGCGCCACCTTGATCTGCATCATGTCGGAGTTGACGAGATATTCCGCCGTCACGCCGAAACGCCCCGACGCGACCTGCTTGATCGCCGAACGTTCGGGGTTCTTGCCGCCACCTGGCAGCGGCAGATAGCGATCGGCCTCTTCGCCACCCTCGCCGGTGTTCGACTTGCCGCCGATCTGGTTCATGGCACGCGCCAGCGTGGTGTGCGCTTCCCTGGAAATCGAGCCGAACGACATCGCCCCGGTCGAGAAGCGCTTGACGATGTCGGCCGCCGGCATGACATCGTCGAGGGCGACCTTCGTGCGGCCGGTCTCATCCGCCAGCTTGATCTTGAACAAGCCGCGTATGGTCTGGGCGCGGGCCGTCTCGCTGTCGATCTGCGCCGAATAGTCCTTGAACGTCTCCCACGATCCCTGGCGCACGGCGTGCTGCAAGGTGGCGACCGCGTCGGGCGACCACATATGCGCCTCGCCGCGCATGCGGAACAGGTATTCGCCACCGACCTCCAGGCTGTTGCGCAGCACCGGATCGCTGCCGAAACCGTCCGTGTGACGGCTGACGGTTTCACCCGCGACCTCATCCAGTCCGACGCCTTCGATCAGTGTCGCGGTACCGGTGAAGTATTGCTGCACGAAATCGGTCTTCAGCCCGATGGCATCGAAGATCTGCGCGCCGCAATAGGACTGATAGGTCGAGATGCCCATTTTGGACATCACCTTGAGGATGCCCTTGCCGATCGACTTGATGTAGCGCGACACCACTTCGTAGGCGTCGACCTCCTCGGGCAGTTCGCCGCGCTTGTGCATGTCGAGCAAGGTGTCGAAGGCGAGATAGGGATTGACCGCTTCCGCGCCGTAGCCGGCAAGGCAGCAGAAATGATGCACCTCGCGCGGCTCGCCCGATTCGACGACCAGGCCGACCGCGGTGCGCAGCCCCTTGCGGATCAGATGGTGGTGCACGGCGGCCGTGGCCAGCAACGCCGGAATGGCGATGCGGTCCGGTCCGAGCTGGCGATCGGACAGGATGATGATGTTGTAGCCGCCGGCGACTGCCGCCTCCGCCCGCTCGCACAGCCGGTCGATGGCCCCCTGCATGCCGGCAGCACCCTCGCTCGACCCATAGGTGATGTCGATCGTCTTGGTGTCGAAACGGTCCTCGGTGTGGCCAATCGAGCGGATCTTCTCGAGATCGCCATTGGTCAGGATCGGCTGGCGCACTTCGAGCCGCTTGCGGCGCGAATTGCCGACCAGGTCGAAGATGTTCGGCCGCGGTCCGATGAACGACACTAGGCTCATCACCAGTTCCTCGCGGATCGGGTCGATCGGCGGGTTGGTGACCTGGGCAAAATTCTGCTTGAAGTAGGTGTAGAGCAGCTTCGACTTGTCCGACATCGCCGAGATCGGCGTGTCGGTGCCCATCGAGCCCACGGCTTCCTGGCCGGTGGTCGCCATCGGCGACATCAATAGTTTGGTGTCTTCCTGGGTGTAGCCGAACGCCTGCTGGCGATCGAGCAGGCTGACATCCTTGCGCAGCGCGCGTGGCTCGACCGGCTTTAAATCTTCCAGGATGAGCTGCGTATTGGCAAGCCAGGTCTTGTAGGGGTGTTTGGTCGCGATCTCCGACTTGATTTCCTCGTCGGGGACGATGCGGCCCTTGGCAAGGTCGATCAAAAGCATGCGGCCGGGCTGCAGCCGCCACTTCTGGACGATCTTCTCCTCCGGCACCGGCAGCACGCCGGCCTCGGAAGCCATGATGACGCGGTCGTCATCGGTGACGATATAGCGTGCCGGGCGCAAGCCGTTGCGGTCCAGCGTGGCGCCGATCTGGCGTCCGTCGGTAAAGGCGACCGCCGCCGGCCCGTCCCAAGGCTCCATCAACGCGGCGTGGTATTCGTAGAAGGCCTTGCGATCGGCATCCATGAGCTTGTTGCCGGCCCAGGCTTCCGGGATCAGCATCATCATGGCGTGGCTGAGGCTGTAGCCGCCCTGGAACAGAAACTCGAGCGCATTGTCGAAACAGGCGGTATCGGACTGGCCGTCATAGGAGATCGGCCAGAGCTTCGAGATGTTGTTGCCGAACAGTTCGGAATCGACCGACGCCTGGCGCGCCGCCATCCAGTTGTTGTTGCCGCGCACCGTGTTGATCTCGCCATTATGCGCGACCATGCGGTAGGGATGCGCCAGCTTCCACGACGGGAAGGTGTTGGTCGAGAAGCGCTGGTGGACGAGGATCAGCGCGGTCTCAAAACGCGGGTCCTTGAGGTCCTTGTAGTAGGCCCCGACCTGATAAGCCAGGAACATGCCCTTGTAGACGATGGTGCGCGCCGACAGCGACACGCAGTAGGCGCCGATGTCCTTGTTGTCGTTCTCCGCGTAGATGCGGCCCGATATGACCTTGCGCAGCAGATAAAGTCTTGCCTCGTATTCCTCGTCGTCGGTGATGTCGGCCGTGCGGCCGATGAAGACCTGGCGGTGGAACGGCTCGGACGCGACGATGTCAGGCGCCTTCGATAGCGACGAATTGTCGACCGGCACGTCACGGAAACCGAGCAGCGGCAGCCCTTCGGACTGCGCCGATTCGGCGATGATCTCCTCGATATGTGCACGAAGGGCAGCATCCTGCGGCATGAACCAGTGTCCGACGCCGTACTGGCCTACCGGTGGCAGTTCGATACCTTGGGCCGCCATCTCCTCACGGAAGAAAAGATCCGGAAGCTGCACCAGCACTCCGGCGCCATCGCCGACCAGCGGATCGGCGCCGACGGCACCGCGATGCGTCAGGTTCTCGAGCACGGCAAGCCCGTCCTTGACGATCTGATGCGACTTTACGCCCTTCATGTTGACGATGAAGCCGACGCCGCAGGCGTCATGCTCGTTGCGCGGATCGTAGAGGCCCTGGGCGGTCAAGCCGCCGGCAGTCGCGCGATTTTTGGCGGAGGTATTTTTGACGGCGGCCGCTTTCGTCTGCGCGGCCTGGCCGTTCGTCGCAGAGAGCGTCAATTCCGTCATTGTCCTGTCCTCCATTCCAGCCCTTCAAGCGCTGGTTTGCCTCGGCAAGCGCTTGGCTCACCCTGATCCTTGCGGCACGTCTTGCGAAATCCTTTTCGAACCATGCGGCTTTTCGCATGCTTCGCATCTGGTATCGTACAGGCCAGCGTCCGGCCGTCCACCTGTCGCTCGCGGCAACAGCCGGAGAGGCCAATATGTTACGCCAATCCGGCCTGTTTTGTGCGACAAAATAAGACAGCACTACTGTCCTAAATTTTTATGGCAGAATTCCCAAACGCGCACAAGACCGATTCACAAAAAACTTGGAGCTTTAGCGACACAAAATTACGCGGAGTTGAGGAAAAACGTAAGCTTAAATCGGCTAGGCTTGCCGCCACGTTGGCTGGCTTCAACGGTTTTCCGGCGCCTGGCCCTTGCGGTCGGCGCGTTAAACCGGTCAACTCCGGCTGATTTCCCCAACACAGGCAGATACATGTTCTTCGCTTCCGACAATTGGGCAGGCGCCCATCCCAATATCGTTGCCGGCCTGTCGGCCGCGGCTGGCGGCTTTGCCACCGCCTATGGTGACAGCGCCCTCGACGAGGCGGTTTATCAGCGCTTCAGTGAAATATTCGAACGCGAGGTCGCGGTGTTCTTCGTGGCAACCGGCACCGCCGCCAATTCGCTGTCGTTGACCACCTTCAACAAACCGGGCGGCATTTCCTTCGCTCACCGAGAATCGCATGTCATCGAGGATGAATGTGGCGCGCCGGAGTATTTTTCCGGCGGCTCGCGGCTGCACGCCGTCGACGGTCCCCTGGGCAAGATCGACCCGCCCAATCTGGGCAGGGCGATCGGCCGTTTCGCAAGCGAGGTCGTTCATTGGGGCCGGCCGATGGCGGTCTCGATCACCCAGTCGACCGAGGTCGGCACCGTCTATGGTCTGGACGACATTGACGCGATCTCGGCCATCGCCAAACAGCATTCCGTGCCACTGCACATGGATGGCGCCCGCTTTGCCAATGCGCTGGCCGCGCTCGACACCACGCCGGCCGAAATGACCTGGAAACGCGGGGTCGATGTCCTGTCCTTCGGCGGTACCAAGAACGGTTGCTGGTGCGCGGAGGCGATCGTGCTGTTCGACCTCGACCGTGCCAAGGAACTGGCCTTCCTGCGCAAGCGTGCCGCACAGCTGCTTTCGAAGTCGCGTTTCGTCGCGGCGCAGTTCGAAGCCTATTTCAAGGACGGGCTGTGGCTCGACACCGCCAGGCATGCCAATGCCATGGCCGCGCGCCTGGCGGCGGCGATCGAGGATTCGGCCACGGCAAAGCTCGCTTGGCTGCCGCAGGCTAATGAGGTGTTCGCGGTGATCGAGAAAACCGAAGCAGACAGGCTGCAGGCGGCAGGCGCGGCCTTCTATGACTGGCACAGGCCGCATGGTTTTGACGGCCATATCGGCGAGGACGAACTGCTCTATCGCTTCGTCACCAGCTTTGCCACGACGACTGAGGAAGTCGACCGCTTTGGCCAGCTGATCGCCGGATAACAGTCAATCTTCGGACAAAAAAGCGGCGCCTCGCGGCGCCGCTTCCGTCTCGGGAGGAGACTTTAGATTTTATGCGGTCGTCAGGCTGCCGTCTTGGCCTCGATCTGCTTGGCCTTGGCCGGAGCCGAGGTGATCGCGATCTTGCGCGGCTTCAGCTCTTCGGGAATGTTGCGCTTGAGGTCGACGAAGAGCAGGCCGTTCTTCAGCGCGGCGCCGACGACTTCAACGTGATCGGCAAGCTGGAAGCGGCGCTCGAACGCCCTGGAGGCAATGCCGCGATAGAGCAGTTCGGAACCCTCGCCGGTGCCCTCGTCCTTGCGCTCGCCCTTCACGGTCAGCACGTTACGGTGAGCTTCGATCGAGATTTCCTCGTCCGAGAAGCCGGCGACGGCCATCGAAATCCGGTAGGAATCCTCGCCGGTGCGCTCGATGTTATAGGGCGGGTAGGTCTGCGCGCCGTCGGGCTGCGCAAGCGAATCCAACATGGTGAAGAGACGGTCGAAGCCGACGGTCGAACGGTAAAGCGGGGAGAAATCAACGTGACGCATGAGGTGTTCTCCTGTTGAGCAACATGGTTTGCGTATGGTCGGTGCGAAACCCGCGAGCGGCGTTTCGGGAGGACCAGCGGCCCCGATTGGCGACCGCAACCCACATCTGGGGAGCGCTCGAAAGCATTTCAAGTTTCGTTTGACGGCAAAAAAGAACGAGGCAGCCAACCTTTAATGAACGGCAGATGAACCGGTGCTTCGGCGCCCGTTCAGACAGCCAGCGCTAAAGTGGCTTTCAAGATCAAGGATTGGCGGCGCCGGATCTGCGAAGGTGCCGCAACGAGGCCGAACCGGGTGTTAACGTCCCTTCCTCCCGGATCGACAGGGGCCGGAAGCGCGCTCAAAGCCGCTTCCGGCCTTACCCGTCGCAGTCCTCCATAACCCGGATTTGCTTTGCTTTTGATGTGTTGGCGTCTATCACCGTGACGAGGCCAGCCGCGACCGGCTGGCGCGCAAGGACGCCGAGCACAAAGCGCCGAATGACGGATCTTTTTCACGACACTCCGCTCTTCCACGAAACCGAGGGCAATCCGCGACCGGAAAACGCCACCGGCGGCTTTTTCACCACGCGTGACGGCAAGAAAATACGTTATGGCCTGTTCGCCGCGGTGGCGCGGCCGATGCGGGGCACCGTGGTGCTGCTTGGCGGCCGCAACGAGTGCATCGAGAAATATTTCGAGACCATCCGTGACCTTGCCGCGCGTGGCTTTGGTGTCGCCATCCTGGACTGGCGCGGTCAGGGCGGTTCGGACAGGCTGATCCGCGATCGCCAGCGTGGCTATGTCAGGTCGTTCCGCGACTATACGGCTGACCTGGAGCAGTTCTTCGAAGAGATCGTGCTGCCGGACTGCCGCGGACCGTACTATATCCTCGCCCATTCGGCCGGCGCTGTGATCGCGCTGCTTGCCGCGCCGTCGATGGTAAACCGCGTGCGGCGCATGGTGCTGATCGCGCCGTTCCTGACATTGCCCGACCTGCCGGTCTCGATAGGGACGGTGCGCCGGATCTGTTCGTTTTTCTGCGCCCTGGGGCTCGGCTGGCTCTATGCCGCCTGGGGTCCAAGGCCGAGACACACGCTGCCCTTCGAAGCCAACAAGGTGACATCGGATCCGCAACGCTATCGCCGTAACACGCGCATTTATGAAGAATATCCGCAAATGGCGCTCGGCGGCCCGACGATCCGCTGGCTGCAGGCGGCGGCGAAGGCGTCGGCAGCCATCAGCGACCCCGACTTCATGGCCCGCATTCAGGTGCCGCTGCTGATCATCGCCGCCGGCGCCGACCAGGTCGTCTCGACCAGGGCGGTGGAGGCATATGCGAGAAATCTACGGCTGGGTTCGCTGTTGATGATCGACGGTGCCAAGCACGAAATCCTGCAGGAAGCCGATCTCTACCGCGAACAATTCCTCGCTGCCTTCGACGCCTTCGTCCCCGGCTCAGATGACCCGACAGCCTGACGGGCCGCGGCTCTTCCGCGAGAGGGTGTAGCTGACACTCCCTTTTTCAGGAAGGAGGCGCTGGCGGCGTTCAGGCAGACCTATGGGCGTACGCTGGCGGCATTCCAGCGGTCGAGAGCCGCCGACCGGAGGCGATGTCAGCCGCGCAGGGCAGCCATGGCGGCGGCATGAAGCTCCGGTGTCGCGGCCGCTAGAACATCGCCGCCATTCTCCGCGGGCCCGCCGTCGAAGGTGGTGACGACCCCGCCTGCCTTCTCGATGATCGGGATCAGCGCCACGATGTCGTAGGGCTTCAATCCAGGATCGGCGACGATGTCGACGCTCCCCGAGGCGATCATGGCGAAGGCATAGCAATCGGCGCCATAACGGGCGAGCTGGATTTGCCGCTCGAACGCGTCGTAGCGATTGCGTGCCTCGCCCTTGAACAGGGCCGGCGTTGTGGTGAACAACGTGGCCTCGGCCAGCTTCGTCGTCTTGCGGGTCGTCAGCTTGCGGGGCCCTCCCGGCCCCTCATAATGTGACCCGGAGGCGTTGGCGTAGAACAGCTCGCCGGTGAAGGGCTGCGCCATCATGCCGGCGACCGCGTCACCATCGACCGTCAGCCCGACCAGCGTCCCCCACACCGGCAGGCCGGAGATGAAGGCACGGGTGCCGTCGATCGGATCGATCACCCAGACATGCCGGCTGAAGATGTTCTCGCTGCCGTGCTCTTCGCCCAGGATGCCGTGGTCGGGATACTCAGCCGATATAAGCGCCCGGATAGCGCGCTCGGCCTCGCGGTCGGCCTCCGTGACCGGATCGAAACTGCCTTTTTCCTTGTTGGCGACCGCGCCCTGGGCGCGGAAGCGCGGCAAGGTCTCCGCCGCCGCCGCTTGCGCGATACGGCGCATGAAATCGATGCTGATGTCCAACTGATTCTCCCGCTTTGCAGCGCGCCCGAGCCGGGGCTTGCCGCGACTTCCCCGCCAAGACAAGCTTGTCTATCGATCTATCCGTCGCGACAATTGTTGCCGGAATGTCACTCCCACGTCATCGAAACGCAATTTCCACATCACTCTGAATTAAAAAAGCCTAAACGTCGCTTGACATTTGTGCGCTGCACAATACCCTCAATCTCGGACAGGGTTTCCTGTCCATGCCCTCCTTGGGCGTTTCCTCCCTAGACTTCGACCGTATCGTGCAAACGATGCGGTCTTTTTTTCACGGCCGCTCCTGGAGCGGGCCGTCCAAAGAAGCACACAAAAAATCTTGGGCGGTGGCACGCATGAGACAAGGCGTGGTCTTCACTCCGCGGCCAGCGGCAGATCGATGAAATGATGGTCCGGCATCGCCATCAGGTCGGCTGAAAACCGCGTCAGGTCGTCGGCCAGCGCGTCGAAGCCGGCGGCTTTCTCGAATGTCCGCTCATTCATGTAGAGCCCGCGATTGACCTCGATCTGCAGCGCGTGCAAATGACGCGCCGGACGGCCGTAATGCTCGGTGATGAACCCGCCGGCGTAAGGCTTGTTGTGGGCAACCGTATAGCCCATCGCGGTCAACAGGCCGATCGCGGTTTCGGTCAGGGCCGCGGTGGCCGAGATGCCGAAACGGTCGCCGATGATGAAATCCGGCCGCAGCCCGTTGTCCCCGACACGGATGCTCGCCGGCATCGAATGGCAATCGATCAGCACGGCAAAGCCGAACCGGGCGTGGGTCCTGGTCAAAAGCCGCTTCAGCGTTTCGTGATAGGGCTTGTAGACGGCCTCGATGCGGGCAACCGCCTCGGCGAGCGGCAAGCGGCCCGAATAGATGTCGAGCCCCTCGCCCACCAGCTTCGGCACGGTGCCGAGCCCGCCGGCCACGCGCGCGGAGCGGATGTTGCAGAAGGACGGCACCGGCTCGGCGAACATGCGCGGGTCGAGTTCCCAGGGCTCGCGGTTGACGTCGAGATAGGCGCGCGGGAAATTCGCCGCCAGCAGCGGCGCGCCGAGCGCCACGGCGCCGCCGAACAACTCGTCGACATAGCAATCCTCCGAGCGGCGGATGGCATTGCGATCGAGCCTTGCCATGGCAAGGAAGCGTTCGGGATAGTAGCGGCCGCTATGCGGCGAGTTGAAAAGGAAGGGGACGCGCTGCTCGGCGCCCGACCGGATTTCGAAGGGTGGAAAGACCGAAAAATCCTCGGCTGCCGTCTTCAATTTGAACGAACCCGAAAACACCAGTGCATCATGGCATGAAACTGCCACCTTGCTGGCCGCATGTCCAGCATTTCGGCGGTCGTGCGGCTGGGCAAATGTGGGTCAGGCGCGTCCGCGTTCACTTGATGTTTACTCTCACCTCCTCATATACAGGATGGTTAACGGGCCTGCCCCACGGCAGTCTCCGGCGGGTGATTCGGACGGGATAACATGGCACGCATTCTTCTGGCGGAAGACGACGACGATATGCGTCGGTTCCTCGTCAAGGCGCTGGAGCGCGCCGGCTATCAGGTCAGCGATTTCGACAACGGCGCCAGCGCCTATGAGCGGCTGCGCGAGGAACCGTTCTCGCTGCTTCTGACCGACATCGTCATGCCGGAGATGGACGGCATCGAACTGGCGCGTCGCGCCACCGAAATCGATCCCGACCTCAAGGTCATGTTCATCACCGGTTTTGCCGCCGTCGCGCTGAACCCGGATTCCAAGGCGCCGAAAGACGCCAAGGTGCTGTCCAAGCCCTTCCACCTGCGCGATCTGGTCAACGAGGTCGAGAAGATGCTGCAGGCGGCTTGAACCGCCTTTCGCAAGCCGCCGGCGTCGGTCCACAGCCGCGGCGGGAAGACGTGTTTTTCCTCTTTTCCTGCTATTGACGCGCCTGACCAAAAATGGTGTATGCGCGGCTTCGGATGGGCGTGTAGCTCAGCGGGAGAGCACTGCATTGACATTGCAGGGGTCACAGGTTCAATCCCTGTCACGCCCACCATCCAACCCAGATATTCGGACCTTGCATAATGGCGCGAGCGTCCTGGCGCTCACCGGAATGGACGACGGGTGATCCGATCGCGAAACGCGTTTAGACCCCCGCGACGGCACACAGGTTTTTCATCCGCGAAATGGCAAGGTCGGGGTCGGCCAGCAATCCTGCCTGGTCGGCGAGGCGAAAGACGTCGGCATAATGGCGGATGCCGCGCGCCGACTGCATGCCGCCGACCATCGAGAAATGGTCCTGGTGGCCATTGAGCCAGGCCATGAAGACAATGCCGGCCTTGTAATATTCAGTCGGCGCCTCGAAGATTTTTCGTGACAGCGGCACGGTCGGCGCCATCAGCGCGTCGTAGCCGGCACGATCGCCGGCAGCCAGCTTCGCCAGCGCGGCATTGGCGACCGGTGCGATCGCGTCGAAAATGCCGAGCAGCGCATGCGAGTGCCGCTTGCCGTCTCCGGCGATCAGCTCGGGATAATTGAAGTCGTCGCCGGTGAACATCATCACGCCGTCCGGCAGCCGGTTCCTGAGCGCCACTTCCTTGCCGGCGTCGAGCAGCGATATCTTGATGCCTTCGACCTTGCCGGCATTGCGCTCCATGATGCCGATCACCGTATCGAGCGCGGTCTCGAAATCGTCACTGCCCCAGTAGCCTTTCAAGGTCGGATCGAACATGTCGCCCAGCCAGTGCAGGACGACCTTGCCGGAGGCCTGGCCCAATATGCGGTCGTAAACCAGGGCGTAATCGTCCGGCCCCTTCGCCACGGCCGCCAGCGCGCGGCTGGCCATCATGATCGCCTTGCCGCCCTGGCCTTCGATGAAAGCGAACTGCTCCTCATAGGCGGCGACCACGTCGTCGACCGTCCGGGCCTTCGACGGCGCCAGATGGTCGGTGCCCGCACCCGAGGCGAGATCGGCGCCAGCGACGGTCCGCGCCTCCGCGATTGAACGGCGGATCAATTCCTGCGCATTCGTCCAATCGAAACCCATGCCGCGCTGCGACGTGTCCATTGCCTCGGCGATGCGGAAGCCGAGCCGCCATAGATGATGACGAAACGCCATCGTCCTGTCCCAATCGACAACGGGCCGCGACCATGGATCTGTCATTCCCAGCGGATCGGCGACGACATGCGCGGCGGCATAGGCGATGCGCGAAAACCGCGCGCCGGTCACCGGCTGGACCGGCTGTCCGACAAGCGCGTAGGGTGTGCTGCGGCCACCCTCGCCAGGCAAGGCAATGTCCATGGATCTCTCCCTTTCGTGTCTCCTAAATGGAACGTTCCAATAAATCAAGAACCTTTAAGGTTTGAGATGGACGGCCAGCGATGCTGCGTTGCACACAACGACCCCTTGGGTAGCAATCGTTTGACCACATATGACCTGCTGCTCTTGCTAGAGAAAAATCCTGATTGACTCATCCTCGGAGCAAGGATTAGAACGTTCCAATAAATTCGATTGAAAAAACCGGGGAGGATATCTGGATGGCCAGCCGGCCGAAGGCGACGATCTTCGACATCGCCCGCGAAGCAGGCGTGTCCAAATCGACGGTGTCGCTCGTGCTCCAGGGCAGCGGCCTGATCCGCCCCGAAACCGCGGTCAAGGTGCGCAAGGCGATCGAGGATGTCGGCTATGTCTATAACCGCGGCGCCGCCAATCTGCGCAAGGCCCACTCCAACGTCATCGGCATGGTCATCAACGACCTCACCAATCCGTTCTTCGCCGAGATGGCGGTCGGCATGGAGCGGGTCTTCCAGTCGGCCGGCATCGTGCCCTTCATCGCCAACACTGCCGAAAATCCGGTGCGCCAGGAAGAAGTGCTGAAGTCTCTGATGGAACAGGGCGTCGCCGGGCTCATCGTTTCCCCGGCGCGCGGCACGACGCCAGGGGCGTTCCGGCGGCTGGAAATAGCCGGTCTGCCGATTGCCTTCGCCATGCGCCGGCTGCCTGAAAGCCGCATTCCGGTGATTGCTCCCGACAATCATCGGGGCGCCTATCTCGCGACTTCGCATCTCGTCGGCAAGGGGCATCGCCGCCTGGCCTTCTTCGGCGGTTCGTCCGACCTCGTCGTTTATCATGAGCGCCTGGGCGGCTTTCGCGAGGCCTGCGAGACGCTCGGCATCGACGCCCGCGATGCGCTTATCATCGAGGGCGAGACCAACCGCAAGGGCGGCATGGCCTGTCTGGAAACGTCGCTGGCAATGGCCGAGCCGCCGACCGCGGCGCTGTGCTTCAACGATGCCGTTGCCTTTGGCGTCATGCTGGCGCTGCGCAAGCGCGGACTTGAGCCGGGCGCGGATTTCGCTGTCGTCGGCTTCGACGATGTGGTCGAGGCCGAACATTATATGCCGCCGCTGACCAGCGTAGCGGTGGACTCCGCCGGTCTCGGCGAACGCGCGGCCCACGTCATGATCAAGATGATCCAGTCGCGCACCACGCGGGCCGAGGATCATGTCGGCGCCGTCAATCTCGTGGTCAGGGAAAGCTGCGGCCCGGATCGCCGCACGCGAAAAAGGCCCGTGGCAGCGGGAACCGCGACATGAGCGTCAAATGGGGGCTGATCGGCGCCAGCACGATCGCCCGGCAATTCATGATCGATGCCATTCGCGCTCAACCCGATGGCGAGATCGCGGCTGTCATGAGTTCCAGCGCGGAACGCGCCACGGCCTATGCAAGGGAAAATGGCATTCCAGCCGCCGTATCGAATCTCGACGCTTTGCTCGGATCGGACATCGACGCCGTCTACATCTCCACCACCAATGAACTGCATTTCGAACAGGCGCTGGCCGCCGCCAAGGCGGGAAAGCATGTGCTGTGCGAGAAGCCGCTGGCGCTGACCAGCGATGACGCGCGCAAGATGGTCGCTTCGGCCAAGGAGGCTGGCATCGTGCTCGGTACCAATCATCATCTGCGCAATGCCGGCGTGCACCGTGCCATGCGCGACGCCGTTGCCGCGGGCCGCATCGGCAACCCCATTGCCGCGCGTGTCTTCCATTCCGTCTACCTGCCCGAAAACCTGCAGGGCTGGCGCATCGCCAGGCCCGAGGCGGGCGGCGGGGTGGTGCTCGACATCACCGTGCACGATGCAGACACGCTGCGCTTCGTGCTTGGCGACGATCCGGTCGAGGTTTCCGCTTTCACGCAATCCGCCGGCATGGCCGGGAGCGGGCTGGAAGATGGCGCCATGTGCGTCTGGCGCTTCAAATCGGGCCTTATCGCGCAATCGCATGAGGGGTTCACCACCAGGTTTGCCGACACCGGCTTCGAGGTGCACGGCTCGCAGGGCTCGCTCATCGCCCGCGATGTGATGACGCAGAAGCCGGCCGGCTCGGTCCTCCTGCGCACCGCCAGCGGCGAAGAACAGTTGAGCTTCGACCGCGAGGATCTATACGCCAGGTCGGTACGCGGGTTCCATGCCGCGGTCCGTGGCGAGGGCCAGCCTTCCGCCACCGGAGAAGACGGCATCTGGTCGCTCGCCGCGGCCGAGGCGGCATTGCTATCGGCGGCTTCCGGCAGGACCGTCAAGATCGACCCGAAACTCGGGAGCATGAATTGAGCAAGGTCGTCTCATCGGCGCAGGCCGCCAGCCTGATCAAGGACGGCATGGTCGTCTCGGTGTCCTCGTCGAGCGGCCTCGGCTGTCCAGACGCCGTGCTCGCCGCGATCGGCGAACGCTTCGATGGCGAGGGCCATCCGAAGGATATCACCACGCTGCACCCGATCGCCGCCGGCGACATGTATGGCATCAAGGGCATCGATCATCTGGCGAAGCCCGGCCTCTTGAAGCGTACGCTGTGCGGCTCCTATCCGTCAGGTCCCTCCTCCGCCGAGCCGCCGCAAATCTGGAAGATGATCGGCGACAATGCGGTTGCCGCCTATAACGTGCCGTCCGGCATCCTGTTCGACATGCACCGAGAGGCCGCCGCCAAGCGACCGGGCGTGCTGACCAAGGTCGGCCTCGACACTTTCGCCGACCCGCGCCACCAGGGCTGCGCCATGAACGCCGCCGCCGCCGAGCCGATCGTGTCGGTGCAGCAATTCGACGGCGAAGAATGGCTCTACTTCCGCGCCATCGTGCCGCAGGTCTCGATCATCCGTGCCACCACGGCTGACGAGCGCGGTAACCTTACCTACGAGCATGAGGGGGCCTATCTCGGCGGGCTGGAGCAGGCGCTCGCCGCCCGCAACAATGGCGGCATCGTCATCGCGCAGGTCAAACGCGTCGTCGAGAACGGCACGTTGAAGCCGCATGATGTGCGCGTGCCGGGCGTGCTGGTCGACCATATCGTCATTGCGCCGGATCAGTTGCAGACGACGCTGACGCCCTACGATCCCGCAATCTCCGGCGAGATCTTCCGGCCGCTGTCGAGCTTCCGCAATGCCGAGATGAATGTCCAAAAGGTGATCGCGCGCCGGGTCGCCATGGAGCTTCGCGACGGCATGGCCGTCAACATCGGCTTCGGCATTTCGGCCAACGTGCCGCGTATTCTTCTGGAAGAAGGCCAGCACGGCAAGGTCACCTGGCTGATCGAACAGGGCGCGGTCGGCGGCGTGCCGTTGCTCGACTTCAAGTTCGGCTGCGCCTCCAACGCCGAGGCGATCATGCCCTCGCCGCACCAGTTCACCTATTTCCAGGCCGGCGGCTTCGACGCTTCGCTGCTCTCCTTCCTGCAGATCGACCGCCACGGCTCGGTCAACGTGTCCAGGCTTTCGGCGCGGCCGCATGTCACCGCCGGCGCCGGCGGCTTCGTCGACATCACGTCACGGGCGAAGAAGATCGTTTTTTCCGGCTTCTTCAATGCCGGGGCAAAGCTGTCGCTCGCCAATGGCGGCATCCGCATCGACGCGGAAGGCAAGGTCAAGAAAGTCGTCGAGGAGGTCGAGCACATCTCCTTCTCCGGCAAGCGCGCCGTCGCGCAGGGACAGGACATCACCTATGTCACCGAGCGCTGCGTCATGAAGCTGACGCCCGATGGGCTGATGGTGATGGAACTGGCGCCGGGCATCGACCTCGAGCGCGATGTGCTGGCGCAGGCCGAGATCCCGCTCAACGTAGCCAACGACCTCAAGGTGACGCCGGCGGCACTCTACCAGGATCGGCCGATCGGCCTGTCGCTGAATGGCGGCGCCTCGCTCGGAGGCGCGCATGGCTGAGCGCCTCGTCACCTTCGAGCAGGATGGCGCGATCGGCATTGTCACCTTGCGCCGTCCGGAAAAGTTCAATGCGCTCGATATCCCGATGCTGCGCGCGCTGGAAGCGGCGCTGGACGAGGCGGAAAGCGCTCAGCATGTCCGCGTCGTCCTCATATGCGGCCAAGGCAAGGGATTTTGCGCCGGCGGCGACGTCGAGGCCTGGGGGAGCATGAGTGCCGCCGATTTCCAGGTGCAATGGGTGCGCTACGGCCACCGTGTCTTCGACCGGCTGGCGCGGCTGCGGCAACCGACCATCGCCGTTCTGTCCGGTCATGCGCTCGGCGGCGGGCTGGAACTGGCCGTGGCTTGTGATTTCCGCGTCGCGGAAACGCAGGTGAAGCTCGGCTTCCCCGAGACCTCGATCGGCGTTGTCCCCGGCTGGTCCGGCACGCAGCGCGCGGTGCGTCGCTTCGGCGCCCAGACGGTGCGTCGCATGGCTGTCGGTGGCGAGATTTTTCTGGCGCCGGAAGCGCTTGCGCTAGGCGTCGTCGATCGCGTCGTCGAAACCGGCAAGGCGTCGGATGAAGCCAGGATCTGGGCTGAAAAAATCGCCGAACGCGGACCACTGGCCACCGAAGCCGCCAAGCTGATGATTGCGGTGGCGGAAGGCGAGGAAAGTGCCGCTGCGACAGAAGCCTTGGCCAGCGGCTTCATGGCGCTCACCGGCGATCTCAAGGCCGGCGTCGGCTCCTTCAAGACCAAGCAGAAGCCCGTGTTTTCGCGTTCGTAGGACAGAGTGGAAATCACATGAATGCACCTCTGAAGATTTCCATGCCTGCCGAGGCCTCCGTGGCCCCCAAGGCATACAAGCTTCTGATCGACGGCAAGCATGTCGATGCCCGCGATGGCCGCATGCTGGAACGCAAGAGCCCCGGCCACGGCTTCATGGTTTCACACTATGCTCAGGCGGGTGCCGCCGAAGTGGAAGCCGCGGTGCAGGCGGCGCACAGGGCCTTCGAGACCGGCCCCTGGCCGCGCATGCAAGCGTCCGAACGCGCCGCGATCCTGCTTAAGGCCGCCGACCTGATCGAGATCCGGCTGGAAGACATCGCCCGGCTCGATGCGCTGGAATCCGGCAAGCCGATCGCCCAGGCGCGCGGCGAGATCGGCGGCGCCGTCGACATCTGGCGCTATGCCGCCTCACTGGCCCGAACGTTGCACGGCGAAAGCTACGCCAATCTTGGCGATGCCATGCTGGGCGTCGTCCTGCGTGAGCCGATCGGCGTCGTCTCGATCATCACGCCGTGGAATTTCCCATTCCTCATCGTCAGCCAGAAACTGCCTTTCGCGCTCGCCGCCGGCTGCACGGCCGTGGTCAAGCCAAGCGAAATGACGTCGGCCTCGACTTTCGTGCTTGGCGATATCCTGTTGGAAGCCGGCGTTCCCGCTGGAGTCGTCAACATCCTCGCAGGTCTCGGCGCCGATGTCGGCGCGCCGATGGTCAGCCATCCGCTGGTCGAGATGGTTTCGTTTACCGGTTCCACCCGCGTCGGCAAGATGACCATGGCCGCGGCCTCGAATTCCCTTAAGAGAGTTTCGATGGAACTCGGCGGCAAGAACGGCCAGATCGTCTTCCCCGATGCCGATCTTAAAGCGGCTGCCGATGCCGCGGTATTCGGCGGCTTCTTCAACGCCGGCGAGTGCTGCAATGCCGGCAGCCGGCTGATCGTGCATGAGGCGATCGCCGACGACTTCCTGGGCGCCGTGAAGGCATTGACCGCCAGGGTAACCGTGGGCGATCCGCTCGACGACCTAACCAAGGTCGGCGCGATGATTTCGTCAGACCATCTGGCCAAGGTGACGGGTTACGTCGCGGCTGCCGCGAGCGAGGGCGGCAGTATCTACAGCGGCGGCGGGCAACGCCCTTCCAATGCCGGCCAATATCTCGATCCGACGATCTTACGCAACGTCACCGAAAACATGACGGTCGCGCGCGAGGAAGTGTTCGGGCCGGTGCTCTCGGTGCTGACTTTTGAATCGATTGAAAAGGCGTTGCGCATCGCCAACAACACGCCCTATGGTCTGTCGGCGGGTGTGTGGAGCGCCAGCATCGACACCTGCATGTCGGTGGCGCGGGGCGTGCGTTCGGGGACTGTCTGGGTGAACACGTTCATGGAAGGTTATCCAGAACTGCCGTTCGGCGGCTACAAGCAGTCGGGCTTGGGCCGCGAACTCGGCAAACGCGCTGTCGAGGACTATACCGAGGAAAAGACAATCCAGTTTCATCGCGGCCAGCGCACCGGTTGGTGGGTCGGCTGAGTTGGGAAGAACCCGGTGGGCTGCCACCGGTCGTGTAATGCAACAAGGGAGGAAGTACATGTTGCGCAAACTGCTTATCGGAACGGCGCTCGCTTCGGGCCTGGCTTTCGCGGCCCATGCCGAGGACGTCAAGGAAGTGCAGATGCTGCATTGGTGGACGTCGGGCGGCGAAGCGGCTGCTCTCAACGTGCTCAAGGGCGATCTGGCCAAGGAAGGCTATGCCTGGAAGGACGTTCCCGTGGCCGGCGGCGGCGGCGATGCCGCCATGACCGCGCTGAAGGCGATGGTCGCGGCCGGCAACTATCCGACCGCCTCGCAGATGCTCGGCTACACCGTCCTCGACTATGCCGCTGCCGGCGTGATGGGCGACCTCACAGAGACGGCGAAGAAGGAAGGCTGGGACAAGTCGGTTCCGGCCGCGCTGCAGAAGTTCTCCGTCTATGACGGCAAGTGGGTTGCCGCTCCGGTCAACGTCCACTCCGTCAACTGGCTGTGGATCAACAAGGCGGTGATGGACAAGATCGGCGGCACCGAGCCTAAGACCTTCGACGATTTCATCGCCCTGCTCGACAAGGCCAAGGCGGCCGGGGTCACCCCGCTCGCGCTTGGTGGCCAGAACTGGCAGGAAGCGACCATGTTCGATTCCGTCGTGCTGTCGACCGGCGGACCTGAGTTCTACAAGAAGGCGATGAACGACCTCGACGACGCGTCGCTCAAGTCCGACACGATGAAGAAGTCGTTCGACAATCTGGCCAAGCTCGTCACCTATGTCGACCCGAACTTCTCTGGCCGCGACTGGAACCTGGCCACCGCCATGGTCATCAAGGGCGATGCGCTGGTGCAGGTCATGGGCGACTGGGCCAAGGGCGAGTTCCACGCCGCCAACAAGACACCGGGTACGGACTTCCTCTGCTATCGCTTCCCGGGCACCGACGGCTCGGTGATCTACAACTCCGACATGTTCGGCATGTTCAACGTTCCGGACGACCGCAAGGCCGCCCAGATCGCTTTGGCCACCGCCACCTTGTCGAAGAGCTTCCAGTCGGCCTTCAACGTCGTCAAGGGTTCGGTTCCGGCCCGCACCGACGTGCCTGACACCGACTTCGACGCTTGCGGCAAGAAGGGTATCGCCGACCTGAAGAAGGCCAATGAAGGCGGCACGCTGTTCGGCTCGCTGGCCCAGGGCTATGGCGCGCCTCCGGCTGTCGCCAATGCCTACAAGGACGTCATCTCGAAGTTTGTCCACGGTCAGATCAAGACCTCGGACGAAGCCGTGACCGAACTGGTCAAGGCGATCGACGACGCCAAGTAAGCGCCGGCCACAAACACCTTCCCCGCTCCGGCGGGGAAGGTCCGGTCCGTGAGGCCGATCGGCCGGATGCCGACGGGAGGAACCCCATGAGCAGTGTAGCGACAACCCAGATCAAGCTGACGCCGGAGCGGTCGCGCACCTCGGTGCGCTCGCGCCTGCAGGATGCCTTGCCCAAGATCGTGCTGGCGCCGAGCTTCGCCATCACCATCGTCTTCGTCTACGGCTTCATCCTGTGGACGATCTATCTGTCCTTCACCAACTCCAAGACCTTCCCGTCCTATGCCATAACAGGCGCACGCGCCTATCAGCGATTGTGGGGCTGGACCTTCGACACCGACCCGCCATCGAGCTGGTACACGTCGATCACCAACATGGGCATTTTCGGCTTTCTCTACATCTTGATCTGCCTGGCGCTCGGCCTGTTCCTGGCCATCCTGCTCGATCAGAAGATTCGCGGCGAAGGCGTTTTGCGCCCCATCTACCTCTATCCGATGGCGCTCTCCTTCATCGTCACCGGCGTTGCCTGGAAATGGTTCCTCGACCCCGGCCTAGGTCTCGAACAGACGCTGCATCAATGGGGCTGGACGAGCTTCCATTTCGACTGGATCAAGAACAAGGATTTCGTCATCTACACCGTGGTCATCGCCGGCGTCTGGCAGGCCTCCGGCTTCATCATGGCGATGTTCCTGGCCGGCCTGCGCGGTATTGACGGCGAGATCATGAAGGCGGCGCAGATCGACGGCGCCACCACCTTCCAGCTCTATCGCCGCATCGTCATTCCGCTCTTGCGGCCGATCTTCCTGTCGGCCTTCATCGTGCTCGCGCACCTTGCCATCAAATCCTATGACCTGGTCGTGGCACTGACCAGCGGCGGTCCCGGCGGCTCGGCCTGGCTGCCGTCCAACTTCATGTATGAATACACCTTCAAGCGCAACGAAATGGCCGTCGGCTCGGCCAGCGCCGTGATCATGCTGATGACCATCGTCGCCATCATCGTGCCCTATCTCTATTCGGAACTCAGGGAGAAGTCGCGATGAGCGCCGTGACCACTCCCGCCCGCCGGGTCAGCGGCGGCGTCAACGTCAAGATTGTCAATCGCATCGTCATCTACGGGCTTCTGGCGCTGTTCGCGCTGTTCTACCTGATGCCGCTGTTCGTCATGCTGGTGACCTCGTTCAAGACCATGGACGAGATCCAGAACGGCAACATGCTGGCGCTGCCAAAGGCGCCGACCTTCGACCCCTGGCTGAAGGCCTGGGGTGAGACCTGCGTAGGCCTCACCTGCGCCGGCATCAAGGGCTATTTCTGGAACTCCATAAAGATGGTGGTTCCGGCCGTGCTGATCTCGACCATGCTCGGTGCGCTCAATGGCTACGTGCTGACCAAATGGCGTTTTCGCGGCGCGACCCTGGTATTCGGGCTGATGCTGTTTGCCTGCTTCATCCCGTTCCAGTCGGTACTGCTGCCGATGGCGACGATCCTGGGCAGCCTCGGCCGGTTCGGCGTGACGCTGCAGAACACGGTCGGAACCAGCTTCGGCCTCGGCAACCCGACGGTGAACCTGGTGTTCGTCCACGTCGTCTACGGCATCGGCTTCACCACGCTGTTCTTCCGCAACTATTACGAGGCGTTCCCGACCGAACTGGTCAAGGCCGCGCAGGTCGACGGCGCCTCCTTCTTCCAGATCTTTCGGCGCATCATGCTGCCGAATTCGATGCCGATCTTCGTCGTCACCGTCATTTACCAGTTCACGAACATCTGGAACGACTTCCTGTTCGCCTCCGCCTATGCCGGCACCGGCGACGCCATGCCAATGACGGTGGCGCTCAACAACGTCGTCAACACCTCGACAGGCGTCGTCGAATACAACGTCAACATGGCGGCCGCGATGATCGCGGCACTGCCCACCCTTCTCGTCTACGTGCTCGCCGGCCGCTACTTCGTGCGTGGCCTGATGGCGGGCGCGGTCAAAGGATAACCCAATGGCTTTTCTGGAAATTGATGGTCTGAGGAAGCGTTTCGGCCAGGTCGAGATCCTGAAGGGGATCAATCTCGAACTGGAAAAGGGCGGCTTCCTGGTGCTCGTCGGTCCTTCCGGCTGCGGCAAATCCACCTTGCTCAACACCATCGCCGGACTGGAGACCATCACCTCCGGCGATATCCGCGTCGATGGCCGCACCATCACGGATCTGCACCCGTCCAAGCGCGACATCGCCATGGTATTCCAGAGCTACGCGCTCTACCCCAACATGACGGTCGCCGGGAACATCTCCTTCGGCATGGAGATGCGCGGCGTGCCGGCCGACGAACGCCAGAAGGCGATCGACAAGGTGGCCAAGGTGCTGCAGATCGGCCATCTGCTGAACCGCAAGCCGAGCCAGCTTTCGGGCGGCCAGCGCCAGCGCGTCGCCATGGGCCGGGCGCTGGTGCGCGACCCCAAGCTGTTCCTGTTCGACGAGCCGCTGTCCAACCTCGACGCCAAGCTGCGCGTCGACATGCGCATCGAGATCAAGCGCCTGCATGCCACCACCGGCACAACCATCGTCTATGTCACCCACGACCAGATCGAGGCGATGACGCTGGCGACCAAAATCGCCGTCATGCGCGATGGCGAGGTGCAGCAATTCGGCACGCCGGCCGAGATCTACAACAACCCCAGCAATGTCTTCGTCGCCGACTTCATGGGTTCGCCGGCGATGAACCTGATCCCGGCGACCATCGACGGCAATGGTGGCGACCTGGCCGTCGTGCTCGATCGCGAGGCACGCCAGCCGATTACTCTGCCGATGGCCAACGCCCCTGCCGGATTGTCGGCGTTCAAGGGCAAGCCGGTCATCTTCGGCGTTCGTCCGGAGGCGCTCACCGATCCGGAAGGCGCCGAGCGCAACGCCTCGCAAATCGCCACCGCCGATTGCCATATCGAGGTTGTGGAGCCGGCCGGCTCCGATACCTTCGCGGTCACCAATCTCGGCGGCAAAGGCGTGGTGGCGCGGCTGCGCGCAGATGCCAACATCCAGCCCGGCACCAACACGCCGCTCGCCTTCAACCTGACCAAGGCAGTGTTCTTCGATCCGGCGACCGAGAGCCGTATCCGCTGATGTGTGTCGCCCAAAAGTGGGTCCGGTTTTGGGGCAACGACATGCATCAGAACAAAGACCTTTAGGCCATGACAAACCCGGATATCGTCATCATCGGCTCCGGCATCGGCGGCGCCACGATCGCCTCCGGCTTGGCCGGCAGCGGCGCCTCGATCCTGATGCTGGAACGCGGCGAGCCGTTGCCGGCAACGCCGCATGCGCGCGACACGCGCTCGATCTTCGTCGACGGCCACTACCGGCCGAAGGAGATGTGGCGCGAGGCCGGTGGCGCCGCATTCAACCCGGGCAATTACTACTATGTCGGCGGCAATTCGAAATTCTTCGGCGCGGTGCTGATCCGCTACCGCAAAGAGGATTTCTCCGCCATGGAGCACTTCGGCGGTGTCTCGCCGGCCTGGCCGTTTTCTTATGACGAATTCGAGCCTTGGTATTCCAGGGCTGAGCAGCTTTTCCGCGTGCGCGGCACGCTCGGCGAGGATCCGACCGAGCCGTTCCACTCGGTACCCTATGCCTATAAGCCTGTGCCCGACGAGGCGCCGATCGCCCGTGCCCGTGCCGAGCTCAAGCGGCTGGGCCTGCATCCGGCCTCGCTGCCGCTCGGCGTCGACATCGACACCTGGCTCGGGGAAGGCAGGACCGGCTGGGACGCTTTTCCGAACACTGGCCAGGGAAAGATGGACGCCCAGACCGCACCGCTGGCAGCGGCACTGAACGATCCGAACATCAAGCTCGAAACCGGCGCCCATGTCGAATATCTCGATACTTCTCCGGACGGTAAAACCATATCAGCGGTTCATTACCGCCAGAACGGCGAGCTGAAAAAACTGTCGCCAAGACTGGTCATCCTGTCGGCCGGTGCGGTCAATTCAGCGGTCATCCTGCTGCGCTCGCCCTCTCCCAGCAATGGCAAGGGGGGCGGCAAAGGCCTGGCCAACCGCTCCGACCAGGTCGGTCGCAACTTCATGAACCACAATTCGAGCGCCATGCTGGCGATCGATCCGCGCCGCAGGAACGATGCCGTCTACCAGAAGACGCTGATGTTGAACGACTACTATCTCACGGGCGGCAAGGGCGGCAAGCCGCTCGGCAATGTCCAGCTTCTCGGCAAGATCGACGGCAACATGCTCAAAGCCAATGTGAAACGGGTGCCGAAATTCGCGCTCGATTTCATGGCCGGCCATGCCGTCGACTGGTACCTGATGTGCGAGGACCTGCCCGACCCCGAAAGCCGCATCATGGTCGACGGTAAGGACATCGTCATGCAATGGCGGCGCTCCAACATGCAGTCGCTCGACGGGCTGACCAAGGTGATGCGCGAGAATTTTCGCGCCTGCGGCTATCCCGTGGTGCTGTCGCGCCCTTTCGACAAACGCACGCCCTCGCACCAGTGCGGCACGGTGAAAATGGGCGATGATCCGGCGACGTCGCCGCTCGACCCGTTCTGCCGTGCCTTCGATCACCGGAACCTGTTCGTCGTCGACGCCGGTTTTCTGCCGAACTCGGCCGCCGTGAACCCGGCGCTGTCGATCGCCGCCCAGGCGCTGCGCGTCGCCGAGCACATCCGCAAGACGGACCTCGCCGCATGATCGGTCAGCGCCGCCCCTCATCCGCCTGCCGGCACCTTCTCCCCGTAAACGGGGAGAAGCACGCTGGCCGCAATCTCGGCGCTTTTTCTGCAATGCTGGCGCATGGTGAAGCAGGCGATAACAGCGTCCTTCTCCCCGTCACTATACGGGGAGAAGTGCCCGGCAGGGCGATGAGGGGCGGCGCTGACATAAGGATGAGTATCCGATGACCCGCCCCGCAGCCATCGTCACCGGCGGCGCGCGCGGAATTGGTCTTGCCTGCGCTCAGGCACTCGCTGATGCCGGCTTTGACATCCTTGTCGCCGATGTTGCCGCGAAACCCGCTGACGAGCTTGCGCAAGACGTCGCCAAACGCGGCGCCAAATTCGCCTATGTCAGCTGCGACATCGCCGATCTTTCCAGCCACGCCGCCTTGGTCGAAACCGCCATGCGCGCCTTCGGCCGCATCGATTGCCTGGTCAACAATGCCGGCGTCGGCGCCGTGGTGCGGGGCGACCTGCTGGACCTCAAACCCGACAATTTCGACCGCGCGCTCGGCGTCAACCTGCGGGGCACCGTCTTCCTCAGCCAGGCGGTCGCCAAGGCGATGCTCCGCCAGCCCAGCGATGATGCGAAATCGATCATCACCATCACATCGGTCAGCGCCGAGATGGCCTCGCCGGAACGCTCCGAATATTGCATGTCGAAGGCAGGGCTTTCGATGTGGGTGAAGAATCTGGCGCTCAGGCTCGCCCCGGAAAAAATCGGCGTGTTCGAGCTGCGGCCGGGCATTATCCGCACCGACATGACGGCGGGCGTGACCGCCAAATACGACGCTTTGATAGACAGCGGCCTGGTGCCGGCGAAACGCTGGGGCGAAGGGTCCGACATCGGCGCCATGGTGGCCGCGCTCGCTGCCGGGAGACTGGGCTTTTCGACCGGCTCGATCATCAATGTCGACGGCGCGCTTTCCGTGCCTCGGCTATGAACGGATGAGACAATGACCGACTACATCATCGTGGGCGCCGGCCCTGCCGGCTGCGTGCTGGCCAACCGGCTGAGCGAGGATCCCTCCAATTCCGTGCTGCTGCTCGAAGCCGGTGGCAAGGATTGGCATCCCTATATCCACATGCCGGCGGGCTTTGCCAAGATGACCAAGGGCATTGCGTCCTGGGGCTGGTCGACCGTGCCGCAAAGGCACATGAACGACCGTATCTTCTGGTACACTCAGGCCAAGGTGGTCGGCGGCGGTTCCTCCATCAACGCCCAGATCTACACGCGCGGTAATGCGCGCGACTACGACGCCTGGGAGAAGGAGGAAGGGCTGGCCGGCTGGGGCTACCGCGACGTGCTGCCCTATTTCAAACGGGCCGAAAACAACCAGCGCTACGCCAACGATTTCCACGGCGACCAGGGCCCGCTCGGCGTCTCGAACCCGATTGCGCCGCTGCCGATCTGCGAAGCCTATTTCCGCGCCGGCCAGGAGATGGGCATTCCCTTCAATCCGGATTTCAACGGCGCTGCCCAAGAAGGCGTCGGCTATTACCAGCTGACCCAGAAGGATGCCCGGCGCTCCTCCGCCTCGGTCGCCTATCTCAGGCCGATCCGCGCTCGCAAGAACCTCACCGTCAGGACCGACGTACTGGTCACCCGCATCGTCGTCGAGAACGGTCGCGCCATCGGCGTCGAGGTGGTCGACAGGCCGGGCGGCGAGACAAAAATCCTGCGCGCCGACCGCGAGGTGATCGTCTCGTCCGGCGCCATCGGTTCGCCTAAGCTTTTGATGCAGTCGGGCATCGGCCCGGCCGACCATCTGAAATCGGTCGGCGTCACGCCCGTGCATGACCTGCCCGGCGTCGGCTCCAACATGCAGGACCATCTCGACCTGTTCGTCATCGCCGAATGCACCGGCGACCACACCTATGACAATTACGCCAAGCTGCACCGCACGGCCTGGGCTGGCCTGCAATATCTGCTGTTGAAGAAGGGGCCGGTGGCCTCCAGCCTGTTCGAGACCGGCGGCTTCTGGTACGCCGACCCGACCGCCGCCTCGCCCGATATCCAGTTCCATCTGGGCCTCGGCTCCGGCATCGAGGCTGGCGTCGAGAAGCTGAAAAACCCGGGCGTCACCTTGAACTCGGCCTTCCTGCGCCCGCGCTCGCGCGGCACGGTGCGGCTGAAAAGCGCTGATCCCGCCGACCACCCGCTGATCGACCCCAACTACTGGTCCGATCCCTATGACCGCGACATGTCGCTGAGAGGGCTGCGGCTGGCGCGCGAGATCATGCGGCAGAAGGCGCTTGCCCCTTACGTGCTGCGCGAGGTGCTGCCCGGCCCGTCGCTCGCCAGCGACGATGAGCTGATCGACTATGCCTGCCGCACCTCCAAGACCGATCACCATCCTGTCGGCACCTGCCGCATGGGCCATGATGAGATGGCGGTGGTGACGCCGGACCTGAGACTGCGCGGCATCGAGGGGCTGCGCGTCTGCGATGCGTCTGTGATGCCGCGCGTGCCTTCCTCCAACACCAATGCGCCGACGATCATGGTCGGCGAAAAGGGTGCCGACCTGATCCTCGGCCGCGAGCCGCTGCCGCCGGCGGTGTTTTCCGGCAATCGTGCTGCTTAGGGAGTGGTAAAATGATCAGGCACTGCGTTTTCGCCAGATTTCGTAGCGATGTGTCGTCGACCGAGCGCACGGCCATCCACGCCGACCTCGAGGCGTTGCGACAGGTGGTCGAAGGCATGGACACGGTCCAGTTCAGCACCAATGTCAGCCCAGAGCCTTTCGCGCGCGGGTTCACCTATGGCTTCACCATCGATTTCCGCGATACCGCGGCGCGCGACGCCTACCTCGTGCATGAAGCGCATCAGCGTGCCGGCGCCCGGCTGGTCGCGGCTCTCGAAGGCGGCACGGACGGATTGATGGTCTTCGATCTCGATCTTACGAAAAAGTGACCGCCGGCTTTTCGAAAGCCGGCCGATCGCTGTTCTCTTTTGCCGACAAGGCGACATATCGTTTCTTTGGGGGATGCAAAGGAGGACGCCTTGAACCTCACTACAGAGCAGAAGAAAACCGTCCTGGCCTCATTCCTGGGCTGGACCCTCGATGCTTTTGATTTCTTCCTTCTGACATTCCTGCTCACCGATATTGCGACTGAATTCCAGACGGATGTCCCGGCAGTCTCAAAGGCACTGTTCCTGACCTTGGCCACGCGCTTCATCGGCGCGTTCTTCTTTGGCATGCTAGCCGACAAATACGGGCGCAAGCCCATTCTCATGCTCAACATCGTCAGCTATTCGGTGATCGGGGCGCTCGCCGCCTTCTCGCCCAATCTCGGCATCTTCCTGGCGCTGCGCGCGCTGTTCGGCATCGCCATGGGCGGCGAATGGGGCCTTGGCAGCTCGCTTGCCATGGAATCCGTCCCGCCGAGCGCCCGCGGCATCGTCTCGGGCATCCTGCAATGCGGCTATCCGGCCGGCTACCTGCTGGCGGCGGTGGTCTATGGTCTGCTCTACCAACAGACGATCGGCGGCTACACGATCGGCTGGCGCGCCATGTTCCTGCTCTCCTTCGTCCCGGCGCTGATCGTCCTGTTCATCCGCTCGCATGTGCCGGAATCTCCTGCCTTCGTCGAGGCGCAGAAAACCGCTCGACCGGGGATGCTGGAGACCTTGCAGAAGCACTGGGGCGTCGCGCTCTATGCTGTCGTGCTGATGATGTTCTTCAACTTCTTCAGCCATGGCACGCAGGATCTCTACCCGACCTTTTTGAAGAAACAGCACGGCTTTGACCCACACACGGTGAGTTGGATCACCATCGTTGCCAACATCGGCGCCATCGTCGGCGGCCTGGCATTCGGTGCGCTGTCAGAGAAGATCGGCCGCGTCAACGCCATTACACTCGCCTGCATCATCGCCCTGCCGGCGATCCCGCTATGGGCCTACAGTTCAACGCCGTTCATGCTGGCCATCGGCGCCTTCGTCATGCAGGTCGCGGTGCAAGGCGCCTGGGGTGTCATCCCGGTCCACCTCAACGAGCTTTCTCCCGGTGCGGTGCGCGCCACCTTGCCCGGCTTCATCTATCAGGCCGGCAATCTCGCCGCTTCCTATGGCGGTCCATATCAGGCCGGGATCGCCGAAGCCCCCGGCGGCAGCTATGGCTATGCGCTGGCGCTTTTTGCCGGTGTGGTCGCCGTCTGCATCATCGTCGTCATCCGCTTCAGTCCGGAGCGGCGCGGCCAGGTAATGACGGTGCTCGGCTGAGAGGTCAACCCATCCTCAACGCGATGACGCCTGCAACAATGCTGAGCGCGGCAGCGCCGCGCCAGCCTGTCATCTTTTCGCCGAGGGCGTAGACCGAGATCATCATGGCAAACAGGATCGAGGTCTCGCGCAGCGACGCCACCGAGGCGATCGGCGCCTTGGTCATCGCCCACATGACGATCCAGTAGGCGGCGCCGGAAAGCACACCGGTGAACAGTCCCGTTTTCCAGTCGCGCGCCAGAACGGGCAGCGCCTTGGGCCCTCGGAAAACGAGGCACAGCACCAGCGCCCCAAATGCATCGCAGATGAACAGCCAGGCGGCATAGCTCTGCGCCGTTGCCGCCAGCCGCGCGCCGCTGCCGTCGGACAGCGTGTAGCTGGCGATGAAGATCGACGTGCCCAGCGCATAGCCGACCGCGCGCAGGTTCAGCTTCTCCAGATGCGCGCCACCGCGAAACGACATCACCAGCGTGCCGGCCGACAACAGCAGGATGCCAAGGATGGCAAGCGGCGCCGGCACTTCGGCGACGACGAACATGCCGCCAATCGCGGCCAGCAGGGGTGCCGTGCCACGCGCCAGCGGGTAGGTCTGGGCGAAATCGCCGGCCTGGTAGGCGCCGATCAGGAAGGTGCGATAGCCCATGTGGAAGATCACCGAAGCGATGATGTAGGGCCAGACCTCCGCCTTCGGCAACTCGACGAAGGGCAGCACGACGAGGGCAGCAGTGCCCATACCGAGCGTCATCAGCGTGATCGACAGGAAGCGGTCGAGATGCACCTTGACCAGTGCGTTCCAGATCGCGTGCATGGCGGCCGCGGCAAGCACCGCGAAGAAGACGAAAAGCGTCATGGGGAGCTCATCGACCTCCCAAGCCGAAGGGCGTCTCGAGATCGATGTCGACCCGGACCGGGAAGTGGTCGGAAGCCACCTCGCCCATGTCTGATCCAACCGAACGCACACGCCCGGCCAACATGCCGCCGACGAAGCAATGGTCAAGCCGGCGCTTTGCCAGCCTGCCGTCGATGATCTTCTCATGCGTATGGAAATCCGCTACCGGCTCGCTGGCGACAGAAGCGGCATCGACGAAGCCGTCGAGATAGGCAGCGCCCCGATGATAGGGCGTGCTGCCGACAACGCGGCGATATTCGGCACTGCCGGGTTCCATGTTGAAATCGCCCATCCAGATCGTCGCCAGCGGATTTTCCGGCTCGACTTCCCCATGTGTCCAGTTCCGCGAAGGTTCGTCGTCCGCGCCGCTCCACGGTCCGCCTTCCGATGGTGCCCGGCGGTGCTCGGCCATGAGATAGTCAATCTGCTCCAGCCGCTCTTCCGCCGCGATGTGCGCGAGATGCAGCGACAGCACCCTGACCGGCCCGGCCGGCGTGCGGATCATGCATTCGAGGGCGGCGTTGCGGGTGTTGAGCGGCCGCAGCGTGCGGCGCATCGGCAGCGCGTGCAGTCGCGACCAGACGATCGGCAGCTTCGACATAACCATGGTGCCGAACTGCCGGCGGCGATTGACCAGGCGGCCGTCGCGCAGCTCGCTGGCATCCATGTCGAAGGCTGGGCCGTAGACCCAGTGATACCCAGGCAGCAATTGGGAAAGCCGCTCCGGCTGGTCGTCGAAATCGCTGCGTTGCCAGTGCCGCTCGACCTCCTGCAAGGCGATGATGTCGGCGCCAGCGACAAGGCGTGCCGCACGCGAAAGATCGTAGCGCCCGTCGCTGCCGAATCCGTACTGGATGTTGTAGCTGACCAGCTTCATTGCTTATCCGGCTCACTTTTCGGTGTTGGCAGTAACGGTTCGGCCGATCGCTTGCAATGTGCAGGAGGACGGACGGGGCTTGGGCCAGCAGGGCAGCGGCCGAGACGCGGTATCTGCTAGTCGGTGGTCAGCGGCTGGAACCGGCCTGCCGGCGATGCCGCAAGTTCCGTCCAGTCGATCTCTTCCTCCAGACGGTGATAGGCTTCGTCACCGATGGTGCCGTTGCGGCGCAGCTCCTCCAGGGCATCGCGCTGGCTTTTGATGGCATAGAGACGCAGCCTGTCATATTCGGTCGCGGCCTGGGCATCCTCGGGATTTTTGGCGATCTTGCGCTGGGCGGCATATTGCTCGCGCACCGCGGCTGCGGCGCTCGAGGTTTTGCCGCTCAATACATCAAGCGCGGCCTGCATGACCACGACGCGCGCCTTCGCTACCTCCCGGTCGACCGTTTCGTCGGGATCCAGCTTCAGGACGCGCAGCAGCGGCTTCAGGCTCATTCCTTGCAGCACCAGGGTGCCGAGCACGACCGTGAAGGCGGCGAGCACGATCGGGTCGCGAGCAGGAAATTCGACCGGCAAGGCGAATGCCGCGGCAAGGGTTACCAGTCCCCGCATGCCGCACCAGCCGATGAGCACGCCGCCGCGAAAGGACGGCGTATCCGGCTGATGCTCGGCGCCGCCAAAGCGGGCAAACCACCTGATGACTGCACCGCAGCCCAGCACCCAGATCAGGCGCGAAACGATGACGACCGCCAGCACAGCCGCGGCAAAGACGAATGCGTCGAGCTCTCCCGTACCGGCGAGCCGTCCGACGATCGACCGCGCCTGCAGACCCATCAGCACGAAGGCCAGCACGTTGAGCACGAACACCGCCGTCTCCCAGACCGAATAGGAACTGACACGCTTTCTCGCCGACATTCGGCGTGGCGCGGTCCGCGCGATGGTCATGGCGTAGACGACGATGGTGATGATCGCCGACAGACCCAACCTGTCCGCCAGGATCCAGACACCGAACGTACCGGCGAACTGCACCACGGTACCGCTGGCGGCGTCCTCGATGCGGCTCAGCGTGGCAAGCGACAGCCGGCCGAGTACATAGCCGGCCAGCAGGCTTCCAACGGTCGACAAGACGACCATGGGCGCGGCGCTGCTCAACAGGAACGGACCGAGTGCGGCGGCGACAGCGATACGGTAGATTAGCAACGCGGTTGCATCGTTGAGCAGGCTCTCGCCTTGCAGGATGGTGGTGATGCGGTGCGGCACCTTGAATTGTCCGAGCACGGCCGACGCCGCGACGGCATCGGGCGGCGCTACGATGGCGCCAAGGGCGACGGCCGCGGCGATCGGCAGGCCTGCCATCTTCCAGCCGAGCAGCGCAACCGCTGCGGTGGTGAAAACGACCGCCCCCAAGGCCAGCAGGGCGAGCGGCAGCCGGTTGCGATTGAGATCGCGCAACGAGGTGTCGTAGGCGGCGTCGAGCAGCACCGGCGCGATGAACAAGGCCAGCGCCAGTTCCGGGTCGATTTCGATGGTGGGCATGCCGGGCAGGAAGGCGATGCCCGCGCCCGCCAGCGCCAGCAGCGACGGATAGGGAACTTGCAGCCGCCGCGACAGCGCCGTCAGCGCGACTGCAATCAACAGGAGGATAAGCGTCAGTTCGAAAAGAGCCATGCTCTATCGTAGCCGCCGAACGAGGCGATTGGCAGTGCCAAAGTCATGGTCGTGAAACAACAGGGACACCTCTGGCACGGGCCGTGTCGCCGTCGGCAGCATGAGAAATCCCGATGGCTGGAGCGCGCCCGTTTGGGACGCCTTCCGACAGCGGACTACCTAGTGCAGCACCAGCATATCGCTCGACGAGAACGAAATCTCGGCCTTCTCCCCGACTGCGGGCGGCGGGGTGGCGGAGTTGTTGAAAGTGTCGAGCGACACCGTGTTGCCGCCGATGCCGACACGGACCCGGATAACCGAGCCGAGGAAGTGCACTTCGGAAATCTCTCCGGTCAGGCTGGAGTCGCGGCCGGGCTGGCGGCCGAGCGAAATCGCCTCGGGCCGCAGCGCCAGAGACAGCGTGTCGCCGGACTTCGAGCCGTTGAGCTTGCCCTTGAGCGAGACTTCCTGCGTATTGACCTGCACCTTGCCGGAGGCGGCGTCGGTGACCTTGCCTTCGAGCACGTTCAGCGTGCCGACGAAATTGGCGACGAACTTGGTCGCTGGCCGGTTGTAGATCTCGAAGGGCGTCGCGACCTGCTCGGCCTTGCCTCCATACATGACGGCGATGCGGTCGGAGATCGACAGCGCCTCTTCCTGGTCATGGGTGACGAAGATGGTGGTGATGCCGAGCTTCTTCTGGATCGAGCGGATTTCCTCGCGCAGCGACACACGCACCTTGGCGTCCAGCGCCGACAGCGGCTCGTCGAGCAGCAGGAGCTTTGGTTTCGGCGCGATAGCACGCGCCAACGCGATGCGCTGCTGCTGGCCTCCGGAGAGCTGGTAGGGATAGCGGTCCGCCATCTGCGGCAGCCTGATCATGTCGAGCATCTCGGCGACGCGCTTGTCCGCGTCGGCCTTCGGCATGCCGGCAACCTTCAACCCGAAAGCGATGTTCTGCGCCACCGTCAGGTTCGGGAATAGCGCATAGGCCTGGAACACCATGCCGACGTTGCGCTGGTTGGGCTTCAGCCGCGTGATGTCCTTGCCGGCGACGACGATCTTGCCGGCCGACGGCTCCTCGAAGCCGGCGACCATGCGCAGCACCGTCGTCTTGCCGCATCCGGATGGCCCCAGGAACGAGACGAACTCGCCCGGCTCGACGTCGAGGCTGAAATCCTGCACCACGGTGTTGGACCCGTAGGACTTTCGCACATGCTGGATGGACAGGAATGGCTCGGCCATGGCTTTTTCTCTCAGGTCAGTGCTTTTCGATCAATTCGGGCGGTTCGCCGATTTCGGCGCGAAGCGAGACAGGATCTGGATGAGCGACATGCAGCCCCAGGTAATGGCGAAGGCGATGATGGCAAGGGCTGCCGGTTCATAGGCGCGGTTGGCGCCGACGTTTTGCAGATACGGGCCAAAGGCCGGACGGTTGAGAAGGCTCGCCATGGTGAACTCGCCGATGACGATGGCGAAGGTCAGGAAGGCGCCCGACAGCACGGCGATCAGGACATTGGGCAGGATCACCCGGCCAATGATCGTGCCCCAGCCGGCGCCCAGGATCTGCGCTGCTTCGGTCAATGTCCGCACATCGATGGTGCGCAGCCCCGTATCGACGGCGCGATACATGTAGGGCAGAGCCAGCGTCGCATAGCCGATCACCAGCAGCGCATTGGCGCCCATATTGCTGCCCAGGAACGGCAGCGGGGAATTCGAGCCGTACATCCTGATATAGCCGAACACGATGACGATGGCCGGAATGACCAGCGGCAACAGCGTGATGAATTCGACGATCGGCCTGAGCTGCGGCAGGCGCAGCCGGATCCAGTATGCCGCCGGCACCACGATCAGCACGCCGAGGATGATGGTGAAGACGGCCGCTACCACCGAATACAGGAAGGTCGACTGGAAGCGAGCGTCGCCCAGCACGATCTGGTAGGCATCGAAGGAATGGACGCCGCGGCGCATGCGCAACGAGAACTCGACAGTCGCCATCAGCGGAATGAAGAAATAGGCCGCGCCGACAATGAAGACGACCCAGGCCCAGAATTTGCCCGACTTCATTTGAGCCACCTTTCGGACCGGGTCCGGAACCAGATGTAGAAGACGTTAGCCAAGCCCGTGATGACGATCATGCCGAAGGCGATGGCATAGCCGAGCTGCGGGTTGTGCAGCACGTCGCCGTTGATCTGCGAATAGAGCTTGATGGGAACGATGTTGAGTGCCGGGCCGGCAAACGCATAAGCCGTGGCGATGGCGCCGAAGGAATTGGCGAACAACAGGATAACGGTGCCGAGGAAACTCGGCCACAAGACCGGGATGACCACCATGCGCCAATACTGCGACTGGGTGGCCCCGAGTGTGGCGGCGGCCTCGCCCCATTCCTTCTTCAAGCCGTCGATGGCCGGCACGATGATGACCACCATCAGCGGAATCTGGAAGAACAGATAGACCGCGATCAGGCCCGATGTCGTGAGGAAGTTGAAGCCCATCGCGTAGATGTTCACATTGAGAACGTCACGCAGAAGCGTCGTGACGATGCCGACGCGGCCGAGGGTCGCCAGGAAGGCGAAGGCCAGTGGCAAGCCGGCGAAATTCGAGGCGACACCCGAAAAAGTCAGGGTCGCCGAGCGGGTCCAGTTGGGAAGCCCGCCGCGCACGATGGCGATGGCAATCGCGAGCCCGGCAAAGGCACCGATGACAGCCGACCAGAAACTGATCTTGATCGAAACCCAGTAGGAAGCGCTGATCGAGGGATCGCTGACCAGCTGCAGTATATTATCAAGCGTCAGCTGACCGTCGCCATTCTGGAAAGCGCCCAGGACGAGATAGATCGTCGGCAGGATCAGGAACATCAGGACAAAGATGAAGAAAGGCGCCACGCCAATCCACTGCATCGGAAAGCGGAAAGTGGTCGCCTCGTTCGGCGGCGCGGGCTTGGTGGTGACGGACTGATTTGAAAGCGTAAGATCGGTCATGCGCCGGCTACCGTCTTCGAGGGGAAACCGGGCGGCCTCGCGGCCGCCCGGTGGATTTCAAGCCTTACTTGACGTTGGCGCCGACAACGGCGTCCCAGTTCTTGCTGATGGTCTCCTTCGCCTTGCCCTGCTCGTCGAGCGTCGGGAAGGCGGCCGAGGCGTAGGATTCCGCCGGCGGCAGCTTGGCCAGAACGTCCGCGGGGATCTTGCCGTTCTTGGCAAGATCATTGAAGCGGATCGGGTGGCAATAGCCCTTCAGCCAGCCGATCTGGCCTTCGTCGGAATAGAGATATTCCATCCACAGCTTGGCTGCATTCGGATGCGGCGCGAACGCGCTGATCGCCTGCACATAAACACCGGCGACAACGCCGGTCTTCGGCACGATGACGTCGACGGGCGGGTTGCCCTTCAGCGTGTCGCGACCGGCGAGCGCGTTGTAGTCCCAGTTGATCAGGATCGGGGTCTGGCCCTGGGCAAGCGTTGCCGGCTTGCCGACAACCGGCACGAAATTGCCGGCGGCGTTGAGCTTCTTGAAGAAGTCGAGGCCGGCGGTGCCAGCGGCTTCACCAGCAGCCGCGCCACCGGAAAGGCCCGCGGCGTAGACGGCCTGGATGGCCTGGTTCGAAGCGCGCGGATCGCCGGCGACGGCGACCGCGTTGGCGAATTCGGGCTTGAGGAGATCGGCCCAGTCCTTCGGCGATTCCTTGATCAGGTCCTTGTTCACCATGAACGACAGCACGCCATAATAGTCGCCGTACCAGGCGCCATCGGCATCCTTGGCGCTGTCCGGGATCGAGTCCCAGGTCGACACCTTGTATGGCATCAACAGGCCATCGGCCTTGGCGGTCGGGCCGAAGGACAGGCCGACGTCGATGACATCAGGAGCCTGCGGGCCCTTGTTCTCCTTGTTGGCCTTGATCGCCTCGACTTCGTCGCCGGAGCCGGCGTCGGGGTTGAGTTCGTTGACGGTGATTTCCGGATACTTCGCCTTGAAACCGGCGATGACGTCGCCGTAGCCGCACCAGTCATGCGGCAAGGCGATCGTGGTGAGCTGGCCTTCGGCCTTGGCGGCCTTGATGAGATCGTCCATCGAAGCGGCGGACGAAATCACCGACGACACCATCAGGGTCGCGGCCGAAAGGGAAAGCACTTTCCCCGTGAATTTGAACATGTGTTCTCTCCATTGAACTGACGCCGTTGGACGTCTGCGATGCGGTATCGTTTTCGTGTGACAGCCAGATGAAAGCTTTGTGAAACCGGCGCCTCGCAGCGTGAAAAGTTAACTCTTTTTAACGGACTGTAGCAATTAGCCATCACTTAATTTTCCGGCTAATCATTAATCCGCCCCTATATCGCCCCCTCCCCTCTCCTTTCCCCTCGTTTCCCGATCAACTTCCGCATCCAGGAACCGGCCTCAGACCGTCCCGGCGATGGCGTTTTCGAGCAGTGTCAGCGCCGCCTTCTTGGTCAGCTTGACCGGGTTGCCGCCGGCCGTCGGATCGACCACCGCCATGTCGGCGATCAGGCCCTTGCGCTTCTTGTCCATGTCGAGCCCCTTGATCAGGCCCGGCAGCGCGTGCGGCACCTTCAACTCCTTGCGCAGCTTGATAACAGCCTTGGCGAAGCCGTCGAAACCGCCCTTGATGCCGCAATAGGCGGCGAGCCGGGCGATACGCTCCTCGATGGAGTCGCGATTGAAGGCCAGCACATATGGCATGAACACGGCATTGGTCATGCCATGATGGGTGTCGTAGAGCGCGCCGATCGGATGCGACAGCGAGTGGATGGCACCCAGCCCCTTCTGGAAGGCCGCGGCGCCCATGGCGGCCGCGCTCATCATGTGGGCGCGGGCGACGAGATCTTTGCCATTGGCATAAGCCTTCGGCAGGTTCTCGAACACCAGGCGTATGCCTTCGACGGCAATGCCGTCGGCCATCGGATGGTAGCCCGGCGCGCAATAGGCCTCGAGGCAATGGGCGAGCGCGTCCATGCCGGTGCCGGCGGTGATGAAGGAAGGCATGCCGACCGAAAGCTCCGGATCGGCGATGACGATCGCCGGCAACAACTTCGGATGGAAAATGACCTTCTTGGTATGCGTCTCCTCGTTGGTGATGACGCCGGCGCGGCCGACCTCCGAGCCGGTGCCGGCGGTGGTCGGCACAGCGATGATTGGCGCGATGGCGTCAGAGTTGGCGCGCGTCCACCAGTCGCCGACATCCTCGAAGTCCCAGACCGGCCTGACTTGGCCGGCCTGGAAGGCGATCAGCTTGCCGAGGTCGAGCGCCGAGCCGCCGCCGAAGGCGATGACGCCGTCATGCTTGCCCCTCTTGAACACCCCGATGCCGGCGGTGAGGTTGGACTCGACCGGGTTCGGCTTCACCTCGGAGAACACGCCATAGGGCACCTTGGCCTCGTCGAGAATCCTGAGCGTCGAGGCGACGACCGGCAGTTTCGCCAATCCCGGATCGGTGACGAAAAGCGGCCGCTTGATGCCGGTGGCCGCGAGCACCTCCGGCAGTTCCTTGATGCGCCCGGCGCCGAAGCGAACGGTGGTGGGGTAGTTCCATTTGGAGATGAGCTTGGACATTTTTATCTTTCGAAAATTAGATGGCTTCACGCAGATGGAAGGATTTCGGCCGGGTCAGATTGTCATAGCCCAGCGCCGACAGGGCAACGCCCTTGCCGGTGTCCTTGACGCCGGTCCAGACCAGCGCGGGATCGAGATAGTCGCAGCGGTTCATGAACACCGTGCCGGTCTCGACGCGGTCGCCGATCGCCACCGCATGCTCGGTGTCGCGCGTCCAGATCGAGGCCGTCAGCCCGTAGGGGCTGTCGTTCATCAAAGCGATCGCCTCCTCATCGTTGCGCACCTTCATGATGCCGACGATCGGGCCAAAGCTTTCCTCACGCATGACGCTCATCTGATGGTCGACTTGCGTCAACACCTCCGGCGCCAGGTAAGGCGAGCCGGCCTTGTCGTTAGCCACCTTCATGTTGATGTGCGCCTTGGCACCCTTGCGCAGCGCTTCGGCCTTCTGCTCGCGGATCAGGTCGGCAAAGCGCGCCTGCGCCATCGGTCCCATCGTCGTCGCCTGCTCCAGCGGATTGCCGACGACATAATTCCTGGTCTCGGCGATGAAGCCTTCGACGAACTCGTCATAGATTTTTTCGTGCACATAGACGCGTTCGATGCCGCAGCAGCACTGGCCGGAATTGAAGAAGGCGCCGTCGACCAGATTGGCCACGGCATGGTCTATCTTGGCGTCGGGCAGCACATAAGCCGGATCCTTGCCACCGAGTTCGAGCCCAAGCGTCATGAAGGTGCCTGCCGCCGCCTTTTCGATAACACGGCCGCCAGCGACCGAGCCGGTGAAATTGACATGGTCGATCTTGCCGGAACCCAGCAGTTTTTCCGTCTGTGCATGGTTGAGCACGACATTCTGGAAAACGCCCTTTGGCAGGCCGGCCTCGTCGAAGGCCTGTTGGAAGCGCTCGCCGACCAGCAACGTCTGCGCGGCATGTTTCAGGATGACGGCGTTGCCGGCCATCAGCGCCGGCACGATGGTGTTGACCGCTGTCAGATAGGGATAGTTCCATGGCGCGATCACCATGACCACCCCAAGCGGATCCTTCTTCACATAGCGCCGGAAGCCGTCCTTCGGGTTGGAGGCCGGCACGGACTTGAGCGCCGCTTCCGCGATCTCGACCATATAGTTGGTACGCTCCTTGACGCCGCCGAACTCGCCGCCATAACGAACGGGACGCCCCATCTGCCAGGCGATCTCCGGCACGATCTCGTCGGTCATCGCGACCAGTGCTTCCAGCATCGCCAGCATGTACTTGCCGCGCTCGACGATCGGCGACTGCGCCCACTTCTCCTGCGCCGCCTTGGCACGCTCGACCGCGGCGTTGATCGCCTGGTCGGTAGCGACCGGCCGCTCCGCATAGATCGAGCCGTCGATGGGGGATTTGAGTTTTACGGTTTCCAAAGGTGCTCCATTTAGCAGGCTAATGTACGCAGATGGCCATTGCGGCTGTAGCGAAGGATGGGCTCGTCTCGCGTCACAAGAACCATGTCCAAGGCCCTTGCAGTGGCAATCAGTATTCGATCCATAGGATCGCCATGGGGCGAACCCGGCAAGTTGGAGGACGCGATCAGAATGGCCGGCGAAATCGCGCTGAGTTTCGCGGACATGCGCTCAATGAATCGCTCTACGAAATCGAGCGGCGCTATGGGCAAGTTGAGCCGGCCCTTGGCCACACCGATGCCGATCTCCCATGCTGACATCGGCGAGAGATAGAGGCGGCCATCATAGGCCGCGTCGGAAATCTCCTGGCTTGCCTGAGGGTCGATTTTGCTGTCGTTTGCAATGAAGATCATCGCGCACGTGTCCAGCAGCAGGCTCGGCTCTTCACTCATTTGCGCATCATGTGTTTGCCATGCTGAGCCTGAGTTTCACCGCCCAGATAACCCCGATCCCAAGGCTCATCATCGAACGGTTTGGTGACATCAAACCCGGCCTCGATTGCTATCAAGCCCTTCATGAAACCAAATCCAGGGTGACGGTGCGTACGGACCGCGGGTGCGCCGTCACCGGTCGGCATCTTGCGAACGCGGCGAAAGACAAGCTTGCCAGTGCCTACGTTGACGGATTCGGTCTCGAAGCCGGCCTCGAGCCACTCCCTGGTCATGGGATTGTTGCTCGGATTGTTGCTCCACCACGCGGGGTATCGCTTCGATGCCGGCAACGGCAGACTAAGCACGCTTTCGATCTGATCGAACGACATAGGCACACGGTCGGCATTCTGGGCGACCAGAAATTCCTTCAGCGGCGCATATTTGGACATTGCGAACTCCCCAACAATTGCAGTTTGCAGCCTTCATATGAGCTACATTAACTACATTGTCAACAATAAAGCTGCATACAGCTTTAGTAACGCTCGAACCCTCTGTGCAGTTCCCAATCCGTGATACGCCGATCGTATTCGAACTGCTCCCACTTCGCTGTGTGGACATAGTGCTCGAGCACATCCTCGCCGAGCGCCTGTTTCAGCATCTTCGATTTCGCCAGCGTCTCGGTCGCATCGCGCAGCGTCTTTGGAATTTCCGGCAAACGAGAAGCCTGATAGGCGTCGCCGACGAAAGGCTTCTGCAATTCCAGCTTCTCGTCGATACCGGCGAGGCCGGCCGCGATCAGCGCCGCGAAGGCGAGATAGGGATTGAGGTCGGCGCCGCCGATGCGGCATTCCATGCGGATGCCCTTGGTGCCCTCGCCGCACAGGCGGAAGCCGGCGGTGCGGTTGTCTTCGCTCCACATGATCTTGGTCGGCGCGAAAGTGCCGGCCTGGAAGCGCTTGTAGGAATTGATGTAGGGCGCCAGGAACCAGGTGAATTCCTTGGCGTATTTCAGCTGCCCGGCCGCCCATTGCTGGCCGAGCGTCGACAAGGTCCAGTCGGCTTGTCTGTCGAAGAACAGCGGCGTCTTGCCGTCCGCGCTCCACAGCGAATTGTGGATGTGGCTCGAATTGCCGGCGAGACCGTAATTATACTTGGACATGAAGGAAATCGCCTTGCCTTCGGACTCGGCAATCTCCTTGGCGCCGTTCTTCAGGATGACGTGGCGGTCGGCCATGTCGAGCGCCTCGGCGTAGCGCACATTGATCTCTTCCTGGCCCGGCCCCCACTCGCCCTTGGAATTCTCGATCGGAATACCGGCGGCTTCCATCTCGTTGCGAAGCCGGCGCATGACGCCTTCTTCCTTGGTAGTGATGCCGATCTGGTAGTCCCCAATATAGGGCGAGGCTGTATCGAGCCCCTGCCAATGCTTCTTGCGGGCGGAATCGTAGGTCTCGTTGAACAGATAGAATTCGAGCTCGGAAGCGAAATAGCCGATATAACCGCGCTCGCTCAGCCGCTTGACCTGCTTCTTCAATATGGCGCGCGGCGAATGCGGCAGGTCGTCGTGGGTGTGGTGGTCGAGCACGTCGCAAATGACGAGCGCCGTCTTTTCCAGCCAGGGAATGCGCCGCAGCGTCGCCAGGTCCGGCTTCATGACGAAGTCGCCATAGCCCTTCGACCAGCTTGCCGCCTTGTAGCCCGGCACCGGCTCCATATCGATGTCGGCCGCCAGCAGGTAGTTGCAGCCATGCGTCTCGTCATGCGCGGAATCGACGAAGTATTGCGCCAGGAACCGCTTTCCCGCCAACCGGCCCTGCATGTCGACAATGCATGCCAGCACCGTGTCGATCTCGCCGCTGGAGACCGCTTTCTTCAACTGATCGAACGAGAAACTTCCGGCCATTCCTTTGGCACTCCAGTGCTTGGCGTTTCGGGCTTGTCACATGAACGAGAACAAAAAACCGTGGCGAGCGAACCCGCCACGGCTTGATTGGTTGTTTAGGCGGATTCGCCGACGGCCTTTTCGGCCGCTGCGATGGTCGCCCTGCGCTTGGCGATTGCCGTCTCGCCGATGGGCGGCCCCTGGAAGCGGCGGTTCTCAACGGCGAACCACAAAACGACGAGCAGAACGATCAATCCGATCGCATAGTTGATCAAGATGTCGAAGGGCGGTTGGATGCCGGCATACATCAACACCAGAACACCAAGCACGGTGATGACCGCGAACGGCTTTGACCAGATGCCGAGCCGGAATGGTCCGAACTCGGTCCAGCTCTTTCCTTCCGCAAGAAGTCCGGCCGCGATCGGCATGGCGTAGGAGACGTAGAGGAAGAGTGCGCAGCCGGCTGCCAGCGCCGCGAAAGCCGGCGAATAGAGCGTGGCGGCAATCGACAGAACGACGCCGAGCCAGATGGCCGGGACGGGCGTGCGCCAGGTCGGCGAAACCTGCTTCCATAAAGATGACCCTGGCAGACCTCCGTCACGCGAAAAGGCAAAGATCATGCGCGAGGTCGAAGTGAGCCCTGCTAGCGCGCACAGATAGTTCGACAGCACGATGGCGATGCCGAGCAGAGCCTTGAGCCAGGTTGGCGCCGGCAGATTGTTGAACAGGTTGAACCAGGCATTGCCGCCGTCCTTGGCGGTCGCCACGAGATCGGGGCTGGCAAGGACGAAGGAGACCGCCATGACGAAACCGAAGACGAGAGACCAGAGGACCGCGTGGATCATGCCTCTGGGCACAGCGACGCGGGCATTGTGCGTTTCCTCGGCGGTATGCGCGGAGGCGTCAAAGCCGGTGATCGTGTAAAGCGGGTAGAGAAGGCCAATCAGGAAGGCCACGAGTGCGGTGCGGGCCGTCGGAACATAGCCACCACCGAGATCGCCGGTCGTGTTGACGAAAGTCGTCAGCCGCGCGAGGTCGAAGCCATGCGCGCCCCAGATCAGGAAGGTCAGCGTCAGCACGACCGCGACAACGAGGATGAGGTAGCCGGAAAAATCGGTCAACATCGTCGTCGTCTTGATGCCGAGATGATTGAACAGACCTTGGGTAACTGTAATCAAGACGACTGCCGCCGTCTGTTGCCAGAAGCCCCAGGCCGATGTGTCCCAGCCGAAGATCGGGCCAGCAACGAGCCCCTGAAACAGCAGGTAGACGCCGACATTCACCGAAGCGACGACGAAGATCAGGCCGAGCAAGTTGATCCAGGCCGTGGCCCAGCCCCAGCCGCGTCCGCCTAGGATCGAGGACCAGTGATAGAGGCCGCCGGCTGTCGGATAGGCCGATCCAATCTGGCCGAGAGACGCCGCGACCACGAGCGCAAAGACGCCGCCGATGACCCAGCCGATGGTCGCCTCGAAACCGCTGCCGGTCGCCATGGCCAGCGGGAAAGACGTAATGCCGCCCGCCAGAATGCAGATGATCGAGAAGGAAATGGCGAAGTTGGAGAAGCCGCTCATGCGGCGCGCTAGTTCCTGGGCGTAGCCCATACTGTGGAGGATTTTTGTGTCCTCCGACTTGTCAGAGTGATCAGGTGTTGTCATGTCAGAGTTCCCCTGTTGGTTCTTAGCTGGCCGATTGAACTGACTTTCCGACTGCGCTTCGTCGAGAGCCCTTGGCCTCCTCTGGCTTCAGATCCGAAAAAATGCCCGTGAGCATATCCGCCCATTTCCGCTGCCCGGTTTCGCCGGAGATTTCATCGTTGCGGATTTCGATCATCGCGCAGGGTAGCCCGCGCGAGCGCGCATGCCGTTCCAGCGTGAAATAGACGCGGTCGGCCGGCGAATAGGGTTCGTTGATGCCGACGGTGATGCCTGAGAGCCGTTGCAGCGCCGATATCAGCGGCGACGCCAGCCGGCGATCATCGTCATGGATGATGCCGATATGCCAGGGCCGATTGCGGCCTTTATAGACCGGCGTGAAGGAATGAACGGAAACCAGGCGGGTCTCCTGGCCGCGCGCCAACCGGTCCTCGACGATGCGCTCGATGGCGCCATGGAACGGTTGCCATGACAGGGCGACCCGCGCCGCGCGCTGTTTTTCCGACAAGCCGGTATTGCCCGGTATGGCAGTGGTTTCGCTGACCGGCGGCACCAGGTCCGGCGCATCGAGCGGCCGGTTGCAGTCGATGACGAGACGCGAAATGCGGGCTTCGACCAGCGTCGCATCGAGCGCCTGCGCCATCCGCAGCGCAACCGGCAAAGCACCGGGATCCCAAGCGATATGGCGGGACAGGTCGTCGACGGCAAGGCCGAGCGTGCCGAATTCAGCCGGAAGGAAATTGGAAGCGTGATCGCAGGTCAGCACGAAGGGGCTCGATCCGCCGGGGTTCGTCACCCTCACGGTATCAGACGATGCAAGGCTGGCGGGCCGCGCTGTCTCCATAGTCCTGCCGTCCCCTGGGAGCGCTGTATCGTATGTTACGTATTTTGTTTCATTGCGTCCCGGTGGATGATTTCATACAGTTTGTTTGGCTTTGTCAAATGCGATCTGGGGAAAAGACGGTCGGCGGGCCAAGGGTGGGGAAAAGATGATTTCCAACATTGCCGAATTGATTGCCGACCGTATCGGCGCGATGCCCGCCGGCGAACGGCGCGCAGCGCAGACGCTGATCGCGAGCTATCCGATGATCGGCCTCAAGACAGTCGCCGAATTCTCATCCGCGGCCGGCGTCTCCTCGCCGACGATCCTGCGTTTCGTCGCCCGGCTGGGCTTCCAGAATTACCCCGAGTTCCAGTCGAGCCTGCAGGATGAACTGGCGGCGCAATTGCAATCGCCGGCGATACGAACGCTCAACCCGCCCTCGCCTAGTGGCGGCACGGTGTCGCCCATGCTGGAAGCAACGCTCGACAATATGCGCGAGACCTTCAGGCACCTGTCCGACAAGCAGCTTGCCGACATTGCCACCAGGCTGGCCGAGCGGCGTGGCAAGACATTCCTGATCGGCGGCCGCTTTACCGACCCGCTGGCGCGCTACATGGCCGCCCATCTCGCCGTCATCCAGCCCGATGTCTTTCACCTCGCCGGCCAGGAGAGCATGTGGCGTGACCGGCTGATTGACATGGGCAAGCGCGACGTGCTGGTGATCTTCGACATCAGGCGCTACCAGGACAGCCTCGTCCGCTTCGCCGAGAAGGCGCATCAGCGCGGCGTTCAGATCGTACTGTTCACCGACCAGTGGCTGTCGCCGATCGCCCGCTTTGCTCGCCATGTCATCGCCGGACGAACCGCCGTGCCTTCCGCATGGGATTCCTCGGCGGCACTTTTCGTCGTCGCCGAAACGCTGATCGGCGCCGTCACAAGGCAACTCGAGGCCGACGGCGCCCGGCGCATCCGCGAGATGGAAGGCCTGCGATAAGCAGAATCCTCCGGATCACTGCATCGGCTTCGCGGCCGTCTCGGTTTCACGTTACCGAGATTTAATGTGCACGATTGCGTGATAATTGCCATAAACCGCTGATATCGGGGTGTGGCGTGGCCGGATTTTTGCCGCCCGCCCGCATCGTCGCTGTGCCGTTCCTTTGCGAATGGCCGACGATTTCTGAAACCGGAGTGTCGATGCGGACCTGGAAGCAAATTGTCGTTGCGCTTGTGATCGTGGTCGCCGCCGCGGCCGCCTGGGCACGCTTCTATCCAGGCGCGCCGGCAGTGCTGGCGCGCTGGGGGATGGATTGGGCCTACGCGGCAACGCCTCCCGCCGGAAGCGGTGCGGACGGCGCGAAACAGGCTGGCAATCGCAATGGAGTCCGGCAGGTCAACGTCGTCGCCTTGCCTGCCGGTACGGCCACCATAAACGACCGCCTGCAAGCGATCGGCACCGGCCGTGCCAACGCCTCGGTGACCGTCAATCCCTACAGTTCCGGCCGTCTTGCCGAGTTGCTGGTCGAATCCGGCACTCATGTCGACAAGGGACGGATCATCGCAACGCTCGATTCCGAGACGGAGATCATCGCACAGGACCGCGCCAAGCTTGCCTTGCAGGATGCTCAGTCCAAGCTCGACCGCGTCAAGTCGCTGCGTGCCTCCAACGCGGCGACACCGGTCGCGGTCGCCGATGCCGAAGTGGTTCTGGCCGGCGCCAAGCTGGCGCTTCAGGATGCCGAGCTTGCACTGCAGCGCCGCTCGATCCTGGCGCCGATCACCGGCACGGTCGGCATCCTGCCGATCTCGGCCGGCAATTACGTCACCAACCAGTCGGCGATAGCCACGCTTGACGACCGGTCCTCTATCCTGGTCGATTTCCAGGTGCCCGAGCGCTTCGCCGCCGCCGTCAAGGTCGGCGCGCAATTGACGGCGACGCCGATCGCCAATCCGAGCAACGCATACACCGGCACGGTTTCGGCGATCGACAATCATATCGACGAAAAGAGCCGCACACTTCTGGTCAAGGCCACCATCGCCAATCCGGCCGATTCGCTGCGCGCCGGCATGTCGTTCTCCATCACCATGAAATTCCCCGGCGAGACCTATCCGGCCGTCAGCCCGCTGGCGATCCTCTGGGGTTCGGACGGCGCCTATGTCTGGCAAGTCGAGGACGGCAAGGCCAGGCGCGTGCCGGTGCGCATCATCCAGCGCAACACCGAGACCGTATTGATCGACGCGGAGATCGACAGCGGCGACATGGTGGTCACCGAAGGCACCCAAAGTGTCAGCGAAGGCGGCGAGGTTCGCATCGCGGGCCAGGAGCAGCGCGCCACCAACGCCGCGGAAGGCTCATGACCGGCTCCGTCAACGCCGCCAGCGATACCGGCTTCACCGCACTGTTCATCCGCAGGCCGGTCATGGCGTTCGTGCTGAACACCCTTATAGCCGTTGCCGGCCTCGCTGCCTTCTACGGTGTCGAGATCCGCGAACTGCCCGACGTCGACCGCGCCGTCGTCACGGTCTCCACGACCTTCGAAGGCGCGGCCGCCGAAACCGTCGACCGCGAACTGACCGACACGATCGAGGGCGCCGTCGCCCGCGTCTCCGGCGTCAAGTCGATCTCATCTTCCTCCTCCTTCGGCTCGAGCCGCGTCACCATCGAGTTCAACGACGGTGTCGATCTCAATGTCGCCGCCTCGGATGTGCGTGATGCCGTCGGCCGGGTCGCCAACCAGATGCCCGATACCGCCGATCCGCCGCGCATCGTCAAGGCCGATGCCAATTCCGACGCGGTGATGCGGCTGGCGGTGACTTCGGACACCATGTCGATCCAGGACATGACGGTGGTGGTCCAGGACCAGATCGAGGACGAACTGGCCGCCGTGCCCGGCGTCGCCGACGTCCAGGTTTATGGCGACCGCGACAAGATCTTTCGCATCGATGTCGACCAGAACAAGCTCGCCAGCCTCGGCTTCACGGTCGCCGACCTCCGGGCGGCGCTTGCCTCCGTCGCCTTCGATTCCCCGGCCGGGTCGATCACAACGACCAACCAGGACCTGATCGTCCGCACCACGGCCGACGTGACGACGCCCGAGGAATTCGAAAACATCATCATCGGCGGCACGACGCGCATCCGCGATGTAGCGACCGTCACGCTCGGCCCCGATGTTGGCCAGACGACGCTGCGTTCGGACGGCAAGACCGGAATCGGCCTCGGCATTATCCGCCAGGCGGAATCGAACACGCTGGACATTTCGACGGGTGTCCAGGCCGCCGTCGCCAAGCTGCAGGAGAACCTGCCCAAGGGCATGTCGATCAAGATCACCAGCGACGACGCTGTCTTCGTCAAGGGTGCGGTGCACGAGGTCGAGATCGCGCTTGGGCTGTCGGTTACCATGGTGCTGATCGTCATTTACATCTTCCTGCTCGACTGGCGCGCCACGCTCATCCCCGGCCTGTCGATGCCGGTCGCCATGATCGGCACCATCGCCGCCATCTATCTGGCCGGCTTCTCCGTCAACATCCTGACGCTGCTCGCTTTGGTGCTGGCGACGGGCCTTGTCGTCGACGACGCCATCGTCGTCTTGGAAAACATCGTGCGACGCCGCAACGAAGGCATGGGGCCGCGTGCGGCGGCCGTGCTCGGCGCGCAGGAAGTGTTCTTCGCCGTCGTCGCCACGACACTGACGCTTGTCGCCGTCTTCGTGCCGATCTCGTTCCTGCCCGGCCAGACCGGCGGCCTGTTCCGCGAATTCGGCTTCGTGCTTGCGATGTCGGTGCTTCTGTCCTGCGTGGTCGCGCTGACGCTTTGCCCGATGCTTGCTTCGCGCATGCTGACCAGCGCGCCGCTTCACCACGAAGGCGGCGAAGGCGTCGGCGCTCGCATCGGCGGCGTCTTGAATGCCGGCTACAAGCGCGCGCTGCACGCTTGCCTCGACGCGCCCTGGATCGTGGTTCTGGTCGCGGTGCTGTTTGCCGGCGTCGCCTTCGCGCTGTTCGGCACCATCCGCCAGGAACTGACGCCGACCGAGGACCGCGCCGCCGTGCTGTTGCGTATCAACGCCCCGCAAGGCGTCAGCCTCGACTACACGACGCAGCAGATGCAGAAGATCGAGCGGCTGATCCAGCCGATGCGCGATTCCGGCGAGATCCGCTCGACCTTCGAAAACGCCGGCCAGAACGGCTCCTACAATTCGGGCTTCATGGTGATGACGCTGGCGCCGTGGGACGAGCGCAGCCGCAGCCAGCAGGAGATCATGGCCGAGATCAGTCAGTTGACCAGGCAGGTGCCCAGCGTGCGGATCTTCCCGGTCCAACCCAACAGTCTCGGCATCCGCGGCGCCGGCAACGGCCTGCAATTCGCTCTGGTTGGCAACGACCGGAAGGCGCTTGGCGATGCAGCGATCAAGATCATCGCCGAAATGCAGAAGGATGAGCGCTTTCAGACGCCGCGCCTGTCGATCGACCCGACGCAGCCGCAACTGGCCGTAGCTATAGATCGTGAGCGCGCCTCCGATCTCGGCATCGACATCACGGGGCTCGCCAACACCATGCAAGCCATGCTCGACGGCAACGACGTCGTCGATGTCTACATCGCCGACCGCAGCTACGGCGTGAAACTGGTCTCGACCACCAATCCGATCAACGATCCGACCGACCTGGAAAATGTCTTTCTCAAGACGGCGGATGGCCGCTTCGTGCCGATGTCGACCATCGCCACCCTGACCGAGCGCGCCGTACCACCGTCGCTGTCGCGCGAACAGCAGCAGCCTTCGGTGGCGATCACCTCGAACCTCTCTGGCAATTTCGCGCTTGGCGATGCGCTGACACGCGCCGAGCAGATCGCCACGCCGCTCCTGCCGCCCGGAAGCCGCATCCTGCCCCTGGCCGAGGCTGCGACTTTGGGTGAAACCAACAGCGCCATGGTCACCATCTTCGGCTTCGCCCTGGTCATCATCCTCCTGGTGCTGGCCGCCCAGTTCGAGAGTTTCGTCAGCGCCGTCATCATCATGGCGACGGTGCCGCTCGGCCTTGCCTGCGCCATTTTCGCGCTGCTGCTTTCAGGCACCAGCCTCAACGCCTACAGCCAGATCGGCCTGGTGCTGCTGGTCGGCGTCATGGCCAAGAACGGCATCCTGATCGTCGAATTCGCCAACCAGCTACGAGATCGGGGCCTGGGCGTGCGCGAAGCGATCGAGCAGGCTTCCACCATCCGCCTGCGGCCGGTGATGATGACGATGATCTGCACCATACTTGGCGGTGTGCCGCTCGTGCTGGCCGCCGGCGCGGGCGCCGAGGCACGCGTGGCGCTCGGCTGGGTCATTGTCGGCGGGCTTGGCCTGGCCACCATCTCGACACTGTTCCTGACCCCGGTCGCTTATCTCCTGCTTGGCCGCTTCGTCACGCCGAAGACCCATGAGGAAGCACGGCTGAAGCGCGAACTCGAGGAAGCCGCCTACACCAATGTGGAACCGGCGGAATAGAGATACCTATTTCAGCAGCCGGCCCTCGATCGACCAACGCGCGGCAAGGAAGTTCAGCACGGCCGCCACGATGACCCCGCCGATCTTTGCCGGCCAAACACCGCCGATGCCGGCGAAGAGTGCGATCGACAGGCTGGACACGCCGAGCGAAATTAACGCCCCAGCCGAGACGAAGCGCAGGAAGGCATCATGCAGCCGAATGGCGTGATTGCGTTCGAACGACCAGAAGCCATTCGCCACGAAAGAGAAGACGACGGCAATCGACCACGAGATGACATTGGCGGACAGCGGCGGGGCGTGCAGCTTGAGCAGCAGGAAAAAACCGGCAAGGTCTATGGTCGTATTTGCCAGTCCGACCAGCGCAAAACGGACGATCTTACTGCCGGTCGAACGCCGCTGAACGCCATTCATTCCCTGCCGTCCAATATCTCGACACCGGCTCGGGCCAGGCTCGCGCCGAACGCATCCGAAGCCAGAACGCCGAATTCCACTTCGCGCACGCCTTGCATCGGGTCACGCGCGCAGAGCGTTTGGTCCACATGGCCGGGGTGGCACATGAACAGCCCACGGTCCGACAGCGCCTCGACGGCAGCCTCCAGCAGGGGGGCGAACTTTTCGGGTTGCCGCCAGTCATAGATGCCGGCGAGCGGCTTCAAAACGGCAAAGCCGGCGCGCTGCATCGATTGGTTGAAGCCGGCGGCCAGGGCAGCGATTGCCGCGATTTTCGGTGCGGCGGCGGCATCGCTCAGCGCCGGAGCGCCGCGCAGCACCGGCCTGCCGGCAGTGTCGGGAAAACGTGTCCGCAGCCAGCCGCGCACGACAGGCAGGAAATGCACGTGCTGATGACCGTCGACGAAGTCGGGCTTGCGGCCCAGCGCCTCGACGAAACGGCTATATTGCGCGTCGAGTTCGGCATGGACGTCGCGCTCGTCGATCCGCCCGCGCAGGATCGGCAGGGCCAGCGAACGAAGCGGCGGCAACCGGCCCTCGGGCGCCAGGCTCGATTTGCCTGTGACCGCTGGCTGGTCCGTAAGGGTCAGGTGCAGCCCGATCGCCGCGCGGCCGCGCAGCGGCTTTATGCGCGCTGCCGCCTCGGCCCATTCCGGAAAACCGGTCATGCAGCTGGTGCCGGTCAGGCGTCCGCGGTCGAGCAGGTCGAGAATGCCGGCGCAAACCCCTGGTGCCAGCCCGTAGTCATCGGCGATCAGGCGAATGCGCCGCGTCATCCGCGGGACGCGCCCGGCGGCTTGTCGGGAGCGGTCTCGCTGAGCACCACATCGCGCACCAGATAGACCGGACGGTCCTTGCTCTCCGACAGCGTGACCCAGACATATTCGCCGATCAGGCCGAGCAAGGTGAGGTTGAGACCGCCGAGCAGCACGACGGCGACCATCAAGCTGGGGTAACCAGGCACGGCAACGCCGTAGAACATCACCTCGAAGAACACTTTGGCGCCGTAAACGACGCCCGCCAGCGCCGCCAGCATCCCGCTCAAGCTGATGATGCGCAGCGGAATGACGGAAAACGATGTAAACCCTTCCAGCGAAAAGGCGATCAGGTTGAGCCGGCTCCATTTCGACGTGCCGATGGCGCGGTTTTCCGGCGAATAGGGTATGGCTTTCTGACGGAAACCGGCCCAGGCGAACAGGCCCTTGTTGAAGCGCCGCTTGTCGCGCAGGCTGGTCAGCGCGCGCACCACGGGACCGCGCATGACGCGGAAATCACCGGCGTTCTCCGGAATGTCGAAACGCTGGCTGCTGTTGATCAGGCTGTAGAAAAGTCGCGCCAGCTGGCTGCGCCGCCAGCTCGCCTCGCGGCGGTCGTTCTGCGCGTATACGACGTCGATGTCTGGGCTTTCCACCAGCTCGGCGATCATCTTCAAGCTGATATCCATGGAATGCTGCAGATCCGAATCCATGATCAGCACCATGTCGCCCCGCGACTGGTCGAGGCCGGCGAGCACCGCGACCTCCTTGCCGAAATTGCGGCTGAGGCGAACGATCTCCCACGATCCCGACAGGGCTTGCGAAAATCGCCTGGCGCCATCGTCGAGGCTGCCGTCGTCGACCAGGATCTTGTGGACGGCCATGCCGAAACGGCTTGATACCGCTTCCTCGAGCCTGTCGAGCAGGGCGGCAAAGGCCGGCGCCGATTGCGCCTCGTTGAAGAAGGGCGCCACGATGTCGAGTTTTTGACGCGGATCAGCCATGTGCAACGGGTCCGACGCTCACGATCTTTTCGCGCGCCTTGGCCCAGAACCACCAGATCAGCGAACAGGCGATGAAGGTGACCGCGATCGGCCGGAACCAAGGGTAGAAGAAATCATGCATGTGGCGCTCGACGCTGGTCAAACCTGTGAGGAACAATACCGTCGACAGCACCGAGGCCAGGACGCCGCCACGCTCCTCCCGCCACAGTGTGGCGATAGCGAGGCCGGCGGGCACGGCGATCATGGCATAGGTATTTGGCTCGACACGCGGATTGAAGACGCACATGTAGAAGGCAGCCGCCAGGAAGATCGCCAGTGCGGCTATTCCAGGCTGGAGCTTGCGGTCGAACCAGAGGACGGTCGACAGCGTAAGCAATGCCCCGACGATGCGCACGATCGTGGCGGCGAACTCAGGCATGGGCAGCCCGGCCGAGGTGAAAGGCGCCGTGAAGTCGGTAGGGACAAAGTGGCCGGACTTGTCGACGGCCATGGAGGTCAACATGCGGGCGAAATCACCGTACTGCTGGTTGAGGTACCCGGCAGGCGCGAACGCGTACGGTATGGCCAGTACCAACAGCACTGCCAGCACGAGCACGGGTATCAGCCGCAGGCGCAGGGCTCCCACCAGCAAAAGCATGATGATCGCGGTCGGTTTGGCGATGATGGCGACCGAAGCCCAGAAGAAGGTTTCGGCGCGCCGCCCTTCGAGCGCCGACAGGGTCAGGAGCCAGCAGGCCGCGGTCAAAAGGATCGTCGCCTGGCCGTTGCGGATGGCACCCAGCGCCATCGGCAGGGCAAGGAAGAGGCCGAAGGAAAGCAGCCATGGCAATTCCTCACCGCCGATTTTGCGCACTTGCCGCATCGCCGCGAAGGTGAGCGCTGCGAAGCCCACCACATGCCACACCACGCCGCCCAGATAGGGTCCGAGCTTCAGCACCGGCAGGTAAAGCGCGGCGAAGGCTGGTGCATACAGGTACCCCATCTCGGATTGAAGATTGTACAGCGGCCGCCCGGTCAGGAACGCTTCGCTGCCATATCCATAGGCCTGCGTCACCGTGCGCGTGCCGGGCGACCATAGCACCAGGCCGAGAACGATCAGGAATGCCCCGATCCATATGCCCAGCCCCAAACGATCGAAAACCGGCTTGGAAATCGTCATCAATTCACCCCGCACGCCATTGGGGAAGACGCCTCAGCCTTGGCGCCGTCCCGGCATTCGATGGCGGCGACATATCACGGACAAAGCGACGAGGCATAGGGGCCGAAAGACGCGGCGATCAATTTCGGGGATTGTCAAGGATGGTCGACCGAACTGGAAAAAGCGTCCAGAAAGCCTGCGATCGCCCTTCCGGCGCCGCATAAGACGGCATCAGGGCCGGATGAACACCTTGCCGTTGGGCTTGGCCAGTTCCGCCGGCATTCGCGCCATTGCCTCGGCCAGCGGAATGACCGCCGTCACGTCGGTCGACCAGCGTCCGTCGGAAAAACGCTTCTGTGCCTCGAGGACCGCCGGACCTCGCCGATCCCTGGATTGCCGCATCCACTCGCTCAACCAGAAGCCTTCGATGTGCTTGTGCTGGAAGATCAGCTGGCCAGGCTCGCGGATGATCGTTGCCTCGGGATCAAGCCGGCCGTAGATGATCCAGCGCGCCCTTTTTGGCATCGCGTTGAAGATGGCTGACGCCAGCGGCCCGGTGACGGCATCGAGGAAGATGCGCGGCTGTTCGGCCTTCATCACCTCGCGCAGCGTGGCCTCGAAATCAGGCACCTTCTCGTTGAGGACATGCGCCGCTCCAAGTTGTTTCAGCAACGCGATCTGCTCGTCACGGCGCACCGTGACAACAGGCCGAAACCCTTCCTCCCTCGCCAGCCCGATGATCAGCTTGCAGAGCTGGCTCGCACCGGCGGTCATGACGAAGGCCTTTTCGCCTTCCTGCTTGACGATGTCGAACATGGCGATCGCGGTCAGCGGATTGACGATCATCGCAGCGCCATCCTCGTCTCGAACCGTATCGAGAAGCGGAATGCAGGCCGCCGCCTCGGCGACGGCATATTCAGCCCACGAGCCCCAATTGCTCAGACCGGTGGCGAAAGCGACGCGCTTGCCGACAAGGCTCTTGGGATAGGGCTCCTCGCTGCCCGCGACGACCGTGCCGACACCCTCGAAGCCGGCCGGACGGCCCATAACGCGCGGCTGGCCGTACTGGCCCTTGATGAAGGCGACATCCGATGGATTGATCGAAGCGAGGCTGACCTTGATCAGCACTTGGCCAGGTCCGGGCGCAGGCACAGGGATGCTGCCCGGCTCGAGATACGGCTCCATCGCCTCGAGCGCACTGCCGCTCGGCGTGCTCGTATAGCCGTCACCGACCAAGAGCAGCGCCTTCATTTCGGAGGGGATCGTCATTGACGGTATTCCTTGTTTGTCAGCGGCAACGCTGCCGGGCAGCGCTCAGATCTTTTCATGCGTGTATTTCTTCAGCTCCATGCGTGCCACCTGCCGCCGATGCACTGCATCGGGCCCGTCGGCGAGGCGCAGCGTCCTGAGATGCGTCCACGAGCGTGCGAGAGGCGTATCCTGACTGATGCCTTGCGCGCCGAACATCTGCACCGCCTCGTCGGTGACCTTGAGCGCCACGCGCGGCGCGATGACCTTGATCTGGCTGATCCAGGGGGCCGCGGCCCGCGAGTCGCCCTGATCGATCATCCATGCCGCCTTGAGGCAGAGCAGCCGGGCCATCTCGATCTCCATGCGACATTCGGCAATGATGTCGAGATTGGCGCCGAGTTTCGCCAGCTTCTGGCCGAAGGCCTCGCGGCGTAGGGAACGCTGGCATAGCATCTCCAGCGCCATCTCGGCCTGGCCGATGGCGCGCATGCAGTGATGGATGCGGCCGGGGCCGAGCCGGCCTTGCGCGATTTCGAAGCCCCTGCCCTCGCCGAGGATCAGGTTCGACGTCGATATCCGCACATTGTCGAAGCGAAGATGCATGTGGCCATGCGGCGCGTCATCGTCGCCATAGACCTGCATCGCCCGGACCTTGGTCACACCCTTCGCGCCCGAGGGAACCAGGATCATCGAATGGCGGCGGTGCTGTGGCTCTTCATCGCCGGCGGTCCGCACCATGACGATGTAAATGGCGCAGCGCGGGTCACCGGCACCCGACGCCCACCATTTCTCGCCGTTGAGCAGATAGTCGCCGCCCTGTCGCTCGCAGCGCATGGAAATGTTGGTGGCGTCGGAGGAGGCGACGTCCGGCTCCGTCATGAGATAGGCCGAGCGGATCTTTCCGTCCAGCAGCGGCTCGAGCCATTCCCGCTTGTGCTCGGCCGAGCCGTAGCGTTCCAGAACCTCCATGTTGCCGGTGTCGGGTGCCGAGCAGTTGAAGGTTTCGGCGCCCAGATGCGCCTTGCCCATCTCCTCGGCCAAATAGGCGTATTCGACGGTGGACAGGCCGTAGCCGCGCTCCGAGCCGGTCAGCCAGAAGTTCCACAGGCCGCGCTCCCGTGCGGTCTTCTTCAGCCCCTCAAGGATCTCCCCCTGGCGCTTGCTGTAGACCCAACGGTCGCCGGCCTTGCCGACCTCGCTCAGGAATTCCTTGTCGAGCGGCATGATCTCGTCGCGCACCATGGCCGCGACGCGGGCGTGGATCGGCTTCAACCGTTCGGTCATGCCGAGATTCATCTCCGTCATCGGTCGCTAACCCTTCATGCAGGCCGGGCATTTTGTCAGTGGCAAGGATGACCGTACTTCGGATAGCCTTGTCAACGCGAACTGTTTGCCCGCAGGCCGTGCGGAGGATTGTCATGAGCTATCTGGACGAGCTGTTTTCGGTCACCGGCAAGACCGCGCTGGTGACGGGAGCCGCGACCGGCATCGGCCGCATGGCGGCGACCGCGCTGATCAAGGCCGGCGCCAGCGTGATGATCGCCTCGCGCAAGGGCGAGGACTGCATCAAGGTGGCCAGTGAGTTGAACGGGCTTGGCGCTTCGGGCCAAGCGGAAGGTTTTGCCGGCGACGTCTCCAGCGAGGCCGGCATTGCCGCCTTGGTCGGCGAGGTCAAGGCGCGCACCGGCAAACTCGATATCCTCATCAACAATGCCGGCGTGTCCTGGGGTGCGCCGCTGGAGAGCTTCCCTTATTCGGCATGGGCCAAGGTGTTCGGCGTCAATGTCACCGCGGTTTTCCATCTGACGCGCGAATTGCTGCCGCTGCTCGATGCCGCCGCCAGCGACGAAGATCCTGCCCGCGTGATCAATCTGGGCTCGGTGATGGGAACGCAGCCGCTGGCCGACGACGCCTATTCCTACACCGCCTCCAAGGCGGCCGTTCATCACCTGACACGCACGCTGGCGCTCGAATTCGCCGGCCGCCGCATCACCGTCAACGCCTTTGCCCCCGGTCCCTTCCAGAGCCGCATGACCGCATTTGCCACCGGCACGGACGAGCAGGCCAGGCATGTCGGCGGCCATGTCCCGATCGGCCGCATCGGCACACCGGATGACATTGCCGGCGCAACGCTCTATTTGTGCAGCCGTGCAGGCAGCTATGTCACCGGCGCCATCCTTCCGATCGACGGCGGGCAGTCGGTGCAGCATGGGTTGACCTTGTTCAAGGAATGACATTTTCCGGCCGCAGAAGCCGGAGGTGAACTGGAGGACATGAGCGTGGAACCAATCAGTCTCGATGTGCTTCTGGCCAGTGTCGGCAAGGAGGTCGGCGTTTCGCCCTGGCGGGTGGTCACGCAACGCATGATCGACCAGTTCGCCGACGCCACCGACGACCACCAGTTCATCCACTGCGATCCGGAGCGGGCCAAGCGCGAAACGCCGTTCGGCGGCACCATCGCGCATGGCTTCCTATCGCTGTCGCTGCTGTCGGCGATGACGTTCGAAACCATGCCGCCGCTGGAAAACGGCAAGATGGGCGTCAATCACGGTTTCGATTCGCTGCGCTTCCTCGCCCCGGTGAAGACCGGCGCGCGCATCCGCACCCGTTTCGTGCTGGCCGACGTCAAGGTCAGGCCGTCGGGCTGGGTGCAGACGGCGCACGACGTGACCATCGAGATCGAAGGCTCCAAAAAACCGGCGCTCACCGCCCGTTGGCTGACGCTGACCTTGCTTGAACGCCAGCCCGAGACAGCATGAACGACGCCAACGCGCTCGACCAGGCGACGCTCGCGCCTTACCTCGACGCGCATATCCCGGGTTTTTTCGGACTCGCGGCCATCGAAAAATTCAAATCCGGCCAATCCAACCCGACCTATCTCCTGACGGCGGCAAGCGGCCGTTACGTGCTGCGCGCCAAGCCGCCAGGCCAACTCCTGAAATCGGCTCACCAGGTAGACCGCGAATTCCGTGTGATGAAGGCGCTTTCCGGCACCGCCGTACCAGTGCCCGAAATGCTGCACCTGTCGACCGAGGATTCGCCCATCGGCCGCATGTTTTACGTCATGGATTTCCTCGACGGCCGCATCTTCTGGGATCCGGCACTGCCGGAGGCGTACGGCAACGAGGAACGCGCCGCGATCTACGACGCCATGAACGCCACGCTCGCCGCCCTGCACGATGTCGATGTCAAGGCCGTGGGTCTTGGCGATTTCGGACGCCCCGGCAATTACTTCGAGCGGCAGCTGGCACGCTGGACCAGCCAGTACCGTGCTTCCGAAACCGGTATCATTGCCGACATGGACCGGCTGATCGCCTGGCTGGAAACCCACCTGCCGGTCGATGACGGCCTGATATCGCTGGTGCATGGCGACTATCGGCTGGACAATCTGATCTTTGCGCCGGACCAGCCGAGGGTACTGGCGGTGCTCGATTGGGAATTGTCGACATCGGGCCACCCCTTCGCCGACATCGCCTATCAATGCATGCAATGGCGCCTGCCGCATGCCTCCGGCTTTCGCGGCCTTGGCGGCATCGATCGCCCGGCCCTCGGCCTGCCCTTGGAAGAAGACTATGTCGCTGCCTATTGCCGGCGGCGCGGCCTCGCCGGCATCGGCAACTGGACGTTCTTCCTCGCCTTCTCCTTCTTCCGCCTGGCGGCAATCTGCCAGGGTGTCTACAAGCGGGCGCTGGACGGCAATGCTTCCAATCCGGAAAAAGCCAGGACCTATGGCGAGGCGGTGAAGCTGCTGTCGCACCTCGCCGCCGAGCTGATCGACAAGGAAGACTAAGCAATGGGCCGCTTTGATGGAACCACGGTGCTGATCACGGGCGCGGCCGGCGGCCTCGGCCGTGGCGCCGCCAAGGGCTTTGCCGCCGAAGGCGCCCGGCTGGTTCTCTCGGACCTGGATGAAACGGCCCTGATGAGTTTCGCCGAGACGCTCGATACCGGGACCGCGATGCTGGCAGGCAACATTGCCGAGGAGGCACTGTCGGAAGCGCTGGTGGCGCTGGCCTTGGAAAAATTTGGCCGCCTGGATGTCGCCGTCAACAATGCCGGCATCGTTCAGAGTTTCGTGCGCCTGCCGCAGGTTCCATCGGACGAAGCCCGCCGGGTGCTCGAGATCGACCTGCTCGGCGTCTTCTACGCCATGAAGCACCAGATCCCGCAAATGGAGCGGCAGTTCAAGGCGACCGGCAAGGGCGGCGCCATCGTCAACATTGCCTCGGCCGCCGGCCTTTCGGGCGCGCCGAAGCTTTCGGTCTATGCAGCCGCCAAGCATGGCGTGATCGGCCTGACCCGGTCGGCGGCGGTCGAATATGCCAGCAAGGGTCTGCGCATCAATGCCATCTGCCCCGCCCACACCAGAACGGGCATGATAGACGGTTTCGTGAGCGTCTCCGGCATTCCGGAGGCAGAGGCGTTGGCCGAGCTGACCCGTGGCATACCGATGAAGCGCGTGGCGGAAGTCGACGAGATCACCACGGCCATCCTGTTTGCCGCCGACCCAGCCAATTCCTTCATGACCGGCCATGCGCTGGCCATCGATGGCGGTGTCGGCGCGATCTGACGCCTGCCGCATGGGAACCCGCGGCGCCCTTGTCCGTTTCCGTACAGCGTATATAATTTAGCCAGGCACCAACCAGACAAGGGCAACGGACTTGCCGCTGAGCGTCCGGAAACGCCGCGAGAAACAAAAGGCCGAACTGCGCTCGGAGCTTGTCGCGGCCGCGCACAAGCTCGTCCAGGAAGAAGGCTATGAAGGCTTGACCATCCGCAAGCTGGCCAAGCGGGTCGGCTATGCGCCGATGTCGGTCTATTCCTACTTCGCCGACAAGCAGGACATCCTGTTCGCCCTGGCCGAGGACGCGTTCGAAACGCTCGCCCGACGCATCGAGGAGCACCCGTCCGACGATCCGATCGAGGCCTTGCAGGCGGTCATGACCGAATATGCCGCCTTCGGGCTCGGCAACCCCAACGAATACCGCACCGTCTTCATGACCGAAAAGACCAAGCTGCCGGAAGGCAGGAGCTACGAGGACATGGAGGAAAGCAACCCCGCAATGAAGGCGCTGATCAGCAGGGTCGAGGCCTGTGTCGCCGCCGGCAAATTGCATGGCGATCCACGCGCCATCGCCACCATATTGTGGGCCGTCGGCCATGGCACGATCTCGCTTTTGATCACCTTCCCCTTCTACCCGTTCGGCGACCCGCAGGCTTTCGTGAAGCGGATGTGCGACTTCACCCTTGCCACGCTCAGCACGCAATATGTGCCGCCACTGACCGAGACACCGGTCAACTGCTGAGCGCTATATCCTTTGTTCTCCCAGATTCCGCATAGCCCCGAGCCCGCCGCGGCGAGTTTCTTGGTTAACAAAAAACTACCGTACGCGTACGATTTTCTCTTGAACTTCGCGATCGACGGACGTATTTGTACGAACCAGCGTACATGTACGGAAAAGAATTCACCCGCCGAAACCGGAGACAGACCATGAAAAAGACACTCCTCACCCTCGCCGCCGTGCTGGCACTTTCGGGCTCCGCCTTTGCCGCCGACGCCACCCACGCGGTCAAGCACGTTCCCGCCGCGACCTGCGTCGACACCAAGACCAATGTGAAGCTCGATTGCGCTTCGACCGGCTCGGTCGGCAAGAAGGCCTCCACGGAAGCCACGACCGACGGCAAGGGTCCCCGGCTCGGCATCACGGTGAACCCGTGGATCATGCCGAGCGCCTACTGAGATTTTCGGAGAGTCGGTTCTGGCCGGCTCAGCCGGCCAGATGATGATTTCAGCCGATCGAGACCGGCAGCTTGGTCGCTGAACTTTCGAAGGCCGCGTCGATCAGCCTTTGCATGTCGGCGGCCCGCCGGAACGACGGATCGCCGTTCTGTCCCGTGTCCAGCGCATCGACAAAGCGCCGGGCGTTGTGCTTGACGCCAGGTGGCGTCAGCGTCCGCCAACGGTGCTGATCGACGTCGTCACCCAGGCAAGCGGACAGTTTCGAAACCTTGCCGTCGGTCTCGACCTTGATCGCGCCCTTGGTACCGTGCAGGGCCAGCGACAAATCATTGCCGTGGCCTGTCGTGTAGCGGCTGGCCATGATCGTGGCCAGCGCGCCTGAACCGAGCCGCGCCGTTATCGCCAAGCTGTCATTGACGTCTAGCACATAGTCGCCGATGCGGTCGCCCTCCGCCTTCGGAAACGTCACCAGATCGGCATGCAGGCTGACGATATCCTCGGCCGCCCCATAGGTCGCGAAGTCGAGGATATGGATGCCGACGTCGCCCAAAACACCTGTCGAACCGTGCCGGCCCGACAGGCGCCACAGCCATTTGTCGTCGATCCGCCAATCGCCCCAGAACTTGCTGACCAGCCAGCTCTGCCGGTAGCTCGCCTCGACATGGCGCAACTCGCCGATCTCGCCGGCTTGCACCATGCGCCGCGCCTCGTGGATCACCGGAGTGTTGCGATAGGTCAGGTTGACCATGTTGACGAGCCCGGCCGCCTCGGCGGCATCGCTCATCGCAAGCGCATCGGCGTGGTTCGGCGCCAGCGGCTTTTCGCAGAACACATGTTTCCCGGCGGCCAGCAGGGCCAGCGTCGTCGCCTTGTGAACCCGGTCGGGCGTGGCGTTGATGGCGGCATCGAACTCGCCCCAAGCGATCGCCGCATCGAGGCTTTCAAAGAAAGTGCCTATTTTGTTGGCGGCTGCGAACGCCGCCGCGCGGCCCGGCAGGTGGTCGACGCATGCGACGATGGCGCAGCCCGGGACCTGACCGAACTCCTCGATATGATGCGCCGCGATCCAACCGGTGCCGAGCAAGAGCAGGCGGTGCATCAGCTCAGCCCCCTGTCACCGTCCGCATGCAGGCGCAGGCCTTTCTGGACGATCTTCTCCTTGGCCTTGTCCGTCGGCACGTTTGGCGCATTGGTGATGCCGGACCAGGCCGGGGCCGGGTTATGCGCCCAATGCACGGCGTTGCGCAGCACCTGCTGAACGCCTTCATTGTGATAGATCGGATAGGTCTCATGGCCCGGCGAGAAGTAGAAGATTTTTCCCGCCCCGCGCTGATAGGTCAGCCCCGATCGGAACACCTCGCCGCCTTCGTACCAGGAGATAAATACCGTCTCCAGCGGCTCCGGCACCGCGAACGGCTCACCATACATTTCCGTCTCGCCGATCTCCAGGCATTCGCCGATGCCTTGCGCGATCGGGTGGCCGCGGTTGATCGCCCAGACACGCTCGCGCTCGCCCGCCTCACGCCATTTCAGCGAACAGGGCGTGCCCATCAGCCGCTTGAAGATCTTCGAGTAGTGGCCGGAATGGAGCACGATCAACCCCATGCCTTCCCAGACCCGCTTCTGCACGCGCTCGACGATCTCGTCCTTGACCTCGCCGTGGGCGGCATGGCCCCACCATAAAAGCACGTCGGTGGCGGCTAGGCGCGTCTCGCTCAGGCCATGCTCGGGTTCCTGTAAGGTGGCGGTGGTCGCTTCGACGCCCTTGTCCTGGTTGAGTGCGGCGGCAATGGTGCCATGCATACCCAGCGGATAGAGGTCGCGCACGGCGGCATTGGTCTGTTCATGGACGTTTTCACCCCAGACAACGGCTCTAACAGGCATTTTTCCTCTCCAAAGCGCTTTGAATATCGCATCCACGGAGGTCTTGGGAAGAGGCCGTCAGCCAAAAATTCTGAAATCAGGGTTTGCGGGTCTTGCGGCCGGGGACGGTCTTGGCCTTGCCGGGTTTCGCCGGTGCTCCAGGAATGGACGACCCGGTAATCGACACGGGATCGCTGGCCGGGAACGTGTCCTCGAGGCCTTCCTCAAGTTCCTCTTCGGCGTTGGCCTCGTAATGCCGCTCATGTTCGAGCGAACGGACCGCCGCGGTTTTCGGCGATTTCGGCGCGGACTTCGACGGCATCGGCATCTCTCCCTCGACTGTCGCCGCTCAACGGACGCGGGCGGCAAACGTTCCGGGGTCAGCCGGCGGCGTCGCGGGCTCCCTCGGACAGGAAAGTAAAGACATAGTCCGAGAAGGAACGCCAGCACTCGACCCGGAAGGCCTCGTCGGCCGTGCGCAGCAGCACGATCTCGGCCTTGCCGAGAATGGTGCGCGAAGCGGCGCCCACCGGGAAGGCGTCGAGCGACAGGTCCTGCGGGCAGCCCGAATTGATCGCGGCTTCCGCCGCCGGACCGGCGACTAAAATCGCGATGTTGCGATGCGAGATGCCGACCGACGAATGCAAGGCGGAAACTCCTGCGCAATCGGCGAGTGGGTCCTTGCCGGCCTCGTCGATGACAAGCCACTCGTCCGGGCCAAGCCACAACGCCGTACGCCCGCCCTTCGACGCCGAGGTTTTCGGCTTCTTCGGCAAGGTCAGGCCGAGCGCCTTCGACAAAGCGGCGACTGAAGCCTCCGGGGCGCGCAGCGAGATACGCTCGGCCGGCGGCAGCACTTCGACCTTGACACTCGTTGCGGAGACAGTGCGCCCGGCCAATGCCGGACGCCGCTCTGCTGATGATGAAGCCATCGTGGCCGTCTTTGCAGCAGCCTTAGCCATTGAGGCGCCCTCCCGTCTCGTCGAAGAACACCATGCCGGTAACCTCCACTTCGATCACCCCGTCCGGCATCGGCACATAGAGCGTGTCGCCCATCCGGTCACGCCCGCCGGCGACCAGCGCCAGCGCGATGGAACGGCCGCAATTTTGCGACCAATAGCTCGACGTGACATGGCCGAGCATCTTCATCGGGATCGCCTGCTTGGGATCCTCGACGATCTGCGCGCCTTCTTCCAGCACCACCTTTGGATCCTTGGTCTTCAGGCCGACCAGTTGCTTGCGCCCCTTGGCTACGAGATCAGGCCGCGTCAGGCCGCGAATGCCGACGAAATCGGCCTTCTTCTTGCCGACCGCCCAGTCGAGGCCGGCATCGTTTGGCGTCACCGTACCGTCCGTATCCTGGCCTACGATGATGTAGCCCTTCTCGGCGCGCAGCACGTGCATCGCCTCGGTACCATAGGCGGCGGCGCCATGCTTCTGGCCCTCGGCCCACAACGCTTCCCAGACCGCCTGGCCATGGTCGGCCGGCACATTGACCTCGAAACCGCGCTCGCCGGTGAACGACATGCGGAACAGCCTCGTCGGCACGCCGCAGATCTTGCCCTCGCGCACCGACATGTGCGGCAGCGCCTCGTCGGACATGTCGATGCCTTCGACCAGCGGCGCGATGATGTCGCGCGACTTCGGCCCCTGAACGGCAATGACCGCCCACTGCTCGGTGATCGAGGTCAGCCAGACATTAAGATGCGGGAACTCGGTCTGGAGGTAATCCTCCATGTGGTTCATGACGCGCGGCGCGCCGCCCGTCGTCGTCGTTACATGGAAGCGGTCCGGCGCCAGCCTGCCGACGACGCCGTCATCATAGATGAAGCCGTCCTCGCGCAGCATGATGCCATAGCGGCAGCGGCCGGGCTCCAGCTTCTCCCACGGATTGGTGTAGAGCAGTTCCATGAACTTCGCCGCGTCGGGGCCGACCACTTCGATCTTGCCCAGCGTCGAGGCATCGAACAGGCCGGCCTGGTTGCGGACCGCGACGCATTCGCGGTCGACCGCCGCATGCATGTCCTCGCCTGCCTCGGGGAAGTACCAGGCGCGCTTCCACTGGCCAACATCCTCGAACACCGCGCCTTGCGCCTCGGCCCAGGGATGGATCGCGGTTCTGCGTGTCGGGTCGAACAGCGGCCCACGCGCGTGGCTGACGATCGCGCCGAAGGTGACAGGCGTGTAGGGCGCGCGGAACGTGGTCAGGCCGACTTCCGGGATCGGCTTGCCCAGCGTTTCGGCGGCAATCGCCAGTCCGTGCATGTTAGAGGTCTTGCCCTGGTCGGTCGCCATGCCGTTGGTGGTGAAGCGCTTGACATGCTCGATCGAGCGCATGCCTTCATGCACCGCCTGGCGGATGTCCTTGGCGGTCACGTCGTTCTGGAAATCGACGAAGGCTTTCACCGTCGTGTCCGGCCCGGCGCCGGGGCCAGCACCCAGCATGCCGCGCGACCAGCTTTCCGAGGCTTCGACCTTCGGCTTGGCGCCCTTGGACGCCTTGCCGCCTGTTTCTTTCGCCGCCTTGGCGCCCGCCGCATAGGCCTCGTCCACGGTCGTCGTCAGGCCGTCGGTGCCGTTGCAGGCGCCGACCGACACGCAGTCCTGCGCGTAGGTGCCGGGCACGAAGCGCTTGGTCTCGTCGTTGAAGGCAACCTTGCCGCGCGATTGCGAGAACAGATGCACCGACGGCGTCCAGCCGGCGGACATCAGGATCGCATCGACGGGAATAGTGCGTTCGCCGCCGCCATTCTTCGGCTGCACCGTCATCGACGACACGCGTAGCTTGCCGCCGGCGCGGATCACTGCACGGCCGAAATTGATCTCGATGCCGAGGGCCCTGGCCTCATCGATCACCGGGCCGGTCGGGTTGTCACGCAAATCAACGATCGCCGCCACGTTGATGCCGGCCTTCTTCAGGTCGATCGCGGCGCCGTAAGCCGAATCATTGGCGGTGTAGACGCCGACATTCCGGCCGACCGCGACACCATAATGGTTGAGGAAGGTGCGCGCCGCACCCGCCAGCATGATGCCAGGCCGGTCATTGTTGGCAAACACCATGTGGCGCTCGATGGCGCCGGAGGCCAGCACCACGCGCTTGGCGCGGACCTGCCAGAGCCGTTCGCGCGGCAGATCGTGGCCGGGGACCTTCAGGTGATCGCTGACGCGCTCGACCAGACCGACGAAATTCTGCGCGTAATAGCCGAACGCCGTGGTGCGCGGCAGCACCCGGACATTGTCCATCGCGCTCAGTCTGGCGATCGCCGCTTGTGCCCAGGCAAAGCCGTCCTGGCCGTCGATCTTCGCACCAGATTCGAAGCGCAGGCTGCCGCCGAACTCGGCCTGCTCGTCGGCCAGGATGACGCGCACGCCGGTCTCCGCCGCGGCAAGTGCCGCCGCGATGCCGGCCGCGCCGCCACCCAGCACCAGCACGTCGCAATGGGCGTAGCGCGAGGAATAATGGTCGGGATCGGGTTTGTCGGGCGAAACACCGAGGCCGGCGGCTTCGCGGATCTTGGGTTCGTAAAGGCTCTTCCAGGCCGCCTTCGGCCACATGAAGGTCTTGTAGTAGAAGCCGGCCGAGAACAGCGGCGAGGCCAGGTCGTTGACCGCGCTGACATCGAAGGACAGCGACGGCCAGCGGTTCTGCGAATTGGCGGCGAGCCCGTCATAGAGCTCCTGCACGGTGGCGCGCACGTTCGGCGTCTTGCGCGCGTCGTCGCGCACGATCTGCACCAGCGCGTTCGGCTCCTCCGCGCCGGCCGACAGGATGCCGCGCGGGCGGTGGTACTTGAACGATCGGCCGACCAGATGCACGCCATTGGCGAGCAGCGCCGATGCCAGAGTGTCCCCCTCGATGCCCGCGTAGGACTGGCCGTCGAAGCTGAACCGCGCGGTCTTGGCCTGGCTAAGGCGTCCGGCGCCGGGAATGCGCAACGCGCCGCTCATTTCGCTACTCCGGGCAGCTTGGAGGGTTTCGGTTCGCCGGCCTTGTAGGTCATGACGAACTTGTCAGTCACGGTGTCACGCACCGCGTTGAAGAAGCGCGCGCAGCCATGCATGTGGCGCCAGCGCTCATAGATAATGCCCTTTGGATTGGAGCGGATGAAGAAGAACTTCTCGAAGTCGTCGTCGCTCTCGCCTGATATGTTGGCCGAGCGTGCGATGTGCGCCTCGCCGGCGTTGCGGAATTCGAGTTCCGGGCGCTCTTCCTCGCAATAGGGGCAGCGGATGAGAAGCATCGTGTTTGTTCCTACAATTCGCCGTGGCCGACGCGCGCGCCAGCCGGTTGATCGCAAAGCTTCTGGCCCATGGTCATGAAGGGAGCGACGAGCCGCAGCCGCTCCTCGACGCTCGTCGCCGCGCTGAACAGATCGCGGTTGGCCATGTTGCCGAGCGTCAGCTGCATCGGATCTGTCGTAACGATGACGCCACGCGGCTGGAAATCCTCGTCTTCATCCAGCCCATGCGGCCTGCCTTCGAAGAACATCACCACTTTCTGGCCGACACTCCAGACGCAGGCGAGCATTCCCTCGTCGACAGAAAACGGCCAGCCGGTCTCGTTTCCCGCACGGCTGATCGGCTGCAGCCGCACTTCGTGCGCCGTCGGAACATGGAACATGCCCTGTTCCCCCGCCAGCATCAGCGGCACCGCGACTGCCACCTCGGCCATCATCATCAGTGCGCCACCGCCGCGGCCGCCGCCTCGTCGATGAGGCGGCCTGTGCGGAAGCGCTCGATGGTGAAGGGCGCGTTGATCGGGTGCGGATCGTCCTTGGCAATGGTGTGGGCAAAGACATGCCCGGACCCCGGCGTCGCCTTGAAGCCGCCCGTGCCCCAGCCGCAATTGACGTAGAGGCCGGGCACCGGCGTCTTGGCCAGGATCGGCGAGCGGTCGGGTGTGACGTCGACGATGCCGCCCCACGACCGCAGCATCTTCATGCGCGTGAAGATCGGGAACATTTCGCAGATGGCGTCGAGCGTATGCTGAAGAATGTGCAGCCCACCGGTCTGCGAATAGGAGACATACTGGTCGGTGCCGGCGCCGATCACCAGTTCGCCCTTGTCGGACTGCGAGATATAGGCGTGCACCGTGTTCGACATCACAACGCAAGGCACGACCGGCTTGATCGGCTCCGACACCAGCGCCTGCAGCGGATAGCTTTCCAGCGGCATGCGCACGCCGGCCATGTTCATGATGACGGAGGAGTGTCCGGCGGCGACGACGCCAACCTTCTTGGCGCCGATGAAGCCGCGCGTCGTGTCGACGCCCGTCACCGCGCCATTGGCGGCCCGCTTGACGCCGGTCACCTCGCAGTTCTGGATGATGTGCACGCCGCGCGCCGAGGCGCCGCGCGCATAACCCCAGGCGACCGCGTCATGGCGCGCCGTGCCGCCACGACGCTGCAGCGCCGCACCGACCACCGGATAGCGTGCGTCCTTGGAGGTGTTGAGCGGCGGGCAGAATGCTTTCGCCTGCTCGGGTGTCAGCCATTCATTGTCAATGCCGTTGAGCCGGTTGGCGTGCACATGGCGCTTCAGCACCTGGATGTCGTGCACATTGTGCGCCAGCATCATGACGCCACGCGCCGAATACATGACGTTGTAGTTGAGCTCCTGGGAGAGCCCGTCCCAGAGCTTCAGCGCATGGTCATAAATCCCGGCGCTCTCGTCATAGAGATAGTTGGAACGGATGATGGTGGTGTTGCGGCCGGTATTGCCGCCGCCCAGCCAGCCCTTTTCCAGCACCGCGACATTGGTGATGCCGTGCACGGTCGCGAGGTAATAGGCGGTTGCCAGCCCATGGCCGCCGGCGCCGACGATGATAACGTCGTATTCCTTCTTCGGCTCCGGCGAGGACCATTGTTCCTCCCAGCCCTTGTGGCCGCGCATGGCCTCGCGGGCGATGGCGAATACCGAATATTTCTTCACGTTCCAGCCTCGCAAATGGCAGCCGGGCATTCATCATCAAGCCCCGGCGCGCGAGGTGTATCACTAGCGAAACAGCGCTGCCACCCTTGCGCTGTTTGCGACGGCGCTTGCCGTTTTGCGCCGCGCTGAAAAAGAGCTATCCGGCCTGGCCCCCATGATTGCCTTCAGTCACACTTCTCGGCGCTGGGGTTCGGAGGATGATGATGGGCAACGCCTGGTGGAATCTCACATTGCGCTTCCTGCTGGAGCTTGCCGCCTTGCTTGGCCTCGGCACGGCAGGCTGGAGCCTTTCGGACGAAGCGTGGCGTTGGGTCCTCGCCATTGCCCTGCCGCTCGCCGCAGCCGCGGCATGGGGTATCTTCGCGGTCCTCAACGATCCAAGCCGGTCGGGCCGGGCACCGGTGCCTGTACCGGGCGCTATCAGGCTGGCGCTGGAATTCATCGTCCTGTTCGGCGGCGCCGCGGGTTTCCATTTGGCGGGCCATACCATTACGGCCATCATCATGGCCTTGCTGATCGTCATCAGCTACGCGTTCTCGCTGGATCGTCTGGCATGGCTGCTGCGGCAGTAGTGGCGCGGATCTCTGCAGCTTTCGGGTGGCTGCTGTTCTGCCGATTTGCGACCAAGCATCCGATCGCCGGCGAAGCTGGCGCGAAGGACAAGGATGCCAAACATGCTCGCACTCGCCAACAAGATCGCCATCGTCACCGGTGCCAGTTCCGGCATCGGCCGCGCCACGGCAAAGCTGTTCGCCGAGGAAGGCGCCAGGCTCGTCATTTCCGCTCGCCGCCGAGCGGAGCTCGATGCACTCGCAGTCGAAATCGAGGACGCCGGCGGCACGGCCGTCGCTCTCGCGGGAGATGTCACCGACGAGACCTATGCGAAAGCCCTCGTCGAGCTGGCGGTCGGCAGCTTCGGCGGCCTCGACATCGCATTGAACAATGCCGGCTCCGTCGGACTGATGGGCTCCGTCCCCGACATGTCGGCACAGACATGGCACGGGACGATGGATACCAATCTGACCAGCGCCTTTCTCGGCGCGAAGTATCAGATACCGGCCATGCTGGAGCGCGGCGGCGGCTCGCTGATCTTCACATCGAGCTTTGTCGGTTACACCGCCGGCATGCCCGGCATGGCCGCCTACGCTGCCGCCAAGGCAGGCCTGATCGGTTTGACGCAGGTGTTGGCCGCCGAATATGGACCGAAGGGACTGCGCGTCAACGCGCTGCTGCCGGGTGGCACCGACACACCCGGTGCGACGACGACCACACCCGAGGCCCGCGCCTTCGTCGAGGGCCTCCATGCCCTGAAACGCATGGCCCAGCCGCAAGAGATCGCCCGCTCGGCGCTTTACCTTGCCTCTGACGCCTCGAGCTTCACCACGGGTACCGCGTTGTTTGCCGATGGCGGTGTGTCGATCAACCGGACGTGAAGGATTTTTGCGGTGAACGGGCCTGTTCGTCGTTGTGACGCAGGCCGCCGCTCTTGCTTTTTCGGCGCGATTTGGCGATTCCGTTTCCTGTCGAAACGGGTCTTCTTGCCAAGACGGGTTGTGAAACCATGATGCTGGTCCGAACCTATGTCGCCCAGAGCGCAATCGAAGGCGTCGGCATGTTCGCCGCCGAACCAATCCGGAAGGGCGCCTCGATCTGGCGCCTGGATCCGGATTTCGACCGGCTGATTCCGATGGACAAATATGAGGCCGCACCCCAGCCCCTGAAGGAATTGCTCGACCGCTATGCCTATCCGAGCCCGGACAAGCCCGGTTTCATGGTCTACGAGGTCGACAATGGCCGCTTCATGAACCATTCGGCGACACCGAACACCGACTTTTCGCAATATGGCGGTGCGACCGCGACCCGGGATATCGCCGTCGACGAGGAGATCACCTGCGACTACGGTGAGTTCTTCGAGGATTTCGAGCGGCTGCACCTGGCGACGGCGTAACGGGCACACTATCTCAAGGCGACGTGGCAATTTGGCTGTCGTCTCTCATTTCGACTGTGGACAGCGAGGCTTGATTCTGCTATCAGCCGCCACAATTCGTGGTGTCGAGCGCCGCGGAGGCTTGCGGCTATGGCTGCTTGCCTGTTGATATCAAACCCGAAAGACAGGATTGCCCGTGCAGGTACTCGTCCGCGACAATAACGTTGATCAGGCGCTTCGCGCGCTCAAGAAGAAGATGCAGCGCGAAGGCATTTTCCGCGAAATGAAGATGCGCGGCCACTACGAGAAGCCTTCCGAGAAGCGCGCCCGTGAAAAGGCCGAAGCCGTTCGCCGCGCCCGCAAGCTGGCCCGCAAGCGCGCACAGCGCGAAGGCCTGCTGCCAATGACCCCACGTCCGGTCGCTGCTGGCGGTGCCGCCGGTGCAGCGCGTCCGCCGCGCTGACTATCGCCAATATTTCGTCCTTTTCGAAGGATACCAGGGTGGCGCGATGCGGAATCGCCGCCACCCTTTTATTTTGATGTGACCGGCCCGGAGGGGGGAACCGGACCTGAACGACGGCGCAAGTGAGGACAGGGCAGACATGAACGCAACAAGCGTGGAGCGCGGGACCGCATTGCGTGGTTTCGCCCTGACAGCGGCCCTGCTTTCCGGACTGATGCTTGCCGGCTGCCAGACATCGGGGCCGGCCGGTGAATTCAACAACATCGACAAGGCGCAAGGGTCGAGCGAGAATATCTCCTCGCTGTCGGCGGTCATCCAGCGCAATCCCCAGGATCCGGAAGGCTATAATGTCCGCGGCTCGGCCTATGGCCGCGGCGGCCAGTATCAGGCGGCGCTCAAGGATTTCAACCAGGCCATCCAGCTCAATCCGAATTTCTACCAGGCCTATTCGAACCGGGCCCTCATCCAGCGTTTCCTCGGCAACCAGGAAGCAGCCCTTGCCGACTACAATCGCTCGATCCAGATCAACGGCAATTATGACGCCGCCTATATCGGCCGCGGCAATCTCTACCGTAAGGCGGGCCGCACCCAGGATGCGTTCAACGACTTCCAGAAGGCGATCCAGCTCGACACGACGGACGCCCGCGCCTATCACAATCGCGGCCTGATCTATCAGAGCCAGGGCCAGCACAAATTCGCCATTGAGGATTTCTCGACCGCTATCTCGCTGGCCCCCGACGCCGCCGAACCCTACAACGGCCGTGGCCTCTCCTATCTGGCGACCGGCGACGAGGATAACGCCTTCTCCGATTTCAACATGGCCATCAAGCTCGACGGCCAGAACGCCGAGGCCTGGGCCAACCAGGCGCTGATCTACGAACGGCGCGGCGACAAGGCAAAGGCGGCGAAGGCCTATCGCGAGGCTGTGCGCCTCAACCCCAGCTACCAGCCGGCCAAGGACGGCCTCGCCCGCGTCAGCTGACGTCGGCTCATCAGGCCCACGGCAAGGTGCGCACTGCATCGTGCGTATCCGAAAGGACACGCGGCGTTGAAGATCGCCGCCAATCCGGCAACCCTGTATTAACCCCCGCGACAAGCCGTTAACCCTCGCCTTGTTCGCGCCAAGTTTTCGGCGGAACGGTCGCGGCGCTCGAGACGTTACTGAAGACTGATTGCGAAAGGACCCTCCCATGATCAAGAAACTCGTCTGCGCTGCCGCCCTTGCAACGACAATGTTCGCTGCCGCCCCGGCCAGCGCCGGCAGGTTGCAGCTCGGCACGCTGGACTGCACCATCGATGGCGGCACCGGCTATCTCGTGACCTCCAACAAGGGCGTGTCCTGTGTGTTCCGGCCCTATCATCACGGGCCGTCTGAAATTTACACCGGCGTCATCTCGAAGCTCGGCGTCGATCTCGGCAAGACGCACCAGGGCCAGTTGGTCTGGGCGGTGTTTGCCGCGACCCGCGACCGTGACGCGGGCGACCTTGCCGGCAGCTACTACGGCGTCAACGCCGAGGCGAGCGTCGTCACCGGTGGCGGCGCCAACTTGCTGGTCGGTGGCTTCGAGAGCGCCTTCATGCTGGAGCCACTCAGCGTCCAGGCGCAGACCGGCGTCAACCTGGCGGTCGCCGTCACCTCGCTGGAGCTGATCCACTCGCTCAAGTGATTGCAGGGAGCCACGCGCTCCCACGACCCTCACCCTGCGGCGCGGAACCAGATAGTATGGTTCCGCGCCGTTTGATTTTGAGGGGACCGCCATGTTCAGGACAGCCATCGCCGCTGCCGCGACCACGATCATGCTTGCGGGCGCTGCACGAGCGCAGGACCAGGGTATCGAACTCGGTGCGCTTGAATGCGCCATATCGGGCGGCACCGGCTTCATCTTCGGCTCGAGCAAGGATTTGAGCTGCACCTTCACCCCGGCCGACAAGAGCTTCGCGCCGGAAGCCTATTTCGGCGCCGTCAACAAATACGGACTCGATATCGGCACGACCAAGCAGGCGGTGATGCGCTGGCTGGTGCTGACGCCGCTGAAGAACATCTACGCGCCGGGTGCATTGGCGGGCGACTATATCGGCGCCAGCGCCGAAGTGACCGCCGCCGTCGGCGCCGGCGCCAATCTCCTGGTCGGCGGCTCCTCGCAGGCCTTTACCCTGCAGCCGCTCAGCCTGCAGACGCAGACCGGCATCAATCTCGCCATCGGCGTCAGCCAATTCCAGTTGCGCAGCACCGAGAATTGACTGGGCCATGAGGGCGGCTTCCGCAGCGATTCGTCATCCACGGGCGGAGCTAGGAGCGTAGCGACGCGGCGCAGACCCGAGGATCCATGCCGGGGCTCCGAAGCGCTGCAGCGGTCCAGGACCCAGCACCGCTGCACCCCTCAGCTAGGTCGCGGCATGGATCCTCGGGTCTTCGCGACGCCGCTACGCGGCTGCTCCGCCCGTGGATGGCGAAATTGAGAGGCTTCGCGAACGTCTGCAAAAAAGCCGCTTGAACTCAACCATACTTGAGGTTCTAGAAGCCTGCCCTTGGGTAGGCAGCGCCTGGTACGGCGCTGTCGATCCTTATGGTCCTGCCGGAAGCCCGCACTGGCCTCTGGCGCCATGCGCTACAAGCGAGATAGGCAAAGGCAGGGGTGAACATGACTGAAATCACCAGCAACAAGGTCGACTGGCGCGCATTGTGGGCAAGCGGCGATCTCGCCCGCTTCTGCTTCATCAGCCTCGGCATCCTGCTGCACGCCACCAATGAGACGATGGTGGCGACGGTCATGCCGGCCATGGTCGGCGAACTGGCCGGCGTACAGCTCGTCGGCTGGTCCCTGGCGATCTACGAACTCGGCGCCATCGTCGCCGGTGCCGCCGCCGGACGCCTGGTGAGTTATGTTCCGCTGCGCACCAACATGGTGGTCGCGGCCCTGCTTTATGCCGCCGGGGCGCTGATCTGCGCCACCTCGCCCTCGATGCAATTGTTCCTTGCCGGCCGCTTGATCGAGGGCCTCGGCGGCGGCGCGCTGGTGTCGCTGGCCTTCGTCTCCGTGGAGCGGCTGTTTTCGCGTGCCATCTGGCCGCAGCTTTTCGGCATCATGTCGGCTATCTGGGGCGTCGCCGCGTTCAGCGGCCCGTTGCTCGGCGCTGTTATGACCGAATTGCTGTCCTGGCGCTGGGCCTTCGGCGTCTTCACACTCGGCGGCACCGCCATGGCGCTGGCAAGCTTCCTCGTACTCAACACGCCGGAGGCGAAGAAACCCAGCACGAGTGCCGGCAAGGCGCCGCCCTTCCCTTTCGTGGCGCTTGGTTGTCTTGCCGTCGCCGTGGTGCTGGTCGCCTCGGCCGGCGTCGACATCGCCCTGTTGCGTTCCTCGCTGCTGATCGTGCTGGGCCTGACGGGCCTCGCGCTGTTTTTCTACGTAGACGCGCTGAAGCCGCGCTCCAGGCTGTTCCCGGCGCGGCTGTTCTCCTGGCGCACGCCGGTCGGCGCCGGCATGACGATGGTGGCCGCCTTTTCCATCGCGACCTGCTCCTTCGGCGTCTACGGGCCGCTGCTCTTGACCAGCCTGCACGACATTCCGCTGCTGACCACCGGCTACATCATCGCCGCCGAATCGATCGCCTGGTCGATCCTGTCGATCCTCGTCGCCAACGCGCCGCCGCGGCGCGAAAGGCTGATCATTGTCTGCGGCGCGCTGATGATCGCGGCGGGCATCGCCGGCTTCGCCTACACGATACCGCTGGGCTCGATCCCGCTGATCCTGGTCTGCGCCCTGCTGCAGGGCGGCGGCTTCGGCATTGCCTGGCCGTTCCTGACCCGCGTCATCGTCGCCTCCGCACCGGACGACGAGCAGACCATCGCCTCGGCGGCGGTGCCGACCATGCAGCGCATCGGCTATGCCGTGGGCGCCGCTATTGCCGGCATCGTCGCCAATGCCAGCGGCTTTTCGCAAGGCCTGAATCACGACGCGGCGGCCAATGTCGCGAGCTGGCTGTTCCTTGCCTTCGTGCCGTTCGGCATTCTGGGCTGTCTCGCCGCCTTGCGGATATCGGCGGCGGCAAATCGGCCTCTGGAGGCGATCGGCTGACGCAGGTTTATCGGACAGGCTATTTCACTCGACACGCAGGCGATAGCCGACACCGGTCTCGGTGGTGATGTAGCGCGGCTGGTCGGGGGTTTTTTCGATCTTCTGCCTGAGCTGGCGGACATAGACCCTGAGGTACTGCACGTCTGTCGAGTCGTCCCAGATCTGCTTCAGGATGAAGTGGTGGGTCAGCACCTTGCCGGCATGCTGCACCAGGATGCGCAGTATGTCGTACTCTTTCGGCGAGAGCTTTACCTCCCTGTCCTCGACCTTTACGACGCGCTTGACCAGATCGACGCTGAGGTCACCGCTCTGGAATATCGGCTTCTCACCCTGTTGCTGGAACTTGTGGCGCAGCGCCACCCGGATGCGTGCCACCAGTTCGTTCATGCCGAACGGCTTGGTGACATAGTCGTCGGCGCCGAGTTCGAGCGCGCTGACGATGCCGGCCTCGTCGGTACGGCTGGAGAGGATGACGACGGGAACGTCGACGCCCTCCTCCCGCCATTTGCGCAGGAGTTCATGGCCCCCCATGCCGGGCAGGCCGAGATCGAGCAGCACGAGATCCGGCGTCTCCTGTTCCATCAGCTCGATCGCCGCCTTGGCGTTCGGCGCCTCGCTGACCGCGTAACCCTGGCTGCCAAGGCCGACCCGCAGCAGCTTGCGGATCGGCGGCTCGTCGTCGACGACCAGTATCCTGACATTCGAATTGGTCATCGAGGCTGATCCATGCCGGGCTCGTCGCCGCGGTTGCCGATATCGCGCGCTTGCGCCGGCACCGGCATCCTGATGGTGAAGGCGCCGCCGGGGCGGTCGGTCCGGTTGGTGGCCGCGATCGTGCCGCCCATCGCCTCGACGAAGCCACGGCAGATCGACAGGCCGAGCCCGGTGCCGGCGCGCACCTGATCGCCCTTGCGCACCCGGTAGAAGGTATCGAAGACGCGTTCCAGGTCCTGCGCCGGAATGCCCGGTCCCTCGTCCATGATCCGCACGATGACGGAGCCATTGTCCGCCCAGGCCTGGACGCGGATCGTCGAGCCGGGCGGCGAATATTTCGAGGCATTGTCGAGAAGGTTGAACAGGACCTGTTCGAACAGCACGGGATCGAGCCGCAGCATCGGCAAGTTGGGCGGAATATCGACCTCGATCTTGTGCTCGCTGGTGATCTTGCGGGCACGGTCGAGCGCCGTGCCGACGATATCGCCGACATAATGGAGGGCGTAGTTCGGCTCCATCGCCCCGGATTCGATCTTGGTCATGTCGAGCAGGTTGGCGATGAAGCGGTTCAGCCGCTCCGATTCGTCGATCACGGTCGACAGGAGCTCGGCCCTGTCCTGCTCGGGGAGGTCGGGCGCGAATTCCTTGAGCGTGCCGGCCGCGCCCATGATGGCGGCGAGCGGCGTTTTCAGGTCATGCGAAATCGAGGTCAGCAGCGCCGAGCGCAGCCGGTCGGCTTCGGCCGCGAGCTTGGCGCGGTCGACATCGGCGACGAGCTGGATGCGTTCGATCGCCACCGCCGCCTGATCGGCCAGCGCGTCGAGCAGCCGCTGCTGCTCGGGCGTCAGAAGCGGGCCCTGCTTGTCATTGTCGAGGCCGACCACGCCGATTGCGGTGCGTCCCGTGCGCAAGGGAAGATAGAGGCGCTTGGCGCCAGGAAGCGTGTCGGCGCCGCGTCCGGCGGCACGGTTGTGCTCCCAGGCCCAGCGTGCGGCGGCAATGTCGGCCTCGGCCAGCGTGTCGTCGGGCGGATAGCCTGCCTTGACGGTGATCGTGCCGTCTTCCGGCAGCAGCAGCACCACGCGCAGCTTCAGCATCGAGGCGATCTGGAAGGCGGTGGCCCAGAGCACGTCGTCGAGCGTGCCGGCGCCCGCGAGCTTCTTGGAGAACAGATAGATGTCCTCGGTTGCCCGCGCCCGCGAGCGGGCGGCGGCGGCCTGACGCTGCACGCGCGCCGTCAGGTTGCTGGCGATGACGGCAACGGCGACGAAGACGGCAATCGCGACGATGCTCTCGGGATCGCGGATCGTCAGCGTGTAGCGTGGCTTGAGGAAAAAATAGTTGAAGGCAAGGACACTGAGGAAACAGGCGTAAAGCGCCGGCCAGAGACCACCAGCCACCGCCGACGTCAGCACGGAGAGCAGGAAGACGATCGCCAGATTGCGAACGTCGAGGAACTGGTCGAGAACGGTGCTGACGGCCAATGATCCGGCAACGTAAGCCGTGGCGAGCAAATACGGCTTGGCCTGGAAATGCCTTTCCTCGGCTGCCGCGTTCACTCTCCTGGAAGACGTTTCGGTGTCCCGCTCCGTTCCGGAGATGACATGGACGCTGATGTCGCCGGCATTGCGGATCAGATCATAGGTGAGCGACCCTTCGATCAGTTCGCGCCAGCGCGACCGGGTCGGCCTGCCGACCACGATGTGGGTGAAATTGTTGGCCGTCGCATGGCGAACGATGTCCTGCGCGACGCTCTGGCCCGGGATGGTCGTCACCTCGGCACCGAGCTGCTCGGCGAGGCGCAGCAGTGTGGCGAGCCTGTCCTTGTCGTCCTCGGACATGCCGGCGGAGCGAGGCGTGTCGACATGAAGCGCCGTCCATGGCGCACGAAGCCTGTCGGCCAGCCTGCGTGCGTAGCGAATGCGGGCTGCCCCGCCCGGACGGGCATCGACGCAGACAAGAACCCGCTCCCCCGCCGCCCACGGACCCTGGATGGCGTGGGACTGCATGTGGTTGAGCAGTTGCTCGTCGACGCGCTGGGCGGTTCGGCGCAGCGCCAGTTCCCGCAACGCCGTCAAATTGCCGGGCGAAAAATAGTTCTCGACGGCGCGCTGCGCGGTGTTGGGGAAATAGACCTTGCCCTCCTCCAGCCGCTTGATCAGGTCGTCGGGCGTCAGATCGATGATCTCGACATCATCCGCCTGGTCGATGATGGAGTCTGGAACCGTCTCGCGCACCCTGACCCGGGTAATCTGGGCGACGACATCGTTCAGGCTTTCGACATGTTGGATGTTCAGCGTCGTATAGACGTCTATGCCCCGCGCCAGGATTTCCTGGACATCGAGATAGCGCTTGGGGTGGCGGCTGCCGGGCGCGTTGGTGTGGGCGAGTTCGTCGACCAGGACCAGCGCCGGACGCCGGGCAAGGATGGCATCGATATCCATCTCGTCGAGGACGCGCCCCTTGTAGTCGACCCTGCGGCGGGCAATGACTTCAAACCCCTCGACCAGGGCCTGTGTTTCCTTGCGGCCATGCGTCTCGACCACGCCGATCACCACGTCGGCACCGTCGGCCACCCTGGCACGACCCGACATCAGCATCTCGTAAGTCTTGCCGACACCAGGTGCCGCGCCCAGGAATATGCGCAGACGGCCGCGCCCTTCCCGCTCGGCATGCTCTAGCAGCGCGTCGGGAGATGGTCTGTTTTCGACGTAGCTTCTGTCGTCCGGCATCGGGTCCGATCATGAATGGCGCCGGGGACCGTGTCGATCCCTGGCGCCGGACATCACCTACTTCGCGGCATCCAGCGCCAGGTTGAGGGCCAGCACATTAACCGCCGGCTCGCCGAGCACGCCCAATTCCCGGTCCTCCACCTGGCCGTCGACGAGCGCCTTGACCTTGGCCTCGTCGATGCGCCTTGCCTTGGCCACGCGCGGAACCTGGAAATAAGCGGCCTCGGGACTGATCTGCGGATCAAGGCCGCTGCCGGACGTCGTCACCAGGTCAATCGGAACCGGCTGGTGCGGGTTCTCAGACTTCAGCTTTTCCGCATCGCCCTTGATGCGCTCGATCAGCTTCGGGTTGGTTGGGCCGAGGTTGGAGCCGCCGGAGGCGCTGGCATCGTAGCCGTTGCCGGCGGCCGACGGCCGTCCGTGGAAATACGTGTCGCTGGCGAAGGCCTGGCCGATCAGTTCGGAGCCAATCACCTTGCCGTCCCTCTCGATCAGGCTGCCATTGGCCTGGCGCGGGAACAGCGCCTGGGCGATGCCGGTCATCCCGATGGGATAGACGAGCCCGGTCAGCACGGTGAAGAAAACGATCATGATGATCGCGGGTCTGATCTGCTTGAGCATCGGAATGATCCTTATGCAAGGCCAAGGGCCGTGACGGCCATGTCGATTATCTTGATGCCGACGAACGGCACGACGATACCGCCGAGACCGTAGACGAGAAGGTTGCGGCTGAGCAACGCACCCGCGCCGATCGCCCGGTACTTCACGCCGCGCAGCGACAGCGGGATCAGGGCGATGATGATCAGCGCGTTGAAGATGATGGCCGACAGGATGGCGCTCTGCGGTGTCGCCAGATGCATGATGTTGAGCGCTTGCAGCGGACCTGTGGTCTGGCCGGGCGCGACGTAGAAGACGGCGAACATGGCCGGGATGATGGCGAAATACTTGGCCACGTCATTGGCGATCGAGAAGGTGGTCAGCGAGCCGCGCGTCATCAACAGCGCCTTGCCGATTTCGACGATCTCGATAAGCTTGGTCGGATCGCTGTCGAGGTCGACCATATTGCCGGCCTCGCGAGCAGCGACCGTGCCGGTGTTCATGGCGACGCCGACATCGGCTTGCGCAAGGGCTGGCGCATCGTTGGTGCCGTCGCCGCACATGGCGACCAGTTTGCCCTTGGCCTGCTCGTCGCGGATCAGCTTCAGCTTGTCCCCCGGTGTCGCCTGGGCAAGGAAGTCGTCGACGCCGGCTTCGGCCGCGATGGCGGCTGCCGTCATCGGGTTGTCGCCGGTGATCATGACCGTGCGGATGCCCATCTTGCGCAGCTCGGCGAAACGCTCGCGGATGCCGCCTTTGACGATGTCCTTGAGGTGCACGATACCCAGCAGGCGCCCGTCCCGCTCGACCGCCAGCGGCGTGCCGCCGGATTTCGCGACGTCGTCGGCGATCGCCTGCAAATCCCTGATCGTGTCGCTGTTCGGGCGCGTCGCGCGGCTGGCCGATGTCGTCTGGCTGACATGGGCGAGCACGGAATCGACCGCGCCTTTGCGTACCGACGAACCGTCGATGTCGACGCCGCTCATGCGGGTCTGCGCGGTGAAGGGCACGAAAGCAGCATGCAATGTCGCCATGTCGCGGGCACGGATGGCATACTTTTCCTTGGCCAGCACCACGATCGAGCGGCCTTCCGGCGTCTCGTCGGCGAGCGAGGCAAGCTGTGCCGCGTCCGCCAGTTCCTGCTCGCTGACGCCCTTGACCGGGCGGAATTCCGTCGCCTGGCGGTTGCCGAGCGTGATGGTGCCGGTCTTGTCGAGGAGCAGCGTGTCGACGTCGCCGGCGGCTTCAACGGCGCGACCCGACATGGCCAGCACATTGAAGCGCACCAGCCGGTCCATGCCGGCAATGCCGATGGCCGACAGCAGCGCGCCGATCGTGGTCGGGATGAGCGTCACGAACAGCGCGACGAGCACGGTCACCGAAATATAGCCACCCGAGTAGTGGGCAAAGCTCGGGATGGTCGCTGTGGCCAGCACGAAGATCAGCGTCATGCCGACGAGCAGGATGTTGAGCGCGATCTCGTTGGGCGTCTTCTGGCGCTCGGCGCCTTCGACCAGCGAGATCATGCGGTCGAGGAATGTGTGGCCCGCGGCGGCGGTGATGCGCACGCGGATCCAGTCCGACAGCACCTGCGTGCCGCCGGTGACGGCCGATCGGTCGCCGCCGGATTCGCGGATCACCGGCGCGGATTCGCCCGTTATCGCCGCCTCGTTGACTGAGGCGACGCCCTCCACCACCTCGCCATCGGACGGGATGATGTCGCCGGTTTCGACGAGAACGATATCGCCGACCTTCAGGCTGGTGCCGGGTACCAGCCTGAACCTGGTGCGGTCCTCGCCCGTCAAAAGCTTGGCCTGGGTTTCGGTGCGAGCCTTGCGCAGCGAATCCGCCTGCGCCTTGCCGCGCCCTTCGGCGACGGCTTCGGCGAAATTGGCGAACAGCACCGTGAACCACAGCCAGATGATGATCTGCAGCGTGAACAGCAAATCACCGCCGCCGGTGACGAGGTCCTTGACGAACAGCACCGATGTCAGCGCCGAGACGACGGCGACGACGAACATCACCGGGTTGCGGGCCAGCGTGCGCGGATCGAGTTTGCGGAAGGCGCCGCCGATGGCGGGCCACAGGATGCCGCCATCCATGATGCTGGCTGACTTTGACTGACTCATTTTGAAGCTCCGGCTTCAGTGTTGGTGTGCGGCGGCGACTGGTCGGATGCCGAAAAAAGATGAGGAAGCCCGTAGGCCAGCAGCCAAAGCGCGATCATGGCGGCGGCAAGCCCAAGAAACGTCGACATGGTCGGGAAGGGAGGCGGCAGCCCCTCCTTCCCCGGATCGGCCCGATGCCTGATATTGCGGCGCTTGTTGCTGAACCAGGACATGTCTGCCTCAGAATGTCTGTCCATGGATCATCGCCAGGTGCTCGACGACAGGTCCGACGGCGAGCGCCGGGAAGAAGGTCAGGCCGCCGACGATGACGATGACGCCGACCAGCAGCCCGACGAACAGCGGACCGTCGGTCGGGAAGGTGCCGGCTGAGGCGGGGACGGTCTTCTTCGCCGCCAGCGCGCCGGCGATGGCAAGCGCCGGGATGATGACCAGGAAGCGGCCCATCAGCATGCCGATGCCGAGCGTGATGTTGTACCAGGGCGTGTTGCCGCTGAGGCCGCCGAAAGCCGAACCGTTGTTGGCCGCCGCCGAGGTGTAGGCGTAGAGAATCTCGGAGAAGCCGTGCGGCCCGCCATTGGCGATCGACGCCACCGCGCTCGGCAGCACCACCGCGATCGCCGTGAAGATCAGCATCGCCAGCGGCAGGCACAGGATCGCCAGCATCGCCATCTTGACCTCCTTCGCCTCGATCTTTTTGCCGAGATATTCGGGCGTGCGGCCGACCATCAGGCCGGCAACGAAGACGGCGATCAGGATGAACATCAGCATGCCGTAGAAGCCGGCGCCGACGCCGCCGACGATGACCTCGCCGAGTTGCATGTTGATGAGCGGAACCATGCCGCCGAGCGCGGTGAAGCTATCGTGCATGGCGTTGACCGCGCCGCAGGAAGCGGCCGTCGTGATGACGGCGAACAAAGCCGAGAGCGCGATGCCGAAGCGGGTCTCCTTGCCTTCCATGTTGCCGCCGTCGATGCCCAGCGCATGCACCAGCGGATTGCCCGCGGCTTCCGCCCAGTAGCAGACGGCGACGCCAACGATGAACAGCACGCCCATTGAGGCGAGGATCGCCCAGCCCTGGCGCTGATTGCCGACCATGCGGCCGAAGACGTTGGTCAATGCGGCGCCGACGACGAAGATCGACAGCATCTGGATCAGGTTGGAGATGGCGTCGGGATTCTCGAAGGGATGTGCCGCGTTGGCATTGAAGAAACCGCCGCCATTGGTGCCGAGCATCTTGATGGCGACCTGCGAGGCGACCGGCCCCAGCGCGATGGTCTGCTTGGCGCCCTCAAGCCTCGTGGCGTCGACGTAAGGCCCCAGCGTCTGCGGCATGCCGAGCCAGACATAGACCAGGGTGAGCACGACGCAGAGCGGCAAGAGCACATAAAGTGTGGCGCGCGTCATATCGACCCAGAAATTGCCGATGGATTTGCCCGACGCCCGGGCGAAGCCGCGGATCAGCGCGATTGCAATGGCGATGCCGGTGGCGGCCGAAACGAAATTCTGGACCGTCAGCCCGGCCATCTGCACGAGATAGGACATCGTGCTTTCGCCGCCGTAGTTCTGCCAGTTGGTGTTGGTCATGAAGCTGGCGGCGGTGTTGAAGGCGAGCGCTGGGTCGACCGCGCTCATGCCGACCGGATTGTAGGGCAGACTGCCTTGCAGGCGTTGCAGGACATAGAGCACCAGGAAGCCCGCCAGGTTGAACAGCAGGAGAGCCACCGCATAGGTGGTCCAGTGCTGCTCCTCGCGCTCGCTGGTTCCGCAAATGCGGTAGAGCCCGCGCTCAAGCGGGCCGAGGATCGGTGAAAGCGGCGTGCGATCACCATTGAAGACGCGGTGCATGTAGAAGCCAAGCGGCTTCACCAGCAAAACAAGGATCCCGCAATAGAGGAGGATCTGTATCCATCCGTTCAGTGTCATGGCTGTGGCTTTCCCTGCCTTCAGAAGCGTTCTGGACGAATGAGGGCGTATGTCAGATAGGCGAGCAGGAACAAGGTCACGCCACCGCCGAGGATGTAATCGACAAGCATGGTTCGATCCTTCAGCCTAAATCCTGTCGCAAACTTTGACGTAGACGATGGACAGACCGAAGAACAAAGCCCCGACCCCAAGAACAATGGTGTCCATTCTGTTTTCCTTGCTTCCAATTTTTTACTGGTCTCCTGCCAAAGACAGGGGGCAATACTGTGAGACGGCGCGCCGCACTAGGCGGCGTCGACGGCTTTGCTCGACGTGAATATGGACCCGATCGCCATAAAGGTTCGAGACGGGGCGGATGGGAAAGAAATAGGAATTCTATAAAGGTTTCCGGCGCGGCTCGCCGTCGAAGAGCAGCTTGTCGACGCGGATTGCCGGGAAGGATATGCCGCCGCGCTTTGCGGCCTTGCTGGGAACGCTCTACCGCGGCTCCCGCGTCAGGCTGAGATAGGTCGGATCGAACTCGGCGATTTCCTGGAGCCTGTGCCAATCCAGGATGGTCACCGTGTGATTTGCCCAAGTGACGACGCCGACTTTGCGCAAGGCGCCGATGACGCGGTTCATGTGTACGACGGAAAGACCGAGCACATCGGCCAGCTCGGCCTGTGAGAGCGGCAGGTGAAAGCTCATGCCGTTGGTGCGCTGCACCACCTGCAGCCGTACGAAAAGCTCACAGAGGAGATGGGCCAGGTGTGAGGTCTTGGAGCGGCGGCCCATCGCCACGATCCACTCGCGATGGATGGCGCCGTCGACCAGCGTGTCCAGCCACAGCAGCCGCGTCAGATGCGGCGCTTCCTCGGTGATGGCACGAAGCCGGCTGTGATCGGCGAACATGACATGGCAGGGCGACATGGCAACGATGCCGTGATCCATCGTCTTCAGGAGGAAGGCGTGGAGATCGACGAAATCGCCAGGTACCTGCAGCGAGGTGAACTGCCGGCCGCCGTTCTCGAGCACCTTGTAGCGCGCCGCCAAACCGTCGAGGATCAGGGTCGAATAGGTGGGCCGCGCGCCCGATGCGACGATATCCTGCCCGACCGCGAAATGCCGCTCGAAAGTCATGGCCTCAGCCAGCAGCGCCTTTTCGGCATCGGAAAGCGCGTCGTGCTGGGCGAGATTCAGATACAGGGATTCCAGCACCGCTATCTCCAGCGAAAGGGCTCAGAGCCGATCGCCAACTGTCGAAGCAAGGGGCGGCTACCGAAGCACTAGGTCGTCGGGCGCCGGCGGGCATTAACATTTGTTAGAAGGCGCTTATTCGCCAACGAAGATCATCTCTGATGGAACAACGGCTTAGCCCGCGAATTGTCGCTCAAGTCTCTTTTGGAAATTTCATCAGCTCGGGATCCGGCCGCATCATGCCCAGATACTTTCTCGACCTTTACAATGGCGATGGCCTGACGGTGGATGACCATGGTCAGGTGTTCGACTCGCGCGAGCGTCTGCGGCGCGAGGCAATCCTTATCCTGCCCGACATCATTCGCGACGAGATGATCGAAAACGACCGAACGGCCATCACCGTGAAGGTGCGCGACGAGAGCGGGCGCCATGTCTTCGAAGCATCGCTCGTCATCTCATCGAGTTGGTGCGATTGACCGCGGCCTGGTCTGCGGACCCTCCGCAAGATGGAACGGAAAAGCCGGGCTCGGAGGGCCAAGCCGGGCTTTCGGGGGAGCGGCCGTACGAACCGGCCATCGCAATGACAGCTCGAACGATCAGGCGGCGTAGCCGCCATGGCCGCGTGCGACGGCGCGCGCCACGATGACCGGCTCGATCTCGGGCCAGAGAATACCGGTGGCTTCCGCGAATTCAACAAGCGCATGGCGCGCCTCGTCCCTCGTGATGCAGCCTTCCAAGGCCAGGCTGCACGCCTCGACGGCATTGCGATAAAGCGGACCACGTCGGGAGGTCGTCCAGTTGGTCAGGAAATCGTGCATTTCGGCCAGCGAGGCGATTTCGCGCTTGAAGCCGAGACCGACGGTCAGTGCGACGGGCGAATGAAACAGCTTGTCGTGCATGAAGCGGGCTCCTGATTGGACGCGGGTTCTCGGAGAAAATCCTGGCGGGGATCTATGATGAGACGCCGGGTAACGCATCGCGAGCCGGGAGGTTCCGGAGCAAACAGGACCTTTTGCGGAACGCACGCCTGAGTGCGCCGGAAATCTTGCATCCTGATCCACCGGCCATGACTGCTACTCCGTCGGACCGGCGAGAAGACGGATTAAGGTTCGATAGTCGAGATGCTAGTATGCTAGACTGCACCCAGAAGCGCCCGGCGAAAAGGGAACTGGCGGAGAGAGCGGGATTCGAACCCGCGTTACGGTCTCCCGTAAACACACTTTCCAGGCGTGCGCCTTCAACCACTCGGCCACCTCTCCGTCCTTGCATTTTTCGCGACGGCCGGTTTCGCCGCGCGGGTTGGGGACAATGCAGTCCCTTCAGGGAGGAGTAGCGATTTCCGCGCTATGGGTGCCGCCAACCAGCGGACACCTCTCCCCGGCACCTGAGCCGTCAAAGCAACAGGCGCGGGGCTCATCTAGTCGATCCCGCGCCGAATGCCAAGCCATAACGACAGTCTATTCGCTTTGCCGGCCACACAGCGCTTCGCGAGGCCGCCGCGGCATCCGTTTCGAGGTGCCGACGCCCCGAATGATGTGCACAGGCGAGCCCGCAAGGCCGGCCGCGCTTGACTTCGTCGCGGGCCACCTGTCGAGTGAAACGGAGGCTTTGCGGGGGGGCATCGTCCGGGCATGACATCAGGCAGTGAACAACCGGGCGGCGGGATGCCGGGGCAGGCGCCAATCGGGCGCCCGGACAGCGGGCTGTCCTACGTGCCGGTGGGCTGGCTCATCTTCGTCATGGCGTGGTCGGTCTACGGCCTGGCCTCCGCCTGGTGGCTGACCGGCAATTCCGGCCTGCCGGACAGGATTTTCTATTTCCTCCTTGGCGGGCTTGCCGTCGACATCATCACCATCCTGTGGGGGCTTTATTTGCTCGGCCTTGCCTTTGGCCGCTCGGCGCGCTTCCCGCGCCAGTTCATCATCTGGCAGGTGGCGACCATCGCCTGGGTGCTGGCGAGGCAGGCCTATGTGCTCGCCGTGCCCGATTTCGTCTTTTCCGCCAGGAGCCTGCTTATCGGCGGCGTCGAAATCGCCATCGGCCTGCTCTGCATCTATCTGCTGCGCCGTGGGTCCGGCGCCGAGGGCGTCTATGCCAGGTCGCGGATCGAAGCGCCGTCGGTCTTCGTTTCCATCGTGGCTGCCTTGCTCGGCATCGTCCTGGGCGCGATCATTGGCGCGGTTGGCGGCTTCCTGGCTGGCTCGGTGATCGCCGATGTCGCCGAGGTCAGTTGCTTCGAGGGCGGCTGCGGCTACTTTGCCGCCTTCATCGGATTGGCCGGGCTGGTGGTCGGCGCCATTGCCGGAGGCATTCTTGCCGTCTGGCTCGTTCACCGCCCCAGGCGCGAGCCGGTCGCATAGGGCCCAGAAAAGCGCGGGCCTTAAATTCGCGTATCGCGATTGCAGCTGAACCGCACGCATTCTATTTCTGTTCGGACATGTGCCGGCGGTCTTCTGGTCAGCGTCCAGGGGGAACCGGGGGAGAGCCTTGATGTTTCGCTTCGTCTTTCGTCTTGCGGCCATGGTCGCGCTATCGGTTTCCGTCATCATGGCGGTGCTCGACACGACGCGCACGGTGGCGGCTTCGGCCCTTGTGCTGACCCCGCTCAACGCCAGTTGGCTGGCCGTCTCGCCGGACACGCGGGCCGCCTTCGAAACCTTCGTCCGCGCCAAGGCCAGTCCGCTGCTGTGGGACACAGTCATCGCCTGGGTGCTCAACCAGCCGGGCTTTGCCGTCTTCGCGGTGCTGGCCTTCCTGCTGTACGCCATCGGCTATCGGCGGCAGCGGCGCACGGGACAGTTCGCCGCGAACTGAACCCATCTCCCGCACCATTCCGGCCGGCTGCTGAAAGCTGCACGCAAGATCGGATCGCGGCGTGGCTTGCCCGTGGCACGCTTTTCCAAAAGGTCAAAATTCCGCGTGAATTTTGTTTCGGGCCGTGCCAGATTGCCCGGGAGCGGGAGGGCAATACACTCCTGGCTAACGTCGTTTGCTTGCCGGAGAACCGGGCTGCAGGCGGTGTGCAACGGAAAAAATAACCGACAGGGTGTGGATCACATGAAACGTATCGTTCTCGGCCTTCTGGCCGCAACCGCAATGGTTCTTCCGGCTTTCGCCGCGGATGTCCAGCCGGCCATCCTCTATGATCTGGGCGGCAAGTTCGACAAATCCTTCAATGAGGCTGCCTACCATGGCGCCGAAAAATTCAAGACCGAGACCGGCGTCGCCTATGTCGAGTTCGAAGTGTCCAACGCCTCGCAGCGCGAGCAGGCGCTGCGCCGCTTCGCCGAGGACGGCCACAACCCGATCGTCATGGCAGGCTTTGCCTGGGAGGATGCGCTGAAGAAGGTCGCGGCCGAATACCCGGACCTCAACTTCGCCATCATCGACGATGCGGTCGACCTGCCCAATGTCCGCTCGCTGGTGTTCAAGGAGAATGAAGGCTCCTATCTCGTCGGCATCATGGCCGCGATGGCGTCGAAGTCGAAGAAGGTTGCCTTCGTCGGCGGCATGGACATCCCGCTGATCCGCAAGTTCGAATGCGGCTATGTCGGCGGCGCCAAGTCCGCTGGCGCGACCGACGTCATCCAGAACATGACTGGCGATACGCCGGCGGCGTGGAACGATCCGGCCAAGGGTGGCGAGATCGCCAAGACGCAGATCGACCAGGGCGCCGACGTGGTTTACGCGGCCGCCGGCGGCACCGGCGTCGGTGTGCTGCAGGCGGCGGCCGATGCCGGCAAGCTCGGCATCGGCGTCGATTCCAACCAGAACGGCCTGCAGCCCGGCAAGGTGCTGACCTCGATGCTGAAGCGCGTCGACGTTGCCGTCTACACCGCCTTCATGGATGGCAAGAACGGCACCTTCAAGGGTGGCGTCGAGAATCTCGGCCTCAAGGAAGGCGGCGTCGACTACGCCATGGACGACAACAACAAGGCACTGGTGACCGACGAAATGAAGGCGGCCGTCGAAAAAGCCAAGGCCGACATCATCGCCGGCACGGTCAAGGTGCACGACTACACAGCCGACAACGCCTGCCCCTATTGATCGGCGGCAGCGTACGGCCATGATCTGCAACCGCCGGGCGAAAGCCCGGCGGTTTTGCTTTTGCCGATTGAACGAAGCTCGCAAATGGCATGGAGCGAGGAATGCAGCCAACGATCGAACCCATGCGCGGGCATGACATCGAAGTCGTCGCGCGACTGCGGATTGCCGCCTTCTTCGAGGGCACGGGAAGGACGCTGGAAGAGGATGCGGCAGGGCTCCGCAACCTGCTGACCAGCGACGGCCTCGAAAAGGCTCTGGTTGCCCGTGTGAACGATGTGCCGATAGGCACCTGCCTGCTGGTCCGCCACGAACTGGAACCGGCGCATGATCTGACACCGTGGCTGGCCGGGCTTGTCGTCGACGCCGGCCATCGAGGCAAGGGAACCGGCACCGCGCTGGTCGAGGCGATCGAAGCGCATGCAGCGTCAGCCGGCGTCGAGACGCTCTACCTCTACACTTGGCAAGCGCGCGAGTTCTACGCGGCGCTCGGGCTGGGACACGATCGAGCTGTGCGAGCAGGACGGCGACACGATGATGCTGATGTCGCGCCGGCTCCATCACAATGTGCCCAGGAGATAGCCGAGCGCGAAGGCCGCAATCAGCCCGGCCATGACGACAAGTCCACGCCTACCGCCAAGCGAATGCACACCAACGCCGTACGGCTGACGGGACAAGCTTCGGATCACTGTCGGCGACTTGGCATCATTGCCGCCCAGGCCAACGCCTTGCATCTGCGGCAATTCGGCGAGTCGCTGCGTAACCAGTTCCCAATGATTGACGCCGGCTGGTTTTTCGGCGCGATCGAAGACATGCATGCGCTCGGCCAGTTGCACCACCGCGTCGCGGAACGCAGGGTCGATCTCGAGATCGCGCTCGGCCCGCTCGCGCTCGGCATCGTTCATCAGGCCCAGCACATAGTCGCCGGCCCTTGCGATACGATCGCTCTCACCGGCCATGATCCGTGCCCTCCCCCTCTCCTCACCAGTGTGGCGGCTTGGTCACCGGCACATCCGGTGCCGCCTGCTCTTCAAGCGCCAGGAAGCGGTCTGTCAGCGCATCAAGCTTGCGCTGCATGCGTTCGATCACCTTCCACTGCTCGGCGATCTGGCCCGACAGTTCCTCGATGGTCTTCTCCTGCTCCGCGGCGCGGATTTCCAGCGTCGTCAGCCGGTCGGCGGGCATGATCATGCAAAGTCCCCAGTTTGTACCGCGACACCTTGCGCCGCAACGTCAAATCGACCTCGCCATAGTAGCGAATGTGAGAGCTTCGGCCACGTTCGAAATTGACAAGCGCGCGGGGATTTGTCGAGAGTGGATGCTGCTCCGGACAATTGGCATGGGCGGAGTGCCATGCTAGGCGTTTTGACCAAGCGATAAAAAAATAAGAGTGGGACAGGCTGCATGGCGCAAGCCGCAATCGAACTGATCGGCATCAACAAGAGTTTCGGCGCGGTGCGCGCTAACCGCGACATCAATCTGGAGATCGCGCGCGGCACCATCCACGGCATCGTCGGCGAGAACGGCGCCGGCAAGTCGACGCTGATGTCGATCCTCTACGGTTTCTACCAGGCCGACAGCGGCGAGATCCGCGTCGGCGGCAAGCCGGCATCGATCAAGACACCCAACGACGCGATCGCGCTCGGCATCGGCATGGTGCACCAGCATTTCATGCTGGTCGACAATTTCTCCGTGCTGGAGAACATCATCCTCGGCGCCGAAACCGATGCGCTTCTGAAGAGCAGCATCGCCAAGGCGCGCTCCGAGCTTGACCGGCTGGAGCGCGAATACGGGCTGGAAGTCGATCCCGATGCGATTATCGAAGAACTGCCGGTCGGCCTGCAGCAACGCGTGGAAATCCTGAAGGCGCTTTATCGCGGCGCCGAAATCCTGATCCTCGACGAGCCGACAGGCGTTTTGACGCCGGCCGAGGCCGACCACCTGTTCCGCATCCTCAGGCAGTTGAAGGAACAGGGAAAGACGGTGGTGCTGATCACCCACAAACTGCGCGAGATCATGGCCATCACCGACACCGTGTCGGTGATGCGTCAGGGCACGATGGTGGCGACCCGGGAGACCAGGAAAACCACTGTCGAGGAACTGGCCGAACTGATGGTCGGGCGGCGTGTCCTCTTGAGGGTCGAAAAGGGCGAAGCCGAGGCCGGTGCCGTCAAGCTCGCGGTCAAGAACTTGACGGTCAGGGATTCCCGTGGCGTCACCATGGTCGACGACGTCTCCTTCGATTTGCGCGCCGGCGAGATCGTCGGCATCGCCGGCGTTGCCGGCAACGGGCAATCCGAGTTGCTTGAGGCGATTTCCGGCATCAGGCATGCCGTTTCCGGTTCCGTGACGCTCGACGGCAAGCCGATCGATCTCACCGGCAAGGCCGATCCCGGCGAATTGCGCGACCGTGGCCTCGCCCACGTACCGGAAGACCGCCACCATGTCGGGCTGGTGCTGGCCTTCGAGGAGAACGAGAATTCCATCCTCGGCTACCACGACGATCCCCGTTACCTCAGGGGACCGTTTCTCAACATCGATGCCATCATGGACGATGCCAGGGGCAAGATCGAGAAATACGACATTCGTCCCGGCAATCCGCGCCTGAAGACGGCCAATTTTTCCGGCGGCAACCAGCAGAAGATCGTGCTCGCGCGTGAAATAGAGCAGGACCCCGGCGTCTTGATCGTCGGCCAGCCGACGCGTGGCGTCGACGTCGGCGCCATCGAGTTCATCCACAAGCGCCTGATCGCCATGCGCGACCAGGGCAAGGCGGTGCTGGTGGTATCGGTCGAGCTAGACGAGATCCGCTCGCTCTCCGACCGCATCCTGGTGATGTTTGCCGGCCGGGTCGTTGGCGAGCGCGGCCCCGACGCGACCGAAGGCGAGCTTGGCCTGCTGATGGCCGGTGTCGAGCATCGGGAGGCGGCGCAATGAGCACGCCTTACGCCAAATTGCCGGCCTGGGCCGACTACGGGCTGATCCCGCTGATCAACCTGTCGGTCGCCTTCATCGTCGCTGGCTTCGTCGTCATGCTGGTCGGCGAAAACCCCTTCCGTGCCGCCGTCATCCTGGTCGAAGGCGCCTTCGGCAAGGGCACCGGCATCGCCTTCACCCTCTTCTACGCCACGACCTTCATATTCACCGGGCTTTCGGTGGCGGTGGCGGCGCATTGCGGACTGTTCAACATCGGCACCGAGGGGCAGGCCTACATCGCCGGCCTCGGCATCGCCATCGTCTGCCTTTCCTTCGACAGCACACTGCCCTGGTGGCTGACATTTCCGCTGGCCATCGTCGCTTCGGCGCTCGTGGGCGCATTGTGGGCCCTGATTCCCGCCTATCTGCAGGCCAAGCGGGGCTCGCACATCGTCATCACGACGATCATGTTCAACTTCATCGCCGCCTCGATCATGGTCTACCTGCTGGTCGGCCCGCTGAAGCCGGCAGGGTCGCAGGCGCCGCAGACGCGTAACTTCCTCGCCGGCGCGGAGCTGCCGAAACTGAACTGGATCATCGAATTGTTCGGCGCCAAGATCCGCTCGGCCCCGCTCAACATCTGCTTCCTGCTGGCGCTGGTGATGGCTTTCCTGGTCTGGCTGCTGATCTGGCGTACCAAGCTCGGCTATGAGATGCGCACCTATGGCCACAGCCCGAAAGCGGCCCGCTATGCCGGCATTTCGGAAACCCGCATCATCATCACTGCGATGATGATCTCGGGCGCGCTGGCCGGCATGATGGCGCTCAACCCGGTGATGGGCGACCAGCACAATGTCGCGATCGACTTCGTTTCTGGCGCCGGTTTCGTCGGTATCGCCGTGGCGCTGATGGGCCGCCTGCATCCGGTCGGCATCGTGCTGGCGGCGATCCTGTTCGGCATGCTTTACCAGGGCGGCGCCGAACTCGCCTTCGAGATGCCGGCAATCAGCCGCGACATGATCGTCATCATTCAAGGATTGGTCATCCTCTTCGCCGGCGCGCTGGAGCATATGTTCAGGCCCTATATCCAGGCTCTGTTCGCCTCGTTCAGCCCGAAATCGGTGGGCATGCAGGCTGTCAACGGGAAGGGCGCCTGAGATGGATATCTTCAACGCGATCATCCAGGTGCTGGACTCTACCATCCGCCTGTCGGTGCCGCTGCTGCTTGCCTGCCTCGCCGGCCTCTATTCGGAGCGGGCCGGCATTTTCGACATCGGCCTCGAAGGCAAGATGCTGGTCGGCGCCTTCGCGGGTGCTGCCGCTGCCTCCGTGTTCCATTCGGCGCTTATCGGTCTCGGCATGGCGATCCTGATCTCTGTCGCCTTCGCTTTGGTGCACGGCTTTGCCTCGATCACCCATCGCGGCAACCAGATCGTTTCGGGCGTTGCGATCAACTTCGTCGCCGCTGGATCGACCATCATTCTCGGCCAGGCATGGTTCCAGCAGGGTGGCCGCACGCCGGCGCTGCAACCGGGCGAACGATTCGAGGCGATCATCTGGCCCGGCGCCGATGCAATCAGGGGCGTGCCGATCATCGGTCCGATCTATGCCGAACTGATCTCCGGCCATTCAATCCTCGTCTATTTCGCCTTTGCGATGGTGCCGTTCACCTGGTGGGTGCTGTTTCGCACGCGTTTTGGCCTCAGGCTGCGCGCGGTCGGCGAGAATCCGGCCGCGGTCGACACCGCCGGCATCTCGGTCGCCTGGCTGCGCTATCGCGCGCTGATCTGCACGGGCATCCTGACCGGATTTGCAGGCGCCTATCTTTCGATGGTGCAGAATGGCGGCTTCGTGAAGGACATGACCGCGGGCAAGGGCTACATCGCGCTGGCCGCGCTGATCTTCGCCAAATGGAAGCCGGTCAACGCCATGTTCGCCTGTCTGCTGTTCGGCTTCCTCGACGCGGCGTCGATCCGCCTGCAGGGAACGCCGCTGCCCATAGTCGGCAAGGTGTCGGTGCAGTTCATGCAGGCCCTGCCCTATATCCTCACCGTCATCCTGCTTGCCGGCTTCATCGGCAAGGCCATCCCGCCGCGCGCCGGCGGCGTGCCCTATGTCAAGGAACGCTAAAGGTCGACAGTTCGGCGCAGACGAAGCGCCGGGTTTTGGACACGATCATCGGAGAGAACACCTGAATGTCGCATGATCTGTTCGAAGCGGCCAAGGCTGCCATGGCCAAGGCTTATGCGCCTTATTCCAAGTTCCCGGTGGGTGCCGCCATACGCACCGAGGACGGACGCGTCTTCACCGGCGCCAATATCGAGGTCGCCTCCTATCCGGAAGGCTGGTGCGCCGAGACCACCGCGCTTGGCCATTATGTCATGGGCGGCGGCGGCAAGATCGTTGAAATCGCCGTCCTTGCCGAACGCATGGCCAAATGCTCGCCTTGCGGCGGCTGCCGCCAGCGACTGGCCGAATTCTGCCGCCCGGAAACGAAGCTCTATCTCTGCGACAACACCGGCGTGGCCGAAACCGTGACCATGGGCGACATGCTGCCCTACGGCTTCCGCGGCGACATTCTGAAATGAAGAGCTGGCTGATATGACGCAAAAAACGGTCGACCACCTTATCGAAAGGCTGGACGGCCTGGCGCCGTCGACCGCGCTTGTGCTGGGTTCGGGCCTGGGCGGCCTGGTCGACCGGATCGAGAATCCGATCCGCGTCTCCTATGCCGACCTGCCCGGCTTTCCCGGGAGCGGTGTCAGCGGCCACGCCGGCCAAGTGGTCGCCGGGCTGTTTGCCGGCGTTCCCGTGCTTATGCTGTCCGGCCGCGCCCACTACTATGAGCATGGGAACGCCGCGGCGATGCGTCCGGTGCTGGAAGTGCTCGCCGGCATCGGCATCACGAAACTGATCCTCACCAACGCGGCCGGCTCGGTCGATCCGGATATGCCGCCGGGTTCGGTGATGCTGCTCACTGATCATATCAACTTCTCCGGCACCAACCCGCTGATCGGCGAGCCCAGCGACCGCCGTTTCGTCGGCCTCACCGAAGCTTATGATGCCGGCATCCGCGACGCGATCGAAGGCGCGGCGAAGGCGACCGGCACTGCGCTTCACAAGGGCGTCTACATGTGGTTCTCGGGCCCCTGCTTCGAGACGCCGGCCGAAATCCGCATGGCGCGCATCATGGGCGCCAACGCCGTCGGCATGTCGACCGTGCCGGAAGTGATTCTCGCGCGTTTCCTCGGCCTTCGCGTCGCTGCCTGTTCGGTCATCACCAATTTGGCCGCCGGCATGACCGGAGCCGAGCTTTCGCACCAGGAAACCAAGGACATGGCGCCGGTTGGCGGATCGCGGCTGGCAACGGTGCTGCAGCGCGTGTTCCGTGACGGGCTGCTGGAGAGCTGATGCTTCCACAGGAAATCATCCGTCACAAGCGCGACGGCCACAGGCTGGCGCCTCACGAGATCGCCGCCTTCATCGACGGCGTGACGTCGGGTACCGTCACCGACGGCCAGGTCGCGGCCTTTGCCATGGCGGTGTTCTTCAACGGCATGAACCGCGACGAGGCGGTGGCGATGACGCTGGCCATGCGCGATTCCGGCGACGTGCTCGACTGGTCGGATTTGCCAGGCCCTGTCACCGACAAGCATTCCACGGGCGGTGTCGGCGACAATGTCTCGCTGATGCTGGCGCCGATCGTTGCCGCCTGCGGTGCCTATGTGCCGATGATCTCGGGCCGTGGCCTCGGCCATACCGGCGGCACGCTGGACAAGATGGATGCCATTCCCGGCTATATCAGCCAACCCGACATCACGCTGTTCCGCAAAGCCGTGCTTGAAACCGGCTGCGCCATCATCGGCCAAACCGCCGACCTGGCACCTGCCGATCGCCGGCTCTACGCCATCCGCGACGTGACCGGAACCGTGGAGTCCGTGCCGCTGATCACCGCATCGATCCTGTCGAAGAAGCTCGCGGCGGGCCTGCAATCGCTGGTGCTCGACGTCAAGGTCGGCAATGGCGCCTTCATGGAGAAATCCCGAGATGCGACCGCGCTTGCCAATAGCCTCGTCGAGGTCGCCAGCGGCGCCGGACTGAAAGTCTCGGCGCTAATCACCGGCATGAACGAACCGCTTGCCTCCGCCGCCGGCAATGCCGTCGAGGTGCGCAATGCCGTCGATTTCCTGACCGGCCGCCTGCGCGACCGGCGGCTGGAGGACGTGACGCTGGCGCTGGCAGCCGAAATGCTGCAGTCGGCGGGACTGGTGTCGTCGAACCAGGACGGCATGCGCCGCGCCACCGAGACACTCGCCAGCGGCCGCGCAGCCGCCACCTTCGCGCGCATGGTGACGGTGCTTGGCGGCCCCGCCGATTTCATCGAGAAGCCAGAGAAATATCTGTCGGAAGCAGCAACGGAAATCGCGGTGAAGGCGACGTCGGAGGGTTTCGTCACTGGCATCGCCACCCGCGACATCGGTCTCGCGGTCGTCGGCCTGGGCGGCGGGCGCACCCGGCCCGACGACAGGATCGACCCCTCGGTCGGCATCACCAGGCTGCTGCCCATAGGCGCGGAAGTACGCGCCGGAGATGCGCTGGCGCTGATCCACGCCCGCTCACCGTCCGATGCCGAGACGGCAGCCGCGACCGTGCTTTCAGCCTATGCGATCGGCGCTTCGAAGCCGGCCGCCGACAAGTCGGTCATCCGGCGGATTCTGCCGCGTGGCTGAGTGGACCTACTGAACCAGCAGCAATGTGCCGTTTTCGGCCTGGTATTTGCCGAGTCTGTTGAGAAAGCTCATGCCGATCAGGTTGGTGCGCAGTGCCCTGTCGTCGAGTACGATCGCCTGCACACCTTCGACGCTGATGCTGCCGATCTGCAGACGATCAATCGTCACCACGGCTGCCTTGATGGTGCCGTTGGCGGTGTTGACTTCGTGGCTGAAATCGGAGGGATTGAGCGACAGTCCGATCCGGCGTGCCGTCGACATATTGACCGCGACCAGCGTCGCACCGGTGTCGATCATGCCGTCGACTTGACGGCCGTTGAGCCTGAAGGTCGACGAGAAGTGTCCGCGCCCGTCCGCCGCGACCACGACCTTCCGGCCGGTCGGCAGCGGCGCTACCGGCTTGTCGGGAACGGAGGCCAGGCTGACATCCGGTTGCGTCTCGGCCGCTGGCTTGGCCGTCACCGCCGATTTCAGCAGGTTTTCGAATATTCGCGGATTCGACTGGTAGACGACCGGGATCGATGCCGACGCACCGGCAAAGACGCTGAGAATGAGAAGCTTGCGCAGCATGGATCGGCCTTTGTGAAGAGCTGATCATTAGCGCCGGATGGTGTTTGCCGCTTTAACGCGCGCCGGAACCACGTCTTTGCGTAAACGCCTGGTAAAAAATACCAAGCACATTGCTCGGGTATTACTTCGTCCCGTACATGCGGTCGCCGGCATCGCCAAGGCCGGGCATGATGTAGCCCTTCTCGTTGAGCTGGCGGTCGATGGACGCGGTGAAGACCGGAACATCCGGATGCGCTTTGGTAAAGCGCTCGATGCCTTCGGGCGCCGCCAGCAGGCACAGGAAGCGGATGTTGGTGGCGCCGCGCTCTTTCAACTTGTCGATCGCCGCGATCGCCGAATTGGCTGTCGCCAGCATCGGGTCGACGACGATGACCAGCCGGTCGGCGAGGTCGCTCGGCGCCTTGAAGAAATACTCGACGGCCTCCAGCGTTTCATGATCGCGGTAGAGGCCGACATGGGCGACGCGGGCCGCCGGCACCAGGTCGAGCAAACCTTCGAGCAAGCCGTTGCCGGCGCGCAGCACCGAGGCGAAGACCAGCTTCTTGCCCTCCAGCGTCGGAGCCTCCATCGTCTCCATAGGCGTTTCGATCGTTGTCGTCGTCAGTTCGAGATTGCGGGTGACCTCATAGCCGAGCAGCAGCGATATCTCACGCAGCAACCGCCGGAAGCCGGCCGTCGAGGTCTCCTTCTTGCGCATGATGGTCAGCTTGTGCTGGACAAGCGGATGATCGACGACGGTGACGCCCTTCATGATGTGCTCCGACGGAATAGTGAGTGGTGAACAGTGAGTAGTGAATAGTGAGCCGATTTGCGAGTCCCTGCGTCAGTGAAAGCGCCGGCCTTCAACCGCTCGATGCGTGCACCGTCACTACCGACTACTGACTACTCACTGTTCATCGAACTTTCGCGTCCAACCGACCAAGAAGCGCTGTCTTGGTCTTCCTGTCGACGAAGGCGGCTTCGATGGCGGTCCTGGTGACGGCGGCAAGCGCCTTTTCGCTCATCGAGAAATGTTCGGCGGCGATATCGTATTCGCGCTTCAGCGAGGTCCAGAAATAGGGCGGGTCGTCGGAGTTGAGCGTCACCTTGCAGCCGGCCGCCTGCAGGGCGGGAAAGGGATGGTCGGCGAAACTGTCGAACACCTTGAGCGCGATATTGGAGCCGGGGCAGCATTCCAGCACGACACCCTCGTCGGCGATGCGCCGGACAAGGTCGGGGTTTTCGATGGCGCGCACGCCATGGCCGATGCGCGACGGGCGGATATGGTCGAGTGCCGCCTGGACGGTTTCCCAGCCCGTCAATTCGCCGGCATGGACGGTGATGCCGAGCCCGGCCTCGCGCGCGATCTCGAAAGCCCTGACATAGTCCTCCATCTCGCCCATGCGCTCGTCGCCGGCGACGCCGAACCCGGTAACCAGCGGATGGCCGCAACGCGCCGCGAAGCGTGCCGCGCGCTCGATCGACTCGACACCGACATGGCGCACGCCGGTGACGATCATGCGGCCCTCGATGCCGGTCTTTGCCTTGGCGCGCAGCATGCCTTCGCCGAGCGCATCGGTGTAGGCCTTGGATGACAGCCCGGCTTTCGTCGCGTGGTCGGGCGAGGTGAACACCTCGGAGTAGATGGCGCCATCGCGGGCCAGGCTGGTCAGATAGTGGTCGGCCAGCCGCGCATAATCCTCCTCGGTCCGGAACAGGTCGGCGGAGAAGTCATAGGCGGCGAGAAAGGAGGTGAAATCGTGCCAGACGAAAGAACCGTTCTGGATATAAGGCGAGGTGTCCTTGCCGTATTTCTGCGCCTGGCGAATGACGAGATCGGGCGCCGCTGCCCCTTCGATGTGGCAGTGCAGTTCCGCTTTCAGAGGCATTCAAACATCCCGTCGGTCAGTCCAGGTCTTGAAACCCACCACCTGGAAGCGCGGCTGAACACCGCGCCTTAAACAATAGCGCCCGCATCATCGATCGGCTATGGTCCCGCCGGTTTTATGACGGATCAAAAAAATGTCAGTTGAGAGAGCCACGGCCGCCGGCGGCATGGAAACCTCCTATGGTTTCAAGCGTGTAGGGGAAGGCGAGAAGCAATCCCTGGTCAACGATGTTTTCCACAAGGTCGCCAACCGCTACGACCTGATGAACGATTTGATGTCTGCTGGCCTGCACCGGCTGTGGAAGGATGCCATGGTCGCCTGGCTCAATCCGCCTAAGCGCGCGGGCTGGCGCGTGCTCGATGTTGCCGGTGGTACCGGCGACATCGCCTTTCGCATCGTCGATGCCAGCCATGGCCATGCCCATGCCACCGTGCTCGACATCAACGGCTCGATGCTTGCCGTCGGTCGCGACAGGGCCGATAAGAAGGGGTTGTCCGGCAACACAGATTTCGTCGAGGCCAATGCCGAGGAACTGCCCTTCCCTGACGCCAGCTTCGATGCCTACACCATCGCGTTCGGCATTCGAAATGTCCCGCATATCGACGTGGCCCTGGGCGAGGCATTGCGCGTGCTGAAGCCCGGCGGCCGTCTCCTGTGCCTGGAGTTCTCCGAGGTCGAGATGCCGCTGCTCGACAAGGTCTACGAAGCCTGGTCGTTCAATGCCATCCCCAGGATCGGCAAGTTGGTCACCGGGGACGGCGAGCCCTATTCCTATCTGGTCGAATCGATCGCAAAATTCCCCAATCAGCAAAACTTCGCGGCGATGATTTCTCGGGCCGGCTTCGACCGCGTCTCCTTCCGCAACTATTCCGGCGGCATAGCGGCCCTGCATTCGGGCTGGAAGCTTTGAAGCCGTCGCCGATCTTCCTCACGCGACGAGCCTTGCGCCAGCTCGATGAACCGGTAGGGCGGACGCGGCCATGAGCACCGTCAGCGCGGCGTTCCGGCTCGTACGGGCCGGTTGGGTGCTGGTGCGCGAGGGCGTCGTTGCCGCCTTGCCCGGCGAGGAACTATCCGGCCTGCCGAAATTCGGCTGGCGGCTGGCGCGGCTGTTCACCCGCCGCCGCGCGCTCGCCTATGAGCGCAGCGATCGGCTGGCCAAGGCGGTGGTCCGGCTCGGCCCATCCTACGTCAAGCTTGGTCAGTTCCTGGCAACGCGGCCCGATGTCGTCGGCAACGACATGGCGCTCGATCTCGCCATGCTGCAGGACAAGATGCACACCTTCCCGACGGCCGAAGCGGTGGCCGCCGTCGAAGCCTCGCTCGGGCGCAAACTCGGCGATCTTTACAAGCAGTTCGGCGACCCGGTCGCCGCGGCTTCCATCGCCCAGGTCCATGCCGCTGAAACCGTCGATGGTGGCGTCGCCAGGAAGGTAGCGGTCAAGGTCATCCGGCCGGGCGTGCGCCGCCGCTTCTTCCAGGACCTCGAAAGCTATTTCCTCGCCGCCCGCCTGCAGGAGAAATACATACCGTCGTCGCGCCGGCTGAGGCCGGTCGAGGTGACCGAGACGCTGGCGCAGACCACCAGGATCGAGATGGACCTGCGCCTCGAGGCGGCCGCGCTCTCGGAACTTGGCCAAAGCACCAGGGAAGACCCTGGCTTTCGCGTCCCTTCGGTGGACTGGGAACGCACCGGCCGCGACGTGCTGACCATGGAATGGGTCGACGGCGTCAAGATGAACGACATCGCCGGCCTGCAAAGCGCCGGCCATGACCTGAAGGCAATCGCCACCAACCTCATCCAGTCTTTCCTGCGCCATACGCTGCGCGACGGCTTCTTCCACGCCGACATGCATCCGGGCAATCTGTTCGTCGAGGCGAACGGCACCATCGTCGCCGTCGATCTCGGCATTGCCGGGCGCCTCGGCAAGAAGGAGCGCCGCTTCCTCGCGGAAATCCTCTACGGCTTCATCACACGCGACTATCTGCGCGTCGCCGAAGTCCATTTCGAGGCCGGCTATGTGCCGCGCCAGCACAATGTCTCTGCCTTCGCGCAGGCGATCCGCGCCATCGGCGAGCCGATCCACGGCCAACCCGCCGAAACTATTTCGATGGCTAAGCTTCTGACGCTGCTGTTCGAGGTGACCGAACTCTTCGACATGGCGACACGGCCGGAATTGATCCTGCTGCAGAAGACCATGGTGGTTGTCGAGGGCGTGGCGCGCACGCTCGATCCGGCTTTCAACATGTGGAAGACCGCCGAACCGGTGGTCGGCGGCTGGATAGCCGGGAACCTCGGGCCGCGCGGCCTGCTGGCCGACGCGCGCGACGGCGGCAAGGCAATACTGACGCTGATCCGCCAGGCGCCGGAACTCGCGGCCCGTACGGAACGGCTGTCGCGAGAGATCGACCTGATGGCCGAGCACGGCCTGCGCTTCGATGAGGCGACCGCCCGCGCTATAGGCAAGGCCGAAGCGCGCTACAGCCGTTCCGGCCGTGTTGCATTATGGGTGATCGCGCTGACGCTGGTCTACATTGCCTGGAAGCTTCATTAGACCCGCAATCGCGGCAAGCCAGCTGCTTGCGGCAATTTGATTGCATTGCTATCATCGCCATCAAGTAGGATGAGTAGAGTGCAATCACATGGCCAGCATCACGATCCGCAACCTGGACGATGAGGTCAAGGAGTTGCTGCGCCGCCTGGCGGCGGAAAACGATCGCTCCATGGAAGAACAGGCGCGGGTGATGATCCGGGCCGCCGTCCACGGCCAGGTCGGCCCTGTTGGCCGTCTCGACCAGATCGAGAAAGCGCTGCACAAACTGGCCACTTCGCAAGGCACCCCGACCCCGGCGTCAGCATTAGCAGGCAAGAGCTTGCCGCGAGGCACGCTTTCCAACAAGCGCATCCTGCTTATAATCGGCGGCGGCATCGCCGCTTACAAGGCGCTCGATCTCATTCGCCGGCTGCGCGAGCGCGGCGCGGCGGTGCGCGTCGTCATGACATCGGCGGCGCAGGAGTTCGTCACCACGCTTTCGGTCGGTGCGCTCTCCGCCGACCATGTCTTCATCGACCTGTTCGACCGCAATGATGAGCACGATGTCGGCCACATCAGGCTGTCGCGCGAGGCGGACCTCCTGGTGGTGGCGCCCGCCACCGCCGACCTGATGGCCAAGCTCGCCAATGGCCATGCCAGCGATCTGGCCTCGACCGTGCTCATCGCCACCGACAAGCCGGTGCTGATGGCCCCGGCGATGAACCCCAGGATGTGGTCGCATCCCGCCACCCGCCGCAACCGCGCGAGCTTGGGCAAGGACGGCATCACCTTCGTCGGCCCTGCCAAGGGTGAGATGGCAGAGAGCAATGAGGCCGGCGAAGGCCGCATGGCCGAACCGCTTGAGATCGTCGCCGCGGTCGAGGCGCTGCTCGATGCCGGCCCCAGGCCACTGGCGGGGCGCAAGATCATCGTCACGTCGGGCCCGACGCACGAGCCAATCGACCCGGTGCGCTATATCGCGAACCGCTCGTCCGGCAAGCAGGGCCACGCCATCGCCGCGGCATTGGCAAGGCTCGGCGCCGATGTGCGCCTCGTCTCCGGTCCCGTCACCATCGCCGATCCGGCCGGAGTGAAGACCCTCCATGTCGAACGGGCGCAGGAAATGCGCGACGCTGTGGAACAGCTTCTGCCCGCCGACGCCGCGGTGTTCGTCGCCGCCGTTGCCGACTGGCGCACCGAGAATTCAGCCGGTGAGAAGATCAAGAAGGTCGTGGGCGAAGGCCCGCCGGTGCTGCGCATGGTCGAAAACCCCGACATACTGGCGGGTGTCGGCCATCACAAGCATCGACCAGGCCTGGTCGTCGGCTTTGCCGCCGAAACGCAGGATCTGTTGCGCAACGCCGAGGCCAAGCTCACGAAGAAAGGGGCCGATCTCATCGTCGCCAACGATGTGTCGCACCAAAGCGGCATCGGTCCTTCAGGCGTGATGGGGGGTGATCGCAACCGGGTGCGGATCGTGTCGAAGGCCGGCGTCGAGGAATGGCCTGAAATGACCAAGGACGAGGTGGCGGCACGGCTTGCCGCGCTCATCGCCGAGCGGTTGAAAACCATCGTCGTCTGACAAGTGCCGGCGGAAGCGTTTGCCGCCAACACCCTGTCGCTTGCGGTGAGCCAAGCCGTCAGTTGGCCAAAAGCTCCGCCGTGCGAGCAAGCGCACCGCCGAAGCCATTGAGCGGAATGGAAAAGCTTACGACTTGCCCCGTGTCGGCCGCGAACGCATCGATCTTGAGCGTGGTGCCGTTCTTGAGCAGCGGCGTGACATTGGCATCGAACGCCACCGGCACCAGGCAGCCGACCACCTGGCAGGTGCTGAACGGCAGGCTGCCGTCGAGCTTCTGATCGTCGATGGTCAGCGCGACACCCTTGGCAAGCGCCAGACCGAAAGGCAGGGCAAGCGTTCCGGTCGCATCCTCGCCGGTCTTGCTCGACAGCTCGATCGCCAAAAGCCGTTGGTTGCTTTGCTTGTTGAACTGCTGGTGCGACAGGCTGCAGACCTTGTTCGTGCCCGATATCTGGCAATTGACCGTCCAGTCGCCATGGGTTTCGGACAAGGCCGAAGCACCACCCGGCAGTTTCGGCACGTCAGCTGCGGCGGGCGGCGTTGCCGCCACCTTGTCGCCCTTGGTTTGCGCCGCCATGGCCGGCAGGCCTGCGATGCAGGCAGCACCCAGCACTGCTGCAAAATACGCGTATTTCCTCATCAAGATCTCTCCCGCCCGGCTCCGCCTCGAGCCAGCCTAGAAACTGACCTTGAAAGACGCGCTGACTGCATTCTGTTTGACCGTTTCCCCGAAGGCGCCATTATACCTGACGGACATGCCGACGCCATCGACGCAATTCAGCTCGAGGCCGGCGCCGACCCGATAGAGCGGCGAATCGATCGCCTCCGTCAAGTGCAATGCAGGGGGTGCCAGCAGATTCTCCGCCGCGCCGAAGCGGCCTTCGATCTCCCACTCCTTGGTGGAAAAAAGTTGAAACCTGCAACCGACCCTTCTTCCTTGCCGGAAACACGCAGCCTGCGCGGGTGGCAGCCCTTGAGCGGGCGCGGTTGGTGTGAGGGTGATCGGCATTCTCGCATGGCATCGTCGGGCAAAAGCCCTATATATCTGGTGTGATGAGATTTTTTTGCAGGAATAGATGGATGTGTGCGCGTCGTTCATCGATGATATCAAGATTGGTGGTGCTGGCTGGAGCGGTTTGCGCCGGCTTTGCGATGCCCGCTTCCGCGCAGGTGCTCAATCCCACGGTCAGAAACAACACAGTCATCCAGCAGAACGATCTGCAGGCCTTGCAAAACCGGGTTCAGCGGCAGCAGTTTCAGCAGCAGCAACAGCAGTATCGTGCCCAGGATCGCATCATCGTCCAGCAACCGCCGCCGGTCGTGCCGCAGGTTAGGCCGAGCTGCCAGACGCAGATAATCGGCAACACCGCCGTGAGCACCTGCCGCTGACGAACGGCAGCTTCTTTTATTTAGCCGACTTACATGATAGGGCACTTCAGGTGCCCCTGCGGCAGTTTGGATTTTGCAAAGGCGTCGCAGCACGTTAAGGGGCATTGCAGCGACTGGATTATTGAGATGGCAGCCACCAAGAAGAAGGCCGTACGCCTGGCCAGTAAAGGCGAAAGGATCCGCCAGGTGGCGGCGATCCCCTTCCGGCTGAATGCGCATGGCGGCATCGAGGTGATGCTGGTTACATCGAGAACCACGAGACGCTTCATCGTGCCCAAGGGATGGCCGATGAAAGGCAAGAGCGGACGCAAGGCAGCCACCATCGAGGCACTGGAGGAAGCCGGCGTGCTCGGCAAGACGCTGAAGCAGCCGGCGGGCACCTATTCCTACTGGAAACGCTTGGCCAACCGCTTTGTCCGCGTCGACGTCGTCGTGTTTCTGCTGGAAGTGACGGAAGAGCTTGCCGATTGGCAGGAAGCCAAGCGGCGGCAGCGGGCCTGGCTGGCGCCGGCCGACGCCGCGATGCTCATCGACGAGCCCGATCTCTCGACGCTGGTGAACACCTTGAAGTTTCCCGGACCCGCGCCGCTCGAGCAGGCATAAGCCTCAATTGTCCGCGCCCTCATCTTCAGGAAGCGGCCGTGCCGGCGGGCCGCTATAGGCCCACAGCCATTCGCGCGGCAGCGGCCCCTTGTTGCGCTCGGACTGCTGAGATTGCTCCCAGGCATGCGCCAGGATGCCGACGGAACGCGACAGCACGAAGAGTCCGCGCGTCAGCGGCGGCGGAAAGCCGAGTTCGCCATAGATGACGGCGGTGGCGCCATCGATGTTGAGCGGGATTTTTTTGCCCTTGCGCCGCGCGACGTCGGCCTCGATCGCCTCGGCAATGTCGGCAAAGCGGCCGTTGACCACGCCACGCGCGGCAAAATCTCTGACCAGTTCCAGCAGGCGCGGCGCGCGCGGATCGACAGGATGGAAGCGATGGCCAAGCCCCGGCACATAGCCCTTCTCCTGCCCGAAGAGCCGGTCGAGACGTGTCGAAACCGCTTCGTTGAGGCCCATGCCGCCATCGAGCGCCACGGCAATATCGCCATAGAAGGAAAGCGCCTGCTCGCCGGCGCCACCATGCACGTCGCCCAGCACGTTGATGGCCGAGGCCATGGCGCTGTTGATGCCGACGCCGCAGGTCGCCGCCATGCGGGCGATGGCGATCGACGGCGCCTGCGGCCCGTGGTCGACGGCCGCCCCCAAGGCAATGCCGAGCAGTGCCGCCTCGTCCTCGCTGGGCAATTCGCCACGCAGCATCAGCCAGATGACAGCCGGGAAGCTGACGCGGCCGATCAGGTCCTGGATCTCGTAGCCGCGCAGCCGGATCACACCGGGGCTCATCTCGATGATGCCGGTCTGCCACCATTCCTCGCCGCGCGCGCGGCCTGTTTTCTTCTCCACGCCGCTCATGTCAGGGCCTTTGCCTTGGCGCGCGGCGGCAGGCTGGCGAACACCTCGTCCATGTGCTCGCCCAGCACAGGCGGCGGCCGCGTCGGCAACGGTGCCGTACCGTCTACCATGAACCCGCCGCGCAGGACGGTCAGCGGCCCATCCATGCCAGCCACATCCTCGAAACGAGCCGTCACCTGGCGTTCGAGCACTTGTGGTTCGGTCAGCACTTGCGGGATCGTCAGTACCCGGCCCGCCGGCACGCCGGCTCGGTTGAGCGTCTCTTCCCAAATTGCCGCCGGATCGCTTGCCAGAGCATCCTCGATCTCGACCTTGAGCGCGGCACGGTTCTGCTTGCGGGTCTCGCGCTCGGCAAAGCGCGGGTCCGACGCCAGTTCCGGCCGTCCGATCAGCCGGCACAGCGTCACGAACTGCTCCTGCTTGTTGGCGGCGATGTTGATGAGCCCGTCGCCGGTGCGGAAGGCGCCGGAGGGAGCCGCCGTCATGTTCTCATTGCCCATCGGCTTGGGATCGACCCCTGCCGTCAGGTAATTGGAAACAGGCCAGCCAAGCGCGGAAAGCGTGCATTCGAGCATCGACACGTCGAGGAACGCGCCCTCGCCCGATGTCTTCTGCCTGACCAGCGCCGCGGCGATCGAGAACGCGCCGACCAAGCCTCCCAGCGTGTCGGCGACGGGATAGCCGACGCGCAGCGGCGCGGTTTCCGGCGTGCCGGTTATGCTCATGATCCCGGAAAGACCCTGGATGATCTGGTCATAGGCCGGGTTGTCGCGCATCGGCCCGCTCTGCCCGAAACCCGATATCGCGCAATAGACGAGGCCCGGGCGGACCGCCCTCAGCATCTCGTAGTCAAGCCCGAGGCGTTTCATCACGCCGGGCCGAAAATTCTCCACCAGCGCATCGGCGCTGGCGACCAGGTCCAGGAAGCGCCCGCGATCCGTGTCCTTCTTGAGGTCGAGCATGACCGATCGTTTGCCGGCGTTCTGGGCCAGGAAGGATGCGCCCATGCCGGCATTGTTGAGCTTTGGAGAGCCGCCGAGCTGGCGCGCCAGATCGCCGCCTTGCGGCCCCTCGACCTTGATCACGTCGGCTCCCAGCAAGGCCAGCTGATAGGCACAGTAAGGCCCGGCGAGCACATTGGTCAGGTCGAGGACGCGGATACCGGAAAGCAAGTCTGTCATATCTTTTCAGATCGCTCAGGCATCGCCCGGCACATGTTCGGGACCGCGCCGCCGCCGGTTTTCGATGAAGGCCCAGACATGCGGCCCGACCAGGCCGATGAAGGCGAGCGTCAGCAGGGTCAGCGACAACGGATGCTTGTAGAACACCGACCAGTCGCCGTTCGAGATGGTCATCGCCCGGCGGAACTGGGTTTCGGCGAGCGGTCCCAGGATCATGCCGATGATGACGGGCGCGGTCGGAAAATCGAACCGCCGCATCAGGAAGCCCGCGGCGCCCAGGAGATAGAGGATGACGAGATCGATCGGCGACTGCGAGATGCCATAGGTACCAACAGTGGCGAACACCAGGATCCCGGCATAAAGCTGCGGCGCGGGAATTTTCAGCAGCCGCACCCACAGGCCGATCAGCGGCAGGTTGAGGATAACCAGGATGACATTGGCGATGAACAGGCTGGCGATCAGGCCCCAGACAAGGTCGGCCTGTGTCGTCAGGAGCAACGGCCCCGGGTTGATGCCGTAGCTCTGGAAGGCCGACAGCATGATCGCCGCCGTCGCCGAGGTCGGCAGCCCAAGCGTCAGCATCGGCACCAGCACGCCGGCGGCGGACGCGTTGTTGGCGGCTTCCGGCCCTGCAACGCCTTCGATGGCGCCGACCGTACCGAACTCCTGCTTGTGCTTCGACAGTTTCTTTTCGATGGCATAGGACAGGAAGGTCGGGATCTCGGCGCCGCCGGCCGGCATGGCGCCGATCGGAAAGCCGATCGCCGCTCCCCGCAGCCAGGCCTTCCACGAACGCCCCCATTCGGCCGCCGTCATGTAGAGCGAGCCTTTCAGCGGCACGATCTCGTCTTTGCCGGCATAGCGGCGCGAGGCCATGTAGAGCGTCTCGCCAACCGCGAACAGGCCGACGGCGGCGATGATGACGTCGACGCCGTCGAGCAATTCGGTCATGCCGAAAGTAAAGCGCGGCTGGCCCGTCTGCAGATCGACGCCGATCATCCCGATTACAAAGCCGGCAAACAGGCTGGTCAGGCCTCGCACAGACGACGACCCAAGCACCGCCGAAACAGTGATGAATGCCAGCACCATCAGCGAGAAATACTCCGCCGGGCCGAAGGCCAGCGCGAACTTGACCACTATAGGCGCCAGGAAGGCGACGCCCAGCGTGCCGAGTGTGCCAGCGACGAAAGAGCCGATCGCCGAGGTGGCGAGTGCTGCGCCGCCGCGGCCGGAGCGGGCCATCTTGTTGCCTTCCAGCGCCGTCACGATGGTTGCGCTCTCGCCGGGCGTGTTGAGAAGGATCGACGTCGTCGAGCCGCCATACATGGCGCCGTAATAGATACCGGCGAACAGGATGAAGGACGCCTCCGGCGCCACCTGATAGGTGATCGGCAAGAGCAGCGCGATGGTCAGTGCTGGCCCAAGGCCAGGCAGCACGCCGATGGCGGTGCCAAGCGTCGTGCCGAGCAGGCACCACAAAAGATTGGTCGGGCTGAAAGCGACCGCGAAACCGTGTGCGAGATGGCCGAGCGTATCCATGGCGTCAGCCTCCCAGCGTGCTGGTGAACGCGTCGATCACCATGTTCAGCTGGTTCTCGACGACACCAGCGCCGATGTTGACGCCGAGCGCCTTGGCAAAGCCGAAATAAGCAGCCAGCGCCAGCACCAGGCCGATGAGCACATCGCGCAGCGTATGCCTGCTGCCGAAGCCGTAGCAGACGAGAACGAACATGATGACCGACGCGGCGGTGAAACCGAGCGGCTGGATGAGCACAAGATTGGCCAGCAGACCGATGACGACGAAGCCCATCGCCTTCCAGTCGGTCGGCGTTTCCTTTTCCTCCTCCGGCTGCCAGCCGCCGCGAAGCGCGGCGAGGATGAGCAGCAGGGAAAGCACAATCAGGCCGACCATGGTCAGATAGGGAAAGACGGTCGGACCAACCTTGGAATAGAGCGGCGAGACCGGGATCGCCAGCGTCTGCCAGGCCACGGCCCCGGCGCAGGCCAGGAGGCCGACGCCGATCAACAATTCCGGTACGGCGAGTCGCGGCGGCACTGCCTGCTGGTCGGTGGTGCTCATGAATGTCCTCCCCGCTATGGATGGCTACGATCTGGTGGCCAAAACAGCCGCCTCCAGCAGCCGGCTTCGTCGTACCTTCACGCTGCATGGCCGCATGCGATCGATGCGTCGAGAAAAGGAGGAGGCGGCACGAGCCGCCCCCTTGGGGGAAATCAGGCGAGACCGAGGTCCTTGAGGATGGCCTCGATGCGAGCCGAATCCTCAGTGACGAATTTGGCATAGTCGTCGCCGGTGAGCAGGATGGACGTCCAGTTGCGGTTCTTGCATTCGGTCGCCCATGCATCGCTCTTGGCCATGGTTTCGACCAGCGTGATCATGGCCGCCTTGTCGGCGTCGGAAATGCCGGGCGGCGCGAAGACGCCGCGCCAGTTGAACAGTTCCACATCGATGCCGGCTTCCTTGAGCGTCGGCGCGTCGATGCCGTCCTGGCGCTTGTCGGCCGAAATGGCGAGCAGCCTGAGCGCGCCCGCCTTGACTTGCTCGGAGAACTCGCCGAAGCCGGAAATGCCGGCCGCCACCTGGTTGCCGAGCAATGCCGACAGAGCTTCGCCGCCGCCCGCGAACGGTACATAGGAGAGGCTGGGAGCCGGAACGCCGACCGTCTTGGCGATCAGGCCGAACAGGATGTGGTCGGACCCACCGGCCGAGCCGCCCGCGACAGGAACCTTCGTCGGATCGGCCTTGAGTGCCGCGACGAAATCGGCGGCCGTCTTGAACGGCGAGTCCGCCGGCACCACCAGCGCCTCGAATTCCCCGGTGAGACGGGCGATGGGCGTGACTTGGGTCAGGTTGTTGGCCGCCTTGTTGGCGATGATGGCGCCCACCATGACCATGCCCGCGACCATGAGCGCATTGCCTTTGCCGCTCCACTGATTGATGAACTGCGGCAGCCCTACCGTGCCGCCGGCACCACCGACATTGGTGATCTGCGAGCCGGAGATGAGCTTCTCGCCGCGCAGCACCTGATCCATCGTGCGCGCCGTCTGGTCCCAGCCGCCGCCAGGTGCCGCCGGCACGAAGATCTGGACTTGAGGCGCACCTTCGGCGAAGGCGGGTGAGAAATGCGATGCCACCAGCCCGGCCGCGCCAGCCGCCGCCGTACTCATCAAAAATCTGCGTCTGTTCAGCATGGGATTCCTCCAGATCACGACACCTCCTCCGGTGCCTGCCAAAACGCGCCTGTTCACAGACCCGTGATCAAGTTCAAGCAGATTTTACCTTGTTCCGTCAACAGGAACGACATTCTACTGGACAGAACGGTCCGGTGGCGCGACAGAGTGGTTCCGCTCGGGCTTCACCGAATTGGGAACCGCAATGGACTTACCAGGCAACTCGGCTGATGCGGAAATCCGGCGTACCTCCGTCGAAGGTGTTGCGGCACTCGACCGGGCGATCGCCATCCTCGATGCCTTCAGCACGGCCGACCGCTCGCTAAGTCTTGCTGAAATCGCGATGCGCACCGGTCTTTACAAAAGCACGATCCTGCGGCTCGCCAATTCGCTGTTGCGCGGGCAACTGCTCGAGCGCCTGGACGATGGGCGCTATCGCGTCGGACCCGCCGCCTTTCGGCTGGGCGCGCTTTACCAGCGTTCGGTGGTGGCGGTGGACATCCTGTTGCCGATCATGCGCGATCTCTCCGAACGAAGTTGGGAGAGTGTTGCCTTCTACGTCCGCTCAGGAGACGTGCGCACCTGTCTTTACCGGGTCGAATCCAAGCATCCGATCCGCTACACGATACGCGAAGGCGACGTATTGCCTCTGCTGGCCGGTTCGGGCGGGCGCGTGCTGGCGGCGTTTTCGGGACAGCAGGGCGAACCCTACGAAACCATCCGCAAAACGTGCAATTGTCTCGCTGTGGGTGACCGCGACCCCGAAACGGCAGGCGTCTCGGCGCCGGTTTTCGGGCCGGGACACGCGCTGCTTGGCGCCTTGACGCTGGCTGGTCCAAGCACGCGCGTCGACGCTGCGTTCCTTGAGCGCATGAAGCGCCCGCTGCTCGAGGCGGCGGCCCGCGCCACTCGCGCCTTCGGCGAGGATGCCTCCATGCTGGAGCAGGCGAGCCTCGCGACGGAGGCTTAGCCCTAGCTCCGCGGTTATGGCGTCGGAAAGGCCTCCAACTTCCGCTCGCCGCCCCTGTAAGGAAGCTGCGCGCCCAAGGCCGGTTGCGGCAGGTCAAGGTGTGCAGCGGTTTTCCGTCCGGATTGCGCGTTTGTAGCGCCTGGCCGGGTGATTGTCGGCGCCCTCGCCTCGCCTGACACCCCTCAGGGCAGCCGCTCCAGCAGCATGGTCGGCGCATCATGGTAGAGGGTCTGCGTCAGCTCGATATAGCCGCACTTCCTGGCGACGTTCAGCGAAGCCGTATTTTCGGGATCGATGATGCAGACGGTTCTGGCACGTCCGAACGTCTCGTCGCCCCAGCCATGCACGCGGCTGACGATCTCCGTGGCAAGGCCGGCGCCGTGCGCGGCCGGTGCGAGCGCCCACCCCGCCTCGGGGATGCCTTCGATCGACGGCTCCATGTCGCGCTTCAGATCGTGGAACCCGGCCTCACCGATGAAACGGCCGGTCGCTTTCTCCTCGATGGCCCAGAAGCCGTAGCCAAGCAGCGACCACAGGCCGGCATGGCGCAGGAAGCGCATCCAGCTTTCCTCACGCGTGCGCGGCTTGCCGCCGATGAAGCGGGTGACGACGGGGTCGGCCCACATGGCGGTATAGGCGTGGAAATCCTCCAGTTGGTGCGCCCTTAGAATGGTTCGCTCGGTCTCGATGACCGGAACACCGTGCGGATTTTTCATGACGATATGCCTCGCTGATCCTCAGCGCTTAGCAAATCGCTGGTGCGGTGCAAGGGCCAGGGCGATACGCGCCATCATCCAGGGAAGGCCTAGTAATCGAAGCAGAACTTCAGCCGTGCCAAACCATATTCATGTAGACACCACCACGCTGCAATTCATCCAGCATCTGGTCGAGCCGCTTTCGCCTGGTATCCGGGTGCTTGGCGCGGCCGATCCAGCCGAGATAGTCGTTCTTCTGATAGTCCGGCCGAGCCTGATCCCGGTGTTCGCGGCGGCGATGGCGCGCGGCTACGGCGCCTGATCTTCGGCGGCGACAGTTTCAAGCGGGGCGATCGGCACCAGGGGCGCCGGAATGCTGGTCGTCTTCACCTCTGCCTTGCAAATATCGGCGATGACGCAGGCCGGGCAATCCGGCTTGCGCGCCTTGCAGACATAGCGTCCGTGCAGGATCAGCCAGTGATGCGCATGGCGCATATATTCGTCCGGGATGATCTTCAATAACCCCTGCTCTACCTGTTCCGGCGTCTTGCCGGGCGCCAGGCCAAGCCGGTTGCCGATGCGCAAGATATGCGTGTCGACCGCCATCGTATGCTGGCCGAAGGCCATGTTGAGCACGACATTGGCGGTCTTGCGCCCGACACCGGGCAACTTGACCAGTTCATCGCGGTCATCCGGCACCTCGCCGCCATGGTCGCGGATCAGCGCCTGCGATAGGGCGATGACGTTCTTGGCCTTGTTGCGCCAGAGACCGATGGTCCTGATATGGTCGCCGACCTTGGTTTCACCGAGCGCCAGCATCTTTTGCGGCGTGTCCGCAACCTTGAACAGAGCCCGCGTTGCCTTGTTGACACCGGCATCGGTCGCTTGCGCCGAAAGCACCACCGCCACCAGCAGCGTGAAGGCATTGACGTGTTCGAGTTCGCCCCTCGGCCCCGGCCGCTGCACCGAAAAACGCCGGAAAATCTCATGCACTTCAGCCGGGCTGTAGCGGGACGAGCGCCGCGCCGGCCGAGGGCGCGCCTTGGCATTGGAGCCATCACGGCGTCCGGCCGGCAGCTCTTTTTCGGGCATGGAAGACTCATTGGACTTGGGACGCGCCATTTCCCTCCTATAATAGTCTGTCATGAGTGACACAAACGCCTCGTTTCAGGCTGACGAGCCCTTCTTTCACGCGTTGCTGACCCCGCACCGGTCGCTGGGCAGGACGGGCTTCCTGATCCTGATGGGCGCACTGATGGTCGGCTGGCTGGTGACGGGTGCGTTTTTCCTGTCGCGCGGTGCCTGGCCGGTGTTCGGCTTCTTCGGCCTCGACGTGGTGGCCGTCTACATCGCCTTCCGCGTCAATTACCGGGCTGCACGCGCCCGCGAGGAAGTGTCGGTCTCGCGCACCAGCCTCGACATTCGCAAGACGGCCCCCTCGGGAAGGTCGGAAGCGCATCGCTTCAATCCGTTCTGGGTACGGTTTTCGATCGCCCGGCACGCCGAGATCGGCATCATCAGAATGACCGTGGAGGCACAAGGCCAGAACGTGCCGATCGGCGGCTTCCTCGACCCCGATTCGCGCGAGAGCTTCGCCACCGCCTTCTCGCGCGCGCTGGCGACCGCCAAGGCGCGCTAAAAGCAATTCCAGGGAATTTCCGGGAAAGCCTTGCCGTAGAGTGTCATGAGCAAGGTCTCTTTTGCCCCTGTCAGATGGACTTTTTCGCCAGCCATCAGCGGCTCCCTGGCTCGAATCCCGAGTCTATCTGGGCAAGTGCTGCAAGAAGGCAGGTTTCGGGTGGCGATCGGCGCCCCGAGGGGCGATATTCCAGCCCAAGGAGACAGTCCATGAGCACACACACGGCAGTCCTCAAGAAGGACATCACGCCTGAGGGCAGCGACTACGAAATCGTACGCCGCGCCATCGAAAAGATCAGTCTCGACTATCGCGACCAGCCATCGCTGGAAGAACTGGCCGAGGAGGTCGGCGAGACGCCGACCGGCTTGCAAAAACTCTTCACCCGCTGGGCCGGCCTGTCGCCCAAGGCCTTCCTGCAGGCGGTGACGCTGGACCATGCGCGCAGGCTGCTCGATTCCGGCATGCCTCTGCTCGAAACCTCCTTCGAACTGGGCATGTCCGGCCCCGGCCGGCTGCACGACCTGTTCGTCACCCATGAGGCTATGTCACCGGGCGACTACAAGACGCGCGGCGCTGGCCTCACCATCCGCTACGGCTATCACACCTCCCCGTTCGGCACTGCCTTGATCATGGCCACCGACCGCGGGCTTGCCGGCCTCGCCTTCTGCGACGGGGGCGAGGAACGCACCGCTTTTGCCGACATGTCCGGCCGCTGGCCGAACGCGCTCTATATCGAGGACAGGGAAGCGACAGGGCCCTATGCCGCGCGCATCTTCGAGCCGACGCTGTGGCGCGCCGATCAGCCGCTTCATGTCGTCATGATCGGGACCGACTTCCAGGTCCGCGTCTGGGAGGCGCTGCTCCAGATTCCGATGGGCAAGGCCCGTACCTATTCCTCGATCGCGGCCAGCATCGGTGCGCCGAGCGCCAGCCGCGCGGTCGGCGCCGCCAACGGCGCCAACCCGCTCTCCTTCGTGGTGCCTTGCCACCGCGCCATCGGCAAATCAGGCGATCTCACCGGCTATCACTGGGGCCTGACCCGCAAGCGCGCCATCCTCGGCTGGGAGGCGGGGCAGATTTCGTCGTGAAATGTCGATTTTTTCTTCCTGCCCCGGAGAATATACTTATATTTGGAAATACGCAGTATTATTGCGCTTGGTTTTGAAACTTCTGGATACAACCGTGGACAACCGCCGGTTTCTTCACGAGCGTTATTTCGATATCTTATTTAAGTTTACGCTAAATTAACCACGATAAAGCGATGATGACCCATATTAATTCGGGCGATCCGACTTAATAGGAGAATCTCGATGAAGTTGTTCCGCACCGTGTTTGGTGCAGCCTTGCTGGTCACGTGCCTGAACCACGCGGCGATGGCCACAACGCAGAATGTCATCTTCAATGGCACGGTCACCGCGACCTGTACGCTTGTCGTCGGCACCAACGGCACCATGACGGTGAGCGCCGACCTTCAGTCGCTGAGCTCCCACAACAGCGGCGGTTCGGCTGGAACAGTCACGCTCACCACCACCGGAGGTGTTTCACTTAGCGTCGATCCGGTGACCCTCACCACCGTGCCCGCCGCCGACAGCACCGCCACCACCTGGACACCGACCTATTCGGCCAGCGGCGCCCACACGACCGCTGAAACGGGGGCCGCCACCGCCCTCGCTGTCCCCGGCGCCGACCTTGTCTCGGTCCATCTCGCTGGCACCAAGGGCGGCAGCAACCGCTTCGCCACCGGAAACTATCAGGCAACGGTAACACTGCGCTGCGAATAGCCGTCGCGAAGGAGGGGTCCTTGAAACATGCACGAATCCTGGCGGCGGCGCTGGCCGTCGGCCTGCCGGCCCTTGCCGCCAACGCCCAGTCGATGTCGCCGATGCGGGGTGAGGTCAACAGTTTCACCGACGCCTTCGCGATCCGCGTGTTTCCCGCCAATCCCTACGGCCAGAAGATCAAGGTCGAAATCCACGTTTACGATCAGAATTTTCAGCCAGTGGATGCCAAGATCTCTCCGAGCGTTTTCCAACTGGGCTCGCAGGCTTCCCGTCCTGTCCTTGTGGTCGTGCCCTTCGGCGGCGCTGCCGAGCGTAAAGTGCGTATCTGTACCGAGAGCATCCCCTTTCCCAATCAACAGACGCAGATAAGGGCACAGATATGCGGAAAGTTTTTTGGGCACCGCAAGTCCTGACAGTCGCGTTTGCGGCAACCTGGGCAGGGATCTCGCCGGTTCTGGCCGAGGATGTCTACAACCTCAATCAGAATGAGAGCGGCTTCAACCTGCCCGGCGTGACCTTGCCGCAAGGGCAGGATGAGGTCCACGCTTCCGACGGAACCACCTGCCGCTCCGCCGTATCGGGCACCGGTGCCTATCTCGACCTGGGCGTCATCAGAGGCAACAATCAGGCGAACAACGACGTCGCCACCTACGGCCGCGTGGTGATTCCGATCGGGCGTACGCCGAAGCGCGTCGATTGCAGCCGCCTCTACGAGCTTGAGGTCGAGCGCCTGCAGCTGGAGCTGAAGCTCCTCAAGATGGGCCTGGGCGGTGACGGGCCGACCGCGAGCGTGGCCGCCAGCGCACCTACGCCCGTGGCCGCGTCACCCGGATGGGCCAACGAAGGCTGGAGCATCAGAACCGGAAGCGGCGATGGCAAGAAAAAGAAGAAGAAATAGCCGCGCGCTGCTCGCGATGGCCGCGCTCGCCGGCTGCTGCCTTCCGGCGCAGGCCGCGATCATCGGCACCTGCACCATCATGGTCGGGGCATCGGGCACGATGACCGCAAATCCGGCCATCGGCATACTGGGCTCCAAGCAGGCAGGCGGATCAAGCGCCAGCGCCACCGTGGTGGCAAGTTCCCTGCTGTGCTCGCTGCTCAATTTGCTGGACTGCTATTCGGTTTCAGCATCGGCGCCTGCCGCATTCTCGTCCGCGCCGAGCGGCGGCGGCACCAACGTGACCTTCGCCTCGGTCTTCCGCCTCGATGGCTCGGGGGTCGACAATAATGGTGGCGTGCCGCAAAGGGTCGCCAATGGCACCCACGCCGTGCAGATCGACCTCACCGCCACCAAGTCGAGCGGTATCTTTCCCGCCGGCAACTATCAGGGCATCGTCACTGTGCTTTGTGAATGACGCGGCAAATCACGCTGGACCATTCGCGTGGTCTGGCATCGAACGGCTTGGCAGGATAGCTTCCGCGCATCAGCAGGAGGCATTTCTTGATTATCGTAGTCGGTTCGATCAACCTCGACCTTATCGCCAGTGTCGACCGCTTGCCGAGCCCCGGTGAGACGGTGAGCGGTTCCAGCTTTACGACGGCCCCCGGCGGCAAGGGCGCCAACCAGGCACTCGCCGCCGCGCGTGCCGGCGCTCAGGTGCGCATGGTCGGCGCCGTTGGCAAGGACAATTTCGCCCCCGAGGCACTGGCTTTGCTGCGCGAGGCCAAGGTCGACCTGTCGGGCGTGGGAGAGACCTTTGCCTCGACCGGCACGGCGCTGATCATGGTCGGCGATGACGGCGAAAACATTATCGCCGTGGTGCCCGGCGCCAACGCTTCCGTGGTGCCCGGCGACCTCTCCAAGGCTTTTCTGACAAAGGGCGACGTCGTGCTGCTGCAGCACGAGATTCCGCTCGCGACGGTCGATGCGGCCCTCGACCAGGCAAGGGTGGCCGGCGCGATCACTGTCCTCAACACGGCCCCTTTCCATGGCGGGGCAGCCGCCTTCCTCGGCAAGGCCGACTATGCGGTCGCGAACGAAACCGAATTCGACCTCTATGGCGAAGCCCTTGCCCTGAAAGGCCGCGATCGTGCAGCGCGCATGCGCGACTATGCCAGCAAGACTGGACGCATCATCGTCGTCACGCTCGGCGGCGACGGCGTGATGGCGGCAACGCCAGGCGAATTCCTGACCCTCCCTGCTTTGCAGATCACGCCGGTCGACACGGTCGGGGCCGGCGACACTTTCTGCGGCTATTTCGCCGCCGGCCTGTCGTCGGGCCTCACGCTCGAACAGGCATTGGCGCGTGCCGGCGCCGCCGGCTCGCTGGCTTGCCTTAAGCCCGGCGCCCAACCGGCGATCCCACTGGCCAAGGATGTCGACCAGGCGCTGCAAGAGGCCGGTTGAAATGATGCGTCCCCGCACGAAGCATGCCGTACCGGCGGCCAGCGACATCTGCCGCCTGTCGGCTGTCGAACTTGCCGGTGCGATCCGCCGGAAGAAGCTCTCCGTGCGCGAGGTGGTGACGGCGTTCCTCGATCGCATCGATGCGGTCAACCCGCTGGTCAACGCCATCGTCTCGTTGCGCGACCGTGCCGACATACAGCGCGAGGCCGATGCCGCCGATATCAGCCGGACCGATGGCACCGGCGCGCTCTTTGGCCTACCCATCGCCATCAAGGACCTTGCCTCGACCACCGGCCTCAGGACCTCGTTCGGCTCGCCGATCTTCGCCGATTTCGTGCCGCGGGAAGACGATTTCTTCGTCGAACGCATCCGCGACGCCGGCGCCATCATCATCGGCAAGACCAACGTTCCCGAATTCGGGCTCGGCTCCAACACCTACAACAATGTTTTCGGGCCGACGCTGAACGCTTTCGATCCGGCGCTGACCGCCGGCGGCTCGAGCGGCGGAGCGGCGGTGGCGCTGGCGTTGGACATGGTGCCCATCGCCGATGGCAGCGACTTCGGCGGCTCGCTGCGCAACCCGGCGGCCTGGAACAACGTCTACGGTTTCCGGCCGTCACAGGGGCTCGTGCCCAGCGGTCCCGACTTCGAGGTCTTCCACGCGCAGATGGGCGTCGAGGGGCCGATGGGCCGCAACGTCGCCGACATGGCGCTCTTGCTCGACGTGCAGGCCGGCTACCATCCGCAGGCGCCTCTCTCCTATGAGAAGCAAGGCTCCTTCCTCGAAGGCCTGGCGACGGCGGCGACCGGTGGCCGTATCGCCTGGCTCGGCGATCTCGGCGGCCATCTGCCGATCGAGCCCGGCATCCTCGACTTATGCGAGGCAGCACTCGCACGGTTCACGGATGTATCTTTCCTGACCGAGCCCTTGCGACCGGATTTCGATTTCGAGACACTCTGGCAGGCCTTCGTGACGCTGCGCCAGGCCAGCAGCGGCTGCGCCCTGAAAGTACACTATGACGACCCCGCCAGGCGTGGCCTGCTGAAGCCGGAAGCCGTATGGGAAGTGGAAAACGCGATGCGGCTGACGGCGCCGCAGATACGCGCGGCCTCGGTCGTCCGAACCTCCTGGTACCGCACGCTGCTGTCGATCTTCGACCGCTTCGACCTCATCGCGCTGCCGACTGCGCAGGTCTTTCCGTTCGATGTCGGCACCCATTGGCCGCGCGAGGTCGGGGGGCGGGCAATGGACAGCTATCATCGCTGGATGCAGGTTTCGGCCTTCGCCACCCTGGGCGGTTGCCCGGCGGTCAATGTTCCCGTCGGCTTCGACGACAGGGGCCGGCCGATGGGCATGCAGCTGGTCGGCAGGCCACGCGGCGACCTCGCCGTGCTGAAGGCTGCGGCTGCCTATGAGACGACGCTGCCCTGGCCCGCCGGAGCCTGAGCCAGACCGGCGCGCCGGCTTGCGTCGTCCTCGCCGTCATGCATTGATTGTTGCATGCTAGGCCGCGATGGCGGCATTGCGAGGAAAATCATGTCGCTGGAACTCTACGCCGCCTATGTTCTTGCCTGCATCGTGATCATCCTGGTGCCTGGGCCGACGGTGACCCTGATCATCGCCAACAGCATCCGCCACGGCTCCCGCGCCGGCCTCGCCAACGTCGTCGGCACGCAAGCCGGCCTAGCAGTCATGATCGTCATCGTCGGCATCGGCCTCAACACGCTGATTTCGGGCATGGGCCACTGGTTCGAGTGGGTCAGGCTGATCGGCGCGGCCTACCTGATCTGGATGGGCGTGCAGATGTTCCGCTCGAAGGGCACGCTGAACGCCGACGGAACCGCCCGCAAACCACGCGGCGGCTTCTTCCTGCAGGGCTTGGCCGTGGCGCTGAGCAATCCAAAGACGCTGATCTTCTTCGGCGCCTTCTTTCCGCAGTTCATCTCTCCCGCCGGCAACTACCCACTGCAGATCGTCATCATGGGCCTGACCGCCATGATCTTCGCCGCCATGTCGGACTCGACCTATGCGCTCGCCGCCGGCCGCGCCGGGCGCATGCTGTCAGCCAGCCGCATCAAGCTCCTGTCGCGGATCAGCGGCAGCTTCATGGTCGGCGGCGGCCTGTGGCTGGCGTTTTCGAAGGCAAAGTAACGGCGAAAGCGCCTTCTCCATAAATTTTTGCGGAGACATATTGAAGAATTGTACGCTGCTGCACAACTCTTCACTATGCGCAAATCAAACGTTTCCTTTCGGGATCGCTTGCTTATTTGGCAATACGAGTACAGCGACGCAGTGATCGGCACCGCTTTCTTTTGCGCCTTTGCACTGATGAAATCCATTGCGGTTGTAGGGCTCCAGGCCAATCCGGTCGTCACCACTCAACGCGTGATGGCCGTGGTAGAATACATCAGAGTGAAACCTGTCAGCCCGTATGCCATGGTAGGTCACAATCTATACTACACCTACGACGTGCGCCTTGATGACGGCAACACGCGGATTTCGATCGACGACGACGTCGAGCGACCGCATCTTGTTGGCTCACTCGTTCCTATTGAACGTCAACACCACAAGCGCGGCGTCGACACCTATCGATTGCTCAATGGGTGACAACGCGCGCCGGTGACACCGCGCGCTTGTCGGCGATTCCAAACGTCAGTTAAGCCGCCCCAGCCTTTCCACCAGCAGCGCGAAAAACCCATCATGGTCGATGTCGCGCATCACCATGGCGTTCTTTTCCCTGGAGGTGACCCCCCACCAGTCGACCACGGTCATGCCCATGGTCAGTTCGGAGGCGGTTTCCACGGTGACGTTGCAATGGCGGCCTTTGAACAGGTCGGGCTTCAGGAGATAGGCGATGACGCAGGGGTCGTGCAGCGGCCCTCCATCCGTGCCGTATTTGCCTTCGTCATAGCGCTCGAAGAATTCCAACATCTCGGCGGCGGCGATGCCGACCTTGGTGCCGAGCTTGCGGAACGCCTCGATGCGCTTGGACGTGGTCAGCGCCTTGTGGGTGACATCGAGCGGCATCATCACGATCGGGATGCCGGACCGGAAGACGACGTCGGCGGCATGCGGATCGACATAGATGTTGAATTCGGCCGTGGGCGTGACGTTGCCGCCCTCGAAGAAGCCACCGCCCATCAGCACGATTTCCTTGATGCGCGGCGCAATCCGGGGCTCTCGGATCAGCGCCAGCGCAACATTGGTGAGCGGTCCGAGCGGGCAGAGCGTGATGGTGCCGCTCTCTTCCTTCATCAGCGTCTCGACGATGAAATCGACGGCATACTGGTCCTGCAGCTTCATTGTCGGTTCGGGCAAATCCGGTCCGTTCAAGCCGGTCTTGCCATGGACCTCCTCGGCCGTGACTAGTTCGCGCGCCAACGGACGGATGGCGCCGGCGTAGACCTTGATTTCGGGCCGGCCGGCCAGTTCGCAAATCTTGCGGGCGTTCTTTTCGGTGAGCTTCAGCGGCACGTTGCCGGCGACGGCCGATATGCCGGCGATCTCCAGTTCAGGACTGCCAAGCGCCAGCAGAATGGCGATGGCGTCGTCCTGGCCGGGATCGGTGTCGATGATGATCTTGCGTGGTTGGGGCATTTCAATTCCTTGTTTGGCTGGCCATCAGCTCACCGGGCCGGTCCTGCGCCCGAAAGACGCCAACCGGCTGCAAAGCTGCTGAACCGCTTGACGGGGGACGGTTCCGGCCTGCGCGCTTCTCCTTGCATCCGCGCGTCGATTCAAGCGCCATGTCGATTATTCCTGTGAGTCCACGATGATCCTGGGCTATTTCCGTGGGTCCGCGACATGGTCTCCTTGGGCGGGTCTTTTGGTGGCTTGAACTTGGTCGCGGGGCGGACCATATCAAGACCATCGGGAAAAATGCCATTTGGGTTTTTCCAGTTTATGTCGCTCTTGAGAGGACAGTGTAACATGAGCCGAATGACGCCTTTCTCCAGCCCGCTTCTCCTGGGTTTCGACGCCATGGAAAAGACCCTGGAGCGTCTGGCGAAGTCCGGTGACAGCTACCCTCCCTACAACATCGAGCGCCTGAGCGGTGCCGACGGCAAGGCCGAAAGGCTGCGCATTACACTCGCCGTCGCCGGGTTCGCCGAAAGCGATCTCGATGTGACAACGGAGGAAAACCAGTTGGTCGTGCGCGGTCGCCAGACCGACGATACCGAGCGCGAATTCCTTCATCGCGGCATTGCCGCACGCCAGTTCCAGCGCTGCTTCGTGCTGGCCGACGGCATGCGTGTGATCGCGGCGGAGCTGAAGAACGGCCTTTTGTCGATCGACCTTGATCGGCCGGAGTCGGAACGGCTGGTACGGAAAATAAACATATCGGTGAAAGACTGATCTTCACCGATGGCTCTCATGCGGGATGGCCTTGAGCGGCGTCCTCGCGCCAAGGAGGCTTGAAATGACCAGAACTGACGAAACCATCACCATGACCAGCGGCGAATTCGCCCATCTCGGCGAAGGCTCTGTCGCCTATCTGCGCAAGGTCTCGAGCGACGAACTGCTCGGCCGCTTCCCCAACATCGGTGAAATCGCTCCCGGCATGGAGCTGTGGGCCCTGTTTGGGGCCAATGGCCAGCCGATCCTGCTTTCCGACGCGCGTGACCGCGCGCTGGCCGGCGCCATGGAAAACGACCTGACCACCGTCGCCATTCATTAAAGACAATTGGTTGGCTGAACTGAAAAGGGCCGCTCATGGCGGCCCTTGGTACAATATTTAAAAAGATGGCTTCAGGCCGCGTGCGAGGCCTGCGTATCCGACAAAAGCGCATGGATCGCCGCGGCGTCGCGCGTGCCCCTGACCTTGGCCACGGTGTCGGCGTCGCGCAGCACGCGCGCGATGCGCGACAGTGCCTTGAGATGATCGGCACCCGCCCCTTCGGGCGCCAGCAGCAGGAACACCAGATCGACCGGCTGGTCATCCAGCGATTCGAAATCGACCGGCGTCTCCAGCCGGGCGAAAACGCCGGCGATGCGCTTCACGCCGGCGAGCTTGCCGTGCGGGATGGCGATGCCGTTGCCGACGCCGGTCGAGCCCAGGCGCTCGCGCTGCAGGATGGTGTCGAACACCTCCCGTTCCGGAATGCCCGAAATCGTCGCTGCCCGCTCGGACAGCAATTGCAGTAGCTGCTTCTTGGAGTTCGCCTTCAACGCCGGCAAAATCGCCGGAACGCTGATAAGATCGCTCAGATCCATGCTTGAAAATCCTTGTTCGCCTGCCGCGCCAGTCCCCACCCCTCGTGCGGCTGGCTTTTATCCCTGTGCGACTTTGGTCGTGGACGGATCGATCCAGCCGATGTTTCCGTCGGGCCGGCGATAGACGATGTTGAGATGGTCGGTTCCGGCATTGCGGAAAACAAGCACGGGACTGTCCTTGGTATCGAGTTCGATGACCGCCGAGGCCACCGACATGGTCTTCAGCGTCATGGTCGATTCGGCGACGATGGCCGGTGCGAAATCCTCCGGGATTTCCTCATCGTCATCGGCAAGCGGTGCCATCACCGTGTAAGCGATGTCGGTCAACTCGCCGTTGCCATTGCCTGAATTGTGCGATTTCAGACGGCGCTTGTATCGCCGAAGCCGGGTCTCCAGCCGATCGGCCGCGGCCTCGAAGGCGAGTGTCGGGTCCTGGGCATCGCCGGTGGCCTGCAGCGAGGCGCCGGAATCCAGCCGGATCATGCAATCCGCGGAATAGCGCGAGCCCGATTTGATGACGGTGACATGCCCCGCGAAGCCGCGATCGAAATATTTGCCGATCGCTTCACCGACACGATCGTTGATGCGTGTACGGAACGCATCGCCGATATCCATGTGCTTTCCCGAAATGCGCAGATTCATCTGAAAACTGACCTTCCTTGCTCAGGCTTCAAACTGGCCCGAGTTTATACTCGTGATCCGTGCGCACAAGCTTTGCGGCGTCACTCGCGCCGATTTAAATCCGAACTTTCCGGTTGATCACAAGCCGCCTTCTTGACCGTCCCGGGTCATTGTCGTGACGGACCATCCGCTAGCGGGCATCGAGCCCGTCTCATGCGGGCGGGCTTCTAGCCACTTCACCGTGGCTTGTCAATGAAACTTGAAAGCTGTGGAAATCGTGAACGCCTAGCGGCCGGCGCTGGCGAGCGCCCGTTTCTCGCGCCGGCGCTGTACCGAGGAGGGAATATTCATGCCTTCCCGGTACTTGGCGACCGTGCGCCGGGCGATATCGACGCCGCTTTCCCTGAGCATGTCGACAATAGCATCGTCCGACAGCACATCGACGGGCTTCTCCTCGTCGATCATTTGCTTGATGCGATCACGCACCGCTTCCGAGGAATGCGCATCGCCACCACCCGATGCCGCGATCGAGGCCGTGAAGAAATAGCGCAGCTCGAACACGCCGCGCGGGGTGAGCATGTATTTGTTGGCGGTCACCCGGCTGACCGTCGATTCGTGCATGCCGATGGCGTCTGCCACCGTGCGCAGGTTGAGTGGCTTCAGCTGGCGCACGCCATGGACCAGGAAGGCGTCCTGCTGGCGCACGATTTCCGAGGCCACTTTGAGGATCGTCTTGGCCCGCTGGTCGAGGCTCCGTGTCAGCCAGTTGGCGTTCTGCAGGCACTCGGCCAGGAAATCCTTTTCCGCCTGGTTCTTCGCGTGCGGCGACACCTGGGCGAAATAGATGTGGTCGACGAGCACGCGCGGCAGCGTTTCGGCATTGAGTTCGACGGTCCAGCTGCCGTCATTGGCCGCCCGCACCTCGACATCGGCGACGATCGCATCGCTGGCGCCGCCAGAAAACGCCATGCCCGGCCGCGGGTCGAGCGCCCGGATTTCGGCCAGCATGTCCAGCAAATCCTCCTCGTCGACGCCGCAGAGCCGCTTCAGCGTCTGGAAATCGCGGCGCGCCAGCAGTTCGAGATTGGCGACCAGGGCCTTCATGGCCGGATCGAGACGGTCACGCACGGCAAGCTGCAGCGAAAGGCATTCCGCGAGGTCGCGGGCAAACAGGCCGGCCGGCTCGAAGGTCTGGCACACGGCCAGCACCTTGCCCACCGCCACCTCGTCGGTGCCAAGCCGCGTGGCGATCTCCGCCAGATCGGCCCTGACATAGCCGGTCTCGTCGAGCCCATCGGCAAGTTCTCCGGCGATCAGCCGCGCGACGGGATCGATGAAGGCGAGCGCGACCTGCTCGCCGACATGGTCGCGCAGCGTGATCCCGCTCGCAGCCATGTCGCCGGCGTCGAGCCCCTCGGACGAGGAGCCTCCACTGCCCGAAGCCGATTTCCATTGCGCCGTCAGGTCGGGGCCCAATCGCTCGCTGGTGCCGGGATCGTCGGGAAACAGGTTTTCCAGGGACGTATCGAGCTTTTCCGAGATGGCCTCGGCACTCCATCCCACCTCGTTCTCGAACCAGTCACCATCGGCGGCCGCTTGCGGCTCTACGTCGAGCTTCTGCGCCTGGTCGCTCGCGGCATCATCCTGCGGCTCGGCGCGCTCCAGAAGCGGGTTGCGCTCGATCTCCTCGTCGATGAAGTGCTCTAACTCGGTATGGGTGAACTGCAGCAGCCGAATCGACTGCATCAGCTGCGGCGTCATCACCAGCGACTGCGACTGTCGGAGCTGTAGTTTGGCCGCCAATGCCATGGTTCGGTTTCAAACGCCTCCTCTACGCGTCCCCAACTTCCGGAAATCAATTTCACGGCCGGCCATAGAAACTGGCCCGGCTTTTGCTTGTCAAGGCAAAGCCTAGCAAAACCCGCTTACCGGAGCGTTATCCCGGAGCAAAATCGCGGAAAACAGGTCGCCGGCGCGCAAAAAATCGTATCAGAAAACAAATTTCACGCTCAGAGCGTAAAACCCTCGCCGAGATAAAGCCGCCGCACGTCGGGATTTGCCACCACTTCGTCGGCGCGGCCATGAGTGAGCACCTGGCCGGCGTGGATGATGTAGGCGCGGTCGATCAGGCCGAGCGTCTCACGCACATTGTGGTCGGTGATGAGGACCCCGATGCCGCGCGCCGTCAGGTGACGCACCAATTGCTGGATATCGGCGACGGCGATCGGATCGATGCCGGCGAAGGGCTCGTCGAGCAGCATGTAGGCCGGGCGCGTCGCCAGCGCGCGCGCGATTTCCAGGCGCCGCCTTTCGCCGCCCGAGAGCGACATGGATGGCGCCTTGCGCAGATGGCTGATGTGAAATTCCTCAAGCAGTTCGTCGAGGTTGCGCTCGCGGACCTTGCGATCCTTTTCGACCACTTCGAGCACGGCGCGGATGTTCTGCTCGACATTGAGCCCGCGAAAGATCGAGGCCTCCTGAGGCAGATAGCCGATGCCGAGGCGCGCGCGACGATACATCGGCATCGAGGTGACGTCGAAGCCGTCGATCTCGATCGTGCCTTCATCCACCGGCACCAGGCCGGTGACCATGTAGAAACAGGTCGTCTTGCCGGCGCCGTTGGGGCCGAGCAGCCCGACGGCCTCGCCTGCGCGCACGCCAAGCGTGACGCCGCTGACGACCTTGCGGCCCTTGTAGCTCTTGGTCAGACCCTTGGCGATCAAGGTTCCCTTGAACTTCGCCTTGTCGACCGTGGCCGGCGCCGAAAGCTTACCTGCGGCCCGTCCCGGAAGACGTGCCGTCAGCGACGACAGGCTGACCATCAGGGGTTCGTCGCTCCCGATTTCGGCGGCGGCGTGATCGACATCTGCACACGCTGCCCAGCACATGGATCGACCTGGGCCAGCCCGGTTTTCATCTGCACGGTGAGCTTGCAGCCGACCAGCACATTGTCGTTTTGCGAAAGGACGACCTTTTTGCCCGAAAGCACCAGCACCTGGCTCTTCATGTCGAAACTGCCCTGATCGCCGGTCGCGACCTGCTGATCCGACTTGATGTAGACCTTGTCGGAGATCTCCAGGTGATCGATGTTGGCCGAGCCGGTCATGGCTGCCGCCCCGGCGGCTTCGGCGCCCTTGGCGCCCGCATTGGGGTCCTTGACGTAGTAGACCATCATCTTGCCGGCCTTCATCAGCGTCGGCCCCTGGACGACGGTGACATTGCCGGTGAAGATCGCGACGCTGTCGGCCTGGTGGACTTCCAGCTTGTCGCTTTCGATCTGGATCGGCTTGTCGCCGGCCAGTTTGAGACCCGACACCTGGCTGGCCGCTCCCGACTGCGCCAGCGACGGCGCCAGGCTGAGCAGGAACAGCGCCGAAGTTGCGGCCGCAAGCCGTGTCGAATTATTGAGCCACATTCGCTTCTTCGCCCTTTGCCTCAGCCGCCTTCAGAACGGCGGGATCGATGTTGACACGAACCTTGTTCTCGAACACCAGGATCTTGCCATTGTCCTGGACCGACATCGAATCCGCCCTGATCTGCGACCCGCCACGGCTGACATCGACGGGATCATCCGTCTTCATAGTGCCTTTGCCCATGTCGAGGAAGACGGATTTGAACTTGGCCTGCATGCCGTCGGTGGTGCTGATGGTGACGTCGCTGTTCAGCTTCATCGTATTGCCGTCGCGATCGTAGGTACCGCGCGAGGCTTTAATCGCCGCGACATTGTCGGGGGCGATCGGCACCTTGGCGTCGATGCCTTCGAGTTCGATGATGCCTTGCGCGCTCACATCCTGGATGGCGCGCAGCGCCGTCATCGAATAGGGCTGCTTCTGCTTGGTGAAACCATTGAGTTTGGGATTGGCCATCACCAGCTTACCGTTCGAGAAGGCGGTGCCTTCGGCCTGCACCGCGACGGAAACGGGCGCGGCGAGGTAGGAATAGACTGGGAAGGCGACGGCGATCAATGCCGCGGCCAAGGGCACGGCGAATTTGAGTACGCGCACGCGGCGTGAATGACGCTGGGCGCGGTCGAAAGCTTCGCCCCGCGTCCAGTCATCCGCCGGGGGAGCCAACTCCGTCTCCGGGCTGGTCGGTTCATTCGGTCGCGCTAACATGACTGCTTTCTTCTAAAACCCTGCCCCGGGAGCACCGCCTATAGGTGGGACGCCAGCGCCCTCGCGCAAGCACAAGCCGACGAAAACCGCAAAAATGTGACAGCTGCCGTGCACAAACGAAACCCGGGTCAGCGCAACAGCCAGTGCTTCATAGCAGAAATAGACGCCCTTGCGTCTTTTTTCACCACCGAAGTTCTTCCCACTTACCTTGCGTCGCCCGCACAGGCCAGTCACAAAACAGACAACACGGACCGCCGCGCGCGGATTGCCGCGCCATGTGCGGAACGGAACTGCTTCCCGATCAAGACATCATGGTCTAAAAGCGTCTCTTCCCGATGACTGTGAGGCTGACGATGGCATTGAGAGCCGACGACCTGATCGACCGCCGCCGCTTGCGGCGCAAGCTGACTTTCTGGCGTGTCGCGGCCTTCGGCATCGTGGCGCTCGGGGTGATTGCGGTGTCGGCCTGGTTCTATGGCGACGATTTCGGCGGCTCCGCCGTCGACCACATCGCCAAGGTCAGGATCGAAGGCACCATCACCGAGGACGACGAACTGATCAAGCGGCTGGAGGCTATTCGCCAGTCGCCGAAAGTAAAAGGCGTGATCCTTGTGGTCGATTCTCCTGGCGGCACCACCGTCGGCGGGGAATCGATCTACGAGGAGGTGCGCAAGCTGGCCGCCGACAAGCCTGTCGTGGCCGAGGTCGGCACGCTCGCCGCGTCGGCGGGTTACATGATCGCCAGTGCCGCCGACCATATTGTCGCCCGCAAGACCTCGATCGTCGGCTCGATCGGCGTGCTGATCCAGTATCCCGACGTCAGCGGCCTGATGGACAAGCTCGGCGTCAAGCTGGAGGAGGTCAAGTCCTCGCCGCTGAAAGCCTCACCCTCGCCCTTCAAGCCGACCAATGACGACGAGCGCGCCATGGTCCGCAAGCTCATTCTGGACAGCTACGACTGGTTCGTCGGCATCGTCGCCGAACGTCGCAAGATGACCCACGAACAGGCGCTGGCGCTGGCCGACGGTTCGATCTTCACTGGCCGCCAGGGTGTTGCCAACGGGCTGATCGACGCCGTCGGCGGCGAGTCCGTGGCGATCGACTGGCTGGCGACCAAGGGTGTCGATGCCAAGCTCAAGGTGGTCGAGTGGAAGGACACGGAACGGCGCGGCGGTTTCCTGTTCTCGAAGGCGATGGCACGCACGATCGCCGGCGCGCTCGGCCTGCCGGACTCCGGCGGCGACGTGATCCATGAACTTGGCGCCGACCGCTTGTTTCTTGACGGTCTCGTTTCCGTCTGGCACCCTTGAGACGCGTTGGGACAGCTAAAAAAGCAAATAAAATCATCCTGATAATTTTGGCCGAACTGCTTTCACGGGGACCCGTCTGATGATCAAGTCCGAGCTTGTGCAGATTATTGCCACGCGCAATCCGCATCTTTTCCTGCGCGACGTCGAAAACATCGTCGGCGCGATCTTCGATGAAATCACCGACGCGCTTGCCGAGGGCAACCGGGTCGAATTGCGCGGTTTCGGCGCTTTTTCGGTGAAGAACCGACCTGCCCGCACCGGCCGCAACCCGCGCACCGGCGAATCCGTCGAGGTCGAGGAGAAATGGGTGCCGTTCTTCAAGACCGGCAAGGAGTTGCGTGAAAGGCTGAACGGCGGCAAGTAGGCGCGTCAGCGCTGGACGGCCTTATCGGCCCGCTTGCGACGGAAAACATCATGCTCAATCGCTTCATACTCATCGTGGTCTTCGTGCCCCTGGCGACCATCCTGATCGCTTTGGCAGTCGCCAACCGCGAACTCGTCGCCTTCACGCTGGACCCGTTCAATCCCGGAAATCCGAAGCTGACGCTCACCTTGCCGCTGTTCATCTTCCTGTTCCTGGCGCTCGCCATCGGCATGGTCGTCGGCAGCCTGGCGACATGGGTGAAGCAGGGCCACTACCGCAAACTGGCGCGCCAGCGCGGTGTCGAGGCCGAAAACCTGCGCCAGGCAGTCAGCCGCACGCCCTCGGTGCCGCAGGCGTGAGCCCAAGGGTCGGCCCAAGGGTCGGCGTTGCCGAAGCCGACCAATTGAGCCGCAGGTCGGCGCGTTTCTTTTCACGGAGCTTTTCATGCTGACCATTTCGGCCGCTGAGGTCGATCGTGCGCTGACCTTTCCTGGACTGGTCGAGACGTTGCGCACGGCATTTCGCGAGGGCGCGGTGCAGCCGGTCAGGCATCATCACACGGTCGAAAGGCCTGACGGCGCGGCGTCGACCTTGCTGCTGATGCCCGCATGGACCGATTTTCACGCCGCGGGCCGTTCCGCCGGCGGCCATATCGGCGTCAAGATCGTCACCGTCTCTCCCGACAACAACGCCGTCGGCAAGCCCGCCGTGATGGGGCTCTATCTCCTGCTCGATGGCAGCACCGGCGAGCCGGAAGCCCTGATCGACGGCCAGCGGCTGACGCAGTGGCGCACGGCGTGCGCCTCGGCCCTCGCGGCGTCCTATCTCGCCCGCGACGATGCCTCGCGGCTGCTCGTGGTCGGCGCCGGCGCGCTGTCGCCCTTCCTGGCCAAGGCGCACAGCGCCGTGCGGCCAATCAAGACCATCCGCATCTGGAACCGCACCCCGGCCAACGCCGAGAAAGTCGCGGCCGATCTGCGCGCCGAGGGCTTCGCGGCCAGCGCCGCGACCGATCTCGATGCCGAGCTTGGCCAGGCCGACATCGTCTCCTCGGCGACAATCACCACCACGCCGCTGATCAAGGGCACGTTGCTGCGGCCGGGAACCCATGTCGACCTGGTCGGCGGCTTTACGCCTGCGATGCGCGAAAGCGATGACGACGCGGTCATGCGCGCCCGCGTCTATGTCGACACCCGCGCCGGCGCCACCAAGGAAGCCGGCGACATCGTCCAGCCACTGGCCTCAGGCGTGCTGAAACCACAAGCCATCGTCGCCGACCTGCACGAACTGGCGCGCGGCCAAAAGGAAGGTCGCGGCAGCCCGGACGAGATTACGCTGTTCAAGTCGGTCGGTGCCGCGCTGGAGGACTTGGCCGCCGGCATTGCCGTCTACAAGGCGCTCAGGGGCTAGTCGAGGCGAGTTTGGCGCCCATCGTCTCCGCGATCAAAGCGAAGTCTGCCACGCTGATAGGGAACAAGCCAAAGCGCAACGGGTAACCCCAGTTCGATTTGCCTGAGGTGAACTCCAGCCTCTCAAGCAATGGCTTGATGGGCGTTTCCTGTGCCTGCGCCCAGTCGACATCGCGACGGAACGGCGTGAAGCCGCCGCCCATGTCGCCTTGATAGGGCTCTCCTTCCCGCACCATGCCGATCGCCGTGAACGCCTGCAGACCGTCTTTCTCCCCCAAAACCGTGGTCGGCGAATAATAGACGATGCTATCACCGGGCCTGACGCGGCGCAGCGGTGCCGCCTTGCCATGGTTGACCTGCATGAAGCCGCCCTTGCGGCCGCGCCGGACATGTTCGGCCGACGCCACGGCGATCCAATACGCGCTCATTTCTGTTCCTAATTGGCCAGTTGTCCGTCGGCCAACGCTTGCCCGCTAATCGGCCCGCAGTGCCGGAGCGCCAAACGATAGGGCTGGGGCCGCGGCAATGGCAAGTGCGGCCGTTCGGAACGGCTTCGGCCGGGAACCGTTGTTGCGTCATGCGACTATATGGCTTCCTGCTGTTCTGGTCTGTCTTGGCCACCATGGTCGCCGCGCTCAGCCTCGGGCCGTCTTTCGCCCACGTTCTGGAATCGGCGCCCCGGCTCACCCGATGGTCCCCGGCGCTTTGGCGCGAGGCCACCGTTTTCAACGGCCAGTTCCTGCTCTTCGCAATCATTGGCGCGCCGCTGGATATCGCGGCAATCATCTGCCCGGGACTGCTGGCGTGGCTGCTGCGCCAGGATCGGCCGGCGTTCTGGTTCGCACTCGCCGCCACCTTGCTCTATGCGCTATCCCTCGTGCTTTGGTTCGTTCTCGTCAAACCGGCCAATAAAATTCTCGCCACCTGGGTGCCAGGGCCAATTCCAGACAATTTCGAAGCCATACGGCTGCGCTGGGAAACCGGCCACATGGCCGTCACGGCGGCCAAGGCTGCCGGCTTCGTTTCGCTGGTTGTCGCACTGCTTTCGATCGGGCGTGGCGGCTAAGCCATCCGCAATCGCCCCAATCGCCGCAACTGCTCCAATCGTTGCTATCGCAATGTCGCGCGGGTTTGTTGCGCCGATGGGCATAGCTGTGGCAGAAGCGGGCCGAACCGCCGGAGAAGCTGTCTCTTGAAGTCTTTTCGCGACAAACGCCGCGACGGCCGCCCGCACCAGCCGGGTAAAGGCGAAGCCGCGCAATCGCGTCCACCGGAAGGCCGCGGCGTGGCCAGGCCGGAGGTCAGGCCGCGGCAAGACCTGAAGCCGGACCAGCCCGCACCGAAATCCACGCCCCGCAACCTTGCCCGTCGCGGCGGCGTCCTGCCCGCTGAGCAACTTCCGGTAATCCTCGAAGTGGCACCCAACGCGGATTACGCGCTGCTCGACAGCGGCGCTGGACAAAAGCTTGAACAATATGGACCCTATCGCATCGTGCGGCCCGAGGGCCAGGCGATCTGGCAGAAGGCTCTGCCGGCCAGGGACTGGGAGCGTGCCGACGCGATCTTCACCGGCGACACCGACGAGGAAGGCATCGGCCGCTGGCGTTTTCCCAGGACGCCGCTCGGCGAAACCTGGCCGATGAAGCATGACGGCATCGACTATCTCGGCCGCTTCACCTCGTTTCGCCATGTCGGCGTCTTTCCCGAGCAGGCGTCGCACTGGGACCATATGGCCGGGCTGATCGCGGCCGCCAGGCGGCCAGTCAAGGTACTCAACCTGTTCGGCTATACCGGCCTTGCCTCGCTGGTGGCGGCGCGCGCCGGCGCTGAGGTCACCCATGTCGACGCCTCGAAGAAGGCGATCGGCTGGGCTCGCGAAAACCAGGAGATATCAGGACTTGGCAACAAGCCGATCCGCTGGATCGTCGAAGACGCGGTGAAATTCGCCGAGCGCGAGGAGCGCCGCGGCAGCCGCTATGACATCGTTTTGTTTGATCCGCCCGCCTATGGCCGCGGCCCCAAGGGCGAGGTCTGGCAGTTATTCGAGGACCTGCCGGCATTGACCGATCTCTGCCGATCGATCCTGACCCCGAAACCGCTTGCCGTGGTGCTGACCGCCTATTCGATCCGCGCCTCCTTCTTCGCCATCCATGCTCTCATGCGCGACACTTTTGCCGGCATGGGCGGCAGGGTTGAATCGGGTGAGCTGATCATCCGTGAAAAGTCCGCCGGCCGGGCGCTTTCGACGTCACTGTTTTCGCGCTGGGTGGCCTGACATGAACGAACGGCATGCCGGCGCGCCCGGTCAGGTGAAGGAAGTCACCAGCCTTGCCAATCCGCTGGTCAAGGACATCAAGGCTCTTGCCTTGAAGAAATTCCGCGACCAGCAGAACGCCTTCATGGCCGAGGGGCTGAAGCTGGTCATCGATGCGCTCGACTTGGGCTGGCAGATCAGGACGTTGGTTTTCGCCAAGGCCGGACGCGGCAACGCGGCCGTGGAAAAGGTCGCGGCACGCACGGTCGCCGCCGGCGGCACCGTGCTCGAAGTATCGGAAAAGGTGCTTGTCGCCATCACCCGCCGCGACAATCCGCAAATGGTGGTCGGCGTCTTCTCGCAGAAATTCCTGGCCCTGAAGGACATCCGTGCCGACAATGGCGATGTCTGGGTGGCGCTCGACCGGGTGCGCGATCCCGGCAATCTCGGCACCGTCATCCGCACCGTCGATGCCGTCGGCGCCAAGGGCGTCATCCTGGTCGGCGACACCACCGATCCGTTTTCAGTGGAAACGGTGCGCGCCACCATGGGGTCGATCTTCGCCATACCGGTGGCCAAGGCAACGACGGAGGCATTCCTTGCCTGGCGCGGCGGCTTTTCAGGGCTGGTTGCCGGCACGCATCTGAAAGGCGCGGTCGACTACCGCTCGGTCGATTTTTCCCGCGGGCCGGTGCTGCTGATGATGGGCAATGAGCAGCAGGGCCTGCCCGAAAGCCTGGCGGCAAGCTGCGACAGGCTGCTCAGGATTCCGCAGGCGGGCCGTGCCGATTCGCTCAATCTCGCGGTCGCCACCGGCATCATGCTGTTCGAGATCCGGCGCGGCGCGCTGAAGCTCGAACCAATTTCGGACCAGCAATGAGGGTTGCCCAATCGTGAAATCATGGTCTCCCTACGCGCTGCTCGTCATCGTGGCCATCGCGCTCGACCAGTGGATAAAGACACTGGTCGAAGCCGGACTGCCCTTCCAGGAAAAGCTCGACCTCCTGCCCTTCCTGGCGCTGTTCCGCACCTACAACACCGGCATCGCCTTCTCGATGTTCTCCTCCTTCGGCGACATCGGCCTGGTTGTCATCGCGGTGCTGGTCGTCGCTTTCGTGCTTTACCTCGCCACGCGCACGCCATCGGGCCATGTCATCGCCCGCACCGGCTTTGCCCTGATCATCGGCGGCGCGCTGGGCAATCTGATCGACCGCGCCGTCCATAGCCACGTCATCGATTACATCCTGTTCCACACGCCGGTCTGGTCCTTCGCCGTCTTCAACCTTGCCGACGCCTTCATTTCGGTGGGCGCGGCCCTGGTCGTCTTCGACGAACTCATCGGCTGGCGGCATGAACCCACGCCTCCGAACGCCAAGCCTTCCGAGGATTGACCCCGCGCGGCCATCGCCGCACAGTCACGCCGAGCAAGTTCGCGGAGAAAAAGATGACCGAAACCTTCAAAGCCATCCTCGTCTCGCGCGATGCCGAGAAAAAGCAGTCGGTCGCCGTGACCGATCTCACCGACGCCGATCTGATGGAGGGCGACGTCACCATCGCGGTCGAGGCAACGACGGTGAACTACAAGGATGGACTGGCGATATCGGGCAAGGCGCCGGTGATCCGTCGATGGCCGCTGGTGCCGGGCATCGACCTTGCCGGGACCGTCATCTCCTCTTCCAATCCCGACTGGCGCAAGGGCGACAAGGTCATCCTGAATGGCTGGGGCGTTGGCGAAACCCATTTCGGCGCCTATGCCGGGCGCGCCCGCGTCAAGGGCGACTGGCTGGTGCCCCTGCCGGAGGGCATGAGCGCGCATGATGCCATGGCGGTCGGCACCGCCGGCTACACGGCCATGCTCTGCGTCATGGCGCTGGAGCGGCACGGCATCCTGCCTGAGCGCGGACCTGTCGTGGTGACGGGTGCTGCGGGCGGCGTCGGTTCGGTCGCGGTCTCGATCCTGTCCAGCCTCGGCTACCATGTCATCGCGTCGACCGGCCGCAACGCCGAAAGCCCCTATCTGATCAACCTCGGCGCCGCCGAGGTGATATCGCGCGACGAGCTCAACCAGCCCGCCAAGCCGTTGGCCAAGGAGCGCTGGGCCGGCGGCATCGATTCGGTCGGCAGCCACACGCTGGCCAATGTGCTGTCGATGACCTCCTATGGCGGCGCGGTCGCGGCCTGCGGCCTGGCCGGCGGCATGGATTTTCCGTCGAGTGTCGCCCCCTTCATCCTGCGCGGCGTCTCCCTGCTCGGCATCGATTCGGTGATGGCGCCGAAAGCCGTGCGCCTCGAGGCCTGGCGGCGCATCGGCTCCGATCTCGATGTGGACAAGCTCGCCAGCCTGTCCACGACCATCGGCTTCGACGGCATCATCGGTGCGGCACACGACATCGTCGACGGCAAGATCCGCGGCCGCGTCGTCGTCGACATGTGACCCGGTTCAGGGGTGGCAGGCGCCGGGCGGAATTGCCACATTGGCTGGCAAATCCGTCGCCGCCGGGCCAAAAACGCCCGATCCGCTAAAATTCGAACGATCCCCCGCAATTTTCCATAATCTCTGTCTGGCAAAGGATTTCGCATGATCGCGGAATCCGACAGCCAACAGGCCGACGCCGGCGACGACATCGATGCGGCATCGGTGCAACCGCCGGTATCGGCGCGGCGGTTTATCGCCGCGCCGCCGCTTGTCCCTGATCAGCAACCGGCCAAGCGCGAAGGCCTGCCGATCCTGACCTTCGTTGCCGTCATGCTGCTGGCCGGCCTCTCATCCCTGACGGGGGCGCCAGTCTTCATCAGCCTTGCCTTGCTGGCAACCGGCCTTGCTGGCCTGGCCATGCATCTGCGCGCCAGACGCAGCGTACGCCGCACTGCCGTCCTGCTCGACGAAACCACCGCCCGTAACCGCGCCGAGATCGAGACGCTGGCCGACCGCATGTGGGAGATGCAGGAAAGCGAGGAGCGCTTTCGCGGTCTCATCGACGCGCTCGGCGATCTCGTCATCCATCGCGACCGCGACGGCTACATCGTCTACGCCAACAAGGTGTTCGCCGACCTCGTCGAAACCGATCCGCGCGATCTTGCCGGCAAGACGTTGGCCGAACTCGGCATCGAGGTCGGTATCGTTCCCGATGCGGCTTTCTCGGATCATGAATGCCTGAGTTCCACCGACGTTGCCATCCGCACGCCGACGGGCCCGCGCTGGTTCTCCTGGATCGAGCTGTCGGTGCGCGAAAAGGACAGCGGTGCCGTTTCGCATCGCGCCATCGCCCGCGACATCACAGCACGCAAGCGCGCAGAGTCGTCCATGATCACCGCGCGCGAGCGGGCCGAATTCGCGAGCCAGGCCAAGTCGCGCTTCCTCGCCACCGTCAGCCATGAGATCCGCACGCCGATGAACGGCATCATGGGCATGGCCAGGCTGCTCGCCGACACCAGCCTTTCGCCGGAGCAGCAGACCTATGTCGGCGCCATCTCGACCTCGGCCAGCGCCTTGCTTGCCCTGATCGAGGACCTGCTCGACTATTCCAAGATCGAGGCTGGACGCTTCGATCCTGAACCGCAGCCCATGTCGGTGCGCGAGATCGCCGACAACATCATCGAATTGATGGCCGCGCGCGCCTTCGCCAAGAATATCGGCCTCGGCTGCCATGTCGAACCGGATGTGCCGCAATTGATCACCGCCGATCCGGGCCGGGTCAGGCAGGTGCTGCTCAACCTCATCGGCAACGCCATCAAGTTCACCGACAGTGGGGGCGTGCTGGTCAGCGTCGCGCGCGCCCGAACCGAGACCAGCGACCGCATCTGCTTCACCATCGCCGATACCGGTCCCGGCCTGCGCGACGAGGACATGGAGCGCATCTTCGAGGAGTTCGAGCAGGCCGACGGCACCTCGACGCGCACGCATGGCGGTGCTGGACTGGGACTTGCCATCTCCAAGCGCCTGGTGGCCGCAATGGGCGGCACGATTTCGGTTTCCAGCCGGCTTGGCCAGGGATCGGAATTCGTCTTCGAGATTCCCGCCACATCAGCCACCGAGCCGCCGCAGGGCCGGTTGAACGCGCTTGCCGGGCGACGCGCCGTGATCGTCTCCAAGAACACCGTCGAGGCCGACGCCATCGCCCGCACCATCCGCTCCAATGGCGGCGCGGCCGGAATCGCCACCACCGTGGCTCAGGCCGCATCCTTTGCCGACGGCTGCGACGTGCTTCTGGTCGACGCGGCCATGGAAGAGAGTGACGGAAGGCTGCTCAAGCGGCTTCGCCAGCATGGGTTTTCCGATTGCGAAGCCGTCACGCTGATCGCACCCACCGACCGCGGCATGCTGGGCGAGTTTCGTGCCAGCGGCTACGCGACTTTCCTTGCCCGGCCAGTGCGCGGAGGAACACTTTTGCGTGTCCTTTTGAGCAGCCACGCACCGGTCCTGGCCCAGCCGCAGCCGGAAAAACGCCGCGCACCGGCGCTTCGTGCCTCAGGCGAACGCCAGCAGGGCCTGTCCGTGCTGATCGCCGAGGACAACGACATCAATGCCATGCTGGCCCGCGCGACGCTGTTGAAGGCCGGGCATCGCGTCAAGGTGGTCGGCAACGGCAAGGCCGCCGTCGAGGCGGTCACCGGTGCCGGCCACAAGCACCGCTTCGACGTGGTGCTGATGGATCTTCATATGCCCGTCATGGACGGACTGGACGCCATTGCCGCGATCCGCCGCCATGAAGAGGAGGCCTCCGTGCCGCCGGTGCCGATCATGGTGCTGTCGGCCGACAGCCAGGAAAAGACCCGCCATGCGGTGCTCGCCCACGGCGCCAGCGGCTTCGTCACCAAGCCGCTCGACCCCGATGCGCTGGTCAGTGCCGTCGAGGGCCAGGTCGCCGCTTGAGCCAGCTTTTTCCGGGGTGCGTGGCTGGTCAAGGCCGCCAAAAACCAGCCCATTTTCGGCGCCCGCGAACGCGACGCGCCTGGGGTCTTGTGACGCAACGTAGCCGGTTGACCGTTTTCGCCAGCCGACGAAGTATTGCCCGCGACGCCGTATCACGGTACTGTCACAATCCTGTTGCACCTACACCGTATCCCCGTGCCGAGAGGGATGGCTCGAAGGAGAATCACTCGTGCATACAGTTATGCCGGAATGTGACACTCGGCCGAACGCCAGCAGCGCCTTGCTCGCCGGACGTAATGTCGATTCCGTCATAAAGGGCGCGGCGCTCGGCCGTATCGGCAATCTCGAAGTGCGGCTCGCCCGCAACGAGGCCGAAATCGCGGCCGCGCAGGAAGTGCGTTACCGTGTATTCTATGACGAGCTTGGCGCCAGGAAGGATCTGTTCCAGGCGCAGGACCGCCGCGACGCCGACCGCTTCGACCCGCTCTGCGACCATCTGCTCGTCCTCGACACCACGCTTTCCGGCCCTGAGCACCGCCGTATCGTCGGCACCTATCGCTTGCTGCGGCAAGAAATCGCGGCAACCGCCGGAGGCTTCTATTCCGAAGGCGAATTCGAGCTGACCAAGCTCATCGCCCGCCATCCCAGCCAGCGTTTCCTTGAACTCGGCCGTTCCTGCGTCTTGCCGGAATACCGTTCGAAGCGCACCATCGAAGCGCTATGGCAAGGCATCTGGGCGTACATCAATCACTACGAGATCGGGGTGATGACCGGCTGCGCCTCGTTCCATGGCACCGTGCCGGCCGCGCATGCGGAGGCGCTCACCTATCTTGCCCATCACTGCCGCACCAACTCGGCCTGGGACGTGCGCGCTGTGTCGGGGCGCTATTGCTCCATGGATCTGATGCCGATCGAGGCGGTGAACACCAAGGCGGCGATCGCGGCGATGCCGCCTCTGGTCAAGGGCTATCTGCGGGTCGGCGCTCGCATCGGCGATGGTTGCGTCATCGACCGCGAATTCTCCACGGTCGACATTTTCGTCGTGATGCCGGTCAAGGAGATCGGTGCCCGCTACGTCAACTATTATGGCGGGGAAGCGCAGCGCTTCGCCGCGTGAGCGATTAGTCAGTAGTCAGTAGTCAGTAGTCAAGACGACACGATTCGCGCTTCGGCGACTACTGACCACTCCCCTACTCCCTCTCCTCACGGAATGTCTTCCGGCCGCCGGCCGGGCCGGCTCTTGTAGGCTGGAAAGGTCCAGCCGAAACGGAGCGCGCCGCCGCGCACGGCGAACGCCGCGGCGAAGCCGGCCAGCTCTGAAACGATCGGCGGCAATCCTGTGACGTCGCCAGCCGTGAAGATGGCAGCGCCCGTGAGAGCGGCCGTAACATAGATTTCCGGCCTCAGCAGCACCGAGGGTTCGCCGGCCAGCAGATCGCGCAGGATGCCGCCGGACGTGGCGGTGAGCACGCCGGTGATGACGGAGACGACTGGAGAACCGGTAATGGCCAGTCCTTTGGCCGCACCCATCACCGAAAAAGCGGCTAGCCCGATGGCGTCGAGCCAGAGCAGCCATTTCCAGCGGGATTCGATACGGTGCGCGGCAAAGAAAACCAGCACAGCGACCGCCGCGCAGATCAGCACGTAGCTGGAGTTGGCGACCCAGAAAACCGGCAGATTGAGGATGACGTCGCGAAGCGTGCCGCCGCCGATGCCGGTGACGCTGGCCAGGAACAGGAAGCCGATAATGTCGAGCTGTTTGCGCGACGCCGCCAACGCCCCCGTCGCCGCGAAGACCGCAACGCCGGCATAGTCGAGGAGGGCGATCGGGTTCATGGAGTGAGTAGTGAAGTAGTCAGTAGTGAATGGCAATTGGCGAAGCAGGCGCCTACCCGGCCCAGTCCTTGCTACTCACAACTCTCTATCGCTACCCCACTAATCACGCATCCTTCTCGGCCTGCTCATTGACCGGCCCTGGCTCGACCGGCGCGTCGGCGGCGATTTTCGGACCACCCTTGGCGACGCCGACCATGGCCGGGCGCAGCACCCGCTCGCCGATCGAATAGCCCGGCTGCACGACCTGGACCACGGTGTTGGCCGGAACATCGGGATTGGGCACTTCAAACATTGCCTGGTGGAAATTGGGATCGAACTTCTCGCCCTCGGGAGCGAGTTTCTTGACCCCATGCCGCTCCAGCGCCGACAGCATGGCGCGCTCGGTCAGGTCGACGCCTTCGATCAGCGCCTTGAAGCCGGCATCCCCCGATGCCTTGGCCTCGGCCGGAATGGCATCCAGGGCGCGGCGCAGATTGTCCGACACCGACAGCATGTCGCGGGCGAAATTCGCCACCGCATAAGTGCGCGCGTCATGCACGTCGCGCGCGGTGCGGCGGCGCAGGTTTTCCATCTCGGCCGCGACCCGCAGCGCGCGGTCCTTCAGTTCTTCATTTTCCTTCAGCAGCCGTACAAGCGCTTCGTAGTCGCCATCGGTGCTGCCTTCCGTGCGCTCGGCATTGGCCTCGGCCGCCTCGGCTTCATTGGGCGTGCGTTCGTCTTTTGCCTGGTCGCTCATCGCCGTTTCCCGTCATCTCGAATGGTATGGATTTTGTGCCCGATATCGAGGTTCGCAGGCCAAAAATCAAGGGGAAAGAGACCGCAGGCGCCTGCGACCCGACCAGGAAAGCACGGTGGGGACGCTTCGATTTTAATTCAAATTTTACCGTACTTGCCGGCTTTGCTTGCCACGAGGCGGTGATGCGGGAACCATTCCGCTGCTGGGGGAGTTTCGGAGCCGACGCAGGATTTTTGAAATGATGACCCGCAACAAGCTTGAAAAAGGAGAAAGGCTCGCTGCGGAGGTTCGGCGCCAGTTCGGCGCCGAGGCAGTGACGCGCTTTCTGCGCACCTTGCCAGCCTTCCGCATCGAACCTGACATCCCGGACCGGTTTGAGCAATTGCTCGAGCATCTCGACCGGGTCGAGGATGGCGACGCCGGCTGGCGACGGCAGTAGGACCGCCCGGGCTTTACGCGACAATTACGCACAGTAACTTTGCGTGATCATTGGCTTGCGGTGGCGGCACACCCTGCCTATGCTTCCTGATGAACATGATTTCCCCCGAGGCAGCTGCCAACAGCAAGCGCGCCTGGCTCAAGATCCTGGCGCGCTACAAGAAGCCTGACAGGCGGCGTAGCACACTCGAACTCGCCATCACCCTCATTCCTTTCGCCACTCTGTGGGCTCTGTCTTCCGCTGCCTATGCCTATGGTCATTGGTGGGGACTGGTGCTGATCCTGCCCGCGGCCGGCTTCCTGGTGCGGATTTTCATGATCCAGCACGATTGCGGCCATGGCTCCTTCTTTGCCAATCGCATTGCCGATGACTGGATCGGCCGCGCGCTGGGCATCCTGACGCTGACGCCCTACGACTGCTGGCGGCGTGCCCATGCCACCCATCATGCCAGCGCCGGCAATCTCGACGAACGCGGCATGGGCGACATCAGGACGCTGACCGTCGCCGAATACCGGCGGATGTCCTGGCGGGGTCGCCTGGCTTATCGCCTCTACCGTCATCCCCTGGTGATGTTCGGCCTGGGGCCGATCTGGCTGTTCATCTTCTCGCAAAGGCTGCCTATCGGCATGATGCGTGGCGGCCTGACGCCCTGGGTGTCGTCAATGACCACCAATCTTGGCATCGCGCTTGCCGCGGCCATCCTCATCTGGGTCATCGGCCCCGGCGCGTTCCTGATCGTCCATCTGCCGATCGTCATTCTCGCCGGTTCGGCCGGCATCTGGCTGTTCTATGTCCAGCACCAGTTCGAGGAGACCGAATGGGCGAAGGATGAGGAATGGGAGTTCCAGCGCGCCGCCCTGCACGGCTCGTCCTATTACGACCTCCCGCCGGTGCTGAACTGGTTCACCGGCAATATCGGCGTTCACCACGTCCACCACCTCTCCGCCAAGGTGCCCGGCTACCGGCTGCAGGAAGTGCTGCGGGATTATCCCGAGTTGCGCGGCATCGGCCGCGTCACGCTCCTCGAGAGCCTGCGCTGCGTCAAACTGGCCTTGTGGGACGAAAGCAGCCACAAACTGGTGTCGTTCCGCGAAGCGCGGATGGCGGCGTAGAGCATACCGCCGCGCCAGCGCGCGGCGGTATTTCCCAAACCTTTCTCAGGCCGCTTGCCGCTCGTCGCGCATCAGGATCTGGCCATGGCGGATCTCCGTGCCCAGCACCTTCAGGCATTCGCGGATGAAATTGGACAGGCCCGGCCAGCCCTTGGCCGAAACGAGATTGCCGTCGACATGGGCTCCATTCGGCGCGACGTCGATATAGATGCCGCCGGCCAGCGTGACTTCCGGCTCGCAATAGTGAAGAGCCGCCACTTCCCTGCCCCGCACCACGCCGTCGACCGCGATCAGGATCTGCACGCCATGGCAGATGGTGAAGATCGGCTTGCCTGTCTCATGGAAGTGCCGCACCAGCGTCTGCACGCGCTTGTCGATACGGATGTATTCGGGACCGCGCCCGCCCGCCGCGTAGACGGCATCGTACTGGGCCGGATCCACCTCGGAAAACGTCTTGTTGAGGATGTAATCGTGTCCGGGCTTCTCGGTGTAGGTCTGGTGGCCCTCGAAATCGTGCAGCGATGTCTTCAGCACATCGCCCGCCTTCTTGTCCGGGCAAACGACATGCACGGTATGGCCGACGGCATGCATGGCCTGTTCAAAGACGAAAATCTCGTATTCCTCGCTGAACTCGCCAACGAGCATCAATATCTTCTTGCCAGCCATTCCCGGTTCCTCCCTTTGTGGCCATTTATTTCGGGTTGCGAAATAACAGCGATATCCTAAGAGCAAGATGCCGGGAGGAAAAGCGCAAATCGCACAATTGGTACGACCAGTTTTTGGAGTAGAGGCCTTCGACCTTGCTAGAAAAAGCGTCAGCTGTTGCGAAGGCGCCGCCAGGAATATTTCGGTCCCTTGGTCTCCGTTATGGCGGCCGGCTGGTAATAAAGCCCCAACCCGCCGGTGCGGCCTTCTTCCAGGCGCTTCATGAGCACTGGATTCGAGATCTCGAATTCATCGAAGCCAAGCCGCAGCATGTGCGGCAACGGGTCGACCAGGACCTGCCCGGTGGCACGCAACGCGCCCGTGAAATGATAACGGCTGCGCAGCAGTTCGCCCTTGGAGAAGGAGCGGCCGTCGCCGAAAGCCGGGAAGGCCAGCGCCACCAGCGACAGCTGGTCGAGCAGGTCGGCGATCTTCTCGAGCTGGTCGCCGGGCTGCAGCACGACGCCGAGCCGCTCCTTCGCCGAGCGGCGCACCTCCGGGTCGAGATCGAGGAACGCCTGCAGCGGCAGGATGAATCGGCCATTGCCGGAAAGCGCGTCGGCGCTCTCGGCATGGCTCCACTCGTCCTCGCGAAAACCCTCCGGGGTCCAGAGCCGGGTCTCCGGTGTCGTCAGTCCAGTCATCAAAATTCCTAAAATTCGAAGAGCTCGAGCGTGTGTTGAAATTCAGGTCAGGCTGTGTCGAAAACGGCGGCTTGCGAGAACCGGAGCGGAACGTACTTGCAGTCCGTGAGCACCGGAAGCGCAGGAAGCCGCCGTTTGCAGCCCGGCCTCACCTGAATGGCAACATACCCTATAGTGATGCGTCGGTCAGCGACACTTCCAGTCCCGACAGGTGAATGCCGCACTCGGTCTTGGCGTGGCCGGCCCAGCGGCCGCTGCGCGCATCCTCGCCCGGCTGCACCGGCTGCGTGCAGGGAAAGCAGCCAATCGACAGATAACCATAGGCGACCAGCGGGTTTTCGCGCAGCGCATGCGCGCGCATGTAGTCGGCCTGGTCCGACGTCGTCCAGTGCGCCAGCGGATTGATGCGGATGCGAGGGCCGACCGCCTCGAACACCGGAAGTGCGGCCCGTGTCGAGGCCTGGAAGCGTTTGCGGCCCGTGAACCAGGCGCGAAAGGGTGCGACGCCACGTGCCAGCGGCTCGACCTTGCGCACGTCGCAGCAGGCATCGGTGTTGTTCTGGTGCAGATTGCCGGTCGGGTCGATCCGTTCGAGCGCCGCCTCGTCCGGCTTGATCACCCGGATGTTGGTCAATCCGAAATCGGCGACCAGCGCGTCGCGATAGCCGAGCGTCTCCTCGAAATGCTTGCCGGTATCGAGGAAGATGACCGGCAGCGTGCGGTCGATCTTGGCGATCATATGCAGCAGCACCGCCGAATCCGCGCCGAACGAAGACACGGCGGCGATCTCGTCGTGAAACAGATCGTTGGCCGATCGTTCGATGATCTCGATCGGGCTGAGATGACCGTAGAGCGCGTCAAACCCCGCCGCTTTGGCGGCGATGCCGTCATCGACATCGGCAATATGGTCAAGCGGCCTTGGCTTCGCCAGCATAGAGCGCCTCCTTGAACGGCGCGGGACCGACACGGCGGTAGGCGTCGATGAATTTTTCCTGCGGGTTGAGCCGAAGGCCGAGATAGGTGTCGACGATCTGCTCGATGGCGTCGGTGATTTCTTCCGAAGAGAAGCCACGGCCGATGATCTCGCCGACCGAAGTGTTCTCGTCGGCCGAACCGCCCAATGTCACCTGGTAGAGTTCGGAGCCCTTCTTCTCGACACCGAGGATGCCGATATGGCCGACATGGTGGTGGCCGCAGGCATTGATGCAGCCGGAGATCTTCAGCTTCAATTCGCCGATCTCGCGCTGCCGCTCCAGCGAGGCGAAGCGGCGCGAGATTTCCTGTGCGATCGGGATCGAGCGTGCCGTCGCCAGCGCGCAATAATCGAGGCCCGGGCACGAGATGATGTCCGAGATCAGGTTGGAATTAGCCGTCGCCAGCCCGATGTCGACCAGCGCGTCATAGACCGCCTTGAGGTCGGCACGCGCCACATGCGGCAGGATCAGGTTCTGCTCGTGGCTGACGCGAAGCTCGTCGAAGGCATATTTCTCGGCAATGTCGGCGACCGCTTCCATCTGGCTGTCGGTCGCATCGCCCGGCACCTCGCCGATACCCTTGAGCGAGATCGTCACCGCCGCGTAGTCGGGGTGGCGGTGCGTCACCACGTTCTGGTCGAGCCAGTCCGAGAAGCCCTTGGAATCCAGCCGCGCCACCTTGACGGCAGCGTCGCCGTCCGGCCGCCCGGTCAGCGCCGGCGGTGCGAAATAAGCCTCGATTGCGCGGATGTCCGCCTCGGGCAGCTTCAGCTCCGCGTCCTTCAATTCCTGCCACTCGGCCTCGACCTGCCGGGTGATTTCCTCGGCGCCGGTCTCGTGGACCAGGATCTTGATGCGCGCCTTGTACTTGTTGTCGCGGCGGCCATAGAGATTGTAAACACGCAGGACCGCCGTGCAGTAGGAGAGAAGGTCGGCTTCGGGCAAGAAGTCGCGGATCTTCCTCGCCACCATCGGCGTGCGGCCCTGGCCACCACCGACATAGACGGCGAAGCCGAGTTCGCCGGCGGCGTTCTTCTTCAGGTGCAGGCCGATATCGTGCGTCTGGATGGCGGCACGATCGCGCTCGGCTCCTGTCACCGCGATCTTGAACTTGCGCGGCAGGAACGAGAATTCCGGATGCACCGAGGACCACTGCCGCAGGATTTCCGCATAGGGACGCGGATCGGCGACCTCGTCGGCGGCAGCCCCGGCAAAATGATCGGCGGTGACATTGCGGATGCAGTTGCCGCTGGTCTGGATGGCGTGCATCTCCACGCTGGCCAGGTCCGCCAGAATCGCTGGAATGTCCGACAGCGCCGGCCAGTTGAACTGGATGTTCTGGCGCGTGGTGAAATGGCCGTAGCCCTTATCGTATTTGCGGGCGATGTGGCCGAGCATGCGCAACTGCTTGCCGTTCAGCGTGCCGTAGGGCACCGCGATGCGCAGCATGTAGGCGTGCAGCTGCAGATAGACGCCGTTCATCAGCCGGAGCGGCCGGAACTGGTCCTCAGTAATCTCGCCGGACAGCCGGCGCTCGACCTGGTCGCTGAACTCGGCGACGCGGGCCTGGACAAAATCGTGGTCGAACTCATCGTAACGGTACATGCTTCGTCTTTCAGGGCGCGTCCGCCCGTTCACCTGGTGTCCTGGCTATGCCGCCCGCTCGGCCTGCTTGCCGAGGTCGTTGCGGATGGTCGGGCCAGCGGCGCGGATCTTCTCGCGCAGCCGCACCGGCTCGACAACGCCGTCGACGATGTCCGCGTCGATCAGATTGACGTCGACCACTTCATTGTCGGCATGGGCCTTGGCGCCGATCGCCTCCAGCCGATCCTCGGCCGCCTTGTCGTGGGCAGGGTCCGCATGGTCCACCGTCTCGGCCCAGCCGCCATCGGCGTACCACACGGCAATGCCGTCGCCGAGGCGATTGGCGGTCAGTATCTTCATGGCTGAACTCCCTCGGCGGCTGCTACGGGCACGCTCTCGTGCCTGTGTGCCGCGAGCGGCTCGGACCGCTCGAAATTGGCGCCGGCGACGGCGTCGCCGATGATGGTCATGACCGGGCCCGACAGATCGGCGCGCGCTTCCAGCGACGGCAGGTCGGCAAGCGTGCCGTGGAAGCGTCGGCGATTCGCCAGGCTGGCATTCTCGACCACGGCGACCGCCGTGTCCGGCGACAAGCCCGCCTCGATCAGCCGGCCGGCAACTTCGGCCGCGACCGAGCGGCCCATGTAGACGGCAACGGTAGCGCCGGAAATCGCGAGCTTGGCCCAATCCGGCAGTGAATTGCCCTTGAGATCGTGGCCGGTGGTGAACACCATCGAGGAGGAAACGCCGCGCAGCGTCAACGGCAGTTCGAAATCGGCGGCAGCGGCAAAGGCCGCTGTGACGCCTGGAACCACCTCATAGGCAATGCCGGCGTCACGAAGCGCGGCCATCTCCTCGCCGGCGCGGCCGAACACCAGCGGATCGCCCGATTTCAGCCGCACGACGCGCTTGCCCTGACGACCGAGATCCACCAGCAACGCATTGATTTCGGCCTGGCTCTTGGTATGGCAGCCCTTGCGCTTTCCCACCGGCAGGCGCTCGGCATCGCGGCGGCCCATGGCGACGACCGCCTCCGGCACCAGCGCGTCATGGACGATGACATCGGCCTCCATCAGCAGACGATGCGCCCGCAGGGTCAGGAGGTCCTCGGCGCCGGGACCGGCGCCCACCAGGGCGATGTGGCCGCGAATGGGCGCGTCGGACAACAGCAGATCGGTGGCGGCTTCGCGCGCCTGGGAAAATTCGCCGGCCTCGACGGCGCGTGCTGGCGCTCCGCCGAAGAAGTCGCTCCAGAAACGGCGACGTACATTGCCCCTGGGCAATCTCTCGGCGGCATTGCGGAACGACGCCGCAAGCGCTGCCAGTGGCCCGAGCGAGGGCGACAGCATGCGGTCGATGCGGCTGCGCAGCATCTGGGCAAGCACGGGGCCCGCGCCTTCGGTACCGATCGCCACGGCGACCGGTGCGCGGTTGACCAGCGCCGGAGTAAAGAAATCACAGAGGTCCGGCCGGTCGACGGCATTGACGGGAATGCCCAGCCGGCGCGCGTCGGCGGCGACGCGACGGTCGAGCGCCTCGTCGCCGCTGGCGGCAAACACCATCACGGCGCCTTCAAGCTGCGAAGCATCATACGCGCCGGGCATATGGTTCGCGCCCGTCTCGGCGATGAAGGCCAACAGATCCGGTTCGGCATCCCCAGCGATGATGTGCAGGACCGCGCTCGACTGGGCGATCAGCCGCGCCTTGGCCAAAGCCTCCTCGCCGCCCCCGACAATGGCCACGGCTTCGCCCTCGACCCGCATGAAGACGGGGAAGGCGTTGAGCTTGGTGGTGGCTTGCGACATGACAAAGCAGATCCGGGGACAGGGTCGCAGTTTTACGCCCAAGCGCAAAAAAGCAGAAGCAAAGCACTCGCGCATCCGGTGATGGCAGGCAATCGCTTTTCCGCAACCGCGAAGGGCGGGAGAAAAATATTCCATGCCCACGCACCGGGAGCGCCCGGGCTGCTGAAACGCGCCTTGATTTCAGGCACTTTTAGCTGCCGGCGACCGATCCCACAAAACAGTTTTTTCTAATTTCTACCAATTCAGTAGATTAAGTCGTCCGGTGGTGATTTCGTCTTCAGCGCCTGTCTGCACGGCCACTCGGTCCTCCCTTCGGGTGGAACGTTGACGGGTCAAAATGCGTTCCCGGTATAGCCACCACTCAACAAGGAGCGTCCCTATGAACACGATCAAACTGAAGCATGGCATTTGGGTTTTGGTGGCCGACGGCGAAAAGGCGCTCCTGCTCAAGAACGCCGGCGACACCAAGTTTCCCAACCTTGAAGTCGTGCAGGTGATGGAACAGGAGAACCCGCCCACACGCGAACAGGGAAGCGACAGCCCCGGTCGATACAATGACGGCCCATCCGTGCATCGCAGCGCGGTCGAGGAGACCGACTGGCATCGCATCGGCAAGGAACGCTTCGCCGAGGAGATTGCCGCCCGCCTCTACAAGCTTGCACATGAGGGTGCATTCGACAGCCTTGTGCTTGTCGCCCCGCCCATGGTGCTCGGCGCGATGCGCAAGAAGCTGCATAAGGAGGTTGGCGACAAGGTGACGGCCGAAATCCCGAAGACCATGACCAACCACGCCATTTTCGAGATCGAGGCGTTGCTGCAGGCAGCCTGACCACGCGCGGCGAAGGCGCCTATCGGGTCGCAGCACGGTCGCCACTGATCCCAGGCACCTGACCGGCAGTCACTCAGCTGCCGGTCAGATTTTTGCCGTCTCGACGTTGATTCGCGGCTTTGCGGGTTGCATCGCCGACACCCCGTCCACCATATTGCAAACAGGCGGCGGCTTAGGGCGGCGCATATCCGACATCGCTGGCTTGAAAGGCGCTCCATAGACAATGCCGCATGACACGCCCCTTATCGCCACCATCGTCGCCGGTCTGGGGCTGGCTTTCGTCTTCGGCGCCCTCGCCAATCGGTTCCGCATTCCGCCACTGGTCGGCTATCTCGTAGCCGGCGTGCTGGTTGGGCCGAACACACCCGGTTTTGTCGCCGACGCCGGCCTTGCCAACGAATTGGCCGAAATCGGCGTCATCCTCCTGATGTTCGGCGTCGGCCTGCATTTTTCGCTGAAGGACCTTCTGTCGGTCCGCGCCATTGCCGTGCCGGGCGCCATTGTCCAGATCGGCTTTGCCACGGCGCTCGGCGCCGGGCTGTCCTGGATGCTCGGCTGGTCGATGGGGGCGGGCGTGGTGTTTGGCCTGGCGCTATCGGTCGCCTCGACCGTGGTGCTGCTGCGCGCGCTTCAGGAACGCCGCTTGATCGAGACCGAGCGCGGCCGCATCGCCGTCGGCTGGCTGATCGTCGAGGATCTGGCCATGGTGCTGGCGCTGGTGCTGTTGCCGGCCCTTGCCGGCGTACTCGGCGGCCAGGAACAGGCCGAGGCCCATTCGAGCGGCCTGCTGGCGCTGCCGGCCAGTTACGGCATCTGGGGTGTCGTCGGCATCACGCTGGCGAAGGTCGCCGCCTTCGTCGTCGTCATGCTGGTGGTTGGCCGCAGGGTCATTCCCTGGATCCTGCACTATGTCGCCCATACCGGGTCGCGCGAACTGTTCCGTCTCTCGGTGCTGGCAATAGCGCTCGGCGTCGCCTTCGGCGCGGCAAAACTGTTCGGCGTCTCGCTGGCGCTGGGCGCCTTCTTCGCCGGCATGATCATGAGCGAATCCGAGCTCAGCCACCGCGCCGCGGAAGAATCGCTGCCGCTGCGCGATGCCTTCTCGGTGCTGTTCTTCGTCTCCGTCGGCATGCTGTTCGACCCCCTCAGCCTGTTCAGCAACGGCCTGCCGATCCTGGCGACGCTGGCCATCATCGTCATCGGCAAGTCGCTGGCGGCGTTCGTCATCGTCGTCGCCTTCGGCTATCCGCTGGCCACGGCCTTGATGATTTCGGCCAGCCTCGCCCAGATCGGCGAATTCTCGTTCATCCTGGCCGAACTCGGCGTCGGGCTGAAGCTTCTGCCCGAACAGGGACGGGACCTCATCCTGGCCGGCGCCATCCTGTCGATCGTGCTCAACCCGCTGATGTTCCTGGTCATCGATTGGATGAAGCCGTGGCTCGAGGCCCGCGCTGCCAGGACGGCGCCGCCGGCGGACGCCAAGCCGGTTGGTCCTGCGACGGAACCGGGCCATGTCGCCTCGGTCGCCGTGGCATCCAAAAAGGAAGACGGCCCGCCACCAAGGACGGTGCTCACCGGTCATGCCATCCTGATCGGCTACGGCCGCGTCGGCGGCCTCGTCGGCGCCGCGTTGAAAGAAGCAGCACGGCCTTTCCTGGTCATCGAGGATGCTGACAAGACGCTGGCGAAGCTGAAAGCAGACGGCATCGAAACCGTCGCCGGCAACGCCGCCAACGCCGAAGTCTTCGCCGCCGCAAATCCCGAAGGCGCCACGCGGCTGATCCTTGCCATTCCCAACGCGTTCGAGGCCGGCCAGATCGTGCTGCGGGCACGCGCCGCCAATCCCAACATCAACGTCGTCGCCCGCGCCCACTCCGACGCCGAGGTCGAGCATCTCAAGGGGCTCGGCGCCGATACGGTGATCATGGGCGAACGCGAGATCGCGCGCGGCATTGTCGAAGAGGTGCTTGGCCACAAGCCGCGGGTCGCTGAACCGTCCGCTGCCTGAGCCGGCGCTGCCCACAGGCGCGTTGATCAAGCCACGAATGAACTGCGAAGGCTGTTGTCACCCTGGCCAGATGAGCGGGCCTTGGCTCGACCAGTTCACACGTGCTGGCCGCCATTGATGTGGATTTCCGAGCCGGTCACGTAGGACGCTTGGCTCGAGCACAGGAAGAAGATGATGTCGGCGACCTCAGCCGTGGTGCCCAGGCGCCGCAGTGGGATGGTCTCGACGATTTTTTCCGTACCCGGCGACAGGATCGCGGTGTCGATCTCGCCTGGCGCGATGGCGTTGACACGGATGCCGTGCGGGCCGAAATCATGCGCCATCTCGCGCGTCAGTGAGCCGAGCGCGGCCTTCGACGTCGCATAGGCGGTGCCGGCGAAGGGATGCACGCGGGTGCCGGCGATCGACGTCACATTGACGATCGAGCCCTTGGCCGCCGCCAATTCCTTGAACAGGCCGCGCGCCAGCATGATCGGCGCGAAGAAATTGACCTGGAACACGTCGCGCCAGACATGCATCGGCGTGTCGATCGAGTTCATGCGGCTGTTGCCGTCCTTGAGCTTGGGCGAAATGCCTGCATTGTTGACCAGCGCGTGCAACTGGCCACCATGTGCTTCCAGCCGATGGCGGATTTCCGAGACCGCGATGCCGACATCCTCCTGGTCGGCGAGATCGACCTTGATGTGATCTTCCGGCCCTGCCGGCCACGGGCAATCCTCGGCAAAGGCCTGGCGTGAGCAGGTGATGACGCGCCAGCCCTCGCGCGAAAAGCGCTTGACAGTGGCATGGCCGATACCGCGGCTGGCGCCGGTCAGCACGATGGTTTTTCTGGTGTCGGTCTCGGTCATGTCGCGGTCTCCGGGCTGGACATGTAGCCGAATGCCGCCGAGGTGGCGAGAGGCGGATTGACGCCGCCAGCCGGCTGCTCAGCCGCCGCCAAGGATATCCAGGATCGACGTCTGCCGTTTCTTGAGCCGACCGCCGACGCTGCCTGGCGGCACCGGATGTCCGACCGAAGCGGTGGTGCCGTCATCCGCCGGCATATCGAAGCCATCGGCATCGACGGTCTGGGCAGGCCGCGCCGCACGGACCGGCCCTGGCGTCGCCTGTGCCGCGGCCTGCGCGGCTGGCGCCTGCTGGCCGACGGACGCCGACGGAACCGGTGCCGGCTGGTTGTTGCTGGCAGAGGGAATCTCGTCGGGGACGATGGTGTCGGCCGGCGTCGATTTCCAGGTGCCGGGCAGCGGCCGCACCGGCACGCCCTCATGCGCGGCGACCATGAATTCGTGCCAGGCCTGCGCCGGCAGCGCGCCGCCGGTGACCTTCTTCATCGCCGTGCCGTCATCATTGCCGAACCATACGCCGGTGGTCAGATTGGCGGTGTAGCCGACGAACCAGGCGTCGCGCGAATTCTGGCTGGTGCCGGTCTTGCCGGCCGACGGCCAGGCGAAAGCCGCCTTCCTGGCGGTGCCGACCTCGACCGTGCCGGTCATCATCGAATTCATCATGCCGACGATCTCGGGCTTGATCACGCGCGGTGCGCTGCCGCCGGCGCTGTCGTAGAGCACCTTGCCGTCTGACGTCGTCACGCGGCGGATGAAATGGATGTCCGGCTTGTAGCCGCCATTGGCGAAGGGCACATAGGCCGAAGTCAGCTCCAATGGCGTCACTTCCGAGGTGCCGAGCGCGATGGAGGTGTTGGCCTGCAGGTCGGACTGGATGCCCATGCGGTGCGCGGCTTCCACCACCGCGTTCGGGCCGACTTCCATGGTCAGCTGCGCGGCAACCGAGTTCAGCGATTTTGCCAGCGCTGTCGCCAAGGTGACCTTGCCAAAGTACTTGCCGCCGTAATTGTCCGGCGTCCAGTTGCCGATCTTGATCGGCGCATCGTTGCGGATGCTGTCAGGCGTGCGGCCGGCCTCAAGTGCCGCCATATAGACAAACGGCTTGAACGCCGAGCCCGGCTGCCGGCGCGCCTCCGAGGCACGGTCGAACTGGCTGGTCGAATAGTCGTAGCCGCCGACCATGGCGCGTACCGCGCCGGAATCGTCGATCGATACCAGCGCGCCCTGGGTGACGTTGAGCTTCTTGCGGCTGTCGTCGATCAGCCGGCGTATCGACTTTTCGGCAAGTTTCTGCAGGTTCAGGTCCACGGTAGAATCGATGACGATATCGCCGCGCACGTCGCCGATCAGGTCGGGCAATTCTTCCATGATGGTGTCGGCGACATAGTTTTCCGAACCGGTCCAGTAGGATGGCGAGCGCGTCGCCGGTGCGCTGAGCGCCGTTTTCAACTCTTTCTCGCTGATCTTGCCCTCCTCGCGCATGGCGCCGAGCACCAACTGCGAACGCTCCTCGGCGGCCTTGGGATCGCGCGCCGGCGACAGCCGCGAGGGCGCCTTCAAGAGGCCGGCAAGCAGGGCGGCTTCGGACAGCGTGACGTCGCGCGCGCTCTTGCCGAAATAGCGCCGCGAGGCCGCCTCGACGCCATAGGCGCCGGAGCCGAAATAGACCCGGTTGAGGTACATTTCGAGGATCTGGTCCTTGCTGTGCTTGTGCTCGAGCCATAGGGCCAGCAGCACCTCCTGCACTTTACGCTCCAGTGTACGGTCCGGCGTCAGGAACAGGTTCTTGGCCAATTGCTGCGTCAGCGTCGAACCGCCTTGCGAGAAATGCCCGCCGATGAGGTTGGTGACCATGGCGCGCGACAGGCCGATCGGATCGACACCGAAATGCGAATAGAAACGGCGGTCCTCGATGGCGATCACCGCCTCGGGAATATAGGCGGACATTTCGTGCAGGCCGACCGCCTCGCCGCCGCTCATGCCGCGATTGGCCAGCAATTGTCCATCGGCCGAGACGATCTTGATGTTGGGCGCTCGATCGGGGATCGACCAGGTCGTGGCCGCCGGCATCTTGGCGCCGTAGTAGATGACGACGCCGGCCACGGCGATGCCACCCCAGATGGCGAGCACAAAGCACCAGTAGAACAGCCGGCCGAGCACGCCGAACAGCCCGCGCCCGCCTCCGCCGCGCCTCCCCCGCGGCGATTTCGCCTTCGATGATTTGCGTTTGGCGGAGGCTTTGCGGTTGCTCGGCACGACGCGGTCCTCCTCGCTCACCGAAAGACCCGTCTGGGATCTCGCTCGCGGCGGTCCCTCGAAGCTGGGCTCGATGCGACTGTCTCTGCGGTTCGCCATGCGCTGCGCTTGATGTCCCCGGTGCCAATGGCGCTCGGGTTGAAGAGTAGATGCGGCGATTTAAGGGCGGGTTAAGCAGGCCTTCGGCCAAACCTCTGAATTCCGTTAGGAATTTGTTAATCCTCTTCTCTCCGAAGCCTGGCTCGATCCCCGAGCCTGCCGTTCCGACAATCGACGCCGGCGGATAGAAGGCCAGCGCCTGCTCCTCGCAGGTGACCGCAACGACATTGTTCGAGCGGTCGACGGACCCCGATCCTTCTAGATCGGCTCGAACTTCACATCCAGATGGTCAGGACCCGCAGCTTGCCGCAACAAGGCGACAAGTTGTTCGCGCCTGTCAACCGGCTGCCTTCGCCAGTTCGAGGCATTGGTTACATGCAGCCAGCCGTCGACCGACATGAAGAAATCCTCGTGCTCGTCATCGCCCTCGCCGCAGCGCAGCAACTTGTTCTCGGTAAATCTGACCAGCGCCTGGTCGATCGTGCGGTAGAGCAGCGGCCAGTTGCCGCCACCCGAGTCCATACGGAATTTGTAGCTCGGCGCGAAATCCAGCCGCTGCCGCAACAGGCTTCCGTCGAAAAAACAGAAGGCGGGCCACAAGAACCAGCCGCCCGGCGTCGGAGTGTCGCGCCGGACACTGCCGTAAACGCTCTTGCCCTTCAGCCGGTCGCGGATTGAAAAAGATTCCGTCGGAAAGATGTCATGGTCGATGAAGCCGAAGACCTTCGGGGCCAAGCCGGTCATGAAATTGCGCACGATCCAGTTGAGCGCCTGGCCGTGCGATCTGCTGACCGTCAGCCTGTTCCTCGGCAACGCTACATAGGGGACGTGCTGGCGCAGGCAGAGGTCGCGGATGGCTTCCCTCGCCTCCTCCTTCTTGCTGTTGTCGAAGACGATATAGCTCTCGTGCTCGGCCAGGTGTCGGCGCACGAGGTGGATCTGCCATGCGATCACATCAGGCCGGTTGAAGGCAACGCTGGCGACGATCGCGTCACGGAACGATTGCTGTCGTCCCTGCAATTCGCTGACCGGCGCGGATGTCCTCAGGAAGCGAAAAGTCCGCCAGTAATAGCGCAGCAACGCCTCGCGTCGTGGCGGCCGGTTCAGCCTCTCCCATTCCGCCACGGTAATCCTGGGCCGCTCTCCGCTCTGCCACGCGTCGGAAGCCCCCATGTCACGCTCCTGGATCCCGGCGGGTTCAGTTCTGCTGGATTGAAATGCCCTTGTCGTCGATCTTGAGTTCGACGCCTTTCGGCCTGGCCTGCTCGCGGTAGACGTAGACGCCCAGCGCGACGACCACGACGATGAGCGCGCCAATGATGAGATAGAGCGTATTCTGCTTCATGGCGCGCCTTTTGTCGTGCCGAACCTCAGGCTCGTTTCAGCACCCTGACCAGAACCAAAAGGATGATGGCGCCGATCGTGGCGTGGATTATGGAGGCGATGATGCCACCGCCGATCGAGAAGCCGATGCGCGGAAACAACCAGCCGGCGATGAACGCGCCGATAATGCCGACGATGATGTTGCCGATCAGGCCGAAGCCGAAACCCGAAACGATGAGACCGGCGAGCCAGCCGGCGATGGCACCGATGAGGATGAAGACGAGAAGGCTTTCGACACCCATGGCGGGTTCCTCCGTGCAAGAGGGCGGGTGCGGAGCGGAAGGCTCCGAATCGGCCCGATATCAACGGCTTCAGGCTAGTCGAAAGCAGCCGGCCTCGCCAGCGGCGCTCACTGGTCGTCGTCGTCGCTGGCAGCGGGCCGCCAGCTGGTCGGCTCGACCTTCTTCTGGGTATGGCTGTCGGTGTAGACCCACCAGCCGCCGTCGCGGTATTGCGCTATGGATTCATTGAGGACGCCGTCGCTGTCCTTCCAGGTGACGGTGACCTTGGAGCCGTCGGTCGGCGCGGTCGATATCGGCTTTCTGTCCGCCATCTCATCCCTTTTCTCAACTGTGAGCGAAGATATCCTCTTCGCCCCAGCCCATCAGGTCAAGCTTGGCCCGCGTCGGCAGGAAACGGAAACAGGCGTCCGCCTCCTTCGTCCGGCCCTCGCGCGCCAGCCGTCCCGCCAGCGCATCGCGCAAACGATGCAGATAGAGCACATCGGAGGCGGCGTATTCGAGCTGTTCGGGCGACAGCGTTTCGGCCGCCCAATCCGACGATTGCTGCGCCTTGGACAGACCGACGCCGAGAAGCTCGAAACAGATGTCCTTCAGCCCGTGCCGGTCGGTGTAGGTGCGCGTCAGCCGCGAGGCGATCTTGGTGCAGAACACCGGCTCGGCCATCACGCCAAACGCGTGGTAGAGCACGGCGAGGTCGAAGCGACCGTAGTGGAACAGCTTGGTCACCCTGTCGTTTGCCAGCAGCTTGACCAGGTTTGGTGCTTCCTTCTGGCCCGGCACGATCTGGATGACATCGGCGCTGCCGTCGCCAGGCGAGATCTGCACCACGCAGAGCCGGTCTCGGTGCGGGTTGAGGCCAAGCGTCTCCGTATCGATCGCCACCGCCGCGACATCGTAATGCGAAAGGTCGGGCAGATCGTTTTTATGGAAGCGGATATCGCTCATCGTTTTCTCCGGGTCGCGGCGTTACCCGTCCTCGCCGCGATCCAGTGAAAAATCAACAAGAAAACGTGTTTTCCGCGCTCAGCGTGTCAGCGCATCCAGAATGCGCGCCCAGGAGCGCTGGCCCTTGTGGAAGGAGCTAAGCTCGTATTTCTCGTTGGGCGAGTGGATGCGGTCGTCATCGAGGCCGAACCCGACCAGCAGCGATTCCATGCCGAGATAGGTCTGAAAGTCGCCCACCACCGGAATGGAGCCGCCGCTGCCGGTCGTCACCGCGGGCTTTGGCCATTCGTCGGAAAGCGCCATCTTGGCCTTGGCCAGGAAGGGGGAGTCGTAAGAGAGCTGGATTGCCGGTGAGCCGCCATGAGCATGGAATTCGACCGTACAATCGGCCGGGATGCGTTCCTTGACGAATTTCTGGAAGGCCGCGCGGATCTTGGCCGGATCCTGCTTGTGGACAAGGCGGAACGAGACCTTTGCCGAGGCCTCCGCCGCGATGACCGTCTTGAAACCCTTGCCGGTATAGCCACCGATGATGCCGTTGAATTCGGCGGTGGGTCGCGCCCAGGTCAGTTCCAGCACCGAGCGGCCTTTTTCGCCCGATGGGATCGACAAGCCGACAGGCCCAAGGAAGGTCTCGGCCGTCTCGCCCAGCGTCTCCCATGATTTCAGCACCTGCGAGGGGGTTTCCTCGACGCCGTCATAGAAGCCCGGGATGGTGATATGGCCGTCCTTGTCGTGGATGTCGGCCAGTACCTTGGCTAGGATGCGGATCGGGTTGGCGGCAGCCCCGCCATACAGGCCCGAATGCAGGTCGCGGTCGGCGGCCTTCACCGTGATCTCCTCGCCGACCAGACCGCGTAGCCCGACGCAGATCGACGGCGTGTCGCGGTCCCACATGCTGGTATCGCAGACCAGCGCGAAGTCGGCCTTGAGCTCCTCGGCATTGGCCTCGAGGAACGGCTTCAGCGAGGGCGAGCCGGATTCCTCCTCGCCTTCGAACAGGATGGTGACCCGGCACGGCAGGCTGCCGTGCACCTGTTTCCAGGCACGGCATGCCTCGACGAAGGTCATCAGCTGGCCCTTGTCGTCGGCCGAGCCACGCCCGGTGATGATCTTGTGACCAGGTCCCACCTCCTTGATCGCGGGGGCGAAGGGATCGTTTTCCCACAATTCGATCGGGTCGACCGGCTGCACGTCGTAGTGGCCGTAGAACAGCACATGCGGCGCGCCAGCCGGCCCATCATGATGCGCAACCACCATGGGGTGGCCGGGCGTGTCGCGCACACTGGCGTCGAAGCCGATCAGTTTGAGTTCCGCCACCAGCCATTCCGCCGCCTTGCGGCAGTCGGCGGCGTAGGCTGGATCGGTGGAGATCGACTTGATCCCGAGCAGGCCGAAGAGCCGTTCCAGGCTCTGGTCGAGATTCTTGTCGAGACGGTTGAGGACGGGGGAGACTGCGGACATTTGCAATAGCCTTTCGGTTCAGTGTCGGAACCGTAAAGGCAGAGCGGCGAAACGAAAAGCCCGGGACGATTGGACCACGACCCGGATGGCCGCCGCGGGCAAAAAAATGCCGCCGTGGTGGAGGGGGAACCACGGCGGCCTTTTACTCGAAACGATGCGGCAGCCCGGAGAGGGGGGATAGGCTGCCGCAATTGTCCGGTATAGGCGGGGGACGGGCCTTGCTCCGGACTTCGGCGAAAACTGCCGATGACGTGTATTTGGGTCTGTGAACGTGGCGATTCAAGGGCGTCAACGTTACACTTTTGTAACGTGCCCGTGAGCGGGCCTGTATGCCTTTGATCCGTCAGGGTCGCGATCTGTCAGGGTGTTGTATCTGGCGCTGTCTTTGGCATGGACCAAGCCATCGCGCCGCGCTATCCCTGCCCGCATGAAAAAAGGCGATCATCTCTTTCTCATCGACGGCTCCGGCTACATCTTCCGCGCCTATCACGCGCTGCCGCCGCTGACCCGCAAGTCGGACGGCCTGCCGGTCGGTGCCGTTTCCGGCTTCTGCAACATGCTGTGGAAGCTGATGCAGGATGCGCGCAACACCGATGTGGGCATTGTGCCGACGCATTTCGCCGTCATCTTCGACTATTCCTCGAAAACCTTCCGAAACGACCTTTATCCCGAATACAAGGCCAACCGTTCGGCTCCGCCCGAGGATCTGATCCCGCAGTTCGGCCTGATCCGCCAGGCTACCAGGGCGTTCAACCTGCCCTGCGTCGAGATGGAAGGCTTCGAGGCCGACGATCTCATCGCCACCTATTGCCGGCTGGCCTGCGAGGCCGGCGGCGACACCACCATCATCTCCTCCGACAAGGACTTGATGCAGCTGGTTGGCGAAACCGTCGGCATGTACGACCCGATGAAGGACCGGCAGATCGGCATCCCCGAAGTCGTCGAGAAATGGGGCGTGCCGCCGGAAAAGATGATTGACCTGCAGGCGCTGACGGGCGACTCCGTCGACAATGTGCCTGGCGTGCCCGGCATTGGGCCAAAGACCGCGGCGCAACTGCTCGAGCAGTTCGGCGACCTCGACGGATTGCTCGCCCGCGCCGGCGAGATCAAGCAGGAGAAAAGGCGGGAATCGATCATCGCCAACGCCGACAAGGCGCGCATCTCGCGCCAGCTGGTGACGCTGAAGAACGATGTGCCGGTGGCAGAAGGATTGGACGATTTCGTCCTGCATGCCCCCGACGGACCGAAGCTGATCGGCTTCCTCAAGACCATGGAATTCACCTCGCTGACCCGTCGTGTGGCGGAAGCGACCGGCACCGAGGCCGGCGACGTCCAGGCTGTCGCGGTGCCCGTCGAACGCGCCGATAACGCCCATGGCCCCGATGTCGGCGCCGGAACACCGCCCGTTGCCCGGAACGGGACGGGCTCCGAGCCTGGCCAGGCTGCTGAAATCGAGACGACGGAGACGCCAAAACAAGGTGACACCCCATCCCTCCTGGCCGCATTGCGGCTGGAGAGAGCGGCGACCGCCAAGATCGATACCGCGGCCTATCAGTGCATCCGCGATATCGCGACGCTGAAAGCCTGGGTCGCGGAGGCGCGGGAGGCCGGTATCGCTGCCTTCGACGTCAGGGCCACCTCGACCGATCCGATGCAGGCCGAACTGATCGGCTTGGCCATGGCCACAGCGCCTGGCCGCGCCGGCTATATTCCCTTCGCCCATAAGAGCGGCAATGGCGACCTGCTTGGCGGCGGCACGCTCGAAAACCAGGTTCCGCTTCGCGAGGCTCTGGCGGTCCTCAAACCCCTGTTCGAGGACAGGTCGGTGCTGAAGATCGCGCAGAACCTGAAATATGATCTGGTCATCCTGAGCCGCTACGGCATCGATGTCGCGCCGTTCGACGACACCATGCTGATCTCCTACGTGCTCGACGCCGGCACGCCGCATGGCCACGGCATGGATGCCCTTGCCGACAAATGGCTTGGCCATAAACCTCTTCAACTCAAGGACGTGACCGGTTCCGGCAAGAACTCTGTCGGTTTTGACCAGGTCGATATCGACAGGGCGACCGCTCACGCCGCCGAGGATGCCGACGTGACGTTGCGGCTGTGGCGGGTGCTGAAGCCCCGGCTTGCCGCCAAGGGCCTGGTCTCGGTCTATGAACGCCTGGAGCGGCCACTGGTGCCGGTGCTGGCGCGCATGGAACAGCGCGGCATTTCGGTCGATCGGCAGATCCTGTCGCGGCTGTCGGGGGAACTGGCGCAAGGTGCGGCCCGGCTCGAGGAGGAAATCTACCTGCTCATCGGCGAGCGCATCAACATCGGCTCACCCAAGCAGCTCGGCGACATATTGTTCGGCCGCATGGGCCTGCCCGGCGGCTCCAAGACCAAGACCGGCCAGTGGTCGACCTCGGCGCAGCTGCTCGAAGACCTTGCCGCGGAAGGGCACGAACTGCCGCGTAAGATCGTCGATTGGCGCCAGCTGACCAAGCTGAAATCGACCTACACCGACGCCCTGCCCGGCTTCGTCAATCCCGACACGAAACGCGTCCACACCTCCTACGCGCTCGCCGCGACGACGACGGGCCGTCTGTCGTCTTCCGACCCGAACCTGCAGAACATTCCGGTGCGCACGGCTGAAGGCCGCAAGATCCGGACCGCCTTCATCACCGACAAGAGCCTCCGGCTGGTGTCAGCCGACTACAGCCAGATCGAACTGCGCGTGCTCGCCCATGTCGCTGAAATCCCGCAATTGCGGCAGGCCTTTGCGGATGGCGCCGACATCCACGCCATCACAGCGTCTGAAATGTTCAACGTGCCCGTGGAGGGTATGCCGTCGGAAGTGCGCCGCCGCGCCAAGGCGATCAATTTCGGCATCATCTATGGCATCTCGGCCTTCGGTCTCGCCAACCAGCTGTCGATCCCGCGCGAGGAGGCGAGCGCCTACATCAAGAAATACTTCGAGCGCTTTCCCGGCATCCGCGATTATATCGAGGAGACCAAGGCCTATGCCCGCGAGCACGGCTTCGTCGAAACGATCTTCGGCCGCCGCATCCACTATCCCGACATCAGGTCCTCGAACCCGTCGCTGCGCGCGTTCAACGAGCGCGCCTCGATCAACGCCCGCCTGCAAGGCACCGCCGCCGACATCATCCGCCGCGCCATGATCCGCATGGAGGAAGCCTTGGACAAGGCCAAGCTGTCGGCCCGCATGCTCCTGCAGGTGCATGACGAACTGATCTTCGAAACGGTCGAGGCGGAAGTCGAGGCGACGATCCCCGTCGTGCGCCATGTCATGGAAAACGCGGCGATGCCGGCGGTCTCGATGTCGGTGCCGCTGCATGTCGACGCGCGGGCCGCCAACAACTGGGACGAGGCACACTGACGCGCTAGCGAGGCCCTCAGGCCGCTTGCGCCAAACATTTCGCGCAGGTCCCGCGAAATTCGATCACCGCCTTCTTGGCGGCGAAGCCGGTCGAGTTGACCCATTCGTTCAGCCGGTGGTCGACGTCGTGATCAGACATTTCGGTCACCTGCCCGCAAGTATCGCATATGGCGAAGGCGGTCATCGAGTGGCTATGGTCGTGCGGCTCGGCGCAGGCGACGAAGGAATTAATGCTTTCCAGCCGGTGCACGAAACCTGATTTCACCAGCGTGTCGAGCGCGCGATAGACCTGCAATGGGGCGCGAAAACCGCGCTCGCGAAGCTGATCGAGCAAGGTGTAGGCGCTGAGCGGCCCGCTGGCGATCTCGAGTTTCTCGAGCACGCACAACTGGTTTTTCGTCAGCACATCCCTTGCCGCCATGGTCCTGTTCCACTTGTCCTGCACTGTTGGCGGGCTGTCTGCGCATGCAAACGGCCCGATCCCATTCAGATAGCGACGAACCGCCCTCTTTGCTACTCTTCTGTTGTTGTCCCGGGCCAATCGATGACGCGCGGGCACATTGGCAGAAATCTCGACGAGGGTAGCCAAGGGTGTGCCCGGCACCGTTGGCCTGCCGACCCACGCGGCGATCAACGCCGCCTCAGGGAGGCCGGCCACGCCCTGACCTGACTTCATCCGCGAAGGCCGGCGCCAGCAATTCCGCCAGCCTTTATTAGCCGGCTTCAGCTATTTCCTCGGCGGGCCTTTGCGCTCGGCGGAAGCAGCCCACAGGTTGATGTCGGACTCGCGCGCGTATGTATCGATTTCGGCAAGTTCGGAGTCGCTGAAGTCGAGCACCTTCAGCGCGCCGACGCAATCCTCGACCTGCTCGGGCCGGCTGGCGCCGATCAGCGCCGAAGTAACCCGGCCCCTGCGCAGCACCCAGGCCAAGGCCATCTGGGCCAGTGTCTGGCCGCGCTTGCCGGCGATCGCGTTGAGCGCCTTGATGTTGGCAATGGTGCGGTCGTTGATGAAAGCTGTCTTGAGCGACTTGCCTTGGGAGGCCCGGCTGCCATCGGGAATGCCGCCGAGATATTTGTCGGTCAGCATGCCTTGCGCCAGCGGCGAGAACACGATGGAGCCGACGCCGAGCCCCTCGAGCGTGTCGAGCAGTCCGTCCTCCTCGACCCAGCGGTTCAGCATCGAATAGCTCGGCTGATGGATGACGCAGGGCGTACCGAGTTGCCTCAATATGTCGGCGGCCTCGCGGGTGCGCTGCGAATTGTAGGACGAGATGCCGGCGTAGAGCGCCTTGCCCGAACGCACCGCATGGTCGAGCGCGCCCATGGTTTCTTCGAGCGGCGTATCGGGATCGAAGCGGTGCGAATAGAAGATGTCGACATAGTCGAGGCCCATCCGCTTCAGGCTCTGGTCGAGGCTGGCCAGCATGTATTTGCGCCCGCCCCATTCGCCGTAGGGGCCGGCCCACATTTCGTAGCCGGCCTTGGTCGAGATGATCAGTTCGTCGCGATAGGCGGCAAAATCAGTACGCAGTATCTCGCCGAAAGCCGTCTCGGCCGAGCCGGGCGGCGGCCCATAATTGTTAGCGAGGTCGAAATGGGTGATGCCAAGATCGAAGGCCTTTCGCACGATCGCCTGCTTGGTCCGATGCGGCGTGTCGTCGCCGAAATTGTGCCACAGCCCGAGCGAGATCGCCGGCAGCTTGAGGCCGGACCGACCGCAGCGGTTGTAGATCATTTTCTCGTAGCGGTTTTCAGCGGCGATATAGGGCATGGGGAAATCCTCGAATTTGAACGGACAGGGCACCGTCATCGCAGAGGCGATGAGCATGCCCGTACCCCATCCTTTACCCCCTCCCCGGAGGAACGGGGAGAGGGGTAAGGCAAAATTATCGATAATCCATGCGACTACGTCTTCTTGGCCAGCAGCTCCTTGGCCTGCTTGACGCCAAGCGCGGCCGGACGCTCGCAAGTGGTCTGCATGGCGACGAACTTGCCGGTTTCGCCGGAGCGCAGGAGGCCGGTCATGACATCGACGGCATGCAGCGCGAGCTCCATTGAACAGCGGTGCGGTCGCCCTTCGGCGATCGCCAGCGCCATGTCGGCCAGGCCCGCCGTGCGGTAATTGGCCATCATGCCCTGGCCATGCATCTCATTGGGAACGCCAAGCGGATGCTTCCATTTCGGCAGCTTCTTGACCGGCTTGCCTTCTTCGGTGAAGCGCACGTCGCCGCCGAAGAAGTTCGGATCCGGCACGAACACCGTCCCGGCCTCGCCATAGAGTTCCATCGGCGCGTGGCCGTGAGCCCACACATCCCAGCTGGTGTTCAGCGTCACCACGGCGCCGTTCTCGAATTCCAGCAGGCCATGGATGGTGGTCGGCGTGTTGACCGGGATTTTTTCGCCTGCGCGCGGCTTTGAACTGATGGTCCGTTCCTTGGCGGGGGTCGTCGCCAAGGCCGCCACCTGCCTCACCGGCCCGATCAGCTGGATGAGATTGGTGATGTAGTACGGTCCGATGTCGAGCACTGGTCCCGCGCCGGGCTGGAAGAAGAAGTCGGGATTGGGGTGCCAATGCTCCATACCGTGGCCCATGACGTGGCAGGTGCCGCTGGTGATCTTGCCAAGCTTCCCCTCGTCGATCAGTTCGCGCACCAGCTGGTGCGCGCCGCCGAGGAACGTGTCCGGCGCCGAGCCGATGCGCAGCCCCCTCTTCTGCGCCCGCGCCTTGAGGTCCTGGCCCTCCTTGAGCGACAGCACGAACGGCTTTTCGGAATAGACATGCTTGCCGGCATCGAGCACCTGCTTCGACACCTCGTAATGCACGGCCGGAATGGTGAGGTTGACGATGATGTCGATATCGTCGGCCTTGAGCAGATCCTCGACGGTCTCGGCGCGCAGCTTGAATTCCTTCGCCCGCGCCCTGGCCGCGTCCATGTTGATGTCGGCGCAGGCGCGCATCTCGATGCCGCGAAACAACGGCGCCAGCGAAAAATACGCCTTCGAGATGTTGCCGCAGCCGATGACGCCAACACCCAATTTCCCAGTACCCAGCTTCTTTGCCATGGTGGTTGTTCCTAGTAGCTCTTGACGGTTGCGATCGAGCGGCGGGCGAAGCGCTCGATGTCGTTGGGATTGTCCTGTTCCATGACAAAGTATTTCGCCGCGCTCTTGGCCCGCAGCACCTTGATCAGGCCGGCCCAATCGATCGTGCCGTGGCCGACATCCGACCAGCCATCCTCATCCAGCCCCTCGCCCGCCTTCGCCATGTCCTTGACATGGACGGCGACGATGCGCTGGCCCTGCTTTTCGATCCAGGGCAGCGGGTCGGAGCCGCCGCGCACTACCCAGGCGACGTCCATTTCCCAGCCTATATTGGGCGCGGACGACAGGATATGGTCCTGCGGCACCGAGCCGTCGGCGAGTGTCTTGAACTCGAAATCATGGTTGTGCCAGGCGAAGCCATAGCCGGCCTTCGACGCGACCTCGCCGACCTTGGCCAGGCGCTCGCCAAAGGCGCGCCAGCCGGCGGCGTCGGATGGCCTGTCCTCGGCCATCAGATAGGGACAGATCAAAAGCTTGACGCCGAGCGTTTCGGCGATCCGGCGCACACCGTCGAAATCATTCTCCAGCGCATCGATGGAAAAATGCCCGGTCGGCATGGCAAGGCCGTTCTTGTCGAGCTCGGCGCGGAAGGCCTTGGGATCGTCATAGACGCCGCCGAACCCTTCGACCTCGGCATAGCCGAGCTTGCCGAGCATTTCGAGCACATCGGTCCAGGGCAAGAAATTGCGGGCGCTGTAAAGTTGGAATGACCAGTTCATCGTCTCTGTCCGTTCTGCTTGGGGATTGTCCTTGGGAGGATGGTTTTCTTGGGAGCTACATGCGGTTGCCGGATGGAGTATCGAACAGCGAGGCGCGGGCAGGATCAAAGCCGATCCTGATCGGGTCGCCATTGCGCAGCGTTTTTTCCGCCTCGACACGGAAGGAAAAAATGCGGCCGCCGAGCTTCGTCCACACCAGCGTATCGGAGCCCATCGGCTCGACGATCTCGACGGCGGCATCGGTGGCGAAGGGCATGGAATTCGCGGCCTCGCCAAAGGCAACGTGCTCGGGGCGAATCCCGAACACGCAAGGCCCGCTCTTGTTGCCGGCGCCATCGAAGCCATAGCGCTCGAGCGGGATGGCCAAATCCCCGGTCTTGAACACCGCCGTCGTGCCGGTCTCCAGCTGCCCCTCGACGAAATTCATCGCAGGCGAACCGAGGAAGCCGGCGACAAACCGGTTGACCGGGCGGTTGTAGATGGTCTGCGGCGCGTCGAGCTGCTGGATGACGCCGCCCTTCATCACCGCGATGCGGTCGGCCAGCGTCATTGCCTCGATCTGGTCGTGGGTGACATAGATCATCGTGTTCTGCAGCTTGCGGTGCAGAAGCTTGATCTCGACACGCAGCTCCGAACGCAGCTTGGCATCGAGATTGGACAGCGGTTCGTCGAACAGGAAGACGTCGACATCGCGCACCAGCGCCCGTCCGATCGCCACGCGCTGGCGCTGGCCGCCGGAAAGGGCCGCCGGCTTGCGCTGCAGCAACGGCTCGATCTGCAGGATCTCGGCGGCGCGCGCGATGCGCTTGGCGATCTCGTCCTTGGCGATGCCGGCGACACGCAGCCCGAAGGACAGGTTCTTCTCCACCGTCATTTGCGGATAGAGCGCATAGGACTGGAAGACCATGCCGATGCCGCGGTCCTTGGGCTCTTCCCAGGTGACGTTCTTGCCCTTGATGAAGATGCGGCCTTCCGAAATGTCGAGCAGGCCGGCGATGCAGTTGAGCAAGGTCGACTTGCCGCAGCCGGAGGGTCCGAGCAGCACGATGAACTCGCCTTCGGCGACATCGAGATTGAGCGTCTGCAGCACCGAGACCGCGCCGAAGTTCAGCGACAGGTCCTGGATCGAAACGCTGGTGCCGTTCGCCGCCATCGCCATCACCCTTTCACCGCGCCGGCGGCGATGCCGCGCACGAACAATTTGCCGGAAATGAAATAGACGATCAGCGGCACCAACCCGGTCAGGATGGTGGCGGCCATGTTGACGTTGTATTCCTTCACGCCTTGCACCGAGTTGACGATGTTGTTGAGCTGCACCGTCATGGGATAGGTGTCGGGACGGGTGTAGACGACGCCGAACAGGAAGTCGTTCCAGATGCCGGTCACCTGCAGGATGATGGCGACGACGAAGATCGGCAGTGACATCGGCAGCATGATGCGCAGGTAGATGCCCCAGAAGCCGGCGCCATCGACGCGCGCCGCCCGGAACAGTTCCTCCGGCATGGATGTGAAATAATTGCGGAACAGAAGCGTCAGGATCGGCATGCCGAAAATGGAATGCACGATCACCAGGCCGGTAAGGCTGCCATAGAGGCCGATCTCGCGCAGGATGATGACGATGGGATAGATCATCACCTGATAGGGAATGAAGGCGCCGACGATCAGGATGACGAAGAAGGTGTCGGCGCCCTTGAAGCGCCAGTTGGCCAGCGCGTAGCCGTTCACCGAGGCGATTGCGATCGACAGGATCACCGAGGGAACGGTGATGCGCACCGAATTCCAGAACCCGCGCGAGAGCCCGTCGCAATTGAGGCCGGTGCAGGCCTGCGACCACGCCTTGACCCAGGGCTCGAAGGTGATCTCGAGCGGCGGCGAGAAAATGTTGCCGAGGCGGATCTCCGGCATGCCCTTCAGCGAGGTGACGACCATCACATAGAGCGGCAGGAGATAGTAGAGCGCCACCACGATGAGCGTGCCGTACAGGAAAATGTTACGGCGCGAGAACATGTGCCGCGGCTTTGGTCCGCTCGGGCCGGAGGCGCCAGCCCGGAGGTTTGACGACGTGGCGGACAAGGAGACGGCATGATCAGACACGCTTGCGGCCTCCGAATTCGAGATAGGCCCACGGCACGATGACGATCATCACCGACAGCAGCATCATGGTCGAGGCGGCAAAGCCCTGGCCGAGATTCTGGGCGAAGAACATGTAGTCATAGACGTATTTGGCCGGCACTTCGGAGGCGATGCCCGGCCCGCCGCTGGTCTGCGCGACGACGAGGTCATAGACCTTGACGATGCCGGACGCGATGATCACCAGCGTGGTGATGAAAACCGGCCGCATCATCGGGATGATGATGAACAGATAAGTCTTCCACATGGGAATCCCGTCCACCCGTGCGGCCTTCCAGATGTCCTCGTCGATGCCGCGCAGGCCCGCCAGCATCAGGCACATGATCAGCCCCGTGCCTTGCCAAAGCGCCGCGATCGATATGCCGTAGATGACGATGCTGGAATTGTAGAGCGGATTGAAATCGAAGCTGGTCCAGCCAAGGCTTCGTACCACGCCCTGGACGCCGAAATCCGGATTGAGCAGCCATTGCCAGACAAGGCCGGTGACGATGAAGGAGAGCGCGAAGGGGTAGAGGAAGATGGTGCGGAACGTGTCCTCGAAACGGATCTTCTGGTCGAGCAGGGCCGCCAGCAGAAAACCGATCACCAGCGAGAACACCAGTGAGATCACACCGTAGATCAAGAGGTTCTCGATCGAAATCAGCCAGCGCGGCGTCGCCCACAGCCGGTAATATTGGTCGAGCCCGACGAAATTCAGCCGCGGCAGCAGCTTCGAATTGGTGAAGGAGTAGAGCACCGTCCACGCGGTGCCGCCGACAAAGACCACCATTGCGGTGAGGATCATCGGGATCGAAGCGACCTTCGCGTTGAGATTGCGGAAGAGTTGGCTCGGGCGTTCGCTCTTGCTCATCGGTACAGCCGTGCTGGATCGGATAAGGGCGGAAAGTCAGCACGCCTTGGCTCCCGGCCCTGCCTGGCAAGGTCGGGAGCGGACGGCTCGTCGGTCGTCAATCAGCCGAAGCGATGATGTCGGCGAAGCGCTTCTGCGCCTCTTCGAGGCTCATGTCGGGCTTGGCGAAGAACTCCGAGAACAGGTCCTCCTTCTGCTTCTGGCTGTCCTGCGAGAGCAGCTGGTCCGTCCATGGGATGACCGCGCCCTTGGCCAGGATAGCGAGGCCTTTCTTCATGCAATCGTTGGCCGCGTTGAGATCGACGTCGCCGCGCACCGGCAGCGAGCCCTTCTTGAGGTTGAAGGCGACCTGGGTCTTGGGATCGAGCAGCGTCTCGGCCAGCACCTCCTGCGCCTTGGCCTTGTCGGCGTCCTTGAGCAGCGGAAAATAGAAGGCGTCGCCCCCTGTAGCGATGACCTCGTTCAGGCCGAGGCCGGGAAGGCAGGTGTAATCCTTGCCGGCGGTCTTGCCGGCGACCTGGAACTCGCCCTGCGCCCAGTCGCCCATGATCTGGCCGCCGGCCTTACCGGTGATGACCATGTTGGTAGCCTGGTTCCAGTCCTGCACATTCGTGTTCTTGGCCATCTTGCGCGCATCGTCGGCCGCTTTGAACACCTTGGCGACTTCAGGACCGGCTGCGAACTTGGCGTCCTTGTCCTTGTAGACCTTGAGGAAGGTGTCGGTTCCGCCGACCGCGGCAAGCAGCACGTCGAAGGCGCCCGATGCCTGCCAGGCCTGCCCACCGACCGCGAGCGGCACGATGCCTGCCTTCTCCAGCGCCGGAGCGGCGGCCACATACTCGTTCCAGTTCTTCGGCACCGGCACGCCGGCCTTCTCGAACGCCGCGTTCGACAGCCACAGCCACTGCCAGGAATGGATGTTGACCGGCACGCAATAGATCTTGCCGTCGATGGTGCAAGAGTCGAGCAGGCTCTTGGGCCGTACCACTTCCGTCCACTTGCCCTTGGTGGCGACATCGGTGAGATCGCGCATCAGGCCAGCCTGAACCAGCTCTTCCGCTTGCCTGCCGTGATTGAACTGCGTGGCCCCCATCGGATCGCCGCCGGTGATGCGGCTGATCATGATCGGCCGCGCCGTGCCGCCGGATCCGGCGATGGCGCCGTCGACCCAGTGATTGCCGGTGGCGTCGAATGCCTTGGCGAGTTCGGCGACCGCCGCCGCCTCGCCGCCGGAGGTCCACCAATGGGTGACTTCCAGATCGGTCGCGGCCGCCGGCCCGGCAAAGTTGAAAGCAACCGTCGCGGCAAAGGCAGCGGTCAGGAATTTGTATCGCATTTCGGCTTCCTCCCAGAAATCTGAAACGTTACAGATTTTCGATACGGCAATTGAAGACGATACGCAACCCTTCCGGCAAGTGTCACTTTGACATTTTTCGAGCTGCGAACAAAATCATCTCGCTGCCGCGGCATTGTGCGACGCAATATGCAAAACTGCACCGCCCTCTAGGCAAAAGCAGCAAGAAACTTGCCAAGAGCACGCTTCCCTCTGAATCCCAACGCTTTTTCGCCTCGCGGTTGACGGCGTCTTTTTGCGTCCGCCCGCGCCCGTTTACACCGATCGTGACAAGCTGTAACGTTTCAGTATACTACTTCCACTGCAGGTGACGCGCCATGGGGAGCGGCCGCAACATTGCCGGGCTGCCCGGCGGCTGCTATGCGCCTGATGGGCGGGACGGATGAACAGACAGCGCACGGCCAAGGGTGACGAGGCGACGGCACAGGAGCGGCCGACGCTGAAGACGCTTGCCTTCATGACCGGGCTCGGCGTCACCACCGTCTCGCGGGCCTTGAAGGACGCGCCCGAGATCGGCGCCGAGACCAGGCGCCGAGTCCAGCTCGTTGCCAAGCAGATCGGCTATCGGCCGAACCGCGCCGGCGTGCGCCTCAGGACCGGCAAGACCAATGTCATCAGCCTCGTGCTCAACACCGAGCACGAACTCATGAGCTTTGTTTCCGACATCATCTATGGCGTCACGGAAGTCATCGCCGACACGCCCTACCACCTGATCGTCACGCCCTATTCGCGCTCGCAGGATCCGCTGGATCCGGTGCGCTATCTCGTGGAGACCGGCTCCGCCGACGGCGTCATCATTTCACGCACGCAGCCGAACGATCCCCGGGCCCGCTACATGCTGGAGCGCGGCATTCCCTTCGCGACCCACGGCCGCACCGATATGGGGCTCGTGCATCCCTATCATGATTTCGACAATTACGCCTTCGCGGCCGAGGCGGTGCGCCATCTCGCCGGCCTGGGCCGCCGCCGGCTCGCTTTGGTGACGCCGCCGGTGGGTTTGAGCTACTACCGCCACACGGTCGACGGCTTTGCCGATGCGCTGAGCGAAGTCGGCGCCAGCGAGGTGCCGTTCAACACCGTTTCGATCGACCATTCGATCGAACAGATCAGGACGAGGACCGCGCAGCTGATGCGGCGCGACATCAGGCCGGACGGCATCGTCAGCAGCGCCGCCGCCGCGACCCTCGCCATCGTCGCCGGCATCGAGGACGCCGGCCTGAAGCTCGGCCGCGACGTAGACGTGGTGTCGAAGCAGTCGTCGGAACTGCTGCATCTGTTCAGGCATGAATTGCTGGTCGTCAACGAAGACTTCCGCCTGGCCGGGTCCGAACTCGCCCGCTCGGTGCTCGGCTGGATCGGCGGCGCCGCGCCCGGCTCGCTGCAGAGCCTGAGCGAACCGAAGGGCGTCGTGGCCTATAGGCGCTCTGACTGAGCGTCTGCCCGGATCTGATCGGGCAAGTCCACATGCATCCCGTCAAACCAGGAACCGTTCTGGTCGGTAGCCCCGCGGTTCACATGAAGTCCGAAGCCGGTTGCTCCCGGATCGGCTAGTTCGGCACGAAGCCGCATGCTCGGGATCAGATAATCGCCACCATTCTGCCGCCGGTAGGGAATAGGCGCAGTGGTCGCCAGTGTCCGCATCCGTTCGCGCAGGCGCTCGGCGACAAGCTCGAAGCCAGCTGCATCGAGACGGTCCGCGCTGTAGATCACGAACGGCGGAAGCACGTCGTACCCCGGATAATAGAGGATTCCGTGATTGATCGGGAACAGCAGGTCGTCGATCGGTCCGTTGACGCCGCGCGGGGAATAATGATCCTCCCAACCGCCGGCTGTCACAATCAGCATCGCTCGCTTGCCCGCGAGTGTGCCCTCGCCGTACCGGTCACCCCATCGCTTGTCGCTATGTTCGCCGACGCCGTAGGCGAAGCCGTAGGCGAAGACCCGATCGACCCAGCCTTTCAAAATCGCCGGCATGGTGAACCACCACAGCGGAAACTGCAGGATCAGCGCGTCGGCCCAAAGCAGCTTCTCGATCTCGGTCTTGACGTCTGCGGTCAGAGCATTGGACTCGTATGCTTGTTTGGAGGCCCCCACCGGCACCAGCCGCGCGTCTGGCGAAAGCTCGGGGAAGTCAGCGCGGTCGACCTCCGATTTCCAACCGTCCGCATAGAGGTCGGACACCCGAACCTCGTGGCCTTGAGCCTTGAGTTCCTTGACGGCGACGTCACGCAGCGTGCCGTTGAGCGACCGTGGCTCGGGATGGGCAAAGACAAGTAGGACTTTCATGATTCGTCGATCCTCTGTTGGAAACATTGACCCTGAGATAGCCAACAGCCGCATCATCCGCTACATGTCGAGAATGCATAATATTCTGCCGATTAATGGATAAATCAGCTGTCACGCTCGAGCGCATGCGCACCTTTGTGCGCGTTGCTGAACGAGGCAGTCTGTCGGCGGTCGCGCGTGAACTCGGGATCGGCCAGTCGACAGTCACGCGCCATTTGAGGGAACTGGAGGAGGCCGTCGGCGTCGCCCTGCTCAGCAGGACCACCCGGCGTGTCACGATGACCGATGAGGGCAGCCGCTATTATGCAGACAGCGTGCAGATCCTGCGCCTTGTCGAACAGGCGGGCGACGAGGTTCGCGGCACGCGCGCGGCGCCCGCGGGCACGATCCGGCTCTCCTGCACCGCCGCCATTGGGGTGCTGCATGTCAGCCGGCTTATCTTCGCGTTTCAGGACCGCTATCGCGACATCGGCGTCGATCTCAGCCTCACCGACGAACGCATCGACCTCGTCATGGAAGGCGTCGACATCGCGCTTCGTCTCGGCCCGCTCACCGACAGTTCCATGAAATTGCGAGCGCTCGGCCAATCCCGGCGACTGCTCGTGGGGGCGCCCGACTATCTCGCTGAACGCGGCAGGCCTGAAGGTCCCGGGGACCTGGCCGATCACGAAGGTATCCGGATGTCAAACGTTGCCGGCAGCGACACCCTTGTGCTGCAAGGACCAGACGGCAACCGCCATACAGTGCCGTTTGCAGGGCGCCTCCGGGTCGACCACGGGCTTGCCGCACGCGAAGCCCTGCTCGCCGGACGCGGCATTGCGCCCGCCCACCAATGGCTTGTCGGCGATCTCCTGGCGTCCGGCCGGCTTGAAGCGATTCTGCCGGACTATGCGCTGCCTTCGGTTCCGCTCAGCATGCTGATCGTCCCCGAACGGGCGGGCATCGCCCGGGTCCGGCTGCTGGTCGATTTTCTTGCCCAACAGGTCGGCGGCATCCCCGGAATCGAGAAGCCACATGTGGAGCGGTGAGTATTCCGGCACGGCAGCCAAGCTAAGCCGGATGTCTTCATAGCGTGATCTAGCCAGCCGCGCCGCTGCCCCACGGTCCGTGGAACGCGCCCTGCTCGCCGATGCGCTCGAAACCATGCGCCCCGAAGAAGTCGCGCTGCGCCTGGATCAGGTTCGAGGTGCCGCGGCCCTGGCGGTAGCTGTCGAAATAGGCAAGAGCCGAAGACAGTGCAGGCACCGGCGCGCCGGCTTCGGAAGCCCTCGCCACGACGCGCCGCAGCGACGGATGCGCCTCCTGCATCAGGCTGATGAAGGCAGGCGCCATCAGCAGGTTGGTGGAAGCGCCACCACTGAAAGCCTCGGCCATCGTGTCGAGCATCTGCGAGCGGATGATGCAGCCGGCGCGCCAGATCTTGGCGATGGTCGGCATCGGCAGGTTCCAGTTGAACTCCTTCGAAGCGCCGCTCATCACCGCGAAGCCCTGCGCGTAGGCGGCGATCTTGCCGGCGAACAGCGCCAGTTCGAGGTCTTTCAGCAGCGCGTCCTTGTCGCCGGAAATCCTGGTCACGCCGATATTGCCATAGGCCTTTTCCGCCGCCTGCCGCTCGTCCTTGATCGACGACAGCACGCGCGCCGCCACCGCCGCTTCGATCGCGGTTGCCGGAATGCCGAGCTGCTGCGCCTCGATGACGGACCATTTGCCGGTGCCCTTCTGGCCGGCGCGGTCGAGGATGATGTCGACCACCGGCTTGCCGGTCTTCGGATCGTCGGCGGCGAGCACCTTGGCGGTGATCTCGATCAGGTAGGAATTGAGCCGGCCCTTGTTCCAGTTGGAAAATACCGTGGCGATCTCCTTCGGCCCCATGCCCAGGCCGTCACGCAGGATGCCGTAGATTTCGGCGATCATCTGCATGTCGGCATATTCGATGCCGTTATGGATGGTCTTGACGAAATGCCCGGCGCCGTCGGTGCCGAGCCATGCGGCGCAAGGTTCCTCCTTGAACTTGGCGGAGATCGCGGTCAGCACCTTCTCGACGCGCTTCCAGGAGTCTTCCGTGCCGCCGACCATGATCGAGGGTCCGTGGCGCGCGCCCTCCTCACCGCCGGAGACACCCATGCCGATGAAGGTCAAACCCGAGCCAGAGAGCTCGGAGAAGCGCCGCATCGTATCGCGGAAATTGGCATTGCCGGCATCGATGACGATATCGTTGTCGGACAGCACGCCACGCAACGCTTCGATCTGCTCATCGACCGGCTTGCCGGCCAGCACCATGATGATGATCGGACGCGGCGGCCGGATCGCGGCGGCGAGTTCCTCCAGGCTGTAGCAGGGGACGACCATGTCCCTGAGCGCACCGGAATTCTCGACGAAAGCGTCGGTGCGTGCCCTTGTGCGGTTGAAGACGGCGATGCGGTGCCCGTGCTCGGCGATGTTCAGCGCCAGGTTGGAGCCCATAGTGCCAAGGCCGATCAGGCCGATTTCGGCTTTTTCCATCGTTTCTTCCCTGCTTTCGGATCTGGTGTTTTCGAGCTTGCGCTCATTGTTGCTTGAATGATTGACGGCCCTTCAGGCCCGCGTCAACCGCCTCGCCCAATTGTGTGGCTGGGACGTTACGGTCTGATGTCGACCGGCGCCTCGATCTTCACCATCTCGAAGTCCGAGACCAGGATGTCTATGCGCACCATCCAGCGGCCGGGTACCGGGATGATGAGGTTGTCGACACGCCAGCTGCCGTCGCCGGGCCTGGTCGCCGCGCGCTTCAGCGGTTCGATGCCGGAATCGGGCTTCGACAGCACCAGCGTCACCTCCTTGGCGTCGAGCGGTCCGAAATCGCCGGTCATGATGATCATCGAGGCGACCACCGGCCCCGCATGGCCTGGCGTGATGCTGAGATCGGCCATCGCCTGCAGCGCGTGGATGTGGACCGAAACCGGCTGCGCCGCCGCGATCGCCAGTGCTCGTGGCGGCGGCGTGAAGCGCCAGCCCGCGGCGACCCCGAAGATCGCCAGCACGATCAGCACTTCGACGCCGACCGAGCGGGTGAGCCTGCGTTGCACCTCGGTCGCTCCCGCCTCGGCCGAAGCAGTGAGCTTCCAGCGATTGACGGCAGCGAGCGTGAACAGGAAGACCAGCAACGCGAGCTTGACCAGCAGCAGCCGGCCATAGGCTGTGTCGGCCAGCGCCGAGGGTATCTGCACCTGGATCACGGCCAACACGATGCCTGCCGCGGCAAGCAAGGCCACCACAGGCAGGATTGCCCATGAGAAGTGGTGCAGGAATTCGACGGCGCCCGCCGCTTGACGCTTCAGCGCGAGACCGAGCGGCACCAAGGCGCCGGCCCAGAAAGCGATGCCGACGCCATGCACGAAGACCAGCGGCCGTATCAGCCATTGCGGCTCGGCCGCACTCGCATGGCCGCTGGCGGCGAGTGCGACGCCGACGCCAGCCAGCCCGGCAAGGGCAAGCGGCCTGGCGGCCGCGCGCGGTCCGGCCAGCGACAGCAGGCCAAGTCCCAAGGCGACCAGGGCGATCAGCACCGTCCAGCCGAAGCTGGTGCCGAGCCCGGTGCGCCAGATCACCGGCTGCGCCAGATGGGAGAGCGGCCCCCCCAGCGCATCGAGACCCTGAAAGCCCAGCGACAAGGGCGCCGCCACCAGCCCGCACAAGATCGCGGCCGCGACAAAGCGCTGGCCGGCACGGCCATCCCCGGCCAGCCAGGCAAAGGCGAACGCGCCGCCAATGCCGAGGAAAAGGCCTATGTAGAGAAAAACCTTGCCGATCCAGATCGCCGACCGCAGCGGCCAGTCAGTCGCCTCGGACACGGTCGGCGGCTCGCTTGGCGCGCCGATGGAAAACAGCAGCGAGCCGCCGACCGGATGGCCATCGGCGGAAATGACACGCCAGCTCAGCACGTGCGTGCCGGATTTGAGCGCCCGCGGATTGTCGATCTCGACCGTCTGGTCGCCGAGACGGAAGTCGGTCAGCGGAACCGGGGTGCCGTCGGGCGTCACCAGCGTCAGCACCAGCGGCGAGACCGGCTCGCTGAAGGTCAGCGAGAACCGCGCCGGGGCCTGCGCCAGCACCGCACCGTCGGCCGGATCGGTCTTGATCAGCGCCGCATGGGCAAGGGCCGGGCTTGTCGAGGCCATGACGATGAACGCCATGGCCGCGGCGAGCAGCCCGCCGGCAATCCAGCCGACGAGCTTGCTGTTCGTATCGGCTATCCAGGAAGGTATTGCGATCATGCCATGCCATGGGGATGCGGCGCTCCGACAAGCAGAGCGCCAGGGACAAAGCTATTTCTTCGGCGTGAGCTTGATGCCGGGCGCCGGGTTCTCCAGCGCGTCCTCATCCTGTCCGGCCGCCGGAATCTCGATCCAGCGGGCCGCGGCATCGCCGCATTCCTGCACCACCGGGAAGTACAGCTTCTGGCCGGCGGGCAGGTCGGCCGTCAGCGTCGCGCGGAAGACGAACTCGTCGTAGAATTCATCCGGCAAATTGCCGCCGCTCCAGTCGACTTCCTTGACCCCATCGGCAACCGCCTGGCCGTAGAGCTGGTACGATTTCTCGTACTTGCCCTTCTTGGTCTGCAGCGTCCAGCCCGACTTGGGCATCGGCTTCACCGCGATCACCCCTTCCGGGATCTGCACGCGCACCGCCGTCGTGGCCTTGCCGTCGCAACCGTGCGGCACGCGCAGTACAGCCTTGTAGGTCGAGCCGACTGCCGCCTCCTGGGTCTCCAGCGTGATGTGCGCGAAGGCGGCATTTGTCCCCAGCACGAGAAACGCGCCGGCCGCCAAAAGATACTTGTTCATGATGGTCCCTCTGATTTCAAAATTGGTGATCGGCGCGATCAATTGGCGTGGTCGTCCATGCCGCCCATTTCGCCCATGCCTTCGACGGCGAACTCGATATTAACCGTGCCGGCCTTCTCGAAGGTCAGTGTGGCGGCGAATTTTTCACCCTGCTTGGGTTGCCGCTTCAGGCCGATGAACATCAGGTGGTAGCCTCCCGGCGCCAGCGCCACCTTGCCGCCTGCCGGGACTTCCAGGCCACCATCCACCGGCCGCATGGTCATGACGCCTTCCTTGACGCCCATTTGATGCAGCTCGGCCTTTTCCGAGACGTCGGAGGAAATCGACAGCAGCCGGTCTGGTGTACTGCCCTTGTTGACGATGGTGAAATAGCCGCCGGCCACCTTGGCGCCGGCCGGCGTGGCGCGCGACCAGGGATGTTCGATTTCGAGATCGCCGACCTTGAATTTATGCGCCAGGACGGCCTGGGCGCCCAGGAAGACAAGCGCGAGGGCCAACGCGGCAATGCCGAGATCGGCTTTGAAGCGAGACAGGGTGCGGCCGAACAAAGTGCCCGCCGATATACGGAAAGAATGGGACATGGTTGCTCCATGACGTGATGATCGCGCCGTCGCTGGTCGCGAATGCTTGATCTTGGATGAGTACGCTCGCGAAACGTTCCGCAAGCAAGCAGGCTCAAGCCGCCAATGGCGGCGCGCGCGGGTTCGATGGGGAGCGTTCGCGGGCGAAGTCGAGATGCGTGGTCGCCGGGAAGACGAAGGCGACGGTCTCGAAGGAAAGGGACGCAAGCGCAAGCCCGGCATCGGCCGGCGGCGCAAAGGCCGGCGAAAACATGCTGCAGCCGAGTGTGCAGCAGGCCGGCGGATGGGACGGGTGCTGGTCGCCGCCGGGAAGCTGTGTGGCGCCGTCATGGGTACAGATCACGTTGCCGAAGGCATCGAGCTGCGCGGTATCAGGCCTGATGCTGAAGGCGAACGTACCAAGTGTCGACTGGAGCAACAGCAGACAGGCCGCGACAAGCGCGACCGGCATGCTCCAGCGTCTCTCCCGGCGGTTCACCATTTGCCTCTTCAAATCGATGACTATCCCTACCACGGCAGCCAGAGGTCGAAAATCGTCAATTCCATGCTGCGGCAACACGGCAGGATCAGTTCTTTTGGGATGGCCGGCTTTCCGGGATGGAGGTCAGCAATGTCTGGCGGGCCGACTTCAGGTGCTTGCGGCAGGCGGCATCGACCTTGCCGAGATCGCGCGACTTGAGCGCCTCGATATAGGCAAGATGCTCGCCGATCGCGACTTCGTTGCGCTCGCGTTCCTGTGCCTTGTTCCACTGGTAGTGGTAGTGGAAGATCATGGCGATGACGTCGTAGAAATCGACGATGAAGCGGTTGCGCGAGGCGCGATGAATGAGCCGGTGCAAGCGCTCGTCCAGCTCCGAGAACTCATTGAAACGCGTCGCGATCTCGCGTGCCAGAACGCGGTGTTCCCCTTCCAGCCGATCGAGATCACCCCATACCGGACTGTCCTGCGGCAGCGCTGTGAAGGCGGCGGCCGAGCGCAATTCGAACATTTCGCGGATCTCGGTCAGTTCCAGCGCGAAGGCCCGCGTGAAGCCTTTCAGCACCCAATGGCTGTTGCGGCGTTTTTCGATCAGGCCGAAGCGGGAGAAGCGGATCAGGAACTCGCGTACGCTGGTGGTGCCGACGCCGATCTCGCGCGCCAGTTCGAGCTCGTTGATCTGCATGCCGGCCTCGGCGCCGCCGGCCAGCAGCCTGCGCATGAACGACCGTTCGATGATCTCGGCCAGCGTGTCGGTCTCTTCCTCGGGAAAGAAATCATCCGCACGTGGGTCGCGCAGCACCGTCTTGGCGCGCTTGTTCCAGGCGATCAGCCCGGTCTCTTCCATGCGTGCAAGAATGCTGCGCACGGTGGTGCGGCTGACTCCCAGCAACGCGCCAAGTTCCGGTTCCGAAGGCAGGCTGCGCGTCTCATCGAGCAGCCTCAGACAACGGTTATAGGCGTCCTTGTAGACGTTGTTGCTCTTCGACATCCCCTGACCCGTTGCACGCCAGCGCTTGCGGCGGCCGGCTTGAAGCGCAATATGACGTTCCATCGTCCGCAGCGCCACCACTTACCCAGGCGGAACCGCCGTGAAAAAACAATTGACGCAAAACTGTTTTTTCACGATAAAAGACATTAACTCTTAACAAGCGCGTGTCAATCCGCGCATCCCAGGATCACCCAGGAAACCGCCCGTGAACGTCTCGAATACCATTCTTCTGTCCCCCGCCGACAATGTCGCCGTTGCCAATGGGCGCATCGAGATCGGCACCGCGCTGCCGGGCGGTGCGCTCGCCGTCACCGTCATCGAGCCCGGCCACAAGGTGGCGATCAAGCCGATTGCCGCGGGTGAAGCCGTGGTCAAATACGCTCAGGCGATCGGTCGCGCCACGCAGGACATCGCGCCCGGCGAGCATGTCCATTCGCACAATCTGGTCTTCGAGGCCGGCCGCCTCCCCGTGGTGCCGCCAAGCGAGGCCGAGCATGCGACGGAAGCGGACCGCGCCCGGACATTCATGGGCTATCGCCGCGCCGACGGCCGCGCCGGCACGCGCAACTTCATCGGCATCATCGCCAGCGTCAATTGCTCGGCCACCGTCTGCCATTCGATCGCCGACACCGCCAACCGGACCCTTTTGCCGAAATATCCCGGGATCGATGGCTTCGTGCCCATCGTCCATGGCCAGGGTTGCGGCATGAGCGGCACCGGCGACGGCATGATGGTGCTGCACCGCACGCTGGCCGGCTATGCCCGCCACCCGAATTTCGGCGGCGTGCTGATGGTCGGGCTCGGCTGCGAGGTCAACCAGCTCACGCTTTACGGCCAGAAGGGTGCCGCCGCCGGCAAGCGCCACTTCAACATCCAGGATGCCGGCGGGTCGCGCAAATCGGTCGAAAAGGCGATGGGCGTGCTGGCCGAGATCGCCGAGGAAGTCGGTCAGTTGAAGCGCGAGCCGATCCCCGTCAGCGAGATCGTCGTCGGCCTGCAATGCGGCGGCTCCGATGGCATGTCGGGTATCACCGCCAATCCGGCGCTGGGTGCGGCCGTCGACATCCTCGCTGGCGTCGGCGGCATCGGCATCCTCTCCGAGACGACGGAAATCTATGGCGCCGAGCACCTGCTCGCCTATCGCGCCGCAAGCCCCGAGGTCGCCAAGAAGCTCGATGGCTACGTGAAATGGTGGGAGGATCACGTCGCCAAGCATGGCGCCTCGATCGACAACAATCCGTCGCCTGGCAACAAGCGCGGCGGCCTAACCACCATCCTGGAAAAGTCGCTGGGCGCGGTCGCCAAGGGCGGCCAGACGCCGCTTAACGGCGTCTTCGGCTACGCCGAGAAGGTCACCGGCAATGGGCTGGTGTTCATGGATACGCCCGGCTACGACCCGGTCTCTGCCACCGGTCAGGTCGCGGGCGGCGCCAATGTCATCGTCTTCACCACCGGCCGCGGCTCCTGCTTCGGCTGCCGGCCGACCCCCTCGATCAAGGTCGCCACCAACTCGACCATGTATCACCAGATGGAAGAGGACATGGACGTCAATTGCGGCGTCATTGCCTCCGGCGAAAAGACCATTGCCGGCATGGGCCGGGAGATCTTCGAACTGATCGTCGAGACGGCTTCGGGCCGCAAGACCAAGAGCGAGGATTTTGGCTACGGGGACAACGAATTCGTGCCCTGGCATCTCGGCGCGACGCTCTGATTTCGATTGATGTCTGATAGACTGCCCGGCCGGACAAGTGGCCGGGATAGGGAGGTTGCGCATGGAAAAACGCCGCATCGGCCAGACCGCGTTGGAGGTCACCGAAGTCAGTTTCGGAGGCGCCGCGATCGGCGGCCTCTACCGGGCGTGTTCGCGCGAAGCGGCAATGGAAACGCTGCAGGGTGCCTGGGAGGCAGGCCTGCGCTATTTCGACACCGCGCCCTTCTACGGTTTCGGCCTGTCGGAACGGCGCTTCGGCGATTTCCTGCGCTACAAGCCACGTGATTCCTATGTGTTGTCGACCAAGGTCGGCCGCCTGCTTCACCCGGTGCCCGAAGATCAGGTGCCAGACCACTCCTATGTCGATCCGCTGCCCTTCGCGCTGGACTACGACTATTCCTATGACGGCATCATGCGCTCGGTCGAGTTCAGCTATGCGCGCCTTGGGCTAAACAGGATAGACATCCTGTTTGTCCACGACATCGGCGTTTACACGCACGGTGTCGAGAAAACCAAATTGCACTTTCGCCAGTTGATGGACGGCGGCCTCAAGGCGCTCGAGGAGCTGAAGCGGGCCGGCACGATTTCCGCCTACGGGCTCGGCGTCAATGAAGTCCAGATCTGCCTCGACGTGATGCGCCGCGCGCCGCTCGACTGCATCCTGCTCGCCAGCCGCTATTCCTTGCTCGACCGCAGCGCGGAAGCCGAATTGCTGCCGCTGTGCCGGGCGCAACGGACCTCGCTTGTCATTGGCGGGGTTTTCAACTCAGGCATATTGGCGACCGGGCCGGTGCAAGGGGCGCATTTCGACTACCAGCCCGCCAGCCGCGATGTTCTCGACCGTGTCGACGCCATGGAGAAGATCGCCGCTGAAGGTGGCTACCCGCTGCCCGCCGCCGCGTTCCAGTTTCCTTTGCACGAACCCGCGGTCGCCACTGTGCTGACCGGTACCGCAAAATTGGCAAACCTGACGCGCAACCTCGAACTGCTCGATATCGACGTGCCGGAGACGGACTATGCCAGGTATCGTCCCTACACGGTGGTGCAGGAACTGCATTGAAGCGCATCGTCGCGATGTGCACGGGCGCGCGACCCGCCTTCGCGATGTCGCGATCCAGAGAAGAATGAACATTCCATGTTGACTGATCTATGGAATTAATATTCCATACCTTCACAGAACGGAAACGGGAGCGCCTGACCGCGACAAGGGAGAGCCGCCGCTGGGGGAGTCATTGTCGGGCAGTTGGAAGAACTGGCTGAAACACCGCTTGCATCGGCTGGATCGATGCACTATCAAAACGGTGCAACTGTTTTTTATTGATAAAGTTCTGTTTGGGCCACGCCTATCCGGACGGAGCTTCCGTTAACGTTCACCGGGCGACTTAGGGAGGATCCTATGAAATTCGTGACCAGCATTCTCAACCGCCGCGCCGTCATGGCCCTGGCGGCAGCATCGATGCTCACCGGCGTCATGCATACCGCACCGGTTTCGGCGGCGGATGTGACCATCCCGATCATCGTCAAGGACACCACGTCCTTCTACTGGCAGATCGTTCTGGCCGGCGCCCGCAAGGCCGGCAAGGATCTCGGCATCAACGTGCCGGAACTCGGCGCCCAGGCCGAGACCGACGTCAATGGCCAGGTCTCGATCCTCGAGAACGCCGTCGCCAGCAACCCGGCCGCGATCGTGATCGCGCCCACCGAGTTCAAGGCGCTGGGCAAGCCGATCGATGAAGCAGCCGCCAAGGTCAAGGTCATCGGCATCGACTCCGGCGCCGACTCCAAGGCCTTCACCTCGTTCCTGACCACCGACAACGTGCAGGGCGGACGCGTCGCCGCGGACGGCCTTGCCGCCGCCATCGGCGCCGCCAATGGCGGCAAGATCGAGGGCGACGTCGCCCTGATCACCAACGCTCCCGGCGCCGGCTCGCTCGAACAGCGCAAGCAGGGCTTCACCGAGCAGCTCAAGGCAAAATATCCCGGCCTGAAGCTGGTCGCCGACAAATACGCCGACGGCCAGGCCACCACCGGGCTCAACATCGCCACCGACCTGATCACCGCCAATCCGAACCTCAAGGGCATCTTCGCCTCCAACCTGATCATGGCGCAGGGCGTCGGCCAGGCCGTCGCCGAAAACAACCTTGGCGGCAAGCTGGCGCTGGTCGGCTTCGACAGCGACGAGAAGCTGATCAAGTTCCTCAACGACGGCGTCATTTCCGCCCTCGTCGTCCAGGATCCCTACCGGATGGGCTATGACGGCATCAAGACCGCGCTCGCCGCCTCGAAGGGCGAGAAGGTCGAGGCCAATGTGGACACCGGCGCCAATCTGGTGACCAAGGCCAACATGAAGGACCCCAAGATCGACGCGTTGCTCAATCCCAAGCTCTAAGCAGCCGGCGTTCAAAACCGCTTCCGGGGCTAGATGTCCCGGAAGCATCCGCCGCCAAAGCGGCTTGGCGATCAGCCCGTTTGGCCTTACCTGAAAGACGACCGCAGTCTCGCCGAATGCCAACCGCGAGGCCAATCTGGGAGGATTGTCATGACGCCGACGGCGCAGGAACTGCATCCGGCCCCCGTGCTGGAACCCGGCAGGACCATCCTCGAACTGCGCGGGCTGGAAAAACGCTACCCCGGCACCCATGCGCTGAAGCCGGTCAATCTCGCCTTCAAGTCAGGCGAAATCCACGCCATCGTCGGCGAGAACGGCGCCGGCAAGTCGACCCTCATCAAACTCCTGACCGGCGTCATGCCGCGCACCTCTGGCGAGGTCCTCTGGGAAGGGCAGCCGGCAGCCCTGGCGACGCCGCATGAAGCGATGGCGCTCGGCATCAATGCCGTGCACCAGGAAGTCGTGCTGTGCCGTCACCTGACGGTCGCCGCCAACATGTTCCTTGGCGAGGAAAATTCCCGTTTCGGCATCCTGCAGCAGCGCGCCATGGTCAGGGAAGCGCAGACGATCATCGACGATCTCGGCTTCGACCTGCCGGCGCATGTCGTGCTGGGTGATCTCACCATCGGCCAGCAACAGCTGATCGCCGCTGCCCGCGCCACGGTGCGCGGCACCAAATTCCTGATCTTCGACGAACCCACGGCCTACCTCACCCGCAAGGAGGCCGACCAGCTTTTCACGCTGATCCGGCGCCTGAAGGGTGAAGGCGTGACGATCATCTACATCAGCCATCGCATGGAGGAGGTCTTCGAACTCGCCGACCGGGTTTCCGTGCTGCGCGACGGCACGCTGGTCGGCACACGCAATATCGCCGAGACCAATGATGCCGAGCTGGTCAAGATGATGATCAACCGCTCTATCGAACAGGTCTATCACAAGGAGCATTTCACGCCGGGCGCTCCGATCGTCGAAACAAGGAACCTGTCGGGCAAAGGCTTCGAGAACATCTCGATGACGGTGCGCGCCGGTGAGATCGTCGGCCTCTACGGACTGATCGGCGCCGGCCGCAGCGAGTTCGTCACCTCGCTCTATGGACGTCACAAGAAGTCGGCCGGCCAGATCCTGTGGGAAGGCAAGGACGTCCAGATCAACTCCGAGCACGACGCGATCAAGCTCGGCATGGCACTGGCGCCGGAAAGCCGCCGCGACCAAGGCCTTTGCCTCAATTTGCCGGTCGGCCTCAACCTCAACCTGCCGATCTACAAGCGCATCTCCAGCAATCTGTTGATCTCGAATGCGAAAGAGAAGGCCGAGGCCGACCGTCAGATCGCCGGCCTGAGGATCAAGACGCCGACGCGCGGGGCGCTGGCGTCGAGCCTTTCGGGCGGCAACCAGCAGAAGATCGTCATCGGCAAATGGCTGGCGCACGGCGCCAAGCTGTTCATCTTCGACGAACCGACGGTCGGCGTCGATGTCGGCACCAAGGCGGAGATCTATCGCCTGTTCGGCGAGCTGTTGTCGAAGGGCGCCGGCATCATCCTGATCTCGTCCTATTTGCCAGAGGTCTACGAACTGGCCGACACGCTGCACGTGTTCCGGCGCGGCAAGCTGGTGGCCACGCACGGGTTCCACACCGCCAGTCACGAGGACATTCTCACGCAGGCGCTCGCCGAGAAACAAGAAAAACTGGGAGGACAGACATGAGCATCGAGGCGATCCCCGCCGAAAAACCGAAGCGCAACTACAACGTCCTGTTCGGGCTGACGCTGCTGGCGCTGCTGGTGCTGCTCTGGATCGTCCTGTCCCTGGCGACGCCAAGCTTCGCCTCGGGCAACAACATCGCCAATCTTCTGCGGCAGGGCTCGATGATCGCCATCATGGCGGTCGGCCAGACCTTCGTCATCATCACCGGCGGCATCGATCTGTCGGTCGGCGCGGTGGTCGGCTTCGCCACCGTCGTCGTCGCCATGCTGATCAATGCCGGCGTTCCGATCGCGGTCGCCATCCTGATCACCTTGCTCGTCGGTGTCGCCATCGGCCTTTTCCATGGCTTCGGCATCGTCAAGATGGGCTTGCCGCCCTTCATCATCACGCTGGCGACGCTGACCTCGCTGCGCGGCATCGGCCTTTTGATGACCAACGGCAACTCGATCAACATCAACAGCGACAGCTTTACCGCCTTCTCGCGCAATTCCTTTATCGGCATCCCCAATTTGTTCTGGATGGTGATCCTGGTGGGTGTGCCCGCCTATGTCTTCCTGCATCACAGCCGTTGGGGCCGCTACCTCTTTTCGGTCGGCTCCAACGCCGAGGCCTCGCGCCTGTCCGGCGTCAATGTCCAGCGCACCATCTACATGGCTTATACGCTGTCCGGCCTGTGCGCGGCCTTCGTCGGCGTGCTGCTCGCCGCCCGCATCGGCATCGGCAACCCGACCCAGGCCGAGGGCTGGGAACTGCAGGCGATCGCCTCTTCGGTCATCGGCGGCACCTCGCTGTTCGGCGCGGTCGGCTCGGTGCACGGGCCGCTGCTTGGCGCCTTCATCCTGGCCACCATCAACAACGGCGCCAACCTGCTCAACGTCAACTCGTTCTGGCAGCGCATCATCACCGGCGCGCTGATCATCATCATCGTCTACTTCGACGGACTGCGCCGCCGCGGCAAATGACGCATTCCAATCGATCGCCGGCTTGGCGCGGGCCGGCGATTTCTTGAACAGACTGGATCAAAGCATGAAAGCCGTCGTCTGCCGCTCGCCCGGCGACCTTGCTGTCGAAGACCACCCGGCTCCCGGCGCCCCGCCTCCCGGCTGGGCCCTGGTGGCGGTCAGTCATGTCGGCATCTGCGGCACCGACTACCATATCTTCGAGGGTAAGCACCCTTTCCTCGCCTATCCCCGCATCATGGGCCATGAAGTCTCCGGCACAGTGACCGAGCGGGGCGAAGGCGTCGACCTCGCCCTTGGCGAACCGGTGATCATCAACCCCTACCTTTCCTGCGGCAAATGCATCGCCTGCCGGCACGGCAAGCCCAATTGCTGTGTCAGGATCGAAGTGCTCGGCGTGCACCGCGACGGCGCGATGTGCGAACAGATCCTGGTGCCGGCTAAGAATCTCTATCCCACCAACGGCCTGTCGCTCGCCGACACCGCCGCCGTCGAATTCCTGGCCATCGGGGCGCATGCCGTCCGGCGCGCCCGGGCCGAGCCTGGCGCCCGCACCCTGGTCATCGGCGCCGGCCCGATCGGGCTCGGCACCGCCATCTTCGCCCGCATTGCCGGGTTGGATGTGACACTTCTCGATATGAGCACCGAAAGACTGGTCTTCGCGGCGAGTGAACTCGGCTTTTCGATTCTCGACGGCTCGCAAGGACCCGTGTCCGATCTGGTGCGTGATGCGACCGACGGCGAAGGCTTCGACGTAGTCTTCGACGCCACCGGCAACACGCGATCGGTTCAATCGGCCTTTGCCCACGTCGCGCATGGCGGAGCGCTGGTGCTGGTCAGCGTCGTCAAGGACGATATTGTTTTTTCCGATCCCGAGTTCCACAAGCGAGAAATGACATTGATCGGCAGCCGCAATGCGTTGCGCGCCGACTTCGACCATGTCGCGGCCTCGATCCGCAATGGTGCCGTGCCGTTGGCCAAGCTTGTCACCCACCGCACCACGCTGGCCGATACGCCAGGAGATCTCGCACGCTGGGCGCATGAAAAGTCGGGCCTGATCAAGGCCGTGATCGAGATCGGATAGCCCTACAGCGCCGACAGCTTCAACTCCACCCGCTCGGCCGGAAAACGCGACTCCGAAAACTGGATTGGCTGGCCGTCAGGTGTGACGTTGACCGCAACCGTGACCAGCACGATGGCGCCCGGCTGCAGATCGAGATCGGCGAGATCGGCGGCGTCCGCATGGCGTGCCGAGAGCACGGTCGATTGCCTGAGATAATCGTCGATGCCGAAACGTGCGAGCGAGGCGGTGATAGAACCGGTTTGCGCCATCGCCTTGTCGATGCCGGCAAAGCGCCGGGCATCGAACCATCCAGCGGCGCGCGACACTGGCCGTCCGTCAGCCTCGCCGCGTGTCTCCAACCGGATCACCTCGGCACCCCTGGCAAGGCCAAGGCCTTCGGCCACGCGCTGGCTGGCGGGCTCGACCGACGAAGCGAGCAGCACGATGTGCCGTTCCGACGTCTGCCCCTGCAGGCCAGTCGAAAAGCGTGTCCGCGCGCCAATCGGATAGGACAGCCGCTTGCGTGACAGGACGAAGGTGCCGCGTCCCTGCTCGGCCCGCAGCACGCCCTCCTGCACGAGGGCCGATATGGCGCTGCGTACGGTGTGACGGTTGACGCCGTAGCGCTCGGCCAGCGCGACTTCGGGCGGCAGCGCGGCGTTTTCGGCGAAATCGGCGGCGGCGATGGATTGCAGGATCCTGTCGGCGATCTGGCGCCACAGTGAGACGCCGCTGCGCCGCTCGATGCTGTCGGCCACATCATGCCCGATCATGTTTTGCCCCCCGGCCTGTCACGCACCCGTCATGGACTCGCGTTAGGTAATATGTATAATTTGTATAGTTGTCTATATCAATAGACAAATTTAGCTGAGAGGAAGTTGGCGATGCGAGGACAGGAAGGCCGCGACCAGGCCGAGCGCAAGGCCGCCATGGCGACGCTGGCGCAATCGAGCGGCGACGACATCGTGCGGCTCTGGAACGAGTCCGGCTTGCCTTCGCAAGCCGAACTTCTGCGCGGTCCCGAGACGGGCCTGGTCACGCTGCGTGGCCGCATCGGCGGCGGCGGCGCGCCCTTCAATGTCGGCGAGGCGACCGTCACGCGTGCCACTGTCCGGCTGCCATCCGGGCAGGTCGGCCATTGCTACGCGCTTGGCCGCGACAAGCAGAAGGCGAAGCTGGGAGCAATAGCCGACGCGCTCTGGCAGGACCCTGCCCGCCGCACCGAGGTCGAGACCAGGCTCATTACGCCTTTACGCTCGGCTCTCACCGCTGCCCAGGAAAAACGCCGCGCCGAGACGGCGGCAACGAAGGTGGATTTCTTCACCATGGTTCGCGGAGAAGATTGATGGATATCGCTGCGCAATCGATCGAGGGCGGTTTCGCCGATCCGGTCTTCAACGCTCAGACCGTGTTTCGGGCCGTCATGGATGCCATGGCGCGGCCGGGCAGTGTCCACCCCTTGCCACCCCTGGCCCGCCCGCCGGCTTCGCTCTCGGCGACGTCGGGCGCCGTAGCACTGGCGCTATGCGACAACGACACGCCGCTCTGGCTCGACCCTGCCCTGCATGCCTCCGCCGCGATCGGGTCCTGGCTTGGGTTCCATACGGGCGCGCCGCTGGCCAACACGCCGGCCGACGCGCATTTCGCGTTTGTTTCCACGCCGGCCGAGATGATGGCGCTCGACGGTTTTTCGCAGGGCACGCAGGATTATCCCGACCGATCGACGACGCTGATCCTGCAGGTCGGCGACCTCGTTTCAGGCACTCCGTTACTGCTGGAAGGCCCGGGCATCGAAACCAGCGCCACGATCGCGCCGGCACAGATGCCGCGCCATTTCGTCGAGCAGTGGAAGCAGAATATCAGGCGCTTTCCGCGCGGCGTCGACATCATCTTCGCCACATCGGACCGCATAGCCTGCCTGCCGCGCACGACGCGTATCAAGACGATGGAGGCGTAAGATGTATGTCGCGGTAAAAGGTGGCGAAGCCGCCATTGCCAACGCCCACAGCCTGCTTGCCGACCGCCGGCGCGGCGACCGCTCGGTGCCCGCACTTCGCCTCGACCAGATCGTGGAACAGCTGGCGCTCGGCGTCGACCGGGTGATGAGCGAAGGCTCGCTCTATGACAGGGAACTGGCCGCGCTAGCCATCGTTCAGGCGCGCGGCGACATGATCGAGGCGATCTTCCTGGTGCGCGCCTACCGCACCACGCTGCCGCGCTTCGGCTATTCCAGACCGATCGACACCAGCACCATGCTGGTCGAGCGGCGTGTGTCGGCGACCTACAAGGATCTGCCCGGTGGCCAGTTGCTCGGCCCGACCTTCGACTATACGCATCGGCTGCTCGACCCTGAACTTGCCGCTGGCGCCGATGTCGCCGAGCCCTTGCAGCGCGAGACGGAAGCGCAGGCGATGCCGCGTGTCTCGGCTATCCTTGCCCGCGAAGGCCTTATCGAGCCCGATGGCGACATGCCTGGCGATCATGTTCCCGGCGACATCACCCGCGAGCCGCTGGAATTCCCGATGGCGCGCGACATCCGCCTGCAGGCACTGTCGCGCGGCGATGAAGGTTTTCTGCTGGCGCTCGGCTATTCCACCCAGCGCGGCTATGCCCGCAACCATCCCTTTGTCGGCGAAATCCGCATCGGCGAGGTCGAGCTGGAACTCGACGTTCCCGAACTGCCCTTCGCCGTGCCGCTCGGCACGGTGCGCGTCACCGAATGCCAGATGGTCAATCAGTTCAAGGGCTCGGCCAAGGCGCCGCCGCAATTCACCCGCGGCTACGGCCTCGTCTTCGGCCAGAGCGAACGCAAGGCGATGGCCATGGCGCTCTGCGACCGCGCCTTGCGCGCCTCCGAGCTCGGCGAGGATATCGTCGCCGCCGCCCAGGACGAGGAGTTCGTCATCTCGCACTCCGACAATGTCCAGGCCACCGGCTTCGTCGAGCACCTGAAGCTGCCGCACTACGTCGACTTCCAGGCCGAACTCGATCTCGTACGTCGCATGCGCGCCGAGTACGAAGCACGCGAGAATCCAGCGAAGGCGGAAGAAAAAAAGGAGGCAGCGGAATGACTGCGCAACCGACAGACATCGCCACCTACAACTTCGCCTATCTCGACGAGCAGACCAAGCGGATGATACGCCGCGCGATCCTCAAGGGCATCGCCATTCCGGGCTACCAGGTGCCGTTCGCCTCGCGCGAAATGCCGATGCCCTATGGCTGGGGCACTGGCGGCGTGCAGGTCACCGCGTCGATTATCGGCCCCGACGATGTGCTCAAGGTCATCGACCAGGGCGCCGATGACACCACCAATGCCGTGTCGATCCGCGCCTTCTTCAAGAAAGTCGCTAACGTCGCGGTCACCACCGATACCGCCACCGCCACCATCATCCAGACCCGTCACCGCATCCCCGAACATCCACTCACGGCGGGCCAGGTGCTGGTCTACCAGGTGCCCATCCCCGAACCGCTGCGCTTCCTCGAGCCGCGCGAGACCGAAACGCGGAAAATGCATGCGCTGGAAGAATACGGCCTCATGCATGTGAAGCTCTATGAGGACATCGCCAAGCACGGCCGCATCGCCACCACCTATGCCTATCCGGTCAAGATCGAGGGCCGCTATGTGATGGACCCGTCGCCGACGCCAAAATTCGACAATCCCAAGATGCACCGCTCGCCGGCCCTGCAGCTGTTCGGCGCCGGCCGCGAAAAGCGCATCTACGCCGTGCCGCCCTTCACCGATGTGGTGAGCCTCGACTTCGAGGATCATCCGTTCGAGGTGCAGACTTTCGATCAGCCCTGCGCGCTATGCGCGGCCGAGAATGTCTATCTCGACGAGGTCATCCTCGACGACCATGGCGGCCACATGTTCGTCTGCTCCGACACCGATTATTGCGAGAAGCGGCGCGCCGACGGCCATCGCGGCCACCTTGCCCCCGAAACCGATCTTGCCGCAGGAAACATGGAGCCGGCGCAATGACCGACGAACCGCTGCTGCGCGTCTCGGCGCTCTCCAAGTTCTATGGCTCGCGGGTCGGCTGCGACAATGTCTCCTTCGACCTGTGGCCGGGCGAGGTTCTGGCGGTCGTCGGTGAGTCCGGCTCCGGCAAGACGACGCTCCTCAACTGCCTGTCGACGCGGCTGCTGCCTTCCTCCGGCACCGCCAGCTACCGCATGCGCGACGGCCAGTTCCGCGAGCTCTACCGCATGAGCGAGGCCGAGCGCCGCTTCCTGATGCGCACCGACTGGGGCTTTGTCCATCAGAACCCAGCCGACGGCCTGCGCATGACGGTCTCGGCCGGCGCCAATGTCGGCGAACGGCTGATGGCGGTCGGCGACCGCCACTACGGCAAGATCCGCGCCACCGCGGTCGACTGGCTGTCGCGCGTCGAGATCGAGGAAGACCGCATCGACGACGAACCGCGCGCCTTTTCCGGCGGCATGCGTCAGCGGCTGCAGATCGCCCGCAATCTCGTCACCGGGCCAAGGCTGGTGTTCATGGATGAGCCTACAGGTGGCCTCGACGTCTCGGTGCAGGCCCGCCTGCTCGACCTGTTGCGCGGCCTTGTCACCGATCTCGGCCTTGCCGCGATCGTCGTCACCCACGACCTCGCGGTGGCGCGGCTTCTGTCGCAGCGCATGATGGTGATGAAGGATGGCCGCGTCGTCGAAAGCGGCCTCACCGACCGCGTCCTCGACGACCCGCGCGCGCCCTACACGCAATTGCTCGTATCCTCGATTTTGCAGGTGTGATGATGGCGCGTGTCCCGCCGACGATCAACGATTGGAGAACTTTCTGATGCCGACCCCACTCGTTGTTTCCGACGTTGCCAAAAGCTTCACCATGCATCTGCGCGACGGCATCAAACTCCCTGTCGTCGCGGGTGTCTCGTTCTCGATCAAGGCGGGCGAATGCACCGTGCTCGGTGGTCCGTCCGGCGCCGGCAAGAGTTCGATCCTGAAGATGCTCTACGGCAACTACGCCGTCGACGAAGGCCAGATCATCGTCAGGCACGAGGACGGACTGATCGACCTCGCCCATGCCAGCCCGCGCACCGTGCTTGCCGTACGCCGGCAAACGATCGGCTATGTCAGCCAGTTCCTGCGCACCGTGCCGCGCGTCTCGGCTCTCGACGTCGTCGCTGAGCCACTGGTTGAACGCGGTGAGGAGCGCGAGGCAGCCCGAGCCAAGGCACGCGCGTTGCTGGCCCAGCTCAACCTGCCGGAAAAACTCTGGATGCTGCCGCCGGCAACCTTCTCGGGTGGCGAGCAGCAGCGTGTCAACATCGCGCGCGGCTTCATCACTGAGCACCCCATCCTGCTGCTCGACGAGCCGACCGCATCGCTCGATGCGACGAACCGCGACGTGGTGATCGAACTCATCGCCGCCAAAAAGGCGGCGGGCGTCGCCCTGCTCGGCATCTTCCACGATCACGATGTGCGCGAGGCGGTGGCCGACCGCATCATCGACGTCACCGCCTTCGCTCCGGGAAAAATCGCCGCATGACCAGGAAGCTATCGGAGACGCCGCTGGTTCACCCGACGGCGGAGGTGCACAACTCGACACTCGGCCGCTGGACCGAGATCGCCGACCGCAGCCGGGTTTCGGAAAGCGAGCTCGGCGACTATTCCTACATGATGCAGGACTGCGCGGTCTGGTGCGCGACGATCGGCAAATTTGCCAACATCGCCGCCAGCGTGCGCCTCAACGCCACCAACCACCCGACCTGGCGGCCGACGCTGCACCACTTCACCTACCGCGCCTCCGACTATTGGGACGACGCCGAGCATGAGAGCGAATTCTTCGCCGAGCGCCGCGCCAAGCGCGTCATCATCGGCCACGACACCTGGCTCGGCCACGGCTCGACCGTCCTGCCCGGCGTCACCGTCGGCGACGGCGCCGCCGTTGGCGCCGGCGCGGTCGTCTCGAAGGACGTCGCGCCCTACACGATCGTCGCCGGCGTGCCGGCAAAACCGATCCGCGAGCGCTTCGACCGCCGCACCGCCGAGCGCTACCAGGCGCTTGCCTGGTGGGATTGGGATCACGCGAGGCTGCGCGCCGCGCTCGATGATTTTCGGGAGCTGACGGCCGAAGCGTTTTTGGAGAAACACGAAGAACGGGCATCGGGCAAAGAGGCATAGCCCTCACATCATCGTCATATCGCCGGCTTGTTCATACCCTTGACACAGGACTCGGACAGGACGCGATCTCCTTGAAGGAGATCGCCATGCTCGACACTGTCAGACCCTCGCTCGCCGGATTCTTTGCCGGCTCCGATCCGGCGTCGCCGGCGCATCTCGGCACGCGCTACGACGCGTCAGGCAACTTCCTCCTCGAGCCGGGCAACACCGTCGTCAGCCATCTGGTCAGCGGCTCGCCTTCGGAAGCGGTGGTGTTGGCCGTCCGCGAGAAGATGCTGGCAATGCCTGATGCCGACCGCCTCGCCTTCACGCCGGTTTCCAGCCTGCACATGACCCTTTTCCAGGGCATAATCGAATATCGCCGTCGCCTGCCCTTCTGGCCGCGGGACGTGCCGCTCGACACCAGCACCGACGCCATGACCCGCCTCTATCTGGAGCGCCTGAAGGGGTTCCAGGGCTTCGGCCCTTTCAACATCAAGGTGGCCGAGGTCCTGCCGACCGGCCTCACCGTTGCCGGCGCGACCGACGAGGATGCGCGCATCATGCGTGCATGGCGCGATGCGCTCGCGGTGCCGTTCGGCTACCGGCATCCCGATCACGACACCTACGTCTTCCACATCACCTTCGCCTATCAGATCCAGCGCTTTGATGATGATAGGGCCGCCGGGTGGCAGGCGCTGTTTGACGATTGCCTGGCGCTTTTCGCGCGCCAGGCGCCGGTGATCGAGATCAAGGCTCCCGCCTTCTGCGCGTTCCGCGACATGAAGCATTTCGAGGAATTGCTGGTGCTCGGCTGATCGCCCGCAAGGCGCCAGTCGCCGCGCCTGTGGAGCGTAACAAAACTGACATCATCGCGACACGGCAGGTTCATGAGGTTGCGTTAGGCGAATGCCTGACGATCAATATGGACCGGACTGGAACCAGCCCATGTCAGCAAACTCTGCCACGCTCGAAATCCGCGGCGTCAGCCGACGATTTGGCAAGAACACCGCAGTCAGCGACGTGAACATCTCGATCCCGCAAGGGCAGATGGTCGGTGTCATCGGTCGTTCGGGTGCAGGCAAATCCACTCTTCTTCGCATGATCAACCGTCTTGTCGACCCCAGCCAGGGGTCGATTTTTTTTGACGGCGCCGAGGTCTCCCGGCTGCGCGGCTCGCCGCTGCGGCGCTGGCAGCGCGACTGCGCCATGATCTTCCAGCAGTTCAACCTGGTGCCGCGCCTCGACGTGCTGACCAACGTGCTGCTCGGCAAACTGAACCACCGTTCGACCCTGTCCAATCTTCTCGGCATGTTTTCGCGCGCCGAGTGCGCCGAGGCGGTCGCCGCGCTCGAGCGGCTCGACATCGCCCGCACCGCACTTCAGCCCGCCGGCACGCTGTCGGGCGGCCAGCAGCAGCGCGTCGCCATCGCCCGCGCCATGATGCAGCAGCCCAGGGTGATCCTCGCCGACGAGCCGATCGCCTCGCTCGACCCGCTCAACGCCAAGGTGGTGATGGATTCTCTGCAGGACATCAATCTGCGCGAAGGCATCACCGTTGTCACCAATCTGCATACGCTCGATACCGCCCGCACCTATTGCAACCGCATCATTGGCATGGCCGGCGGCAAGGTCGTCTTCGACGGGCCGCCCGAAGAGCTCGACCGCCAAGCCGTGCGTCTTGTCTATGGAGCCGACAGCAATGGCGGCGAGATATCGGAGGTCATTACCTCCACCAGTGTTGCCTTCAAGCAGAAGATCGCCGCATCCGCCGGACCGCTCGAGCCCGCATTCCCGGGATACTGAGCCCAGTAAGGGCCAATAGCGAGCAGCCTGGATCGTCCGTCCGCGTCAAGGGCACTTGTCAAGATCAAGAACGCTGCCGGCGCGGGGCCGGAACTTACAGGAGAGATATCAATGTTCAGGAAGATGGTTTTCGGTGCCGTTTCGGTGCTCGCCATGGCCACCAGCATGGTCCATGCCGCCGACATGAAGGAATTTCGCGTCGGCATTCTCGGCGGTGAAAACGAAACCGACCGGCTGCGCAACTACCAGTGCCTGGCCGATCACCTGAAGGCAGAGTTTGGCTTCGAGAAGGTTTCGCTGTTCCCCGCCGCCGACTATGACGGCGTCATCCAGGGCCTGCTCGGCGGCACGCTCGATTTCGCCGAACTCGGCGCTTCCGGCTACGCCAGCGTCTATCTCAAGGATCCGAAGGCGGTTACCCCGATCCTCACCACCAAGCAGACCGACGGCTCCACCGGCTACTATTCGATCGGGCTGGCGCTGAAGACGTCGGGGATCACCGACATCAAGTCAGCCAAGGGCAAGAAGCTCGGCTATGCCGATCCGGATTCGACCTCCGGCTACCTGATCCCGCTGACCCAGATTCCGAAGACCACCGGCGCCTCGAACGAAACCTACTTCGCTTCGACCCAGTTCAATGGCGGCCACGAAAACAACGTTCTGGCCGTGCGTGACGGTAAGGTAGATGTCGCGGTCGACGATTCCTCGGGCATCGGCGACTTCAAGAACGGCTACACCTCCGGCACCTTCCACAAGGAAGTCGCCAAGGGCGCCGTCGACCCTAACGACTTCGTCGAAGTCTGGCGCTCGGGCCTGATCCCGAACGGCCCGCTTGTCGTGCGCACCGCGATCGGCGACGACATGACCGCCAAGCTGGCGGCCTTCTTCACCGACCTGCCCAAGAAGGACAAGGCTTGCTTCGAAGGCGTCGAAGGCGGCGATTTCACCGGCTACGTTCCGGTGAAGCCGGACTTCTACAGCGTCATCGTCGAAGCCCGTAAGGCAGCCATCGGCGGCTAACGGCGAAATTGCAAAAGGGCGGTACCTCATCAAGTACCGCCCTTTTTGCATCTCCGATCATGACCCTTTCCGTGACAGCCCCCTCCGGCGCCACCCACGAGATGGCCGATGCCTGGCGACGCCAGACGTCGCTGCGCCGGTTCTATACCGTGCTGGGCGTCGGCCTGCTGCTTGCCGCGATGCTTTCCAGCATGTGGTTCGCCGACGAAGCCAACGCCGGGCACTTCTTCGACCGGCTGCCGCATATTCTGGATTTCCTGAGCTGGCTGGTCCCCAAGGACTGGAACGACGTCTGGCGGGCGCTGTTCGACATTGCCTCGCCGCATGATACCGGCACCCAGGAATTCAACTTCCCGCTCGGCCGCGTCTACGTCTGGGACGGTTTCTACATCCCCGAATATGTCGAGCTGATGCTGACCACCGTGAACGTGGCGCTGGTCTCGACCTTCATCGGCTTTGTCTTCGCCGTGCCCTTTTCCTTCATCGCGGCGCGCAACCTGACGCCTCATCCGGCACTGAGGCTGGTGGTCAAGCGCTTCATGGAATTGCTGCGTGCCTTTCCGGAGATCGTCATCGCCGGGCTGTTCGCGGCCATCGTCTCGACCGGTCCGATCGCCGCCATCATCGCCATCGGCCTGCATTCCATCGGCGCACTCGGCAAGCTGTTCTACGAGATCAACGAGAACATCGACATGCGAGCCGAGGAAGGCCTGCGCGCGGTCGGCGCCAACTGGCTCGAGCGGGTTCGCTTTGCCGGCCTGCCGCAGGTGTTGCCCAACTTCATGTCGTACACGCTGCTGCGCGTGGAGATCAACGTCCGCGTCTCGACCATCATCGGCGCCGTTGGCGGCGGCGGCATCGGCGAAGAGCTGAAGCTCTCCATCTCGCGCGGCTTCGGCGCCAAGACGCTGGCACTGGTGCTGCTCCTGTTCACCACCATCTTCATCATCGACCAGTTTTCCGCCTGGCTTCGTCGCAAGCTGGTCGGCGAACAAGCCTTCATGATGGGGGCGTAAATCATGGCGACCATGACCGCTGAGGAGATGCTGTCGATCGAGGCGCGCCACCCGCAGGTGTTCCGGCGCCCGGCATACAAGCGCTTCGGTCCGCTCCTGCTGTTCGTCGGCACTCTCCTCTATCTGATCTATGCCTTGTGGTTCTTCAGCCTGCCGCAGGTGCTGCGGGAATCGCACTGGGAGCGCCTGCCGCTCTTCCTGACACAATGGATCAGCTACGATCTGCAGCCGGAATTCCGTCTCGACCAGCCGGAGATCACGCCCAAATACCCGCGCTTTTCCGCGCTGGGCGACAACCCGAATCCCGACTGGGTGGCCAGGAATCCGGACGGCACCTTCACCGTGCTGATCGACGGGCCGGCAAAATCCGTCACCTTCGACAAGACGCAGGCGACGATCGTCGCCAACGGCCAGACCGTGCCTGTTTCGCTGACCAGCGGCAAGCCGGTGGTCACGGGTGCCGTACCGGACTGGATCACCGCCCATGACGACGAGGTGGTGGCCAAGATGGGCTTCGTCGGCGAGGTGCGCGTCACTGTCGACCGCGTCAAGGTGCGCAAGCGCTTCCTCGGCTGGGCGAACTTCGTTTTCGACACGCGCTCGCCCTTCTTCGGCAAATCAGCGCGGGAAGTGATCTCGCTGATCGTCTCGGGACCAGAGCTGAAACCAGGTACCACCAACCTTGCTCTTGCCGGCGACAACGTCTGGAACAACGCCCAGTGGCAGCACGGCGATGTCTGGACGAAGCTCCTGCAGACCATTGTCATGGCCTTCCTCGGCACGCTGCTCGGCGGCATCGTCGCCTTCCCCCTTGCCTTCTTCGCGGCGCGCAACATCACGCCGAGTGGCATGCTCGGCCAAGTGCTCAAGCGCTTCTTCGACTTCATGCGCTCGGTCGACATGCTGATCTGGGCGCTGTTCTTCACCCGCGCCTTCGGCCCCGGCCCGCTGGCGGGAAGTGCAGCGATTTTCTTCACCGAGATCGGCACCCTCGGCAAAGTCTATTCGGAAGGCCTGGAGAACATCGACGACAAGCCGCGCGAAGGCGTGCTCTCGACCGGCGCCAACGGCATCCTGGTGCAGCGCTACGGCGTGATGCCCGAAGTGATCCCGGTCTTCATCAGCCAGACGCTCTACCAGTGGGAATCCAACACCCGCGGCGCCACCATCATCGGCGCCGTCGGCGCCGGCGGCATCGGCCTGAAACTGTGGGAAGCGATGCGCACCAATTCCAACTGGGCCAACGTCTTCTACATGGTGCTGCTGATCCTGCTCGTCGTCTTCATTTTCGACAACATATCCAACTTCCTGCGCCGCCGGCTGAGCCGGACCATCCACGACTACAACAGGTTGCAGGCCAGGCAGGGTTAGTGTTGGGACGCAGAAGCGCAAGCATCGTCTCGCCCGGCGCCGAGGGGTCGACCGCCACTCCGTCGAGCTTCGCTCGACTCCTCTCCCCCGGTCGACGGGGTAGAGGAAAGGCACCAGACTGTCCGATCCGCGCTCGTCCCCGAAGGCCGAGGCTCTCTTCCTGTCCCGGCGCCACCAAGCCCCTTCCTCTCCCTCCGGAGGGGGGAGAGGTGGCTCGGCGAAGCCGAGACGGAGTGGGGGAACCACCTGGCAAGCGACGCGAACACAAATAGAAAATGGACCAGACGTAGGCACCTAAGCCGCCTTCCTCCACCCGTCCCTGATATGCCTGTACCCATCGCGATAGACGGCTTCCGGCGTCTCGGAAAAATCCCGCCACACCTTGGTCGCCGCCGCCAGATCCTTCAGCGAGCGACCGAACGCTTCGATCGTCAGCCAGTCGTCATAGCCGCTCTTGCGAATGGCGGAAAAAGTTTCCTTCCACGGAATGTTGCCACGCCCCGGCACGCCGCGATCGTTCTCCGATATGTGGATATGCACCACATTGCCGCAGTGCTTCGTATAGGCGCCGATCGGGTCGACTTCCTCGATATTGGCGTGGAACGTGTCGTACATTGCCCTGATGTGCGGCCGGTCAATGGCATCGATATGCTCCGACAGGTCGGCCATGGTATTGAGGAGGTAGCATTCGAAGCGGTTCAGCGCCTCGAGCCCGACGGTGACGTTGCGCTTGCCGGCATGGTCGCCGATGGCACGCTGCGAGGCGATCGAGCGCTTCTTTTCGGCGGCGGTCGGTCCGGAGCCGGAAAAGGCGCCGAGCGTCGAATGCAGCGGTCCGCTCAGCGTGCGGGCGCCAAGCGCATCGGCGCAATCGATGGCCCATTTCATGTAGTCGACACCGGCCTTGCGTGTTGCCGCATCGGCCGAAATCAGGTTCATCGCCGGATCGCCCATGGCTGACACAGCGGTCCGCTCCAGCCCGATACGGTCGAGCAATTCGCCCAGTTTCCTGTAGTCGTCCGGCGTGCCGGCGAAGATCGGGATTTCGACACCGTCGAAGCCGGTTGCCTTGATGTCTCGAAGCAGCGGCTCGTGCTTCTTCGATACCGCCGTCGTCCACAAGAACATGCACATGCCGATCTTCATCGACGCCCTCCCTTTGCTGGCGGCCGGCTGATTGCACCGCCGGTTTTCGCCACTCCCCTCATCCGGCCGCTTCGCGGCCACCTTCTCCCCGAGAGGGAGAAGAGATAGGCGCCAACGCCTCCTCTCCCCCTCGGGGAGAGGCCGGATTGCCCCGAATTGCCTTTCGCAATTCGGTTGGCTATCCGGGTGAGGGCCCTCGTTACTCGGCGCCTCTTACAGCTTGGTCCAGGCCCCGTTCTTCTTCGACGACTTCACGCAGGCCTCGATGAAGGCCATGCCCTCGACGCCGTCTTGGATGGTCGGGAAGACGACATCCTTTGCTGGCTTGCCACCCTTCTTGCGTGCCGCGCGGATGGCCCGTGCGGCCTCCTGGTAGATGTTGGCGAAGCCTTCGAGGTAACCCTCGGGATGGCCTGACGGAACGCGGCTGACACGGCCCGCCACCGGCAGCGCACCGGCGCCGTTGCGGGTGATCAACTGTTTCGGCTGGGCGAAGGGCGTGTACCAGAGATAGTTGGGATCGGCCTGCACCCATTCCAGCCCGCCCTTCGAACCGTAGATGCGCAGCTTCAGGCCGTTCTCATGCCCGGGCGCCACCTGGCTCGCCCAGATCATGCCCTTGGCCGGATGCGTTTTCCCCCTCGGTTTGAAACGCAGCATGACGTTGACATTGTCGTCGAGCAGCCTGCCCGGCACGAAGGCGTCGAGATCGGCCGACAGGGAGTCGAGTTCGAGCCCGGAGACGAAGCGGGCGAGATTGTAGGCATGGGTGCCGATATCGCCGAGCGCGCCGCCGGCGCCCGCCTGCTTGGGGTCTGAACGCCAAGCCGCCTGCTTCTGGCCGGTGGCGGCGAGGTCCTCGGTCAGCCAGTCCTGCGGATATTCCGACTGCACGATGCGGATGTCGCCGAGCACGCCCTTGGCGACCATTTCGCGCGCCTGCCGCACCATCGGATAGGCGGTGTAGTTGTGGGTGAGCACGAACACCTTGCCGGTCTTTTCGACGATCGCCGCAAGCCTTTTCGCCTCGGCCAAGGTCGTTGCCAGCGGCTTGTCGCAGATCACGTGGATGCCAGCTTCCAGGAAGGCCTTGGCCGCCGGCACATGCACGTTGTTGGGAGTGACGATGGCCACCGCCTCGATGCCATCCGAGCGCTTTGCCTCGGCCTTGGCCATTTCGGCGTAGGACGCATAGCTGCGCGACGGATCGAGCCCGAGTTCGGCGGCCGAGGCTTTCGCACGCGCCGGATCGGCCGACAGGGCGCCGGCGACCAGCACGAAATCATTGTCCATGCGCGCAGCGATCCGGTGCACTGCGCCGATGAATGCGCCCTGCCCGCCGCCGACCATGCCGTAACGGATCGGGCCGCCTCCCGTTTCCGACTTCGATGCACCAACCATGTTTTTCTCCCTCGTGTGAGATACCCCTCCCCCGAGGGAGAGGGAAAGCCGTGTCAAATTCCCATCATGGCGCGCAGCAGCTTCTTGTCCGTGGTGCCGGCGGCGAAATCGTCGAATGCCTTCTCCGTCACCCGGATGATGTGGTGCTGGATGAAGGGCGCCCCTTCGGCCGCACCATCCTCCGGATGCTTTAGGCAGCATTCCCACTCCAGCACCGCCCACGAATCGTAATTGTACTGGGTCAACTTGGAGAAGATGCCGCCGAAATCCACTTGCCCGTCGCCGAGCGAACGGAAGCGGCCGGCGCGGTTCGTCCAGCTCTGGTAACCGGAGTACACGCCCTGCCGTCCAGTCGGATTGAACTCGGCGTCCTTGACGTGGAAAGCCTTGATCCGCTCGTGATAGATGTCGATGAATTCGAGATAATCGAGTTGCTGCAGCAGGAAATGCGAAGGGTCGTAGTTGATGTTGCAGCGCTTGTGGCCGCCGACCGCGTCGAGGAACATCTCGAAGGTCGCCCCGTCGAACACGTCCTCCGAAGGATGGATTTCGTAGCCGACATCGACACCATTGTCTTCATAGGCGTCGAGGATCGGCTTCCAGCGTTTGCCGAGTTCGCCGAAGGCTTCCTCGATCAGTCCGGCGGGGCGCTGCGGAAAGGGATAGAGGTAAGGGAAAGCCAGCGAGCCGGTGAACGACACCGACACATTCAGCCCGAGATTGCGCGATGCCTTGGCACCGAACTTCATCTGTTCGACAGCCCATTCCTGTCTCGCCTTCGGGTTGTTGTGCACCGACGGCGGCGCGAACCCATCCATCTGCGCGTCATAGGCCGGATGCACCGCCACCAATTGCCCCTGCAGATGCGTCGACAGTTCGGTGATCTCGACCCCGGCGTCAGTGCAGATGCCCTTCACCTCATCGCAATACGCCTTGGAAGACGCCGCCTTCTTGAGGTCGAACAGGCGCGCGTCCCAGGTCGGGATCTGCACGCCCTTGTAGCCGAGGCCGGCGGCCCATTTGGTGATCGACGCCAGCGAATTGAACGGTGCGGCATCACCCGCGAACTGCGCCAGAAACAGTCCAGGGCCCTTCATTGTCGTCGGCATCGGCATCCTCCTCGTTTGTCACGACCAAGCATAGCGCCTGATGAAAGCAGGGCCAGTCACTTTGGTCTTTATCGCGTCGGACGCTCTGCCGACACCGCCATTCTGGTATGACCAAATAAGGCAATCTGGTCAAGCCTTGGAATGCGCCGAAAAGGCACCCCGAAAGCCCAAAATAACGGCACATATCGCAATGTAATCAATAAACTAGTTCACCCTGAAAGTTGCGTCGCCACAGTTGTTGCCGTCTCAAGGAATTTGCTGTAGACCTCATTTCAGACCCAATTGGTCTAACCAGTTTGCAGTAAAAGGCTGGGGATGCCTTGGGAGGAACCCTTGCGTCGTCTTCCGGCGATGCATGTCGCAGGCAAACCATACGGACGAATCTGGGAAGGACAGACCATGCATCTTTCGACGCACAACTGGATGCGCGCGGAACCGCTTGAGACGACGCTGAAGCGCATCAAGAAATTCGGCTATGAGTCGATCGAGATTTCCGGCGAGCCCGCGCAGTACAAGACCAAGGAGACGCGGGCGCTGCTGAAGGAGCATGGCATTCGCTGCTGGGGCGCGGTGACCTTGATGCTGGGTGAACGCAACCTCGCCGCCAGGGACCAGGGCCAGCGCGAGCGCTCCGTGCAATACGTCAAGGACGTGCTGACGATGGTCGGCGAACTCGACGGCGAGATCATCACGCTGGTTCCGGCGACCGTCGGCAAGGTGGTCCCGGACGGTACCGAGGAAGAGGAATGGAAGTGGGTGGTCGACGCGACCCGCGAATGTTTCACCCACGCCAAGAAGGTCGGGGTCAAGATCGCCGTCGAACCGCTCAACCGCTTCGAAACCTATCTGTTCAACCGCGGCGCCCAGGCGCTGGCGCTGGCTGACGCGGTCAGCCCCGAATGCGGCGTCTGCCTCGACGCCTACCACATCCACATGGAGGAATTTAACGTGCATGACGCTATCCGCCAGGTCGGAAAGCGCCTGTTCGACTTCCATGTCGCCGACAACAACCGCTTTGCCGCCGGCCTCGGCCAGATCGACTGGCCAAGGATCGTCGCCACCTTGAAGGAGGTCGGCTACGACGGCGCACTGACCAACGAGTTCGTCGCCCCGGTCGACCGCACGCCGGCAGCACCCTATCCCGACATGGTCGAGCGCCATCCGGTCGATATCTCGCCCGAGCAGCTGAAGTTCATCCAGGACCATGGCTCCAGCGTGCTGACCGAGAAATTCTACACCGACCAGATGCGCATCACCGCCGAAACACTGCTGCCGCTGATCAAATAGTCGACTGCCGCTGGGAAATTTGCCCTTCCGCCCCGACCGGCGGCAGGGCTGGGGAGAAACATGCGCATCAAGACAGTCCAGGCGTGGTGGGTCCGCGTGCCGATCGAAGCCCCGAAGCAGCATCGCAGCGACTTCGGCCAGGTGACGACCTTCGACGCCGCCATCCTGCGCGTCGAAACCGATGACGGGCTGGTCGGCTGGGGCGAAGGCAAGAACGCAGCCGGCAGTGCCGGCAGCTACGGCGCACTCGTTCACATGCTGAATCACGAGGTCGGGCCGCAGTTGATCGGCCGCGACCCGGCCGACATCGGCGTCATCTGGGAGATGCTCTACAACGGCGTGCGCCATGAGAGCGCCGCCCGCGCCGGCCACGCCATGCCGCAACTCGCGCGGCGCGGCATGAGCGTCGCCGCCATCAGCGCGGTCGACATTGCGCTCTGGGACATACTGGGCAAGTCGCTGGGCCAGCCGGTCTGGCGGCTCCTTGGCGGCCGCAAGGTCGATCGCATGCAGGCCTATGCCTCGGGCGGCTGGGCCTCCGCCGATGCCATCGGGGAACAGCTGAAATCCTATATCGCCAAAGGCGGCTTCAAGGCGCTGAAGATGCGGGTCGGTGCCATGGATGGCGCGGCACACGTTTCCGCCGCCCGCGTGCGCGCCGCGCGCCAGGCACTCGGCCCCGACGTCGAGCTGATGGTCGACGCCCATGGCACCTACACGGTGGCGGAAGCCAAACGCTTTATCCATCTCGTCAACGACCTCGATCTCGCCTGGTTCGAGGAGCCTGTTATCGCCGACGACAAGCCAGGCATGGCCGAAGTGCGCGCCTCCGGCGCCGTTCCGATCGCCACCGGCGAAAGCGAGGCGACACGCTATGCCTTCCGCGATCTCGCCGTTCTCAGGGCCGCCGACATTTTCCAGCCGGACCCGGCCTTCTGCGGCGGCATCAGCGAGGCGATGAAGATCGGGACCATCGCCAGCGCCTTCAATTTGCGCTTTGCGCCGCATCTGTGGGCCGGCGCGCCCTGCTTCTTCGCCGGGCTGCATGTCTGCGCCGCGTCGCCTTCGAGTTTCACAGTCGAGTATTCGCTCGGCGCCAACCCGATGATCCACGATCTGGTCGAAGAGACTGTCGAAGCCAAGGACGGTATGATAGCGATCCCGGAAAAGCCCGGATTGGGATTCACCGTTTCGGAGCGATTCCTGGAGGCGCACGCGCAACGCAATTGACGATGAAAGAAAAGAATCTTCTCGCCGAACTCGCCGCCTATCTGTTCTCCCACTCGGACAAGGAGAGCGGCCGCACGCCGTCGGAACGCGAATTGGCGGAGCATTTCGGCGTCAGCCGCGGCCAGATCCGCGAAGCGCTCGCCATCCTCGAAGCCATGCGCATCGTCGAGCGCCGCGCCAAGTCGGGTATCTACATCGACACCAAGCAGGCCAGCGTCGAGGCGCTGGCGCTGTTCGCACGTGCCGGCCTGCCGCTCGATCCCTTGCAGATCTATGAAACGGTCGAGTTGCGCAAGATCCATGAGATCAAGGCCGCCGAGCTTGCCTGCTCGCGCGCCACCGAGGAGAATTTCGAGCGCCTGCGCGAAATCCTCAAAGCGTCGGAAGACCGCATCGCCGCTGGCGAAGGTTTGGCCAAGGAAGACCGCGAGTTTCACCTCGAGATCGTGCGCGCCACCAAGAACAGCGTCTTCCACAACATCTGCAGCGTCTACTATCTGATGGGCGAGCAGCGCCTGCCGATCTATTTCAACGATCCTGAACGCAGCGTGCGCTCGCATGCCGAGCACGTGCAGATCTACGAGGCGCTGCTGCGCCGCGACGGCAATCTCGCCCAGGCGCTCATGAGCGCCCATCTGCAGGGCGCGGAAAGCTACTGGAAGGGCCTGATCGAGGGCGGCATGGCGGCTTCGCCCGCGGGCGCGGCACTCGAAAAGGCCTGACCGTGACCCAGACCGTGCCAAAGATCCTGTCGACGCATCCGCTGCACCCGCGCGCCACGGCCAAGCTGGCCGGCGCCGGCCAGCTGGTCATCGCTTCGGCGCTCGACCCCGGCACATTGGCGGGGGAGGCCAAGGATGCCGACATCATCATCGTGCGGGCGCCGCTGCCGCCGGCGCTGTTCGAGGGTGCATGGAAGCTGAGGGCCGCGATCCGCCATGGCGCCGGTCTCGACATGATCCCGATGGAAGCGGCCGCGGCGGCCGGCGTGCTCGTGGCCAACGTGCCGGCGGTCAATGCCCGCTCGGTGGCGGAACATGTCATGTTCACCGCGCTTGCACTGCTGCGGCAGTTCCGCCGGGTCGACCGCGACCTGCGCGCCAAGGGCTGGCTGGCCGGACGCGAGCACGCCAATGCCAACATCGAACTCGCCGGCAAGACCATCGGCATTGTTGGTCTCGGCGCCGTCGGGCAGGCGGTCGGCCACATCGCCGCACACGGCTTCGATCTCAAAGTGGTGGCAACGACACGCAGCATGCAGCCGGCGCCGGAAAAGGTCGGCTTCCTGTCGATCGACGCGCTGGTCGAGCAGAGCGACATCATCGTGCTCTGCTGTCCGCTGACGCCGGAAACGCGCGGCCTGATCAGCCGCGAACGCATCGCCCGCATGAAACCCAACGCACTGCTGATCAACGTGTCGCGCGGGCCGGTCGTCGATGACGACGCGCTGATCGAGGCCTTGCGGGAGCGTCGCATCGGCGGCGCCGCGCTCGACGTTTTCTCGGCGCAGCCGCTGCCGCCAAACCATCCCTATTTCGGCTTCGACAATGTCATCATCACCCCGCATATGGCGGGAATCACCGAGGAATCGATGATGCGCATGGGCGTCGGAGCGGCCGGCGAAGCCTTGCTGGTGCTGGCGGGCAAACTGCCTGTCAATTTGCGCAATCCCGAAGTGGTCGATCACTACCGGCGTCGCTTTCCGGCGCAGATATAGCATCGCGGTTTCGCCCCAATTCTCCGCGACTTTGCGAGCCATGTCCGGTCTTCGCCTTGCAGTTCTGATTGTCGCAACTTCGTCCATCTGCACCTTGCCGGCATTCGCAGCGGCCGAGAGCAGCTATGTCTATTGCGACAACGGACTACGCTGCTTCAAGGCGCCCTGCCCGTCGAACAGCGCGCTCGACCTTGCCACCGGCGCCATCACCAAGGGCGTGTCGATCGACACCAGCGGATTGCCGCAGGCCGACGAGGCGATAACGGCCCAGTCCGACGTGCTTTATAGCGGAAAGATCGTGGTCAGGGGCTCGATCGAGCACCGCATCCAGACCTTCACCGGCAAGGAATACAGCCTGCCTTGGCTGGTCGCGACCCGCATCGTGCGCACCGCCAAGGACGGCGAACGCAAGCACTGTTCATCGCACTGATCCGTCATCCACGACTCGCTGCCGATCAACCCCCAGCAGCCTCTCCACCGACACGGCGATCCGCAGCAGATGCCGGTCATGGCCATTGCGCGCTACGAGCATCAGCCCCATTGGCAGCGATGGCCCCGGCATCGGCAACGAGATCGCACAAAGGTCGAACTGGTTGGCGACCTGGGTGTTGCGCAGCAGCAGGCCTTCGGTGCGGTCACGCAACTCGGCATCCTCGGCCATGGAAGCGATGGCCGGCGCCGTCACCGGTGTGGCTGGCAACGCCAGCACGTCAACCGATGCCAGCCGCTCATCCATGGCAGCGGCCAGCGTGGTACGGCGGCGGAGCGCCCTGATATAGACCGGCGTCGGCAGCAGCGCCGCCCGCGACAATGGCCCGCTGACATGCGGGTCGACCGGCGCGGATGCGCCTGTCGCCAGCCAGTCGGCATGCACTTCCGCGCCCTCCATCGCCGCGATCGAACCGCGCTTGGTGGCCGCGCGCAGATCCGCGATCATGTCGTCGATCGACAGATCCGTAATGTGTGCGCCAGCCTGTTCGATCTTGCCAAGACAATACTCGAAGGCGGATCCAACCTCGCCTTCGGTGTCGCCGAAAAGAACGCCGCGCGGAATGCCGATGCGAAGCCCGGCGAGTGGAATGGCCACCAACTCCTTCGGCACTTCGCCGGCCATCACCGCGTCGGCGGCGGCGCATTGCGAGACGGTTCGGGCAAGCGGTCCGACTGAGTCCAGGGTACCCGAAAGCGGAAAGGCGCCATGGAGCGGGACGCGCCGTGCAGTCGGCTTGAAACCGACGACGCCATTGAGCGCCGCCGGAATGCGGATCGAGCCGCCGGTGTCGGAGCCGATCGAGATGTCGCTCGTCCCCTCGCCCACGGACACGCCGGCGCCCGAGGACGACCCGCCTGGAATGCGGCTGGCATCAACGGCGTTGCCTGGCGTGCCGTAATGCATGTTGTCGCCGATCGCGGTGAAGGCGAACTCGGTCATGTTGGTCTTGCCGATGACGACCGCACCGGCTTGCCGAAGCCGGCTGACGATGGCGGCGTCGCGCTGTGCCGGCGCGGCGGCCTTGCGCATCAGCGACCCGGCCGTGGTCGGCTCGCCGGCGACATCGAACAGGTCCTTGATCGAGACAATGGTGCCGTCGAGCGGGCCGAGTGTCACGCCCACTCTTTTGCGGGCATCGCTGGCGTCAGCCGCGACCCGCGCCGCTTCGGCATAGAGCTTCGTGAAGACCTTCTCGTCGGCCACACGATTGGCAAGACGTGACAGGATAATTTCGAGGCGGTCGCGGATTGGTTGCATGTTGGTGTCGGACTCCGCCAGGATGGAACGTCTTGAAGGCAAGCAGCCGTTGGGACTGCCGAAGGGATAACCCGGCCAGCGTGCCTTTGCACCTGCCAGCGACAGGAAGATACTGATGCTGTACAAAGGCAGCTGCCATTGCGGCAAGGTTGCGTTCGAGGTGGAGGGCGAACTTGAGAGCGTCGTGCGCTGCAATTGCTCGATCTGCGCCCGCAAGGGTGCGCTGCTATGGGCCGTGCCGCACGACAAGCTTACGCTCGTCGCCTGGGGCGATGACCTCGGCCGCTACACATTCGGCGAAACGAAGATAGCGCACCGCTTCTGTCGAACCTGCGGCATCCATCCTTTTGCCGAGGACACCAGCGAAGGCGGTGAACGCAGCGCCTACATCAACATCAATTGCGTCACCGGTCTCGACCCGTCCACCTTGTCGGTCTTCGCGTTCGACGGGCGGGCCGTCTAAGCTTCCCATCATCCCCTATAGGTGGCTGTTGCGAGAGACTATTCGGCCTTTGGGCCGCGCAGGAACACCGCGATGGCCGCCAGCAGCGTCGCGGCGCCGCAATAGGCAAACGCGCTGCCGACACCGGCATGGTCGACCAGCAGCCCGCCGAAGACGGCGCCCATCGCAATCGCTACCTGGAAGGTCGCCACCATCAGGCCACCGGCGCTTTCAGCCTGGTCGGGCGCTGCCCGCACCAGCCAGCTCTGCAGCTCTACCGGCACGCTTGGGATCACTGTGGGGCGAAAGGGCCAAAGGCGCTGCCGGAACCTTGCTGAAAGTCCCCGGCAACTGGCGGTGAAGCGACCAAGGTCGAACTGCCGTCTGGATCCTATTGGACGCAGAAAGCCAATGAGATGCATGACGACGCCTGCCTCTCGGAGACGGAATGCGTGATCCTGCTGATCAACGACACGCCTTACGAGACCTACCTGCCGAAATAGCCGCGCCCTATGATGCGTGCCGCAGGCTGACACCACTGCCCTTGTCGAACAGCACCACCTTGTCGGGATTCCAGGCAAAGCGCACCGGTTGCTCGATCGCGACATCGGTCCTGGCCGGCACCGTGGCGCGAAGCGTTGTATCGCCGACCCGCAGCGTCAGGATCTTTTCCACGCCATGGTTCTCGACGTCGTGGACACGGGCCTCGACCGGTGCGCCGCTTTCCAGATAGACATCCTCCGGACGAATGCCGAAGACGAGCGGGCGACCGTCGGTCGCCGCACTCGCCCCAGCCCCCGTAAAAATCTTGGCCGCCCCCGCGAAGGGCAGTTCGAAATTCAATGGCGCCATCACCGCGCGGCCGTTAACCAGCCTGCCGTCGATGAGGTTCATCGGCGGCGAGCCGACGAAGCTCGCCACATAGGTGTCGCGCGGATTGTTGTAGATCTCGTGCGGCGTGCCGGTCTGGATGATGCGGCCATGGTTGAGCACGCCGACCTTGTCGCCCATCGACATCGCCTCGATCTGGTCGTGGGTCACGAACAGGAAGGTGGCGCCAAGCTGTATCTGCAGGTTCTTCAATTCGGTGCGGAGCGCCTCGCGCAATTTGGCGTCGAGCGCCGACAGCGGCTCGTCCATCAAGAACACGCGCGGCTTGCGCACGATGGCACGGCCGATGGAGACGCGCTGCATCTCGCCGCCGGACAGGCGGTCGGTCTTGCGGTCGAGCAGGTGCTCGATCCGCAGCGTGCGGGCGGCGCGGTCGACGCGGTCCTTGATCTCGGCATCCGGCAGCCGGCGGATCTTCGGCTTCAGCGGAAATTCGAGGTTTTCGCGCACCGTGTAGCGCGGGTAGAGCGAATATTGCTGCAGCACCAGCGCCACGTCGCGCTCGGCCGCACCCCAGTCGGCGACGTCGACGCCGTCGATGAAGACCTGCCCCTCGCTCGGCTTCTCCAGGCCGGCGATCAGCCGCAGCGTCGTCGTCTTGCCGGCGCCCGTCTCGCCGAGCAGGACAAAGAATTCGCCATCGGCGATGTCGAGGTCGAGCCCGGTCAAGGCCGTGTGGTTGCCGAAAGTCTTGGAGATGTTCTTGAGCTGGATATGGGCCATCAGAGCCTCACCTCAAGCGACTTGCCGCTTGCCTTGTCGAAGAAATGCGCCTGGGTCGGATCGATTCGGGCAAACACCTTCTCGCCCGGTCCGGCAACGAAGCCGCTCTTGGTGCGGGCCCGCAGCATTTTCGAGCCAACCTTGAGGTCAACGATGTCGAAGGAGCCGAGCGGTTCGACGATCTGCGTCTCGACGGCCATGAAGCCATCGGCCGCGTCACGACGAATGAGGACGCCTTCCGGCCGGATGCCAAGTGCGAGTTGGCCGCTAGCGTGGCCGTTGAGTTTCGATAGCAGCGCCCGCGGAAACTCGAAGCCGGAAGCCGCGCCACCAACGGTGACCGAGGCCGATGACGTTGTTTCGGCAACCGCCGCGTCGGCGACATTCATCACCGGACTGCCGACGAATTGGGCCACGAACAGATTGGCCGGCCGCGAATAGACCTCGTCGGGCGTTCCCACCTGCTGCAGCACGCCCTCATGCATGATGACGATACGGTCGGCGAGACTCATCGCCTCGATCTGGTCGTGCGTGACATAGATGGTGGTCGAGCCCTGCTTGATATGCAGCCGCTTGATCTCGGCCCGCATCTCCTCGCGCAATTTGGCGTCGAGCGCGCCGATCGGCTCATCCATCAGCATCGCCTTCGGCCGCCGCACCAGCGCCCGGCCGATCGCAACGCGCTGCATGTCGCCGCCCGAAAGCGCCGACGGCTTCTTCGCCAGCAGATCCGTTATCTGCAGCGTCTTGGCGACCGAGCGCACTTCCTGGTCGATCTCGCTTTTGCTCTTGCGCGTGGCGCGCAACGGAAAGGCGATGTTCTCGTAGACGCTCATATGCGGGTAGAGCGAGAATGACTGGAACACCATGGCGATGTCGCGGTCGGCTGCCTTCAGATGCTGGACCGGCTTGCCGTCGATGAGGATGTCGCCCTCGTCGATGGTTTCCAGTCCGGCGATGGCGCGCAACGTCGTCGTCTTGCCGCAACCGGACTGGCCGAGCAGGACGATGAACTCATTGTCCGCGATCTTGAGGTTGAGATCCTTGATGACCTGGACGGCACCAAAGAATTTCTGGACGCCGCGAAGCTCGATCTGGGTCAATGCTGTGCTCCCGGATTTCGCGCGTCCCCGGCATGACCGGTGCCGGCCTGTTCCTCGGGTGCGATCTTCGAGGTGATGTTGAAGCCGATCAGCCCGATCAGGATGATGGTCAGGCCGTAGGTGTGCAGGGTCATGTTCCAGGGCTGGCAGAGGGCCACGATGCCGAGCACCATGAGGATCTGTGAACCCGGTTCCAGATATTTCTGATTGATGGCGCGAAAGCTCATTTGCGGATCGCTCCGAAGGACATGCCGCGCAACAGATGGTTGCGGAGCAGGAAGGTGAAGATGGCGACCGGCAGCAGGAACAGGAAGGTGCCGGCGGCGATCACAGTCCAGTCCGGCAGGCCCGAGCCGACCTGGCTCGGGATGAAGGGCGGCGCCGTCTGGGCGCGGCGGTTGGTCATGATCAGCGCGAACGCGTATTCGTTCCACGCCGTGATGAAGCAGAAGACAGCGGTGGCGGCGATGCCGGTGGCGGCCTCCGGCAGCACGATCTTGAAGAAGGCTTCCATGCGTGTGTAGCCGTCGACCAGTGCCGCCTCCTCATATTCCTTCGGGATTTCATCCATGAAACCCTTCATCAGCCACACCGAGAAGGACAGGTTGAAGGCGGTGTAGAGAATGATCAGCCCGACGTGGGTATCGTTGAGGCCGACCGCGCGGTACATCAGGAACATCGGGATCGCGACCACCACCGGTGGCAGCATGCGTGTCGACAGGATGAAGAAGAGCAGGTCCGCCTCCCCCTTTACCCTGAAGCGCGAGAAGCCATAGGCGGTGAACGTGCCCATGCCGACGGCCAGCACCGTCGAGGTGATGGCGATGATCAGCGAGTTCAGGAAGCGGCTCGGATAGCCCGACCACTGCACCTGGCCCTTGCCGTCGCGCACGATCTTTTCGCCACCGTCGAAGACGACGCGCTCCCACCATGGGGCCGCCGCGTACTCTTCCGGCGACGGCGGACTGCGCAATTGAGAGCGCTTGGTGAACAGCTTCACGAACGGCGATATCTCCGGCTGGAAGACGACGGTCGGCGGAATGGTGGTGGCAAGATTGCGCGGCTTGAACGCTGTCGAGGCGATCCAGTAGATCGGCGCCAGGAAGATGATCGTCACCAGCAGCACGGCGACTATGGCGACGCGGTTGAAGGTGATTTCGGAAGAAGTGCGGACGGCCGCCATCTCAGCGCTCCTTCACCTTGTTGAGATATTTGACGTAGATGTTGGTGATCGCAAGCACCATGATCAGCACGATGTAGGCCATCGCGCAGGAGCGCCCGGTCTGCCATTCCTGGAACGCCATCTTGTAGAGCCGGATCGAGATCAGCTCGGCCGTCGGCTGGCTGGTCAGGATGTAGGCGAGATCGAAGGTCTTGAAGGCTTCCATGGTGCGGAAGATGACGGCGATCATCAGGATCGGCGCGACCAGCGGCAGGGTGATGCGGAAGAACGTGTAGAACGGCCCGGCGCGGTCGATCGCGGCGGCCTCATAGAGATGCTTCGGCACCGCCGACAGCCCGGCCAGCGACAGCAGCATGACGAAGGGCGACCACATCCAGATGTCGGTCAACGCAACAGCGTAGAGCGCCATCTTGGGGTCGGCCAGCCACTCGAAATTGCCGAGCCCGAGCGCATAGTTGATAACCCCCCATGACGGGTCGTAAAGCAGTTTCCAGAACAGCCCGACCACCGCCATCGACAGCATCATCGGCAGCAGCAGCAGCGTGGTGATAAGACCCTTGAGCGGAATGTCCCGGTTGAGCAGCATCGCCACGCCGAAGCCGACAAGCAGCTGTCCGACGACCGAGACAATCACGTATTTCGCCGTGATGGCGAAGTTCGACCAGACATAAGGGTCGTTGAGCAGGTCGCGATAATTCTGCAGCCCGACGAAATTCGCCGGCGCGTTGGTCGACGCACGGAAGTCGGTGAAGGAATAGCCGAGCGAGTAGATCAGCGGAAAAATGTTGAAGACGATCAGGAACAGAACCGTCGGGATGATGAAGAGATTGCGGATGGAGATATCGCTTAGGCCGCGTGCCGCGGCGCGCGAGGATCTGTCGAGGGTGGTGATCATCGTGGTCGCCAAGACCCTGCTCCCGGTTCAAGAAAAAGAAACGGAGGAGGCGACACCGCCCCCTCCGCGGGACATGAAGGATTATTGGACGCGGCCGTATTTCTTGAAGGTCGCGTTCCAGTCTCCAGCCAATGCGTCCAGCGTTTCCTTGGCGGTGCCGCTGCCGCCGATCATGTAGGGGTAGACGCGCTGGTTGAGCTGCTGCAGCAGCTCTGCGTATTCCGGCACTGCCCAGAAATCCTTCACCTTGAACATGGTCTCGTAGAAGGCCTTGTTGTAGGGTGTGGCGTTCTGGAACTCAGGCGACTTGAGCACCGCCTGGCTGCAGGTATAGCCGCCAAGGGCCGCCCACTTCTTCTGGGTCTCGTCCTTGATGAACCATTCGAGGAACTTCATCGCCTCGTCCTGCTTCTTCGAGTACGAGATGACGGAGATGCCTTGCCCGCCGAGTGCGGCGAACTGGTCGCCATTTGGGCCGGGAGGGTTGGCGAAGAAGCCGGTGTTCTTGGCATTCGGGTTCGACGCTTCGTTGATCAGCGAGGGGAAGAACGCGAAGAAGTTCATGCTCATCGCGGCCAGGTTTTCCGTGATTGCCTGGTTGTCCTCGACGAAGAACGATTTGGCCCAGCCCGGAGGCGTGAACTTGTAGAGCTCCTTGTAAGCATCGAGCGCGGCCACCGCCTTGTCGGAGTTGATGTGACCGTCGACCTTGTAGGTCGTGTAATCGCCCAGCTCACCGCCATAGGAGAACAGCGCGTTCTCAAAGCCCATCGCCATCGCGTCGTAGGAATTGTCGGTGTAGATGGCGATGCCGTATCTCTTCTGATCCGGCCGGTGGAAGAACTCGGCGATGTCGCGCAGCGCCTTGAAATCCTTCGGCACGTCGAGGTCGTAGCCGTATTTGGCCTTGAAGGCTTCCTTTTCCTTGGGATCCTCGAACCAATCCTTGCGATAGGACCAGCCGACGGCGTCGCCCTCAAGTGGGATCGCCCAGTATTTGCCGCTGTTGCCGGGATACTCGGCATAATATTTCACCGTCGCCGGTGCCATGACGTTGCCGAGATCATGCTTCTTGAAGAAGTCGGTCAGGTCGACGTAGTGGCCGCCGGTGGAGCCGGCGCCGAGCCACTGCGAGTCGCCGACGACCAGGTCATAGGCGTCGCCATGGGCGTTGAACTCGGTAAAGGCCTTGGTCTGGAAGTCGGACCAGGGCGTGGTCTCCACCGTGATCTTGACGCCGGTTTCCTTCTCGTACTCGTTGCCGAGTTCCTGCAGGTAATTGGCCGGATCCCATTCCGCCCAGAAGATGGTGAGCGACTTTTCCTGCGCGTAGACGGACGTTCCGCAGGCAAGCGTTAAGCCGATACCAGCAAGCATGCTGGTCACTAACTTGCGCATAATGATTTCCTCCCTTGTGCGCATTCTACCTTGTCGTACGAGCCGGCGACGGAGCCGGCCCTGGTAGTTCCTCCCGTGGTCGCGCTTTTCCGAATTCGGAGCCTCCTCGCTCTGTCCGGAAATGGATCGCAGCCCTCACTTTCGATCCGCTTATCTTCCTTGATCTGGTATTACCAATCCTGCGGCGGCGTCAAGCCCTTTCTTGAAAGCCGGCATGGGCCGTTACTGTCGAATTAAAGCTTTATCTGCCTGTTTTCCCATGATTTTCCTACTCAATGATATACATTGACCTTGCCCCATGAACGCATTTTGGGCTAGGATCAGCGGTATGCAGGCAAATCTGGTCGAACCAGATTGGGGCTATTTCGCCGCTCCTGAAGCGGACTCATCACCACCATAAGCCGACTCCGCGATTGCTGTGCGCACCAGCGCACTCGCCGCCCATTGCGCCACCGACATCATCCGGCGGCTGTCCAGCCCCCATATATCCTTGAGCACGATCAGCACCTCCACGCCGAAGATCAGCGACAGCGCCTGCGCCAGCCGCTTGAAGTCGCGCGGCGGCAAGCGGCCCTTGAGCGGCGTGAGCGCCTCCTTCAGCAATTCGACGCGATGGCCGCGCGTGAAGGCCGGCTCTCCGCCCAGCGTGCCCGCCTGGCGCCGCGCCCATTGATCGAGCGACAGCTTCAAAGCAGCCTTGAATGTCGCCTCGAAGGCCTCGATGCGCGGCATGGCCGTGTCGAACAGTTCGGTGACGCGGCGCTCGGCATCGGCGGCGGTGGACTTCCAGGTCAAGATTGGCCCCAGCCCCTCGTCGACGACGGCCTGCACCAGGGCTGCCTGGCTGGGGAAGTAACGGTAGGCCGTGGCCCGGGAGACCTCGGCTGCCTCCGCCACCTCGCTGACCGAAGGCGTCGCCCCCGCCTGCATCAGCCGCGTGGCCGTCTCCAGCATCAGCCGCTTTGTCCGCGCCCGCGGTCCGCGCTCTGCTCTCTCCCCGGCATTGTCGTCCGTTGCGGGTTGTTGACGTGAGACATCCATGCCAATACGATACGCGCGTCTCAAAAATTTGCAATGGCAGCCCTTTTCCTGGAGTGGCCACGTTGACGCTCTACGGCGCACAAAGCTTTCATCTGATGAGCATCACCACCTTCGAACCAACCAGCAGAGGGACGCACGGATGAAGCGCATCCATGTGGTGGGCACCGCCGACACCAAGGGCGAGGAACTCGCATTCCTGGCCGATGCGATCGCCGCGACGGGTGCCGTCGTCTGCCGTGTCGATGTCGGCACGCGAGGCGCGACCGTGCCGGTCGACGTCTCGGCTGAAGAGGTCGCCGCCCATCATCCCGACGGCCGCGGTGCGGTGCTCGGCATCGACGACCGCGGCAGATCGGTTGCGGCAATGGCTGGGGCCTTCACGCGCTTTGTCCAGTCCCGCGACGACATATCGGGCATCATCGGCATTGGCGGCGGCGGGGGCACCTCGATCATCACAGCGGGCATGCGCGCGCTGCCGCTCGGTCTGCCCAAGCTCATGGTCTCCACGCTGGCCTCGGGCGACACCGCCCCCTATGTGGACGTGTCCGACATCATCATGATGCCATCGGTGACCGACATGGCCGGCCTCAACCGGCTGTCTCGTGTCGTGCTGCACAACGCCGCCCAGGCGATAGCGGGCATGGCGGTCAATCCGGCGCCTGCGGCGGACGGCAAGGCCTCGATCGGCCTCACCATGTTCGGCGTCACCACGCCTTGCGTGACGGCAATCGCCGAACACCTGCGCTCGACTTATGATTGCATGGTCTTCCATGCCACTGGCACCGGCGGCCGCAGCATGGAGAAGCTGGCCGACAGCGGCCTGCTGTCGGGTGTCATCGACATCACCACGACCGAGGTCTGCGACCTGCTGTTCGGCGGCGTGCTGCCGGCGACCCAGGATCGTTTCGGTGCCATTGCCCGCACCAAGCTACCCTATGTCGGCTCGGTCGGCGCGCTCGACATGGTCAATTTCTGGGCGCCATCGACCATTCCGGAGCATTATCGAGGCCGGCTGTTCTACGAGCACAATCCGAACGTCACGCTGATGCGCACGACAGCGCGGGAATGCCGCGCGATCGGCGAATGGATCGGCACAAGGCTCGCCCATTGCGAAGGCCCGGTGCATTTCCTGATCCCGGAAAAAGGCGTTTCCGCGCTCGACATCGAAGGCGGCGCCTTCTTCGATCCGGAAGCCGACGCAGCTCTGTTCGAAGCCGTCGAGCGCACCATCAGGCCGGGTGCGACGCGCCGCGTCACCCGCCTGCCGCTGCACATCAACGATCCGGACTTTGCCAAGGCGGCGGTCGCGGCCTTTCTCGACATCGCCAGACAGTGAGACCCAGACATGCCAGCCATACCGCGCAAGGACATACTGAAAAAGTTCCGGGGAATGATCGACAAAGGCGTGCCGATCGTCGGTGGCGGCGCCGGCACCGGCCTGTCGGCCAAGGCCGAGGAGGCCGGCGGCATCGACCTCATCATCATCTACAATTCCGGCCGCTACCGCATGGCTGGCCGCGGCTCGGCCGCCGGCCTGCTCGCCTATGGCAACGCCAACGAGATCGTCAAGGAGATGGCCTATGAGGTGCTGCCGGTGGTCAAGAAGACGCCGGTACTGGCCGGCGTCAACGGCACCGATCCCTTCGTCATCATGCCGCTGCTGCTCGCGGAACTGAAGACGATGGGCTTTTCCGGCGTTCAGAACTTTCCCACCATCGGCCTGTTCGACGGCCAGATGCGGCAGAGTTTCGAAGAGACCGGCATGGGCTTCGGCCTAGAGGTGAACATGATCACCGAGGCACACAAGCTCGACCTCCTGACCACGCCCTATGTCTTCAACCCCGAAGAAGCACGCGCCATGACCAAGGCGGGCGCCGATGTCGTCGTCGCCCATATGGGCGTGACCACCGGCGGCTCGATCGGCGCCACCTCGGCCAAGTCGCTCGACGACTGCGTCATTGCCATCGACGCCATTGCCGAGGCGGCGCGCTCGGTGCGCAACGATGTCATCCTGCTTTGCCATGGCGGCCCGATCTCGATGCCCGACGACGCCCGCTACATCCTCTCCCACGCCAAGGGCCTGCACGGCTTTTATGGCGCGAGCTCGATGGAACGGCTGCCGGCGGAAGCCGCGATCGCCAGGCAGACTGTGGATTTCAAGGCGGTGACGCTCGGCGGCGGCGCAAAGAACAAGAAGGGATGAGAGAGATGACCGACAGGAGCAAGGTGTTTGTCTACCCGAAGGACGTCAGCGCCTTCGGCTTCGACTGGGGAAAACTGTCTTTGACGGTGGCACCTGAAGTGAACGGCGCGACCCGCTTTTCCGGCGGCGTCGTCGACCTGCCCTCAGGCAAGGGCCATACCCGCCACAACCATCCGGGCGCGGAAGAGATTATCTTCGTCATCTCGGGCCATGGCGAGCAGATGGTCGAGGATGAGAAGGGCAATCCGGTGGTGGAGAAAGTCGGCCCCGGCTGCACCATCTACGTGCCGGAGAGTCGGTTTCATTCGACGCTCAACACCGGCGACGGGCCCATGCAGCTGTTCGTCGTCTATTCGCCGGCCGGGCCGGAACTGGGTCTGCGCGAACTGCCGGATTTCAGGCTGATCCCGCCGGGCGCCGGCCTCCAAAATTAGGCCGTCCCACCGCTATTCCATCCCCGGCCCCGATCGCCAAACATCACGTACCCGCTCTCGGTCACCGCCAGCGTATCCTCCAGCTTGATGAAGCCGCGCGTCGGGTGAAGCATGGTGGTCTCCACGGACAGCACCATGTTTTTCTCCAGCGGCTTGGCCGCATAGGTGCCTTCATAGGCCACTGGGTGGTTGGTCATCAGGAACGGCGCCTCGTGCGTGATCAGCCCCATGCCGTGGGCGAAGAAATCCGTATAGGGCGCGACCTTGGATGTCTTCAGCACGCTCTCCGCATGAGAAATCATGTCACCGCCCAGCGTGCCCGCCTTCACCTTCGAGAAGGCCGCCTGCTGCACCGTCTCGACCTCGGCCAGCAGATCCTCGAGCTCGGCATCGGGTTCGCCCAGAATGCCCATCCTGCAGAGATCGCCAATATAACCGTGATAATTGCCGCCGGAATCGATCGACAGCACCTCGCCCTTCTTCCACGCTTGCGGGGAGGTGGCGCGGTTGTGGCTGGAGCCCAGCGTCAGCAGGCAATATTCGAAATGCGCACCGCGATTGGTCTCTTCGCGCCTGATCTGCTCGATCATCTCGGCCTTGGTCGTGCCCTCGCGCGCCCAGGCGATGGTCGCCAGCATGGAATCGGTGATCAGCTCGGAGGCCGTGCGAAGCTTCTCCAACTCCGCGTCCGTCTTGATGGCACGCATGCGTTCCAGCATGTCGGTCGCATCGATCAGCTTCGCATCGGGCAATGCCTTGCGGATCAGCGCATAGGCGTCCGACGGCAGGAAACCGGGCTCGATACCGATGCGGGCACCGCCCTTGCCGATCTTCCTGACATGCTCGACGGCAAGATTGGCGGCGTCGAGAGTGCCCCAGCAGGCGGCATGCAGCGTCGGCGTCCAGAACGGGTGGTTCTGGTGCTCGCCGCCTTCCATGCGGTTGCCGATATAGGCAGCATGATCCGGCCCGCCCTTCTCGTAGATCACGATTGGCAAATAGCGGCTGTGGCCGATCGCATCCATGGCGGCGAAGAAGATGAACTTGTAGCCGCCCAGCAGATATTGCGTGTTGTGCTTGGAGGTCGCGAGCAACACGTCGATGCCGGCCTCCTCCATCAGCCGGTCGACCCTGGCCTGCTCGAACGGGATATTGCTGACGGCACTCTTGCCCGGCGCAATGTTCATCACTCTCTCCCTGAATTGCCCGGGATCGGCGCTGTTTCGCACCCGATCCGCCGGCTCGCGATCAAATCTGCACCATTTTTCTCGCTCTGGTCTAGCCAGAATGTATACGAACACAGCGCCGGGATGGTCACCAAAGCGTCATTTGTGCGCGTATCCGCTAATCTGGTCCTGCCAGCCAGCCGAATTGACTGGACTTGTGCTAAACTGGTCCAGCGGACGGAAATTTCAAAGCCAAGCAAGGATGCGCCAATTCCGTCTCTGGCGAAACCCCCGGCAAGGCCCATAATCCCCGCCGCAAGGATGCCGATGCGCGCCGGCGTTCGAGGCCGCGCCCGGTCGGGTGGAGGAGAGGACGGAGTTCAATCATGTCAGGTTTCATTATTTCCAGACGCACCATGCTCACTGGGTCGGCAATGCTGCTGGCCTCCACCGCCATGCCGGCACTGGGCCGGGCGCAGACGCCAAAGAAGGGCGGACGGCTCGTGCTTGCCGCCGATTCCGAGCCGCGCAATCTCAATCCGGCGATCGTCGCCTCCAACGGCGTTTTCTTCATCTCCAGCAAGATCGTCGAAACGCTGGCCGAAGCCTCTTTCGACGGCAAGGACGGACTCGCGCCTCGGCTGGCGGTGAGCTGGGAAGGTGCCGCCGACGGCCTGTCGGCGACCTTCAAGCTGCGCGAAGGAGTCAAATGGCATGACGGCAAGCCGTTCACCTCGGCCGACGTCGCCTTCTCGGCGCTGCAGATCTGGAAGCCGCTGCAGAATCTCGGCCGCACCGTGTTCAGGGATCTTGCCGTGGTCGATACCCCTGACGAGTTGACCGCCGTGCTCAAATTCGCCAGGCCGACGCCCTTCCAGTTGATCCGCAACGCGCTGCCGGCACTGTCGAGCGTGGTGCCCAAACACATCTACGAAGTCGGCAAGATCGAGGACAACCCGGCCAACAATGCGCCCATCGGCACCGGCCCGTTCAAGTTCGGCGAATACAAGGCCGGCCAGTACTACCGGCTGACGAAGAACACGGATTATTGGGGCAAGGACAAACCCTACCTCGACGAGATCATCTACCAGGTGCTGCCCGACCGCACCTCGGCGGCGAGCGCGCTGGAAGCCGGAGAGATCCAGCTTGCCGCCTTCTCCGCGGTGCCGCTGGCCGATCTTGACCGCATCTCGAAAGTGCCGGGCCTGAAAGTGATCACCAAAGGCTATGAGGGATTGACCTACCAGCTCGTCGTCGAGATCAACCATCGCCGCAAGGAGCTCGCCGACCTCAAGGTGCGCCAGGCCATCGCGCATGCCATCGACAAGGATTTCGTCGTCAAGACGGTGTTCCTCGGCTATGCCGCCACCGCCACCGGCCCGGTGCCGAAGAACGATCCGCAGTTCTATACCGCCGATGTGCCGACCTATGCCTTCGACGTCGCCAAGGCCAATGCGCTGCTCGACGAAGCTGGTTATAAGAAAGGCGCCGACGGCAACCGCTTCTCGCTCAGGCTCTTGCCTGCCCCCTATTTCAATGAGACGAAACAGTTCGGCGACTACCTGCGCCAGGCGCTCGCGGCAATAGGCATCGACGCGCAGCTGGTCAACAACGACTCGGCCGCCCACATCAAGGCGGTCTATACCGACCACGCCTTCGACCTTGCGGTCGGTCCGCCGGTTTTCCGCGGCGACCCGGCGATCTCGACCACCATCCTGGTGCAGAGCGGCATTCCCGATGGCGTGCCGTTTTCCAATCAGGGCGGCTACAAGAATGACGCGCTCGACGCCCTGATCACCAAGGCCTCCGAAACGCTCGACACCACGGCGCGCACCGACCTCTACAAGGAGTTCCAGAAACAGGTCGCGGCCGACCTGCCGCTGATCAACGTCGCCGAATGGAGTTTTATCAGCGTCGCCAGTGACAAGGTCGGCAACATCGCCAACAACCCGCGCTGGGCGGTCTCGAACTGGGCGGACACATATTTGGAATCGTGACACACTCACGCGGATGAGAATTCGCGAGGAAAGCCGTCGGCAGCAGCCAATCCCCCTCCTTGAGGGGGAGATGTCCGGCAGGACAGAGGGGCGCGCCTGGGCTCGACATTTCGTTATGTCCCTTATCGCGCATTCGAGGTCCGCATGACCCGCGTCCTCGTCCTCCTGCGCCGTCGCCTCGTCGGCAGCATCTTCGTGCTTTTGATCGTCGTCATCGGCACTTTCCTTTTGCTCGAAGCAGCGCCCGGCGATGCGGTCGACGCCTACATCGTCTCGACCGGCGGCGACGCCGGCATGATCGAGCTGTTGCGCCACCGCTGGGGCCTCGACCAGTCGGAGCTGACGCGGCTCGCCAGCTATCTCTGGGCACTGCTGCATCTCGATCTCGGCCAGTCCGTCACTTTTTCCCGACCGATCCGCGGTGTCATCCTCGAGCGCCTGCCGACCACGCTCTTCCTGATGGTCAGCGCCACCGCGCTCTCCTTTGGCCTCGGCTCGGCGCTCGGCATCTATGCCGGCGCCAGGCCAGGCAGCTTCCGCGACCGTTTTCTCTCCGCCGCCTCGCTGGCTCTCTACGCGGTGCCCGGCTTCTGGCTCGGCCTGGTGCTGATCGTGATCTTCGCCGTCGACCTGCGCTGGCTGCCGATCGGCGGCGTCGAGACGCTGGCCTCGGACAAGACCGGCCTCGACCGCGGCGCCGACATCGCCATCCATCTGGTGCTGCCGGTTTGCGCACTCGGTTTCATCTATCTGGCGCTTTATCTGCGCATGATGCGCGCCGGCATGGCCGAGGCCTGGCGCCAGGATTTTGTGCTGGCCGCCCGCGCCCGGGGGTTGTCGCGCCGCCGCATCGTGCTTGCTCATGTCGCCCGAAATGCGCTGCTGCCGCTGGTCACCATGCTCGGCCTGCAGTCGGCGCAGATGCTGGGCGGCAGTGTCGTCATCGAGAGCGTCTTTGCCGTGCCCGGCCTTGGTCGGCTGGCGCAGGAAGCGGTCGCCGCGCGCGACACGCCGCTGCTGCTCGGCATCATTCTTACCAGCGCCGTCCTGGTCATCGTCATCAATCTTGTCGTCGACATCGCCTACGCGTTCCTTGACCCGCGCGTCGGCGCCAGCGGGGCCGGTGCATGAGCCGTCTGCGCCGCTTTCTGCGCACGCCCGAGGCGGCCGCCGGTGCCATCATCCTGACGGCGCTTTTTGCCATGGCGCTGTCGGCCTCGCTGCTGTTTCCCGGCGACCCGCAAGCCATTGCTGGCGCGGCGTTGCTGCCGCCTTTCCAGGACTGGTCGCTGCCGCTCGGCACCGACCGGCTCGGCCGGGACGTGTTGGCCGAGCTGTTTCATGGCGCCCGTACCTCGCTGGCCGTCGGTCTGGCGGCGGCGGCCGCGGCACTCGCTTTCGGCGCGGTGATCGGCACGCTGGCCGGCTTCGCCGGCGGCCTGATCGACGAGGTGCTGATGCGCGTCACCGATGCTTTCCAGACCGTGCCGGGCTTCCTGCTGGCACTGGCCTTCGTCAGCGTGGTTGGGACCTCGCTCGGCGTCGTCGTCGTTGCAATAACGCTCGGCACCTGGACAGGACCGGCGCGGGTCGCCCGCGCGGAAGTCCTCTCCATTCGCGAACGCGACTATGTCGCCAGTGCCCGTGTCATTGGCATGCATCCCCTGGAAATCGCCTTTCGCGAGGTGCTGCCCAATGCCTTGCCGCCGATCTTGGCGATGTCGTCGGTGATCGTCGCCGCCGCGATCCTCACCGAAGCAGCCCTGTCTTTCCTTGGTCTTGGCGACCCCAACCGGGTCACCTGGGGTGGCATGATCGCGGAAGGTCGCGCTGTCTTGCGCACCGCGCCGTTCCTCTCGATCGTCCCGGGCATTGCGCTGGTGCTGACGGTGCTCGGCGTCTATCTCGCCGGCGAAGGCATCGTCGAGACGACGGCCGTGCGGAGGGGCCTGTCGTGACAGTACTGGCGTCGATCCGAGATCTGACGGTGACCTACCGCCGTGATGGCAGCGAGGTCGCCGCGCTGAAGAATATTATTCTCGATATCCAGCCAGGCGAACGGCTGGCCATCATCGGTGAAAGCGGTTCGGGCAAGAGCACGCTGGCGCTGGCGATCGCGGGATTGTTGCCGGCGAGCGCCAGGATTGAGGGGAGTATCGACTGGTTCATGCGATCACCGCCAACCTTGGGGGCCAAGGCACCCCCCTCCGGCAGGATAGAGGGGGGTGGGAAGGATCGCCTATCTCTCAACCGTCACAATCAAGCCTCCCTTGGCGGCCGCGACATCGGCTTCGTCTTCCAGGATCCGTCCGCAAGCCTCGATCCGGTAATGGCAGTCGGCAAACAAATCGCCGAAGTCGCGCGCACGCATCTCGGCCTCACATGGGCCCAGGCATATGCCAAAGCCAAAACCCTTCTCGAACGCGTCCGCTTGCCCGACCCCGACTCCGCCCTGCACGCCTTCCCGCATCAGCTTTCCGGCGGCCAGAAGCAGCGCGTGGCGATTGCCGCCGCGATTGCCGCCGGGCCGAAACTGCTGATCGCCGACGAGGCGACCAGTGCGCTCGATACCATCGTGCAGGCCGAGATCGTCGCTTTGATTCGGCGGCTTGTGGCCGAGGACGGCATGACGCTGCTGTTCATCAGCCATGACATTGCGCTCGCCGCCGAGCTTGCCGAACGCATCGCCGTGTTCCGCCACGGCCAGTTGGTGGAGTTTGGCAAGACCGAGCAGATTGTCGAAGCCCCGACGCAAGCTTACACTCGCGCGCTGCTCGACGCCCATATCGGCCTCGACGCCGAGCCGCTGCTGCACCGAAGCAGGCTGAATGCATGAGCCTGCTGAGAGTATCCAATCTCACCAAACGCTATAGTCGCGGCGGCAAGACCCTTGCTGCGGTGGATGATATCTCGTTTCATATCGAGCCCGGCGAAACGCTGGCGCTGGCAGGCCCTTCCGGCAGCGGCAAGTCGACCATCGCGCGGTTGGTGCTGCGCCTGATCGAGCCGGATGGCGGACGCATTGAATTCGAAGGCGGTGATTTCCTGGCTCTGGGCGGCTCGGCACTTCGAGCCCGTCGCGCGCGCCTGCAAATGGTGTTCCAGGATCCGCTGGCCGCCTTCAACCCGCGCGCCACGGTGGCGCGCGTCCTCGATGACCCCTTGCGCATTCATGGCGTCGCCCCGCGCTCGGAGCGCCCGCGTCGCATCGCCGCCTTGCTGGAGCGGGTCGGCCTGGCGGCCGATCTCGCGCCCCGCGCAATCCATGAAATCTCCGGCGGTCAGCGGCAGCGTGTGGCGATTGCCCGCGCCATCGCCACCAAGCCGTCGCTGATCGTGCTTGACGAAGCGGTGTCGGCGCTCGACGTCTCGGTGCGCGGCCAGATCCTCGATCTCCTGCTGGACCTGCAGCGCGAGGAACGGATCGCCTATCTCTTCATTTCGCATGATCTTGGCGTCGTCCGGGCGGTCGCCCACCGCGTCATCCTTCTCGATGCCGGGCGTATTGCCGAGAGCGGCGATGCCCGAACTGTCATCGACGCGCCGCGATCGGCCATCGGCAAGGCACTGGTGGCAGCCGCGCCTAGATTGAACAGAAACAGACCATGATCCGCTCTTCTAACAAGATCACACCGACAGGACGGCCTACCCTCCAACCATCAACCTGACGACCTCGTCATGGTTGGTCTCGGAAATCTTGCGCTCGCCGGCCTGGACGCCGCGGCGCAGCACGACGATGCGGTCCGAGACCGCGAAGATATCCTGCAGATTGTGCGAGATGAAGATCACGCCGCGTCCTTGCGCCTTGAGCTGGTGGATGAGCGAGATCACCTTGCGCTGTTCCGGCACGCCAAGTGCCGCGGTCGGTTCGTCCATGATGAGGATCTGCGCATCCCAGTAGACGGCGCGGCCGATGGCGACAGCCTGGCGCTGGCCGCCGGAGAAATTGCTGACCGGGGCGTTCATCCGGCTGACGTGGAAATCCAGCCGCTTCATCGTCTCCCTGGCCGCCTCGGCCATGGCCTTGCGGTCGAGCACCGGCAGGAAGCCGAACGCCTTGCGCATCGGTTCGCGGCCAAGGAAAATGTTGGCACCGATCGACAGATTGTCGGCGAGAGCCAGATCCTGGTAGATCGTCTCGATGCCTTTTTCGCGCGCCTCTTGCGGCGTCGCGAATGCCACCGGCTGGCCCCTGAGCAGGATTTCGCCGCCTGTCGGCTGGAACACGCCCGAGATCGCCTTGATCAGCGTCGTCTTGCCGGCACCATTGTCGCCGGCCAGCGCCACCACTTCGCCCGGCCGCACGGCCATGGAGAAATCGTTGAGCGCGCGCACGGCGCCGAAATGCTTGGACAGGTTGCGGACCTCGAGCAAGGGGGTGTTCTGGTCGGTGCTATTCATCCTGGCGGCCTCCACTGAACCGGCGCTGCGCCTGGTCTATGAGCACGGAAATGATGATGACGACGCCAACGGCGATGAACTGCCAGAACGGCTCGACATTGACGAAGACCAGCCCGTACTGGATGACCGCGATCACCAGCGCGCCGGCGACCGTGCCCAGGATGGTGCCGGAGCCACCGAACAGGCTGGCGCCGCCGATGACGACCGCCGCGACGCTGTCGAGCAGCAGCGGCTCGCCGGCTTGTGCCGCACCGGCCGTGAAGCGCGCCGCGTAGAGCGCCCCGCCAAGGCCGGCGCACATCGCCGACAGCACATAGAGCCGCAATATGTGGCCCCTGATGTCGATGCCGGCGCGCCGCGCCGCCTGCACATTGGCGCCGATGGCATAATTGTGCTGGCCGAACCGTGTCTGGCTGAGCAGATAATGCATCACGATGACGAACACGGCAGCGATCATGACCAGATAGGGCACGCCGTAGAACTTGCCATTACCGAGCAGCGCGAACCAGGAATTCTGAACCGGCACCGTCGTGCCGCCGGCAAGCAGGAAGGCAACGCCGCGCGCGACGCCGAACATGCCGAGCGTGCCGATGAACGGCGGCACCCTGAGGCGCGAGATGAGCAGGCCGTTGATGATGCCGGGCAAGCCGGCGACGATCACCGCTGCGAGGATGCCCGCCAGCATGGCCAGCGGCAAGGGAATGGCGGCGCCCGCCATATTGGTGGCATGCGCGGCAACGACGGCGGCAAGCCCCATGATGAACCCCAGCGACAGATCGATGCCGCCCGAAATGATGACGAAGGTCTGTCCGGTCGCAAGCAGGAGCGGCGCTATGGCAAAGATTGCGATGGATTGCAGGTTGAACGGGTTGAGCACGAACGTCGCGCCGAAGGCGAACCTCGACCATACCTCGAAACAGATGATCAGACCGGCGAGGAACAACCAGGCGCGCCCTTCGGCGATGCGTCCGATCAGGGTCCTGGCCGGATCGCCATGATCGGCCTGGGGGGCGACATGCTTCTCGGCCGACTCGGCTGGTGATGTCGAGGTCATGAATACTCCGCGGCGCGGCTGCGTTCAAACAGGCCCCGCCTTTGGGAGCCGGCACGAGCTCCCCCCGGCGGACCGGGAGGAGCCAAGCTCGTCTTGACCTACTCGGAGTAGAGGTACTTCGAGATGTTCGGGTCGGCGATGTTGGACTTGTCCATGATCGTGAAGCCGGTGCCGATCGTGACCGGGATTGAATGGCCGGTCAGGTGGGCATAGGCCGAGACGACGCCGAAGTAGCCGATCTCGGCGGGATGCTGGGCGATCGCCACGTCCACCAGGCCGGTGTTGATGTTGTCGACGATGCTGGTCGGTGCATCGAAGGCAACGACCTTGACGGTGCCGCTCTGCCCGGCCTGCTTGACGCCGTTGGCCGCACCCAGCGCGGAGAACAGATTGGCGCCGAACACGCCGACCAGATCGGGATTGCGCGCGAAGACGGCCTGCAGCTGCGAGGCCGCCTTGTTGGCGTCGTCGTCATTGAATTGGGTCTCCAGCACGGTGATGCCCGTATGCTTGGCCATTTCCTTCTTGAAGCCTTCTTCGCGCTGGTCGGTGGTCGAGATGCCGGGCTTGACGTTCGACACATAGACCTTGCCCTTGTCGCCGACGGCGGTGGCAAGCGCACGCGCGGCGATCTCGCCGCCCAGAACATTGTCAGAAGCAATGTAGGCCAGCGGGAAATCGGCATCGCCAGCACCCGTCTGGTAAACGCCGCTGCCGATGAAAGTATCGACTGTTATGACCGGAATGCCGGCGTCGTTGGCCTTGCGCAGCGGCTCGACCAGCTGGACCTTGTCGGTCGGCGCGATCAGGATCGCATCCGGCTTCTTGGCGATGACCGCGTCGAGCACCGGCACCTGGGTGACCGGGTTGAAGTCCGGAGCGCCCTGGAAGACCAGGTTCACGCCGAGCGCGTCGGCGGCCGCTTGGGCACCCTTGCGCATGGTGATGTAAAAGCCATCGGTCGTGAGGCCCGGAATGAGCGCAATGGTGTATTTTTTGTCCTGCGCCTGCGCGGGCGCCATCAGCACCGTTGCGCTGACGGCAAGCGCCGCGAGCGCGGCAACGATCTTCTTCATGACATCCTCCTCATTGTTGGCAGTTCTGCCGTTTTCGGTGACATTGGAGTGGCCGTTATCCGCTCAGAGGCAGGATGCCGACGGCCGGAACGCCTGTTTGCCTTTCGCGGGCAGCTCCTCCCAAGCGCCCTCCAATCTAAATATCAGCCGGCCGAGCCGACCGCACAATCCCGTGCTCACTTTCCTCGCCTCCGCGAGGTCAGGGAACCATCGCGCCCGGCATCCTGCACGACGGATCGGCAATTTGTAACACTTTGCAGAAATAAATTGCAACTCGGTTTTTCCGCGACTGCAACGCCGGCTTTCCAGACGCCATCTGACTGCTCCTCCGAGCCCCGGGCGAACTATCGTCCCGACTCCCCGGCGACACAATCGATTTCGCAGCGGCTTCTCTCCGCACCGACAGCGCCGCATCAGTCCTCATATCTGCCGCTATCGCATTGCAAGAACCGCGAGGATGGCCTGAGCCGTCTTGGTATCCGTCACCAGCGTGTTGATGAGCCCGGAACGAACGGCGCCGATGATGGCCGTCGCCTTCTCCGGCGAGGCTGCGACGCCGACCACCAGGGGCACGGCGCGAAGCTGCGCCGGCGACATGGCGATCATCCGGCTCTCCCCTTCCCAGGCGATCAGGGCGCCTTCCGCATCGAAATAATGGCGAAGGACGTCGCCAGCCGCATGGACCAGCGCCTGCTCGGTCGGCGTGGCGGCACTCGCCTCGGGTGGGTTGATGGCGTGCGGCAGGCCAATGCCGACGATCGCAACGTCGGTCCTGTCCCACAGCGCGACGGCATCGCGGATGGTGGCGTCTCCGAGGAAGACGTCACGCAGTTCGCTGGACGGCAGATAGGGCGCATGGATAAAGTGCGGTGTCCCGCCAAACTCTTCGGCGGCGAGCCGCACGAATTCATTGACCTGGAAATGCGCCGCGTGCTGCTGCATGCCGCCAGTCGCGGCCACAGTCAGCACGCCCGGCATGCGCGGCAGACCGGCTCGAATGACCTCGCGCACGGCGCGTCCCCAGCCGATGGCGACTACGGAGCCGGCCACCAGTTGCGCCTGCCTGAGCAAAGCGCCAAGCGGGGCGGAAAGCGCAGTCAGCGCACCCGCTGCCGGCGTTTCGACAACGGCGGCGTCCCGCAACTTCAATCCGTCGACAAGTTGCCTGGTAATATCCTCCGGCGTCGCCAGGTCGATCACCTCGATGCGCACGATGCCTTCGGCCCGCGCCCGCTGCAGCAGCCGCGAAATCGTCGCGGTGGAGACACCGAGCTGCCGCGCTATGTCGACCTGCGACATCTCCTCCACATAGTGCAACTTGGCAACCGTGTGCAGCATCGTGCGCGATGCGGTCGCGTCCTGGGCGGAAGAAACAGACAGCTTGCAATTCCTTTCAGCAACGTGTTACATACGTATACGCCGATGCGAGTTATCGCGCAAATCCGGTGAACTCGCAACTTGAGGCGATACCAGGCCAAACGCCGGCTGGGCTGCTTATCCCAGCAGCCGGCGATGCATCAGGCGGCAAACTCTTCCTGCCGGCAGGCGGGCAAACTGACCATTTGTTTCCACGGGATCAGCGCCTCGGCGCGCCAACATCGGACAGAAGAAAACCATGATCAAGATGACCACCGCGGAACTGCGCGGCTACCAGCAGATATGCGGCAAGGACGGAGCCATGGTGGCCATCGCTTGCGACCAGCGCGGCGGCATGCGCACCTTGTTGGCGTCGGACCCCGAGGACCAGGCCAGGATCACCAACGACATGCTCGGCGACACCAAGGCCGACATCACGCGCTATCTCGCAAGTGCGGCGTCCTGCGTGCTGCTCGACCCACTCTGCGCGGTGCCGAGGGTTGTCGACGACGGCGTGCTCAACCGCGATACCGCACTCCTCATTGGCCTCGACGCGTCCGGTTTCGACGTTTCGCCGGAGGGCTACCGGCTGTCGCGGCTGGTCCCCGGCATCAATGCGCGGCGCGTGCGCGAACTCGGCGGCACGGGCGGCAAGATCATGGTGTATCTCAGAGCCGACAAGCCTGAAGCCAACGAACACAACATCGCCATCCTGCACCAATGCATCGCCGACTTCGGCAAAGAGGACCTGCTGCTCGTCGTCGAATTCCTGACCTATCAGCTCGAAGGGGAAAGCCCCGAGGACTATGCGGCCAAGACGCCCTGGTTGGTCGAGGAGGGTACGAGGATTTCGCTGGAATGCGGCGCGAAGGTGCTGAAGCTTCCCTACCCCGGAACGCCGGAAGCCTGCGCCAACATCACTGAAATGGCCGGCGAAGTGCCGTGGGCCGTACTTTCGGCCGGCGTCAACCACACCACTTTCCTTGGCCAGGTCGAGGTCGCCATGCAAAATGGCGCCTCCGGCGTCATCGCCGGCCGATCGCTGTGGAAGGACTGCATCTCGCTCGATCGTGACATTCAGCGCGAAAGGCTTAAGACCATCGCGGTGCCGCGGCTGCGAGAGATCCAGGCGGTGATCGGGCACTATCGGCGGAAGGCTGCCGCCTGATATCCCCGTTTGAGCGCCGTCACGTGCAGGACGTCATGCCACAAAAGTCGATGGCCATAGGGATCGATATCGGCGGCACCAATTTGCGTGCCGCCCGCATCTCGTGCACCGGTGAAATCCTCGAACGCCTTTCTGAAAAGAGCGCGCCTGACCCGGAGCTGGTGCTTGGCCGCATCGCCGACATGGTGCGCCTTCTCGATACGCCTGATGTGGCGGCCATCGGCGTCGGCGTTCCCGGCCGCGTCGACGCACGGCGCGGCGCGGTCCTGTCGGGAGGCTATGTCAACCTCGCTTCGGTCGCACTCGCGCAGCGGCTGGAAAGCATGACCGGCAAGCCTGTTATCGTCGACAATGACTGCAACATGGCTCTGGCCGCCGAGATGGCGCTTGGCGCCGGCCAAGGCCACGACAACATCGCCATGTTCACCATCGGCACCGGCGTTGGCGGCGCCGTTGTCCAGAACCGACGGATCATGCGCGGCCGGGCAACGGCGGGGCAACTGGGGCACATCACCGTCGACGTCAACGGCGAACTCTGCGCTTGCGGGCGGCGCGGCTGTGTCGAAACCACCAGTTCGGGTACGGCGCTCGGCCGTCACATAGCGCGGGCTGGCCTTGGTCCCGAGGTTTCGGTCGACCAACTCTTTGCCCGCGATGCCGCCGACGACATCCAGGCGCGAGGCATATTGGAAGCCTGGGCGAGGCCACTGCGGGCGGCTATCGATACCACCGTTGCCGTGTTCGACCCCGACCTCGTCCTGCTTGGCGGCGGTCTTGGCCGGGCGGCACACAGAGCGCTTGGCCACGCGCCGGCGCTGGCGCCGTGGTACCAATGCCCGGTGGCGCCGGCGCGGCTCGGCGACGACGCCGGAGTGATCGGCGCCGGTCTCCAGGCGCTTTCGGCACCGACATCGACATCGCTTTCCGTTCAGCCCGGCCGCGCCAGACGCGCCGTGCTCGTCAACGGCATCCCGGCCAGCGGCAAGAGCACGGTGTCACGCGGCATCGCCGATCGCATGGGATGGCCGCTGCTCGCGCTCGATACGGTCAAGAACCCGTTCCTCGAAGTGCTCGGCGGCGGCGACCGCGAATTCAACCGCACGCTGGGCCGCGCCAGCTACCAGGCAATCTGGTCGCTCGTCGGCGACGCCCCGGCCGGCAGCACCTTCATCGTCGATGCCTGGTTCGGTTTCCAGCCGCGGCAAGTGCTCGAGGATCATCTGCGCAACGCCGGGGTCGAACACACGGTCGAAATCTGGTGCCACGCGCCGGGCGAAGTTCTGGCCGAACGCTACGGCGCCCGGCTAGGTCAGCGCCTCCCGGGTCATCCCGGCGCTGCCTATATCCCCGAATTGATCGAGCTGGCCAGGCGCGCCGAACCGCTGCGGCGCGGGCCGCTGTTCGACGTCGACACGACGCAGCCGATCGACTTCGAGGCCATCGCCGCATGGCTCCGCGCGACCCTGGCCGGCGACGCGTCGGTCCTTTCAATCAATAACCGACGGTGAAGCGCTGCCTGACATGCGTCGGCTTCTCGATTTCGTCGACCATGGCGATGGCATAGTCCTCGAACGAGATGCTGCTACCCTTATCCGAGGCGAGAAGCGTGTCCTTGCCGACGCGGAACTTGCCGGTGCGCTCACCTGGGACGAACATCGCGGACGGCGACAGGAACGTCCAGTCGAGGTCGCTGACTGTCTTCAACTTGTCCAGGAAGTCGGCGCCCTTCTGTGCCTCGGCCTTGTAGATCGCAGGAAATTCGGCGGTATCGACCAGACGCTTGCCGGGCGCGACTTCGAGACTGCCCGCGCCGCCCACGACGAGATAGCGCTTCACGCCCGAGGCACGCACCGCGGCGATCAGCGTGTCGGGGTCGCTATCCACGAAATGCACCGCGCTGATCACCGCATCATGGTCGCGGATCAACTCGGCAAGGCCTTCCTTATCGAAGACATCGCCCTTCCTGGGGGTCACGCCGGGCAGCGCGGCAATTTTTTCAGGGCTGCGGGCGATACCGGTGACCGTGTGGCCACGATCGGAGAGTTCCTTGAGTATGCGCGAGCCGACAGCGCCGGATGCACCGATGAGAGCGACGTTTGCCATGTTCTTTTCCAGTCCTTGTTGGAGGTCGGTTGAGGATCACGCCGCCGCTATATGGGCGACAAGATTGTCAAAGCCGCCGAACAGCGCGTTCGAACCGATGAGCCGAGGCGCTTCGTTGCGGATGGCCGCTAGCGAAGGCACGCCCTTGGCATGCAAGCGCTGGAACAGCGCGCTGCCCCGATTAACCAGGTCGAGGTGCGCCGTCAGTAAGGTTTCGGTCGGGCTCTTCAGGATCGCGGCGGCATCCATCATGCCAGCGCCGGCGAGCACGGCAGCCACGCCTTCCACAGTTACGATATCGCGACCGTCGACATAGCGCGCACGTTGGATTGCCTTGAGCGCGGTCAACCGGCGGCTCGGGTCTTCCAGGCCGGCGGCGCTGATGGCGAGGGTCGCGGCATGCGAGTCCAGCAAGGTGCCACGGATGCCGAGGACATTGTGCTGATAGGGCTGCGTGAACGCTTGTCCGGTCAGACGCTCGATACGCTGGTCGTTCGCCCAGGCGTGAGCGGCAAAACCTTCATCCATCGGCCTCGCGCCCGCTCCCGAAAACAGACCAGTCGGCAGCAATTCGACGCGCACGCCGCTGGCAGCCAATTTGTCCAGCATCGGGGCGGCGCCGTAGCACCAGCCGCAGAGCGGATCGAAAAGATAAATCACATCCGAATTGCTCATGATTGCCTGATATCCCTTGGCGCGGCGTGCAGCGGTCTGGATTGCCAAAATCTGTTGCTCCTATGTGGCAGACAACGATCTTGCGATAAACACCATCCAATAATATAGATTGTCTGACCAGTTCATACAAAGCGATCGCCGTGGCTGACCTGCTGAACCTCAATCGACTGGTCTACTTCACCACCGTGATGGAGACCGGCTCCTTCACATCGGCGGCCGACCGGCTTGGCGTCGCCAAAGCCGTGGTCAGCCATCAGATCGGCAAGCTCGAGGAGGAGTTGGGCGCGACACTCATGCGACGAACGACACGGCGTGTCGCGCCGACCGAAGAGGGACGCCTCTTCTATGATCGTGCGATGATAATCCTGCGGGAAGCGGAGGCCGCCTATGGCGAGATTTCGCGCGCGGCCGTCGAACCGGCTGGAATGTTGAGACTGACGGCGCCGCTCGACTACGGCACGAAGGTGGTTGCACCGGTCATCGCCGCCTATCTGAGAACTTATCCGCATATGCGCGTCGAGGTGATCTTCGACGACGCGGTAAGCAATCTGGTCGACGAGCAGATCGACCTCGGCATCCGCGTCGGCTGGCTTGCTGATTCCTCCAACCAGGCGCGGCGCTTGGGCACGATCCGGCAGATCGTGGTGGCAAGCCCTGCGTTCGCCGCAAGCCTGCCGCAGGACGTGAGCCCGCGGCAGGCGCGGTCGTTGGCCTGGGTCGGAAACGCCCAGCTTCGCGGCGTCGGCCAATGGCTGTTTTCCAGGGATGGCGACAAGGTGCTGACTGAACTCAACCCGGTCATCACATGCGACAAGAGCCCGGCTGCCCATGCCTGCGTGCTTGCCGGCATAGGGCTGGGTGTGTTTCCCGACTACAGCGTCAGCGACGACATCGCCGAGGGGCGGCTGGTTCCTGTCTTTGCCGACTGGGCCTTGCCCAACGGCGGTATCCACGCTGTCTTTCCGCCGGCAAGGTTCAGGCCCGCCAAGGTGCGCGCGTTTGTGGACCTGCTCGCCGCCGCAGAGAGAAAGCGATCGCGCGGCAGTGCCGTGGCGTGAATGCAACCGCGGCAGAAGGTCGGTAATGGCTTACATAAAGCGGTTCTGCCGCACCCCAAAACAAGACATCCGCAGCATTATGAGATCGGAACGCGAACGGCCCGCCGGCATAGAGCCAGGCGGGCCGTTTTGTTTGGTTGCGGGGACAGGATTTGAACCTGTGACCTTCAGGTTATGAGCCTGACGAGCTACCGGGCTGCTCCACCCCGCGTCACCTCTAGGCAAGCGTTTGCTTGCCGATCTAGGCAAGCGTTTGCTTGCTTTTGGCTTTGCCAAATGAAAGGGCCGCTTAGAGCGGCCCGGGATCCCTTGGCGGGCCTTTATGGATGTTGCCCAAAAGTGTTAGCGGTTTGGGGCAACGACATGCATCGAACGACGTGCAGAGAAGATTTCACGGTCATCCGATTGGATGAGAGTTTGAACGTGCGTTTTGCAGACCTGGCAGCGACCTACTCTCCCGCGTCTTGAGACGAAGTACCATCAGCGCTGGAGCGTTTCACGGCCGAGTTCGGAATGGGATCGGGTGCAGCCGCTCCGCCATAACCACCAGGTCGGCAAAACGCACGTTATTCGAGAAGCTGGAATAGGGAATAGTGAGTAGCGAATAGTGAGTAGGGGATACCTATTCGCCATTGGCTCACTGCTCTTCACCTGTCTTTTTGTGCCTGAGCGACATCCGCAGTTTGCTTCCGGGCAAAGCCCGCAAGCGCGACTGCGCGTCGCCGGTCGTCCGGCGCCCTCGCGGAGCATAGGCCCGTAAGGGCCGCTCATGCGTGAGCGCTGGTCAGACCATTTGACTTCATCAAATGGGTATTAGGAATGAGAACGATCAAGCCGATCGAACTATTAGTACCGGTAAGCTTCAAGCGTTGCCGCTCTTCCACACCCGGCCTATCAACGTGGTCGTCTTCCACGGTTCTCAGGGAATACTCGTTTTAAGGTGGGTTTCCCGCTTAGATGCCTTCAGCGGTTATCCCGTCCGGATATAGCTACCCTGCTATGCGGCTGGCGCCACAACAGGTCCACCAGAGATCCGTCCATCCCGGTCCTCTCGTACTAGGGACAGATCCTTTCAATATTCCTACACCCACGGCAGATAGGGACCGAACTGTCTCACGACGTTCTGAACCCAACTCACGTACCGCTTTAAATGGCGAACAGCCATACCCTTGGGACCTGCTCCAGCCCCAGGATGCGATGAGTCGACATCGAGGTGCCAAACAACCCCGTCGATATGGACTCTTGGGGGTCATCAGCCTGTTATCCCCGGCGTACCTTTTATCCGTTGAGCGATGGCCCTTCCACGCGGGACCACCGGATCACTATGACCGACTTTCGTCTCTGCTCGACTTGTCAGTCTCGCAGTCAGGCAGGCTTATGCCATTGCACTCAGCGAACGATTTCCGACCGTTCTGAGCCCACCATCGCGCGCCTCCGTTACTCTTTAGGAGGCGACCGCCCCAGTCAAACTACCCACCATACATTGTCCCGGACCCGGATAACGGGCCGCGGTTAGACATCCATAGTGATAAGGGTGGTATTTCAAGGGTGGCTCCACCTGAGCTGGCGCCCAGGTTTCAAAGCCTACCACCTATCCTACACATGCCACTACGAATGCCAATGTAAAGCTATAGTAAAGGTGCACGGGGTCTTTCCGTCTAACCGCAGGAACCCCGCATCTTCACGGGGAATTCAATTTCACTGAGTCTATGCTGGAGACAGCGGGGAAGTCGTTACGCCATTCGTGCAGGTCGGAACTTACCCGACAAGGAATTTCGCTACCTTAGGACCGTTATAGTTACGGCCGCCGTTTACTGGGGCTTCGATTCAGAGCTTGCACCCCTCCTCTTAACCTTCCAGCACCGGGCAGGCGTCAGACCCTATACGTCGTCTTGCGACTTCGCAGAGCCCTGTGTTTTTGATAAACAGTCGCTACCCCCTGGTCTGTGCCACCCTCCTCCACTTGCGTGGAAAAGGGTCACGCTTCTTCCGAAGTTACGCGTGCAATTTGCCGAGTTC